>NZ_JBMWAN010000001.1:0-969848 GCF_049546785.1 Nitrospira sp. NS4 | reverse complement strand
CGAGATGTACAACGATACCGTCCTGGGCTTCAACAAGTCGGGCAAGGAAGTGGCGCGTATTCAGGTCGAAGAGCCGATCTACATTCGGCCGGCCGAGCGCGTGACCTGGCTGTAAGTCTGAGCTAGGCATCGCTTCACGGATGGGCGGGTCTCCGAAAGGGGCCCGCCCGTTCTGTTTTGTGCGAGTGATGGGTCTCCATCTTGCGGGCGGGAGAAGGACTCACGTATCCTTTGCCGGGGAATCGAATGGCTCGGTTCCGGTGCTCCCCCCAGAGGGCGGGCCTTTCTTCACGGAGGCTCCGGCAGAGACGCCCCGCGGGTGTGTGGTTGGCTGGAGAAGCGCGAATGCGCGATGTCGAAGGCAGTTATCGGGCCTTGCTGGCGGTCACCAACGTGCTGAACTCTCAGCGCGATACCGATAGTCTGTGGCGGGCGATTACGGAGCAGATCCGCCAGGTGCTGCCGTGGGAACGGGCCGGGATCACGCTCTACAATCCCGACACCGATTCGTTCCGGTTTTATGCCGTGGAAACCAGCATGCCCAATCGCCAATTGCAGCGCGATGCCGTCATCCCGAAGGTCGGAAGCGCGGTCGGCTGGGTGCATGACCATCGGACGATTCACGTGCGCCCCGATCTCCAGCGCGAGCGAATCTTTCTGGAGGATGAATATTATGTCCGGGAAGGGCTGGGGCGCATGATCAATTCGCCTCTGCTGGTCGGCGACTCCTGCATCGGCACGCTCAACATCGGCAGCGTCCAGCATGGAGAGCCCGACGCTGCGGATCTTGAATTTCTGCAGCTCGTGGCGACGCAGATCGCCTATGCCATCGACCATGTCCGGGCCTATGAACAGATCGATCAGTTGCGGCAGCAATTGGCGCGCGAGAACGAATACCTCGTCGAAGAGCTGAAATCCACGCACAACTTCGGCGCGATGATCGGGGTGAGCGGAGTGTTCCGCAAGGCGCTGATGCAGGCGCAGGCGGTGGGGACGACGTCGAGCACGGTGTTGATCGCCGGGGAAACTGGGACCGGGAAAGAACTCATGGCGCGGGCGATCCATGAGCTCAGCCCCCGCCGGGATAAGCCGTTCGTCCGCGTCAACTGTGCGGCTCTGCCGATGGGATTGGTCGAGAGCGAGCTGTTCGGCCATGAACGCGGGGCGTTTACCGGGGCGGATCAGAAGCGGCCGGGGCGGTTCGAACTCGCCAATGGCGGAACTCTGTTTCTCGACGAGATCGGTGAAATGCCGCTGGAAGCCCAGGCCAAACTGTTGCGGGTGCTGGAAGACGGGATGGTCGATCGCGTGGGAGGCACAAGGCCTGTGCCGGTGGATGTGCGCATCATTGCGGCCACCAATGCCGATTTGGCGGGTTTGGTGAGCGAGGGGCGATTCCGGTCCGATCTCTACTACCGCCTCCACGTGTTTCCGATTCTGTTGCCGCCGTTGCGTGAACGCCTCGAAGACATTCCTTTTCTGGTTCGTCATTTTCTTGAGGCCTATCGGGTGAAATTAAAGCGGCCGGCCTTGGAACTGAGCCCCGAGTCGATGGAGCGCCTGGCCCGTTATGCCTGGCCGGGGAACGTGCGGGAGCTGCAGAATGTCATCGAACGGGCGGTCATCCTGGCCCGCTCGCCGATCGTCACGGTTGATCCGCAGTCCCTGACGAATGTGGCGCCCCCCTCCGACCCGTCCGTCAACCTCGTGGAGATGGAGCGCCGCCATATCCTCCGCGTGTTGGACTGCACGCATTGGCGTATCTATGGACCCTCCGGCGCGGCCGCTCAGTTGGGTATGAATCCAAGTACCCTGCGCAGCCGGATGAAAAAGCTCGGGCTGCGCAGGGTGGTCCAATTGCCCATTGCCTGATGAAACACGGAGAGGGTCCGCCAACCTCCGTCTCGCATCGCTTTCAAGCACGGTAAACAGTAAGATGTGAGCGGTGGTCCGCCCGGGAGCCAATCAGGGCTTCCAGCACGGCAGGAAGATTCGTGAAATCAGAGAGCGATGAGCGAGAGGGGAGCTTGACGTCTGTCTAATGCAGCCAATAGACTGAGTTGATACCATCGTGTTTTTCCCACCTTGAATGAGGGTTATGACATGGCATCGATCAAAATAGAGCAGGATTCTCTCCCCGGCCGCCTGGTGACCGGGTTGTCCAAGATCGGCTTGGCGATGAAGAGTCGGCCCTGGCGACGGCAGGGGCGGCAGGGCGTCGGCCCCCTGCAGGTTCAGGTACTGAGTTTCTTGCGGACACAACCGAATCGTTGCGCGATGGTCTCGGTCATCGCGAGGGAATTATCGGTCAAATTGCCGACGGCTTCCGAGGTCATCCGCACGCTCGAGGAGAAAAAGCTGGTGCGCCGGCGCCGGTCGGATACGGATAACCGGGTGGTGACGGTTCATCTCACGGCCAAGGGGTTGAAGGCCGGCGAGGTGGTGACCGGATGGCCGGAGGCTCTCTCGGCGGCTGCGCAGCAGCTCTCAGGCCAGGAGCAGGTTGCCCTTCTGACGATCCTGACCAAATTGATCCGCTCGTTGCAGGAGCAGGGAGAAATTTCCATCGCCCGGATGTGTGTCTCCTGCCAATATTTCCGTCCCCATGTGCATGCGAATGCGGGGCAGCCGCACCACTGTGAATACGTGGACGCACCGCTCGGACCCCAGTCGCTTCGTCTCGACTGCCAGGAGTATGTCGCGGCGACGACGGCCGATGCGCAAGCGGCCTGGGTGAAGTTTACTCAGGCGAAGACCGCCTAGCGCCTGTCACCGTTAGGGCGCGCGAGGGAATGAGTGTGCGTGGAGGAGCCCGCGTTAGGGCATCGTTCCCCGCGTCGGTTCTTTAGGCAGGTACAATGGCCGGTCGGCCTCGATCTGTGAGAGGAGATCGTCCAGCGCATACTGCAGGGCGGCCTCGATCGGCTCACGATCGGAGGCCGTCACCCACCGGACTCTTGAGCCTGGAACGGATCGTTCCGCGCGATAAGCCTTGATCACGCCCATAGGCGCCTGTCGCATCTCAGCCTGCAATGTCACGAGGTACTGGTATCGGGCCCGTGAGGTCATGGCCAGCTTCGTCGTGACCGCCAGCGTAAGTTCGCCTGTGTCTGTCGAGACCGAGGTGAACGTGCCCCGCTCGCGAATGTAGTGGATGAGCGCCGGCGTAAGAGTGCGGGGGCGCCATTCCAACAGCGTGATCCCCGGCTGGTGGTCCGCGCCTTGAACGGTCAGCTCATTCAGCAGGACGCGCAGGGAGCGGGGAATCGTCGCATCCGCCGGATGCGCGGGAAGCGGGTGGACGTCGATCACGTGGGTACAGCCTGAGCACAGGGTCGCGAGCAGGACAAAGAGCCATGCGGCCATGCCCGTGGGATGACCTGCTGCGCCGGGTGCTGTGTGAATAGGGCTCATCGTATGCCGGGCAGTCACAGCCTAGGGCGCGGATTTCGCCGCGGGAGGCGCCATGATGTCGAGGTCTTTCAAGGCGCGCAGGGCCTGGTCTCGATAGGACCGGTCGGTCGGCTGTGTGTAGGTATCAAGGACTCGCTGGTAGGTGGCGCGGGCTTGCGGGTATTGCCTCTTGATCGAGAAGTATTGCCCTAAGGCCAGCCAGTTTTGCACCGCCGCCTCATTGGCTGTTTGCATCAATGCGAATTCCCGTTCGACATGGGAAGTCCCTTTGAGTTGAGCTTGGGTCCGAACGGTATCGGCCATGATCGCCGCCATGGCTTCAATCTGCTCGTTCTCGTGGATGGCGGATTCCACGCGGTTGGCCTTCAAGTGACCGTAAAAGCCTTCTACGTGCTCTTTTATGATATCGGCACGTTGCTGGTAGGTATCGTGGGCGCAGCCGAATACCAGCAGGAGGAGCATTCCTATGCCGGTCACCGTCGTCCGGGCCAGAGATCGGGATATGCGCATCATCTTGTGTCGGGCCGACAAGGCATGGAAAAGCTGATTGCTGGCTGAGTCTAACATATTTCGTTCAGGGACCGGTACCGGTGAGCGGCGCGGTCGGGAGCCTGTCGCGTCCCGGGATCCTCAAACAGTGTAGTGACAGGGCCTCCGTGAGTGTGGTAAAAAGCCGTTCGCTTGTGTGCCGTTGCCTCGAGTCCCCATCGTCTAGCCTGGCCTAGGACATTGCCCTTTCAAGGCAGTAACACGGGTTCAAATCCCGTTGGGGACACCACCTTCCCGCTGTTTCCCACTTCTGCACGATCCCTCCCGTTGTGTTTGCCGGACCTGATCGGTACACTCCCTCGATATTGTTTTCGGGCGAGCCGGTGAATGTGATGCTCAAGACTGTGAGGACAATGATGAGGCAGGGAATCTGTTGGGGTGTCGGGTTCGTCATCCTCTTCACTGCACCACTCGTCGGGGCGGCCGATATCGGGGCGCCTCCGCCTGCGTCGACCGTGGCGGTGGAGTCGGTCAAGGGCAAGGATGGCGCGCCGATGGTGCGTATTCCGGCCGGCGCCTTTCTCATGGGAAGCAACGATGGACTCCCGAATGAGCGGCCTGAACATACCGTCACGCTGAATGACTTTTACATTGATCAATACGAGGTGACGGCCGGCCGCTATCAGAAATTCCTTGAGTCGGGCAAGCAGGAGATTCCTCCGGTTCAAAATGATGACGCGGTGTCTTCCCTCGAAGATCGCCCCGCTGTGGGTATGACCTGGACCGAGGCGGCGAATTATTGCAAATGGGCGGGGAAACGGTTGCCGACCGAGGCCGAATGGGAGAAGGCCGCGAGAGGAAGGGACGGCCGGCGGTATCCCTGGGGGGACATGCAGCCGTTTGTGGATATCGCGAACTACAATCGGGGGCTTTGGGTGAGCGAGGCTGTTACGCTGGTGCCGGTCGGAAGCGGGCTTGAGGGCATGAGCGTGCGCCACGGGCTGAAAGAAGGGGGGAAGAGCCCCTATGGCCTGTTTCACATGGCGGGAAATGCGGCGGAATGGGTGAACGACTGGTATGACCGCGAGTATTATCAAAAGAGTCCGGACAAGAATCCCCCCGGACCGAGTACGGGAGAAAAGCGGGTGTTGCGCGGCGGGTCATGGGCTGACTTGCCGACGGCGCTGCGCGTGACGGCGCGATTTTCCGCTGAGCCGGAGTTTGAAGACCGGACGGTCGGATTTCGATGTGCGATGGATGCGGGGAAATAGACGGGGTCCGTTTCCCAAATCCCCAACAGTGATGGCTTCTTTGAAGCGAGTGCCGCATGGAATTGTCCATGTCCGAGTCTTCCTCTAAAAAGCCTCGTTCTCCACGTTCGCCTGAACAAGCCATCACCTTGATGGTCACCGGCCTGGTGTTGCTCTACGCGCTCTGGATGCTCAGGGCCCCGGGTCCGGTGTCTCCACCCGCTTCGCCCGTGAGCCCTAGCCTGGCTACCGGGCTCTCTCCGGAAAATATTCCTCTGGTGACGGGAGAAGAGCCGGTGAGCGAGATCTTTACCCGGGCCGGATGTGCGGTGTGTCACCTCATTCCCGGCATTCCAGGCGCCAACGGCCAGGTCGGTCCTGCGCTTGTCCTGGGGACAACGGGAGCCCGGCGGCTGGCGGATCCCTCATATGGCGGGACAGCTCAAACGGTGCATGAGTATATCGTGGAGTCCGTCGTCGATCCGGCGGCCTTCGTCGTGCCCGGTTTTCCTGAGCGGACGATGCCGTCGTGGTATGGGACGAAGTTGAGCGCTCTCGCGCTGGAGAAAATCGCCGACTATCTTGAGTCTCAGACCGAGCGTGCTCAAGTGAAATGAGCGCCGGGCGGCCGGAGGAGTGCGGCGTTGGCCGGCCTAGGTCTTCCGCAACTGAGCGATCTTCCCGGTACTCTGGATCTTGAATGCGTCGCCCTGCTGGCCCCCTCCCTGTTTGTCCAGCAAGGCATTCACGGCATCGTCGCCTTTCAGCCCTTCCAGTTTAATCTTTAACCGGAGATTGTTGGCGCTGTCGGCATTGATGAGGGCTTGCTCCAGGGAGATTTTGTTGGCCTTGTACAGTTGGAGCAGGACGTGATCGAAGGTCTGGCAGCCTTCGTCGATGCCTTGCTCCATCGCTTCTTTCAAAATGTCGACTTCCGCTTTTTTGATCAAGTCCTTGATGCGTGGGGTGTCCAGCATGATTTCGAGGGCCGGGACCCGTCGGCCATCCGTCGAGGGAATGAGCCGCTGGGAGATGATGGCCCGGAGGTTCAGCGATAATTGCAGATAGATCTGTGCGTGACGCTCAACCGGGAAGAAGTTCATGATGCGCTCGATGGCCTGGTTGGCGTTGTTCGAGTGCAGGGTGCCGATGCAGAGGTGGCCGGTTTCCGCGAAGGTAATCGCCGCCTCCATCGTCTCGGTATCCCGGATTTCTCCGATGAGAATCACGTCCGGGGCCTGCCGGAGCGTGTTTTTGAGGGCATTTTGAAAGTTCAGGGTGTCGAATCCGATTTCCCGCTGAGTGATCAACGACTTCTTGTGGCTGTGCACAAACTCGATCGGGTCTTCGACGGTGATGATGTGGCCGGGATGCACGGTGTTCCGGTGATCGATCATGGCCGCCAGGGAGGTGGATTTGCCGGAGCCGGTGGCGCCGACCACCAGCACCAGCCCGCGTTTCGTCATGACGATATCTTTGATGATGGGAGGGAGCTGGAGCTGCTCGACGGTTTGAATTTCCGCTTTGATATGACGAAAGACCAGTCCGACGTTGCCCTTTTGCCGGAAGATATTCACGCGGAACCGGCCGAGCTCCTTATAGTACAGGGCCAGGTTCATCTCCATCTTTTCTTCGAACTCGCCGCGCTGTTGCCCGCGCATGAGCGCCAGCGCCAGGGCCTCCAACTGTTCGTTGGTGAAGGGCGGGGCATCGGTGCGTTGTGTCGATCCGTGGATGCGATAGATGGGCGGGGCATCGATCGTCAGATAGAGATCCGAGGCTTCACGGTCGACCATCACCTTTAAGAGGCTGCGAATATCCATAATCGGGCTCCGTGGTAAATGGGCGGTTAGGCTGCGCCAATGGCCGACCCGAAGAGATTCGGGTTCATGCTGCGCGACTGCGCTTCGGCTTTGGTCACGACGCCGCGAGAGGCCAGCTCAACCAGGGCCATGTCCATCGTCTGCATGCCGTCCTTTTGGCTGGCCTGCATGATGCCGGGAATCTGATGGAGCTTGGCCTCCCGGATAAGGTTGCGCACGGCCGTGGTGGCCACCATGATTTCCAGCGCCGCGGCGCGCCCTCCGGTCTTTTTCTTGAGCAGCGTTTGGGTGATGACGGCTTCCAAGGCTTCCGAGAGCTGGGTGCGGATTTGGGCCTGTTGCGACGGAGGAAAGGCGTCGATGATGCGGTCGATGGTTTTGGGCGCGCTGGAGGTGTGCAGCGTGCCAAAGACCAGGTGGCCGGTTTCCGCCGCGGTCAGGGCGAGCTGGATCGTTTCGAGATCGCGCATTTCGCCGACGAGCACGATATCCGGGTCTTCACGGAGGGCGGACTTCAAGGCGTTGGCGAAGGAGAGGGTATGCACGCCCAGTTCGCGCTGGTTGACGAGGCATTTCTTGGACTTATGGACGAACTCGATCGGGTCCTCGATCGTGATGATATGCCCTTCAAACGTATTGTTCAGATAATCGACCATGCCGGCCAGCGTAGTGGATTTTCCGGAACCGGTAGGACCGGTCACCAGGATCAAGCCTTTTTCCTTGTCGCAGAGCTGGCGGAGGATTGGCGGCATGCCGAGCTTTTCGAGCGGCAGAATCTGAGTGGGAATATTCCGGAAGACGGCGCCGAGGCCGCGCTGTTGCACAAACACGTTGACGCGAAACCGCGCGATGTCGCCGAGCTCGAAAGAAAAGTCGCACTCGCGCTTCTCCTCGAAGTTTTTCCGTTGGGCGTCGTTCATCATGTCGTAGATCAGGGCATGCGTCTCGTCCGGGGTCAGCGCGGGGTGATCGAGCTTTTTGAGGTCGCCATGCAGGCGGATCATGGGGGGCTCGCCGGCGCTGATGTGGCAGTCGGAGGCGCCTTCTTTCACCGAGAAGGTCAGCAGCTTAGAAATATCCATTGAGCAGTCTCCGTATAGAAGGACGGAAGTACGGGCATCTCTTCCCCACCGGCTCGTCTCGGTCTGTGCGGGAGGAGAACTATGGGAGCATCATGCCATAGCACGATGGGAAAGCAAGAAATTCGCAGGAAGCGGTGGAGGGGGAAGCGTCAGCGCAGGCCGGCAGCGGTTCCCGCATGTGCGAATGCGGTGAGCGCGGCGTCAAGCTGCTCGGCTGTGTGTTCGGAGGTGACGGTGACCCGGATGCGGCTGGTGGCATCCGGGACGGTCGGCGGGCGAATCGCCGGGGCGTAGACCCCCTGCGCGAGGAGTTGTTCGGCGAAGGCCAGAGCTTTGTCCGCTTCCCCCACAAGAACGGGGAGGATGGGGCTGACGGTCTCTGTCAGGCGGAAGCCGATGCGCCGGAGCCCGGTGTAGAGCCGGTCACGGTTTGCCCAGAGACGTGCCCGGCGCGCCGGATCCTTCTGAATCACGGCGAGGGCGGCCGTGGCGGCGGCGGCGGCGCCGGGGGGCGGCGCGGTGGTGAAGATGAACGGCTTGCAGGTATTGATGAGATAGCGAATCAAATCTGCGCTGCCGGCAATGTAGGCTCCGCTGCTGCCCAGCGCTTTTCCGAGCGTTCCCATATGAAAAGGAATCTGACCCTCCACGTCAAAGTGTTCCAGGGTTCCCCGGCCTGAAGGCCCCATCACGCCGGTTCCGTGGGCATCGTCAACATAGAGCATGGCTTCGAATCGTGCCGCCAGCGCCGCCAGTTCAGGAAGGGGAGCCAGGTCGCCGTCCATGCTGAAGAGGCCATCAGTCACGATCAGGGTCGGCCGGCCGGCAGCGCGTCGTTTCAGAATGGATTCCAGATGATCGAGATCCCGGTGCCGGTAGACGCGAAAATCGGCGCCACTCAGCCGGCAGCCGTCGATGAGGCTGGCATGGCTGAGTCGATCGGCCAGGATCAGTCCGTCTTTGCCGATGAGGGTGGGGATGACGCCCACGTTGGCCAGGTAGCCTGATCCGAAGGTCAGTGCGGCCGGGGTGCGCTTAAAGGCGGCGAGCGCCGCCTCCAACTCTTCATGAGGGGGGAGTGTTCCGCAGACCAGGCGGGAGGCGCCCGCACCGGTTCCATATCGCTCTGTCGCCTGAATCGCGGCCTGAATGACCTCCGGGTGGGTGGCGAGGCCCAGGTAGTCGTTTGAGGACAGCAGAATGACGGTCCGTCCGGAGAGTTCGACGGTGGGGCCGGTGGCTGAGCCGAGCGGGCGCAGTTGTCTCAGCAGAGATCGGTCGGCCAGTTGTTGAAGACGATCATGAAACATGCGATTGAAGGCCTCATTCCCGGTCGACGATATGGGCGGGTCGGTGACTGGGAGGTCGGCCATGCTCTATCTGCATTGACAAGGCAAATCGATCCCTAGTATAAGGCCGAGGCTCATATGAAGGGAATGCCTATCCGGCTGATTGAATTATGACCTATCGCATCAAAGTTCCTCCGAAGACGTTGCCGATGGATGAAGCGCATCTGGCCGGCAATATGGAGCGCCTGCTCGAGACGTTGCGTCTCTATCGCGGTCCATTGCTTGTGGGGATTGCCATTGTCATTGTGGCGACCGGCATTGTCGGGGGGGTGTTGTGGTACGACGCTCAGACCGCACAAAAAGCGCAGGACCTGGAGCACGAGGCGACGCTGCATTATTTCACCCGGCCCGCCGACGATCCCAAGAAGTCGGAGATGAACCTGAAGGAAGCGATTGCCCTCTATCGAAAAGTCGTTGAGGAATACCCCCGCACTCAGACCGCTCCGGTGGCACTGTTTCAGCTGGGCAACGCCTTGGTCCAGGCCAACGAGGTGGACGCGGCCATCGAGGCCTATAAGCGTTTCATTCTGATGTATGGCTCCAATACGTCCTTGCTGGGGCTTGTCCAACAGCGCCTGGGGTATGCGTATTTATTGAAGGGCGACCGCGACCAGGCCGCCAAGGCCTATTCGTCCGTGCTCGAAATCCCCGGATCGCTGAATCGGGATCACGCCCTCTTTGAATTGGCCCGGCTTGAAGAAAGTCTCTCTCGCCCGGAGGGAGCCCTGGCGCATTATCAAGACTTGATGAAGAATTATCCGAACTCCCCGCTGGCGAATGAGGCGGCGGTCAGGGTGAAGGCGCTCGAAGTCAAGAAATCCCCGGATCCTGCTGCCGCGGCTCCCGCTCAAGCCTCATCCACGGCTTCACCAGCCGCCCCCAAGAAACCCTAAGGCACGTAACAGGCGCCACCGGGTCCGTTGCTGATTCCGGCAAGGGAGGAGGGCGGCTGTCCGCTATCGCCCGATGATTAAGAGTTCGCCGGGCTTGATGACGGGACTGGTCAGGTTGTTCTTCGTCCTGAGTGTTTTCAGTGGGACACGAAAGCGTTTGGAGACTTTCTCCAGCGTGTCGCCCGCGCGAACTTTGTACCACCGGCTGTTATCGGTTTTGACCTGCTTCGCCCGCGCCGGGAGCGGGGGGAATTTGTAGGTCGGTATGCGGTCGAGGAGTTGCGCGAGTTTCGACCCTGTCCCTACCGGCACCTTCAAGTGGTACGACGAATCATCGGGCGGGGTGGCATCACGCCGCAATTCCGGATTGAGGAGCTTAAGTTCTTCGTACGAGATGCCTGTGGTATTCGCAATGGCTCTGAAATGGAGCGGCCGATTGACCGCCACTTCCTCAAACTGGTGCGGGGCGACAGGCTCCTGTGAAAATCCGTATTGGTCAGGATTTCTCGCGATGACCGTCGCAGCCATGATTCGAGGAACATATTGTTTGGTTTCGGCGCGAATGAGTTTGGTTTTGGAAATATCCGAGAACGTCTCGGCTTGCGCCTTGTGCAGGGCCCGCATGACTTTCCCCTCGCCGGCATTGTATGCCGCCATGGCCAGCGGCCAGGTGCCGAATAAGTCGTAAAGATCTCGCAGGTATCGCGCCGCCGCAACGGTCGACTTGATCGGATCGCGCCGTTCATCGACGTAATGGTCGATCCGCAGGCCGTACAGCAGTCCTGTGCCTTTCATAAACTGCCAGGGCCCTGTGGCTTTGGCGCGTGAATAGGCATGGGGGTTAAATCCGCTTTCGACGAGCGATAAGTACACGAGATCGCTCGGGAGATTGAATTCCGAGAAGATGTTCTCCACCAGCGGCCGATAGCGGCTGAGTCTGATCAGCCACTGTTCAAATCGGGAGCGGATCGAGATGTTGAAAAAGTGAATATGGTTCTGGACGGTCGGATCAATTACTACGGGAATGTTATAGGCGGGTGCGGCGGTTTCCGGAGCCTGCGCAGTTTGAATGGTTGAACGGGGTTGCGGAGGTACGCTTTCCGCAGGGGCGGTCACATCGGGAGGAGTGAGGGTGAGTTCCGCTTCGAGTGGGACCAGGTTGGCATCGGGCTCATCGTCTTCTTCAGCCGGATTCATCTCGGGAATGATATCGGGAGAAGTCGTTTGCGCATGACTCTCAGCCGGCATGCAAAGGATCGCTGCGACCAGCAAAAGGGGCAGGAGGCATAGGGTGGAAACAACGGTTCTCAACTGATCCAAGGTAGCCCTCGCGTTCCGGTGAGGAGGTTGGGGAGGTGTCTCTTTTATGGGTAGACTAGCGATGCCTTTGTAGGTTGTCAAGAAATAGAACAGGTTAGGTCGTGGAGTGCGTGCGGCATGGTGGCGGGAGTGAGGCTTGGTTCGGAGTTTATTTCTGAGCGGACGCAACGGTGAAGAACATTCCGCTGCCTGATATTCGCTGTGCCCTTTCTGCCCTGTGATTTCTTGACAGTCTCGTGGCGCTAGTGGTAGCGTACCGCCTCTTTTCTGGTCAATTCCCCACGGGTATTATCGAAGGAGGATCGGTCAATGTTGAAGCGGTATCTATTGGCCCCCGGCCCCACGCCTGTGCCCCCGGAAGTGTTGCTGGCGATGGCGCGCCCCATGATTCACCACCGGGCGCCAGAGTTCGATCCGATCTTTGCCGAAGTCCGCGAGGGGCTCAAGTGGTTATTTCAGACCCAGAATGATGTGTTGATGCTCGCCTCTTCCGGAACGGGAGGGATGGAGGGATCGGTATCGAACTTCCTGTCACCCGGCGATAAGGCCCTGTTCGTGAATGGCGGAAAATTCGGCGAGCGATGGGGCAAGATCTGCAAGGCGTTCGGTGTCCAGGCAACTGAGATTAAGGTGGAATGGGGCCATGCCGTGGACCCGCAGCTCGTCGCCGACGCGCTGAAGAAGGATCCCGCCATTAAAGCCGTGTATGTGCAAGCCAGTGAAACCTCCACCGGCGTGTCCCACGATGTAAAGGCGCTCGGGGAGATCGTCAAGGGATGCGAGAACACGATTCTCGTCGTGGACGCCATTACCGCGCTCGGCGTCTTCGATATTAAGACCGATGCCTGGGGGCTGGATGTGGTCATTACCGGATCTCAGAAAGCGCTGATGCTTCCGCCCGGGATGGCGTTTGTGAGCGTCAGCGACAAAGCTTGGGCGTTTGCGGAAAAAGCTAAAAACGCGTCGTTCTATTTCAACTTCAAGAAAGAACGCGAGAACCAGGCGAAGAACCAGACATTGTTTACGCCCACGGTGTCCCTGATTATCGGTCTCCAGGAAGTGTTCAGAATTATGAAGGCCGAAGGGCTCGATAAGATGTTTGCCCGGCAGGGGCAATTGGCCCACGCCATGCGTGAAGGAATGAAAGCTGCCGGGTTGGCACTGTTCCCCAAGAATTCCCCCAGCGACGCCTTGACGACGGTGTGCGCGCCGGATGGAGTGGATGGGCAGGCCATCTATAAGAATCTCCGTGTCCAATACGGGATTACCGCCGCCGGCGGCCAGGACCAATTGAAGGGAAAGGTGTTCCGTCTCTCGCATATGGGCTATGCCGATCGGTTTGACGTGATAACGGCAGTGGCTGCGACCGAGATGGTCTTAAAGGGGCTGGGCCATCCCGTGAAGTTGGGCAGCGGTGTGGGTAAAGCACAAGAAATCTTGATGGCGAAATAGGCAGGTCTCCATGAAAATTCTGATCAGCGACAGTTTGTCGAAGCAGGGTGTCGAACTCCTCGAGAAGGCCGGATTCACCGTTGTAGTGAAATCCAAGATGCCGAAAGAGGAGCTGTTCAAAGAGATCAAGGATGCCGACGGGCTGATCGTGCGGTCCGGCACCAAGGTCACCGAGGAGCTGATCGCGGCGGCGGAAAAGTTGAAGATCGTGGGACGCGCGGGCTCCGGCCTCGACAACGTCGATACGCCGGCCGCCACCCGGCGCGGCATCGTCGTGATGAATACGCCGGGCGGCAATACCGTCACCACGGCCGAGCACACGATGTCCATGATCTGCGCCATGAGCCGGCGGATTCCCCAGGCCACCGCCTCGGTCAAGGCCGGGAAGTGGGAAAAAGACAAGTTCATGGGCGTCGAGCTCTATAATAAGGTGCTCGGCATCGTCGGCGTCGGCCAAATCGGCAGCCATTTGACCAAAATGGCGCAAGGGATCGGCATGAGAGTGATTGCCTACGATCCCTACTTGGCCCCGGATCGAGCGGAGAAAATGGGCGTGACGATGATGGAGTTGCCCGAGCTGTTCAAAACAGCCGATATCATTTCGGTCCACACGCCGTTGACCCCGGAGACAAAAGGCATCATCAACGCGCAAGCCATTGCCACGATGAAGCCCGGTGTCTTGATCGTGAATTGCGCCCGCGGCGGGATCATCAACGAAGCCGATCTGGTCGAGGCGTTGAAGAGCAAGCGCGTGGCCGCAGCGGCGTTCGACGTATTTGAAGAAGAGCCGGTCAAGGCGGACAACCCTCTCCTGGCCCTGGATAATTTCATTTGCACGCCGCACATCGGCGCTCAGACCACCGAAGCCCAAGAAAATGTTGCGGTCGGGATCGCCGAACAGGTGGTGGACTACTTTACGAAGGGGGTTGCCAGGGGAGCCGTGAACATTCCCTCCATCGCCCCGGAATTGTTGCCGCGCTTGCAGCCGTACCTGACGCTTGTGGAAAAGATGGGGTCGCTGCAGTCGCAATTGTGCCAGGGCGGGATCGAGCGGGTGACGGTGGAATACAGCGGGGAAGTCTCGACGCTCTCGATCGCGCCGCTGACGATCGGTGTGTTGAAGGGCCTGCTGACGCCCATCATGGAAAACCCGGTAAACTACGTGAATGCTCCGATCGTGGCGAAAGAGCGGGGCATCGAAGTGAAAGAGGTGAAGATCTCTGACGCGGGCGACTTTACCAGCCTGATTCGCGTCAAGGTGGAGGCGGGGAAGGTCTCGCACCAGGTGGCGGGCACGCTCTACCATAAGAAGGATGCGCGGGTCGTCGAGATCGACAGCTTTAAGGTCGAAGTGGTTCCCGAAGGGCACATGCTGTTCATTCACAATGTCGACCGCCCCGGTGTGATCGGGATGGTGGGCCATGTGCTCGGCGAGAACAATATCAATATTGTGCGCATGCAATGCGCGCTGGAAAAACGCGGCGGGAATGCGTTGTTGATCATCGGATCGGATACGGCGTTCCCGGCGGCAGTGTTGGACAAGATCAAGTCGAGCTCGAATATCTTGTCGGTGAAAGTCGCCAATCTCTCCTAGCAGGCTGTTGATAAAGCCCGCCAGCGGCGTTCTCGCGGCGCTCAGAGGCTCAACGTACCGGAGCGTACGCCTCGCCTCTTCGCTTGCTGCGGCCTAGCTGGACGGCCTTTCTGAACAACCTGCAAAGAATTGTAAGGGTGTCTGTGGGCGTCCAGGTGCTCATGGTTTCTGAGTGCTCAAGTAGTTTGTCGATAATCTCCTAACCATCGAGACGCGCATCGGTCTGCTATGGCCTCTGTTCCTTCGAAGCCTCCCGTCCAATCGGGGCAGACGAACTCTCTGCGTGAGCGTTCTCTGGTCCCCTCCGGCATGGCCACCATTCTGCCGGCTGCCGCCAAGCAGGTGCGGCAGCTGGAAGCCCAGCTGCTCGGCCAGCTCACGCGCCGGGGCTACGACGAAATTATCCTCCCCACGTTTGAGTATCTCGACGTGCTCACGCCGGGCCTGGAGCCGGAGCTGATCGAGAAGTGCTACAAGTTTGCGGATCGCACCACAGGGCGGATTCTGCTCCTCCGTCCCGATGCGACGGCCCAGATTGCCAGGACCGTCGCATCGGGGATGATGGGGGCGCATCTTCCCCTGAGGTTGTCCTACCGGACGTCGGTATTCCGCTATGAACCGGAGCATGCGGGGCGTGACCGGGAGATCTTTCAAGTCGGCGCTGAATTCATCGGCGCGGATGACGCGACGGCCGACAGCGAGATTGTGACGCTCCTGATCGAATGTCTGAAGCGGGTTGGCCTGCGATCCTTCAAAATCTCACTCGGACACGTCGGCTTCTTCAAGGGGCTGCTGATTCGCGCCGGGCTGTCGCCGGAAGGACAGAAGCGGGCCGAACAGGCAGCGGCACGGAAAGACCTTCCCCGGCTTCAGGAGATTCTCGAGCGCGAGCGGGTGACGAAGAAATACGCCAGGAGCATTTTGGAAGCGCCGGAGCTCTGCGGCCAGTCCGAAGTGCTGGCCAGGGGGCGCGAGCTGGCCGGAGGGGAGCGCGCACTGTCGCAGGCACTGGAACGGTTGACGACGGTGTATGAATCGCTCTGCAAGGCCGGTCATCAGGATGTGCTCTTCCTCGATCTCGGTGAATTCCGGGGGTTTGATTACTATGATGGAGTGGTGTTCGACGTATTTGCCGAGGGCGTCGGTGTGGAGTTGGGGGGCGGCGGCCGGTATGATCATTTGATCGGACGGTTCGGTCGGAATATCCCCTCGACGGGTTTCGCGCTGAACGTCGATCGCCTGTTCCGCGGGTTGGGGGAGCAGGCCACTCGCGGGAGGGCGCGGTCCGGCTCCGCAAGACGGTCCGGGAAGCCGACGAAGGGGAACGAATGAAGTCACTCGGGGCGGTTGATCTCTCCCAGCCGAAACTGCCGCCGCAGAACCTTGAGGCGGAACAGTCGGTGCTGGGCGCCATCCTGCTGGACAATGCGGCGATGCCGAAGGCGATGGAGTTGCTCCAGGAGGAGGATTTTTATCGCACGGCCCATCGCAAAGTGTATCGGGCGATGCTCGACTTGTCCGATATCGGCGAGGTGATCGACCAGATTACCTTGACGGAGCGGTTGAAGGCCAAGACCGAGCTCGAGTCAGTCGGCGGCGCGGCCTATCTCGCCGAGCTCGTCCAATCGGTGTCCAGCGCGGCGAACGTGCGCTATCACTGCAAGATCGTGCGGGACAAGTCCGTGGCCCGGCAGCTGATTCATACCTCGACCGAAGTGTTGACGAAAGGGTATGAGGGGACTTCCTCGATCGACGACCTGCTCGATTTTGCCGAGCGCTCTGTCTTCAGCATCGCACAGGGCAAACTCGAACGCGCCTTCAGCCCGATCAATGAGATTATCAAAGAGAGTCTCGACCTCGTCGATCAGCTCTCGAAGCGGAAAGAGCACGTCACGGGTGTGCCGACCGGCTTTATCGATCTCGACGATCTCTCGGCGGGGTTGCAGCCGTCCGATCTTGTGGTCGTGGCCGGCCGTCCGAGCATGGGCAAGACCAGTCTGGCCCTGGGGTTTGCGACGCATGCGGCGATCCATGCAAAAGCCGTGGTGGGGATTTTCAGCCTCGAAATGTCCAAACCGCAAATCGTCCTGCGCATGTTGAGTTCCGAGGCCCGCGTGGATTCGCATGGCTTGCGGACGGGAAAGCTGCAAAAGGAGGATTGGTGGCGTCTTGCGGAGGCGGCGGGCAAATTAGAACAGGCGCCGATCTACATTGACGACACCGGGGGTATAACGGTGCAGCAGATGCGCGGGAAAGCCCGCCGCCTCAAGGCGGAAAAGGGCCTGGATCTGCTCATCGTCGATTATCTTCAGCTGATGCAGGGCCGGAGCGATTCAGAATCCCGGCAGCAGGAAATCTCCGATATTTCCCGATCGCTGAAGGCCTTGGCCAAAGAGTTGAATGTCCCGGTCGTGGCCTTATCCCAGCTCAGCCGGGCGGTGGAGGCGAGGAAGCCCCCGATCCCCATGCTTGCCGACCTTCGAGAGAGTGGTGCCATCGAGCAGGATGCCGATGTGGTCATGTTTATTTATCGCGAAGAGGTCTATGATCAGAACTCCGAGCGAAAAGGCATTGCCGATATTATCGTCAGCAAGCACCGCAACGGGCCGATCGGAAAGGTCGATCTCCATTTTCACAGCCGGTACGCGAAATTCGAGAATCTCGATACTCGCGAAGTCGTTTGACGGGTCTTTTCCCCGCTCGGTATAATTCCGTTCATCAGAACCAGGCACTCCGGGTCTTCTTCCCAGCAAGGGTATCGTGGCGAAACAGCAATCTTCTTCCATCGTGCGCGCATCGTCTGGTCGGCCCTTGTCACGATCGGGGAACCGGTTGCTGCTCGCGTTGATTCCCCTCATCATCGTCGCCTGCGCGGCGGCGCCCAATCCCCAGGACGCGCCATCGGGCGTCACGACCGTTGCGCCGACGCCGCCCAAGCCCGCCCCCGTGCCTGATGCGGCGGCGTCCTATCATTTTATGCTGGGCTATCAAGCCGAGTTGGCGCAGGACACGGAGAAGGCTCTGCAGGAATATCGTGCGGTGTTGAAGACCGACCCGTCCTCCCGTTCTGTGAAGGCCAGAATGGCGGGGATTTACTATGGTTTGGGAGACCTGCCCAATGCCGTGCGGTATGCCGAAGAGGCGGGGGAGGGCACGGGCCAGGATCCCCAAATGCTCATCCAGATGGCCGGCATTTTGGCGAGCGCCGGCAGGGCCGATCGGGCGCTGCATTTCTTGGATCTCGCCATCGAGCGCGATCCTGAAAAAGGCGAGGCCTATTTCCATAAGGGCATCATTCTGGTCAACCAGAAACGGCTGGCTGAGGCCGAGCAGGCGATGAAGCAAGGGCTGAAGGTTTCTCCGGATTCGCCCAACGGGCATTATTATCTCGGCCGGATTTACGGTGAATCGGGGAATGTCGATCAAGCCGTTGCCAGTTTTGAACGGGCCATTGCAGTAAACCCGCTATTTGAACCGGCGTATCTGGCAGAAGCCTCCTTATATGAATCGCGTCAGGAGAAAGAGAAGGCCATTGCTATTCTGAAACGGTATCTCGATCGGGTCAATCCGAACAACAAAGACATTCGTCAACGGCTGGTTCAGCTGTATGTGAATACGAAAGACTATGCCGGAGCATTGGCCGAACTTGAGAAGATGCTGGCCGAAGATCCCGGGGACCTGGATGCCCAGCTGAGGATGGCCTTGATCTACGGGGAGAAAAGAGATTTCCCCAAAGCCATTGAACAATTGCAGGCGATCCTCAAGGTGCGTCCGGCTGAGCTCAAAGTGCGGGATTATCTGGGCTATCTCTATGAGGAGATGAAAGAGTTCCCCAAGGCCATCGAGGCCTACCGGTTCAATTTGCAACTCGACGCGACCTACGTGGAGAGTCATATCCATCTCGGGGTGCTCCATTACCGGCTGAAGCAATATGCCGAGGCGATCGCCCATCTGAGCGAGGCCACCAGGTTGAATCCCAAACAACCTGAGCCCTTTATTGTGCTGGGTTTGGCCTATTTGCAAAGCGAGCAGTACGAAAAGTCGGTGCAGACCCTCGAAGAAGGGCTGCGTCATCACCCCAAGCATGCCGATCTGCACTTCAACCTCGGTACCGCCTACGATAAGCTCAATCGCTTTGATGATGTGGTGCGGGCCATGGAGACCGCGCTGGCGTTGGATCCGCATCATGCCGACGCCATGAACTATCTGGGCTACAGTTATGCAGAGCGCGGGATCAAGATCGACCAGGCGCTGTCGCTCACGCGGCAGGCGGTGGCCCTCAAGCCGGAGAATGGCTACTACGTTGACAGCTTGGGATGGGCGTTCTTCAAGTCAGGAATGCTGGCGGAGGCCCTCACCGAAATCAAGCGGGCCGTTGCGCTGGTCGGCGATGATCCGGTCATCTACGAACATCTGGGCGAAATTTATATGGAGCAGCAGAAGTTGACGGATGCCAGAGAGGCCTGGCTCCATTCCCTGGAGCTTGATCCCACGAACGAAAAACTGCTCCAACGATTCCGCGAGCGAGGGTTGGGCGACCCGGCTCAGGAAGATCGCATCCAGCAAGCCAAGCGGCGCGTATCGGACAAGATACAGACACCGTAACTTTCCTCGTACAGACGTTTCCTCTTCGCTGCCTCCCCAAATCGTCCGCAAACGTGGCCAACTCACAAGCATCAGGCTTGCGTGGAACCTGCGATCCTTGCGTCGTGTGATCGCCGTTCGCTTTCCAAATAGATTCGGCTAGATGAGAGCCGAAATATCCATTGCGGTCTGTTTCAATCGAATAGCGGCAAGGGGGAAAGCGATGGTGCGGGAAGGCCTGTGGCCGCGCTTTTTTTGTGTGCCTGATATGGACGACATGCCAATTCTCGGCATCTTTGATCACAAACCGGAAAGCTGGAAGAGGTGAAGGTCGAGAGGCCGGATGATGCAAAGTTTGTAAATGGTTGATTTCTCAATGCCTGATGATAATGTCGATTTTGTCGCTGACAGGCACCAAACCTGCTATGGCACAGGTAGGCGGCAATAGAGCGCCGCAGTGATCAAGGCAAGGACAGAGTAAGTCGGGCCAGTCGGTGAACCATCAACCAGGAGGCAGTGCAATGTTCAAGTCATTCCGCAAACAAGAGGGTTTCACCCT
Organism: Nitrospira sp. NS4; assembly: GCF_049546785.1. NCBI lineage: Bacteria > Pseudomonadati > Nitrospirota > Nitrospiria > Nitrospirales > Nitrospiraceae > Nitrospira > Nitrospira sp. NS4. The sequence goes on along the minus strand of NZ_JBMWAN010000001.1, from coordinate 950,039 downwards.
CATTGAGTTGATGATCGTTGTGGCGATCATCGGTATCTTGGCGGCTATCGCCATTCCGAACTTCCTGCAGTACCAGTTGAAGTCGAAGCAGTCGGAGGCCAAGGTGAACTTGAACGCGATTAAGACGTCCGAGATCGCGTTCCAGGCTGAGAAGGGCTGCTATCTCGGTGTGCCTCCGCCTCCGCTCGGTGCGGCAGCTCCGGCGGCGGGTGTCAAGTCGCTCCCGGTCGGTTGGCCGTCTACGCTCGCTGGTCAACCCTATGCGGCCACGGTGTTGGCTGTGACCGATGGGTTCTGTTCGACCCCGGTGAACGGTGTGGGTACGGCGTTTTATGTCGGGAACTTCACTGATATCGGGTTTATCGCATCGGGCAAGACGGCGTATCAGTATGCTGTTCAGGGTTCATTGATCCCTGCTCCGATTAATGCGTGTGCCCTCGGACCGGTGGCCGCGAGCGGTGCTGCGGCGGCTGGTGACACAGGGTTCATCGCGACGGCGGGGGTGAATCTGGACGGAGATAACGCCATCTCCTACTGGGCGTCGAGCAGCGATCAAGGTTCTCAGGACTGCACGCAGGGAATATTCTAGTTCCCTGTGAGTTCGCTGGGGACGCCGGCCATGTGTGTGGCCGGCGTCCTTCCATTTTGTCATCTAGGTCGAAAGCCTCGGGTCCATGAGCCTATCCCTCCCAAACGAATGGATGATCTGGTGGTGGCGTCTCAGGAACGGAATCGGGCTGTGCCTGGTTCTTGTCACCGTCATTCTGCTCCAACATCAGTCTGATCAGGTTCAGGATCGAGCCGTCAATCAAATCAAAGACCTCGCGAACCTTCCGAAAGGCGAATATCTCAAGCCCGCCATGCTCGGGTATCACCACCTTGGAGCGGATCTGCTCTGGCTCAAGCTGGTGCAGGTGATGGGGGAAAAACGAAACACTTCGGACGAATATGAGTGGATGTATGAGGCGCTCGATGTCATCACCACCCTCGACCCTCAGTACGCGTATGCCTATTATGTCGGGGGAGTCACGCTCGGGGATCTTGCCCAGCGACCTGATTTGAGCAATCGGTTGCTGGCCAAGGGGGCGGAGGCTAACTCGACAGTTTGGCATATCCCATTTTTACTCGGCTACAATTATTACTTTTTGCTGGGCGATCCTGAGAAGGGGGCTGAATTTATCATGCGGGCTTCGACATTGCCCGACCGGCCTGCCTATTTGCCCGGGCTGGCGACTCGTCTGGCGGCAGAGGCGGGAAGCCTTTCAACCGCCTTCGCCTTCCTGGAAGCACGTTTGCGGGAGACGGCCGATCCGGAAATGCGACAATTCTATTTGAATCGGATGAAAGAGGTTATCATCGAGCGAGACATTCAGTTGCTGGAGCGTGCCGTGGAATCGTATCGCACGACATACCGAACCCTTCCCCCGACGTTGCCTGCGCTGGTGAGTGACCGGGTCTTGACGGCGCTTCCTCAGGAACCGTTTGGAGGGGAATACCGATTGGACGTACAGACGGGCTTCATCTCCAGTTCCACGCATCCCAATCGGCTGCGGTCGCTGTACAAGTTTAAGCAGGGGCCTCCTTCTCTGCTTCCCAAAGTAGAGCCTGCCTACGTCTTCCCAAGGATATGGGAGTGAGTGATGATGTCGAGCAGCGATCTTGTGGTTCAAACAGAGAAGCTCGCGAAGACCTTTCGCGTGGGCTTCTGGGGCAAGAAGGTGACGGCGGTCGATGGTCTCACTCTCGACGTCCGCCGCGGCGAGGTCTTCGGATTTCTTGGCCCCAATGGAGCCGGTAAGACGACGACGCTGAAGATGTTGATGGGGCTGATCCATCCCACGAGCGGCAGGGCGTCGATATTCGGGCATCCGGTCGGTGATCTGGCAGCCAAGGCCAGGCTCGGGTTTTTGCCGGAGTCCCCCTACTTCTACGACTATCTCACCAGCCGGGAATTCCTCAAGTTCTACGGCCATCTCTTTGGACTCCGGGGCGCTGCTCTCGAGAAGCGGGTGGACGAGTTGCTGGAGCTGGTGGGAATGACGACTGCGCGGGATTTGCAGTTGCGCAAGTTTTCCAAAGGGATGTTGCAGCGGGTGGGCATCGCCCAGGCGCTGATCAACGATCCCTCCCTTGTCGTGTTGGACGAGCCGATGTCGGGGCTCGATCCGATCGGACGAAAAGAGGTGCGCGATCTCATCCTGCGTTTGAAGGAGGCGGGCAAGACGGTGTTGTTCAGTTCCCACATCCTGCATGATGCCGAGTTGCTGTGCGACCGTGTGGCGATGATATTGAAGGGCCGCCTTGTGGCCTGCGGGGAAGTGACCGACCTGGTCGAACGGGGCACGACGCAGTATGTGGAAATGGTCATCGACCGGCTGTTGCCCGAGCGGCTCGCTCACATGCGGCCGCTGGCAGAACGAGTGGTCCAGCAAGGAGAGCGGGTCATGGTCGTGTTGAGCAGCCAGCAACACGTGGACGAGGCGCTTGAAATCGTTCGCGTGTCCAGGGCCAAGCTGGTGTCGCTGACGCCGCACAGGGCCTCCCTGGAGGAGTTGTTCATTCGAGAGGCTACGGGGGCGCACAGACCGGTGGAGACGCATGTATGAAAGTCTGGTCGATTGCCGTGAACACATTCCGCGAGAATTTGCGCGACAAGCTTCTCTATAATCTGCTGGTCTTTGCGCTTTTGATGATCGGGAGCTCGCTCCTGCTCATGCACGTCACGCTCGGAGAATTTCATCGCCTGCTGTTGGATGTCGGCCTGGGGAGCGTGAACATTTTCAGCGTGCTGATCGCCGTTTTCGTGGGTATCGGGCTGGTCAACAAAGAAATCGAGAAGAAGACCATTTACACGATTGTCTCCAAGCCGGTTGCCCGCTACGAATTTCTGCTGGGGAAGTATCTCGGACTGACGATCACCCTCTTGGTCAACCTGCTTGTCATGACGGCAGGGTTGCTGGCCGTCCTCGTGGCCCAGGCGGTGCCGGTCGAGGCGGTGTTGTTCAAGGCGATGGGGCTCATTTTACTTGAGTGCATGGTCGTCACGGCGGTCGCCGTGCTCTTCTCGACATTCACGAGCGCGACGCTGAGCGCGATCTTCACGCTGGCGACGTATGTGATCGGGCACCTGACTGCGGATCTGAAGACCTTTGGGGGGAAGATGGGCGAAGGGGGCCAGGCGCTTCTGAACGGTCTCTACTATGTATTGCCCAATTTAGAGCGGTTCAATCTGAAAGGACATGTGACCCATCATCTTGAGGTGCAGACAGCCGAACTTCTGCTTATCGTAGCCTATGGGCTGGCTTATATTGCGTTGCTCCTTGTATCCGCCAGCGTGATTTTTCAGCGACGGGATTTCCGCTGAGATTGCTGCCCCCGCCCCATCATTTCTCTACTTGCAAAGACATTGCGTCCAGGGTATTGATGGGGCATCGTGTTCTTTTCAAGGATGAGCCAATGGTGTATCTTCCACTGACGAGCCTAACCGTATGAATATCCCCCTACTTGACCTCAAAGCCCAGTTTCTGCCGCTTCGCACCGAGATTATGACGGCGGTGCAAACCGTCTGTGACGAGCAGGGCTTCGTCCTCGGCCCCCGTGTCGTGGCGTTCGAGGACGCGGTTGCCAAGTACATCGGGGCGCGCTATGCGATCAGTTGCGCGTCGGGCAGCGATGCCCTGTTGCTCTCGCTGATGGCGATGGGGGTGGGGCACGGCGACGAGGTCATCACCGTGCCGTTTACATTTTTCGCCACCGCGGGAGCGATCTCCCGGCTCGGGGCGAAGCCGGTTTTCATCGATATCCAGCGGGACACCTTCAATCTTGATCCGACTCAGCTTGAACGGGCCATCACGCCGCGGACGAAGGCGATCATTCCGGTTCATCTCTTCGGCCAGTGTGCCGATATGGCCGCGATCAATCGTCTTGCCGGCGCTCGCAAGATTCCGGTGATTGAAGACGCCTGTCAGGCGATCGGGGCCGGGCAGGGAGGCAAGCGAGCGGGGGTGCTTGGAGATACCGGCTGCTTCAGCTTCTTCCCTTCGAAGAATCTTGGAGGATTCGGCGACGGCGGCATGATCACGACCAACGATCAAGCCCTGGCGGATTCCCTTTCCATGTTGCGGGTTCATGGGAGCCGGGTGCGGTATCTCCATGAAGTGATTGGAATCAACAGCCGATTGGACGCGCTCCAGGCGGTGGTGCTTCATATCAAATTGAAGTATCTCGACCAGTGGGCCGAAGGCCGGCGGCGCAACGCGGCCCGGTATGAGCAATTATTCAAAGATGCAGGCCTCCTCGATCGAGTGACCTTGCCGGTGACCAGGTCAGGAAATTTCCACGTCTACAATCAATACACCATTCGTGTCCCGAAGCGTGACGAACTTCGCGCCTACCTCAAAGACAAGGGCGTGGGGACGGAGATCTATTATCCTCTTCCCATGCATCTCCAAACCTGTTATCAGGGTCTGGGCCATCAAAAAGGGGCGTTCCCCGAGTCCGAGCGGGCGGCCGAAGAGGTGCTCTCGCTGCCGATCTATGCTGAACTCACCGATGTTCAGCTGACCTATGTCGTCGACTTGATCGCCGATTTCTATAAGCGTCAGTAGGCGCGGCGGGATCACAGCTTGCCTCCTCCGGCCAGCCCAAGAGCCGGTCAACGCCTGGCACAGCCTGGCGGTCAGTCCTATAATGACACAAATGTCTGTGCGCCATTGTGGGCCGGGGATGTCCCCGTGGCCCCATCTCACTCCCGGCGGGATAAGGGGGGATCGATGAGATACTGCATCGTACTGCTGGTTCTCTGTCTTTCCGGCTCAATCGCAGAGGCGAAAGAGCTCTCTCCACGAGAAATCTATGAACAGGCCTCGCCGGCTGTCGTGATGGTGATGGGCCATCCCGACAGGGGCAAAAGCGGGAGCGGCGGGACCGGATCCATCATTCAGGCCGATGGGCTGGTGTTGACGAATGCCCATGTGGTGATCGAGGAAAGAACGGGGAAGCCTTATCCTCGGCTGTCGGTGTTTCTCAAGCCGGCACGGGTGAGCGGCGATTCGAAGGCCGATCTCTCGCGGATGGTGCGGGCCAGGATGGTCGCGTATTCGTCGCCGCTGGACCTCGCGCTGCTGAAGCTTGACGGAACGGCGGGGCCGCTCCCGACCATAGACCTGAGCGACTCCGACCGCACGAGAATCGGTGACCGTGTCGTGGCGATCGGGCATCCGGAGCAGGGCGGCCTCTGGACTTTGACGACGGGAGTCATCAGCGCCGAGGTCGACAACTTCAACGGCGTGCAGGGCAAGCACGTGTTTCAAACCGAGACAGGCTTGAACCGGGGCAATTCCGGCGGTCCGCTGGTCGACGGAGAAGGGCATATGATTGGAGTCAATACGGCCATCGCCCGCGTCGCGCCGGACGGCTTGCCCATTACAGGCATCAGTTTCTCATTGAAATCGACCGTGGCCAAACAGTGGCTTCGAGAGCAGGGGATCGTCCTTGCCGGCCAGGTGGCCGCTCCTTCTACTCCGGCACCGACGCGAGCGGCGACCGAGGCTCCGGCGGGCCAGCAGCCGGCCACCGGTCCCCTGGCGGTCCCGAGTCCGGCCCCCGCTCCGGTTCCTCCGCCCAAGGCCGCTGTCCCTGCCAAGCCAGCTGTGTCGCCGACGCCCGCGGAGAGTCTTCCTCCCGCCCGTGCCTACAACCTGGATGAGCTGGTCGGTGATCGGGCCAAGGCCGAGGCCGATCTTGAGGGAATGATTTCGGAGATGCGCGGCCGCATGAAGGGCCAGTAGGCCGTTCCCGCGTCCAGCCCATGGCGAGAAAAAACGGGGCGGAGCACCTGACGTGCTCCGCCCCGCTGTAAGCGGCCATGGCTCCGGCCAGCTAGGTCGTCACCGCCCCTTCCGATGCGGAGGAGACATGACGGGAGTACTTGCCCATGACGCCCATGGTGTATCGGGGTTTGGGGTGTTTCACCTTCTTTAAGCGCGCTTTGATTTCTTTATCCGTGAGCTTCACATCCAGACGCCGCTTGGCGATGTCGAACGTGACGATGTCACCGTTCTTTACGGCTCCGATCGGCCCGCCCTTGACGGCTTCCGGCGCCACATGGCCGGCCATGAGGCCGTGCGTGGCCCCGGAGAACCGTCCGTCGGTAAGCAGTGCCACCGAATCTCCCAGTCCTGCCCCCACGATGGCCGCCGTCACGCCCAGCATTTCTCTCATGCCCGGTCCGCCTGACGGGCCCTCATAGCGGATGACGACGACATCACCGGCCTTGATCCGTCCGGATTTCACGGCGGCAAAGGCATCTTCCTCGCGATCATAGACTTTGGCCGGCCCCTGGAAATGCATGATCGAATGGCCGGCGACTTTCACCACACAGCCTTCCGGCGCCAGGTTGCCTTTCAGAATCACCAGGCCCCCGGTCGGCTTGATGGGGTTTGACAGCGGTCGCAGGACTTGTTGTCCCGGCGTCTCTTTCGCGGTCGCGGCTTCTTCGCCGATCGTCCGTCCGGTCACCGTGGGCTGGTTGGCGTGCAGGATGCCGGCGTCCAGCAGGCGTTTGGCGACCAAGGTGGTGCCGCCGGCCGCAAAGAGGTCCGCGGCCGTAAAGCGGCCGCCCGGCTTGAGGTCCGCGAGGAGCGGGACTTTGCGGTTCAGTTTGTCGAAGTCGTCGATCGTCAGCTTCACGCCCATTTCGCGGGCGACCGCCAGCAGGTGCAGCACGGCGTTCGTCGATCCGCCGGTCGTGGCCACGGCGGCAATCGCATTCTCCAGCGACTTGCGGGTGATGATCTGCTTCGGACGCAGATCCCGTTTGATCAAGTCCATCACCATCTTGCCGCATTCAAAGGCGACGTCGTCTTTGTGTTGATCCATGGCCGGCACGCCGTTGCGGCCCATCGGCGACATGCCGAGGAACTCGAAGGCAATGGCCATGGTGTTCGCGGTGAACTGGCCGCCGCAGGCGCCGGGGCCCGGGCAGGCATGGTCTTCCAGATCTTTCAATTCCGCGTTCGTCATGTTCCCGCACGCGTGTTTCCCGACCGCTTCGAACACGTCCTGGATCGTCACGTCATGCCCCTGGAACTGGCCGGGCATGATCGATCCGCCATAGAGCATCACCGACGGCAGGTTGAGCCGGGCAAGGCCCATGACGGTGCCGGGAATCGTCTTGTCGCAGCCCGAGAGCGCCACCACGGCATCGAACAGATGGCCGCGCGCCACCAGCTCGACCGAATCCGCAATCACTTCCCGGCTGATCAGGGAGGCCTTCATGCCTTCCGTGCCCATGGAAATCCCGTCGGACACGGCGATGGTGTTGTACTCGATCGGGGTGCCCCCGGCGGCCCGGATGCCGGCCTTCACCCGCTCCGACAGCCGCCGCAAATGATAATTGCAGGGCATCACCTCGATCCAGGTGTTGGCCACACCGACGATCGGTTTCGAGAGATCCTCGTCGGTGAACCCGACCGCTTTCAACATGGCCCGGGCCGGGGCCCGGCCCGGGCCAACCAGGAGATCGTGACTCTTTAGCTTCAACTCTTTCGGCATAACATCCTCTTTCAGGCTGCTGAAAATGCCCTCCAGCGTCGTTCTCAGTCGTTCGGACCCCTCGACGTACCCTGCCCGCGTAGGCCTCGGGGTTCTCTCTCCTTGCGGCCTTGCTGGACGGCATGTTGATCAGCCTGGGGAGCAGTCGACCTATGGTGAGACATGAGAAAGTAGGAACTACTTTCCTTTCTTGCCTTCTTTCTTCTTCTCGTCTTTCTTGTCTTTCGCTTCCGTATCGAGCACGGCTCCGGTCACGGCATCGATGCAGACTTCCGTCACCTTCCCGTCGGCGCCCAGCACCTCGACTTCCCAGGTGATCTTGTCGTGCTTCTTTTCCAACTCGGCTTCGACGACAGTCCCGGGGACTTTTTCCGTGGCGGTCTTGACCGCTTGATCGATCGTCACCTTCGCTTCTTTGGCCAGGGCGGCGATGTCGCTTTCCTTGTCCTTCTTTTTGTCACTCCATGCCGGAGAGCCAAGGGCCAGGACGGTTCCGACGGTCAGAGCCAGGATCAGGCTGAGGGATTTCATACGCGACCTCCTTTGTTGAATGCGTTATTGCACAGACATGCTGCCGGGCGCGGCCGGGGTGCTGCCGTGCGGGTTGGATCCGCCGTGGGGATTCGCCGTCCCGCCGCCATGCGGATTGCCGTGCCCGTTGCCGGCGCCCTTGTGCTGCTGCATCATCTTCTCGTGCTCGGCCTTTTCCTTCGCGCGTTGTTCCGGCGTTAACAGGCCCAGCACCTCGCGCTTGGTCTTGATCGAGGTCAGGCGCAGGCCGACTTGCAGGTCTTCGCTCTGTTTCAGCATCGCTTCGATGGCGCCGAGGTCGGATTTTTCGTCGTCGGTCAGGGCTTTCAATTCACGTTCCGCCACCTGGATATCGGCTTCCGCCTTGATGCGGGTCTTGTCCAGGTTGAGCTGGATCTCTTTCAGCTTGGTGACTTGATCGGCGGTCAGCCCGATTTCCTTTTCATGCTTCAACAGATGGCGGATCAGATGGCCGGCGCTGCTATGCATCATGCCCGCGCCATGGCCGCCCATGGCGCTGTGGCCGCCGCTCGCGTGCCCCTCTTTCCCATAGCCCTCAGCCCAGGCGCCGGACGCGCCGAGTACGAGGCAGAACGCGGCTGCAATGCTCACGGTGATGAGTGCGGTACGGGATTGGTGCATACGGTCCTCCTTGGTTGATGTCGCATCAAGATCACGAATGAGACGAAATTATGGCTGTAACAAGCCGCCTTCTCCCTTGAGGCCGTTGAAGAGAAACTGGACCGCCAAGGCCGCCAGCAACAGCCCCATCAGGCGGGTCACGATTTTTTCGGCCATCGGAGTGAGCCATTTGGCGCCCTTCGCTCCGAGCGCCAGGATGATGTAGCTTGCCAGACCCACCACCACAAGGCAAGCGAGCAACAGGCCCCGTTGAGCCCAACTCGTGGCTTGGGCATCCAGCAGCATCACCGTGGAAATCGCGGCGGGTCCGGCCAGCATGGGAATGGCCAGCGGCGTAATGGCGATATCGTCCTTCGCGCTGGCTTCAGCGGTTTCGGCCGCGGTTTCCATCACGGGGGAGCGCTGGGCCCGGAGCATGTCCAGCGCGACCAGGAGCAGCACCAGCGCGCCGGCCACTTGGACGGCCGGGAGCGTGATGCCCAGCAGATGAAAGAGTGATTGGCCGACCAGGGCGAATCCCGCCAGGACGCCGACCATGACCAGACAGGCCACGCGGGCCATCCGGAGCCGCTGCTGCACCGTATCGCGCGCCGTCATGGCAAGAAAGGCCGGGACCGTGGCAATCGGATCGACGATGACGAAGAGGGAGCTGAAGGCCAGCAGGGCGTACTCCGTGAGTTTCATCGGGCAGGATCTCCGGCGCGTCAGGCGCGGCTAGCCTCGTTGCGCCGCCGCGAGCAGATCGGCTCTGGGATCGCCGGTGCGCAGCCGCCCGAGTTGTGCGAAGAGCGCGCGCTCGTCGTCGGTCAACGAGGAGGGCATCACGATCTGCAGGATGAGAAACAAGTCGCCATGGCCTCCCGCGGCGGTCGGCAGCCCCTTCCCCTTGAGACGCAACTTACTCTCCGCCCGGCTTCCGGCGGGAATCTTGACGCGCACCGGTTCCGTCAGTGTCGGGGCCATGACTTCCGCGCCTAAGGCCGCTTCCCAGGGCCAAACGGGGAGAGTCGCCTGCAGGTCGCTGCCCTGCCGGCGAAAGATTTTATCGGGCGCGATGGTGACATGAAGGTAGAGATCGCCGCGTTTGCCGCCGTTGACGCCCGGCTGGCCTTTCCCCGCGACGCGCACCCGCGTGCCGTCCTGCACGCCGGCGGGGATTTTTACTTCGATCGTTTTGGATTCCACGTGGCTGCCTGTACCCAGGCAGGCCTGGCAGGGCCGGTTCCGCACGGCGCCGCTGCCCCGGCAGGTGAGGCAGGGGGTCGGTTCCATCAGGTTCACCCGCTTCGTGACGCCGGTCAGGACTTCCCGGAGCGAGAGTTCGGCTTCGGTTTCCAGATCCTCGCCCTGGGCCGAGAATCCTCGCGGGCTCCCGCTTCTCCCCCGTCCACCAAAGAGGTTTTCAAAGATATCCGAGAACCCTTCGCCGCTGAAGGAATGAGCCTGCCCTCCGCCCTGCGCTCCGGCGGCCTGGCGGGCCCGCTCGTAGGCCTCGGCCTGTTCCCATTGTGCGCCGTATCGGTCGTATTTCTTCCGCTTGTCCGTGTCGGACAGCACCTCGTGCGCTTCGTTCAGTTCCTTGAACTTCTTCTCCATCTCGCTTTTCTTGGCGCCGCTGTGCATGTCGGGATGGAACTGGCGAGCCAGGCGGCGGTAGGCCTTCTTAATCTCGTCAGCCGACGCCGTGTTCGGGATCCCCAGCACCTGATAGTAGTCGCGTTGACTTGTCGCCATGAGCCTGCTCTCTGGATTGGAATATCCTTAAACGGAAGATAATTTCGCAGCTTACGAGGTCAATCCCCTCTTTGCAAGAGAGGAACCGCACGTGAGGGCCCCGCCGGCCTGCGCAGAGCCTCCGGGTTATAGCCAGCGGTATGAGAGGCCGAGAAACGGGGCGGCGTTCGTTCAATCTCAAATCGGGAACAGAGGGCCGGCAGCTGGTCGGCCCTCAGGACGCGGAATGGGTTTTGGCGCGCGCCATCATCTTGCAGTAGGAGCAGACCTCGGCGGTCGTCGGTTGTTGGCACATCGCGCAGGGATGGAGGGAGGCCTGGTCCCGCTCCGCCATTGTGGTAGGCGCCGCCTCCGGCCTGTGCTGTTTTTCGAGGAAGCCCCAGTAGAAGGCCTGTTTGGTGCCGGGCGATTCGGTTTCCAGCCGGTTGAGGACTTCCTTATAAAGAATCGTGCGCGCGCCCTTCGCCATCGGACATTCCTCGACGATGTAGTCGATCCGGTTCAAGACCGAGTAGGCGGCGAGCTCACGCTCGGAGAGACGATAGAGCGGCTTCACCTTCTTGGCGAACCCTTCCAGCGAGGCCGGTAAGCTGGGGGCCTGCTTATCCAGATATTCCTCCTGCCAGCGCAGCACGTTGCCGAGGAGGCGGGCGGCCTCGTCGTCCAGATTATGGCCGGTGGCCATGACGTCGTACTTGTGTTCCAGCGCCACGCGGTTGAACTGGTACCGCTTGATCGTGCCGCAGGTCGAGCAGGCGGGGCGATGAATGAGCTGCGCCAGTTCCTTGATCCCGGCCCCGGCCTCTTCCTGGACGGTATGCACGTGGAGAGTGGCGCCATGCGCCGCCGCAGTCGTCTGCGCAAACCGTGCGACTTTGCGGTGAGATTCTTCTGAATAGGTCCCGATCCCGAGATTGACGTAGAGGGCGTCGGCTTTGTAGCCCAGCTTCAATAGAATATCCCACAGCGCCAGACTGTCCTTGCCGCCTGAGACGGCCACGAGAATCCGGTCGTCCTTCCCGAACATCTTCTGCGACTTGATGGCTTTGGCCGTCTGGTCGTGGACGAAGACGTTGAAGCAGCCTTTGCAGAAGGCGGCGTTGTGGCGCGGCAGGTCGATCACCGCTTTGGTTTTACATCTTGTGCAATTCATGTTTTTAGGGCGCGAGGCTCGTGGCGAGAGGCAAGGGGGTAAAGAATCGCTGCCCTCTTGCCCCTAGCCCCTAGCCTCGATCCCCGTGCCTGTTTCAATTTCCACCAGAGATCACCGGCCGGATTTCGATCTGGTCTTTGTCATAGAGCATTTCATCTTCGGTCACGAGTTCATCGCCGCGAATGACGAGATGGGCCTCGACCACGAGGTTCAGCTCTTTGAGCAGATCTTTGGCCTTCTTGGGGCCTTTGATTTCGACGCTGCGTGTGGGATGGCTGAGTTGGATGAGCATGGGGCGATGATATGCCGCGGATGCAGGGAGGAGCAAGGGGCTTGTGGAGGGTGGTGCGTGACGGGTGAAACGTGGGCTACGAGGGCGATGAGAGTTTCTGCCGGACATAGGCCAGGCCTTCGTCCGGGGTGGTGAAGAGCCCGTCAAGTTGGGCTTCGTAGCAGTCGTCGAGCAGCCTGCCCATGTCGGGTCCTGGTTCGACTCCCAGGTCAAGCAGGTGGCGGCCCATCACGAGAGGCGCGGGCGCCTGCCGCTCGACCGCCAGTCGCCGCGCGTTCTCCAGCAGCCAAACACCAGCCGGGAAACCGTCGTTTGGTTTCGGGGGACGGCCGAGATGATCCGCTCGCGCCACACGCACCAACCGGTCGATCCGTCCCACCCGCCTGGCGAGCCGGCGGACCGCGCTATCCGATGCCTGGGCGTCGTAGAGCTGGCGCGGGCGCAGGTGGCAGCGGACGAGTGACACGACGTCGTCCGCCAGATCGGTCTGGTTGGTCAGCCGCGCGAGGAATCGACGGGTCGGTGCCTCCCCTTCCGTTTCATGGCCGCGCGAGGTGATGCGCCCGAACTCCGCGTTCGTCGTGGCAGGTTTCCCGAAGTCGTGACAGAGCACGCCGAGTCCCACCATCAGATCGTCTTCATCGTGGCCGGTCCGCTCTGATGCAAAGACATCAAGGCAATGGAGCGTGTGGATCCACACGTCCCCTTCCGGATGCCATTCCGCATCCTGAGGGCAGTCTTGCAATGCCGCGAGTTCCGGATAAAACCGCAGCCAGGCGCAGTCGCGCAGCCATTGCAGCCCTGCCGAGGGTTTCACCCCTTGCAGGAGCAGCTTCTTCCACTCATCCCACAGTCGTTCAGAGGGCAGGCCGTCCTGCGTGAGCGTGCGACAGAGCGCCACGGTTTCCGGTGCGGCGGTCAGGTCGTATCGGGCGACCAGCTGCATGCCGCGCAAGACGCGGAGCGGGTCTTCGCCGAACCGGTCGGACACGTGACGCAGGCAGCGCCGGGAGAGATCCGCCCGGCCGTCGAACGGATCCCGCAGTTCCAGGGTGTCGGGGTCCCAGGCCATCGCATTGATGGTGAAATCGCGCCGGGCCAAGGCTTCGTCGATATCCATGTAGGGATCGGCTTGTTGCAGGAGTCCGGGAATAGACGCGTCGTCCATGGGGCGGTGCATGGGGAGCGCGATGTCGATCGGCAGGCCGCCCAGCTTAAAGACGCCGAAGGCCTTGCCGACGAATTGCGCGGGGAACTGCTCGGTGAGGATCCGATGAACCTGGCCCGGGGAAACGCCGTGGATTTCCAGGTCCAGATCGCGCGGTTGCCGTCCGAGCGCGAGATCGCGTACGCATCCTCCGACGAGCCAGGTGCGGCCCCCGGCGCGGCGAATCAGCTGCTCGATTTGGCGCAGCGGCTGCGTGAGCGCGGGATTGTCGATGTGGAAACGAACGGGCACGAGGGCTCCTTGAGACGGTATGGCGGGATGATAGTCTTGCGCGGGAGGGGGGGCAAGAGGGCGGCGGCATCCGGGCCGGCGATCGCTACAGGCCCCTGCGGCGCGCGCGAGCTGTGTGGCAATAGCCTGCGTTCTTGGCGGCTACAGCTCTACTTCTCTCAGAAACTTCGCCGACTCTTCTGGTGAGACCGGGTTGATGTAGAAACCCGTGCCCCATTCGAAGCCGGCGACTTGCGTGAGTTTCGGAATAATCTCCACATGCCAGTGGTAATAGTCCCCCGTCTTTTCGTGCAGGGGCGAGCTGTGGAGCACGAAGTTATAGGACGGCCTCGCGAGGACTTTGTCCATGCGGCGCAGGGCTTCAGAGAGCATCGGAGCCAGGAATTCGAATTGCCCCTTCTGGCTTTCTTCAAAGTAGGCCGCATGGCGTTTGGGGAGAATCCACATTTCGAACGGGAAGCGCGGGGCAAACGGGGTGACACAGATGAACTCGGGATTATCCGCCACGATCCGGTTTCCGTCCGAGATGTCCTGCCGCACGATATCGCAGTAGATGCAGCGCTCTTTCTGCTGATAGTGCGCACGGCACCCGTCAAGTTCCTCAAGCACGCTGGTCGGGACGATGGGGAGCGCGATGAGCTGGGAATGGCTGTGCTCCAGCGAGGCGCCGGCCGAGGCGCCGTGGTTTTTGAAGATGAGAATGTAACGGAAGCGCTGATCTTTCTTGAGGTCCAACACCCGATCGCGATAGGCCCAGAGCACGTCTTCGATCTTCTTGGTCGGCATGTCGGCAAGGCCGGCCGTGTGTTCCGGCGTTTCGATGATGACCTCGTGTGCGCCGATGCCGTTCATGCGGTCGTACAGCCCGATGCCTTCGCGGCCCATGTCGCCCTCGACTTGCAGCGCGGGGAATTTGTTCGGGACCACTCGGACGGTCCAATTCGGGCTGTTGGGTTCGGCGGGTTGCGGCCGGTAGGCCATGATTTCTTTGGGCGTCAGCCGTTCCTGCCCCGGGCAAAAAGGGCAGAGCGCGGTGGAAATCGGCCGCGCCGGTTCCAGATGGACAAAGTCATACGGGCGGCCGGTCCGCTCCGTGGAAATAATCACCCAGCGGCCGACGATAGGATCGCGTCTTAAGTCAGGCATGGTTGCTCCGCAGTTGTATGGAAGTCCTGAGCCTTGAGTCCTGAGTGCTCAGTGTCGCAGACGGAATGGAATTTCACAACTCATCAGGTAGCCCTCAGCACGTCTTCATCTCACACCCGCCACATGGCGGCATCAAACTCGCTGTCGGGCATGATTAACGTCGCCGGGGCCTGATGCGGGTACCGGGCGACCTCCAGCCCATGCTCCCGCACGATCAGACTCATGTGAAGAGTTTGTCCCGGTTCAAGGTGAAGCTCTTTCGCGGGAATCGCCAGTTCCACAATCGCCCTGGTTGAGATGGAGCGATAGGACGCCTTCTCGTCCCAGGTTCCGGCGTCACTTTCCTGGTACAACTGGAAGGAGGCTGGACCCGGCGGGGTGAGGGAGAATGCCACGCGAAAGTGGTGGCGCGGACAGCGGAGGGCGATCTCCACCGCCAGGCCATGCTGTCTGGGCTGTGCGGCCTCATCCGGGTCCAATCGCAGGAAGAGATGTTCCTCGTTCCAGCCAAACTGAATTGCGGTGAAAAGCCCTTCGGCTTTCCACATGGCGCCGAGCGGCGGCTGGGTATTGATGGTGCCGGCGCCGCGCCATTCGAAGAAGTCCGTCACCAATCCATCGAGGGTCGGCGCGAGTCGCGAGACCGGCTGGACGACGCGATCCATGTCCGGCTGTGCCGTGATGGCGCAGATGGGCTGGTTCAACGAATCCGGGGGCGTCAGGCCCATGTGCGTCCAGACGTTGCGGAGATGGGTTCTGAAGAGCCGGTCGAATTCGGGCTTGAAGTCGGTATCGAAGTCGTCGCCATACCACCAGAACCAGTCGCTGCCTTCGGCGGCATACAGTTCGCTCCAGGCGGCGCTGGCGCGCTCCGTTGAAAGGGTGGGGGCGATCTCAAGCAGGCGGGAGCGGGTATGGCCGAGGAGATCCCAGCCGCGGTTGTCTTCCGCGTGCCCGATCCAAATTTTGTAATCCTGGTTGATCCAGGAGCCTGAATGGAGATGGGGCAGGTGCTGAGTCGCAGGCACGGCCGCGATGCCTGCGGACATTGTGGAAGCTGAAAACCTGACTGTCTCGGCCTCGTCCAGCTCATGCGTCGTGAAGGCGCGATAGAGGCGGGTGAGAAAGTGTTCGCCGCCATCGTGATAGTGTTCCCAGGGATTTTCTCCGTCCAGAATGATCGGGATGAGGACGTGTTTCTGCGGCGCATCGCGCGCAATGCCGCGGAGGCGACGGATCACATCGTCGGCAGCCGAGTCCGGATCGGTCTTGTGATACACGAACCCGAACGCATCAGAGAGGTCGCGATCGCGAAACACCAGCGTCGCCTCATGGCCCCCGTCTCCCGCCCGATAGGGCTGGTAGAGCGCGGTATGACGATGCCAGGGCTGTCCGCTCATATCGAGAGACCGGGCCAGCACGCCTTCATCGGTCGCCAGCCACTGCAGGCCCACCCGTCGGACGAGCGGCAGCAGTTCGGGGCATACCGAGCCTTCCGAAGGCCAGAGGCCGACCGGAGGGCGCCCGAATGTGGCGGTGTGAAATTCGACGGCGCGCTGCAGTTGGGCTTCGGCGTCGTCCGGGGCGCGGAATCGAGAGGGAAGCGGGAGATCCGGTCTCGCGCGGCGCGTGAGGTCGGTGTCAATGACGAGGGGAAGGATCGGGTGGAAGAACGGGGTGGTGGTCAGTTCAACCTGGCCCCGTTCCGCGAGCCGGCGATAGAGCGGCACGATGTCTTGAATCACGGCGCGCTGCAGGCCCAGGGTTTCATGCTTTTCCTCTTCCGTGAAGCCGCGATTTTTACGGCGCAGGGCGGCGAGGCGTGGATGCCGGTGGACCGCGCCATATCCGAACCACGCGAGGTTGTGCCAGACCTGCAGGTCGAGAAAATCCTGCGTGGAAAACTGCGTCGCGATCTTCGCCAGATCCCGCCCATTGACCTCGGCCCCGCGTTTGACGAGCAACTCATGGTAGCGGGGATGAGGACGGACCATCGTCGCCCAATTGGCCGAGAAGAAATGACGGATCAGGAAGGCCTGTTCTTCCTGATTCAGGTCCGCGGCCGGGCGCTGCGCCCGTTCGAGGAAGAGGTCCCGCACGGTGCCGGTGCCGATTTCCTGGAGCTGCAAGAGCAAGGACGGCGTGAAGTTGAAGGTCGCGTGGACGGCCGGAAACTTCTCCAGCAGATAGGCCATGTCGAAATAGGCTTTGGTGGCGTGGAGCCGCACCCAGGGCATACTCGCCGACCCTGCCACCGGATCGGTGTAGTAGGGCTGGTGCAGGTGCCAGAGAAAACAGACGTGAACGTGTTTCATAAATCGGAATCAAGAGAGTTGCGTGCCTCAAAAAGAGTATGTCATAGGGGTAGGGGGGGTGCAATGAAGGGAGAGATTCGCATCGTGGACGATCTTGCCGGACCATCAGCCCGGCTGCGGGCATTGATCCATTGGGGGCCGGTGGCCCTCTACGCCGGACTGATTTTCTATCTTTCGGCTCAATCGCATCTGGATGAAGATCTGCCGTCGTTTCTCGATATCTTCGGCGACAAGGTTCTGCATGCGGTGGAGTATGCCGGTCTCGGAGCGCTGTGCTACCGGGCCTTCCGCCGGGGCGCGAGCGGGCTGCCGGCCTCGCGTGTGCTCCTGCTTGCCGTTGTCGCAGCGTCTCTGTATGGAATCACCGATGAAGTGCACCAGTTGTTTGTCCCCTTCCGCGAGTCGAGCTGGCAGGATTGGGTGGCGGATACCGTCGGCGCGGTGCTGGGGGCCGTCGGAGTCATGAGTTGCCCTGCCGTGTTCAGCGACACCGCGCATGGAAAGACGTCAGGGTACTCCAATCGGATGTCGGAATAGCTGCATGTCATCCGTACCCCGCCTCCGGCGCGCCAGGGCGTATCGCTGATCAGGCCTCGCCCCGCGTCGCTCAATGGCGCACCGCCCGCCTTCACCTCCGCGTTTGTTTCAGCATGTGCCGCGTGACTCTTTGAGGCATCCTGCAAACAATTCTGGTAGGATTATACATGCGCAAGCAGGGCGGAGTGTTTGTCGGAACCGGGGTTTCCTGTGGCCGGTTAAGTTTCTCCGAAGCCTTTCGAGAGGAATGACGCTCAAGGCCGCGTGAACGATCGGAAATATCCGCTTGCCTCCTGCCTCATCGGTCCGGAGTGTTTCCCTATCCATGGATAGAGTCGAGACGGCTCGATTGATGGATAGCCGGAAGCTGGTGCGATGACCGTATCGAGGGCTGACACGATCATAATGGTTTCAATAAGGAGCGCGTATCATTTGAAATGGTTTCCTTTTGCATCCGGTTCCTGTATATTCCCGCCGTTTTGTGTCAAGCTGTTTTAATTAGTGGGAAATAACTACTTATGAGTACTGTTAATCCAGCGCTTCAGAAAGGGCCGCTCGCGCTTCCCGACCGGACGCTTGTCGCGCGTACCATCGCCTCTCGATTCGCGCCGGGCCTCGCCCTGGGGGAATTGCAGCCGTTGGCCGGTGATGCATCGAACCGCCGCTATTTCCGGGCGGTCCTGACGGGCGGCCCGCCGCACTCCGTCATCCTCATGCAGCTCGCGGAGCCGGAAGGGTTCAAACAGTCGGAGGAAGCGGTCAGCGGCGCGACGCACCAGATCGCCGAGTTGCCGTTCCTGAATATTTTGTCGCATCTGGCGAAGGCCGGCGTGTCGGTGCCCCGGCTGCATGTCTATGACCAGGCGGCGGGGTTGCTCTATCTGGAGGATTTCGGGGACCTGACGCTGGCCGAGGCGGTGCGGGAGGCTGACGGGCCGACCGTGGAGTCCCGATACAGGCAAGCCATCAATGTGCTGGTGCAGATGCAGGTGAAGGCTACGACTCCGGCCGATCCAGGCTGCCTGGCGTTCCACCGGAGTTTCGATGCGCCGTTGCTCATGTGGGAGTTTGAGCACTTTGTCGAATACGGGATTGAGGCGAGGCGGGGGCAGCCGATCCCGGACGGAGATGCGACGGTCATCCGGAACGAGTTCGGTAAGATTGCCGATCTGTTGGCCGGACAGCCGCACGTCTTTGCCCATCGGGACTTTCATTCCCGTAATTTGATGGTCGATGGCCTGCGTCTCGGCGTGATCGATTTCCAGGATGCGCTGCTGGGCCCGGCGACGTATGACCTGGCCTCCTTGTTGCGCGACGCCTACATCCAATTGGACGAGGCCCTGATCGATCAGCTGGTCGGGTACTATCTTGATCAGCTGGCGGAACAGCGGCATGTCTGGACCAACCGCGACGCATTTCGGCGGCTCTTCGATCTGACCAGCATCCAGCGGAATCTGAAGGCGGCCGGCCGGTTCGTCTATATCGATCGGGTCAAGGGGAACTCCAAGTTTCTTGCGGATATTCCGCGCGTGTTGAGTTATGTGAAGCGCAATCTGCAGCGTTACCCCGAACTCGCGGTGCTGCGTAAACACCTCACCCCGTATGTGCCCGAGCTTCAGTGATCGGTGATGAGCTGAACCCAGAGGCCCAGATGATGTCGCTCGAGACCGACCCATCACCCATCACTCCTTACCGATCACTTCTCACATGAAAGCCATGATTCTCGCGGCGGGTCTCGGGACTCGCCTCAGGCCATTGACCAACACGATTCCCAAACCGCTGATCCCTGTCGGCGGAACCCCGCTCATCGTCTGGAATCTGCTGTTGCTCAAGCACCACGGGTTTCACGAGGTCGTGATCAATCTGCACCATCTCGGGCCGATGATCGAGCAGGCGCTCGGCAACGGATCGAAATTCGGGCTGCGGCTGATCTACTCGCGTGAGCCTGTGATTCTGGGAACCGGCGGTGGAATCAAGCAGGCGGAAGGGTACTTCGCGAACGACACCGTGCTGGTGTTGAACGGAGACACGCTCTTCGATCTGGATCTGAGCGCCCTCTGCGCATTTCATCGTGAACGCAACGCCGTCGCGACGCTGGTCGTGCGTGAAGATCCCGAAGCGGTTCAGTGGGGGCTGGTTGAAGTGGGGGAAGAAGACCGGATTGTACGGATCACAGGGAAGGGGGTGCCGGACCCTGTTTCGACCAAGCCCCGCATGTTTGCGGGGATCCACATTCTGCATCCCCGGATTCTTCGGGGCGTGCCGAAAGGGGTGGCGTCATCGATCATCGATCCCTATGTGGGGGCGATCCTGCGGGGCGAGACGGTGCTGGGGTATGATTTGACGGGCTACTGGTCCGATGTCGGCACGCCCGAGCGCTATGCGCAGACAGAGCGGGATGTCATGGCCGGACGCATCCGCATAGAGGATCGGCAGGACGTGCCCGGCTGATTCCCCGCCATATTCAGGGTTCCGCTTCGCTCTCGACTTTCCCCTCCTGCCGGTCCCGCTGTTGCTTGAGGAGTCGGGCCAGATAGGTTCGTTGCAGTTTGAGATATTCCGCCGCTCTCGTCTGATTCCCCTCCGCTTTTTCAATCGCCCGTGCAATGATGTGGCGGCTATGTTCGTCCATCGACTCGTGGTAGGGCAACTCCAGATAGGGCAGGGCGCCGTTGTGTGGTCCGCAGAGATGGGCGTCTTCCGGAGCCAGGGCGAGGACGTCGGGCTCGATGAGATCGGTCGGGCTCAGGACGACCGCTCTGGCAATCACGTTCTCCAATTCGCGGATGTTGCCTGGCCAGGGGTGCCGGGTCAGCGCGTCCATGGATGTCGGACTCAGGGTGATGGCGGGGCGCTTGGCCTCTCTGGCATGCCGCTCAAGAAAAAATTGAGCGAGCGCGGGAATATCGGTTCGCCGGTCTCTGAGCGGCGGCAGGGTGAGGCTGATGACGTTGAGACGGAAATAGAGATCCTCGCGGAACTGCCCCGTTTTGACGGCTTGCCGGAGATCCTTATTCGTCGCGGCAATAATGCGGATGTTGACCGAGACGGTTCGCGTGCCGCCGACCCGCTGGAATTCGCGGTCTTGGAGCACCCGCAGCAACTTGGCCTGCAGCGGCAAGGGCATGTCCCCGATTTCGTCGAGGAAGACGGTGCCGCCGTCCGCCATTTCCAGCTTGCCCTTCTGCAGGCGGTCGGCGCCCGTGAACGCTCCGCGTTCGTGGCCGAACAGCTCGTTCTCCAGCAGCGTCTCCGTCAGCGCGACGCAGTTGATCACGACGAGGGGCATCGCGTGACGATGGCTCCACTGATGGATGGAGCGGGCGAACAATTCCTTCCCGGTTCCGCTTTCACCCAGCAGCAGCACGCTGGCGTCCGATCGCGCGGCCCGCTGCGCCGCCTCCACGACGGACCGGACCGAGGTGCTGTGGCCGATGATTCTGGCGTACCGGCCGTCCACTTCCGACCGGAGATAGGCGACCTGGCGTTTAAGCGAATCACGCTCGAGCGCTTTCCGGATGACGATCAGCAGGTGGTCTTTGTCGAGGGGTTTGGTGAGAAAGTCGTAGGCGCCCTCTTTCATTGCCTCGACCGCGGCGTTGACCGAGCCATGGGCGGTCATCACGATGACGGGGAGTTCTTCGACCTGTTTGATCTGCGAGAGTCGTTTGAGGACCTCGATGCCGGTCAGTTTCGGCAGGTCGAGATCCAGCAGGATGAGGTTCGGCGATTCCTGCTCGATCTGTTCGAGCGCCTGTTGGCCGTCTCTGGCGACGACTGTGCTGTAGCCGGAGGCCTGCAGCCGGTCCTCCAGCACCGTGATGATATCGGCGTTGTCGTCGACGATGAGGATCTTGGCCTTCATTACGCTTCAGCGAGGCGAGGGGTGCGAGGCGCTGGGCGAGGAGGAATTCGATGGCCGGCCTGCCCCGTGCCTCTTGCCTCTAGCCCTCCATCACATTCATAACCAGACCCGTCAGCGGCTTCGGGAAGAAGTAGGTGGACTTGTGGGGCATCCGCTCGCCGGCGGTGGCCACATCCTTGACCTCGCTCACCTTCGTCGCGTTCAACAGCAACGCCCCGGTGCCCGTTCCGCTGGCCGCCCAATTCAGGGCTTCGTCGTCGTCTTTGGTGTAGAGAATGGCTTCCTGTTCCTGTTGCGTGGGACAGAGTCTGGCCACGACTAACTGTTGCAGGAGCGAGACGTCGAGCTTGGTGCGCGGCGACGCGCCGGCCGGCGGGCGGTGCGCGGGCTTGAGCTCCAGCGTCAGATAGGTGTCTCGTCCCTTCAGCGCGAGCCCGAATATCGGCGCCGTCCGGCCTTTCGTGCGCAGCGCCTCGATGAATTGCCGGCGCATCGTCGATTGGGTCTGGCCGGTGAACGGATATTCCTGCAGATCGAAGGTGTCCGCGAAGAGGGCCTTCACCTCATCGAACGACGGCAGCGGGGTCGTCGTCACGCGGTGCGTCGGCAGCACGGTGAGCCCCGGATCTTCGATCGGCGTGAAGAGCATGAGGACGCTGTCGTAGGGCTGGAGTCCCTCTACGTTGCCGGCCTGCTGGCGGCGAAGCTTCTGGTAATTCAGCGCCGTTTCGTAGCGATGATGGCCATCGGCGATGAAAATGGGTTTGCTGGCCATGGCGGCGACGATTTGCCTGGTGATGGCAGGGTCGTTGATCGCCCAGAGACGCTGTTCGAATCCGACATCGTCGCGAAAGGTGATGCGGGGGGCGGCGGTCTTGGCGGCCTGCGCCAGCGCGGACAGGATGGCGTCCTGCGGATCGGAGTAGAGCGACCAGATCGGGCTGAAGTTCGCCCGGCAGGCTTCCATCAAATTCAACCGGTCGGTCTTGGCCGCCGCTCTGGTGTTTTCATGCGGATAGATCGCTCCCGTGCCGAACTCTTCCAGCTTGAACGTGGCGAGGAAACCCCGCAGGGTTTTTCTCGGTCCGTTCGGATCGGCTCCCGGCGGCACATATTCGATGGTGTGATAGTAGATCGCCGGTTGCGGATCCCGCTTCAGCGCGCCGGATTGCATCCACTGGGACAGTGTCGCGGCGGCTCTGGTGTAACGGTTGTTGGTCGGACCGTCGCCCGGCTGGTCCATGCCCAATTCCAGGCGAATGACGTTATGCGGGTTGCGGTTGTAGAGCGCCTGCTGGCCGCCCGCGTCGATAATGTCGTAGGGAGGAGCGACAACGTCGCGTGCCGCACCGGCAATACCGGCATCGTAGAGCGCACCGCGAAACGGGAAAATCTGGGCCATGATGGTTTCGTGCTCCAGTGTGTGATGGTATGGGTGATCGATAATAGACCGGGATGACATACGCCCTCATCCCGACTCAGTGCCTCTCTTCTCACCGGGAACGGGGTGGTGATCAGAGTGAGCGGAGGAAGGTTACCGGTCGCGGGTAATCATGTAATCGGCGGCGACGGTCAATGCCCGGCGCGCCGTGGAGTCCTCAAACGCTTCGAGTTCGTGCTTGGCCGCGGCGATGTAGGTTCTCGCCTGTTCCATCGCATAGGTCAGCGACCCGCAGTCGCGCATCAAGGCGAGGATTCGAGCGAGATCGCCCTCGTTGAGCGTGCGGGTTTCCATCCGATCCTTGATCATGCTCCGGTCTTCCTCTCCGCAATGCGCGAGCAGGTGGAGCAGGGGGAGCGTCGCTTTGCCTTGCCGCAAGTCTTGCCCGAGCGTCTTTCCCAGCCGTTCGCCGTCGGCATTGTAGTCGAGGGTATCGTCGGCCACTTGAAACGCGATCCCGATGTATTGTCCGAAGCGGAAGAGCGCGGTCTGTTTTTCTTCGGAGGCTTCGGCCAGGATGGCGCCCATGCGGCAGGCGGCGGCGATCAGCCCGGCGGTCTTATGTTCGACGATCTTGACGTAATCGGATTCCGGCATCGAGGGGTTGCCGTTGTAGTAGAGCTGCAGCACTTCCCCCTCGGCCATCTTGGTGCAAGCCTCGGCCAGAACTTCGTTGATGCCCTGGCTGCGAAACTCGACCACCAGCGCCATGGCTTTGGAGTAGAGGTAGTCGCCTACGAGGATGCTGATCTGGTTGCCCCAGACCTTTCTGGCCGTTTGCCGTCCCCGCCGGATATCGGCATCGTCGACCACGTCGTCGTGCAGGAGGGTGGCGGTATGGATGAATTCGACCAGGCTGCCGAGCTGATGGTGTTCGCGGCCGACATAGCCGCAGAGTCTGGCGCTCAGCAGCAGCAGGAGCGGGCGGACTCGTTTGCCGCCGCTGCTGAGGATGTGCGCTGCAACCGTATTGACAAGGGTGACACTGGAATCGAGGTTCTTACGAACCTGATGTTCGACGCCGTCGATCTCGTCGCGGTACGCGTCCCAGACGTCCGCCATGCTGCTGATGGTCGAGATGGCCGGTCCCTGTGGCATGGGGCGGATGGTAGGGCAGCGGGGGAAACAAAGTCAAGCAAAGGGCCTGGCAAATTAGCGGGGTTGGAGCCCTTGCCGGGGCGATGGATTGACGCCGTTTTGGCGCGCGGCAGAATCTTGACAGGGCCGCAACCCATCCAGTAAGGTGGCGCACGAGAGAGCGCTGAAGGACATCGTCAAGAAAACAACAAGATATCGCGTTTCTGCATCCTCGCACGAGTGGCCTCAGACCGCGAAGTCGTCACCTGCCTCGCTATAACGAGATTGAATGATGCTGATACCCGGGCTTCCACCGAAGCAAGGCCTTTATGACCCTGAACACGAAACGGGTGTGTGCGGGGCGGGCTTTCTCTGGAATGTCCAAGCCCGGAAAAGCCGTTCAGCTGCCCGTCCTGGATCCAAGATTTCCGGCTATCGGATGTACCATGGTGAGATAAAGAAATGATGATCCCCGGGCTGCCACCAAAGCAAGGCTTGTATGATCCCGATCAGGAAAAGGATTCCTGCGGGGTGGGCTTTGTCGTCAATATTCAGGGCCAGAAATCCCATACGATCGTCCAGCAGGGACTGCAGATTCTTGAAAACCTGACCCATCGCGGTGCTCAGGGATGCGACCCTTGCACCGGTGATGGCGCGGGCATTCTGCTGCAAGTACCGCACGACTTTTTGAAGCGCGCAGCCGGTGATGTCGGCGTGTCCCTGCCCAACGCCGGAGAGTACGGCGTGGGGATGGTGTTTTTGCCGCCCCAGGCCGACCGCCGTCAGCAGTGCGAGCAGTTGTTTGCCAAAGTCATTGCGGAAGAAGGGCTGCGGCTCTTGGGTTGGCGCGATGTGCCGGTGAAGAGCGATGCCATCGGAGCGGTCGCCCGCAGCACCGAGCCCTTCATGCGGCAGATCTTTATCGCCCGCGACGTGCTCAACGAAGCGCAGTTCGAGCGGAAGCTCTATGTGGTCCGCAAGCGGGTCGAGAACGCCGTGCGGGAGTCCGCGATCCAGGGCCGCGAGTATTTCTATATCCCCAGCCTGTCGGCGAATACCATCGTCTACAAGGGATTGCTGCTGCCGCATCAGATGGCGGCCTACTATCAAGATCTCAAAGATGCGAGCCTGACGAGCGCCCTGGCCCTGGTCCATTCGCGGTTCAGCACCAATACCTTTCCGACCTGGCCGCTGGCCCATCCCTATCGCTATATCTGCCACAACGGCGAGATCAATACGCTCAAGGGCAATGTGAATTGGATGCGCGCCCGCCAGGGGCGGCTCAACTCCGATTTGTTCGGCAAGGATCTCGAGAAGCTCTATCCGATCGTCTATGAAAACCAGAGCGACTCGGCCTGCCTGGATAACGCCGTTGAGTTCCTGACCATGGGCGGACGGTCGTTGCCCCACGCGATGATGATGCTGATTCCCGAGCCCTGGGTCGCGAATCCGCAGATGGATCTCGATCGCCGCGGGTTCTACGAATATCACGCTGCGATGCAGGAGCCCTGGGATGGTCCCGCAGCGGTCTGCTTCACCGACGGCAAGTTGATCGGCGCGACGCTGGACCGGAATGGCCTGCGTCCCTGCCGCTATCAGGTGACGACCGATGGACTGGTGGTGCTGGCGTCGGAAGCCGGTGTGCTCCCTATTGAGACACAGCGGATCAGGCAGAAGGGCCGGCTCATGCCGGGCCGCATGTTCCTGATCGATACCGTGCAGGGCCGCCTGATCGACGATGAAGAGGTGAAGGCGGAGATCGTCAGCCGCAAACCCTATCGGTCCTGGGTCACCCAGTACCGGATTTCGCTGGACGAGTTGCCTGAACCCCTGAACGTCCCTCAGCCCGACCATCCCACGACACGCCAGCGCCAGCAGGCCTTCGGCTATACGGTCGAAGAGCTGAAGATGGTGCTCACGCCGATGGTGGTGAACGGAGAAGAAGCCATCTCCTCGATGGGGACGGATACGCCGCTGGCCGTGTTGTCCGACCGGCCGCAGCTCCTGTTTAAGTATTTCAAGCAGCTCTTTGCGCAGGTGACGAATCCGCCGATCGACCCGATCCGGGAAGAACTCGTCATGTCGCTCACGACGAGCATCGGACCGAAGCCGAATTTGATGGATGAAAATCCGGAATCCTGCCGGCGCATCCGTGTGAAGCAGCCGATTCTGACGAACGTCGATCTGCAAAAGATCCGCGAGCTCGCCGATCCGCATTTCAAGAGCAAGACGCTGAAGATGCTCTTCCGTGTGGCGGAAGGGCCGGAAGGATTGGGCGCAGCCGTCGATGAGCTCTGCCGCCAGGCGTCGCAGGCGATTAAAGAAGGCTATAAGTTCCTGATCCTGAGCGATCGGGGCGTGAACGAAGAGTGGGCGCCGATTCCGAGCTTGCTCGGGGTGGCCGCCGTCCACCATCACCTGGTTCGCGAATGCACCAGAACGGAAGTCGGATTGACCGTGGAAACCGGCGAACCGCGCGACGTGCATCACTTCGCCTGCCTCATCGGCTACGGCGCCGGGACCGTGAACCCGTACCTTGTGTTCGAATCATTGGTGGACATGGAGCGCGATGGCTACCTGCCGGAAGGGCTCGATGCGCAGACCGCCGAAGGCAAATTCATCAAGGCGATCAACAAAGGCCTGCTGAAAGTCTTCTCGAAGATGGGCATTTCGACCGTCCAGTCCTATTGCGGCGCGCAGATTTTCGAGGCGATCGGTCTCAACCACGAATTGATCGGCCGCTACTTCACCGGGACGCCGTCCCGTGTGGAAGGGATCGGTATTCGTGAGATCGGGGAAGAGACGCTGCGGCGGCACAAGCTGGCCTACGAACCGGCGCCCATCAGGCAGCTCGATTTCGGCGGCGAGATTCACTATCGGATCCAGGGCGAGCACCACAACTGGAACCCGGATACGATCTACAAACTGCAGCATGCGACGCGGAACAACGATCCGAAGACCTTCGCGGAGTTCTCGCAGCTCGTCAACGACGAGAGCAAGCGGCGCTCCAACTTGCGCGGGCTCCTCGACTTCAAGTTCCTGCCGGAGCCGATCTCCATCGACGAAGTGGAGCCGGCCAAGGACATCGTCAAGCGGTTTACGACCGGCGCGATGTCGTTCGGCTCGATCAGCAAAGAGGCCCATGAGACGCTGGCCGTCGCGATGAACCGCCTCGGCGCCAAGAGCAACACCGGCGAGGGCGGCGAAGATCCGGAGCGGTTTAAGCCGCTGCCGAACGGCGATTCGAAGAACAGCTACATCAAGCAGGTGGCGTCGGCGCGGTTCGGCGTGACCAGCCATTATCTGGTGAATGCGAAAGAGTTGCAGATCAAGATGGCGCAGGGCGCGAAGCCGGGCGAAGGCGGGCAGTTGCCGGGCCACAAGGTCGATGAAAACATCGCCAAGTTCCGCTACTCCACGCCGGGCGTGCAGCTGATTTCGCCGCCGCCGCACCATGACATCTACTCCATCGAGGATCTAGCGCAACTGATTTTCGATCTAAAGAATGCGAATCCCGAGGCGGCTGTGTCCGTAAAGCTGGTGTCGGAAGTGGGGGTCGGCACGGTCGCGGCCGGCGTGGCCAAGGCGCATGCCGATAAAGTCCTGATCAGCGGAGATTCCGGCGGAACCGGCGCCTCGCCCTTGTCCTCGATCAAGTATGCCGGTGGGCCCTGGGAGCTCGGGTTGGCGGAAACGCATCAGACGCTCGTGATGAACGATCTGCGCGGTCGCATCCGCGTGGAAACCGACGGCCAGCTCAAGACGGGGCGGGATGTTGCTATCGCGACGCTGCTGGGGGCGGAAGAATACGGGTTCGCCACGGCGCCGTTGATCATCGAAGGCTGCATCATGATGCGCAAGTGCCATCTGAATACCTGCCCGGTCGGCATCGCGACGCAGGACCCGGAGCTGCGCAAGAAATTCAACGGGCAGCCGGAGCACATCGTCAATTTCTTCTTCTTCGTCGCCGAAGAACTCCGCCAGATCATGGCGAAGCTGGGATTCCGTACGATCAACGAAATGGTCGGCCGCGTCGACAAGTTGAAGGTGCAGAAGGCCATCGACCATTGGAAGGCCAAGGGCCTCGACCTCACGCCGCTCTTGAAGGCGCCGGAAGTCGGAACGGATGTGCCGCGCCATTGCGTGCAGAAGCAGGATCACGGCCTGGCCGAAGTCCTCGACAATAAGTTGATTGAGCTCTGCAAACCGGCGCTGGACAAAGGCGAGAAGGTGACCCTCGATCTGCCGATCCGTAACGTGAACCGGACGGTCGGCACCATGTTGTCGAGCCGCATTGCGAAGAAGTACGGGCTGGAGGGGCTGCCGCCTGACACGATCTCGATCAAGTTCACAGGCTCGGCGGGCCAATCCTTCGGCGCGTTCCTCTCGCGCGGTGTCACGCTCACGCTCGAAGGAGAATCCAACGACTACATCGGTAAGGGACTCTCAGGCGGCAAGATCATCGTCTTCCCGCCCAAGAACGCCATCTATACGCCTGAGGACACGATCCTGGTCGGCAACACGTCGCTCTATGGCGGGACGCAAGGCGAAGCCTATTTCTACGGCATGGCCGGCGAGCGGTTCGCCGTGCGAAACAGCGGCGTGCGGGCCGTCGTGGAAGGCACCGGCGATCACGGGTGCGAGTACATGACCGGCGGCGTCGTCGTCGTGCTCGGACGCACGGGCCGGAATTTCGCGGCGGGCATGTCGGGCGGCGTGGCGTTCGTGCTGGATGAATTGGGCAAGTTCCCGGCGCGCTGCAATACCGGCATGGTTGAGCTGGAGAAAGTGGCGACGGCGGAAGATAAGAAACTGCTGCACGAGATGATCACCTCTCACTTCATGTGCACCGGCAGCCGGAACGCGAAGCGCATCCTGGGTTCGTGGGAAGCCATGCTGCCGAAGTTTGTGAAGGTCATGCCGGTCGATTACAAGCGCGTGCTGGAAGAGCGGAAGAAGAAAGCAACGGCGACTAAATAAAGATGTGACGCGTGCTGCGTTTTGCGAGATACAAAAGACGAAAGACGAGAGACGAATAAAAGATGGGCGATCCAAAAGGGTTCATGAAATATGCCCGCGAGGGCCCGAAGCGGAAGCCGGTCGAGCTGCGTGTGCTCGATTGGAAGGAAATGTATGAGCCGATCGCTGAGGACAAGCTCAAGGTCCAGGGCGCCCGCTGCATGGATTGCGGCGTGCCGTTCTGCCAGGGCACGACCGGCTGTCCGGTGGTGAACCTGATTCCCGAATGGAACGATCTCGTCTACCGCGGCCGTTGGAGAGACGCGCTCAAGGCGCTGCACACCACGAACAATTTTCCCGAATTCACCGGGCGGCTCTGCCCGGCTCCCTGTGAAGGCGCCTGCGTCCTCGGCATCAACGAGGATCCGGTCTCCATCCGCATCATCGAATGGAACATCATCGACCGGGGTTTCAACGAGGGCTACGTCGAGCCGATTCTGCCGGTGGTGAAGACGGGCAAGACCGTGGCTATCGTCGGTTCCGGTCCCTCCGGGTTAGCGGCAGCGCAGCAACTCGCGCGCGCCGGGCATAGCGTCACCGTGTTCGAGAAGGCCGACCGCATCGGCGGCTTGCTGCGCTACGGCATCCCCGATTTCAAAATGGAAAAGTGGGTGATCGACCGGCGGCTGGAGCAGATGAAGGCCGAAGGGGTCGAGTTCAAGACCGGCGTGACCATCGGGAAAGACATCACCGGTGAACAACTGCGCAGGCAGTTCGATGCGGTGGGGCTGACCATGGGCGCTGAGCAGGCGCGCGAGTTGCCGATCCCGGGGCGCGAACTCAAGGGCGTGCACCTCGCAATGGAATATCTCACCCAGCAGAACAAGCGGACGGCAGGGATACCCGTCACCGACGAGCCCATCACGGCCAAAGGCAAGCGGGTGGTCGTCATCGGCGGCGGCGATACCGGATCCGATTGCGTCGGCACGGCCCATCGCCAAGGCTGCGCGGAAGTCCATCAGTTTGAATTGCTGCCGGAGCCGCCTCCCTCCCGTGCCAGTTCCACCCCCTGGCCGCTGTGGCCGATGCAGTTGCGGACCTCGCACGCACATGAAGAGGGCTGCGACCGGCAGTGGAGCATCTCGACCACCAAGTTCTCCGGCCACAACGGCCATGTGACCAAGCTCCATGCGAACAAAGTGAAGTTCGAGGGCGGCAAGTTCACGCCGATTCCGAACAGCGATTTCGACATGGATGCGGATCTCGTCCTGCTCGCCATGGGCTTTACCGGCCCGGTCAAGAACGGCCTGCTCGACAGCCTCGGCGTGAAATACGATCAGCGCGGGGCGGTGTCGGTGGACGAGGGCTTCATGACCAACCTCGACGGCGTCTTTGCCGGCGGCGACACCAAGCGCGGTGCCTCCCTCATCGTCTGGGCGATCGCCGAAGGCCGCAAGATGGCCGCGGGGATCAATCAGTATCTGCAAGCCGGAAAATCTGCAAAGCAATCAGCGAAGTAGCGGGTGCGGGTGCTGTCACGGCGAACAGCCCCGCTGTGCTCACTCCACCCACCCCCAGTGGGTCCTTTCGTTGCGCGTAGCGGGGCACCCCGTTCGCCGTGCCACCCGCCATTCGTAGCTCTGTCCCCTGTCGGTGTGCGAGCATTTATCTATCTCTTCTAGTTGACGCACCGCCCAGCAAAAAGTAGCCTGTTCTCATTCCCACATTTCGGATCGGCCTAATCGTTGTTGGGGCAACCGTATGGCGTCGAAGGTATTGGAGCGCATCTTTGTCGAGGGCTTCCTGCCGCGCCTTGGTTCGGGCTACGCGATCCTTGAGGAGCGCGAGTCTCCTGACTTTCTCGTCTCCGATGGAGAGGAGCGGTTTGGTCTTGAGGTTGCACAGGTCTTCCGCGATCAGAGCCCGACAGGGTCTCCTACCAAGGCTGCGGAGTCGAGGCGCGTGCAGTACCTCAGGAGACTAGCTTCAGACTACTACTCACGATCCGGGCTGCCGCTGCTCGTCACCGCCAACATCCCTAACCGTTTTAGTATGGATACCAGCGTTGTGGCAGATCGTCTGAAAACAGAGCGCCCAGCCGTGCATTGGACCAGGTCTCGGTTCGAGATGAACAGTGCTACCTTTTATCTGACGTCGCTTCCATCAGAGGCGGGGGCGTATTCGCGGTGGAGGTGTGGCAACAACTCTGTTGGTTGGCGAGGATGGCTGACAGCCGCCGACGTCGAGCCGGTCATCGGTGACAAGGCTTCGAAGCTGTCTAGCTATCGCGTGGGGATCGCTCGCGTGGAGCTTCTGCTTGTTGTAGATGTCGTGCACACTTCGGGCCTGATCCGCTGGCGCGACGGAACTCCCCATCCGGCCGCGCACGGATTCGATGCGGTCCACCTCTACTTTCATCCGGAAGAGGCAAGGCGGCTTGCGTAGGATGGCGCCCCAACACGCCGCAGGAGGCAATGGGGAAAACGAAAAGGTTCCAGGACCTATTGAATGTTGCACTCGTTGGAGCCCGTGCGGGTCGTTTTTGGAGTTTTGGATTTGCGGAGGCCGTCTTGCGGATGTTCTGTTTAGGAGCAAGGTTTCTGTAAGGAGATAGGGCTACACGCTGGCGGCGCTAAGGGTCGATTCTTCTTGCACTGACAGGGGCTTGATACGAGGGTATGGCTTCGACGAATTCCGTTGTCTCTGTCACGCTATCCGTCCGTCCGCAGGTCTGCTGCCGTTCCATAGGCATGTGGGAACGTCTCCGTCTGGACTTATGCTGCATGAGCCAGTAGGTTTGCCCTCCATGGGGCCTCAAGCTGTCGCTGGACTTCTCTCAGACTGTGCATGCGACACTGGACGGTAGCGGAGGTGTCTATGGAATCCCAATACCTCAGTCGTGATCCTGAAATTGTGAGCGGCGCTTTGTTTTTTAAAGACACACGCGTGCCAGTTCAGACCTTGTTCGACTATTTGGAGGGAAGCTCGTCTTTGGAAGATTTTCTGGAGGACTTCCCCTCGGTCTCTCGTGAAGCGGCTATCAAAGGAAAAGATTCCAGGGATTATTGAGCGCACTCTCTTCGGTCGAGCCCGTGCGGGCGGTCTGTTTACGGACAGGGTTTCTGTGGAAATAGGGCTATACGCTGGCGGTGCTGAGGGTCGATTCTGCGTAGGCTGAGACAGGGGCTTGATACGAGGGCATGGCTTCGACGAAATGCGTGACCCGTTCGCGATCTCCTTGGCGGTACCGAAGGAACTCAATTCCGAATTGGCCGTCTTTGCACCAGCGGACGACGGACACTTCTACGGCCAGCGGGGCTCGCTCCTGGGCCACTGCAATTTCCAACGCGAGATAGGTGCCCGCATCCAGCGTGATGTCGCTACGCATTCTGCAGCCTGTGGGCGAGAGATCGAGCAAGGTGCCTTCCCCCGCGCAGGTATCGCTTTGAATGTTGGCCGGATAGCCAACGGGAACTCGATGGCGGCCCCGTGACTGCATGGTATGGCCTCCTGTTAGATACGTATCGGCAGGGCTGGCGAAAACTTGATCTATGGACGTATTTGAGCTGGCTAGGCGGCTTACCTATGCCATCTTTTTGAATGATCGTCGAGGAGACTATCCGCGCCCGTCCTTGCTAGACTTCTGTTGCTCACGCCTGTATGTTTTGAGCCCTCACCAATCTGGAGAATGTTCGCATGACACAACCAGCCTATCCCCGCAGTCCCAAAGCCCTGCTTGGTGGCATTGCCCACTTGGGGCGGTTCATCGACAAGATCAAGCTCCGGAACGCCGGGCAGATTCAGGACTACAACTACATCACGGTCGGGTTCGATAAGTACCTGGTCGATTTTCTGGGGATCGATCCGAAGGCGTTTGAACAAAAAGTTTTAGCCGGTGGAACGGATGAGCAGTTGCTTGCCTGGGTCGTGGCTAATGGGAAGCCGCATTCGCACGAGGAGATCGCGCAATGGTCGCAGGGCCTGCTCTCCTCCGGTCCGAAGGATGACGCGGCTCGTGCGCGGTTTCAGGGGCGCCTGGATGAGATCGCGAAGAAGCGCGGCGTGCCGGTGAGCGCGCTCCCCAAGATCTCGACCTGGGCGGACGCGATCGAACTCGACGAAGGGCGGATGTAGCACCGCAATTGGGTTCAATGCCTGTCTAACCCTTTCCGTTCCATGAAGGGAGGCTATGGCGCGTCTGCTCATCGGCACGTCCGGTTGGGCCTACCCAAGCTGGAAGGGTTTCTTCTATCCCGAGGACCTGCCGGGCCGGCGCTACCTGGAGTTTTACTCCCGCTCGTTCGACAGCACCGAAGTCAATTACTCCTTCTACCATCTCCCCAAGCCCAGCACGTACGAGAAGTGGGCCGCACAGGTGCCCGAGGACTTTATCTTTGCTTTGAAGGCCAGCCGCTTCATTACCCATGTCAAACGTTTGGTTGATGTAGAGGAGGCCTGGACAACCTTCGTCCAAAATGCCCTGACGCTTGGTTCCCACCTTGGCCCGATTCTGCTCCAGTTTCCGCCGTCGTATCCGTGCGACCGAAAAAGGCTCGCCGCGTTTCTCAGGATTGCGCAGCGGTCTGTTCCCAAGTCTCATCCCTTGAGGCTGGTCTTTGAGTTTCGGCATGAGTCCTGGTTTTGCGAAGAAACCTCTGATCTCCTCCGACGGCATGGCGCTGCCCTGTGCATCGCGGATTCTCCCGGTTATCCCCGCTGTGAGGAAGTGACAGCCGATTTCGCCTATATGCGGTTTCACGGACGGACCGATCTATTTGCGTCATCCTATTCAGGTGCCGAGCTGGCCAGGGAGGCCAAGCTGATCAGGGGGTATCTTCGCAACGACCTGGACGTGTATGCCTACTTCAACAACGATGCGCTCGGCCATGCAGTGGCCAATGCCCGAACGCTCAATCAACTGCTCGAGAAGCAGGGGCGCGCCTGAGGCCGTGCGACGGTTGCAGGGAGGCAGGTCTGATAGTCTTCGACAGAACGCGAATATCCAGGGAGGTTTCTTATGCACATGGTGATGCTGACTTTTCGCTCGTCCCTCAAGGAGCGGATACATGCACTCCTGCATCAGTGCGATGTGAACGCGTTTACGGAAGTGCCCGAAACGGTCGGGTACGGCCAGACCGGTCCGGCTGAGGGGCTCTCGTTCTATCCCGGCACGAACTCGGTGATCCTCGTCGCGCTCGACGATGAGCACTTCGCCCGCGTCACGAAGGCGGTTACCGCATGGTGCGAGGATACTGCGAAACATCCCGGTTGGCGGAAGCCGTCTATCCGGGCCTTCTCCTGGCCCTGCGCGCAAATTGTGTAGGTGTATCGTTTCCCGTACTCCCTCTCTTGTGTGTGTCCCGGTATGAGGTGAGGCAATCTGGTCGGTCTGTAGCCGTATTGCTCTAAACCTCCGGTACAAAGTCCTAGAAAGATTGAGTGAATCCTTGGTGAATCATATGCATGCGCATTAACCGGATTCGATGGATTAATGGCATCGGGCTTGCTAGATTTCAGATTTCCTATACGCACTGTCCGGGGAAATACCCCGGGTGCACCATGATTCACTTCAATGCGGAGGATCAGCATGATTAAGACCGTTTCGACTGTCACCGCTGCGGCGGTGTTGTTGGCTTTCTCGAACTTGTTTGCCCAGGCTCCGGCGACGGAGCCGGCTCCTGCTCCCGCACCGCAGGCCACCACTCCGGCACCGACTCCCGCTCCGGCTCCGGCCGTCGAGGGTGAAAAGAAAGGCGAGAAGCACGAGGCAGGGGATGATGAGGGGAAGGGTAAAGGGAAGAAGAAAGGCAAAGGGAACGGCAAGGGGAAGAACAAGGACAAGAACAAGAATAAGAACAAGGATAAGAAGCACGGGCTCGATCGTGCCGATGAAGCAGCCGGCGAGCATGGCCAGCAGGGCCGGGACAACGCTCGCGAAAAGCAAGGCAAGGAATAAGACGAGTTTTCCGCTCCGAGGCGAGCGCACCAGGCGGCCGGCTCTTGTGAGCCGGCCGCCTGTGTTGTTTTAGGCCTTGAGGGGGGGGGGACCTGCCGCAGAGATATCAGACCCCGGAAAGGGTCAGCAGCTTTTTCATTTCGCAGTGGGCCATGACGACGTCAGGGGCCCGCTGGAGTGCCTCGTAGTAGCTTCGTTCAAACCCATCACCCGTCTCGGATGGCCGGATCATGCCTCTGACTTCGCTCAGGAGCACGGCCACTTCTTCGACGGTGAGGCGGTCCTCTTCCTCGAGCATCTCATCGATGCGCACCACCATATTCGACAGCGGATGGAGCCAGGTAAACCAGGGGTCGTTCATGACCAGTTGGAGCAGTTGTCCGGTGGAATCGACCCTTCCGTAAATCCGTTCAAAGGTCAGCTGTTCAGCGACAATCAGGGCTTTGTGGAGGCCCAAGAGGCCGTACCGGACACCCAAAAGGGTCTGGCGCAGAGGGGCGAATTTCTCCGTGGCCGGCTCTTTGGATGATGTTGCCATGAGGTCCTGCCTCCAAGTTGTACCAGCAGACCGGCGGTTCCAATGAACCTGCGATCGTGATCGGCATGGCTCTATTATCGGAAGGTATCTTACCAGACTGTAGCGCAGCCGGGGCGAAGACGGAGCTGTTCTGAACGAAGCTCATGGATGTGCCGGGATGGCGGGGGCTGTGTACTCAAGGCTGGAATAGGCGTCAAACAGACTGTCAGGGCGTGCCGTCTGAGCCGGGGAAGCGACATCGTGCTTGTGTCGAAAAAAGTCGTTTGTCCGGGGATCGTCTGTTCCGGCTTTGCCGGTGCAGTCACCGGCAGGCCTCTCCGAGGGTACCGTATCGTCTTCGTTCGTGACAAGGATCGGATGACCGGTCTCCGGCACTGTCTCCGGAAGGCTGTGAAGAAAGGCCGCCGGCGGCGTTCTCACGTAGCTTGGCACCTACGTGCTCGTGAGCAGGATGTGGCGATCGGAAGCAGCTATTCGTAGTAGACCACCACCGAGTCTTGTGCGCACTGTGCGCAGGTGCCCTGTTTCGTCATGGGCACTTTCCCTTCACTTTCCGCTGCTTTGACCAGTGCATCTTCGATGCGTCCCACCTTGTTGTAACAGTCACTGCAGTAGGCGGCGGTCTGTCCCATGGCAACTCCTTGGGTGAGGGTTAATTCGCGTAACCTGCTGCACTAAGTATAGCGGGTCGGGAGAAAGCTGCCGGTTGCCTGAAACATGATGGAATTCTGTAGGCTTATCAGGCGACGGGAATGGAAGACCGCACAGGATGCTTGATAGGAGTGTCCGGCGGTTCGGGAGAGGTTTCTGAGAGAGGGCCTTCCTCAGTTCTCCCGCTCACGGCTCACGAGACCGCCAGTGGTTCGTTGTCTCAGGTCCCTGCTACTGCCCCAATCTTGTTCCGTAGAAGGTGAACAGTTCACCGGTGAGGTGCCCCATGTCATCCGGGTCGCCGGGGCGTTTGCGGCGGATGTAGTCGTTCAACACGCGGCCGTCGGCGGTTTTGTGGACGTGGGGGAGGGCGAGGTTCATGTGGTGGCGTTCGATCGCATCGGCCACGCGGCTGATGAAGATGACCGTGCCATCGGGGTCGACCCGTTCGACCACACCGACATGGGTCAAGGGGTCGTTGAGCCTGCCGTCTCCGTTGAAATCCCAGGTGTTGTCGAAAAAGACCAGATCGCCTGGCTGGGGGACCGGGCTCTGGTGGACTGTTCCGTGCCGTCGAACATGGGCGAAGATAAGCCGGACCCCATTGGCGTTTGAATCGGCGGGACTGCCGTGGTACAGGTCGATGCCGTGTTCCAGGAAGATGGCGCGGGTTACGCCGGCGCAATCGTAGGCGATCCGCCGGCCGTTGCTCTGAAGCGTGGTGGCTCCAACGAGTTTGGCGGCTGTGCGGACGACGGCGGCTCTTGTGCGAGACAGTGCAGCGGGGGACTGTGCCGGGACGGTGTCGATTCGGGGGAGCGGCGCCTGTTCTACCGGGGCGGTCGCGCAGCCGACCAGCGTGAGCAGGGCGATGGTCGTTCCGATCACAAGCAGGCGCATCATATTCTTACCTGACACTCACAAAGCGGCCCTGGGCCGTTTCACGGAGGTGGTCGATGTCTTCCCGCCGCGTGACCGAGAGCGGAACCGTTTGGGTCAGCTCCTCGATCAACAATTCGGTCGTCAGGGCGGTCTTCTGATGCAGCGCTCGATAGAGGGCTGCGACGACCGCCTGTTCGATTTCCGATCCGCTGAATCCATCACTGGCGCTCACGACGTGCGTGAGGTTGATCGCCTTCACGTCCTGCTTGCGGAGTCCGAGATGAATTGTCCAGATGGCTTCCCGCTCCCGATCGTCCGGGAGGTCCACAAAAAAGATCTCATCGAACCGCCCCTTGCGGAGCAGCTCCGGCGGCAATGACGACAGGTCATTGGCCGTCGCCACGACGAAGACTTCTTCCTGCTTTTCCTGCAGCCAGGTGAGGAACGCGCCGAAGAGCCGGCGGCTGAGTCCCGCGTCGGCCTCGCCGTTGCCGCCGCCCGCCACCATGGCCTTCTCGATTTCGTCCACCCAGAGAATAATCGGGGCCAGGGATTCCGCCATCTCCACCGCTTTCCGAAAGTTCTTTTCCGATTCGCCGACGAATTTATCGAACAGCCGGCCGGCGTCGAGTTTCAGCAGCGGGAGCCGCCATTCGCGGGCGATCACTTTGGCCGCCAGCGACTTGCCGCAGCCCGGCACGCCGACCAGCAGAATGCCGCGGGGCGGTTGCAGGTTCAGCGCTTTGGCTTCCGGGGTGAAGCCCATCCTGGCGCGATCGAGCCAGCGCTGGAGATTGCCGAATCCGCCCAGCTCGAACCGATTGTCTTCGAGGGGGTAGTACTCCAGCAAGCCGCCGTCTTTGACCGCCTGCACCTTGCGGTCGAGGATCTTCTGCACGTCACCCGCCGAGAGGACGCCGTCGTCCATGACGCATTGCGTGATGACTTGCCGGGCCTGGTGCAGCGTCATGCCTTTGAGCGCCCGGAGAATGGCTGTGCGCTCCTGAGGCGGCAGGTTGTGCGTCTTGCCGTTGGTCCCCGTAATGGTTTCCGCAATGCTGTGCGCGAGGGTGGTGAAGCGGGGGCGGCCCTGGAGCCGCTGCCGGTTGAGCGACTGCAACACGCTGGTGAGCGTGGCGTCCAGCTCGTCCTGATCGGGCAGGCTCAGTTGATAGCGGACGGCGAGGCGTTCGAGATCCGGCGGCAGCGTGATTGGCTCTCCGGTGATCACGCAGGTTGCGTGGGATCGACTGTGGGCGGCGGCTACTTCACGGAGTTGGCGAGCGGCTGCGGCGTCTTGGAGATGAGGGGCCAGATCCTTGAGCCAGAAGATGCCTTCGACCGTCAGCCCTTGCAGATGCTGCAGCAGGGCGAGGGGGGTGGCGGTCATCTTGCTGAGCGTGGGGCCCTCTTCCTGGCGGGTCAAGCCCCGCGTTATGGACCACTCGAACAGGGGCATGCGTTCCTGGGCGCTCACCGATTGGAGCAGCGAGGCAATACGATCTTCCTCCACCGTTTCAATGACGATCAGCGGGTGGAATGACCGGATCAATGTGCGGAGGTCGTGGACGCTGGTTGAGAGTGCCATGTGGACGAAATGCTAACATGAGGCTCGCAGGGGACCAAGAAAAGGCCTCATTGCTGCGCGCAAGCTATGGCGGTGAGGGCGATTTCGCGCAGCGAAAGCCGATGGTGGGAGAGCGCTTCTCAGGCTCCGATCCGCTGCGCGTGGCGGTGCGCAGCATGATCACTTTGCTTTTCCACGATCCGCCGCGCACGCTGCGGTAGCGTCCGCTGGCCGGTCCCGGCGGATTCTTCTCCGGCATATAGGCGTAGTAGTCGAAGCCGAACCAGTCCTGCACCCATTCGGCCACGTTGCCCGCCATGTGGTGCAAGCCGAAGGGACTGCGTCCGTCATCGAGCGAATCCACTGCGGCAAGGATGGGGATCTCATGGACGTGGTGTTGGCCGAACATGGCGAGTTTCGAGTCGGGCATGGCGTTGCCCCATGGAAACAGGCCGCCGTCCGTTCCCCGCGCGGCCTTCTCCCATTCGGCTTCCGTCGGGAGGCGTTTCCCTTTGGACTGACAGAAATCCCGCGCCTCCGGCCAGGTCACGTAAAGAGCGGGCCAGCGGGTCAGCGTCTGGTCGGTGACGGAGTGGACGGTGATGACGTGCCAGATCAGCTTCTGCAGTTCATCCGACGGAGTGATCTTTTGCTGGGACAGGAACGCGAGATATTCGCCCAGGCTGACTTCGTCCCGATCCATCTCGAACGCGTCCAGCCACACACGATGTTGCGGGAGTTCCGTATCATCGAACTGCGTTCCGATGCCATAGGGGTCGTCGTCGATACGTTTGCTGCCGAGCAGGAATGTGCCGGCCGGCACCGTGAGCATCGGGGAGGGTTTGGCCAGGGCGGCGATGGCGGCGAGATGCCGCGCCAGGTCCTGTGACGGTTTGGGGTGGGACGGTTTCGCGGCCATAACGGGGTGCGAGGACAGTGCCCAGGTAGTGAGGGTAAGCAGAAGAGCGGAGACCCAGCGCAGGGATGGCATCAGGCTTTGCCCTGAGCCGTGAGGGCCTTGCGGATTTCTCCGATCAGCCGCTGCTCGATCTCCGCCGTTTCTTCCTGGCTCACACTGAGAATGCGCCCTCCCTGAGCCACTTTTTCAAATTCGGCCCGCACGCTGAGGGTGGTGGTCTTGTCGGGGCGCGTCTGGAGGGTGATGAGGTATTGGTTGCGGGAGCCGGTCGCTTCGAGTGAGGCCGGATTGGAAGTTTTCCGCTCCGTTACATAGACGGCCCGCTGCTCGCTTTTGAAGCTGACCTTGAGCTGGTACCCGTTTCTGGCCAGCGCCTCTTCCACCGCCTTGGCGATTGCCGTGAGGGGGTGGGGCAGGGTCTCGGACTGGGCGCCTTTTTCTTCGACCCGCAGCTGTTGGGCTGCCTGAGTCGCGGCGGCCTTGTGCGCATCGGCACTCAGGCGCTTGGCTTGGGCCAGCTGGGCGTTCAATTGGCCGGACAACACATTCATCTCGGCCTTGGCCGATTCCGTCGCCTTCTTGGCATCGCGCAGTTCCTGATTCAACAGATCGATCTGCTGCTGCATGACCTTGTTGCCGTCTTGTAGCGAGGAGAGCAGGGATTCCTGCCTGGCCACTTGCTTCTTCAGCGATTCGTTTTCGGCTTTAAAGGGCGAATCGTCCGGCTTGCAGCCGGCGGTGAGCAGGCAGCCGGCGAGGAGACCGATGCCCGCCATCTGAAAACAATGTCTTGTCACGCTGCGCTCCCGATGAGGTTTGTCCGCCGATTATCCACGGTTCGCCCGAGCTTGTCCACGCAGTATTTCCCGAATTGACCGGCCTCCGGCCTGGCGGCTATGCTCCACTCATGCGTAGTGTCATCAACCTCATCCTGCTTGTGGTCGGCGTTGTCACGGTCTGGTCGGCTCACGCGATTGAGCCGCAGTCGGTTGCTGCGGCATTTCCGGATGATGAATATCGCCTCTATGATGAGATCATCGCGAGCAAGTTCCTCACGTCGGAGACCTCCCTCGTGCTCATCGAGCGCATGACGACGACGCAGCTGTCGCCCAAGCAGGAGGGATTGCTGACGATGCCGCTGTTCCAGGAGCAGGGGTACTTCGATGGGGTCCTGCCGACGGATCTGGTGCGCGAGTTCGTAGCCGTGAACCAAACGGCGATCAGGCTTGAAGGGCGATTTCAATTCGGTACCCGCTACCGGTTTGTATCTGGCAACACCGTCGAAGAGCCGGAGGTGTCGCTCGCTCGGCCTGTCCGCTGGGAGCAGCGCAGACCCGTGCAGGCCTTGCCGGTGTTGGATCGGCTCGTATTCTCCCGGGTGGCGTACAATCTCCGCCAGGACCAGGCCCTGGTGTATGTCGGTAACCCGCGGCCCGACGGGAGCGGCG
The DNA here is from genome assembly GCF_049546785.1 of Nitrospira sp. NS4. NCBI lineage: Bacteria > Pseudomonadati > Nitrospirota > Nitrospiria > Nitrospirales > Nitrospiraceae > Nitrospira > Nitrospira sp. NS4. Next base: position 909,373 of record NZ_JBMWAN010000001.1, on the reverse strand, counting down.
CAGGGTTTCTGGTGTGGTTCCGGCGGCAAGGCATGATCTGGGCGATCTATGACACCGAGGTGATCTGGACGGTCCGCATCGAGCCGGAATCCGACGGCGGGCCGCTGCTTGCACCCTGAGCCGGTTGAACGGTAGCATACGTGCTCCATGCCGACCTTGATCCGCAAAACGTTTTCCGTTCCGCCGCTCGGGTGCAATTGCTCCATCATCGGCGATCCCGTCACGAAGCAGGCCATCGTGGTCGATCCCGGCGGCGCGCCCGAACGGATTCTGCACGAAGTCCGGCAACTCGGGCTGACCGTCAGCTATATTTTTCACACCCACGCGCACTTCGATCATTTTCTCGCCGCCGGCGAAATGAAGAAGGCGACCGGCGCGACGCTCTGCCTCCACCAAGACGATCTCGACCTCTGGCAGAATCTTGACGTCCAATGCCGCATGTTCGGCGTGCCGTACGTCGCGGTGCCGATGCCGGACTATTGGCTTAAGGATGATGAGAAGGTGCTTGTGGGGCAGGTGCCGATCGTGGCCCTCCATACGCCGGGCCACACGCCCGGCTCGATGAGTTTTCACGTGCCGGCTGACCGGCTGGTGCTGGCCGGCGACACCCTGTTTCGCGGCAGCATCGGGCGCACCGATCTGTGGGGCGGGGACTTCGACGCGATCGAGCGGTCGATTCGTGAACGGCTCTATACGCTCGACGATGCGACCGCGGTGGTGACCGGGCATGGGCCCGAAACTGAAATTGGAATTGAAAAAGAATCGAATCAGTTTTTTCGCGTGGGGTGATGAGGCCGGACCGCGAGCGGGAGTATACATTCGACCATGCGACGGCCGTGGTGACCGGGCATGGGCCGGACACGGAGATCGGGGTGGAAAAAGAATCGAACCGGTTCTTCCGCGTGACGTAACGCGTCTTCGTCATCAGCCACGGAGGTCTTTATGACTCAGCTCAGCCGGTTGATGCTCCCGTGCGTGCCTCTGGTCTCTCTGCTCCTCACCTCCAGCCCATCGTTCAGTCAGCAGGCGCCGCCGGCTTCCCCCGAACAGGTTGTCATTACGATGGTGACGGTTCGCATGTCGGACCATGGGCCGGTTGTGCTGCTGCATGCGGAAAACCGGGTGATTCCGGTCTTCGTCGACATGACGGTGGCGTTGTCGATTCAGGGGGCGCTCAAGGGTGAGAAGCTCCCCCGCCCCATGTCCCACGATCTCATGCATACGATCCTGGAGGCCTATGGCGGACGGGTTGTACGCACCGTCATCACGCTGAAAGGGAGTACCTATTACGGGGCGCTGACCGTGGCGTTTCAGGATCAGGTAAAGACCTTTGATAGCCGGTCGTCCGACTCGATCGCGCTCGCCGTTCATTTCAAGGCGCCGATCCTGGTCGGGAGGGATCTGCTGGAGTCGGCGGGGACAGTGCTTGAGAAGGCCGGAGGAGCGGAGTTGTGATGGCTATTCTGCTGCCATGCGCTCTTTCAACCGTGTGAGGCGCTTGTCGGTCGACTGTTTGATGAAGGCCATGTTTTCGGCCAGATGCTGCTGGGCGTTGATCTTCCCTTCTTCGCGCCGCTTCTGCTGGTCGAGGCCGAATTGGGCGATCGTCTGGCCGTCCTCCTTGTTCAGCTCTTTCCATATCGTCACGCAGCGGGCCTGTTTTGCCTGGGGATAGGCGTCGCAGGGGGGATCGACGGCGGCCGCGGGGCCCACGAAGCACAACAGGCAGGCTGATGCGAGACAGGGGATTATCCATCGAGTCATGGCCATCCTCATTTCACGGCATAGATGAGCACGCGTCACGCCGGCACCATACCACAAGTCGCATCGTTGCGCCGACCATCGAGGTGTACGAGCAAGGGGCCGGCACGTTTCTGAAGCGATGGGGTGCTCGACGCAAGCGGCCGCCCGCGCTGCTGCTGGAGTGGATGGCCGGTCTCTCACGCGGCGCGGTTTTGCTCGACCTCGGGTGTGGAGGTGGCCAGGATGCGGAGGAGCTGCGGCGCAAGGGCTATCGAGTCGTGGGGATGGATCTGACGGCGGCATTCCTGCGCACTGCGCGCGAGGAGGCCCCGTTGCTTCCCCTCGTCCGCGCCGACATGCGCGAGCTCCCGTTTCGAGCGGCAAGTTTCGACGGTGTGTGGGCGGCGGCTTCCCTGATCCATCTTCCCAAGACCGACGCGGCGCGAGTGCTGAAAGTGCTCAGTCAGATTGCCGGGCCTGGGGCGACGCTCGCTGCGACGCTGACTTACGGCACGAAGAGCGGCGTGCTGACGAAGGGCTGGATGCCGGGCCGCTACTTCGCCCGCTGGCAGAAGCCCGAACTGGCTCGCGTGGTCGAGCGCAGCGGGTGGACGATCGAGTCGGTCCGCGTCGTGTCGAATCAAGAACGCAAAGGCCGGTGGATTAATCTGATTGCGAGGCGAGGATGATGGGGCATGGTCATGCTGAGTGGGAGCTGACGGAAGAATGTTGCAGCCGTGTCGGGACTGTCTGTCCACTCAGAAATCATATCCGGCCCGGGCATTGACCAAGAGAAGTTGCCCGTCCCGGTTTCTTCGCCTACAGGCTTGACGCCTGAGACGGGTGCTGCCCGCATCGTTTTTGCGAACCGTGCATCAGAACTTAACTCCCAGATCAAGCTTGAAGACGGTGAAACTCGGGGTACTGGTGTTCGGCAGATCGAGGAACTGCTGACGGAAGCCTCCCCGGACGACGAACAAGTTATTGATGTCCCACCGCAGGCCTCCCCCAAACCCGTAGGAGAGAACCGTATCGTATTTGGTCGGCTGTGCTGTCCCGCAGATATAGCCATACCACGGATCCCAGTAGCAGCCCGCAACGGGCGGGCCGGATGCGATATCCGTATTGATATAGGTTCCCGCAACCAAGGCATCTACGTAAGGAGTCAGCGGACCGGAGAGGATGTTGTAGGTCAGTACCATTCCAAAGGTGGTGGTTTCAAGGGTGCCGGAGATCGAACGTGTCGCATTCCCGGATGCGGGCTGAACGGCGGCGTTGTAATCGGGGCGGTTCCATGAAAGGAGGCCGCCGAGGCTCACATGCTCGTTGAAGTTGTAGTTCAGTTGCATGCCGAAGCCCCAGGTCTCATTCATGTTCGCGGTCGTGCCGCCCTGAAACCCGAGGTTTCTGGACAAGGTGTATTGCGGTGCGAGCAGCAGTTCCCAGCGGCCGCTCCGGGTAGGTTCGGCGGTTTGGGCCAGGGCGGAGGACCAGGACCCTAAGACCGGAAGCGCCACGATCGTGAGGAGTGTGAGCCGCATGATCGGTCCGAAACGATGAGTCATGATGAATCTCCCACACGAGAATGTTGGGGATGGTACCGTCGCGCCGGTTGGCGTGGGCAATCACATCAAAGAAGGCATCGGGGAGGTCAATATGCGCTTGTGAGCTGTGCAGAGGCGCCCACATGTGTCTGCGACGGTTTGAGCTCTGTCATAGTTCGCCGCAGCGGCGGAAACTGATTCTGCAGCAAGAGGAGGAACGAATCATAACTCAACCCTCTGTTGCTAGACGGCGAGTCGTTGTGGGGCAACTGCATGAGTGTCCGTTTATCGTGCTACGCTGACTTCCCTATGGTATCTCGAATCAAATCTTCATCGCCTCGTTCACCTCGGCCAGAGTTGCTTTCGCAACCTTCGCGGCTCGCTCACTGCCGTCGTGAATGATCTCGTCGATGCGTGATGGGGTGCTCGTCAGTGCGGCGCGGGCGTCCCACATGGGGGCCATGCGCTCAACCATCTTATCCGCCACCTGTTTCTTGCAGTCGATGCAGCCGATCGCGGCGGTACGGCAGTCTGTGTTGATCTGATCCTGCACCGCTTGCGGTGAATAGATTTTGTGAAACTCGTAAACCGGGCAGACCTCGGGATTGCCGGGATCCGTCCGCCGCACGCGCGCCGGGTCCGTGACCATCGTCTTCAGCTTCTGCCGGACCACCGGTTCCGTATCCGAGAGATTGATCGTGTTGCCGTAGCTCTTGCTCATTTTGCGCCCGTCGGTTCCCAGCACCTTGGGGAACTTGGTGAGGTACTCTTTGGGCTCGGGGAAGACGGACTTCTTGTAGATGTCGTTAAAACGCCGGGCCACTTCCCGCGTGAGCTCCAGGTGCGGCAGTTGGTCTTTTCCGACCGGCACGAAGTCCGGCTTGTACAACAAGATATCTGCGGCCTGGAGAACGGGATAGCCGAGAAAGCCATAGGTGCTGAGGTCTTTTTCTTTGATCTCTTCCTGCTTTTCCTTGTAGGTCGGATTGCGCTCCAGCCAGGAGACGGGGATCATCATCGAAAACAGGAGATGCAGCACAGCGTGCTCGGGGATGTGCGATTGGATGAACACGGTCGAGCGTTTCGGGTCGATGCCGGCGGCGAACCAATCGATCAACAATTCGCGCACGAATTCTTTCAATCGGCTGGTGTCGGCGTAGTTGGTCGAGAGGGCGTGCCAGTCGGCGACGAAGAAGAAGCAGTCGTGCTGCTCTTGCAGGAGCTTCCAGTTTTCCAGGGCGCCGAGATAGTTGCCGAGGTGCATCAAGCCGCTGGGCTGCATGCCGCTGAGGACGCGTTTCCGTGGTGCATTGGTCATTGGATGACTCCTGTACCGAAGCCCTTTGTGATCGAAAAACCGGTGCCGGAGAGGGCCTCGACAAATGTGCCGGTGATAAGAGGGATGAGCCCCGTCGAGATCTGCATGCCGCTGAGGAAAGGTCCCCTTAGTGCAGTGGTCATTGCATGGCTCCTGTGCCGAAGCCCAGTGCCGTGGAGAGAAGGGTGCCGGACAGGGCGTTGGCGAATGTCCCGGTGATCGTATGAATCACGCGGAGTTCTTTGTCGAAGACGATGAGTCCCATGAGGATCATCATGCCATACGGCTCCAGCTTCGCCAGCGCGAGGGCCGGTTGGGGAGGCAGCAGGCAGGTCAGGATGCGCCCGCCGTCGAGCGGCGGGATGGGAATCAAATTGAAGAGCGCCAGAAAGACGTTAATGAGGACGGAGTACAGCGCCATGACGGAGATCGGCAGCAGGATCATGGTGGCCGGGCTCGATGGTTCGGCCTCGCGATCGGCGGCCTGTTGCTGCAACAGGGTGGGATCGAAGGCCAGGAGTCCTGCGACGACCAGGGCGCTGAGTGTCGCCAGAAGGAGATTCATCCCCGGCCCTGCGGCGGCGACGAGGGCCATATCGCGCCGGGGTTGCCGCATGTTCCGCAGATCGATGGGGACGGGTTTGGCCCAGCCGAGAAGGAAGCTCCCGGGCAGGGCGAGGCAGAGCAGCGGCAGAATGATCGTGCCGAGCGGATCGATGTGCGCCACCGGGTTGAAGGTAAGCCGCCCCTGAAGCTTGGCCGTGGGGTCGCCGCATTTGTCGGCCACCCACCCGTGGGCATATTCATGGAACACCATGGCGAAGAGCAGGGGGAGCCCCATGTAGGAAATTTTATGAATGATCGGGGCGAGGGTGTCCATGTACGGTCCGGTTAGTCGAGCTGCACAAACTTACCGTGTTTGACTTGCAGGAGAAAGAGGGGGCGGTGCAAGGTGCCTTCCGGTCCGAAGCCGGCCGGTCCCAGGAGGGTGGGCAAATCTTGTTGAGCTGAGAGGAACGCTCGAACCGCCTCGCCCGATGTGGCGCCATGGCGCACGGCTTCGAGAACGAGTCTGGCTGCGTCGTAGCCTTGCATGGTAAAGAGCGTCGGGGTCCCTGAAAAACGTTTCTGGTATCGCTGCACGAAATCCTGCACGTTCGAATTCGGACTGTCAACGAAGAATCCGTCCACAAAGACAGCGCCGTCCACGGTGCGGTCCGCCGTGCGGAGAAAGTCCTGGGAGTTCCAGCCATTGGTGCCCAGGAGCGGGACCTTCACATCGTGAAAGGCGAGCTGGGCCGCCAGGAGGCCGATCTCGCTGGCGCGACTGGGGATAAAGATTGCATCGAATCCGGGGGTATAGAGAATCCGCTTATCGTTCTTGCCGATCGGCTTCCCAGCCGGTCGTGACGGGTCGTAGGGGACCGCGAGGCCGAATTTCTTGAGATCCGCTTCCTTCAGCCGTTTGATCTGCGGGGCAAAGTCGGTGTCGCCTTCCTTGAAGGACTCCATGGCGATGATTTCGCCGTCATGCTGCCGGATTTCCTGCGCAAAGAGGCGGGCCTGCTCGCGCCCGTAGACGGTATCGGGATAGAGGATACAGAAACGCCGGTATTCTTGTTCTTTCGTGGCGTAGTCCGCGATGCGTTTGGCCTGCAGCGCGTAGGTCAGTGTCGTGCTGAAGACATAACCGCCCAGGCGGCGGACGTTGGGGAAGGTCGCTGCCGGTGTGATCAAGGGGATCCTGGTGCGCTCGGCCATTTCCGCCATCACCGGAAGGTTCTTCGACAACACCGGACCGATCACGGCCAGGGGGCGGTCGTCGGTTAGGAGGGTGGAGAGATCGTCGAGGAACGAGGGACGATCGGATTCGTTGTCTTTCACGAGCAGGCCGACCGAGGGAACGCCGGTTTGTTCGCGGGCCCGTTCGACCGCCAGCTGGATGCCTTCAAGTATTTCGTTGGCGAAGGGAGCGAGACGGCCGGAGAGCGGCAGGACGGTGGCAATGAAGTATTGGTTTGCCTTAAGCCTGGCCTTCAGTTGGGCCAGGGTTTCCGTCGCCCTGGGCTCATAGGGATGATTGGGAAACTGTTTGAGGAATTGCTGGATCTGCCGTTCCGCGAGATGGTCTTCCCCCCGCATGCTGTAGATCTCAATCAGCCGGATCGATGCGAGGTCTCCGGGAAAGGTTCTCGGGTACAGGTCGCGTACGCGGATGAGCGCCTTCTTATCGAGCTTCTCAGTGAGAAGTTCCTGAATCTGGTCCCGGGTGTCGGCGGTCTGTTGTTCCGTCCCTTCCGCGATGTCTTCGAGAAGGACCTGAATCGCCCGCACGTAGTCTTTTTTCTGCGCCAGAAACTCGGCGGTGAGCTTGCGGGCTTCCCGCTTCGTGTCGCTATCGGCCGCGCCGGTCCGGAGTTGCGCGAGGAGAGGCAGCGCCAGATCGATGTTACCCATGGCGGCATGAGTCTGGGCGAGCAGCACCTTGCCCCGGTCGCTCAACTCCGAGGCGGGAAACTCGGTGGCGAGCTGGGTCAAAACCTTCAAGGCTTCGGGATATTCCTTCATGTTGAGGAGGGCGGCCCCCAGGAGCAGATAAGTATCGTCGAGGTATTCGGGGCGGGGCGAGGTCGCCAGATACCGGCGGAGCATGGTGGAGGCGGATTCCGCATCCCCCTTGTCGATGAGGCGCTTCGCCTGGGCCAGGACGGGAGGATCGCTTGCCGGAGATTTGGGATCAATCGCTGCGGCCGCGTGCGTAGAGACGAAGAAGAGGGTGCTGCAGAGGACGAGGAGCGCCCCCATGACGCAGAGAAGCAGATATCGTCGGTCTGTGAGCTGAACCGGCATGTGGGTGTTGAATACGTGGGTGATTGTTGTTGTGGTACCGAGTGACTAGTATCGGAAAGGGTGCGGGGTGTCAAGGAGAACTGCCGGTCGTTTCATTGAGTTCATCGGGGAGAGTTGGCTATAGTTTGTCGCGGATGCGGATAGCCGGTTCGATTCTTGGCAACTCGGTGTGCCGCCTGTGCTCACTCATCTATGGCAGAACTTCCCGAACAGGTGCTTGACCCGCTGGCCGAGCGCTATCTCAGCCACCTCCGTGTCGAGGGAGGTTTGGCGACCAACACGTTGGAGGCGTACCGGCGCGATCTGTCCAAACTGCAAGCGTTTCTGAGCCGGCATCGACTCCACATGAATGCGCCGGTTTCCCCGCCGCAATTGGTCGGGTTTCTGGCTTCATTGAAAGCGGAGGGCCTGTCTCCGGCTTCGATGGCCAGAACGCTGTCCGCGATGCGCGGGTGGTTCCGCTTTCTCGTGCGCGAGAGGATCGCCGACATCAATCCGACGCGTGATCTCGCCACGGCGCGGCGGGGGACCAGGTTGCCGAGTACCTTGACGATGCAGGAAGTGACGGCCTTGCTGGAGTTGCCGGCCGTGCAGACCGTTGAAGATGCTCGGGACCGGACGATGCTCGAACTGATGTATGCCTCGGGATTGCGGGTGTCGGAACTCGTGGCGCTGGAAGTCGTCCGGCTGGATCTGGCCGTCGGATGTTTGCGCGTGCACGGGAAAGGCTCGAAGGAGCGACTGGTGCCGATCGGAGAGGCCGCGCGCGATGCGCTGGTGCACTATCTCGATCATGTGCGGCCGGTGATCTTGCAGCGACGATCATCGCGCGCGCTCTTCGTCTCGCGGCGCGGCGGGCCGCTGACCAGGCAGGCCTTCTGGAAAATCGTCCGGCAACGGGCCAGGCGGGCGGGCATCACCAAGCCGATTTCCCCCCACATGCTGCGGCATTCGTTTGCGACCCATTTACTGGAGGGCGGCGCCGATCTTCGCGCCGTGCAGGCCATGCTGGGCCACGCGAACATCGCGACCACGCAAATCTACACGCACGTCGAGCGCGGACGACTCACGCAGGTGCATCGGCGATTTTTCCCCCGTCAGGCGCGGCGCTCAAAAGTCTGAGGGGATGCGCCGCGAAAAATATTTCTGTGCGCGCCGGAAAACTGCAAGAATAGTGCGAGAATCGGTTGACAAGCTCAGAGGGACTTGATAGCATCCGCCAAGCTTGTGAGGAATAGCGGGCGGATAGCTCAGTTGGGAGAGCGCTGCCCTTACAAGGCAGAGGTCACAGGTTCGATCCCTGTTCCGCCTACCAGGGTAGACTGGTTCGCGTGGGCAGGTCGAAGAAAGAAGATAGAGCCATTCTAAGTGTTGGAAGCGACCGACCGCTAAATATCGTCTTGTCGTTCCGATCATCCGCCAAATGTAGAGTCTCGAGGGGCCGTCGTTCAGCCTGGTTAGGACGCCAGATTGTCAATCTGGAGGTCGCGGGTTCAAATCCCGTCGGCCCCGCCATTTTCTCCAGAGTTTGGTACACTCCATCACACTACGGTGTGTCGTGATTAAAGGAGGGAGACGCTAGCGCCTTATGTTCCAGTCAGGTCCCATGGGTCTTCTCGGATCGCTGGGGGTGGTGTCGAAAGTTGTTCTTCTGCTCCTGTTCCTCTTGTCGGTCCTGTCCTGGGCGGTCATTCTCCTCAAATGGAAAGTGTTCCGGGCGGCTGATGCGGAAGATCACCGCTTCATGGCCGTGTTGGCGAAGTCCAAGGATGTGGACGAGGTTGCGCGCCACGCCCATCGTTCGGCCGGGAGCCCCTGCGCGAAAATTTTTCACGGCGTGGTGGATCGGCTCGGGAGTGGACAGGAAGCGCATGAAGGTGGAAGCGCGCCGGCATTGGATCGCCACGTCGTGGAGCGCACCGCACAGCATCTTGCCCAGGGCCAGCTCTCGCAGCTCGAAGCCTACCTGCCGTTCCTGGCCACAACGGGAAACATCAGCCCCTTCGTCGGGTTGCTGGGGACCGTCATGGGCATCATCGATTCATTCAGAGAAATCGGCTCCCAGGGGACAGCCAGCATTGCGGCGGTGGCGCCGGGTGTGTCTGAAGCGCTGGTCGCCACGGCGGCCGGGCTCTTCACAGCGATTCCCGCGGTGATCGCCTACAATTATTTTCTTTCGCGTATTCGCGGCACGGCATTCCGGATGGATTCTGTGACCGTGGAACTCCTTGCCATGTTAGCGTCCAAACCGAAGCCGGGATCCGGCGGAGCCAAGGGATGATCCTCGAAACCCGCCAGCGCCGTTTCATGGCGGAGATCAATGTGATTCCGCTGGTCGACGTGGTGCTGGTTTTGCTTGTCATCTTCATGGTGACGGCGCCTATGTTGTATCGCGGGATGGACATCACCTTGCCGAAGTCGGCGTCGAATACGATCAAGCCGGAGATCCGAGCCGTGCTCACGATTGAAAAAGATCAACGGCTGTATCTGGACAAGGATCAGGTCAGCGTCGTGCAGCTAGAGCGGAAGCTCAGGCTCCTCAAGGAAGAGCATGCCGATGTGTCGCTGTATCTGCGCGCCGATCGCGACGTGCCCTACGGAGTCGTGGTGCAAGTGATGGACGGGGTGAAGAAGGCGGGCATCGAGAAGCTTGGGATGGTGACGGATCCCACAGGGCCGGAGCGGGTGACGGACCCTTCATCCGTTCGTCGCAAGAACTAGAGTCTTGAATTGCTATGGTGCAGGCTTCGGCACAATCACGCCTGTGGCTGGATGAAGATGCTCAAGGGCAGATCACCCGTCATCTCCGGCGGGCGGTGGTCTGGTCCATGGTCCTTCATCTGGTTGTGCTGGTTGCGGTGACGTGGGTCCGGTGGCCCCGGCATGGAGAGCAGCCGCTGGCATCCATCGAAATCTCGCTCGCGTCGTTGCCGACTCCGCCGGTGAACGTGGTGGAGCCGGTGAAGCCCCCCGTCAAACAGGTCGAGGTTGCCAAGGCGCCTGCTCCGGCCCCGCCGGTAAAAACGGCGCCGGTTGCGCCGCCGCCAGTCAGGCCTGCACCCGTTGCTCCGGCGCGGCCGGCGCATGATCCGATGCGTGACTTGATGAAGGGGATTGAGCTGCCTCCGGACGCGCCCAAGCTTGGAGATTTCAGCCCGACCGACAGGCCGAAAAAATCTCAGGAACCGGCGGTGCCCGCGGTCGCGAAGCTGAAGTTGCCCGACGTCCCGCTCGCTCAAGAGACGAAGGAGCTTCCGAAGACGCCGGCCGAGGCGAGGCCCAAGGCTGCGTTGAGCGAAGAGGTCAACCGGGAGCTGGACGAGGAGCTGAATAAGATCAAGAAGGTTGAGTTGCCGAAGGAGCCGAAGCCGCTTCCGGCGGAGGCGCAGCCCAAGCCTGCGTCACCGCGTGAGGCCAAGATTCCGAGTGTAAAAGCGGTCGATACCACGCTCAAGGTTCCCGGTATCGCTCCGGGATCCAATGCCTATCTGGCACGGGTGCGGCAACGAATCAGCGCGGTCTGGTCCGCGCCGCCGGTCGATGTGACGGCTCAGGTCTATTCGGTCGTGGTCAAGTTCCGGTTGCACCGGAACGGGACCGTGAGCGGGGTCGCGGTCGAGCAGTCTTCGGGGAATGAATATTACGATCTGGCCGGGAAGCGCGCGGTCATCAATGCCGAGCCGTTGCCGGGGTTTCCACCCGAGCTGACGGAGTCTTATTTTGATGCCCACTTTACCTTCACGGTCGGGGAGCAGAACGGATAAGCCATGAGACTCAGAACCGCTCTTCTGCTGATGTGTTGTGCGCTGGTGGGGGTGATCGGCATTATCGAGTCCGGCGCCACGGATGTGTTTCTGGAGGCGACACGCCCCGATTTTCAAAAAATTCCCGTGGGGGTGATCGGCATTCAGAATACCGGGGGGCCCGAGTGGCTGGGTGGCCGGTTGGAAGAAGTATTGAAGTCCGATATCCGCCGCTCGCTGGTGTTTGCCTTGCTGGATGTGCCGAACCTCGGACTCAAAGACGTGGGCACGGTCCCGAATCCGGCTTTCAAGCAGGCGGTGGCGAATGGCGCGTCTGTCCTGGTATGGGGGAAAGCGGGCCTGAAGGCGGGAGACAAAGATGCTGATGTCAGCATGGACGGCTTTGTCTACGACGGGGGGAGTAATGAGGTGGTCGGAGGCAAGCGCTACGTCGGCTCCTCCTCCGTCGTCCGCTTGATGGCCCACCGTTTCGCGGACGAGCTGGTCTTCCGGTACACAGGAGAGCCCGGTATCGCCAGAACGAAAATCGCCTATGTGTCCGAACAGGGATCGGCGCGAGAACTATTCGTCATGGATTACGACGGGTATGAGCCGCGCCAGTTGACGGCCGACGGGTTTCTGAACCTGATGCCCCGCTGGTCGCCCGACCGCCGGTTTCTCGTCTTCACGGCCTATCGCAACCGGAACACGCAGGATATCGACATGATCGAGCTGGCGACGGGGAAGCGCTGGACACTGGTGTCGCTCAGCGGGCTCAACATTACGCCCGCCCTTTCGCCGGACGGAAACTTCCTCGCCTTTGCGTCCAGTTATGAAGGGAATTCGGAACTCTATCGGCTGGATACCAGGACCAAGGCGTTGCATCGGTTGACGACCCATGCATCGGGCGACCTCTCGCCTTCCTGGGCTCCTTCGGGAAGGGAGCTGGCGTTCGCTTCGGATCGCAGCGGCGGGCCGCAGATCTTCCTGATGAGCTCGGACGGCTCGAATGTCCGACGCCTGACCTTTGAAGGCGATTATAATGCCGCGCCGGCCTGGTCGCCGCGAGGGAATTGGATCGCCTATGTCTGCCGGACTCCCAAAAAGGAGTATAAACTCTGTCTGATCACGCCGGACGGGCAGAAGCGGGTGCAGCTCACGACCGGCCCGGGGGTTGATGATTCGCCCTCGTGGTCGCCGGATGGACGCCATCTGGTCTTTAGTTCAACGGCCGACGGCAAAAGCCAGATTTACATGATCAACGCGGACGGCAAAGATCTTGAGCGAGTGACATTCACTGGGGTACATAACAGTGCGCCGGCCTGGTCGCCGGCCTCATAATGCGCAAGCAACGGCCACAGAGTACAACTATTTATGATGACGTTCTGCTGGGGTGCCCAGGGGATGTCCTTTTCTAGATGGAGGAGAGACGACATGCGGACAACACGAGTGATCTGGTATCTGCCGATGGTGGCCGGTTTGTTGCTGATGGCCGTGCCAGGCTGTTCAAAGAAAGGCGTACAATCCGGCGGGGATACCCAATCCTCGCAGAAGGGAGCCCAGGGATCCGCCGGTACTGCCGGTCCTGAGGGAGGGCCGAGCGGGGGAGTCGGGTCGAACTTTCCCGACACGACGCTCTCCAACAGAGATGAGAATGCGTCCAGCGGACTTCGCGGGCTGGATTCTGTCGGGGGAGGGAAGAGTCCCGCCGAAGAGCATGTCACGAATGGGACCATGATGGCCAAGGTGGAACCATCCCAGAGCAGTCGCGAAATGGATGCCACCCGTGCCGCAGAACAAGCAGCCGCCGAGGCCGCAGGATTGCGGGATGTCTTTTTCGCGTTTGATAGTTTTGTCATCACGGAAGAGGGGCGGCAGGCATTGTCGCGCGATGCAGAGTGGATCAAGGCCAATTCCGGCGCGGGCCTGAAAATTGAAGGACATTGCGACGAGCGCGGAACTTCCGCCTATAACCTGGTGCTCGGGGAAAGGCGCGCGAAGGCCGTCCGGAATTACCTGGTCGAACTCGGGGTGAGCGCCAGCCGATTGAGCGTGGTGTCTTTCGGCAAGGAGCGACCGTTCTGCAAAGAACAGAACGAATCCTGCTATGCGCAGAATCGTCGCGGCCACGTGGTGATCAAGTCCGGGAAGTAAGCGGGGCCAGTCGTTCTGATGCTGGAGCACGCGGTTGTGGCTAGTCACATCGATCATTACCGGCAAGTGAGGTGTTCCGTGGCTATTGTTCTAGTCCTGTTCATGATGCTGCTGTCAGGGTGTGTCGCTCAACAGGCTGATCTGAAGAAAGCCGAACGTGATCTTCAACAGAAGATGCGGCAACAGGATGAGCAATATTCGCAGGCCAGGGCCCGGCAGAGCCAGGAGATTTCCTCGCTACGGGAACAGGAATTGCCACAACTGCATGGTGAGCTGGAAAAGGTGCGGCATGAGGCGCAGGAACTCCATGCCAAGCAGGAGGACCTCAAGCATCGGTCGGCACAACTTGAAGTGCAGACCAAGAAGCTGGAGCAGTTGGCTGCCAAGCTTGAAGCTGATTCGAATACCCGGTATGCGTGGCTTCAAAAGAGTCTCGATACCCAGGATGCGAAGGTGAATGCCCGGCTCGATAAGATGTCCGAGGATGTCTCGAAAGCGATTGATGGGATGAAAGAGCATCTGGCCGGCGTGGTGAAGAAGACCAACGAGGATATGGCCAGGCGGGTGGATCTGAAGCTCGATGAGCAGCAAAAGGGGGCTGTCGAGAGTCAGCACCGCCTCGATCAGGTCTCTCAGAAGTTCACCCAATTCAATCAGGCCCTGACCGGGTTCAAGGAAGCGTTGAACGGATTGAATGAGAGGGTCGGGCAGGAAGAGCAGGCTTCGAAGGGATTGGCGGCCAAGCTGGACGCCAGCAGCCGGGAGACGACTGCCTATGTAAATGAGGCGAATAAGTCGACGACGGCGTATGTGGAGACGGTCAAGAGGAGTGTGGATTCCGTCGCGCGAACTTTGGATGCGATGAATCAAAAGGTGGTTTCTCGCTTCGAGGATCAGGATCGCCGGCTTGATGCCCTCACACGATCGGTCGATCAGGTGAGTCAGAAAACCGGGGGGCGTCAGTCGAATCCGAAGCATGTCCTGCGATCTCAGCCGGCCCCATCGGCGGAAGTCAGCGGGGTTGAACGGGCGTCGCAGGAGTTCGAGCAGAGCGTCGCAACGAGCCAGTCCCCGGCCTCCTCGAATGAGGACTCAGCGGCGGCGGCCACGCCGCCCGCTGCGCTGGTTGCTCCTGTGGAGGCGCCACAGGCTGGCGAGCCGGCGCGAGCGTCGGTCGCAGCGGACCGTGAACAGTATGAGCAGGTGTTGGGGCTCTTTCGTGGGGGCGATCTCGACGGGGCCCGGAGGGGGTTTTCGGCGTTTCTGGCCAGCTATCCGAATTCAGACCTGGCTCCCAACGCGCGCTATTGGCTCGGCGAAGCCTATTACGGCACGAAAGATTATAAGAAGGCGATCGATGCCTATGACAAGGTGGAGTTGGATTATCCCCGCAGCGAGAAAGTTCCGGCGGCCATTCTGAAGAAAGGCTATGCCTATCTCGCCTTAAAGGATAAAAAGCGGGCCTCCTCCGCTTTCAAGCAAGTGGTCACGTTGTATCCCAGGACTCCGGAGGCCGGTAAAGCATCCGACAAGCTGGCTCAGTTGAAGGAGGGGCGGTAGAGATGATGTCTTCACGTGCGCAGTCCTGTGTGTGGACGATGGCAGTCGCCGGCCAGGTGCTGATGCTGGCGGGTTGCGCCAAGCATGCCGATTTCATTGAACTGAGAGATCAAGTTTCGACAGTGGCCCGCTCGCAGGAGCAAGACCACCAGCGGGTCGATGCGGCATTGCGCCGGATGGAGTCCCTCGAGCGCATGAAGGACGGTGAGTCGGGTAAGGCCCGGCTAGATGAGTTCGCCGCGCGGCTTCAAAAGATCGAGACGCGACTGGCGAAGTTTGAGGAGGGGCAAGGGCTCTCGTCTTCCAAGCTGGAGCCGGCTCCGCCCGAGGTCCAGAAGCCGGCCAAGCCGGCCAAGCCTCAGAGCCAGGCGGAAAGTCCGACGATCGTTCCCAATGTCCCGGGCATTACTCCGACGTCGGCCTTCAATCTGGCCTACAACGATTACCTGAACGGAAAATATGAGTTGGCGGTCGCGGGATTCCAACGGTTCATCAAGGATTTTCCCGGCACGTCGCTGACCCCGAATGCCCATTACTGGCTTGGGGAGTCCTATTACAATCAGAAAGACTACACGCGGGCGATTCAGGCCTTCGAATATCTGGTCACCGAATATCCGGGGAATGAAAAGGTCCCGGCTGCGTTGTACAAGCTCGGCCTTGCGACGGCGGAAACCGGCGATCTGGTGAAATCACGGAAATATCTCAAGCATGTGCTGGAAGACTTTCCCGCATCCGACGAAGCCAAGCTCGCAAAGAATAAACTCGCCGAACTTCGATGACCGTCGCAGATATGCGACGGCCCGCCCGAATCACTCAGCCGGGCCTCATTCTTCGCGGAGCCTGACACTGTGGTGACCACCGGCCTCAGCGGAAAGATTCACGTCCTGCCGGGCGACGTCATCAGCCGGATCGCCGCCGGAGAGGTCATCGAACGGCCCGCGGCGGTGGTCAAGGAACTCATCGAAAACAGTCTTGATGCCGGCAGCCGCACGATCGCGGTCGATGTGAAAGACGGCGGGATGGCGATGATCCGCGTAACGGACGACGGCGAAGGGATGACCAGGACCGATGTCCCGCAGGCCTTTGAACGGCATGCCACCAGCAAGCTCCGGTCGGACCGGGATCTCTGGTCGATCCGCACGATGGGATTCCGCGGGGAGGCACTTCCGAGCATCGCCTCGGTGTCCAAGGTCCGGCTCGTGACCGCCACCAAGCTCGATGCCGTCGGGACCGATCTGCACCTGGCCGGGGGCCGTATCCAGCAGGTGCTCGACGCGCCGCCGGTCGTCGGGACCCGCATCGAAGTCACAGAGCTGTTTTATAACCAGCCGGCCCGGAAGAAGTTTCTGAAGTCGATGCCCACGGAATGTTCCCACATTACCCATGTGGTGCAGCAGGCCGCGCTGGCCTGGCCGTCGGTCCATTTCAAGCTTACGAGCAACGGGCAGGAGGTGTTGAATTGCCCGGCCGTATCCACGGCCAAGGATCGAATCGGCCAGATCTATCGGCGGCTGTTTCTCGATCACGCGGTGGCGGTGCAGGGAGAACAGCCCGGGGCGGCGATCAGCGGGCTGATCATCGACGCCAACCATGCAAAAGCGTCACGGACGCCGCAAGAACTCTTCGTCAACAGCCGGCCGGTCCGCAACGCCGCGATCCTCCATGCGGTGGCGGAGGGCTACGGCTCTTTTTTACCCAAAGGGCACCAGCCCCAATTTGTCCTCTTTCTGGAGATCGATCCCGACGGCGTGGATGTGAATGTCCATCCGGCGAAGCGGGAAATCCGGTTTGCCGCAACCGAAGCCATCCATCAACTCGTCCGTCGCGCAGTTCGTCAGGCGTTGGGCCGCAGCGAGGGGGCTTCTTCCCATCCGCATGATACGGTGCGTGAGCGGGGGGCGGTGGAGCCAGCGGGTATTCCGTCCTGGTCGCAGGGGGTGTCCGTCGGTACGCCGGGGGCCGCCCTGCAGGTCGGCTCAGGCGGATCGGCGGAAAGCATTCCTCGCGTGGAGCAATTGGCCTTTGTCAGTGAGGCGGCAGAGCCCTATGTTCGTGTGCCCTCGTCCGAAGTGGTCGCGCTGGGACAACTCAACCGCACGTATCTCGTCGTCCAGCTTGGCGGGGCCCTGACCATCGTCGATCAACATACGGCCCATGAACGGGTGTTGTTTGAACGGCTCTATCGTGCCTGGCAATCTCGCGGGATGTCGTCGCAGCCCTTGCTCATCCCCGAGTCGGTCGAACTCACGGCTCCCCAGGCCGCGTTACTGCAACGCTATCAGGGTGATCTTGAACAGCTCGGCCTCGGTCTCGAACCGTTCGGGCCCGCCACTGTGCTGGTCCGGAGCGTCCCGCTTGGTATCGGCAAGGTTGACGCGGGGGCGTTTCTGCAGGATGTGCTCGACGATCTGAGCCAGTGGGACCGGGCGTCGAGCCTGGAGGATCGGGTGCGTCCGGTTTTGGCGTCGCTGGCCTGCCATGGCGCCGTCAGAGCGGGGCGTGCCATGGAACTGCCCGAGATCAAGCACCTTGCCGAGGATTGGCTGGCGGAGGGAAAGATCCAGACCTGCCCGCACGGCAGGCGAACAGTGTTCCATCTGGGTGCGGAAGAGCTCGAGAAAATCTTCGGGCGCGTTGGGTGGAAGGGGGACGGGTCCGTCTAACCGCCATGCGTGTGTTATCCGAGAACGTGCGCCGGCATCGTCCCGTGGTCGTGTTGCTGGGGCCCACCGCGGTGGGGAAAAGCGCAGCGGGAGTGCAGGTGGCCAAGCGGTACGGCACGGAGATTCTGACGGCGGACTCGCGGCAGGTGTATCGGGGGATGGATATCGGGACGGACAAGCCGTCCATTGATGAGCGTCACGGCGTGCCTCATCGCCTGATCGACCTCGTCGAACCAGACGAGGTCTTCAATACCGGACGGTATCGGCGGGAAGCGTTGATCGAGATCGAACGGGCGTTCGGGGAGGCCCGGCTTCCATTCGTCGTCGGCGGGACGGGGCTCTATATCCGGACGCTCGTCCGCGGAATCTGCGAGGCGCCGCAGGCCGATCCGGAGATCCGGAAGGAACTCTTCCGGATCGTTCAAGCGCAGGGCCGCGACGGGCTGTATGCCGAGCTGGTTCGTGTGGATCCGGTGACGGCGGCGAAGCTGCATCCGAACGATGAGTCCAAGGTCATCCGGGCATTGGAGGTCTATCGTCTGTCCGGGGTGCCCCTCTCAAGCCTGCAAACGCGGCATGCGTTTCAGGATACGGCGTTCGCCGTGTTGCTCATCGGACTCCAGCGGCCGAAAGAATGCCTGTATCACCGGATCGAGGCGCGCATCGATTGGCAGTTGTCGCACGGCATGATAGAAGAGACGCGCGCATTGTTGGCGAAGGGGTACGGCAGGGAACTTGGCTCCATGAAGGGGCTTGGCTATCGGCATATCGCCGCGCATCTGGCGGGCGAATATGATGATGCCGAGATGGTGCGGCGGTTCAAGCAGGACACGAGACACTTCGCCAAGCGGCAGCTCACCTGGTTTCGGAAAGAGCCGGGCATTGTCTGGCTGCCTGTCGAGGAGCATGAATCGACTGAGGGGATTGCCGACCGCGTGATCGGACAGATCGAGCAGTTCCTGACGGCGTTGGAATCCACGAAGCCGCTGGCGAAAGCGGTTGGCCAGGACACATGAGGGGTCTACGGGGCATGGCACGGAAG
The DNA here is from genome assembly GCF_049546785.1 of Nitrospira sp. NS4. Lineage (NCBI taxonomy): Bacteria > Pseudomonadati > Nitrospirota > Nitrospiria > Nitrospirales > Nitrospiraceae > Nitrospira > Nitrospira sp. NS4. Next base: position 890,756 of record NZ_JBMWAN010000001.1, on the reverse strand, counting down.
GCGAGTCGCGGACAGGTCTCATTGGGGGTGATCGGCGGAAGCGGGTTGTATGACATCGAAGGGCTGACGGCTGTTCGTGATGCGCGTATGCGCACGCCGTTCGGCGTGCCCTCTGATGCGATCCGGATCGGGACGCTGGATGGCGTCGCCATCGCGTTTCTGTCCCGCCATGGGCGGGGACACCGGCTGAATCCCGGCGAGATTAACTATCGCGCCAACATCTATGCGATGAAAGCGCTGGGAGTCCAGCGGATCATTTCGGTCAGCGCGGTCGGCAGTATGAAAGAATCCATTAGGCCCGGCGATGTGGTGCTCCCCGATCAGTTCATCGACCTGACCAAACGCAGAGCGTCGACCTTCTTCGAGGGCGGCGTGGTGGCGCATGTCGGGTTCGGGGAGCCGGTTTGCCCCACGGTGGCGCATGCCCTGGCGGGGGCCGGACAGCAGACCGGGGCCTCGCTTCATGAAGGTGGAACCTATATCTGTATGGAGGGGCCCCAGTTTTCGACCAAGGCGGAATCGAGGCTGTATCGTCAATGGGGCGTCGATGTGATCGGCATGACGAATATGCCGGAGGCGAAGCTGGCCCGGGAGGCGGAGATCTGTTATGCCACGATGGCGCTGGTGACCGACTACGATTGCTGGCATGAGACGGAAGAAGCCGTCACGGTCGAGGCGATTCTCGCGACGCTGCATCAGAACGTGGCGCTGGCCAAACGGATGCTGCGGACGGTGGTGCCGCGCCTCGGGGCCGCGGCGTCAACCTGCGGCTGTCAGCAGGCGCTGCAAACCGCCATCGTCACAGCGCCTGACCGGATTTCTCCTGCGAGTCGGAAGAAGTTGGGATTGTTCCTTGATCGCCTGGCCTTACCGAAGAAAGGGAAAAGGTAACTCCATGGGCAAGTTGTTGGTGGTCGGGTCTGTGGCGTTGGACACCGTGAAAACGCCCTTCGGCGAGGGGACGGACATTCTCGGCGGGTCCGCGACCTATTTTTCGACGTCGGCCAGTTTCTTTACTGGGGTCAGCCTGATTGCGGTGGTGGGCGACGATTTCCCCAAGCAGCATACGGCTTTTCTCAAAAGCCGGGGGATCGATCTCACCGGCTTGGAGCAGAGGCCCGGGGCGACGTTCCGGTGGAAAGGGGAGTACACCCACCAGTTGAACGAAGCGCATACGCTGGACACGCAACTCAACGTGTTTGAAACGTTCCGGCCGAAGATCCCCGAAGCGTACCGGTCCCCCGATGTGTTGTTTCTCGGCAATATCGATCCCGAGTTGCAGCTGGATGTGTTGCAGAAGGTGGAGCGGCCCGGCCTGGTTGCCTGCGACACCATGAATTTCTGGATCAACGGGAAGCGGGATGCCTTGTGGAAAGTGCTGGAGAAGGTGGATGTGCTCATCATCAACGACGGCGAAGCCCGCGCGCTCGGCCAGGACTCGAATCTGGTGAAGGTGGCGAAGCAAGTGCTGTCACGAGGCCCGAAACATCTCATCATCAAGCGGGGCGAATACGGCGTGTTGATGTTCAACGAGAACCAGGTGTTCGGGGCTCCGGCGTTTCCGCTGGAGGATGTGCGGGATCCCACGGGGGCCGGCGACACTTTTGCGGGCGGTTTCCTGGGCTATCTGGCCGCGACGGGCAACTATTCTTCCGAGGCGATGAAGCAGGCCATCATCTTCGGAAGCGTGATGGCGTCGTTTACGGTGGAAGCCTTTAGTCTTGACCGTTTGCGTATCCTGGATTACAAAGAGATTCAAGATCGGTTTCGTGAGTTTAAACGCCTGACGCATTTTGAGGACCTTCCGTGAGCATCCGGCAAAACCGCCGTACCATACCATTGTTCAACGCAGTGGCGTCTGTCGTGTGCGTGGTTGCGGGACTGTGCCTGCTGAATGCCTGCGCTACGAGCGAAGACGCCACGAAGAAGTCCCAGGGGTACTACCAGGAAGGGCTCGCCAGCCTCAATAGCGACCGGCAGAAGGCGTTCGTCGCCTTCCAGAAATCGGTGCAAGCCGATCCGAACAATAAAGAGGCGCACTACGGTCTCGGCCATATTTATGTGTTGCAAGGGAAGTTGCCCCAGGCCGAACGACAATTTCGCGCGGCGATCTCAATTGACGATACCTATTCAGAAGCGCATACCTATCTGGGGCAGGTCCTGGCCACTCAGGGGAAATGGGACGAGGCGATTCGATCGTATCGAGCCGCGTTAGCCAATCCGCTCTATGTGACACCCGATCTGGCCCGGTTTCATTTGGGCCTGGCGCTCGCACATCAGGGAGACTTGCAGGGGGCGATGGAGGTGTTGGAGGATGCAGTGGCGGTGAACCCTCCCAGCGTGGCGCCCGCGTTGACTCATCTTGAACTAGGGCGGGTTTATTGGAAGCTGGGCTATAACGCGAAAGCCCGCGAGGCGCTGAACAAGGTCGTGACGATGGACAAGGGTGGAGAATATGCCGCCGCCGCGACGGAACTCTTGGCTCGGATAAAGTAGTTGAGGGCGTATGGAATCAGTCGGTGAATTTTTTAAGCAGGTCCGGGAAACGAAGGGGCTCACGGTCGACGAAGTGGCCTCGAAAACCCGTATCCGGTCGGATTTTGTCAAGGCCCTGGAGGACGGCAACTTCGCCAAGTTGCCCGATCAGGTGTTTGCCAAGGGATTCGTTCGATCCTATGCCCGTTCGCTCGGCCTGGATGAAGAAGACGCGATTCACCGGTTTACCCAGTCAGCCGGGGCGTTCTACGACAAGCAGGATGAGCGCGAGCGCCTGAAAGTCCGCCAGGTTGAAGAAGAACGCAAACGGCGGGCGAACCGGAAAGCCGTTGCGGTGGCTATCGGGATTGCGGTGTTGACGCTCATCTTTCTGCTCAGCCGCGAACAGTCGTCGGTGCTGAAGCGGAGTACATCCGAGTTGAATACTCCCAAGCGCACAACGTCCGCTTCGACGGAATCCGCCGACTCCGCGGCCGTTCCAGGGCAGGAGGTCGCACGGGGCCCCGCCGTTTCCGGCGAGATCCCTCCGGCTCCGACCAAGCCGGTTCAGGAGGCCCGCTCGAATGAGCCGGTCTCAACCGCCGGGATCACGACCAAGCCGGAATCCGAGCCGGTCTCGACGGCTTCGCCCGGGGCGGACGGTCCGTTGGGGGGGATCTCGATCGATGGAGGCGCGGGCAACCTGGCGGAGGACCAATTGGTCCTTGATCTTGAAGCGGTCGAACTGACGTGGGTGGTGGTGCAGATCGATGGCGGAAGCCCCCAGGAAGCCCTCTTGCGGCCCGGTGAGAAGGCGCATTGGAAAGGTCAGGACCAATTTGTATTGACGCTGGGCAATGCGGGCGGTGTGCGGGCCACGCTCAATGGACAGCCGCAAAAACCTTTCGGGCCCAGCGGAAAAGTTGCGCATGATGTCGTGCTAAAGCGCTAATTCAGTTTCCCCCTTCCCTTCAAGCTATTTCCAGTCCGCCCCTCCCGCGCCCTCCTTTCTCTTCAATGCCTATCTGAATTGTGCAGTGGTAGGTAACGGCTGATCGCTGGCCGGGAAGGTCTGAACAGTGACGGGGGTGCCTGGGCGCAGATATGGGGCATCCGTGGAAGGCTTGTGGCGCAAAGGTGTCTCGTGTTGTCGGGGTGAGCCTCGAGGATTTTTTCAGTGGCTGTAAGTGGTTCATTTATCTCATGCCTCGCGCATGGGGTTGTGGCACGGCCTTTGATAGATCTTCCAGTACGTAGAGCACCCAAGGTCTCGTGATGATGAGACCAGAGGATGGATGGCAAGAGATTGCAGCGGGCGGCCAAATCGCCGGGTGGATAAAGAGCCTGAAGGTTTCTTGACAAGAAACAAATGTGATTGCTATAGTCCGCCCGTTTCATCGCAGTCATTTTTGATGTGGGAATCAACGAGCCAGCGGCCTTAGGCCGAGTTCACGTGCGGTGCGTTCAACACAAAGGAGGATGTGCAATGGGTTATTTTTCAAAGTTTCTGGGAATCAGTGCGGCCCTGATGCTTATGTCGGCCACGGTGGTGGGTGCGGCGGAAAAGGATCCTCTGAAGCCCCGCGTTCCTGCCGACCAGATGGGCGATGCCAAGGCCATGAAGAACCCGGTTGCTTCGACCCCCGAGAGCATCGCCAAGGGCAAGGCGTTGTTTGAGGGCAAGGGCACCTGTTTCAATTGCCACGGTAAGGAAGGCAAGGGCGATGGACCGGCCGGCGCGATTCTTGATCCGAGCCCCCGGGACTTCACCAATTGCAAGTTCCATAAGAAGCGGAAAGACGGTGAGTTGTTCTGGGTCATCAAGAACGGCAGCGCGGGAACGGGAATGGTATCGTTGATCCCGGCCGCGATCAACGAAGAAGAAGCCTGGAACATCATCAACTACGAGCGGAGCTTCTGCAAGGGCGAGTAATTTCTCAAGCAGACAGCGGTTTTCAGAAAGGGGCGGGGGGATTTCCCTCCGCTCCTTTCCTTTTTGTGCGGCGTTCCCACCCCAGCTTTTCTTCCCCGGCTACCCGGTACGCCGATGTCCCGACCGATGCCGTCGCCTGTCGGTAGCCATCAAGAGTGGTGCCGGGGCCTGCTGAGAAAATGGACTCATCGGAGGGGTTCTGACGACCTTGGAATAACCGGAATTACGGTATTTCCTCTCCTCGAATCCCAGCCGGTTTGCTGAGAACGAGCGTCGATGAGAGAGGGTCCGATTTCATCGGCGGGAATATGAACGGATGTTGGTTGCCGCCGAATTGGGATTTTGACGCCCACATGACTTTCTGGCTGACGTAGCCGGCAACTTCTCCCAGCGTCACCGCGCCATCCCGATTTGAATCCGCCTCTCCGCGCAAGGCCCGCAAGAGATAGTAGGTAAAGAGGCCATGACGATGCTTGTCGTCCTCAAGGCCGTTGCTCAGGGCATCGTTACTGATCAGCCGAACTGTGGAGGAGCCGCTGCCGCCCCAGCGGGGAGACGGGTTCCCGGCCTTGGGATTGCTGTGAAGCGGCGAGACCATACCGTCGAACAGCAGGATCGTGTGGTTGGCCTTGAGCCGGGAAAGGGCCGACTCCAAATCTTTCAGGGGATACAAGCGAGTCGCTGTCGCGGGGCTTCCTTCGTACGGGACAAGGAGTATCTCGCCGTCCTGATTTACCATGGCCTGGCCTGAAAAGTAGATGATGACCAGGGCGTCCTTCGTCACGTGCGCAGGCAGCCAGGTCAAGAGGGCTTCGTCGATATCCGCTCGCAAGGCGGTCTGATCTTGAAACAGGCGCACATTCGAGGCGGGGAGGCCCCCGAGCGACCGGAAGTAATTGGCGACCATTCCCGCGTCCAGGGAGGCGAACTTCCGCGGCAAGATCTGCTGATTGCGGTATGAGCCGACGCCGATTGAGATGAGGTAGGTGTCTGGCTGCTGAAAGTCAGTTGCCGATGCCGGAATCTGGTCCACGTCGTCGGCCTTGATCCCGGTCGGTTGTATGGTGACGGCCAGGGTCTGTGTCGGAGCTTTTGTGTGGAGGATGGACTCTTCGACGGTCACGTGCAGTTCGGCTTTCCTGTCCGGGAGGGCAGGCGGAAGTGTGGCCAGGAACTCGACGGATTTCATCTCGCCCGGTTGCAGAGTGGGAAGCGAAAGGGTGGTTGCGGAGAACAGGCTGAGCAGCATGTGTTGGCCCGAGAGTGACACGAGGGCCTGTTCAATCGGCACGATGCCGGTGTTCATCACGTCCACGCGCACGCGAAAGCGTTCGCCGCCTTCGAGAGTGAGGTTGCTGTTTTCGTCCAGCACCATGGATGTGAAGCGCACATTCGATGTACGCGCTGCCGGTGCGGCCTGACGCGGGTGAGCCGGGACCGTTGAGTCCGATGGATCCGGGGGTGGAAAGTGGGGCGCGCCGGTACAGCCGACCGTGAGGCCGGCCAGAAGGCCGAGGAGTGCTTGTGAGCAGCGCATGTGCCGATGGCTCTCAAATGATGGTTGCGGTGCTGCCGGTCTGCGGGATTCTCCCCGCCCGCTTGTTACTGTACTGGAAGAAACTCAAGAACATAACGCAAGAGCCGGAAGCGGTTGCCCCGATGGTGCCGGAACATGAAAGGCATATCAAATGGATTCGGTTTGGAAAAGGAGAGTTGTGAATCCAAAGGTGCCCGGCCTGTCCCGCAGAGATGTCTGGAGGGGAGGGACTATTCCCAGACGGGGAAAGAGGATCTGAGGGGGGAGGGCGAGTCGGGTGCCCGGGGAGGTGAATAGGAGCCGTTGGCGGCGTTGCGATGGATGACGGCCAGTTCGCGGAACAACGCAACCCCATCCCGGAATAACCGCGTTTTCGATCCCGGTTGATCGGACCAGTTGTCCGGCACTTCGTCCCGCACCGCTCGTGTCATCGGCGTGCCTCTCCGCGCATCTTTGGCGCCCAGGTTACGCTGAAGCAGTCTCAGGCCTCATTCAAGTGGCCATGACAGCCTGAGTACTTTCTGAATGATGTCACGATCGGTCGGCCAAACGGGACTTTTCCTCTTTGAAGCCCAGGGAAAGATTAGTGTAAGATGCACTGCTTGGCTGGCTCTCCGGATTCAACCGGGCCGGTGTAGCTGGTTTCTGGTTTTATGTCAGATCAACCGTCGGGAGGAACTGAGTATGGTCATTCGGCGTCAGCAGACGACCAAGTTCATCATTGGTTGCGGACTTGTGTTGGCGACCACGGTCGCGTGCGGGTTCATGGGGAGTCCCGTCGCAACAGCGGCTTCTCCGGCCTTGGCCCAGGGCTTCTCTGAAATTGTAAAGAAAGTGAATCCGGCGGTCGTCAATATTGCTGTGACCGGAGGCGGCGGGGAAGGCCGCCGCCGTGGTCTTCCACCCGGTCCGTTCGGAGGACCTCCGGGAGATGAGCCGGGCGGGGGAGAACTCCCGACGCCGCCTCCGATGCCGCCGGGGCCTCCGGGCGGGCACGGGCGTCCCGAGCAAAGCGCCGGATCAGGAGTCATCTTCGATTCGAACGGGTATATCGTGACGAACAATCACGTCGTGGAGGGCGCGACCCAGATTACGGTCACACTGAGTGATCGGCGGGAGTTCTCGGCCAAGACGGTGGGGACTGATCCCAAGACCGATCTGGCGGTCATCAAGATCGAAGCCAAGGATTTGCCTTCCCTCAAGTGGGCGGAGTACGAGAAGCTGCAGGTCGGCGACCTGGTCCTGGCCGTCGGCAGCCCCTTCGGGCTGAGTTCCACGGTGACGCTGGGCATCATCAGCGCCCTGGGCCGCGGCAACGTGGGTATTGCGGATTATGAAGATTTCATTCAGACGGATGCCGCGATCAATCCCGGAAACTCCGGCGGCGCGCTGGTGAACATGAACGGCGAGCTGATCGGGATCAATACGGCGATTTTCTCGCGGACCGGCGGTTCGGAGGGCATCGGATTCGCGATTCCCAGCAGTATTGCCGTGGACATCGTCGACAGTCTCCAGAAGACGGGGAAAGTCGTCCGGGGTTGGATGGGCGTCGCGATTCAGGAGATTACGCCGGCGCTGGCCAAATCATTCAAGCTGTCGGAGCAGCGCAAAGGCGTGCTGATCAGCGATGTGAATGAGAACGGCCCGTCGCATGCGGCCGGCATCAGGCGCGGCGATGTGGTGATTGCGTTCAACGGGAAGGAAGTGCAGAGCGTCAGCCAGCTCCGGAATCTCGTGGCGCGCACCATGGTGGGGAAAGATGCGCAGGTCAAGATCATGCGCGACGGCAAAGAGCAGACCATCGCGGTGAAGGTGGCGGAACGGCCATCCGACGAGCTGTTAGCCAAGAAGGAAGCGGTTCCACAGAAGGACCAGGGCGAAACCATCAAGCCGCCGGACAATGTGCTGGCGTCGGTGAAGATTCAGGCGCTGGACAACGCGCTGATGAGCCAGTTGAATATTCCGGCCAAGACGACCGGTGTGGTGATCACCGCGGTGGAAGCGGGCGGCCCGGCCGAAGCGGCGGGATTGCAGCGCGGCGACGTGATTCAGGAAGTCAATCACGAGACGGTGAAAACGGTGGATGACTATTTGAAAGCGGCCAACAAGATCAAGAAGGACGAACTGGCGGTGCTGCTGGTCAGCCGGCAGGGCAACAGCCTGTTCGTGGCCGTCAATCCGAAGTAGACCGAGTATGCCGCGTCCGGTGATGGATCCATCGCCGGCGCGGCGTCGTCTTGTGCGGGTGGGGGCGCGGTGCTGAACGATTTCAACCGGTGGCTGCAAGACTCGGTCTTTAAGCCGCTGGAAGATAAAAAGATGCCGGTCATGGAGCACCTGGTTGAACTCCAGGTCCGGCTGACCCGCGCCGTCATCATCACGGCGATCGTGTTCGTCGCCACGTTTTTCTATGCCGATACCCTCGTCAAGTGGCTGCGCATCCCGCTGCAGAACATGTTCGTGCCCAGCACGTTGTCCTGGGAGCCGACCGATCTTCCCTCCGTGCCCTTCGTCTTTCTCGCGCCGGCTGAAGCCCTGTGGCAGAACGTCAAAGTGGCCGGCCTCTTTGCCGTCGTGCTGGCCATGCCCTATATCCTGCTGGAGGTCTGGCAGTTTGTCGTGCCGGGGCTCCATGTGCAGGAGCGCCGGTTTGTCGGGCCGTTTGTGCTGCTCAGCACGCTGGCGTTTTTTGCGGGCGTCTTCTTCTCCTTTTTCTTCGTCCTGCCTTTCGCCTTGAATTTTCTCATTTCCTATGGCGTGAGCGCGGGCTTTATTCCGCAGTTATCCATTGCGCAATACGTCGGCTTTGCTCTGTGGTTTCTGCTCGTCTTCGGGCTGATTTTTGAAGTCCCGCTGGCGATCACCTTGATGGCCAAGCTGGGATGGGTGGATGCGCCGTTCCTGCGGCGCTACCGGAAATGGGCGCTGCTCGGAGCCTTCATCATCGCGGCCATTCTGACGCCGACGCCGGATCCATTTAACCAATGTTTGATGGCGCTGCCGATGTACATTTTTTATGAAGTCGGCATCGTGAGCGCGGGGTTCTTCAATAAGAAGAAGCCGGCGCAGGAAGAGCCTGCCGAGGCTCCCGCAGCCGCGCCGGGTCCCGCAGGACGCGGTCCAGGCGGAGCCGGGATGCCGAAGTCGGCCGAAGGCGACTATGTCGCCGTACCGAGCGGGAGCCCGCGCCGGTAACCGGCAAACCCTGCCGCCCGGAATCACGTTACACAGAAGGATATCTTATGCCTCGTGAGTTGAATATCATCCAGACACCGACCTCGGGCGGCAGCGACGCCTGTACCTATATGTGGGCCTGCGCCATTTGCGACGAAAACGAATCCTGCCAGAAGGACAAGGAAGGCCACAGCCGCTGGCTCGTGGCGAAGCGCATGGAGAGGATCGAATACAAAGTCCTCATCATGAGCAACAAAGGCGGGGTCGGCAAAAGCACCTGCACGACGAATATCGCCGTGAGCCTCGCGCTGAAGGGGTGGCATGTCGGGATCTGCGACATGGATATCCATGGGCCCAACATTCCGAAGATGGTCGGGGCGGAAGGGCAGAAGCTGAAGATCAGCACGTCGGGTGGAATCATCCCTTTTCAAGCCTACAACCTCAAAATCGCCTCGATGTCGTTCCTGCTTCAGAACCCTGATGATCCGATCATCTGGCGCGACGCGTACAAGTATGAATTCATCAATCAGTTGCTGGGCGGCGTCGAGTGGCAGGACCTCAATTTTCTGCTGATCGATCTCCCGCCGGGCACCGGCAACGAGTCGGTCACGACGATCGATCTGTTGGGCAATGTCAGCGGAGCCGTGATTATTACGACGCCGCAGGAAGTGGCGCTCTTGGACTCGCGCAAGTCGGTGACCTTCTGCAAAGACAGCGAAGTGCCGATCATCGGCATCGTCGAAAACATGAGCGGCCTGGAGTGTCCGCATTGTCACAACCATATCGAGGTCTTTCGCAAGGGCGGAGGGGAGGCGTCGGCGAACGACATGGGCGTGCCGTTCCTCGGCCGGATTCCGCTCGATCCCGAAGTCGTGACGCAGTCGGATGCAGGCGAGCCTTATGCCATGTTCAATTCGGACACGGCGACGGCCGAGTGCTACCACGAGATTGCGAACAAGGTCGAAGCGTTCTGTAAGAAGAGCGGGTCGTTGCTCAAGGTCGCGCCCCGCCAACAACATTGACAGGAGTGAGATCGTGAAAGCCGCTGACGTCACTACAGGGTTGACCCCGCTTCACGCCGCGCAGAAAGTCGTGCTCGATGCCACGCCGACCCTCGGCCTGGAGAAGATTTCCATTCTGGATTCGTTGGGCCGGGTGCTCGGTGAAGACATCGTGGCCGAACGCGACAATCCGCCGTGGGACAACAGCGCGATGGACGGGTTTGCCGTGCGCTGGGAAGACATCAAGCAGGAGCATGCCATTGGAAAGCCGGTCACGCTGACGGTGATCGAAGATGTCCCGGCCGGGAAGATGCCTTCCAGGACGGTCGGTCCAGGCCAGGCGATCCGGATCATGACCGGCGCGCCGATCCCGCGCGGGGCTGATACCGTGCTGAAAGTCGAGGATACGGAGCATACACCGGATTCGGTCCGCGTGTTCAAGCCGGAGCCGCGCGGGGCCAACATTCGCCCCAAGGGCGAGGATGTGAAAAAGGGCGAATGCATCATCGCCAAAGGCACGCAGATTCGTCCCGGCGATGCCGGCATGCTGGCCATCCTTGCCAAGTCCTTCGTCTTCGTCTACCAGCGCCCGCGCGTGGCCATCCTTTCGACGGGCGATGAGCTGGCTGATCTGGACGAGCGCTTCAGCGAAGAGAAAATCATCAATTCCAACAGCTACGGCATTGCGGCGGCGGTGCAGGAGGCCGGCGGGATTCCGTTTCTCCTGGGAATCGCGCGGGACACCCCCGACGCCTTGAAGGAGAAGATCTCGCACGGGCTCAACGCCGATATTCTGGTGCTATCAGGTGGCGTGTCGATGGGCGATTATGACTTCACCAAGGCGGTGTTTCGGGACCTGGGCGCCGAGATGAATTTCTGGAAGCTCGCGATCCGCCCCGGCCAGCCGCTGGCCTTCGGCAAAATCCAAGGCAAGCTGGCCTTCGGGCTGCCGGGTAATCCCGTCTCGTCGATGGTGACGTTCGAGCAGCTGGTCCGACCGGCCATGCTGAAAATGTGCGGCCACCCCGCCTACGGGCGTCCGGTCGTGCATGCGGTTTTCCAGGAAAAGTTTTCGAAGCGGACGGACCGGAGGCATTTCCTTCGCGGCGTGCTGACGCGCGAAGAGGGCCAGTTCAAGGTGCGGACGACGGGCGATCAGGGATCCGGGATTCTGACCTCCATGGTGAAGGCCAATTGCCTGATCGATATTCCGGTGGAGGTCGAGCGGCTGAATCCGGGTGATCTGGTGACCGTGCAGTTGCTGAGCGGAGCAGCCTGGAGCACGCAAGCGGGGCAGACTCACAGCGGCGGCCATAAGACGTCGTGTTGTTGAGTCAGGAAAGGGATTGAATTGATGGCCGTGCCCATTGTCTCCTTCGTTGGACGGTCCAACAGCGGCAAGACGACGTTGATCGAACGGGTCATTCCCGAGCTGGTCCGGGCTGGGTATCGCGTAGCCACGGTCAAGCATGCGGGGCACGGATTCGATCTCGATACCGAAGGCAAGGACAGCTGGCGGCACAAGCGGGCGGGGGCCAGCAGCGTCATCGTGATATCCCGCGGCAGCCTGGCGATGTTTGCCGACGTGCCGGAAGAAATGAAGGTGGAGGAAGTGCGGGACCGGTTTCTGGATTCCTCCTATGATCTCATCATCGCCGAAGGCTGGAAAAGCGAAGGCTATCACAAGATTGTGGTGATCCGGGAACAGGTCGGGGAAGTGCCGGTGTCTCCCGACGGGCTCCTGGCGGTCGTCTCCGATAAGCCGATCGACCTGCCCGTTCCGGTGCTCGATCTGAACGATGTCGCGGGCGTGGCCGCCATCATCATGAAGCAGTTTCCTCGCGTCGCGCATGAACTGGAACCGTAAAGCGACGATCGTCCTGGCCCTCGTCGCCGGAGCCTTCGCGTTCGGCGGTCTCGCAATTCCTCTGACGAATCATCCGAAGTTTTGCGCCGGTTGCCACACCATCACTCCGTCCTATGAAAGCTGGACGAAGTCGTCCCATAAAGACGTCACCTGCGTGGCCTGCCATGTCCGTCCCGGCGTCGAGGGCTGGCTGCACGACAAGGTATGGAACGGGACGAAGGATACGGTGATCTATCTGTTCGGCACACCGACCGAAGTTCACAATCTCAAGGCCAAGGTGGATTCGGATGTGTGTGTGAGTTGCCACCGGAACATTCTGCGGGTTTCCGAGATCGCAACGCGGGACCTGCCTCCACCCGTGAAGGACGTGGGCCTGGTGATGAGCCATCGCGCCCACATGGAGGCGTTCGGTGTCAGGGGGCAGGGAGAGGGTTGTACCACCTGCCATTCCGGGGTCGTGCACGAACGGCCGATCAAAGGCTATCCGATTGTGATTCCGCGCGGGCATGTGTCGGCGGACAGCAAGCCCTGGAATCCGGAGCACCCGGAGGGCTCCTATCTGCGCACCCGCGCCCTGTCCGATTGTTTCCGGTGCCATGACGGGAAGACCGAGCATCAGGGCAAGCCGATCAGCCGGAAGTGCGAGACCTGTCATCTCCCAGAAAAAATCAGCGCTGACTTGTTGTTTTAACCGATGCGCATGGCTTGCCAATGATGCCACCCGTTCTCGAGGTTCGCGATCTCACCAAACAGTTTGGTGCGTTCACGGCGGTGAACGGGATTTCCTTCACGATCAGGCCGGGGGAGATCCTCGGGGTATTGGGGCCGAACGGAGCGGGCAAGACGACGACCATTCAGATGTTGCTGGGCCTGGTCACGCCGACGGCGGGGTCGATCCGCATGTTCGGGTTGGATCTGGAGACGCATCGGGAGGAGATCCTGCAGCAGGTCAATTTTTCCTCCACCTATATCTCGATGCCGATGTCCCTGACGGTGGAGGAGAACCTCCGGGTCGTGGCGCGGCTCTATGGAGTGGCGGAGGCTGAGCGCAGGATCGACGAGATTGTGCGCAAACTGGAGATGGGGGAGTTTCGTCAGAAGGTAACCCGGAAGCTCTCCTCCGGGCAGATGACGCGGCTGACCCTGGCGAAGGCCTTTCTGACCGAGCCGAAGATTCTCTTCCTGGATGAGCCGACGGCGAGCCTGGACCCTGATATTGCGCACAAGATCCGGGCCTTGCTAAAGGACGCGCGGCGGGTATCCGGCCTCAGCATGCTCTACACCTCGCACAATATGCAGGAAATGGAAGACATGTCGGACCGGATCATTTTTTTGCAGCGGGGCAAGATTGTCGCCGAGGGGACCGCTGCAGAAATCGTCGCCCGGTTCGGGCAGTCGGACCTTGAAGAGGTGTTTTTGAAACTGGCGAGAGAGCAATAGCAGCGGCGCGCTGCGAGGAAGGATCGGTCTCAGGAGATCATGATGGATACAGCGGTGTCGTTTCTGCTCGGTCTGGTGCTCGGCGGGTTCGGGGTCAGCGCCTGCTGGGGGCTCTTTTGGCTGGCCCTCGCGATGGTGGGCGCTGTGCGCGGCACCAGCGGGTGGAAGGTCGTGCGAGCCAGTTTCGCAGCGGGAACGGTTCCCCTGCTGCTGGCGCTGACGCTGTTGTGGATGACGGATGCCGCGCGTGTCTCCACGTGGCCCTTTCTGGTCGGGGTGCCGGCGGTGCCGACGATCCTGCTCGGGCTGGGATTGAGAAAATTGCCGGACGGGACGCGGGTCGGTCAGCGGCTGGTCGGAGGCGCGCAGAGCATGATGGATACCATCCTGGGCCGGCATGGTGACTGCGGGGGGTGTGGAGGGTGCGGCGAGGAGCATCATCACTAATCTCGTATGAAATTTCATCGCATCGCCGCCCTCATCCTCCGTCATCTCTATCTCTATCGCCGGAGTTTGCCCCGGATGATGGAGATCTTTTACTGGCCGTTTTTGGATCTGGTCATCTGGGGCTTCATCACGCTCTATCTGGTCCGCTATCAGACTCAGGTGCCCGGGTTCGTGACCTTCTTTCTCGGCGCATTGATCCTCTGGGACATGTTGTTTCGCTCACAGCAGGGAGTGACGATTTCGTTTCTCGAAGAGCTGTGGGCGCGCAACCTGATGAATCTCTTTGCGAGCCCGCTGAAGCCGAGCGAGTTTCTTGCCGCGACCATGATGATGAGCGTGTTGAAGGTGACCTGCGTGTCGGTCGTGATGGCGGTCTGCGCCTGGCTGTTCTACGGGTACAACATTTTTCTGATCGGGGTCTGGCTGTTCCCGTTCGTGCTGAGTCTCGTGGTGACGGGCTGGATCATCGGGGTGTTCACCACCTCGCTTATCATGCGGTTCGGGCAGGAGGCCGAAGTGCTGGCCTGGAGCATGGTCTTTCTCTTTCAGCCGATTTCCTGCGTGTTCTATCCCATGGATGTGCTGCCGGTCTGGCTGAAGCCGGTCGCCTGGGCCAACCCCGCGGCCCATATCTTCGAGGGCATGCGGGCGGTCCTGACCCCCGGCTCCTCGCCGCTCCCCCATCTCGCCTGGGCCTGCGGACTGAACCTGGTGCTGCTCGCCACAGTGATTGCCTGGTTCCACAGGACGTTCGCCTACTGCAAGGAGCAGGGGCTATTGGTCCGCGTGGGTGAGTAGGGTCCGTCTTATCCATCTGAAGTTGCAAGTGAAGCGGAAGTGTGGGGCATGGACTTCCTCTTCAAATGGACGCGATTGAGGCCCTGCGCCTGATGATCTGTGGCGGTTTGAACGGCTAGGCCGGATTGGTCCGGCTGTTTGCTATTGGGGTAGGCCTGTGGTAGGGTGAGCTCACTTCGCCGCACGGGCCTCGCGGTGAATCGTTCGACTGAAGCAGGCCCGCAACGATGTTGCCTTGCCCGGGAAGTTCGTCGGAAGTCAGACCTAAGTCGCCGCGTTGTTCGCGTCTTCGGCCCGCTCCTTCCTCCGTCACTCGAGTTCAAGACAATGTCAATATTCTAAAGGAGGAACCCACATGGGTTCGAAGATTTACGTCGGTGGGTTGCCGTATGCGGCGACCGAGCAGCAACTGAGTGAACTGTTTGCGGCGCATGGCGCGGTGGAATCTGCCCGCGTCATTACAGACAAGTTCACGGGCCAATCGCGGGGCTTCGGCTTCGTGGAGATGGCCTCTGATTCAGAAGCCCAAGCGGCGATCACGGCGTTGAACGGCACCGATTTCGGCGGCCGGACCTTGACCGTCAATGAAGCGCGTCCCCAAGAGCCCCGCACCGGCGGCGGCGGTGGTGGACGTGGAGGATTTGGCGGCGGCGGGGGACGGAGCGGCGGGGGCGGAAAGCGCGATCGCTGGTAATCCCAACGATACCCGATGAGCCTCAAGGGGTTGCTATCGCAAGGTAGCAACCCCTTCTTATTTACCGTCGCTGCACCGTCTTGTCATGGGAATCAGGATGATGATAAGAGAGCTGCATCCGGTCGTTCAGACGAAGGGAGAGAGAGCGTGAGTTCCCAGGGGAAGGTGCAATCGTCATCCGTGGCGCTCGGGGATCTGCAATCATTTTCCTTCCGCACAAGCCCCGTGCTCGTGGTTGAAAACTTCTGGTCCGCGGAAGAACGCCGGTTCTTTCGCGATGCCATGAATCAAGCCGCCTGGAAGAGCCTCTCGGATCTGCCGAATGTGCGGGAGGATTTTCCCGATTCAGGTAACTGGGCGAAGGCGGAGATCGGCCCTGCCCAGGGGCAGCGCTTTCTCTCGCGGCTGCAATTGCCCTGTATCCAGGAGCATATGGAATCGTTCCCGAACATCATCGGGCGCCACATGGGCTTCAGCTACTATTCGTACTCCGCCGGCGACTGTCTGCTGACGCATGACGATACCGATCAGGGCCATCCTGTGAGCGGCCGACGGCCGCCGCAGCGCCGGATTGCGCTTGTCAGCTATTTCCATGAGGAGTGGCAATCGGATTGGGGGGGAGAGCTGATTGTCTACGCCACGCGGCCAACCCATACAGCAGAAAAACCGGCGTTGGATATCACGCACTGCATCGAGCCGCGTCCCGGATCGTTGGTCATGTTTACCGTGCCCCGGTTCCACCGGGTCTGTCGCGTCGACCAAACCGCCGGGCAACACCGCAGACTCTCCATTGCCGGCTGGTTCATGACGGAACACCCCTAGCCTTTTCGCGAAGCCAAGGGGGAGGTTCAGCCGTAGCCGCGCCCCCAGCCTATTCAGAAGCGTCAGTCAAACCAGTCAACCTCGTTCGCGGTTCGTTCCCGGTTCTCGTTGATCGTCGGCGGGGGACTCTGGAGCACATCGCGGATCAGCTGAATCAAGGCAGCTGGTTCGAAGGGTTTCTGCACAAACGGGAGTGTGCCCGGCTTGATCCCATGGCTGTCGAGCTCTGTGTCCGGATTGCCGGACATCAACACGATTCTCAGCCCCTCACGAATCCTGGCGGCGCGAACCGCTAACTCGTACCCATGCACATGAGGAAATTCGTTGGCGCCCGATGCCAGGTGAAATCCAGGGGGCGGGAGGATCAAGTCGGTCAGCAGCAAGTCAATCGGTCCCTCATGCCTCGTACAGATCTTGAGCGCTTCCGAACTGCCGTCGGCTTCAAGGATGGTGAACCCGGCTTGTTCCAGGACGGCATGGCACAGATTCACGATCGACGGTTCGTCGTCGACGACGAGAATCGTTGGCGATGCGGGCGGTGACTGGGCGTCGGGCATCGGTACACCCTTTCAGATCCCATCATAATGAGATTTCCCTAGGGTTGCGAGAGTTTCTTGTGTTTGTGGGCGGCCGGGGAGAGTCCTGTGCGGCGAAGACCTGATGGCCAGGCTCGTGGCCGGTCCATCCGAGGCCGCCCGGTGTATTGGAGGAGAGGGTTTGGTTATTGGAACAGCCTCCCGGATCGAGCTGCCGGTAGATTGCCGCGGTTGCCGACATGATGGAGCCCTGTACTTCCAATACGAGGTGTTCATAGTCCCGGCTGCTGGATAGAGGCCGTCACCCTCAGGCGGCCCGACATGACGGTCTCTGTGTCCCGTCTCAGGATCATGGCCCGGCCTCCGGTTGGCGAGGGGCGGAGGGGCCAGCATCTGCGGGAGAGGCGGCCGTCTGGTCTCGCTGGATGAAGACATCGACCTGCTGGCCTGCATAGACCGGAAAGGGTGGCCGCTCGAACCGGTAGATGATTTGAAGCACACGAGTATCGACCCGCTCACTGTTGTCGCCGGTGAGTGACTTCTTGGGGACGACGTAGGGCTCGATACGGACGAAGGACAGGGCGAACTGGGTGTCTCCCCGCGACTTCAACGACGCCACTGCGGCCGCACGCGGGGCGACGAGCGGCGCGTTCACTTCGTCCACGTCTGCCCGGACCTGCAGTTGCTGCATGTCCCCGAGGAGGAGCAGCGGCTCCGCTGCTCCGGGCATGGCATATTCGCCTGCCCGTATGTTGACCTGAAGGATCGTCCCCGCGCGGGGGGCCCGGACCAGGAGGCGATCCAGGAGGATGTGGAGTTCATCCCGCCGGACGATTGCCTCCTGTAGATTGGCCTGGAAGCGGACGAGGCTCCGTTTCGCCATTTCCAGCGCATACCAGGTGCGTTGCACCTCGTCATCGCTGACCGCGCGGTGATCTTGCACGGATTTGAGCCGCTTCAGCTGGGTGTTCAGGTCGCCGATCCGGTACTGTTGTTCCTGGATCTGCGCCTGGATCGGCGGAATCGCCGCCTCGCGCGTGAGCAATTGGGCGCGCAGGTCACGATCGTCCAGCTGAAAGAGTGGAGCCTGCTCCGTGATCTGCTCGCCGACCGCGACGAAGACTTTGGTGATCAATCCCGCCACCGGAGGGGCGATGCGCACGTTCTCATTCACCGCCTCGATGATTCCCGACGCGGCGACGCTCTCGGTATAAGGAGAGCGCGGGGGCTCGGCGACCGGTGTCGGCATCGGCTCTTTCTTCGCCGCGCCCATGAGGACCCAGGTCGTGAATCCGAGACCGAGCAGCGCCATCCAGATGCTGAGCCGTTTCAGGATAATCATGCGGTTCCCTCGCGAGAAATCGTTTCTATACTGTCGATCCGGCCGTCGGTGAGGTGTGCCATCCGGTCGCCGAAGTGGAAGATGCGGCTGTCATGGGTGACGACGATGACGCAGCGATCCGGCGATCGTCCGACTTCCCGGAGCAACTCCATGATTTTCTGTCCGTTCGGGCCATCCAGCGCCGCGGTAGGCTCATCGCAGATCAGGAGGCGTGGTTCGTTGACCAGGGCCCGCGCAATGGCCACGCGCTGCTGCTGGCCGCCGGAAAGATTCTTCGGCAGGAACTCCGTCCGGTCGCCGAGTCCCACACGCTCCAGCATGAGCCGCGCGCGGCGGACGGCTTCCCGGCGGCCGACGTTCTGAATCAGCAGCGGGACGGCGACATTCTCCGCCGCCGTCAGGGCGGGGAGGAGATTGAACTGCTGGTAGATGAATCCCATGGTCTGGCCGCGGAACTGCGTCCGGCGCCTGGCCGGCAGTGCGCTGAGCGGGACGCCCAGCACGTCGATGTCCCCTTCGTCGATGTCGAGGATGCCGGCCAGCGCCGAGAGAAGGGTGGTCTTGCCCCCGCCCGACTCTCCGGCCAGCAGCAGCATCTCGCCCAGATAGATGTCGAGGTTGATGCCCTTGAGCACCGTCACCTGGGTCTCGCCGCTCCCGAAGGATTTCACGATGCCGCGTGCGCGCACAGCGGCCGGTTGATCATGTCCGTCCATGGCGCTCACCGGAAAACGATCGCCGGCTCCAGCCGGGCGAGTTTGATAATGCTGATCAGCGCGGAAAATGTGCAGATGGTCAGCAGCGCGACGAGCACCAGGACCAGCAGCTGCCAGGTTTCAATAAAGGGCAGCCCTCCACTGCGTGCGGTGAAGTAGCCGAACAGCGAGGCCAGTCCCACGCCGAGCCCGTATCCTGTCACTCCGACGGTGTAGGCCTGGAGCAGAATCATTCTTGCCAGCGTGAATGTCGATGTGCCCATGGCTTTCAAGGCGCCGAACTGCCGAAGGTTTTCAACCGTGAAGAGATAAAAGGTCTGGCCGGCGATGGCCATGCCGACGATGAATCCCAGCAGAATGGTGGTGCCGAAGTTGATGCCGATGCCCGTGTTCTTGAGCACCCAGTTAATCGTTTTCCAGCCGAACTGGTCATCGGTGAACGCGCCGAGGCCGGTCTGTTCCTGAATGCGTTGCGTGACCTCCTCCGGCGGTAGCCCGTCCTTGGCTTTGGCCAGCACGTAGGAGAGGGTCCGGCGTTCGCGCGGGACATAGCGCAACGCCCGCTCGTACGTGGTGTAGACGACGGGAATGTTGGTGAAGCTTTTCTGGGTGTCGGCAATCGCGACGACCCGGGCCAGTTTGTCGTTCAGTTCGAAAATGGTGCCGACCTTGATGACCTCCGGTCCGCCCATCCGTTCGACCGTCCATTGATCCACCACCACCGCATCCGGTTGCCGCAAGTCTTCAATGCGGCCTTCCTGCACTTTTGCCGGCCGTCCGATCAGAGTCGAAGATTCCAGGCCGACCAGGGAGATCTGATGGTATTCGCCGTTGGAGAGCCTGGCGCGTAACAGCCCCTTGTAGAGCGGGACCGCCCACTCGACGCCCGGCACGCTCCGGACACGATCGACCGCCGTATCGGCGATGGGTTTCACTTCATCGACCTGCGCGATGCCGGGGTCGGTCACCCAGATCGGCACGTTGACATTGGTCACACCCGATTGAGACCAGGTCATGAGTCCCCAGAAGATCGATCCCTGCTGCACGATGAGCATCACGGCGAAGGTGAGGCCGCAGAGCAGCATCAGATACTTCGCGCGGTCGCCGAAGAGCATCTTGAGCGCAACGTAGTTCATGCCGGCTCCTCTGTGTCGAGAATCGGATGGTCGGGAGGATAGGCCTGGACATGCGGGAGTTCCGGCAGGGTCACCTGGTCGTGCCGGTGGACGAAGGAGGTGCAGAGCTTTGCCACGGGGCAGCCGTGTTGCAACGCCGTCGTCCAGAATCGCCGGATGTGTTGGCCGTTCGCCCGCTGCTCCTCGTCGAGCAGGCGAAAGGGGCCGGGAAAGGTTTGGCTGAAAGTAATCCCGATGGCGGCGAGCCGTTCCGTAAGCCCTTCAGTCAGGTAGTCGAATACCTCACCGCACCAGATGAATTGACGTCCGTCCTGCGTCCGGTCACCGGAGGAGGCAAGATGCGCGTGCCGTTCGGCGAAATATCGTTCAACTGATTGGCTGAGATCCCATGGTGTCATGTCGCGATGATTAAGCAGGGACGGTGCCGAGTATGACCCTCTGGGCGAGCCGGGATGGAAGTGTATGGATGATCAAAGAAAAACGAGACGTCGATCGAGCGGGCGCCGATGCGACCGAATCTCATCTATGCCCATATGCTGGCAGCTATTCGAGCGTATGCCGATATATGGGCAGAGGGCTACGAGAGGCGGGTCGGGCGGCGTATGCCGAGCTTTCTCATGCGGTGTTGGAGGGTGGAGCGCTTCATCCCCAGACGCATGGCCGCCCCGTGGCGACCGGCCAGGACCCAATTGGTCTGGCCGAGGATGTTGAGGATATGCGCGCGCTCTGCCTCGGCCATGGTTCCGGGAGCGGCGGGCTCATCGGAGGCGGGCTGGGGCAGCAATCCATCGATCGTCAGCACCGGCCCTTGCGATACGATCACGGCTCGCTCGATGACATGCTGGAGCTCCCGGATATTTCCCGGCCAGTCATAGAGTTGCAATGATTTAAGCGTGGAGGCGCCGATGCGGGTGACGGATTTCCGGTGCAGCGCGCTGTATTTCCTGGCAAAGTGTTTGGCCAGCAGAGGAATGTCGTTCCGCCGTTCGCGCAGTGACGGCAGACGCAACGGGAACACGTTCAACCGGTAGAAGAGGTCGGGGCGGAAGCGTCCGGCTTTCACGGCTCGTTCCAGGTCGACATTGGTGGCGGCGAGCACGCGCACATTGAGCTTGATGGGGTGGGTGCCGCCGACTCGCTCGAGTTCCTGGGCCTCCAGGACGCGCAAGAGTTTGGCCTGCAGCTCGATCGGGATCTCGCCGACTTCGTCGAGAAAAATCGTTCCGCCATTCGCGAGTTCAAACCGGCCGATCTTTCGGGCGGTCGCATTGGTGAACGCGCCTTTTTCATGGCCGAAGAGCTCGGACTCAATCAGGGTCGGGGGCAGCGCCGCGCAATTGACGCGGACCAGGGGCTTGGTTTTGCGGGGCGAGACATGGTGGATGGCCTGGGCCGCCAGCTCTTTCCCGGTTCCCGTCTCGCCGGTGATCAGGACGGTGGAATCGGTCGGCGCCACCTGTTCGATGGCTTTCAGCGTCTTTTGCAGGGCGGCGCTTTCGCCGATCAGCTCCTTGAAGTCGACCGAGGCGCCGATTTCTTCCCTGAGATAGATGTTCTCCCGCTCCAGTTGGTCTTTGAGGGAGTGAATTTCCTCATACGCCGTCAGGTTCGCGATGGCTTGCGACAGGTGATAGCCGAACTGCTCCGCCATGCTGAGATCCCGCTCGGAGAAGGCGTTGGGCCTTCTGCTGCCGATGGCCAGAAATCCATAAGAGGCTCCGCGAACGATCAGCGGGCAAAGCATGCAGGACATGATGCCGACCGATTCGATATAGGACCGTTCGGGAAATCGTTCCCGGTTCTGGCCGGTCAGGAGTAAGGGCTTGCCGGTCGCCAGCATTTCGGCGGGCGCCATGCGGTCGAAGGGAAATTGTTTGAGCTGATCGAGGTCGATGGCCACGCCGTCCACATGGACGATGTCGAACCAGTGTCCTTCAGGCGAGCGGACAAACCGGACCAGCCCCCGCATGTCATGCGGAATGGCCCGCTGCAGCAGATCGAGCGTGGCCGGCAGCAGGCTGTCGATGGTGAAGCTGCCGACGACGAGCCGGCTGTTGATCGCGCGCAAGGCATCACGCTCCTCGGTCGCCAGCACGTTTTGCAGCACGGGGGCGATGGTCGCGCTCAAGGTTTCGATCAAACTGCGGTCCTGTTCGGTAAAGGCGGCGTTCGAGAGGGCGCCTATGAACATCACGGCGATCGGACGGGGCGGGGCCGTCAGTGTGGTCAGCCGCAGCGGCGCCACGATGCCGGAAATAGTCGCCGAGATCTGCCGCAGCAACGACCCCTCGGTCCATCCCGCTGCGAGCAGGTCATCGCAGAGCAGGGTCTGTCCGGCTTTGATCGCCGCTTCTTTCGCGGTGCCGGCGGCAGGGAGCTGCGACACTTCGCAGGTGACGTTCGGGGCAGGAATGGCGTGAACGAGCGTGAAGGTATGGACGGACTGATTATACAGGTAGAGGCCGGCGGCATCGAGCCGGATCTGTTTCCTCAGGAGTTCGACCAGCCTGACGCCGAAGTCCTGCGACCCGTTCGATCGCGCGAGTTCCGTGACTGCATGGAGCAGAAATTCAGTGTGTGCAGGAGTGCCCATATATGGGCACTCTACCATGGCAGAATCATGAGGGGAAAGGCGTCTACCTATTAAAAGGCCCCTCGGCCATTTAAGCCGACCTCGTCTTTAATTGTTCGAGGCGGTGGCGATCCAGCGACACAAAGATCGATTTGTCCTGCGTGACGGTCACCGCTCCGGCTGTCTGTCCTTTCGCCTTCTTGACCCATTTTCGCTTCGTATAAATGACGTCGCCTTTCCCGCTCTTCTTCAGGTCACTATAGAGCAGTGCGAGCGTGGCGGCATCGCGCAATGATTCGGGGGGGACCTCAGCCCCTTTCTCTAATCGCACAACCACGTGCGACCCCGGCGTCCCGCGGGCGTGCAGCCACAGATCCTCGCTTTTGGCGAGTCCAAATGTAAGTTCGTCGTTCTCTCGCGCATTGCGCCCGACAAAAATAGGCAGCCCGTCCGACGAGGTGAAGCGGCGGAAGGGACCGGACTTCGCTGATGGCTGATGGCTCATAACCGGTTGCCCTTGGCGGCGGGAAGGAGAGGGATTTGGCGAAGCAGCTGGTTGCCAGGTGCCTTGCTCGATCGATGTCAGCTCTCGGCGGAGCGCATCGAATTCCTGTTCTCCTTGGGCAATCCGGGGCCCGAGTTCCCGCTGGGCCGTGTCATATTTGCGCTGCTTTCGGAAGTAGTCGTCCATATTGCCTTGAGCCGATTTGGTCGGATCGAGCGGGATGCTAACCTGAGGGAGAGCCTCATCGAAATAATCGACGACGGTCACAGTCTCCTGTCCTTTCTTGATGGTCCCAAGGTTGGCTTTGAGCAACTCGCCGTAGCGCGCATAGTCCCGATACTTGTCGGCCTTGGCGAGGTCCGCATGCCAGGCGTCGATGCGGCGGCGCTGCTTCTTGATCGCTTTCTTGAGATGGTGCGCGCGCGCCTCTTTCAGGGCGGCGAACGCATCCGTCGATTCCTTCTCGTGATAGCACGATTCAATGGCCGCGGACACACTGAAGACGGACTGCTCGACAGGCTTGAAGCGCGCTTCGTGTTGCCGGTGTCCCGAGGCCATCGGTGCAGAGGGAAGCTGATAGGGCTGGCCATACAAGTCTGTCGAGTGATTCAAATCTTTTAGGACCCGGCTCTCAGCGTCAAGCACCAGCAGATTGGCTTTGTGGCCGGTCAACGCCGCGATCAACCGGACCGGGCCCTCTTTGGAGGTCAGACCGATTGAGACGATGCGATCGCCTGCTTCCTGGCGGACGTGATCGATGCGTGCGCCCTGGAGATGGGCGCGCAGGTATTGGCAGAAGCCCGGCGGTGTCGGCGGATTCTGCAGGGGCTGCGTGACCAGGTGCAGGCGGGAAGCGGAGGGATGCGCCGACAACAGGAGACGATGCGTGTGGCCCGGCGCCCGAACCTCCAACACAATGCTGCGCGGGGTCGGTTGAAAGACTTTCTGGATCCAGCCTCCGGTCAAGGCCGGAGCCAGCTCATCTACCACCAGGCTGATTTCTGTCGCGGTCAGTGACATAGACTATCTGTGCCGGTCTCGGGTTTCAGGATGCGCGCAGCCGCCGGTGTCCTGGGCTGACAACGGTCCTTCTCCATTTCTGTCCCATGGGGCCAATTCGGTCACATTGCCACCGGGCGTACTGTGCTGCGAATGGCTCCCACTCTACGATTCGCCGTGGAAACCCGCAAGAGTGCTGGTGGAGAAATTGGCATCATGATTGCTCCTCTGTCGGGGCAAGCGCGAACCCGGAAACCTGCTAGGCTTTAAGCGGGACGGGGCGTGTGAGGCAGTGGGCGATCATCCATTATCAGGAGGGGCGCTATGACATGCACGAGATGTAACGGCCTCATGGTTGTCGATGATCTGGTCGATCTACAAGAAAGCTGTCTGCCGATGTGGATGTGCGGGTTGCGCTGTGTGTCCTGCGGGAACGTCGTCGATCCGCTCATCATGCGCAACCGGATGATTCAGCGGTCCGGCGGCTTACGGATGCTGAAAACCGGGGTGCCTGTGCCGGCATTTGCGGCGTCGTTGAAAGCCACGGCCTGATCGAGCCCGGTTGATCTGATGATGGGCTGACCGGTATGTCGCCCGTCGTCAGGTCCGGTTGCCCAAAAGCCGCACGGCAGGTCTGTTGCCTGGCCGTCCTCTCCAGTCCCTCTTCGTTCTCTCCTTGCAGGCGCGTTTCTCCTACGATACAGTCGCCTCTTCTCTCACGACACACCCGCGAGGTTCTCATGTCTTTACTTGATCCGCAGATTCTTACCCAACTCACGGCCGAGCTCCGTCTGTCGATGCGGAGGCTGCTCCAGGACCTCTGCCGGGAGTTGCAAGATGACTATCCGGAGATGGCTTCGCAATTGGCATTTCCGACCGGCTACGCGCAGTTCCTCAGCCGTGCCCTCAATACTGAGCATCTGTCTCATTGGAAAGTCGTGGGGTGGATCGAGGCGCTGAACGACTTGGTGTACTTTCTGGATATCTGGCAGCAGTGGCGAAGGGAATCCGACCGCCGGGAGTTTGCCGAACAGCTGTTTGCCGAATGTCAGGAAAAGTTTTTCGAGAACAGTTACCTCGACGAACTCTTTCCCAAAGGCCAACCACAGGTCGGCGGTTTGGATACGAGGCTGGCGCGTCTCTGCAAGCGATTGGCCCAGGAGATTGCACAAGAGTCGCTGTGGCTCGATCCTGCCGCGGCGGCGGCCTGGTGTCGTGCGCGCAAGTTGCCGCGATGGGACGTGCCGGCCAGCCTTGTGCAGAACTTTGAAAAAGCGGAAGAGGCTTCTGCGGTGCCCCTCGGTGTCGCGGGGGATCGATGCGAAGCGCCACTCGCTGTGAAACGTGCGCTGACGCAGGCCGGTGGTCGAGCGACGTTCCGAGTCCATGCGCAGGGGATTGCCCTGAAAGTCGGACGAATGCTCTCGCCGGTGTGGTCCGCTCCTGGCGGGCAGGGCCAGTGGCATTGGACGGTGCGTCCGACCGCCGAAGCGCTCTGCACGACGCATGGCCCGGTCACCGTCGGCTCGACATTGGCCTACGGGAAAGACCGCCAGCCACACAAGGTGGTTCGTACAGAGCCGAAGCAGGTGGAGCGGGTCCGGCGCGCCTGGGAGACGATTCACGCAGCCTGGCCCGAAGGGCACGAGGTGTTGGCGTTGCTCACCTCACGCATCGTGCCCCTCAAAGCCAAGGGCGTCGTCAGCTTCAGCTACCGGCACAGGCCGGGACTGTCGTTCATCAATTGCTTCGACCGCGACAATCTCGATCTGATCGACGACCTGATCCACGAAAACAGCCATCACCATTTGAATCTGCTGCTCCGCAAGCATGTCATGTATCGCGGAGACCACAACCAGAAGATTTTCTACTCGCCCTGGCGACGGAGCCTGCGCCCGTTGCGCGGGATTCTGCACGCGACCTTTACCTTCACGATGGGGGCGATGCTGTTTGAGCGGTTGTCAACCTGGGGCGAGAGGCATGAGGCGTCGTGGCGAGAGGCAGGATTGACGAAACGCGATTTGGCCAGAGCGCGTTTCCGTTGTCTGGAAGAAGTGGAGTCGGTCCGCTACTCGCTCCAAGACCTGCACTATGCCGACCATCATCTCGGCTGGCTCACCGGATCAGGACGCCGCATGGTCGGCCAACTGACAGAGGCCATCGATCAAGTGGAACGCAGCATCGCGCCTCAACGCAAGGCAGTGCTGCAATCCAAGTTCGGCCCCGCCCTCCGCAAGCATGTCAAAGAACTCCAGCAAGCGCGCCAAGTTTTTGGGCCGGTGAGATTGGGGGAGGTGTAGCCTAGCGCATTCTTGGAATTAGTATGTGGGTTGAAAGTTGGGCGTCTTGCATAACGCCTCTCGGGCATGTGTCGGCCCCGGCTTCTAAGACAATATATTCGTGCGCGGTTCGTCCTGGAGGCATGTGAATTCTAGCTGGGTCTCTGCCAATTATGACTTCGTATGGAAGTGGAAGTGAGTGAGGGCCTGCGAAGAACTGGGCAAAGGTCTTGATATGTCCCCCGCTGCGCTCGGCGGCCAAGATGTGCATCCAGTTCGTTGGGCGGTATCCTAGTTTGAAATTCGCAACAAACTGATCTTTAAGCTGAATCACATAGCGGGATGCTCGGCCTCCCTGCCATATGAATTCCTTGATTCCGTCGAATTCACGCTCTAATCCAGTTAGTTCCGGAAACATCTTTAGGGCATAATGAAAAGCTATCTTTGCTACGGCTCGGAAGTAAGTCTCGGTTATGGTCGCTGACACAATTAGCTCTATTCGTTGCTGATGGGCGTCAATGCTAGTCCACTCTTTAGGTGGTTGCTGGCCGAGGCTTATAACGAGTGATTGCATCCACGGAATCTCGTCTTCTGTTCCAAATACGTGGATAGCCTTGGCATTCTGAAGGCCTTCCTCTTGTAAGTGCTCTCGGAGTTTGTCCGGGTGATTTCGAAATCTTTCCAAAATAGGAATGGCACGGTAGCCGAGAAGTGGGTGGTCGAAGATGATTTGTCGCAATGGGCAAACGCTTTCGGTCCCAGGTTCTAGTTCCAAGAGAATTTCGAAGGGCCAGTCTGGCGCCTTACCAACCATATAAATCGGTTCTGCACCGCCGGCACCTCGGTGAAACGGTGAAGGTGGGAGGCCATCGCGCCCTTGTATTCCCACCAACCATCTGAAGAAACCAGTAGGTCCAGCTCTCAGGAATTGAGTCTCTACTCGATTGCCGAGCTCGTTATTGCATCGGGTGCAAAGTCTATTCTCTAAGAGCTCCATGCCCTCGAATCTTCCAAGAGCAATTGGGAGGTAATGTTCGGGCGAGAATTGCTGGTTGTGTGGTCCGGGGTAAATACAAGAGTTCATCACAGACTGCTCAAAAAGGCCATTTGGCAAGGCCGCAAGGAGTAGGGCGACTGAGGCGTACCCGAGGGGTACGTCGCAGGGAGAAACACGAATTAGAGCGCTGCTGGGGGGTGGCAGCCGCCGTTACGGCTCCACCACGACATCCACAAATGCCGGCAGACTATCCGCGCCTTTCTTATCCGTCACGCGGAGCTTGAAACGGTAGGTGCGTTTTTCGGAGACGGTTGGGGCGAGGAAGGAGGCTTCGGCGTTGTTCACATCCAGCAGGGGCACTTTGCTGCCGCGAATTTGGCTCCACGCGTAGTACAGGGCTTCGCCTTCCGGATCGCGACTTTTCAACCCATTCAATTTCACCTTCGTGCCGGCTTTCACTGTCTTGTTCGGTCCTGCATCTGCCATCGGCGGTTCGTTCGGCTCGTCGTTCACGGTCACGTTGATATCGAGCGAAGCCTGCTTGCCCCGATTGGTCACGGTCAGTGTCGCCTTGCCGTTGCCCACGATCTGCAACATGCCGTCGCTCAGGACTTTGATGACCGTGGAGTCGGAACTCTGGTAGCTGGTGCCGCTCGACGGCGTGGGGATCGGCCGCACGACTCCGTCGGCGAACTCGCCGACGACCGGCAGTTCGAAGATCTTGCCCATCGAATCGACATGGCCGAATGCCGATGATTGTCCGGCGCGCCCCAGTTGCAACGGCTTGTCGGTCTCGAAGTCGATCGTTTGCAGCGCCGCTTCCGGCTCGACCTTCACGATGACCTCGTCGAACACTGTCCGCGTTCCCAGGCGCCCGCGTGAGATTTCTGCTACGGCTAAGAGCCGCATCGGTCCCACGGCGTCTTTCGGGACTTTCAGGGCGCCGCCGAACGGCGGGGTCTGGTCGAATCCGGACGATAGGGCGGCGACTGCGACGACCGGCGCGCCGGTGATGCTGTCTTTGTGCGAATACTTATCGTCCGCCAGCTTGTCCTGTTGCGGCATGATCGAGGCGTCGGAGTCGTCCTGCTGCACGAGGGTCTCGGCCTGTTCTCCGTACCAGTAGTAGCGGACTTTCACGATGGCGGTGTCCGCGCCGAGATCGACGCTGGCTGTGACGGTCTGTCCGGATTGCACTGTGGCGCCGTCAGCCGGGGTGAGGATCTTGAAAGCCCATGCCTGACTGGCGCTGAAAAGGACAACCAGTGTGCAGAGACTGCTGCTCAGTCTGCGCGAGCACCGCTTCAGGTGTGACGTTTCACGAGCCATCGTTACCTCGTCAGATGGTAGGGGACGTCGGTGAGCACGACACGATCTTTGAACAGGAGCGAGGCCTTCAGCATCAGCGCGCGCTGATTGTGCAGGATGTTCTGCCACCAGCGGGCGGGGAGTATTTCAGGAACGACGACGGTGATCCAGCATTCCGGATCCTGCTGTCGCTGGTCCTCGATGTAGTCCAATAGCGATCCCAGGATGGAGCGATAGGGAGAGGGCACGACGATCAGCGGGATTCCTCCGCCCCACTGGGCCCATTTGATTTGGATCAGCGCGGTTTCCTCCTTGTCCACATCCACGAGGAGGGCGCGGATTTCTCCACCCCGGCTCCGCGCATAGTCCACGGCGCGGACGACGGAACGGTTCACGTTGCCGATGGGAATGATGACGATATTCCTGCGGGGACGGGGAGGCCTGACGTCCCGCGTCAGCGCGACCTGTTCGGACACGGCCTTATAATGTGTCCGGATCCCCCGGAACATGACAATCAACAGCGCCACCAGGAGGAAAACGATCCAGGCGCCCTGCATGAATTTGGTGCTGGCGATAATGACGGTGGCGATGCCGGTCGTCACCGCGCCGACTCCGTTGACCACCAGCTTTTTGCGCCAATGCAGCCCTCGCTTGGCGAGCCAGCGCCTGACCATGCCGGCTTGCGACAAGGTAAACGACACGAACACGCCGATGGCATAGAGCGGAATCAGCGCATGGGTATCGCCGTGAAAGATGACGAGGAGCAGGCAGGCAAGAAACCCGAGGATCAGGATGCCGTTGGAAAACACCAATCGGTCGCCGAATGAGGCCATCTGGTGCGGCATGAATCCGTCGCGGGCCAGGATCGACGATAGATGCGGGAAGCCCGCGAAGGCGCTATTGGCCGCCAGGACGAGGAGCAGCATCGTGCTGATCTGGACGGTGTAATAAATCGCGCCGGAGCCGAAGGTGAGGCGGGCGAGTTGCGACACCACCGTTTCATCGGCCTTGGCGAGAATCCCATAATGGTAGGCCATCCAGCTGATCCCCATAAAGAGAAAGGCCAGAATGCCGGACATCCAGATCATCGTGGTCGCGGCGTTTTTCGATTCCGGCGCACGGAAGGCTTTGACACCGTTGGAGATAACTTCCATGCCGGTTACGGCCGAGCAGCCGGCGGCAAAGGCGCGGAGGACCAGGAAGAGGGTGATCCCCTCCATGGTTCCGGCCGTCTCGGCTGGCGGGGTAGCGGGAGAGGCTCCCGGATTCATCAACGACTGTACGGTGCCCAGCACCACCAGCAGGCCCAGGGCCACGATCGCGAAGTAGGTCGGAATGGCGAAAAACTTTCCCGATTCCCGCACACCGCGCAGGTTCATGACCACGATAAACAGAATCGCGAACAAGCCCAGCGCTTCCCGGTGGGGAAAGAGAACGGGGATGGCTGAGGTGAGCGCCGCGACGCCGGCCGCCACGCTGACGGCCACGGTCAGGATGTAGTCGATCATCAAGGCTCCGGCAGCGATCAGTGCCGGCAGTTCCCCCAGGTTACTGCGTGCGACAATGTAGGCGCCGCCGCCCTCCGGGTACTCATAAATGATCTGGCGGTAGGAGATGGTCAGGACCACCACTAAGAAGAGGATGGCGAGGCTGACGGGAATGGACCAGGCTACGGCGGCAGTCCCCGCGAGGATGAGCACCAGCAGGATTTCTTCGGTGGCGTAAGCGACGGAGGATATGGCGTTGGAGGAAAAGATGGCCAGGGCCAGGGTCTTGGAAAGCCGTTCGTGCGCCGCTTGAGCGGTCTTCAGAGGGTCGCCGACCAGCCAACGTTTTACGATCATGCGCGCATTATCTCACAATCCAGGGAAGGAGGAAAAAGATGAGGGCCTAGTTCGGGGTAGGCCGAAATACCCAGGCGCCGTCTTTGGGAGATCCCCCTTCTCGTCAAGATGATGCGTGATGGCATGACCGGCCGGATTGACCGATGCCGGGCAGATTGGCCTGGCGGGAGATGAAGGTCGTGTGGTCCGTCTCCCTCGAGTCGGGCACCGTCATCGACCGACTGACGGGCGGGGGGTGCAATCTCGTTTGAGCCGGCAATCCATTGTGCCCGGCAGCGACGGGTGCGAGTGTCCAAAGGGGTTGACATAGACTTTTAAGTTCAGTATCGTGCGGCCTCCCTGAGGCGGAATCTGTCGTCTTCGCCTGTCATCTGGAGGACGGAGTGCCTATGTAAGCAGCGTTATCTTCACAACTCGTATTTCAATTTTTGTTTCCGCACCGTTCATCATAACAAGGAGGCCGGTCCATGTTATCTTGTACAGCACGGGTGAGTGTACCTACCCGTATGCTTGGCGTGATGGCAGCGGTAGCCCTATTCGGGGCTCCGCTGGCATCGGCTGAGACTGCCAGCCATGGCGGTCACGCGGCACCGCAAGTCGCGATGACCCATCAACTGCCCGCCTGGGCAGAACAACTCAAAGGTCAAACGATCGTCGAAGACGCGATGTCCGGAAAGGGCGAGCGCTCTGCGATGGTCGAGCAGCAGCACCAACGCATCATGGAGCATATGACCCATGATCCGCAGGTGCAGGGTGTCAACACGGGCATGTACAACACCCAGTCCATGATGCACCAGTACGGGGCGGGCGGGCAGGACATGCTGTTGGTGTCCGATCCGCGCGTCGAGCCGGTGGCCATGACAGGCGGCGGCAAGTGCCCCGCGACGGCGCCGGTCAAGCAGTACAACGTGTCCGCGATCAACGTCGAGATCACCTTGAATCAGTGGCTCGATTTCTATCCCGGCTACATGTACGTGCTCGATGAGAATCTCGACCAGGTGCGCGCGGAAGAATCGAAGAACAAGGAAGCGCGGGAGAAGGAAGGCTTCGATCCCGGAGCCGTCATTCCCGGCGTGCAGGCCCAGTGGATTCAGCCGTTGACCATTCGCGCCAACCAGGGCGATTGCGTCAAGATCAAGCTGAGCAATAAGCTCGAAGGCGGCGAGGAAGTCAGCCTTCATATCCATGGTTCAGCCACGGTGGTGAGCGCCACCGGCGCGGCCGCCACCACGACGAACCCAGACACGATCGCCACGAAGGACAAGGCGGTCGAGCTCGAGTGGTACATCCACCCGAACACCCAGGAAGGCGTCCGGCAGTTCCACACCTACAGCAACGATCGCGAGCTGACGGTGATGGGCATGTTCGGCTCCTTCGTCGTTGAGCCTCGCGGATCCTCCTACTGGGAGGCGCTGGGCAGCGGTGAAGCGACCCCGGCCAGCAGCGGCTGGCAGGTCATGATCAAGAACGGCACAGGACCGGACTTCCGCGAATTCGTGCTCTACTATCACGAAGTCGGCGACGAAGCCTTCCGCCCGCTCAATAAGAAGGGCGACTTCCTGCCGCAGCGCGATCCGCTGACCGATGCCTATCGTCCGGGTGGCCGCGCGATCAACTATCGCAGCGAACCGTTCGGCATCAATAATATGCACGTGCAGCACGAGTACTTCGGGTTCGAGGACGAGTCGATGGGCTACAGCTCCTATACCTTCGGCGATCCGTCGCCGACGATTCCTCGTTCCTACATGGGCGACCCGGCGAAGTTCCGCCTGGTCCACGGCGGTTCCGAAGTGTTCCACTCGCACCATCCGCACGGAGGGACGATCCGGTGGCCGCGCAGCCCGCGGGCGATCGACGATATGAACCTCTGGGCGACCAGCACCAACGGTCCGGTCAAGTATCCGGTCATCCGCGCCAAGACCGACCGCGTGGACGTCGAGGTCATCGGCCCGTCCGAGTCTCTCGACCTCGAAACCGAGTGCGGTTCCGGTCTCTGCCAGCAGCTGGCCGGCGACTTCCTCTTCCACTGCCACGTCGCGCACCATTATGTGGCGGGAATGTGGGGCTACTGGCGCGTGTACAACACGATTCAGCAGGGCGACCTGCGGAACGACGTGATGCCGGATCTCCGCGAGTTGCCGGATCGCAAGGGGCGTATCAAGGCTCCGATTTCGTCCGACAAGCTCGTCGGGCAGACCGTCGATTGGTTCGGCAAGCAGTTCACGATTACCGATAAGGGCAAGAGCAACTGGAAGACCAACCCGGCCGTGATCAACGTCAAGGATTGGGTGGCGATGCAGTTGCCGACGATGGGCAAGCCCGGTCACAAGGATGACGAGAAGGGGCAGACCCAGTCGTATGACGCCACGGTGCTGGATTGGACCTGGAACGGCAACGTGGCGATGAGCGAAAAGGAAAGCGAGATCGATAATCCCAAGTACAAGTCCACCCATCCGGGCAAGCGGCACCCGATCATGTTCGAGCCGTTGACCGGAAAGGTGGCCTGGCCGCATCTGACGCCGCACTTCGGTCGGCGCGTGATGTTCTCGCCGAACCACGTCGGCGCGCCCTGGTTGGAGATGATCCGCCGGGATGCCAACGGGGACGAGAGCGTCGATCAGGCGCTTCCCGGAGAAAACGGCGTATGGAGCCTCTGCCCGGAGAATGCCGGACGGAAGCACTACAACGTCCACTTCGTGAAGATGCCGATCAAGATTGCCAAGGCACAGGGGAAAGAGCCGCCCGTGATCGATCCGAACGGCTTGATCTATGTGCTGCATGAAGAAGAGGCGGCCATCCGTGCCAACGACGACCTGAAGTATCCGCTGGTCGTGCGCGGCAACATTTATGACTGTCTCGATTGGACGTTGACCAGCGAATGGGACGACGACGACTACACGAATTTCCAGTCGTCGAAGATCAATACCCATTGGCATTTCCTGCAGTTCGACAACCAGGCGTCGGACGGCGTCATCACCGGTTTCTCCTATGAGCAGTCGGTGCGGCCGTTCACGATGCTGGAGAAAAAGAATCCGAAGGGTCTTCCGGCCCCGATGAACACGGTGTTGACGGGCGCGGTCAAGAAGGGCGCGACCAGCATCTCCGTGAAGAACGCGAAGCAGTATCACGAGGGCACCCTCATCATGGTGGGCGCCGATAACGTGAAGGGCAATGAAATCTCCCGCATCAAGGCGATCAAGGGCAACCAGATCACCCTGGCGAAGGGGTTGAAGAACGATCATCCGGCGAACGACATCGTGACGGTGGAGTTCGTCCGGCAGCGGTTCTGGGTCGATGCGGACGTGGGGACCGTGTTCTGGCACGACCATGCGTTCGGCGCGACCACCTGGCCGCACGGCGGGTTCGGCACGTTCATCGCCGAGCCGGTCGGGTCGACCTATCATGATCCGAAGACCGGCAAGGAAGTGCGGAGCGGCCCCATCGCCGACATCCGGACCGTCGAGCCGGTGGGTTATGGCGTGAACAACAGCTTCCGTGAGTTGATGGTGCAGGTGCACGACACCGTGCCGCACACCGTCAACGTCGTGACCGCGGGCAATCCTCCAGGGCAGCCGATCGAAGTGGCGCTTGAGGCCGGAAAGACCGTGTCGTTCATGATGCCGGACAAGATCTACATGACGCCGATGCCGTTCTTGAATGGTGGTACGCACACCACCGGCAGCGGGTTGAACTTCAGGGCGGCCCCGATCGCGCAGCGGTTGGCGACCAATCCTGATTCGTCGCAGATCTTCAACAGCAACATTCACGGCGATCCGTACACGCCGACCTTGAGGGCCTACGTGGGGGACACGATGGTGTTCCGTCTCCTGCACACCCTCATGAACGAGTCGATGGTCTGGACGATCTCCGGCCATACGTTCCTGTCGGAGCGGTATGCCGGTGACGCCAATCGCAAGAACTCGATCCATATCGGTATCGCGGAGCGCTACGATCTCGTGGTGCCGCAGGCCGGCGGATCCCGTTTGCAGGCCGGCGACTATATCCACTTCAACGGCCGCTCCTCGAAGTTCTCCGAGGGCGGATGGGGTATCATTCGCGTGTACGACAAGGAGCAGGCGGATCTGAAGAAGCTTCCAGCCGGCTTCTCGAACAAGGGCGAAATTCCCCAGGCGTTGCCGGTCTGTCCGGCGGATGCCCCGGTGAAGTCGTTCAACGTGGTGGCTTTGGATTATCCGTCCATGAAGTTCAACGCGAAGGCGCCTGAGACCATCGAGGTGGACTTCGAGCGGAAGATCCTCATGACCAACCCGGAAGCGAAGATCTATGCCTTGGAGGAAGATACGGCCAAGGTGGCCAGCGGTGCGCAACCGATGCCGCTGACGCTTCGCGTCAACGTGGGCGATTGCGTGAAGGTGAATCTGAAGAACAAGATGAAGGCCAGCAAGGCCTCCTTCTCGGCCATCGGGTTGTCCTTTGACCCGAAGGAGTCGATGGGTGCCAACATCGGCATGAACCAGGGCGATCAGACGATCGCTCCGGGCGGCGAACGCACCTATACCTACTATGCGGATCCGTTCAATGGCGAGACGACCTCGTTGGTGTGGGATTGGGGCAACGCGATGACCAATCCGCGCAACGGGCTGTTCGGCGCCATCGTGGTGGGTCCGAAGGGTGCCAAGTATCGCGATCCGAAGACCGGTGCCGATTTGACGAACAAGAATGCCTGGGCGGCCGACGTGATCCTCGATCACTCGTTGCCCGGCATGGAAAACCGGCCGAACTATCGTGACGTGGCGTTGTTCTTCCAGGACGAAGACAACATCATCGGCACGAGCTTCATGCCCTATGTGCAGAACGTGGCGGGTCTCACCGGCGTGAACTACCGGTCGGAGCCGTACAAGTTCCGTGAAGAGCAGGGCTGCTCGCTGGGCAAGGTGTTCCAGCCTTGCAAGGCGGACAAGCCCGAGGATCCCGCGACGCCTCTCATCGAGGCGCATGCCGGCGATCCTGTGCGGATTCACGTGCTGGGTGTGAGCAACGAGCAGAACGGCATGTTTAGCGTCGAGAAGCACGAGTGGCCGATTGAGCCGTTCATGCGCGGCGCGGATCAGATCAGTGTCGTGGAGTTCTCCGGCTCTGAGACGATCGATGCCTTTATCCCCTCTGCGGGCGGTCCGTATCGTCTGCCGGGTGACTACGTGTACAGCAACCAGCGGTTGCCGTACTCCCAGTCCGGTCAGTGGGGCTATGTGCGGGTGTTGCCGTCCGGTGATCAGCGGTTGTTGCCGCTGCACGGCGCGGCAGCCGGGATGAAGAGCGCATCGGCTGACCAGCCGTCGCTGGCGATCCCGGTGTCAGCGAAGTAATCTCCTGCGTTCCGCCTTGCGGCGGGATGCACGGGCGATAGGGAAGGGGGAGGCCGAAAGGCTTCCCCCTTTTTCTTTCTGGCGGCCTTTTGATACGATGCGCCTGCTGAAAATGTTCACTTCCGCAGGGAGGTTCCTACGGTGAATGCTCATACGGGTCTGAAGCGCAAAAACAACGGGACGATGGCGGCCCTCTGGCTGCTGGTCATGGCCGTGGGTGTCACCCCGGCGCTGGCCTATGATGTAGTTGATGTACAGCATGGCGGATCGATCGAAGGGGTGGTGAAGCTGACTGGCGCGATTCCTGAACCTAAGGGCTTCAACCTGATTACGTTTCCCGATCCTGCCTATTGCGGACGCATCTCGAACGGTCGAGGGTGGCGCCTGCTTCGCGATTTTGTGGTAGGTCCCAACGCTGGCTTAAAGGACGCGATCGTCCTGCTAGAAGGGGTGGAGTCCGGAAAACCGTTTGAAATGTCGGTGCCGTTGATCGAGGCGCGGGATTGTCTGTTTCAGCCGTTCATGACCGTTGTGAGAAATGGCCATGCGGTGGAAGTCATCAACATGGATCCCGTCATGCACGACATTCAAGGCTATGAAACCTCGTTGGAAGCGGGAGCGAGGACCTTGTTCAATACTCCGTTGGTCATGAATCACCAGCATCACCGGGGCGATATTCATGCCCTGCATAATCATGCGCCTGGCGCTTCCCTGGTCGGTCCAGTGTATCTGAATAAAGGGCGCCGGACATTTTATATGCAGTGCGGGTTTCATGCTTATATGGAAAGTTGGGCGATGGCGGTGAACAACCCCTACTATGCGCTTACCGATAGCACGGGCGCTTTCAAAATCGAGAACATCCCGCCGGGGACCTATCAGATGGTGGTGTGGCATCCACAGACCGGTCCAGGTTTGACGAAGATGGTGACGGTTCAGGCGGACGGCAAGATCCAGGAGCAGTTCTCGCTGCAGGCCCCTCAAGGGAACCGTTCCGCCTACAAGGTGATGGATAATCCCCGTTTCGGTCCGGAGTCCTTGGGCTACTCGATCGATATCCAGCCGCTTGTGGAACATCAACATTGAGCGTTTTCCCCGTCACCCATCGCCTGTGGGGGCACGGACGATCGGTCTGCCTTGCGCTTTCGCTCCTGGCAGGCATCACCATCAGCCCTGCCTGGGGTGCTGACTCGGCGGCGCCGGCTGTCGAGTTCTCCGGCACCCTCATCAAGCAAGTCGAGGGCCGGCGGCACCAGGCGCAGGTATTTGTGAAGGGTGACCGGATCCGTCTGGAGTATAAGTACGCCATCAAGACCGATTACGGGTATGCCGCGATTGAGATTATTCGCCTGGACAAAGCCGAAACCTGGTATCTTCTCGCGCAGCGGAAGGAGCTGCTGGTCACGCCGGTGGATGTCGATGATGTGCTGCCGGTTCGACCCGCGCTGCCGGGCGAAAAAGAACGGGTGTTAGTCGGAGATGCGACGGCGGTGGGGCGCGCGGCGCAATTGTTCGAGGTCCGTACGGATCGGCACGGGCGTGTCGAGCGGTTCTTCGAATGGGTCGATGTGGAAGCGGGCATTGTCTTGAAGCTGGTGAGTCGCGACCGGGATTGGTCGGTCGAGTACGAACGGATTCGCCTCTCTCCTCAGCCGGACTACTATTTCGACGAACCACACGGATATAAAAGACGACCGAGCCCCGCAGGGCCCAGGGTTCAAGGGTAACGGGGCGGCAAGGAACATCGATGACACGAAGGATTCTGAAACAGGGCGGAATGGCGGTCGCGGGCCTTCTGTGGGTGCTCGCATGGATGAGCCCCCCCGCACCCATGGCGGGGGCGTCGGCCGTTCCAAGGGAGGCCCAGGCTGCGTTTGAGAAAAAGGCGTATCAGCAGGCGCTTGATGAACTGGCCAAGCTCGACAAGGAAAGAAGCGCCGCTCCTGATGTCAGGCGCCTTAAGATTCGGTCGCTGATCAACATTGGGAAGCCGAAAGAGGCGTTGGATGAGTACGGTCTGCTGACCCAGTCTCTCAAGCGCGATGATGAGCTGGTCCTGCGCGAGGTGGCGCTCGGCATGATCGTGGTCCTCGTGAAGGATATGCGCGAACAGATGCGCGGGGCTGCCTATACAGCTCTGAAGGAGATCGACTCGGCTGACGCGGTGCCGTTTTTTGAAGACGGGTTGAGCGATGGGTCTGCGCCAGTTCGCGCGTTGGCGGTCGAAGGGCTGGGCCGCACTGAGGCCGGACGTAAGTCGAAAAAGCTGCGCGGGGCACTGGAGGATCCGGCTGGCGAGGTGAAGGCGCGAGTTGTCAAAGCGCTCGGACGGTCAGGCGATCATTCGGTGCTCCCGCTTATCGAAACGGCGGCGAAGGATGAACTGTCCCCTGTGCGGATTGCCGCGTACGCGGCGCTTATCAGGTTGGGAAAGAAAGAGGCCTGGGAAGATTTGCGAAAGGCCGCTGATGCGGCCAACCCGGACGATCGAACCGATGCCATACGGGCGATGGCCGACCTCAAGGATCAGCGGGGCGCCCCATTATTTATGGAGTTGCTGACCTACAGCCAGCCGTCTGTGCGGGGAATCGCGGCCAGAGGGTTGGGGCAACTGGGAAGGAAAGAGGCCCGCGAGAAGATTGAGCTTTTATTGAAAGATCCGATTCCGGGGGTGCGTGAATCCGCCGTGTCGAGTCTGGCCGATCTGCACAGCGTCGAATCGGTGCCGGCCATCTCGCTGCTGTTGAGCGATGGGCAGATGACGGTACGGGCGGCGGCCGTGGCGTCGTTGCTTCAGCTCGGCCAACCCTTTGAGACGGTGGTCGAGACGGCCCGAGCGCTGGCGCAGCAGAGCGATACGGCGGCCCGTGCCTCGATTGCGTTTGCACTAGGGAAGGCGAGTAAGCCGAATGCGAAAGCGGCAGTCTCATTTCTGGGCAGCCTCACGGCGGATCCGCTTCCGGGCCCCAAGATCGTCGCCCTCCGTTCATTGGGTCACATCGGAGATCGCGAGCTGATTCCCCTGATGAAAGATAGTATGCAGGACACGAACGAGGCGGTTCGGGCAACCGCGGCAGGAGCGCTGTTGCATCTGCTTCAATTGAAACCGTAGCGGCAGTTGTGGGGGTGTGTGCCCTCTTGTTTACGATTGACAGCGTGCGGTAGACTTTTATATACATACTCGGTCCAGATCAGCCTCGCCAGCACGATAGCGACTGAGTACACCAGAGAGGAAACGATCCCCTCCATTTTCTCTCGCGAGGCCGGTGGGAGGAGGGAATACCCTTTGAAAAAACAGGGGCGGTTAGTTAATCACAAGGAGGCAGTCACATGAAGAAGGGTGCGTTATCAGTTGTGTTCGGTGCGGCCGCAGTGGCGTTCATTGCAGCGCCGTTGGCCGCAAATGCCGGCGGAACCATTGCCGGGAAGGTTACGTATGCCGGGAAGTCTGAGCAGAAGGAATTCTCCTTCGCGAAGTTCCCGAATCCGAAGTTCTGCCCGAAGAACCCCAACAAGAGCCTGATGGACGGCGATAAGCGCTTCTTGAAGACCATCGAGGTGGGCAAGGATGGTGGTCTGAAGGGTGCGGTTGTGGCTGTGGTCGATATCGAAGACAAGGCGTTCATGGACTCCTATGCGGGCACGGATGTCGTGGCCGAATTCTGCGAATTCCTCCCGTACACGGGCGTGGTGGTCAACAATAAGAACTTCCGCGCCGTGAACAACGATGCCGATCCTGACGACCCCAAGTCGGTTGCGGGCGTGCTTCACAACCCGCACAGCTTTACCGTGAAGGGCTCCACCTCGGCGACCGGTTTCAACATCGGTCTCGCCAAGAAGGGTGACAAGCTCGAGAAGCCGGTGACCTTCCGCGGCGGCGCCGAAAAGGAAGGCTATTATCGGTTGCAGTGCGACCAGCATGAGTTCATGCAGTCCTTCTTCCTCCCGGTGTCAAATGCGCACTACGCAGTGGTGAAGGAAGACGGTTCGTTCGAGATCAAGGATGTCCCGGCCGGCAAGCACAAAGTGGTCGCCTGGCACCCCTTTGCCGCCAAGGGCAAGAAGATTGAGTTTGAGGTGGAAGTGGCGGACGGCGGAACCGCGAACCTCAAGGCTGAGATCAAGTAAGTTTTCTTTTCCGTCGGCGAGGTCACTCGCCTCATAGAGGGCAGCGGAGCAATCCGCTGCCCTTTGTGTTTCTGCCGGTCGTTCACTGCACCCGGCTGCCTTGCCTTTCACTTTCTGAACTGGGTAAGATGCCTAAATTTTAAGCTCGTCAGGCTCAAGGGGATTGGTGTGTCACGGGAACTCTCGCTCGCGGAAATCTTTCAGCTCGGCTACTACTGGGAAACCAAAATCCTTCTGACGGCGGTCCGTCTGGACGTCTTTTCCGCGCTGGATGGCAAGCGGAAGACGGTCGGAGAGATTGCTGCCAGGCTTGGCGCGCACGAACAGACGCTGAGTCTCTTGCTCAACGCGTTGGTGGCGATGCGCCTTCTGAGCAAGGAAGGGGACATCTATGGGAATTCAGCGGCAGCTGCCACCCATTTGGTGCGCCATGCTCCCCAATATATCGGGC
Source organism: Nitrospira sp. NS4 (assembly GCF_049546785.1). Taxonomy (NCBI): domain Bacteria; kingdom Pseudomonadati; phylum Nitrospirota; class Nitrospiria; order Nitrospirales; family Nitrospiraceae; genus Nitrospira; species Nitrospira sp. NS4. The sequence goes on along the minus strand of NZ_JBMWAN010000001.1, from coordinate 850,431 downwards.
ATCTTCTGTTGCTGCATGATGCAGAATGGGAGAACTGGGGCAAGCTGGAACAGACCATAAAGACCGGGCAGCGGGCAGTCGACCGTCATGTGTTTGAAACCGATCCCGAACTCGGCGGCAATGTGCTGGCCGTGTTGCATCGAATCGGCCAGCAGAGCGGACCCGATTTTGCCAAGCGTCTCCAGCTGACGGGGCCGGTGCGAATGTTGGACTTGGGAGGCGGGGCAGGGACTAATGCCATCGCCTTCTGCCGGGTCTATCCTGATTTGACGGCGACGGTGTTTGATCTGCCCGCTACTCTGCGACTGACCGAGCGAACGGTGAAAGAGGCGGGGCTGGAGTCGCGGATTTCGCTCCACCCCGGGAATTTCAACCAGGATCCATTGGGCGGGCCCTACGATGTCGCTCTCATGTCGGACATTCTGCATTATCAGGATTTCGAGACGAATGCGGCGCTGGTGAAAAGGGTTTTCACGCACCTTGCGCCGGGGGGACGGTTGGTGATTAAGGATCGCTTTCTTGATGAGGCGGGGACCGGTCCGGCCTGGACCACGGCCTTCGCGGTTCACATTTTGGTCAACACCCAGCAGGGCGGTTGCTATAAGACCGGCGATGCGATCCAGTGGATGACGACGGCCGGGTTTGCGTCTGCGACCGAGTTGGAACGGACTGCCGTGGTGCAGGGCATCAAAGGATAAAAGGTAACAGCATTCATGGACTGGTTACGCAATCCGGGCTTCTTCGGCACGCATGCCACCGTCGGCGCCGACCTGAGTCAGCTGATGGCCACGCTCTTCACGGCGCTCTTCGTGATCGGATGGATTCAGGCAAAGCAGAAACAGGCGCATGCCCATCACTGGCTGATGCTGGGCGGCATGATCGCGATGTTGAGTTTCTTCGTCGCCTATTATCTTTTCCGCCAGCTCGGGGTCCTGGCATTCGAAGGGAAGGAAGGGTTCGGCGGCTCGCAGGCGCTCTATGATTATGTCTTTATACCCATCCTGACGCTCCACATTATTCTTGTGATTATCGGGTTGGTGATGGCGGTCTACATGATCGTCCTCGGATTCCGGTCCCAGCAAGTGGTGGACGGGATGCGATCGCTCAAGGAGTCGCTCCTGCTGACATCCTGGCGGAAGGTGGGCGTCATCTTCGGGGCGGTGACGGCTGTGGTGGCGCTGTTATTCCTCTCCCGGGTGGCGACGGCTGGATTTTCAATGAGAAAGCTTGAGGTCTATCTCGGCCTGCTTGTCCTCGTGGCGTTTGTCTTTTCGATCGAGATGACGATCCAGCGGATCTGGCCGAACGGCGCGCGGCGGCATCGGGCACTCGGCCTGTTCACGATGATCATTTATTGCGTGTTGTTCATCACGGGGACCACCACCTACGCGATGCTCTATATCTTTTACCCCGGCAAGATCGGCTGAGCGATGTTGACGTGCGGCTGCGGGCGCTGGATGCACACCGAGGGAGTCGAGGAGCGAACCTACGAGGACGGCTTGCCGCAGTGGTTCGTGCGCTCCGAGTGCCGGGGCTGCGGGCTGAAAGTCGGGGTGGATTTGCCTGCCGGCCAGATGGGCGGGCTGATCGATCGGTTGACCTGGACGGATGAGGCGCTGCATCGGCTGGATCGGATGCCGCCGTATCTGGCCCCGCTTGTTCGGGAGGAAGTGGAGCAGGATGTGCGAGCGCGCGGCGAGCGCGTGGTCGCCTATGACACCTTGCTGCGCCCTCGGACCGGCGAGCGGATTGTGTGGGATCCTGAAGCCGAACGGCGTCTGGACAACGTGCCGGCTCCGGTACGGGCGATGGCCCGTGTGGAGCTGGAACGAACGGCCGCAGAACGGGGAAGCGCCAGAATCACCGTCTCCTTGATGGAAGAAGTGAAGGCGAAGTACTTTGGAATGGGCGCGCAGAAGGCGTGATGAGTGATCTGTGATTGGTGATGAGCGAAGAAGATTGCACGTCACTCGGCACGCATCACTGGTGTTGTAATGTTGCATCGGATGGCATTGCGAGTGTTGCCCAGTCTGGCGCTGGCCGTCACTGAGGAGTCGGTCCGTAAGACCAAGCGGATCGTCATGTTCGTCCCCGGTCTCGTGGCGTTCGGCGTGTACCGGCTGGCGAAGCATCTGCTGCCGTTGACGGAGCCGGTTGTGTTGTTGGCGGTCAGCGGTATAGTGGCGATGGTGACGGCGCTGCTGGCCTATCGGGTAGGACGTGGAACCGGTTGGCGGGACATTCTGCAAGCCGATAGCCGTCGTCTGCTCGGCTGGTTGGCCGGCTGGATCGGGTTTGTATACGGGATTCAGTTGTCGCTGCTCGTGCTGGCGCTGCTCTGGCTGGTCGGGTACGACTATCTGAAACATCCGGATGGCCCTGCCATGATGGCGATCATCATTTCCTGCACGGCGGTGGCACGGGATGCGTTTGAAATCGGGCATGTGCGGAAAGTGGCCGTGCTGGGGCGGCCGTTTCCGACGTTTCCTGATGGCACGGAGCTTCGCGCGATGTTGGGCCCTCAGGCGGCGCAACTCGGCCCGTGGGTTGCAGCCGGTCTGGTGATCGGCGCGATAGGGGCAGCGTTCGGCAGTTTTGCGTCGGATCACCAGGTGGCCGCAGTCATCCAGTTGGCCGGCGTGACGGTGCTGGGTGGTGCGGTGGCCCTCTGTGCCTATTTCGGCGGGCTCCGTCCTACCGCTTCGTGGGCGCAAGCGCTCATGCAGACGAAGCCCGGCGAGCTGTTGAAGTATTGGTGGTGGCCTGGGCTGGCCTTCGCGTCGACCTATTATCTGGTTGCGGCGGGATTCGTGATCTTTCTGATAAGGCAGCCGGGCTTGCCCGCTCCCTATGCGGTGGTGAGTGGCGGGGCCGTGACGGCCATGATGGCGTTGTATTGTTACTATCTCGGATACCGGCGTCATGTCGAGGAAGCCCAAGGGCAAGGGCTCTCATCCGCGTTGCTCCGTTGTCCGTTTGTCATGGGAATTCTGGGGAAGACTATCGGCGGCACGGCTCCGGTCTCTGCTGCCCCTGGTTCAAAGGCGTAAGGACATGCAATTAACACGATTCGTATCTCGATCAGCGGGGTTCTGGGCGGGCTTGCTGCTTTTGGTCTGTATCGTGGGATTGGGGTGGGGGACGCAGAGTCTCTCATTCGCCGAGAGTCCGACCGACTTGTACTTTGGCACTGAGGGAACGCCGCAAGGGCCTTCCGCTCCGGGACCCCATGAAACCGTCTATTCACGGATCGGTTCATTCGATAGCCGGTTGTTGGTCTGGTTCGTGACGCAGCAGCATACCTATTTCGGCGGATTTGTCCTCGCGCTGCCGCTGTTTTGCGCCTTGCTGGAGTTCGTCGGGCTGATCACGAAAAAGCCGGCCTTGTCGCTACGATACGACGGGTTGGCCAGAGACTTGGCGAAGGTCGCGTTGTTGGCGCTCTCGGTGACGGCGGTGGTCGGAAGCCTGATGTTGTCCATGTTCATCTACTTCTACCCGTCGTTCATGAAGTATATGGGCGGGACGTTTAAGTCATTCATGCCGGCCTACGCCATTGTGTTTGTCGGAGAGTCCCTGCTGCTGATTCTCTATTACTACAGCTGGAATCAGATGGCCGAACGCGGGTTGAAGTGGATCCACGCCGCGATTGGCATCCTGACGAATATTTTCGGCACCTCATTGTTGCTGCTGGCGAATGCCTGGTCGGCATTTATGATGGCTCCGGCCGGAGTGGATGCGCAGGGCCGGTTCCTGGGGAACGTGTGGCATTTGCTCCATTCATCCCTGTGGAATCCCCTCAACGTCCATCGGTTTCTTGCGGACATTATGTCAGGCGGTGCGGTGGTGTTGGCCTATGCCTGCTACCGGTTTTTTACCAGCAGGACCAGTGAAGAGCGGGCCTATTTCGATTGGGTGGGCTACGTCTTCCTGTTCGTGACGGTCTGTGCCCTGCTGCCGATGCCGATTGCCGGATATTGGTTGATGCGCTCGGTGTATGCCTTCAGCCAGAGTATGGGCGTCACCATGATGGGCGGGTTGTTGACCTGGCTCTTTGTCGTGCAGGCGTTGTTGATCGGGGCCCTGCTCCTGGGGATCAACTATTACATCTGGCAAAGCATGGCACGGATCAAGGGGGGGGAGCGGTACCAGCCGTACTACCAGTCCCTGCTCGGTGTCCTGACGCTGGCGCTGTTTATCTGGTTGACGCCGCACACGGTGATGATGTCGGCCGGCGAAGTGAAAGCCATGGGCGGGGCGCAGCATCCGGTGGTCGGGAACTACGGGGTCATGTCGGCAAAGAACGGCGCGGTGAATGTGATGATTCTCATCACAGCCCTCAGCTTTCTCTACTATCGTCGGGCGAACCGAACCATGACCGTGTCGTGGGTCAAGACAGGCAATACGCTGATCGGGATACTGTACACGGCGGGCCTTGTGAATGTGATTTGGTTATCGATCTATGGCTTCTACCTGCCTGCAAAGATCCGGGTCGGACTCTCCTCGCCGCAGGCATTTACCACGCTGACGGTGATTGTGGCAGGTGTGGTGATCAATCGCCTCATGTTGAGGGGCTCGATTGTGCACGGTCCTGTGCAATGGGGAAAGATTTCCGTTCGCGGCATGGTGGTGCTCTTTGGGTTGGCCGCAGCGTTCACCTGGGTCATGGGTTTGATGGGCTATATTCGATCCTCGGGGCGTCTGGCCTGGCATGTGAGCGAACTGATGGCGGATGTGTCGCCCTGGGCCTTTACGCCGGATCTGGAATTTGCCGCTAAAATGGTGACGCTAAACATGGTGGTCTTTTGGGGGGCGGTGTTGGGGTTGTTCTGGATGTGTCAGCGCGGGCAGCAGCCGGTGATGGGGGAGGAGTTTTTTGAGGAGAAGCCCCCGGCCCTGGCTCCGTCGTCTTCGCAAGAAGCGTAAGAAAGAGGAAAGGTGAGGGAGGATATGAAGCGCAGAGCGGTGTGGAGCGGAGTGGCTGTTTTCAGTGCGGTGTTGTGCTTAATCGTGATGATGGGCGAGCGGGTCTCGGCTGAAGGCCAGGTGCTGGTGCTCGAAGATTTTCAAGGGAAAGAGGCCGACGGGTTTCCTTCCGCCTGGGACCATGAGAATCAGCGCAGTCATTCCAAAGGGCGCGAAGCGTATAAAGTGCAGACTGAAAACGGCGTCAATTTCCTGTCGGCGAAAGATGCCGGCCAGCGCATCAAGAAGAAGAAAATCGATTGGGATCCCAAAGCCTATCCGGTCCTCACATGGCGGTGGCGGTTGCAGAAAGCGCCTGCAGGAACCGATCAGATCGCGGCCATTTATGCCTCGCTGGATACGGATCTCTTGTTCATTCCTGTTTTTACGAAATATGTGTGGAGCGGGGCGAAGCCCGAAGGCACCTTGACGGAGGGCGGGATGTTCAGCGGCGCCGAGATCGTCGTGCAAAGCGGGACGAAGGAGGTCGGCCAGTGGTTTGAGGAGCGGGTGAACGTCTACGAAGATTTCAAGCGCATCCATCAGCATGAGCCCGCGGCAAAGGCGTGGGGGATTTCGATTATCGCCGCGCCGGGGGTCGAGATCGATTTTGGCTCGCTGGTTGCGAGTCCTGCAAAGTAACCTGTCGTAGAAATGATGACCATGACCGAGGCCGGATCGGGTCGCACGCTGTCGACCACGAAATTAATCGACATCATATTTGGTGTCGTCGTGATGGGGACGGTGGGAACCCTGATCGGTCTTATCATGGGGGGCGGTCTCGTGCCGTTGGCTATCGGGATTGGCCTGGTCATGGGAGGGGTCGTGGGGTTTTTGGGCGGCCGCCGCTTTTTGATCAGTATCCTGATCGGAACGGTTCTGGGGGGAGCGCTGGCCTGGTTGGTGGCGGGGCCGGATCGTATTTCGGTGGGTGCCGGAGCCGGGGCGGCGATGGGTGGGTTTCTGGGAGTACAGATTTCCATGCTGCTGGATATGCGTGCCGCACGCAAGGCTGCCGCAATAGAGACTCCCGATGAAGGCGCGACTCCCGGAGCAGGGGCGCAATAAGGCCGCGGCGGTGTAGCCGCGGAGACACACGGAGACGTATGGAAAACAGGGGCGTGCTGATCGGGTCGATCGTGTTTGTCTTTGGGTCCTTTATCCTCCTGATCGTGGGGCTGGTCTACGAGTCCTATAAGGCCAAGCAGATGCGTGACTTGGCCATGAGCATCAAGACGGAGTCTCGTCCGGTCGCGGCGAAGACCGTGGCGCAAGATTATTCCATGTACAAAACGAGAGTCGGGGACGAAGGTCGGGAGATGGTCCAAATTCCCGAGGGTCCCTTTACGATGGGCAGCAATGACGGTGATCCGGATGAGGCCCCTGAACATCAGGTGTTTTTGAAGGGCTACTATATCGATCGGAATGAAGTCACGCAGGATGAGTATCTGCGTTTTGCGAAAATGACCAAGCGGCCCGTGCCGAGAATCGAAGTCTTTGAAGACGATCAGTCAAAGGTGTTGAAGCCGGAGCTGGCCGCGATGAGCGTGTCGTGGGAAGATGCCAAAGCCTATTGCAAGTGGGCGGGGAAGCGGTTGCCGACTGAGGCGGAGTGGGAAAAAGCCGGCCGTGGCGAGGGCAAACGGAAATACCCCTGGGGGGATAAGTTTGTGCCGGGCATGGCCAATGTCGATGGCCCGGAAGATGGCTACAAGTACCTCGCTCCTCCCGGGTCATTCGAGGCCGGGCGCAGCCCGTACGGGTTGCATGACATGACCGGAAATGTCGCCGAGTGGGTCGCGGACTCCTACGACGAACATTTCTATAAAAAGGGGATTTATCGTGACCCGAAAGGGCCTGATGATGGCGATCTCAAGGTGGTTCGCGGCGGCTCATGGAGAGAGACGGAGCAAAATGCAAGGCTGTCCAAGCGGTTTGCCGCCAAGTATTGGCGGAATGACATCACGATCGGAATCCGATGCGCGAGCGATCTGGATTCCGGGTTGGAATCGGCAGGACAGTAACGGTCATGCTTGAGACGCGATTCAAGGTTGTTTTTGGGCTCACCGTGCTTGCCTTTGCCTCTCTCCCGATTATCGCCATTCTGCGCGGGACCACGATAACGCCCTTTGAAGACTCGTCTGAGGAATCGCAGGAGTTGTCGAAGTCGTCCGACGGTCTCGGAGGGATATCAGAGGAGCCGATTAAGGACGAGATGGTGCTTATCCCCGGGGGCGTGTTTATTCGCGGCACGAATGCCGGCGGGTTGGACGAGCAACCGGCCAGAGAGATCGCGCTCGACCCTTTTCTGATCGATCGATATGAAGTGACGAACTACCACTATGGGAAATTTGCCGCTGCCACAGGCCATCGCAAGGCCGGTCCTCCTGCACGATACGCGAAGAACGTGGGCAAGATGCGCGGGCCTAACCAGCCGGCAGTCTATGTATCGTGGGACGATGCCCAGGCCTATTGCCAATGGAAGGGCAAGCGTCTTCCAACTGAGGCGGAATGGGAAAAGGCTATGAGGGGAGTGGATGGGCGCCTCTGGCCGTGGGGAAATGTTGAGCGGGCCAACGGGGCCAATTGGGCGCGCGTCAATGACGGGCATGAAGTGGCGGCTCCGGTCGGAGCATTTCAGGCCGATGTGAGCCCCTTTGGTGTGATGGACGGGGCCGGGAATGTGATGGAGTGGGTTGAGGACTGGTATTCCGAGAGCTATTTCAAGGAATCTCCGGGCCAGAATCCCCCCAGCCCAGAGCATGGTGTATACCGAGTGCTCCGTGGCGGGGGCTATACCACAACCGGGGCCGATATCAGGATTACGAGTCGCAGTAAAATGGTGCCGGATTTTCGTGATGAAACGATTGGATTTCGATGCGCCAAAGAAGCCAACAAGGCTGAGGCTGCAGCATCAGCTGACCGGGTTAAATTTACAGGAAATCAAAGTAGTACAGAATCAGAAACACGGCCAAAATGATGTTGACAACCATTCCGGCCAAAACTATAATGTCGAACAATTTTGAGTTTTTAGTCATGATTTTCCCTTTGTTTTTAAGCCACTTGCGATGAATTTTGAATAGCACACAGTTTTTTGCGTGTCAAGGAATTCACCGATTTCGATCAATTCACTCGATTTAGGGAGGGGGAAGTACGATGGCGACAGCAACAGCCGATAGTGATTTGAAAGTTAAGATTGGGAAGATGATTTTCTACATCACTTGCGCCGTAGGTTTGTGGTTTTTTTATTGGTTCGCCGGCATTCAGTGCCCTTGCTAGTCTTGCATTGTCAAGCGCGATGACGTTAACGGTTTAGTACTGATTTGAGGGAGGCGGCGCGATGGGGCAGACAATTTTCTACGCGATAGTTTCAGTGGCGATTTGTGTGGCGTACTTTCTGGCGGTGGACCATTTCCTGATGGACGCGCAAGGGTTGGATTTCTGGTACATGTTCAGGAAGTAGTCCGGCCGAGTGTGAGTATGGTCGTTCGAAGATTGGTTCATCATATTTTTGGAGTGCATCAAGGAGGTTTGCCATGGGTTTTTTAACCCGTAAGAAGATGATGTCGATCATGGCGCTGGGCGCGATGGTCGGCCTCCTCCTGCTTCCCATTGTCATGTCGTTGCCCTCTTTGGCATCCGGTGAAGAGGCTCCTGCGGCAGACGGGAAGAAGGATGAGTCGAAGGTTGAGAAGGGCAGGGACGTTTACTACAAGACAGAAGGTATTGTGGCCGGTGCTCCAGCCCCGAAGACGACGGATGGTGTGAAGGACTATCCGCGGTATAACTTCGAGAGCCGGGTCTTGCTGTGGTTCGCGAATCAGCAGCACCTCTACTACGGCAGCTTCGTGTTGGCCGTCCCGATCTTCTGTATGGTGGTCGAGTTTATGGGGGTGGTGACGAAGGATAAGGCGATGGCCAAGCGGTATGATCAGCTGGCTTATGACTTTATTAAGATTAGCTTGACGGCCTATTCGCTGACTGCGGTTCTTGGCGGTATCCTTATTTTTACCTTCCTGACTCTCTATCCAGCCTTCTTCGGCTACCTGTCCAGCATCTTCCGTCCCGTCATGCATATCTACGCATTGATGTTTGTGGCTGAGAGCGGGACCCTCTACATCTACTATTATGGTTGGGACAAGATGAAGGAGGGGTTCTTGAAGTGGATCCATCTGAGCATGTCGGTCATTCTCAATATTATCGGCACCTTGCTCATGTTCCTCGCGAATTCATGGATCGGCTTCATGATGTCGCCTGCCGGCGTTGACGAGCAGGGGCGGTATCTGGGAAACATCTGGCACGTGCTTCACACCGCGTTGTGGAATCCTCTTAATCTTCACCGCATCCTGGGTAACATGGCCTTCGGTGGCGGTGTGGTCGCGGCGTATGCGGCCTACAAGTTCCTCGCGTCGAAGACCGATGAAGAACGCGCCCACTATGACTGGATGGGTTACATCGCGATGGCCCTCGGTGTCGCGTTCTTGATTCCCTTGCCTTTTGCTGGCTACTGGCTCATGCGCGAGGTATACGCGTATCGGCAGCAGATGGGTATTACGCTCATGGGTGGATTGCTTGCCTGGCTCTTTATCATTCAGGCAACCATGATCGGCATCCTATTCTTGAGCACGAACTACTACCTCTGGCAGGCAATGGGCCGGATGCGTGGTGCGGAAAAGTATCAAAGGTACATCAAGTATCTGGTCTTTATCCTCGCCTGCGGGTATCTCGTGTTCATCACTCCGCACACCATGGTTATGACTCCGGCGGAATTGAAGGCCATGGGAGGGCAACAGCATCCTGTTCTGGGTAACTACGGCGTTATGTCGGCCAAGAACGGCGGCATCAACGTCATTATTACCACCACGGTGTTGAGTTTCGTGTGGTACATGCGCGGTAATAAGGTTTCGACTGTCTCCTGGTCGAAATTTGGAAACATCTTTATGGGATGTTTCTTTTTCTTTGCGTATATCAACATCATTGGATTGGCCATTTACGGCTACTATATTCCCGCAAACGTCCGTGTGGGATTGTCCGTACCACAGGTGGCCACTACGCTCTCCTGTCTCTTCTTCATGTTTGCGCTCAACAGCGTCATGATGAAGGGGGCCAAGCAGGTGGGGCCGATCGAGTGGGGGAAGATTTCTGCCCGCTCGCAATACGCTCTGATTATGTTGGCGACTGCCTTTACCTGGATGATGGGATTGATGGGCTACATCCGCTCATCGGTCCGCCTCTTCTGGCATGTGAATGAAATCATGCGCGACAACTCGCCGTGGGCCTATACCCATACGGTGGGATTCGCCGCAAACATGATCTCGTTCAACGTGTTGTTCTTCTGGGTAAGCATTCTCTTTGTGTTCTGGCTCGGCAGCCTGGCGGCCAAGAAGGCCCCGGTTGAGGCAAAAGCGGCGGTTCCCGGTAGTGCGCCGCAGCCAGCAGGTAGCCACTAACTATCTTATTGAGCAACTTGCTCTTGGAAGGGTGGCGTGACAAACGCCTCCCTTCCTGAGTAGGCGCAGGAGGTCAAAACCGTGGGCGATTTGATTAAACAGGCGCTTGATATGGGGTGGCCAGCGTTGGCGTTGTTGGCCGGCCTTTTAGTGTATTTTCAGGTTTCCATCAGTGATCCTGCCGCCAAAAAGCGGGCAACGTTTAAAACGTTTATCGGTATGATCGCCACACTGATGTTGTTCATGGCGATCGCTAACTACGCAGAGAATTTCTACGGCGAAAATCGGCTCTTGCCGGTGTCCCTCGTCATGATCACCGCGGCCTCCTTTATGATGGCGATCTATTTCGCCAATCTCGGGGCGTTGCTGAAGATCGGCGGCTTCATGTTCTTCGTGGCCGCCTTCCTTTCCGGCTATGGAAATTGGCTGCCGCAGGTCGAGGGCGGATTTCCTCCGAAGGAAGAAAAGCTCGACTTCAGTTCAATGACCGCTCAGCAGTTGGCTGATGAGGGTGAGAAGATCATTTTCGGCGGAATTGGAAAAAATAAAGAGCAGGGTGCCATCGGGAAGGGGCAATGCCCGCTCTGCCATGCGTTCCATGCCGGTATGCTCGGAGAGCGTGCGCCTAACTTGCAGGGATTACCCGAGCGCGCAGGTAAAGAACGCCTTGAGGATCCAAAATACAGTAAGGGCAAGCCGGCTGGTCGTGACTATGCCCAGAAGGAAGCTTTCCCGGGTTCAGGGACTGCTGAGAATGGCATTGAATACATTGCAGAGTCGCATGCCTGTCCCAACTGCTATGTAGTGGCAGGCTACGGTGTCAAGGGCACCAACGATAAGGAAAGCCCGATGCCGTCCATTCATAAGCCGCCGATCTCGCTTAGCATTGAGGAACTTGCCGCTGTTGATACCTGGTTGTATGTCCGGGAAGGTCGTGATGCTCCGTCGTTTGAAGAGATTACGAAGGCCTACGAAAAGTTCATCCCCGAGGCTGATCGGCCTAAGAAGCAGGAAGAGAAGGCTGGTCCTGCCAGTGCGTTGATGGCAGACGGGACCGAGCCTGTCGATCAGATCTTTGCCAAAGCCCAGTGTGTGTCGTGTCATACGATTCCAGGGATTCCCGGTGCCACTGGTACGATCGGTCCGAAGCTTGTCGAAGGGACCAATGCGCCGACTCGCTTTAAGGACAAGGACTATAAGGGTACAGCGAAAACGACACCCGATTACATTATGGAGTCGATTATTAACCCGAGTGCCTATGTCGTGAAGCCGTTCCCCGATAACACGATGCCGAAGGTATTTGGTCAAAAACTCAGTGCCGGGGCCCTTAAGAAGATTGTGGACTACCTCTCGCAAGTGTACGAGGGGAAAGAGCCGCCGAAAATTTCCTAGAACTGAGTTGTGAACTTTTAGACTAAAGGGAGTGAACCCATGAAAGCATTGATGTCAGTCGGCGCACTAATTGGAGCAATCGGATTGCTCCTCTTGGTGGGGATGATCCTCGACGTCGTCCCATCAAATACTGTGCGCTTAGTCGAAGGCTACATGCCGATGCAGATGCTCTTCGAGATGGCCTGCTTTGTGGCGGGCTTTACCGGATTGAGCTTTCTTTTGAATTCGATGGGCATGGCGATCCCCCGCTTCTGGCAGGGGATCAGTTTCTGGGCCTTTGTCCTCTTGTACCTCAAGTTCCGCGTGTATCCTCCTATTCCGTTCAGCGTGCGCGCCATGTATGGCACCGTGTCTCTTGTCGCGGTGTTTATGTGGGTGTCTGCCAGTGAAGAGGATTGGAAGAAGTTCAAGCAGCCTATTATGAACGTCCTCGATGCGCAGTCTGGATCAAATAAGATGCTTCGATATGCGTATCTGGTCCTCATCCCGGTTTTGATCGGCTGGACTTCATTCAATTCGATGAAGCCGAAGTCTGAGGAGCCCATTGAGTTACGCACCGTTCACCCGGCCCCTCCGGCCAGTACCAAGGTGCACGGCAAGACCTATACGCTGCAAACCTCACAGAATCCGTATCGTGTCAATCCTGAGGGGAAGTTTGATCAGGAGTACAGCAACAAGCTGATCGTCGAGCAGGGCATGGGTCGCTTGATGGCGCCCAATGCCAACCCCTGGGATGAGAAGAATGAAGGATATCTTAAGTATGTCAGAGAGGGCGGAGAGATCTTCTTCCAAAACTGCCATTTCTGCCACGGAGATAACCTGAACGGCCGTGGGTTGCATGCGTTCGCCTTCAATCCGATTCCCGCGAACTTCACGGATCCGGGAACAATCGCCCAGCTCCAGGAGACCTTCATTTTCTGGCGCGTCGCCAAGGGTGGTATCGGGTTGCCGAATGAAGGATTCCCCTGGGCTTCTGTTATGCCGCCATGGGAGCAGCATCTGACCGTGGATGAAATTTGGAAAGTGATTCTGTTCGAATACTGGCACACGGGTTACTACCCAAGGACCTGGGACTAATCGTCCACCGGTTTTACGGATCACCCATGGATTATGAGATGAGGAAAAACATGATGAATACGTCGATGGGCAGAAAAGCAGGGGTCGTCCTTGCCTCGGCCTTCGGATTGGCACTGTTTTCTGCCAGTCCATTGGTCCTGACGGCATCTGCAGAAGAAATTCCGCAGGGGTTCAAGAAGGGTGAACTGGCGCCTGAACCAGCCGCCGATATGATCGAGGCCGGGAAGCGAGTCTATTTTACCAAGTGTGTGTGGTGTCATGGCGTCGATGGGGCCGGCGATGGACCTGGCGCCGACCGCCTGTGGCCACGTCCGCGCAACTTCAATCAGGGCACATTCAAGATCCGCCACACGGCCAGTGGTGAGTTGCCTTTGTTTGATGCCAAGAAGCCCATTCCCGGTCAAAACGACCTCTATGAAACCGTTACGCACGGATTGCCCGGGTCTGCGATGCCTTCCTGGGAAGGTATCTTGACCGAAGAGCAGCGGCTTCAGGTACTTGCCTTCGTCACCACTCAGTTGGTGAAGGACCGGAAGTTCACTGATAAACAGTCGGAAACCCAGACGATTCTCCAGCTTGCTGAACTGAAGCCGAAAGAGGCGAACGATGAAAGCAAGAAGAGAGGGTCTGAGCTGATCGTCGAAAAGAAGTGCGTCGAGTGTCACGGCATGGAAGGCCGGGGGGACGGAAACGCCTTCAACCTGAAGGATGACTGGGGCTTTTCTATCCAGCCGGCAAACTGGCACAAGTGCTGGAACTTCAGAGGAAGCCGCCAGGATCCATACAACGTGAAGAACATTTTCCGTACCTTTTCGACCGGTGTGAACGGGACGCCGATGCCGTCGTTCGCCGACAGCACCAGCATCGACGATCGTTGGGACATTGCCAACTTCGTCAATTCACTGTGCGAACGGGATGATCAAGGTCAGCCGCTTCCGATTGATCCTTTGACTGATAAGCCGAAGATCAATTTCGTGGTGCCATCGAGTGTCGTGGAGGGCGAGATTCCTGCCGACATTGAAAATGAAGCCTGGCAGAAGACCCCGAAGCGCTATGTGGCAATGGGTGGACAGATCACCCACAAGCCCCGCAACTTTGTGAACCGTATCGACGACATCTGGGTCCGTTCGCTCTATAACGATAAGAGCGTGGTTTATCTCCTTGAGTGGGATGACCGGACCAAGAGCGTGGCAGAAGGGAAGTTGCCCTGGGCCCCGACGGAAGTGAACCTTGACATCAAGGAACAGGAACCGAAGACGGGCGAGGAAGGATCCATTGCGGCCCGTCAGAACAACTACGCGGTCTATAATGATGCGATCGCCATCGAGACTCCAGTGAAGTGGCAGGAGCTCCCCGCTCCGATTAAGCCGCGCTATCTCTTCGGGAGCAACGAACAGTTCCCGGTCGATATCGTGAAGTGGGAAGCCGATGGGTCAATCCGGGCCTTCAAAGGAACCGGATGGGACAAGGACTTTGAAGAGCGGGATAGCTACGAAGAGAACCTGAAGGTTCTGAAGTCCGAGTGGAAGAATGGTCGCTGGTACGTCATGATTCAACGTCCGCTTGGCAACAAGAAGGATCAGGATTATGACGAAGACACGATTTTTGAGATGGGGAAATACATCCCCACGGTGTTCTTCGCGTGGGACGGTCATAATGGAGATGCGGGTCGCAAGATGGCCGTGTCGGCCTTCTACTACACGTTCCTGCAGCCTCCGATTCCTCAGGAAGTCTACATCTATCCGTTCGTGATTGCCGGTGGCATCGTGGTCCTGGAAGCCTGGGTCCTGACACGCCGCGCAAACAAGCGGAAGGGCAAGGCTCTCTAGTCTCAGGTTGAGAGTGATGGTAGTTTAAATCGAAGGGGGTGGGGCAACCCACCCCCTTCGTGCTTTTTGAGGTGGGAGAGGAACGGGGTGCCAATTGGATGCAACAGGTGTCATCCTCGCCGGCGGGAAAAGCCGGCGAATGGGTGAAGATAAGCGTTTTTTGAAGGTCGGAGAGGCCACTCTCCTTGAGCGCTCAATCAAGGCGATGGCTCAGGTCTTTTCCGAAGTCCTGGTCGTGATTGCCCAGGATAGTCCCCCATTGGAAATGACGGGTTGCGAGGTGTATCGGGACCTGATTGCAGATTGCGGCAGCCTGGGAGGTCTCTATACGGGGCTGACGCGAGCGTCCCGGAGCCGAATTTTTGCCGTGGCCTGCGATATGCCCTTTCTGAACCCCGATATGATTCGATGGTTTCTTGCGCGTGATCAAGAAGCCGATATCGTCATGGCGAAGCTCGAGGCCGGCTTACAGCCGCTGCACGCGGTCTATGGAAAGCGAGCTCTTCCGTATCTCCAGCAGATGGCAGAGGAGCGGCGTCTGAAAATCCAAAGCATTGCCGCAGAGCCGTCGTTGAGAGTCACCATTGTCTATCCCTCAGAGTGGCGAACGATGGATCCCATGTCGCGCTCCTTTCAGAATGTCAATTCACCAGCCGAACTGCAAGCGGCCAGAGCGGCGGCATCCGGGACTCCCCTTTCATAGCGATGGGCAGCGTTTTGCGTAGCGTCCTGGTCGTTCACCCGGGCGGGTTGGGTGATGTGCTCCTTGCAGTTCCTGCTCTTCAGGCGATCCGTTCACGCTATCCGAAGCATGAGTTGGTCCTGCTTGCAGGAACAGAAGTGGGGCGCTTGCTGCAGGCATGCGGGATTATCGATCGTATCCTCTCGATAGAAGCCGGCCACCTGGCCACGCTGTTTGCCGGTCCTCAACAATTCTCGGCTCAGGTGGAGAAATTAATAACGCGCTGCGACCTCGCTGTTGCGTGGTTGAGCGATTCCGATGGATCGCTTCAGGCCGCCTTGCAGAGCCGAGGGATTTCACGGATTATTGTGCAGCAGCCTGAGAGGGGGACTGCGTGTCATCAAAGTGATCGGTTTCTCGCCTCAGTGCAGGATCTGCCCGTCGCTCACGACGAGGGTTCTCTCAGACTGAACTTGCCCGAGCCATTTTGTGAAGGCGGTCTTGCGGAGTTGAAAGGGGCCGGTCTTGAAAAGGGGGCTCCCTATGTTGTGTGCCACCCTGGAAGCGGGAGCCCGCATAAGTGCATAAGGCCGGACATCTTGGTTGATATTCTTACCGGGTGCGGAGAGCGAGCCCTCGCGCCGGTTATTGCCGTGGGGCCGGCAGACGAGCAGGCCCTTCAAGCATTGGATAAAGAAGGTTTGAGCGGGGTGCCTGTCGTTCGTCCACAGAGTCTGGTCACTCTCGCAGGCATCCTTGCCCGAGCCAGTGCGTATATTGGACACGATTCAGGCGTGACGCATCTTGCGGCACTCCTCGGGATCCCGACCCTGGCGATGTTTGGCCCGACCGATCCTTGCCGATGGGCACCTCGAGGGGCTCACATTTCGGTGGTTACAGGTGCGGCCTGTTCCTGTAACGGGTGGGATGCGGTTCGGGCCTGTCGGGAGAAGCCCTGTCTCCAAGTGCCAGCGACGGAGGTTTTTCCTGCGCTGGACCGTCTCCTTTCCCGCTACCGTCAGGTAACAAATTCCTGATCCCTCACCTTGTCTCCCACTATGCCGTATGCTACAGTGCCGAATTGTTTTTCTCTTTCTTCTCTAAGTACTTAGGAGATTTTGTGACGCAGGGGGTCGTGCAGGAAAAGGTTGCCAACGCGCTCCAGGGTGCGCTGTCAGACGCCAAGGCCAAAGGCCAACTGAAGATCGAGTCCTGGCCGACCGTGACGTTGGACGCACCCAAGCGCCCTGAATGGGGCGACCTTGCCACGACTGTGGCCATGGCGTTGGCGGCATCGGAGAAGCGGGCCCCTCACGATATTGCCCAGATCATTGCCGATAACCTTTCTACCCGCGATCAGTTGTTCGAGCGAGTGGAGATCGTGCGGCCGGGCTTTCTCAACCTGACCGTCAAACCTTCTGTCTGGCTGGAAGTTCTCCGGGAGATCGAACGCCGTGGTTCAGCCTACGGGACCTCCGCATCGGGAGTCGGGAAGCGGGTATTGGTCGAATACGTGAGTGCCAATCCCACCGGGCCGCTGCATGTGGGGCATGGCCGAGGGGCTGCAGTGGGGCAGGCATTGGCGCGACTTCTGAAGGCGGTGGGATACGACGTCGTCAGTGAATATTACATCAACGATGCAGGCCGGCAGATGAAGCTGCTGGGAGCGTCGGTTTCCGCCCGCGTACAGGAACTTGCCGGGAAGCCGGTGACATTTCCCGAAGACGGATACCATGGCGAGTACATACGTGAAGTCGCCGAGCGGATTCATCAGTCCGAAGGCGCGCAACTGGCGGGGTTGGCCCCGGCCGAGGCGGAACAGCGCTGCCGCGATCTGGCCTACCAATCCTTGCTGCAGCTCATTCGAGAGGATCTGGCGGCCTTAGGGATCGAATTCGAGTCCTGGTTCAGCGAGGCCTCGCTGCTCGCGTCCGGAGCAGTGGAGCGGGCCTTTGCCGATCTGAAACAGCAGGACCTGCTGTTTGAGAACGAAGGGGCGCTCTGGTTCCGGTCGTCGAAATTCGGCGACGAGAAAGACCGGGTCGTGCGCAAACAGGACGGTGAATGTACGTATCTTGCCTCCGATATCGCCTACCATCGCGACAAGCTGCAGCGGGGTTACGACCTTCTGATCGATGTCTGGGGAGCGGATCATCACGGCTACATCCCGCGCATGCAGGCGGTGATGCAGGCCTACGGTCACCCGAAAGAGCGGCTCCAGGTCGTGCTGGTGCAGTTGGTCAAACTGCTGCGGGGCGGCGAGGAAGTCAAGATGTCGAAGCGCTCCGGCGAATTCATCACCATGCGTGAAGTGCTGGACGAAGTCGGCGCCGATGCGGCCAAGTTCTTCTTCCTGATGCGCGATTCAAAAACCCATTTGGATTTCGACCTCGAACTGGCGAAGCAGCGGTCGGCGGATAATCCCGTCTACTATGTGCAGTATGCCCATGCCAGAATATCGAGCCTCTGGCGCGTGGCTGCGGCGCGAGGCATCGTGTGCCCGCCGGCCGCTGAAGCCGATCTGACCGTGCTGACAGACCATGATGAACTGGGGCTGATCCGGAAACTGTCGGTCTATCCGGAAATCCTTGAAGCGAGCGCCCTGGCGTTTGAGCCGCACCGTCTGACCTACTATTTGCAGCAACTGGCGTCGCTGCTCCACACCTTTTACAACAAGCATCGGATTCTGCCGCCGGCGGTGGATCAGGAAACCGGGGAGACGCCCGTGGCCGAAGAGGTGTCGCCGAAGACCACGGCTGCGCGCCTGGTGTTGATGCGGGCGGTCCAGCAGGTCATCAAAAACGGATTAGGCGTGCTGGGGATTTCCGCGCCCGAGCAGATGTAGCGACACACGATCACGACATGATTCAGTTCACGCTCAGACAGCAAGACAGGCAGACGAAGGCGCGCTTGGGACAGCTGCGTACCGCGCGGGGAGTGATCGACACTCCGGCGTTCATGCCGGTGGGCTCCTTGGGGCCGGTCAAGGGACTGGAGCCGGATGATCTCCACAACCTTGGCTTCAGGCTGATGCTCAACAACGCCTACCATTTGTATCTGCGCCCCGGACACAAGGTGGTTGCCGAACTGGGCGGACTGCATGCGTTTACCGGCTGGCCGGGTGCGATCCTCACGGATAGCGGCGGGTTTCAGATTTTCAGCCTCGCGAAACTGTGCAAGATCACGGATGACGGCGTGACGTTTCAGTCGCATATCGACGGCTCGACCCATTTCATCACCCCCGAAACCGCCATCGAGATCGAAGAGGCGCTGGGCGCTGATATCATCATGGCGTTCGATCAATGCGTCGCCCTGCCGGCCTCGCGCGAGGCCATTCAGGAAGGGGTGCGCCGCACGACGGCATGGGCGAAGCGTTGCCAGGAGAGTCGCCGGCGTGCCGATCAGGCCCTCTTCGGCATCGTGCAGGGCGGGCTGGAGGCCGATCTGAGAAGGCGCTCGGCCCAGGAACTGGTCGCGCTCGATTTTGAAGGCTACGCCATCGGCGGGTTGTCGGTAGGGGAAAGCAAGGCGGATATGTACGCCATGCTGGATATCACCGCCCCCGAACTGCCCGAGGGCAAGCCGCGCTATCTCATGGGTGTCGGTCTGCCGGAGGATTTGATCGAAGGGGTGGCCCGCGGCGTCGACTTGTTCGATTGCGTGGTGCCGTCCCGGCATGGACGTACCGGCTGGCTCTTTACGGGGTTCGGGCGCGTGTCGATCAAGCAGGCGCAATATACGCGGGATGAACGGCCCATCGATCCCGACTGCGGATGTCCGGTCTGCAAACGGTACTCGCGGGCGTATCTGCACCACCTGTTCAACGTGAAAGAAATGTTGGGATCAAGGCTGAATACCATCCACAATCTCTGGTACTTTGCAGATCTCATGCAGCGGGTCCGGTCGTCGATCGAGCGCGGGACCTTCCTCGCATTGCGCGACGAATTTTACCGGGCGCGCGCCGCAGAGGCGCCGAACGGCGAAACTCGAGAGGGTGCCAACGATGACCGTCGGACCGGATTGGATTAAGACGTGATGAAAAGGAGCGCAGCGACATGGTGATGGCTTCCGTAGCATGGGCGCAGGGATTAGGGGGCGGCGGCGGATCCAGTTCAGGGACCCTGTTGTCCCTGGTGCCGTTCGTCCTGATCTTTGTGATTTTTTATTTCCTGCTCATTCTGCCGCAGCAGAAACGGCAGAAGGCGCAGAAGGCGATGCTCGATGATTTGAAAAAAGGCGACAAGATCATCACGGCGTCCGGCATCTGGGGCACGATCACCAATCTCGGGAAATCGACCGTGACGCTGCAGGTGGCCGACAACACGAAGATCAAGATTCAGAAAGAGCATATTGCCAAGTTGCGGGCGGATGACGACGACAAAGAGTAGTTGAGTCCAAGACAAGAGAGGGTGACGGGGACATGAAAAAAGTGAGCGGACGGTTTGCGTTACTCGCGTTGGTGCTGGTGCTGTCGGTGGTGTTTTTTCTGCCATCATACAAGCCGCTGTATCAGGCGTTGCCTGATTGGGCGCGCAAGGTCTTGCCGGATAAGGGCATCACGCTGGGGCTGGACCTCCAGGGCGGCATTCACATGGTGATGGAGGTCGATGAGGATCGCGCGGTCGAAATTGCCGTGGAGCGATCCGTCAATTCCCTCCAAGATCTGTTGGTCGATAAGAAGATTCCGGCCGAGTCGATCAAGCGGACGGCTCCGCAGCAGGTCACCATTCAGTTCGCCAACGGGGAGCTCAAGGCGCAGGTGCAGAAGCTGCTCGATGAGTATCCGACCTTCTTCGAGGTCGAGGCGGCCGGTTCGGCCAATACAGTTGTCTGGGAGCTGCGCGATACCGAAATCAAGCGCATCAAGGATTCCGCGATCAACCAGGCGTTGGAAACCATCCGGAACCGCATCGATCAGTTCGGCGTCTCGGAACCGCTGGTTCAGCGGCAGGGCCTGAAGCAGATTGTGGTGCAGTTGCCGGGCGTGAAAGAACCGAAGCGGGCGAAGGATCTCATCAAGGAGACCGCCTTGCTCGAGTTCAAGATGCTCGACGAAGACAATCAGTTGAAGATGGATTTCCCTGCCCGGGTCCCGAAGGAAAAAGAAGCCGAGACCGTCAAGCAGTTCGAGGGCAAAATCCCCGAGGGCGATCAAATCCTTTTCGAGCGCGTTGTCGAAAAGGACACCGGGAGGGAATTCCGCGTTCCCTATCTCGTGAAGAAGCGGGTCATGCTGACCGGCGACGTGCTGAGCGATGCGCGCGTGTCCATCGGGCAGTTCAATGATCCCTATGTGTCGATTGAGTTTGATAGCAAAGGTGGGCGCGAATTCGAGCGCATCACCGCCGAGAACGTGAAGAAGCGGATGGCCGTGGTGCTGGATAACACGATCTATTCCGCTCCGGTGATTCAAGAGCGCATCAGCGGCGGACGGGCGCAGATCACGGGCACGTTCAGCACGCAGGAAGCCAGCGATCTGGCCATCGTGCTGCGCGCCGGTGCGCTGCCGGCGCCGCTCAAGATCATTCAGGACCTGACGGTCGGCCCGTCGCTCGGCCAGGACTCCATCGACAAGGGCGTGCAATCGACGCTCATTGCCGGCGCGATCGTCGTGGTCTTCATGATCGTGTATTACCGCGTGTCCGGCGCGATTGCAGATTTCGCGCTGGTGCTCAATCTCGTCTGTTTGTTGGGCGCGCTGTCGGCCTTGAACGCGACGCTGACGCTGCCGGGCATCGCCGGCATCGTCTTGACGATCGGCATGGGCGTCGATTCCAACGTGCTCATCTTTGAACGCATTCGTGAAGAGTTACGCCAGGGCAAGGGTGTGCGCCTCGCGGTGGACGGCGGGTATAACAAGGCCTTGCTGACGATCATCGACTCGCACGTGACCACCTTGATTACCGGGGTTGCCTTGTTCCTCTTCGGCACCGGGCCGATCAAAGGATTTGCCGTGACCCTCTGCCTGGGCATCGCCATTAACTTGTTTACAGCCTTGGTGGGTACGAAGGTCATCTTCGATGTCCGCAACCAACGGTCAAAAGTTGAGACTCTCAGCATTTAAGGAGCGCGCATGTTAGAGATCCTGGGGAAAACCAATTTCGATTTCATGGGGAAGCGCAACATCTCGTTTCTCTTTTCCGGCATCATGGTCTTGCTCGGGCTGATCGCGGTCGTGCAGATCAGCCGCGGCGCGGCCAACCTCGGCATCGATTTCGCCGGCGGCACCGCAGTGCAGCTCAAGTTCGAGCAGCCGATCCGGATCGAGGAAGCGCGGCAGGCGCTGGACGCGAACGGAGTGACGAACGCGGAATTGCAGGAGTTCGGGCAGGAGAACAAGCTGCTGGTCCGCGTGAAGGCCTCGACGACCATCGAAGAAAAGACGGCCGAGCGAGTGATGGCGGTCTTCACCAAAGACTTTCCCAACAATAAATTCGCCGTCGAGGCGACGACGGAGATCGGTCCGACCATCGGGAAGAAGTTGCAGGAAGATGCGCTGATCGCCGTGGTCATCTCGTTTGCCGGCATCATTCTCTACATCGCGGCGCGATTCGAACTGCGATTCGGCGTGGCGGCGGCGCTGGCGACGTTCCACGACGTGCTGGCTGTGCTGGGCACCTTCTATATACTCGACAAAGAAATTACCCTCTTGGTCGTGACGGCCCTGTTGACCCTGGCAGGGTACTCGCTCACCGATACAGTTGTGGTGTTTGACCGGATTCGTGAAAACCTCCGTCTGCGCCGCCGGGAATCGGAAGAGGCCACGATCAACGGGGCGGTGAATCAGGTGTTGAGTCGGACGATTGTGACCAGCTTGACCGTCGTCCTGGTCTTGATTCCCTTGACGCTGGCTGGCGGGGAGGTGTTGCACGATTTCTCGTTGGCGTTGTTGTGGGGCGTCATCTTCGGCACCTTTTCGTCGGTGTTTGTCGCCAGCCCGTTGCTGTTGCTCTGGCCCGGCGCGAGCGGACGCATGATGAAGCGGGGCTAGAGTGGTCATTCTCAGGCACCCTGACACGATGACAGGGCAACCCAGGTAAGTCATCACGCGGCCCGGATGGGCACACCTCATGGCACTCTGGAGTCGGTCTCACAGTCTCCAGCAGAAGATCATCACGGCGATTGTGATGGTCGGCCTGCTCCCGCTCACTCTCTCCCTGTTTCTGAGCTATCTCGAAGAGCGGCGCGCATTGCGAGAGACGATCGGCGGCAACTTCAAGGAAGTGGCCGTCGAAGCCTCGCGCCGCATCGAGATGCATGTCACGCGCGGTATCAACGAGGCCCAGCAGCTCGCCACCACGCCCTTTCTCCGCACCGCCGTCACGGAATCCAATCGTACCTACGAGGGCAAAGACGAGCGCGCCATTGAGGAGATCATCAAGGATTGGCAGCAGCGGTGGCGGCAGCGCGACAAGCGGAGCGAGTTCCCGCTGTTCATCAACCGCATCGTGACGAACTATCTCATCCGCTGGCACGATATCCGCAAATCGGACTATGTGGGGATTCTCGTCACGGACGCGCGCGGGGCGCTGGTGGTGAGCTCCATTCCCCAGGTCGAGTATTACTACGGCAAGACGTCGTGGTGGACGGCGGTGGTGAAGTCGCAGGGGGCCAAGCCCTATGTGGGCGAGATTGCCTTCGATCCGGCGTTCGGCACCCACGTCGTGGTGGTGGCCGTGCCGATTCTGGACGACGGGAAGCGCGGCGTCATCGGCACTGCCACGATTCTGCTCCGGCGCGACACCCTGTTCCACTCGATTTCCGAAGTGTCGATCGGGTCATCCGGTCATGCCATGCTCTTTAGCACGGACGGGGCTCCGCTCATCTGCCCCATTCTCTCGCCGGAGGAACATACGGTCAAACCGGAGCTGATCCGCACGATCACTCAGGAGAAAGCGGGCTGGGCGCTGACACAGGACGACTCGCACGGCAGCCGCGATGCGCTGATCGGCTTTTCCCCCGTCCGCTTCAGCGAGCCGCTTGCGGCGGGCAGCATGGGCGGTAAGCAGTGGGTGACGGTCGTCCGGCAGGATCCGGAAGAGACCTATGCACCGCTGACCCGTCTCGTCGGCAAGACCCTGCTCTACGGAGTCCTGGTCTTCGCCGTATTGTGGGGGACGGGGTTGATCGTGGCCCGGAGGATCGCCCGACCGATCAAGGCCTTGCACGACGGCGTGCAGGAAATCGGCAGCGGCCGGCTCGACCAGCGGTTGGAGATCAGGACCGGGGACGAGATTGAGGATCTCGCTGAGGCCTTCAACCGCATGGCGGGGAATCTCAAGTTGTCCTTCGCGCAGATCGAGGCGCGGATGGGCGACGTGCGCCGTTTGGAGGAGAAGTACCGGGATCTGATCGAACACTCGCCGGAAATGATTTATCAGCTGGATCGGACCGGCCGCTTCGTCCACGTAAACCAGACAGGGCTCGACAAGCTGGGCTACACCCTGGACGAGATGCTGACGATGCGGTTGTGGGAACTGGTGCCGGAAGATCAGGGGGGGCATGTTCTGAGTTATCTCGAACGATTGATGGCGAAAGGGCGCAACACGATCGAAACCGTCTTCCTCGCCAAGGATGGCCGGTTGATCGACGTGGAGATCCATGCCACGGCACTGTTCGATCAGGAAAGCGGGGAGGTCGTTCATACGCGCGCCTTCGTCCGCGATGTGACGGAGCGGCATCAGTTGGAGCGGCAACTGCATCAGTACACCAGCAAGCTGGAAGTGGCCGTGTCCGAGCGGACCGAACAGCTGGTCGCGTCACAGGCGCGCTACAAGGCCCTCTTCGACCTGGTCGCCGATTCGGTCTTTATGGTGGACCGGCAGGGAACGGTGGTGGCCGTCAACAAACGGGAGGAGCAGGCGCTCGGCTATTCCGAATCGTCGGTGGTCGGGCGGAGCATTTTCGAGGTGGTGTTGCCCGCGTTTCATGATGGGGTGCGCGCGCTGCTGTTGGACCTGGCGGGAGGCCAGCGACAGGTGCCCACGCACGAAATCGCCGTCAGGAACGCAGCCGGCGTCGAAATGCCGGTGGAGATGGATTTGATTCGCGTCGGCTCCGACGAAACGCCGTTGGCCATGGTGCAGCTGCGCGATATTACCGACCGGAAGCGGATGGAACGGCAGCTCCAGTCGTACCGCGAGGAATTGGAACTGAAGGTGCGGGAGCGCACCAAGGAAATCGAAGAGACCAAGCAGTATCTGGAGAATCTGCTCGAAAATGCCAACGATGTCATCTATACCCTGGACAATGAGCAGCGCTTTACCTACGTCAACAGCAAGATCGAGGCGTGGGGCTACCGGAAAGAGGATTTGCTCGGGCGGCCTTATCTGGCGCTGCTGTCGAAGCGCCATCGCGGCCGCCGCCTCAAGAGCACGCTCGATATTGGCGCGAAACAGGTCTATGAAGTGGAGGTCCTGACGCGCATCGGGGAGGCCCGTTCTGTTATGGTGAGCGTGTCCCCGCTGCACGGAGCGGACGGGGAGATTCTGGGCGTGCTCGGCATCGCGCGCGATATGACGGACACGAAGAAGCTGGAGCAGCAGATCAGGAATTCAGAGAAACTGGCTTCAGTGGGGAAACTGGCCGCCGGCGTGGCGCACGAGATCAACAATCCGCTCGGGGGCATTTTGAACTGCCTGTACAACCTCGGCAAGGGGACGATTTCGCCTGCCCGGCGCGAGGAATATCTCGCCTCGATGGAGGACGGGCTGCGCCGTGTCCAGAAAATCGTGCGGCAGCTCCTCGATTTCTCACAACAGCATCAGCCGGAGTTCGCCTTGGCCGACATCAATGCCGTGATCGAGCGGGTTCTCGTGTTGACGAACCACCTGTTCGCTCCCAACCGGATTGCCCTTGAGACGAAGCTGGGGAAGACTCTGCCGAGCCTCATGATCGACCGGCATATGATCGAACAGGTGCTGATGAATCTGATTCTGAATGCGGTGCAGGCAATGAAGGACGGCGGCGTGCTCTCCATCCGGACGTGGGTGGAAGAGGGCATTTGCATGGTCGAGGTCCGGGATACGGGGGCCGGGATTCCGGCGTCGGTCCTGCCGAAAATATTCGACCCGTTCTTTACGACCAAGGGGCAGGGCGAAGGGACGGGGCTGGGGCTTTCGGTCAGTCTCGGTATTGTCGAGCGGCACGGCGGCAGGATCCTGGTGGAGAGCGAAGTCGGGAAGGGCACGGTCTTTACCCTCTGTCTGCCCGTCTCGCGCGAACGGCAGCCGGTGGAGCGGGTATCATGATGCCGATGACGATCCTCATTGTTGATGACGAACCCTTGATGCGGCTGTCCATCGTGGATGCGCTCGAAGCGGTCGGGCACGACGTCAGCGCGGCGGCATCCGGCACCGAAGGGATCGAGCAGGTGCGGCAGCGCGAGTTTGATCTTGTCATCACGGATCTTCGGCTCCCCGGCGCCGACGGACTATCGGTGCTCAAGGCCGCGAAAGAGGCCCGCGCGCAGACGGAAGTGGTGGTGATTACCGCGCACGGTTCCGTGGAGACGGCGGTGGGCGCCATGAAATTGGGGGCGTTCGATTACATCACCAAGCCGTTCAATATGGATGAGCTGCTGTTGATCGTGGAGCGGGCGGGGACCGTGGTGGCGTTGCGCAAAGAGAATCAGGATCTCAAGGCCACGCTGGAAAACAGATTCAGCTTCGGCGGGATTCTCGGGGCGAATACGCGGATGCGGGCCGTGCTGGAGAAGATCAAGTTGGTGGCGGCGACGGATTCCACGGTGCTGATCCTCGGCGAAAGCGGCACGGGAAAAGAGCTGGCCGCCAACGCGGTGCATCAGAACAGCCCGCGCCGCGACTATCCGCTGATCAAGGTGAGCTGTGCCGCGCTGCCCGAAACCCTCCTGGAGGCGGAACTGTTCGGCCATGAAAAGGGCGCCTTCACGGGCGCGTTGCGCCAGCGGCGGGGCCGGTTCGAGATGGCGAATCGCGGGACGCTCTTTCTCGATGAAATCGGGGAGATTTCGCCTGTCGTGCAGGTCAAGCTGCTGCGGGTGCTGCAAGAGCGGAAGTTCGAGCGGGTCGGCAGCAATCAAACCATCGATGTCGATGTGCGGCTGGTCTGCGCCACGCAGAAGGATTTGCGGAAAGAAGTCGCGGCAGGGCGTTTCCGCGACGATCTGTTCTACCGGTTGAATGTGGTCCAGGTCGTGATTCCGCCGCTGCGCGCACGGCAGGAAGACATCACCGTGATCGCGGATCACGTGTTGCAGACCTGCTCAGAGAAGATGAACAAGAAACTTCGAGGATTTTCTCAGCCGGCCCGGGAGCTGCTGTTGCGGTATTCCTATCCCGGGAACGTCCGGGAACTGGAGAATATGGTCGAACGGGCCGTGGCGCTGGGGCGCGACCGGGAGCCGATCCAGCCGGCCGATCTCTGCGGGTTTCAATCCTGCCCGTACTTGGGCGGCGAACCGCAAGAGTCCTGCGGGTTTTGCCAGGAAGGGCTGACCGGAGGCGGGAAGAAGAAAGAGGTGCCGCTCACCGCTCTTTCGACTGCGCGGGAAGGGTTTGAGAAGGAATACATCCTCTCCGTGCTGGAGCGCGTGGAGGGGAGTCGGACGACGGCTGCCAAAATTCTCGGCCTCTC
Source organism: Nitrospira sp. NS4 (assembly GCF_049546785.1). Lineage (NCBI taxonomy): Bacteria > Pseudomonadati > Nitrospirota > Nitrospiria > Nitrospirales > Nitrospiraceae > Nitrospira > Nitrospira sp. NS4. The sequence goes on along the minus strand of NZ_JBMWAN010000001.1, from coordinate 823,420 downwards.
CCGTAAAGCGCTCTGGGAGAAGTGCAAACGCTACGGCATTCCCTCCGCTCGCGATGAAAGCGAAGAGGACGAGGGATAGCGCGGCTGATTGCAGCGGCGCCCCCGGCGCCCGACTTCTCGTCGTTCGCAGGCCGGGCCCCCCATCAGATACGAGCGCGCACCTCGTGCCATGCACCATCGGCGCGGTGTGTCTCAGGCCCTTCCCCAAGGGCATTCGCCTTAGCCCGGGCAGTTTGCAATCGTGGCATCATGGCAGTAGCATGACCGGTAGGGATTAGGTCATGTGGTCGCTCAGTCCGCCCTAAGCGGCCGGAGAGGTCGGGTCACCGGTCGCCACGGTTATAACAGGCTCCACGATGCTTCGCCCTCCACTCCAAGATAACGAGACGGTCAGCCTCAACGCGCGCTTTAATTTCGCGGTGCTTGTTTCGCCTCCGCAGACACACGTAGACGATCTGATGTTGCGGGCCTCCCTGTTCGGGGAGTCGGGCAGAAGGATCGGATGATGAAAGCGGCCTCGCCCTTGAGAAGGCTTCTGGTCATTGATGATGACCACGGCATTCGGTATATCCTCGGAGAACTCCTGCGCTGGATGGGATATGAGGTTTCCCTGGCGGCTTCAGGGACCGATGCGCTGACCATGTTGTCGGACGGTCTGTTTGATGGCGTGTTGTTGGACCTTGTGATGCCGGGCATGTCCGGTAAAGAGGTGCTGCACGAAATACGAACCAGGGGATTCACGATGCCTGTCATTATTATCAGCGGGTATGAAGCGCTGGCTTCCGACATGCTGCGCGAAGGGGCGCAGGCCTTCCTTGTTAAGCCGATAGATACCGTGCGACTTCGGGATACCCTTGCCCTCCATCTGGGATAGCCGGACGGTACACAGCAGTCACGTGCATGATTGCCGGCGCCATCTGCTACCGCCCAAGGCAACGAAGCGATATCGGGAGCCTGTTGTCAGGCCTGTACCCACCGTAATCCGACCTGGCGCCCCACTTGTTCAAAAACCGGGCTGAAGTCGAATATGTGAGCTGCTCTTCAGGCGGAGAAAGGCGGAGGGGGGAGAATCGTTATGATTTGAATCATCCGCTGAACGCCTGGTAACGAATTCATCTCATCCAGGTCCTCTGTCCGGCTGATCGTTTTGGGCGAGGCCGGCGTTTTTTCGTCCGGTGGAGCAGGTGTAATCCCGATGAGGGGGCGCTACGAAGGAGATCGGCGCGCCCTGCAGGGGTTGCCACGCAGGGCGCGCGTAAGACAGTTTACTCTGCGGCTTGTTCTGCTCCGCCTTCCCACAGCTTGATCGTGCGATCCCAGGAGGCGCTGGCGAGGCGTTTTCCGTCCGGAGAGAAGGCGATGCAGCGGACGCCGGCGGTGTGGCCCTTCACGGTTTTGAAGTGGCGGCCCGCGGCGATGTCCCAGAACTTGATGGTGTTGTCGTCGCTGGCGCTGGCCAGCACTTTCCCGTCGGGCGAGACCGCCAGCGAACGGACCCAGCCGGCGTGGCCGGTCAGACATTTCTGCTCGACGACCTTCGGCATCTCAAAGAACTTGATGGTTTTGTCACGGCTGCCGGTGATGAGGGTCTTGCCGTCCGGCGTGTAGGTCATGGCGCCGATCCAGTAATCCATCGGCTTTTGGAATCCGCCGTCGTCTTCGATGAAGTATCCGCGCGTTTCAGTGGAGTCTTCGTTATCGCGCTGCCAATGTCCGTCGTGCAGGACTTTTTCTTCGCCGCTCGGCAGCACTTCCCAGACTTTGATCTTTCCGATGTCGGTGCCGCTGGCCAGGTGGATGCCGTCGGGCGAGAAGGCGACGCAGACCGACCAGTGGTGGTCATATTGATCTTTTCCCAGCAGCGTCATCAGTTCAGTGCCGGTGGTGACTTCCCAGATTTTAATGTCCTTATTGTGGCTGCCGCGCGCGAGCATGAGGCCGTCGGGAGACAGCGAGAGGCTGCACACGTTGTGATCGTAGCGGGTGAAGAGGAGTTTCGTGGGCTCGCCGGTCTTCGGGTTCCACAAGCGGATGGTCCGGTCTTCGCTTGCCGTCGCGAGGGTCTGGCCGTCCGGCGTATAGACGATGGCGCGGATGTCGTTGGTATGGCCGCGAAGGGAACGCAGGAGCCGGCCGGTTTCGATGTCCCAGATGCGGACGAGGCGTTCGGCGCCGCCGCTGGCGAGCGTCAACCCGTCCGGTGAGAAGGCCACGGCCCAGACGCCATGCGAATGGCCGCGAAAGGTTTTGATCTCGCGGCAATCGGTTTTCCAATAATCCAGAAAATCGATCGGCGCGGTCGGTGGCGTGTTCGGCTGCGTTCCGGGGGCGGCACTCGGCATCGGTGGCGTCATCGTGTGTTCAGGCATAAGATCTCCAGTAGCCGGGGCCGCGCTCACGGTCCCCCTTGATTGCAAATCGGCTTTTCGGGCCAGTATACTTCGATCGAATCTGAGAGATCGTAAGAGATGCTCAGCAGCCAAGTCAAGGTGGCTCCGGCTGCCGGCGAGAAGGATCTGAAGGACTCGACCGGTTCTCCAGTTTGATCTGACGCAACCCCAACTCTTCGAGGCTTCCAATGGAAATCAGGTTTCAGCCCGCATTGCTCCAAGAGGTCATTGACTCCTTTGTGGAAAAGACGGAACGCGAGGGCGATCCGACCTATTATAAGGAGTTTCATGAGTATGCCGACCCGATCTACGAGAAGTTTATCCTGGAGGATCGGGAAGGAGAGTTTAAGAAGCTCTACCAATACCTGTTCGGTACGTGGGGGTTTTCGGACATCATTCGCGATTCCTTCAACGAGTATCCGCTGCTGAAGGACAAGGTCGGCATCGTGCTGGTCAAGGGTGTGCTGAAGGAAGACCAGGAAGGTGTGGACATTCTTCGCAAGTGGGGCTCGGTCGAGCAGGAGCTGGCCAAGCAGTTCGAGGAAAAGGGGCTGAAAGGCGTGGGCATCAAGCTGATCCCCCGCCGGTTCTACGATCCCGCCCTGACGCGCTATTGCCGCCATGAGCTTATGCATATCTCCGATATGCTGGACCCGGTGTTCGGCTATGACCCCGATACGAAGGTCGGGCAGAACCCCGGAGAAGAAACGCTGATTCTTCAGCGCTACCGCGTGCTCTGGAGCTTGAGCGTCGATAGCCGGCTCAGTACCGCGGGCAAAGAGCCGATGCTCAGCAAGGAAGACCGTTTCAAGGAGTTCCGGTCCTGGTATCGGAAGATTCCGCCGCCCCAGTTGAAATCGGTGTTCGAGGGGTTGTGGCAGACATCCTACTTCACCCATTCCGAGCTGATTGAAATGTCGACCGATACCTTGCGCGTCATGGATCGCGCGGTCGATGTCGAGGGCGGAGAGCTCCCGGAATCAGAAAACAAAGTCATGCTCATGCCGGGATTCCCCTGTCCGTTGTGCCGTTTCCCGACCTACTCCTGGGTGGAGGATATGGGCACGAAACTGGAGCCCTACGTGTTGGACTTCATCCGGGAAAATCATCCGGGCTGGGACATCGAGTACGGCGCCTGTGATCGCTGCGTCGAAGTGTATAAGCTCCGCGCCGACGGCGTCATGTAGGTGCAGGTGGTGAAAACGCCGGCCAACTTCGTTCTCGCGTCGTTCAGGGCCTCCACGTACCACGAGCGTACGCGCCGGCTTTTCACTCGCTGCGGCCTCGTTGCACAAACGTTTTGACCATCTGCGAGAGCGACGAATACCATGGCTTCCAATCCATCATATGGGCGGCGGGATTTTCTGAAGGACTCCGTTCTGTCCGTAGCCAAGGCCGCCCAGGAATTTTCCAGGCAGACCGAGGAGGCCAAGCCGGAAGCGCCCGCCCCGGTTCTGCGGACGGATTGGTTGCGCCCGCCCGGTGCGGTTGAAGAGGCGCTGTTTCTGGATCGCTGCACAAAGTGCGGTGATTGCGTGAAGGCCTGCGATCCTGGCGCGATCGTGTGCCATCCGTCGGATGGTTCGCCGGTGTTGTACGCCGACCAGTCTCCCTGTCTTCTTTGCGAGGATCTGCCGTGTATTGCCGCCTGCGCGGCAGAGGCGTTGGAGCCGGTGGAGCAGGCGCGAGATATCCGGATGGGCAGCGCCGTCGTGACGCATCGGCTCTGTACCGCCGGACAGGGCTGTCACGCCTGCGTCTCCAAGTGTCCGGTCGATGCGTTGGCGATGGATTTCGGCGACATGCGTCTAATAGTGTCTTCAGAGCGCTGCGTCGGCTGCGGCATCTGCGAGCACGTGTGCAAGACGGTCAACGATCATGTCGCGATTCGGGTGACCCCCGTCCGGCAGTTGGCCGGCTTGTGGTGAAAAGTCAAGATGACGCCCGGTCGTGACCGGTAAAAAATGGTAGAATTCGCGAGATTGAAAGAGGAAATCAGGTCGTTCGATTTCGGTGTTTCGTGCAGGAGTTCTTGCTTGACATCCAGAGGGGCTTTACCTATCATACGCAGGCCCGTGAAGGAACGTGTTTGGTTGACGCGGGACTTGTGTGAGTTGTGAGGCCTGGGTTGAGTCCGACATCCAGGAGACAATTGCCATGACGAGTAAACAACCGGTGCAGAGCGCAACATCCACCACTGCCGCCGTTATTCCTACTGCCCCGACCATCAAAGATTCCCCCGCAGTCGAGCGAGCCCTTAATCGCAGCAAAATGTATCTCCTGATCTCCTGGAGTCTTTTGTACCCGGAGGATGAGGAGTTTCTTGACTATCTCCAATGCGGAGAGTTTGTCGAGGATGGCCGTGCCGCGCTGGACGCCCTGCAGGCTGCGTTGGAAGCGAATCAAGGGAGCGACCGAGCCAGGCAGAAGCTGGCGGCTCTCAAGAAGCAGCTCGATCATGTCGAAAAGCTGATTGCCTCCGAGTGCGTGAACTGGCAGCTGAGCGATCTCCAGTCGGAGCACCGGCGGGTGTTTAGCAATGTCATTACGCTCGATTGCCCACCCTACGAGACCCTTTTTGGTAACGATCACGTCTTTGCCCAATCGCACGTCATGGGCGATATTGCGGGCTTCTATAAAGCGTTCGGTGTCGAGCTGTCGAAGGATATCCACGAGCGTCTCGATCACCTGAGCGTTGAATTCGAGTTCATGCATTTTCTTGCCTATAAAGAATCGTATTCGCGCTGCCACGACGGGGCCGAAAAGACGCAGATCGTCGTCGATGCGCAGAAAAAGTTTGTCAAAAACCATATTGGGAGATGGGTTCCCCTCTTCTGTCGCATGTTGACGAAGAAGTCGGATTCCGGTCTCTTTAAAATCGTCGCCGATATGACGTCTGACTGGATGGAGTTTGAAACTGCGTTCCTGGGCGTGACCCCTCAACCCTACACGGAAACCGACTATCGTCCGGCCACCTTCAACTCACCGGAAGGCCAGACGTATGAGTGTGGCGCGCAAGACCAGGGCAATGAGTTGAGCATGCTGTTGAACGAAGTCGGGGCGCAATCGTTCATGGATGTGAAGGAAAAGGAGAAGGACAAAGAGGAGGGGGGACCGGTCGGAACCGCATAGGTTTCGAGCAATTATTTTCAGTTTTCTCGTCGGCAGTCTTATTGGGCGATGTCATTAATCTTTAATTGAGAGGAGGGATTAGTCGTATGAGAGTTGTGCAGACGACCAACAAGAAATTGGTGTTTGGCATTCTTCTCTCTGCCCTCGTCGTCGGCGTGATGCTGACGATTGGGCAAGTACCATTGGCCGTAAGCCAGCCGGTGACGATCCCGGCGAAGGCGGTCAAGGGACCGATTCCCATGGACGGCGCAAACCCTGTGTGGGAGAGCGTGCCTGGTGTGATCGTTCCGTTGAGCGGCCAGCTGATCACCACCCCGATGCACCCGAACATCTCTGTGAAGTCGATGTTCGTCAAGGCCATGAGCAATGGCAAGGAACTTGGGTTGCGGGTGGAGTGGAGCGATCAGACCAAGAATGATACGGCCATCGGTCCGCAGGATTTCCGTGACCAGGCTGCGATCATGTTCCCGGTGAACACCGCAGGGGCGCCGCCGTTCCAGTGCATGGGCCAGTCCGGCGGGACCACCAACATCTGGCGGTGGAACGCGGAATGGCAGAAGGACCTTGGTAAGGACAGCGCCGGTATGTGGGACGTGGACGATCAGTATCCCGGCATTTTCTGGGACTACTACTTTGAAGAGCCGGCCGGCGGCGTGACCTATCCTGACCGGATCGGTCGGAGCCTTGGGCCATTCAACTCAGGCATCTGGTCCGGCAACATCATGTCCGATCCGACGCTCCGCGTGAGCTCGGTTGAAGACCTGAATGCCAACGGATTCAGCACCTTGACCACGCAGGCCCATCAGGATGTGATCGGGAATGGCGTGTGGGAGCCGTCGGGTTCCGTCAAGGGCGGTGGGTACACTGGTCCGACCTGGCGCGTGGTCATCAAGCGCAGCCTGGAGACCGGCGATGCCAACGATACGCAATTCAAGGCGGGGATGTCTGTGCCCATCGCGTTTGCCGTGTGGGATGGGAACAACATTGAACGCAATGGTATGAAGGCGCTCTCCACCTGGTTTACGCTCAAGCTTCCGTGAGCCGACCGGTCTCCGGAGAGACCAACGCTCCTCGCGAATAGCGTCGAGTGTCGTGAGATAGAAAAGGCCCCGGGTCAGCGTCGCGAGAGCGACGAAGTGACCCGGGGCTTTTTCTTTCCGTCCATCTCCGAGTGTCAAGATATTCTTCCTGCCCGGGTTGAGATCCGATCGGGCGAGGGTTGCAAATGGGAAATGGGGGAGTGTATAAACGAACCATTGATTTACTCGAAACTATCTGATTTTCCGAAGATATTAGAAAGTGTCTTCCATGAAAGTTTCGTTGCTTTTCCCTCCGACGTGGCATCCTTCACAGCCCTATCTCAGTCTTCCCTCACTCACCGGATTTCTGCATCAGGCCGGAGTGACGAATGTCTCTCAGCGGGATCTAGGCATTGAATTGCTGGACCAGGTGCTGACGAGATCTTTCGGTGAAGAAGTTCATCAGCAGCTGTTGGACAAGCAGCGCGATCTTGAGAGAACTCAGTCCGGGGATGTCGGTCCTGGAAGCCGTGAGCATTATGCCAAGGTGGTCGAATCGCTGGATCGGTTTTCCTATTTGATCGATCGCGTAGAGCTGGCCAAGGAAACGCTGCGGGGTGAAGGATTTTACGATCTGGATGCCTATCGTGGCAGCCTCTTCATGATTGATAAGTGGCTGGAGCTCATCTCTTCGGTGTACTTCCCTACCCGCCTGACCGTCGTCGATAATCAGTTCAGCAACTATTCCATCTATTCCTCGAAAGATCTCATGAAGGTCATTCGGGATGAGGCGCAGAATCCCTACATCAGTCTGTTCCGTGACAGATTTATCCCTTCGATTGTCGGCGATCGTCCGGACATCATCGGGGTGTCGATTACCGCGACCTCGCAGATCATACCGGGGCTGACTTTGTGCCGTCTGATCAAGGAAACCGCGCCTGATCTGCATGTGACGATCGGCGGCAGCATTTTCACGCGTCTTGTCGATAATATCCGCCGCTGTCCCAGCCTGTTCGATATCACCGACGACATCGTGGTTTTTGAAGGAGAGACGGCTTTGCTGGAACTGGTCAATCAGATGGCCGGCAAGAAGGATTTCAGCAAGGTGCCGAATCTGATTTATCGTCAGAACGGCAAGATTACGGTCAATCAACCGTTCTACTCTGAAAATGTCAATCAGTTGCCCGCGCCGAATTACGACGGGTTTCCGCTCGACAAGTATCTGTCGCCTGAACCGGTCCTGCCCGTGCAGTTTTCCCGCGGGTGCTACTATAAAGACTGCGCGTTCTGCGCGCTCACGCTCGACCACCAGAATTTCAGGCAGAAAGATCCGGGGCGGACCATCGAAGAATTGGAGTGGCTCAAGCAGCGGTATGGCGCGCAGTATTTCTTCTTCACCGACGAATGTTTTGCCCTGGCTCCGACCAAGCGGCTCTGTCAGCAAATGATCGAGCGGAAGCTGGACATCAAATGGACCTGCGAGATGCGGTTTGAGAAGAACCTGTCGCGCGAGTTGCTGACGTCGATGCGGGATGCCGGCTGTCTTAAGATCGTGTTCGGGCTGGAGTCGTTCAATCAGCGCATCATGGATTTCATGAAGAAGGGCATCAAGCAGGAGTGGGTGCGGCGCATCGCCGACGACTGCGTGGATCTGGGAATAGCCGTCCACTGCTACATTATCGTGGGCTTCCCCACCGAAAAGGAGGAAGAAGCCCTCGAAACGATGAATTTCGTCGTGGAGAACAAGAAGCTGCACGACTCGTTCGGCTTCTCCTGCCAGCCCTGTCTGTTCGATCTCGAAAAAGAAGCCCCGATCATGAGCGATCCGGGCGGCTACGGAATCCGGCGCATCATGCGGCCGTCGGCGGAGGATCTCAGCCTGGGATTTTTCTACGAGGTGCAGGAAGGGATGACGCCGGAGCAGTCGGAGAAGCTGTATCAGTATGTGTACGAACGGATCAGCGAAGTCGTGTGCGAACTGCCCTTCAATTACTCGATGGCGGACGGATTGCTGTATATCGCCAGAGAAAAAGCTCAGGCAGGCCGGGCGCCTCAACCGATCGGCTCCGCGTAGGCGAGAGAGCCCGCGTAGGTGGTCGGGGCGGCATTGACCCCGTTTTTTTTCGACGGCTATAATCCGGTCTGATTCAGTCGGAGCACATGCGATGAAGATTGCGGCGATGGGAGAGCGGCTCACGGGCAGGATCAGCGATTACGGCCCGCTCTTCGAATACACGATCAAGCTCGTCCTCCTGACCTCCTTCCTTGAGCTGGTGCTGTATCGCCTGGTTTCGCGGTTGGGCATGCACCTCAGCAAATTGGCCGCGACGCACCCGTGGATTACCCCGACCTTCAGTACGCTGACCGAAATCGGAACCTGGCTGTTGAACATCGTCGCCATCCTCCTGTTTCTTGGCTTGATCGTGACCATGGTCAATCGGGGATCGGCGCCGGACACCGGCCGGGTAACCAAGGTGGCGATGGCCTGTGCCGTGCTCCTGCTGCTCCTTACGGCGGGGTTTTTGGTGGTCCCCCCGGGCATGGTGGGCTCCCTTGTGTATAACGGGATCGCGTTCGTGACGCTGGTCCTGTTGATGTTCGAGTACCTCGCGACCCATCACGGCCGGGCGCAACGGCTGTTGGGCATGACGTTCGCCGTCGGGATCTCGGGCTGGTTGTATTATCAGATCACCTCGACGGCCTACAGCGTGGCGGGCACGGTGGCGGCGCCGCCCTTCGTCTATGAAGCGCATCGCATCGGCGAAGGGTTGATGGTCCTGGCCAGTTATCTCACCTTTGTCGCCTATGGCCAGGGGCTGTCGCTCCGGACCAAGAATCGCCGCCAGCGCAACCGGGCCATCTGGTTCTGGGCGACGACCGGGACGATCTTTACCACGCTGATCTTTACCGACTATCTCCTCGGCCTGTATGATCCGGCCCTGGCCTCGGCGGTGCGTCAGGCCTCGCAGGGGATCGGGTGGATTTTCCAGTTCGGCATGGGCTATACCTTCTATCTCCCGTTTGCGATTTACATGGGGGGGTTGCTCTGCTGGTCCTACACGGTGATCAAGTTGCTCAATATGGGGCGGCTGGCCGGGTATGGCATCGGACTCATGTTCATCGCGGGGTATGCGTTGCTGTTTTCCAATCTCACCCTGATGGTGATTCTCGGGGTGATGTTATTGACGCTTGATCGGGCGAAGCCGGTGGCTGCCGAAACGGCAGTGCCGACTGAAAGCCCGTTGATGGGCGCATCGGATGCACTGGTCACGGAACAGGTATAACCCTCAGCACAGACACACAAGGTACATGTATGGACACAACGAAACCGACATCTGAGCCGACACCGACCGCTACTGCGCTTGATCCCGGAGATCAGCCGCTCTCTCCGGACGAAGAGATCGCCGAGATCGAGAAGCATCTGACCGCCGAGTCCGATGACTTTCAAGCCCGCTGCCGTCTGGGCGAATTATATTTCAGCAAGGGGCGCCTCGACGACGCGCTGGTCGAAGTGAAAAAATCGATCGAGATGGCCGAGGCGTTGCGGGCCGAGATGAATCGCTCCCTGGCGATGTACTACTCGAATCTCGGGACGATCTACGCGACCAAGAACATGGCGGACGAGGCCGAAACCGAGTTCAAGCATGCCCTCGACGTCTTCGCCCATGATGTGCTGGCCCTGTTCAATCTCGGCCGCCTCTGCGCGGACAAAAAGAAGTACATGGAAGCCAAGGACTACTATGAGCGGCTCGTCGAGATCACGCCGGACGACCCGATCGCCTGGTACAATCTGGCGGGTGTGTATATCGAACTGGATAATCCGCAGGTATCGGACTACAACACCATCGATATGGGCATTCAGTGCTACCTCCGGACACTGGAGCTTGAGCCCAAGCATTTGGAAGCCAGCTTCAAGCTGATGGAAATCGCGCTCAACCACAAGAAGACGGACCTGGCGATCAAGGTCATGGAAAGCGCGGTCGAGCACAATCCCGATGAACCGTTGGCGTATTACAACCTCATCAGCGTGTACGACAAGTGCAAGATGTTCGAGCAGGCCGAAGAGGCCCGCAAGCGGTTGAAAGAGCGGTTCGCGAAGAAAGCCAAAGAGAGTTCCGCATCCTGATTTACCCTTTACGAAGGAGTCCATCATGTTTGGGAGTCTTGGATTTACAGAGCTGATTCTCATCCTTGTGATCGTGTTGATTATTTTCGGCGCGGGCAAGTTGCCGCAGCTCGGAGAAGGATTGGGCAAGGCCATCAAGGGCTTCAAGAAGTCCGTACACGAAGCCGATGCCATTGAGGCGGAAGCGCAGGCGCAGGCCCAGGCGGCGCAGCAGCAAGCGGCGGCACCGGCTCAAGCCATCACCGCTGCTCCCGCGCAGGCAATGACCGTCGAGCAGCCGGCCGTGGTGGCCCAGCCGGCGACACGCGCGTAATCGACAGCAATACGGCGGCGGCCAGACGCACGAAGGATGGGCATGGACACAGAACTGCAGTTGGCAGGCGGGTACATCGAAACGTTTGCGGGCAACGGGAAGGCCCGCAGCACCGGTGACGGCAAGCGGGCGGTGAAGGCCGGGATTCCGCTGCCCCACCACGTGGCGCTCGACAAGGACGAAAAGTGGCTCTACTTCGCCGAGTCCGGGTCCGATCGCATCCGCCGCATCAATCTGCAGGAAGGCACGCTGCACAATTTCGCCGGGATCGGCGAAACGTGCTACAGCGGGGACGAGGGGCCTTGCGGAGAAGCCGGCTTGTATCTGCCGCTCGATGTCGCCTTCGATTCACAGAATCATCTCTATATTTGCGATTCCGGCAGCAACCGGATCCGGAAAGTGGATCGGGACACCGGCATCATCACGACCGTAGTCGGCACAGGCCAGCACGGGTTCAACGGGGATGGCCCGGCGCTCGAAGTCAATCTCACGTGGCCCGCCGCGATCGCCTTCGACCGTGACGACGTCATGTACATCGCCGATACCCAGGCGCATAAAGTCCGGCGCTACGATGCGAAGACCGGGATGGTGACGACCATCGCCGGAACCTGGACCGCCGAGGACGACGCGCGCGAACAGCCCTTGGTCGCCCGCAACCTCGTGGTGCTCTCCGGGGATGCCATCGGCATCGATTTCAGCGACGACCATGGCTGGCTCATGCCGGTCTGTTCGGACGGCCTGGACATGTCGATGTATCTGGACGACGGAAAGCCGGCGATGGAGGCGCGCCTCTACGACGTCGTCGGGATTGCGGTGAACAGCCAGGGCGATGTGCACATCGTCGATAAGGGGAGCAATCGCGTGCGGAAGATCGACGGCCGCACCGGGATCATCTCGACCGTGGCCGGAGTCTGCCGCTACGGATTCGACGGCGACGACAAGCCGGCCATCCGGGCCATGCTGCATGCCCCGGAAGCGGTGGTGTTCGACCAGCAGGATAATCTGTACGTGTCCGATACGATGAACCACCGGGTGCGGAAGGTCGATGCGCAGACCGGCATCATCACGACCGTCGCCGGAAACGGGGACAGCGGCTACGAAGACAAGAACATGGGGGGCTGTGGCGCCGCCCGCTTCGTGGCAAAAGAATCCGCCGGGACGCTCAAGCATGGCGACGGCTTGCTGGGGGTGGAGGCCGTGGTGAATTCACCCGTCGGCCTGGCGCTGGATTCCCAGGGGCATCTGTATATCTGCGAGCGGGGCGAAAACAAGATTCGCCGGGTGAAGCTGCCGTAAGTTCTGTTGGTCGCGCTCAACGCATCTGTCTCGTGCGGGTCTTGTGGTAGTGGGCAACCATCTCGACGGCCGCCGTCGACTTACTGATCTCCTGCATGGTGCGAATGACGAATCTCAATCGTTCCCGTCCTCTCCTCTTTTCTTTCCTCGCTTGTCTCCTGGTGATCGGTAGTGTGCTGGGCGGATCGGGCATCCCCTTGGTCAGTTCAGAGGGGATGATTATCCGTTCCCATCTGGTCGAGGGCGAGCTGCCTTCGGCGCCGGAAGATGCGGCCTGGGCGAAAGTCTCTCCGATGACCTTGCCGCTCAGCGGTCAGGTGATCACCCGTCCGGTCTGGCCTGAGCCGACGGCGCGGGCATTGGTCGTCCGGTCCGTCCATAACGGCACGGAGATCGCCTTTCTGCTGGAATGGCAGGACAACACGAAAAACGACCGTCTGACGCCGGGCACCTTCCGTGACGGCGTGGCGATCGGCCTCCCGCTCGGCGATGCGCCGGCTTTCTTCTGCATGGGGCAGCTGGATCACTACATCAACATCTGGCATTGGAAAGCGGACTGGCAGAGCGATCTCGACCGGCGCGCCGCGCGCCAATCGGAAAAGAAAGAGGGCGGCGTGCGCACGTTCGAAGTCATTCCCCGCCGGGTGTCCTCGGTGGAGGACCTGATCGGCGGCGGATTCAGCACGCTGACGACCAAGGAAAAGCAGGGGCGTATCCAGGGGAAAGCCCAATGGAAAGACGGCGTCTGGCACGTGGTCATGCGCCGGCCGCTCTCGAGCGAAGAGCAGGAGAATGAAGCCAAGCTCGTACCGGGCCGGATCCAGACGGTGTCGTTCGCCGTGTGGAACGGGGAGAACAAGGAGCGCAACGGGCAGAAATCCGTCGCGCCGTGGTTCCAGTTGCTGATCGATCCCGTTGCCAAGCTGTAGGCGTTCCGATTCGATCACGTCCGGGCCGGGTTGAGTCGGATTTCAGCCAAAGGGGGCGCCCATTCGAACCACAGGATTCGCAGAATCAGCCCTCCGGTGCGGGCGCGTAGTATGTCTGGCGGTCGGGCTCCTGACCCTCCTGCCGGGCGGGATGAAGGGAGTCGTCGCGGCGGCCGACGCCGGCGCGATGACCGACGAGGAAGCGGCGCGGTTGGGGGAAGAGTTCGGCGTAGTCGTCGGCGCGGTCGACGAAGAAATTCAGAAAGAGCTGAAGCTGCAGCAGCCCCAGGGCGTGGCGGTGTTCGAAGTCATCGGGAATTCCCGCGCGGATTATGCGGGCATCAAGGTGCGGTCGGTCATCAAGGAAATCGACAAACACGAGATCCGGACCATGATCGATTTCGGGCAGGCGATCAAGAGGGCCATGAAGGAATGCAATTTTACCGTCGGCACGTATGAGCCGGCCGATCCCGGCGATCCGGTCGGGTGGGGTGTGAATTTTCATTTCGTGGGCTGTAAACGGGACTAAGGGCGAACGATGCCGACACGACGACTGGCAATAGGGCTCTTCTTGCTGCTGGTGATCGGGCTGCAGGCGCTGGCTCACGAGCGGGCGATTGCGCAGAAGGCCGACGGGCAGGCCCCGGCCGATTGGGTCGCGGAGATCGAGAAGGTCTTCATCCGGTCCGAGGATTGTAAGCAATGTCATGACCGCCACTATGAAGAGTGGAAAGGGGTGCGCGAGCAGACGCCGGATCTGAAAACGTTCGGCCGGGTCGATGCGGCCCTCTTGCATGGCACCGCGCTGGAGTCGCCGGTGTTTCGTACCGTGTTGGGTGTCTGGATGCAGACCAATCCTACGCCGGACGAGCGCCGGCGTTGTCTTTCCTGCCATGTGCCCTCGACGACGGTGTTCCCGCAGCATGTCGAAAAGATCACCGCGCAGGTGCTGGCCGGGAAGCCGCAGGTCGAAGGGATCGGCTGCGCCTCCTGCCACATGATCAATGCCGTGGAGAAGACGCCGGGCCCCCCGCCGACCTTCAAGCTGTCGCCGGGGACCGCCATGTACGGCCCCTTTGCGGATCCGGAGGAGAATCTGGTCCATGCGGGCGTCCAATCGGAATTGTTCCGGGGCGCGAACTTCTGCGCCTCCTGCCACTTCGACAAAGTCAAAGACGTCACCCAGAAGGACCTGCCGGGAGAGATTCTACAGGGCACCATCTGCCAGGATTGCCACATGGAGCCCTCGACCGGCAGCTCGACCTCCCGGCGCGGGTCGATGACCCGGGCGATCGGCCGCCACTGGTTCAGAGGCGTCGTCATTCCGGGGACGCTCCTGAAGAACCGGAACCTGCAGGCTGAATGGATGCCGCGCGTCGATATCGATGTCGCCAAGTCGAGCGGCGCGGTGGAAGGCACGGCGCTGGTCAAGGTCGGCAGTCTGCCGCACAGTTTCCCGGACGGCGATCCGGTGTTGAAGCAGTTCATGCTGACCATTACGGTCAAGGACGCGCAGGGCAAGGTCCTGGGCGAAGAGACGAAACGCTTCGGCTTGCCCTATGACAAGATTCTCCGCGGTCCGATCCCCGATCCCTTCATCAAGGGCGGCAACACCCGCAAAGTGCCCTTCACGCTGCCGCTGGCGGCGGGGGTGACGCCGGCGACGGTCGAGGCCGTGCTGAACTATGCGCTGATCCCCACGCCGGAACCGGCGTTGCGCGACAGGTATCTCGCGACCCTGGCGAACGACAAGGAGCGGGACGAGGCCAAGAAAGTGCTCGACGAATATACTCAGCCGCGTCTCCTGACCTATCGGGCCAAGACTCTGTAGTTCAGTAAGTCGTGATGGGTGATGCGTGACTGGCTGGATGATAAGGAAACCGGAATGAAACAGGTGGTGAAGGCCGGCAAGAGATGGACCCTGTTTGCGGGGTTGCTGTCGATGGCTGTGATAGGACTGGGCCTCCTGTTTGTCGATGCACCATCGGCGCAGGATGCGAAGTCGCAGGCGGTCATCGAAAAGGCCTTCCCCAACTCCGGTAAGTGCAAGCGCTGCCATGAGCGCGTGTTCGAAGAGTGGGACACCTCGCCCCTCTCGAAGTCGATCCATTCCGCCGCCTTCCGGGCCTCGCTCGACGCCTATCTCAATTCATCGGCGGGCAAGGACAAAGCGCTCTGCTTCCGGTGCCACGCGCCGCACGTGCGCGAGTTTCCCGATCAGGCACAGCTCTTCGTCGATCAAGCGAAGTCGGGCGAGCCTTCGCTGGATGGCGTGGCCTGCGCGCAATGTCATTTGATCAAGCAGGTGGATCGCGCCAAGCATCCGCCGGAGCCGAAATACGAACTCGGTAGCAAGACCCTCTACGGTCCCTACAAGGACTTCGTGCAGAACCTGGCGCACCAGTCGATGGAGTTGGGTCTGTTTCAGAAGTCCGATCTCTGCCTGAATTGCCACCAGTCCGTGCCGTCAGCGGCGAATCTCGGCAAGAGCAACGATCTATTGGGCAACTGGGATCAGAGCAAGGCCGTGAAGTCCGGCAAGGAATGCCAGAGCTGCCACATGCCGGAGCAGGTCGGCGAATCGGCCAACGGCGAGAAGAAGCGGAAAACGGCGAACCATACCTTCCCCGGCCGCATCGGCAAGCTGCGTCAGGAAGCAGCCAAGCTGGACGTGCAAACGAAGGTCGAGGGAGAGAAGACCACGGTGACTGTGACGGTGCAGAGCCTCGTGCCGCACAACCTGCCTACGACCCATCCGGCCTGGGCCGGCGTCGCGCTGGATCTGGACATCAAGGGCAAGAACCTGAAGACGGTCTATACCGACAAGCGCGTGTACGGGCGGGTCTATCAGGACGCCAAGGGGCAGAAGACCAATTTCGACTTCGAGGCCGTCAAAGTGCTGGAAGATACGGTCCTGAAGCCGGAAGAAACCCGCGTCGAAACCTTCACCTTCCCCACGCCGAAAGACACCAGGACCTTCGACGTCGAAGTGACCCTCAACTATGCCCCGATCACCGGCCCGGCGCCGTTCCTCCAGCGGGTCGAAGCCGAGTCCTCCAAGGGGTCACAAGATCCCGTCTTCCAACCCATCGAAATCGTCAAGCGGACGGACAATATTCCGGTCAATAAGTGACCGTATCTCGTCGTTCGTGAAGCGTATCTCGTAGGATGAGACTGAATGGTCTCCGGTCATGCGAGAGACGAACGACGCTTCACGAGATACGATTTGGCTTATTCGAACACGATCCGCGAGCCAGGCGACTTCATCTTGAAGATCTGGAGGGCGCTGTAGATGCCCTTGGCGGGGTGGTTGAGGATGAGGCGTGAGTTCGTGATATGGGTATCGAGGAGTTCATACTGCCCGCCGCTGTAGTAGAGATCGCAGTCGTCGATCTGGCAATTCTTGTACACGTGATTGTCCAGCGACAACTTCGCCTTGCTGAAGGTCTGCCCGTCGATCACGATATAGTTCGGTTCCAGTCCCATAGAGCCCTCCGTGCGTCGCAGGGCAATATAGCAAAGCCCCATGTTTTCGTAAACCAGCCGGGAACCCTCTAGCCTATGAATCTGCAATCGGAAAAGTTGTGCGAGGTTCTTTGTTGAAGGAATGATTGTAAGCAAAAACGGCAGGTCTCACAGCGATTGGTGCCGAAGCTGGGATTTGATTTGATGCTAGTCACACAGCTTCAGCAATAACGAGGGTTTTGCAAACTTCCCTATCATCTTCAATTAATTACGGAGAGATTCCGAGTGAGACACAGAGAGACGGAATTTGCGGAAAGTAGCGCTGCTCTACGACCGTTTCACGACCGCCTTTCTTTTCTGGTTCGAGTTCTGCTCGGCTCACCACGTTGGACAGAAGACAGAATCTTCAAAACAGCCTTCAGCCTCTTCCCGTCTGCGTAATCGTTTTGGGCATCTTGTCCAAAACCCCATTTCACGGTGGAGTGCGAAGAAGTCGATTTTCCCGGTGGTTTGCCGTATTCTTCCGCCTGGCTCAAAACAAAGGATTTTGGCTATTCAAACCGAAAGCCTCTCAAGAACACATCGATCGGGACAATTCCCAAAAGACAAGAATTGATTTATGCAGATAATCTTACAGCGTCGAGCGGAAATAGCGCTCCGTTCTCTTAGCCCTCCAGAGCAGGGCAGCATTTACCGCGCCTTTGACAAACTCTCGAAACAACGCATGGAGCTGCTGCGGACTGATCCGAAGTTACACACGCTCCGTATGGGAGTACATCCCCAAAAGCTTTTTATATACAAAGGCAGTCCACGGATCAGAATTATATTTTCGATTGATAAGGACATTTGCACGATCGAGGACATAGTTCACCACGATCGCTTGGAGCGCCTGCTAAGCAAGCGGGAGCAGCAATGAAAAGGCTGCAGCCACACGTTCTCGATCCTGCAAGATGCCGCAAGGAATGGAATGAATACTCAGCACTTCTTGCATCGAAATCGGTTCTGTCGGAACGGCGAGATATTCTGCCATTTTTTAAGGATCGTCAAAATCTTTCGTTGCTAATATGCAGCTACTTTCCGCGGATCAAGACGCCAGATTTATTCGCTCATGAATATCAAATCGATGGAGACTTTGTTGCTGATCTCGTTGTAGGCGACTCGTCGGTTCAACATTATTTATTAATAGAATTCGAAAACGGTGCACCGGATAGTATCTTCAAGAAAAGGGCAAGTAAGGCAACTCCTGACTGGGCTTCCCGTTTCGAAGGCGCTCATTCTCAATTGATTGATTGGCTTTGGAAACTTGAGGATAAACGAAGTACCGGTGACTTCTTAAACACCTTCGGCAGCCGGCAGGCAAGTTTTCAGGGCCTCATCATTGTTGGGAAAGATATGCAACTTCTTCCACAAGAGAAGGCTCGTCTGAAATGGCGAATGAACCGCACAATGATCGATTCTAATGCTATCGCTTGTGTCTCATTTAACGAATTAAGCGATGACTTAGACCATTGGCTAAAGGCGTTTTATAACGTGTAGCCATTAGCTTCCATGGCATACCTTCGATGAGCATCCATGATTTAAGAATTGCTCTCTTTTCTGAAGCTTGATAATTGCGACTACCCCTACAGACAAGTAAGGGACTATCGATGCGATGTATTGCCAACTACGAGATCGAGTCAGAAATGTCGGTTACATCCGATAATATCCGGCTAGAACTTCAACATCCAAAGTGCGACTTCCAGGCGAGGATTAGAAATATAGTGCGTAACGATTATTCGGCGCCATTTCTCTTGTCCTTGGAGCTTATCTTCGAAGCGCCGAGTCTAAAGGAAGCCCCAGACATCGCGGACGAAAGATTAGCTGAGTGTCTCAATATGATAGCCCTTGTAACTGGCGCGGGGATACGTCGACATCGAATCAAGCAGATTGTTGATTGCACACCTGTGTCAGGAATGAGGGAATGTCTTGTATGGGTGGATTCAGCGGGGCATGAGGACCCTCAGCCGTTCCTAGACCAAAATATTATGGGGTCAATGGAGCGCTTGCTGCAGTCTGATTTACCCTCAGCAGTTCGCCGTGCAATGCGGTGGTATCGAATTGGCCTTCACGAGTCTATAGCAGATGATCAATTCCAATATTTTTGGTTTGCTCTGGAGATACTTGCTGAGCACCAGAAATCCACCGAAAAGGTGGCAGATAAATGTCCTCAGTGCAAATCTCCCCTTTATTGTGAAAACTGCAAGACGCATCCAACGCATAGGCCATATGCGAAGCAAGCAATCCGGGACTTGATTCAGGCGGCTGACAAGACCTGCAAGGAGGAAACTATAGAGGCACTAGATAAGACTAGAAACGCGCTTATGCATGGACGAACTTTAGCGGAGATCGAGGCAGACCGATTCAACACGGGTCAACACATCGTTGATGTGCTAGGTGAAATCGTGTTTAAGGCTCTAGTAAATCAGTTTCCCAAGGAAACATTCAAAGAGACGATCACTTTTGGCCGTCCAAACACCTATGTTCATTGGACTAGGACGGGATTTGTCCATATTAGTACGATCGTTCCTCAGGGCGAGGATGGCGAATTAGACCTGAGCTTCAAGGGGCTTACGGTAACCACGGTAACCGATGATCCACCTCAGAGTGGCCGGCCCAGCATCATTCCTATGACCCCTGCACAGCACAACCAACTAGAGCTCCTTTCGCGCAAGCAGGGTGATCATCAGGAGCTGTGTAAGCGCGTATGTAAGAGGGTGAAAGTGCAAGATGAAAAGAGGGTAACTCTAATACTCGCAACGGACATGGCGAGAATCCAGGGTGCACTCAAACGCGCTGAGACAGGAGACTGGCAAGACCTCTTCCGCGAGATCTTAAGCGCCAATGCCTCCGGAGGCATGCCCAAGGAGGGGAAGTAAGGTGACGGTTGCACATTACTCCCAGATACGGCGCATTGAAACACTACCCACCAGCGCCTCCCTCGAAGATTGTCCTCATTTTGTGCTCAACTTACTCTGACCCCATTCCAGCGTTCTTCAGGCGAACATTGAGTTGGGGTAAAACTCGCTGAATAGGCAAGAGTGAGCTTGGTATATGCGCGACTTGGGTAGCGGGATGGCTTTCCTAAACCAATGGCCCTACGACTGGATTTGTCCCTCAACCATCTGATTGATGGAAAGCGAAGGCGCTGTCTTGGATGCTTCATTGTTCAGGGTTTGGAGATTGGATTTGTTGAGGGGAGACACAAGTAGGAAAGATAAAGGTGCCACAAACCATTTTTTTCTGCTGGCATTGTTAGAGCCCTCGAATTCGCCGTCGTACAATTCCGAGAACAGAAAAGATGCGGGATGTCTTTTCTAGCAACCCAATAGCAATCTGCTGGTTTCCTTGAACGTTCTCCCGGTGCGCGTTCCTTCCCATTGCCCTTGAACAACTTTTCCCACACGATCCACCCATGGCTTCGGGGCAGGAGGCGGCGCTATGATGTTTAGGGGCTGTCTGGCCTCCGGACTGCTACGAATAACTCTGGGTTGAAGGCATCAGGAGGTGCTGACAGCCGCGAGGCCACCCTGATTGGAAGACAGGAGGTGAGCCATGAGTGTTGCAACTTACACAAGCATGACGGAAGCCATAGAGGAGTTACGGAAGAGAGGATTCACCGCGAATTTTGAGTTTCTCGATCAGGCGTTCCGGGACGTCGACAGCGGGAGAACCTTTAAGGCTGACGAGCTGACGATCGTGGAACACTACCGGTTCGAGGGAGCCAGCGATCCGGAGGACATGTCGGTCGTCTATGCCATCGAGAGTAGCGACGGCACCCGAGGGGTCATCGTGGACGCCTTTGGGACCTATGCCAATCCAGAGCTCGGCGGGTTTCTCAACAACGTGGTCCTTCATGAAGATCTGTGAGCCTGAGTGAACTCGATGGAGTCCCCCAGCTCGACGTTGCTGGTCAAACCGGCAAAGGATTCGTCTGATCAAAAGCCGATAGATCCTGCGTGCCGCGTGCGCGAACGACTGACAAGCCGCCCGTAGCCCCTCTTTTCATCTTGATCCATTTCCACCACCTCTATAGAATGGCCCAGTTTTTCGGCTAGTTAGCGACATAGCGGCACCTGCACCACCCTGCGGACTTCTCCTTTCAGGTTTGTCCTTCGGTTGGGTTGAAGGCCACGGGGAATTGAGCGACATCAACGGTCGTTTAACCACTAGGAGGGTATCCCGTGAGCGACTCAGCCATTGTTTCCTTTGCATTGATTGCGGCAGTAGCGGGCATTGCCTATGGCCTGTATCTGGCGATGTGGGTGTTCAAGCTGAACGCCGGCAACGCCAAGATGCAGGAAATTGCCAAGGCCATTCAGGAAGGGGCCGGCGCCTACATGAACCGTCAATACAAGACGGTGGGTGTGGTGGCGGCCGTCCTGTTCGTGGTGCTCCTGGGAGCCGGTGCGGTCTCCGATAAATTCGGATTGTTGACGGCGATCGGCTTCCTGGTCGGCGCCGGCGCGTCCTCACTGGCCGGCTATGTCGGCATGATCATCGCGGTGCGCGCCAACGTGCGGACGGCGCAGGCCGCGCACAATGGCATGAATGCCGCGTTGACGGTCGCCTTTCGCGGCGGCGCGGTGACGGGGCTCTTGTTGATAGGGTTGGGGCTGCTGGCGATCACCGGCTTCTATACGATTGCCATGTCGATGGCCGGTCAGGAGAAGGCGATTCATGCGCTGCTCAGCCTGGGATTCGGCGGCAGCTTGATTTCGGTCTTTGCCCGTGTGGGCGGCGGTATTTATACGAAAGCGGCGGACGTGGGCGCGGACCTCGTGGGCAAGGTCGAGGCGGGGATTCCGGAAGACGATCCACGCAACCCGGCGGTGATCGCGGACAATGTGGGCGACAACGTCGGCGACTGCGCCGGTATGGCGGCCGACCTCTTTGAAACCTATGCGGTGACGACCGTGGCGGCGATGGTGCTGGCCTTCACGCTGTTCAAGGGCGCGAGTGCGCCGATTCTCTATCCGCTCGCGTTGGGCGCGGTGACGATTTTCGCCACGATCATTGGAGTGCTATTCGTGAAAGTCAGCCCGGGCGGCGAGATCATGACGGCGCTGTATAAGGGCCTGTTCGTGGCCGGCGGGATCGCGGCGGTCGCGTTCTTTCCGATCACGAATATGATTATGGAAGGTGTTGGTGGTGTCAGCGGCATGAGCTACTACATCGCGGCGTTGATCGGATTGGCCGTGACGCTGGCGCTGGTGTTCATCACCGATTACTACACCTCCAAGAGCTATGCCCCGGTGAAGGCCATTGCCAAGGCCAGCGAAACGGGTCATGCGACGAACATCATAGCCGGTCTGGCGGTAGGCATGCAGTCCACGGCCGCCCCGGTGGTGGTTATCGGGGCTGCAATTCTGAGTAGTTACTGGATTTGTGGCGGTGCGGCTTCGGGTGGTTTGTACGGCGTGGCGGTGGCGGCGGTGTCGATGTTGTCGATGGCGGGGATCGTCGTGGCCATCGATGCCTTCGGCCCGATCACCGACAATGCCGGCGGCATTGCTGAAATGTCGCATCTCGGGAAAGAGGTGCGGGACATTACCGATCCGCTGGATGCCGTGGGGAACACGACCAAGGCCGTGACCAAAGGGTATGCGATCGGGTCGGCCGGGCTGGCGGCGGTGGTGCTGTTTGCCGAATACGCGCGCGAGGTCGGGAAAGGGAGCGGGGCGAGCACGTTCGACCTGTCGAACCCTTCCGTGCTGGTCGGACTCTTCCTGGGCGGGATGTTGCCGTTTATTTTCGGCGCTCTCTGTATGAAAGCGGTCGGTGAGGCAGCCGGTCTTGTCGTGGAAGAGGTGCGCAGACAGTTCAGGACAATCAAAGGGATCATGGAAGGCACCGGCAAGCCCGAATACGGCACCTGTGTCGATATCGTGACCCAGGCGGCCATCAAGAAGATGATGATACCGGGACTCATTCCGGTGATCTCACCGATCCTGGTCGGTGTGATCCTCGGGCCGCAGGCGCTCGGCGGCGTGTTGGTCGGCAGCATCGTGACCGGCCTCTTTGTCGCCATCTCGATGACGAGCGGCGGCGGCGCCTGGGATAATGCGAAGAAGTTCATCGAAGAACAGGGCCTGAAAGGCACTGATACGCATAAGGCGGCGGTCACGGGCGACACGGTCGGCGATCCGTACAAAGACACGGCCGGCCCGGCGATCAACCCGATGATCAAGGTCATCAACATCGTGGCCTTGTTGATCGTGTCGTTGATTGTGAAATAGCGTCGTTCGTGAAGCGTGAAGCGTATTTCGCAAGCGAGGAAGTTCGTTGGCCTACGAACGACGCGAGACGAGTGACGAGATACGGTTTTGCGCTCGGCTTGACGGCTGAAAGAACCCTGGGGTAAGGTGATCGCAGGGATCACGCTGGTGGCTGATCCACGAGAGTTTCCCTGATACACGGGAGGTGCTCGGATGGAGAAACAAGAGCGTAAGCAGGAGCCCAAACGAGAGCCCCAGTCCAAGGACGAGGTCAAGGCGAACCCCAAGGTCGTCGAGGCCGGCAAGAAGCTCAAAGAAGATATCGATAAGCTCGTGGACGAAATCGACGACGTGCTCGAAAAGAACGCCGAAGAATTCGTCAAGAACTACGTGCAAAAGGGAGGGGAGTAGCGGACCGTCGGTCCGCGCTCCCCTTTCTGTTTCCCGCCCGTTCCTCCGTCTTCATACCTCCGTCGTTCGTTCGTCGATTGGTCCCAACTCCCTTCCGCTGTCCGTTTTTGTGCGGTTTGACAAAGGGATAGGGAGCCATTACCATCCCGTTTCATCCGATTAGTCGGCTCATTTCAAGGCAGAGACCTGCACGAAGGCGAGGATGATGTCGAAGCTCTGGGTCTTTCGTGATATCGATCCCGGCCGGCGAGCCGCTCTCGCCCAGGCCCTCTCCATCGCTCCGGCCACGGCCTCGCTGTTGCTCGCGAGGGGCGTGACCACGGCGGACGAAGCGACGGCCTGGATGGCTCCGCTGCGCACCCATGACCCCTTTTTGATTCCTGACATCGAGGTGGCGATCGATCGCTTGCGCCATGCCATGCAGCAGGGCGAGCGCGTCTGTTTCTACGGCGACTATGACGTGGACGGCATGTCTGCGACGAGCATCTATCTCTCGTTTTTTCGCGGGCTGGGGGCCGATGTCCGGGCCTATGTGCCGCACCGGATACGCGAAGGCTATGGGTTGAACGAAGGGGCGATTCGCTCGCTGGCTGCCGACGGCGTGACGCTCCTGGTGACCTCCGATTGCGGCACGACATCTCATCGTGAAATTGCCTTGGCCAGGCAGCTTGGGATGGACGTCCTGGTCACGGACCACCATCAAACCGACGAGCACATGCCGCCCGCGTTGGCGGTGATGAATCCCCATCGGCGCGACGCGCGCTATCCCTTTCGCGGGCTCTGTTCCGGTGGACTGGCCTATAAGGTGGCCGACGCCTATCAGCAGCGTTATGGGCCCGGTTCGGTGGCGCTGGAGTCGCTGCTGGATCTCGTGGCCCTTTCGACGATCGCCGATGTGGTGCCGTTGCAGGACGAGAATCGCGGGTTTGTCCGTGCGGGCTTGCAGCAACTCTCGCGCGGGTCCCGGTGCGGCATTCGCGCGCTCAAGCTGGTGGCGGGCATCACGCGTGACTGTTCGGCGGAGACCGTCGGCTTCAAGCTGGGTCCCAGGCTCAATGCGGCCGGACGCATGGACCACGCGATCAAGGGGGTGCAGCTCCTGACGACCGAGTCCGAGGTGGAAGCCAGGATGCTGGCGCAGGAGCTTGATCAGCTGAACCGCCAGCGGCAGGATCTGGAAGCGGAGATCATGCGCGAGGGGTTGGCGTTATTGGGCGATGGCGAGATTCCCCCGGCGATTGTGCTGGGATCCCGCCGATGGCATCTGGGGGTGGTCGGCATTGTGGCGGCGCGGCTGGTCGAACGATTCCACCGTCCGGCCATCGTCATGGCGATCAATGAGCAGGGCATCGGCAAGGGGTCGGCCAGGACGATCCCCGGGTTCGATTTGTACCAGGCGCTGGCGGCTTGCAAGGATCTCCTGGTGGCGTTCGGCGGGCATCCGAGCGCGGCCGGGATGACGATTGAGGAAGCCCGCCTGCCGGAGTTTCAGGCCCGCTTTGCGGCGGTGGCCGGGGAATGGGCCTTGACGGGAAATGTGACCCCGACCTTACACGTGGATTCCGAAGTCGCGCTGGAGGAAGTGAATCTCCGGCTGATTCAGGAAATCGGCAGCCTCCATCCGTTCGGAGCCGGGAATCCCGAGCCGATGTTTGCGGTGAAAGGGCTGGCGATCATGGAGGCACGGGTCGTGGGCGAGAAGCATTTGAAGATGACGGTGCGGCAGGGGCGGTCGCTCCCGTTCGACAGCATCGGATTCGGGATGAAATCGCTCGCGGAGCAGGGGCTGTCGCTCAAGACGCCCGTCGATCTGGCCTTCACGCCCGAGCTCAACCATTGGAACGGGTACGACCGGATTCAGTTGCGCATCAGGGACATGCGCGCGACCTCCACCGGGTAGGACGACGATGGTCTACGAAACCGTCACCGACATCGATCAATTGCTCGAACGCGTTCGCGGCTACCAGCCGGATGCCGATCTGGGATTGGTGCGGAAAGCCTATGACTTTTCCGCGAAAGCGCATGCCGGACAAACGCGCCGATCGGGGGAGCCGTATGTGCAGCACCCCGTGGCGGTCGCGGGGGTCCTGACGCTGCTCAAAACCGACGTGGCGGCCGTCGTGGCCGGCCTGCTTCACGACACCCTGGAAGATACGGTGGCGACGCCGGACGAACTTGAACGCGAGTTCGGCAAGGAAGTCGTGCATCTCGTCGATGGCGTGACGAAGATCGGCAAGATCACGTTCCGCAGCTCCGAAGAAAAACAGGCGGAGAATTTCCGCAAGATGGTCTTGTCGATGGCGGACGATATCCGCGTCGTCATCATCAAGCTGGCCGACCGTCTCCACAATATGCGGACGCTTGAATACATGAGCGAGGCCAAGCGCCAGGAAATCGCGCAGGAAACGTTGGAGATCTATGCGCCGTTGGCGAACCGAATCGGCATCGGGTGGGTGAAGAACGAGTTGGAGGACCTGTGCCTGAAGCATCTCAAGCCCGACGTCTATGAGATGTTGCGCGTGCGCGTCGCGAAACGGGATGAGGACCGGCAGCAATATATTCAGGAAGTGCGGGAAGTGGTCGAAAAGGCGCTGGCCGAAGCCGGATTGCCGGGCACGGTGTATGGCCGTCCGAAGCATCTGTACGGCATCTACCAGAAAATGAACAAGCAGGATATTACCTTCGAGGAAGTGTACGATCTGACGGCCTTGCGGATCATCACCGACACGAAGATGAGTTGCTATGCGCTGCTCGGGGTCATCCATTCGTTGTGGCGTCCGCTGCCCGGACGGTTCAAAGACTACATCGCCATCCCGAAATCCAACCTCTATCAATCGCTGCACACGACGGTGGTGGGACCGAAGGGCGAGCATGTGGAGTTCCAGATCCGGACGGATGAGATGCATCGGGTGGCTGAATACGGGATTGCGGCCCATTGGAAGTACAAGGAGCAGGGCCGGGTGGCGGAGAAAGACAGCAAGGCCTTCGGCTGGCTCCACCAGTTCGTCGAATGGCACCAGGATCTGCCGGATAACCGGCAGTTCATGGATTCGGTTAAGCTGGATCTCTTCCATGACGTGGTCTACATCTTCACGCCGAAGGGCACCGTAAAGGAACTGCCGAAAGGCTCCACGCCGATCGACTTTGCCTATGCCATTCACACGGAAGTCGGCGATCACTGTGTGGGCGCGAAGGTCAACGGCAAGATTGTCCCCTTAAAGCATCAGGTCGAGAGCGGCGACACGGTCGAAATTCTCACCTCTCCCAATCAGACCCCGCACAAAGACTGGCTCAAGTTCGTCCGCACCTCGCGCGCGAAGACCAAGATCAAACATTGGATCAAATCCGAGGAGCAGGCGAGGAGCCTCGAAATCGGGCGTCGCCTCCTGGAGTCCGAACTGCGCCGGCACGGGCTCGCTCCGGCCCAGATGTTGAAGTCGGAGCAGTGGGCGGAGGTCGCTCGTCAATCGGGGTATGACACGGTCGACGAATTAACTGCCGCCGTGGGATTCGGTCATGTGGCCACCGCGGAGATCGTCGCCAGGCTCGCCTCGCCGGGAACGGGTGCGGCCGCGCCGGTGGCGGCACCGGCTCCGGCTCACAAGGTTCCGGGGGGGAAAGCGGACGACAAGGGTGTGCGAGTGAAAGGCGCGCGGGACCTGTTGATGCATCTGTCGCGCTGCTGCAATCCTGTGCCGGGGGATCGGATTCTCGGCTACATTACGAGAGGACGCGGCCTTACGATTCACTCGGTGGATTGTCCGAACCTCGAAGCCCTCGACTACGATCGGGAACGGCTGGTGGAGGTGGATTGGGACACGGGCACGCCGGGCCTCCATCCCGTGAAAGTGTCGGTGATGGCGGTGGACAAGACGGGCGTGCTGGCCAACGTCTCATCGGCGATTGCCGAATGTCATGCCAACATCAGCCGGGCGGAGATCACCACCCGCGAAGATCGGAAAGCGGTGCTGGATTTCGTCGTCGAGGTGAACGACACGAAGCACATCAATCAGGTGCTCAAGACGATTGAACGGATCGACGGGGTGATTTCAGCGCGGCGTATTCGGGCGTGGCAGGAAAAGTAAGGTCCGGCCTATCGACGAATCTTACGGATTCGGAAACTGCAGCTTCGTTCCCTTCTCGATCTTCAACCCGTCTACAGTCCCGGCGGCAATCTCCAGCACGAACATCGCGCCTTCGTTCGGGCGGTACTGGGGGCAGGAGTCGTCCGTTCTGGTGCAGATCGGCACGTTGCGTTCGATGTGGATGACGCGCTTCTTGGCGTCCATCCAAATCAGATCGAGCGCGATCTTGGTGTTCTTCATCCAGAAGGTCCACTCCTGGGCCTGATCGAAGAAGAACAGCATCCCGTGGTCCTTCTCCAGGTGGTCGCGGTACATGAGGCCCGTGGCGCGCTTTTGCGGGGTGTCGGCAACCTCGGCGTGGATCACAGTGCCGGACGGCGTTTGGACTCGAATCAGCTGTGAGGCGGCCGGCGCAGACATCGCTTCTCTGCCCCCTAGAGTGGTCAGAGCCAAGAGAAGGAGGCCGACGATGAGAGTGCGGGACATCATGGGGGCATGGTACTGGCCGGCATGACGGCAGTCAAGGCATGGTCGCATGCTGTTAATACGGGGAGAAATCAGGTTTTGCCTGCCTTGCATTCCCGGAGAGACCTGTGCGATTCTCGGCCATATCAGCCAGGAGGCCCGTATGAAAGAAGTTCGGAAGGTCCATTACGTCAAGGGTGTGTTTGTGTGCCCGAATTGCCGCCAGTCCTATGTCCAGGAAAAATGGATCGAAGCCTGGCGTGTTCGTTGCCACAAGTGCGACTACCGCGGGGCGCTCACGGACGTCTCCGTCGAAGAGCGGATGGAAGAGGAAACGTTTCGTCGGTGACCCGGCGCCCGCCTTGCGCGCCCGGTCCTGCTCCCTGTGAGCCGATGTTGCCTGCGCTCAGCTCCAGTCCACGATTCCGCTCCATTGTCTCCCTGTGTTTCTGCGTCTTTTTTGTGATATCGGGTGGCGGCTCCGGCGAGACCTTCGCCGAAGAGCCGACCCCCTTGGTGAAGGTGCTGGTCACCTACCATTCGCGCTCCGGCAATACCGAGCGGATGGCCGAAGCGGTGACGGAAGGGGCGAAGAGCGTCCCCGGGACGGAGGTCATGCTGAAGCGAGTCGGCCAGGTGACGGCGGAGGACTTGTTTTCCTCCGATGCGGTCGTGGTCGGTTCACCGGTTTATTGGTCCAATATGGCCGGTGAAGTGAAGACGTTTTTCGATAACTGGCAGTTCAAGTTCGGCGTCTTCCCCGAGTTCAAAATGAAGAATAAGGTCGGCGCGGCCTTTGCCACCGGAGGACAACTCTCCAGCGGCAAAGAAGTCACGATGCTGACTATCCTTGCGGCGATGCTCGGCAATCAGATGATCGTCGTCAGCGGAGGAGGGGCGTTCGGCGCGTCCGCCACCACGGAAGGCGACAGTCCCGGCATCGACAACAAGGAGCTGGCCGATGCCCGTACGCTAGGTCAGCGGGTGGCCGAAGTCGCGAAGCTCGTTCGGGGCCATTCGGCTCGATAGTCCGTTCTCACTTCTTTTTAGAACCACAAAGAAATGAATGAGGTATTCCCGATGTTGCGGGCATCGGCGCCAGCGGGTTTCTCTCTGTCACTTAAGCCAGGTGGCAGGAGCGTCGCAAACGGGAGGCGGCGTGCGACGCGGGTTAGCCGGAAGGAGAAGCGATCGAACACCCCTTTTGCGCGATGGCAACAAATTCCTGGACGTTCTTGGCGCAGCGGCCGCAACATCCTTTCTTCTTCAGCCCGAACTTCGCTTTGAGCTGGCAGGGGGTGACCAGGCCGGAACGCCCTGCTTCTCGAACTTCTGACTCGGTGATGCCGTTACAGAGACAGATGTACATCGTGGCGAATCCTCCGTCGTTGTCCGACTAGATCGATTCTGATAACTGTTCTCAACTTCAATGAGTATACGCTCGCCTCCGGATGCTGTCAAGCCATCGCTAAAAGGTTTTATCCGCGATCTTCCCGGAGCCGGAGAAGGAAGGTTTGGGTCAGGCCATGGTCTGTTCCAGCTCCCGCACCATATCCCGGATCGTGTCAAAGCCTGATTGCCAGAACCGTTCGGCTGTCATGTCGACGCCGACTTTGGCCAGGATGTCCCGGGGCGACTGCGATCCGCCGGTGGCAAGGAGATCAAGGTATTTGGGGACGAAGGCGGCGCCTTCCTCCTTGTACATCCGGTAGAGGGCCAGCACCAGCAGATTGCCAAAGCTGTAGGCGTAGCAATAGAAAGGGCTGGCGAAGAGGTGGGGAATCGAGAGCCATTCCCAGCGAAACTCGTCCGGCACTTTGACGGCCTTGCCGAATTGCTGCCGCAGCTCCGCGAGGTAGGTCTGAGAAAGGTCGTCGACCGTGGCGCCGTTTGCGATCATGCCATGGGCCTGATTTTCAAACCGGACAAAGTAGGATTGGCGCAGGACGGTCGCGTAGATGTCATCGAGCTGGCCGAGCAGCAGGCCCTGCCGGACCCGCTTGTCCTGCTCCTGCGCCATGAGGGCGTCGGAGAGAATGCGTTCGCCGAATACCGAGGCGGTTTCCGCCAGCGGGAGCGTGGAGTGGAAGGTATAGACCGAGTGATGTTCGGCGAGCATGCCGTGGACGGCGTGGCCGAGCTCGTGGGCCATCGTCGCGATATCGCGAGCTTCGCCGGTGAAGTTGAGGAGAACATAGGGCGTCATGCCGGGGACGACGCTATAGCAATAGGCGCCTCCGATTTTTCCCGGTCTTGTCGGGGCATCAATGTGCTGCTCGTGAAAGACCCGTTCCGCCAGCTCGGCGAGACGCGGAGAAAACCCGCGATAGGCCTCCAGCACCATCCGGACGGCATCGGCGTATCGGTAGGATTTCTGCTCGGTTCGATGCGGGGCATAGATATGGTACCGGTTCATCGGCTTAATCCTGCACAACCGGGCCTTCAGCTTGAAATACTGCTGAAAGACGTCAGCATTGTTCCGGCAGACCTCGAGCAGGACGTCGACCGCCCGATCCGGAATATCGTTGCCGAGATTTCTGGTGGCAATGGGAGACGTGAAGTGCCGCAGATGCAGATTCTCGGATTTCCAATCGTTGACCAGCGTCTTATAGATTTCTCCCAACAGGTCGTGATGGGACGAATAGACCCGGTAGAGTTCGCGATAGGCGGCCTCTCTGACACGCGGGTTTTGGCTGTGGACATACGGCGTGAGTTCCTCCCGTGAGAGCTGCTTCTTTTTGCCCTTCACGGTGAGGGTAAAGGTGAATCCGTTCGTGACCACGTCGTAAAGCGTATGAACCGCGCTGCGGCCGGTGACATTTTTCACATTAATGATCTTCTCTTCCGGTTCCGTCAGCGTATGGGGCTTGAAGCGGCGAATCGTTTCGAGGTGGTATCGCAGGTCGCCGGAGCTGTTCATAAGGCGTTCGGCGTTTGCCTGATCGACCGTCTGCCACCAGAGATCGAAAAAGAGAAGCCGATTGCTGAGCTCCGTGAGGCGTTCCTCGATTTTGGTTTTGAACGAGCGGGCCTGCAGATTTTTCGTGTTTTCGGAAAACCAGAGATAGGCATAGGCGCTCAGTCGGGAGGACTGTTGGGTAATCGATTGGCTGAGGTCGAGCAAGGATTGAAACGCGGCCACGTCCATTGTCGGGCTCAAGGCCGGGCGGCTCGATTCGAAATCCGTGACGAGGCGTTCGATCGCGCCCAGATGGGTGTCGACCGTGCGAACCGGATCTTCCGCCAGGTGGCTCAAGTTCCAACGGTCTGGAATTGCGGATTTCGCCGGGCGGGTCGTCTTTTTATGGGCTGTGCGTTTTGAGGAAGTTTTTGTTGCCATTGGTCTCTGCTCCTTCGCGAGTTGAATGCCGGCGATCATACCATTGCCGCGTTTTGGAAAGAGAGAAAAACTGAACTGTAGCTGGAGCCGTCCGTCACGCTATAATCCGGTAGGTTGTAAGAGGGGAACATGACGGAACAAGAAATCAATCGGGCGATCCAATATGTGACCGCCAGCACATCCTATGGGCGGGATACGGTCGCGGGAATTGTCAAAACCGGTCTGGGTGAGTTGGCCGATTTTGCGACCCACAGTTCGCAACGCTTCGACCGGAGTATCCTGCTGGAGTATGTCTGCCAGTGGACGATGAAGAGGACCGGCCAGCCCGAGCCGCTGGTACGTGAAATCCTCGGTTGCGCCGGGCGGTGGCTGGACGAAGTCTACGAAGAACTGGACAGGCAGAAGGCAGAGCCGCAGGGCGACACCTCCACGGATGACGAGGGGGCTGAGCCGGTTTAGAGCCCGGTGTTCGTGAAGCGTCGCTCGTTCCTCGCAATCTGAGGGGTGAACCGTGCCAGCTTTCCGGGCATGGTCCTTTCGGGCGAGGTGCGTTTCACGAGAGACGAATGACGGAAGTTACTATGGCGCGATTTCGCCCGCGAAAGACCGTCAAGCTGGTGTCCCATTTGCGGGAAGGGCTGCGCGCGCCCATCCCTGCCTGGAAGCGGGAAGAGCAGGGGCTTTCGCGCGAGCTCGAAGACCGGTGGTCGTCCCTGCATCGGCATTGTGCCGATCAATCGAGCCATCTCCGGCTCGGTCGTCTCGTGGATCGTCTGCTGCATTACGACTATGGGGTGCGGGAATCTGCCCTGGCGGAACTTGAACTCGCCACGCAGTTGATCCGCGTGGGGGTGCGCGTCAACTTCCTGCCGGAGTCGCAGGCGAGGACCGCTGACCTGGAATGCCGCCTGGGGGCGGAACGTTTCTTCGTAGAAGTGACGGCCATGGTGGGGTCGGCCGAGCGGCAGCGGCTTCCCCTGCGTGGCTTGATAGCGGACGAAGCGCTCGGAGACGAAGAGGATCGCGGTGTTATCCTCATCCATCGGATTCTCGCCCGCATTCAGCAGAAGGCCAAACAGCTCGCCGATTACTGCGACCCCGTGATCCTGAGCATTTCCATCCCACGGGCCGACCTGCAGGGCGAGAAAACCACCCGGCCTGACGCCATCTGGCTGGATCTCAAGACCCTCGCCGGATCGGTGACGGTCTTGCTCACGCGGCTGCGCTCGCTCAGCGCCGTGATGATTTCTCTTTGGGATGTCGAGCCGTTGCCGTCGAAGGCGGGGACGAGACTGGCGAATGTCGAGTTGGTCGAGCGGCCCAAGCATCGACGCAGCGAACCGCGCGCCCGGTTGTTGATTCGCAATCCCGGCACGATCGCTCCGCTCAGTGCAAGACAAGACGAGGCGTTTTACCAGGTCCTGTGAGCCGTGAACGGGAGCGTGATAGGATCGCTACGCCAGAGTTCCCCTCAACATCTCCAGATTCTTCGTCACCATCGCGTCGCCGTTTTTTGTGGAGACGTCGATGCCGGTTGCACAGATCGTCCGGCATTCGTCAATGCGACTCAGTTTCTGGAGCGATTGGGCGAGCGCATAGTAGGCCGCAGAGTAGGTGGGTTTCACCGTGATGCATTGCTGCAGGGCCTTGGCCGCTTCCTCGAAGTTTCCATCTTCCATATAGGCTTTGCCGAGACCGAACCAGGCCACGTCGTCGGTCGGTTCGATCGCGAGCACTCTCTTCAGCGGTTCGATGCGTGGATTGGGCATGTCGTCCTCCAGTTGAATCGACGATAGCAGCGGCGAACGCTCGTTGTCTATGCTCTTGGCTGCGTGCTAATCTGACGGCGTCGTTCGTCTCTCGTGAAGCGGGTCTCGTTGATTGCGAGCGACGCTTCACGTTTCACGCTTCACGGATTCTGTCATGGGCAAAACCGGCCTCGTTTATCATCCGGCCTACCTCGAGCACGATATGGGCCTGGGCCATCCCGAATCGCCCAGCCGGCTGCGAGCCATTATGCAGCAGCTGGAGCAGAGCGGAACCATGGCCCGGCTGACCAAGATCGAACCGAGAAAAGCTGAAAACGAGTGGATCACGCAGGTTCACACCTCAAGCTATGTCGCGTCGCTGGCAAAACATGCCCCTGCCAGCGGTCGGGTCTCGCTCGATCCCGATACCTCGATGTCCCCGGGCTCGTTGACCGCGGCCTATCTGGCGGCCGGCGGGGCGTTGGCGGCGGTCGATGCCATTGTGCAGCAGCAGGTCGATCATGTTTTTTGTGCCGTGCGGCCGCCCGGCCACCATGCCGAAGCCAACCGTGCCATGGGGTTCTGTCTCTTCAACAATGTGGCGATCGCCGCACGCTATGCGCAGAAGAAGCATGGGCTCGCCAGGGTTTTGATCGTCGATTGGGATGTCCATCATGGGAACGGCACCCAGCACAGTTTTGAGGATGATCCCTCGGTGCTCTTTTTCAGCACCCATCAATATCCGCACTATCCGGGCAGCGGTCGTGAATCGGAACGAGGGCAAGGGGCCGGCGAAGGCCACACGATCAATGTGCCGATGGAGGCGGGCGAGGGAGACGAGGAGTACCGCAGGATCTTTCAGGATGTCCTGGTGCCGGCGGCAGATGAGTTCAAGCCGGACTTCGTGATTATCTCAGCCGGTTTTGACGCGCACAAAGACGATCCCCTGGCCGGCATGGGACTGACCGAGGAGGGGTACCGCGATCTCACGGGGATTGTAACCGGGATCGCGAAGCGGCATGCGCAGGGGCGCGTGCTCTCGTCGCTTGAAGGCGGGTACAACCTCACGGCCTTGGCGGCTTCTGTTGAGGCCCACATCCAGGCCCTGTTGGACGCATGAACCGCGGAATCAAAATCGCCCTCGGCCTCGTGATACTTGCGGCGGCGATCTATGTCTACTACACCGAAATCAAGCCGGTCGTGATCTTCGGGCTACGCGATGAGTATGCCCATGCCATTCCTTTCCAAAAAATACCCGAGGGGCTGACAAGCCTCAGCGCGGAATCCTGCGGCCAGTGCCATCGCGAGATCTATGAGGAATGGAAGACCAGCATCCATGCCCATGCCTATGAAGATCCGTTTTTCCAGGCCTACTGGAAGAAGGACAAAAATATCTGGGTCTGTCTGAACTGCCACACGCCTCTTGAAAATCAACAGCCCACCCTGGTCAAAGAGATCCCGAGAGGACGCGTTGAAAAAGCCGTCCAGGAACCCAACCCGCACTACGATCCCGCCTATCAAAAAGAGGCAATCACCTGTGCGGCCTGCCATGTGCGGGATGGCGTCATCTATGGCCCGTTTGAAGATTCAGCGGCCCCCCATCCGACCAAGTTCGATCCTAATTTTCGCACCACGCAGGTCTGTCAGCGCTGCCACAATGTGGTGTCGGGCCCGGCGCAGTTCTACAATGTTGGACCCTGCGGGACCTATGCCGAGTACGAAGGCAAGTTTTTTATGCAGGAGCGGGGGTTCATCTGCCAGAGTTGTCATATGCCCGAGATCGACCGGCCGGTGGCGACGGACAGCCCGATCCGCCGGGGCCGCCAGCATCTGTGGCGCGGGGGGCACGATCCGGACATGATTCAGCGGGCGGTGGCCGTGCAGGTGAAGGCCGACCCGCCTGATCCGAAGCCGGGTGAGCCGGTGGCCTTTACCCTCACGCTGATCAACGCGGGCGCCGGCCATAAGATTCCCACGGGCGATCCCGACCGGCATTTCACCGTGGAGTTTTCGGTGGAGGACTCGCAGAAGAAGGTCCTGAAGGAGCAGCGCTCGACGATGGGCCGCTGGATTCTCTGGCAGCCGGCCATCATCGAACTCTATGACAACCGCCTCTTGCCGCTGGCGAGCCGGGAATACCGGTTTGATTATCAGGTGCCGGCCGCATCAGAGGGCTTGATTCTCAAGGCGCGGGTGCAGTACCACATTCTCACGGACGGCCAGCACAAGATGCTCGAAACCAAGTATGGTCTGACCGGGAACGATCCCTATCGGTTCGTGATTTATGAACGGGACTTCCCGTTGTCCGGCGCGCTCGCAGCGGCGCTGAGCGAGAGCAATCGACAATCGGCAACCAGCCGTCAGCAGGACGGAGGAAGTTGCAAAGCGAGCTGACGGTAAACGGTTCATTACACAAGGAACATCATGACACATCCACTGCTCATCGACACCGAAACCTTGCAGCAGCGTCTGGACCAGCCGGGCCTCGTGATTCTGGACGTCCGCGGCCGGTCGGCCTACGAATTCGGCGGCCATATTCCGGGGGCGGTCCATTCCACCTGGCATGAATACAGCGATCCCAACGCCATCCCCAAAGGGCTCCTCAATCCCGACGTCGCGCAGATCGAGCAGCGGCTGCGCGCGCTGGGGATCAGCAACGACAGCGAGGTCATCATCTACTCCAATCCCTTCGACAACTGGGGCGACGAGGGCCGCATGTTCTGGATGCTCGAATATCTCGGCCATCAGAACCTCAAGGTCCTCGACGGCGGGTGGGTGAAGTGGACGGCGGAGAAGCGCCCCTTCAGCCACGGCCTTGAGAAGCCCAAGCCCGGCACCTTCACGGCAGCGCCGGTCAAGCGGGTGATGATGACCAAAGACGAATTGAAACTGATCGTCCGGCAACCGCACCCGCAGACGGCTGTGCTCGATGCGCGCAGTCTGGAGGAATATCTCGGGAAGGAAATCTCGGGTATTCCGAGGCCCGGGCACATTCCCTCCGCGATCCTTGTGCCGTGGAACACGTTTCTCAACAAGGATGCGACGGTGAAGGATCTGGCAGTGATTCGAGAGTCGCTGGAAGACAAGGGCGTGCAGCCGTCGCAGGAGGTGGTGTGTTACTGCACCGGCGGCGTTCGGTCGGCGTGGCTCTACTTCATTTTGAAATTGGCCGGCTATGAAACGATCCGGAATTATCCCGGATCCTGGTGGGAGTGGAGCCGGGACTTTGCCTGTCCTGTAGAAAAGGACATTCAGGGATTGCAGAAGATTCTGGGATTCAATGAGGCGGCCCGGCCTTCTTGACAGGCAAAAACACGCTATGTAAGGTGAGTTCAGCAAAGCAATTATTTATAGCCGTATTTTTGTGCGACGACATCCAACCCTCAGGGAGGCCATTATGAACAGCACGTTTCGTTACGGGGTACTGGTTATGGCGGCAGTGGGCGCGCTGGTTGCCGGTCCGATGATGACCGGGCTTGCGCTGGCCGACAATAAGCACGTGGCTGAAGCCATTGAACATGCGAAGGAAGCCGTCGCCCATGGCAAGCAGGGGCATGGCGATGCCTTGGTGAAGCATGCGGAAGGCGCGCTTCATCATGCCGAAGCGGCACAGAAGGATGTGAAAGATCCGCATCTGGATGAAGGGGTCAAGCACCTGAAGGAAGCCGTCGAGCATGGGAAGGCCGGTCATGTCGAGGTGGCCACCAAGCATGCTGAAGGGGCTGTGACGCATCTGTCCGAAGTGAAGTAAGTTTGCAGGCGATGGGCAAGAGGCGAGGGGCAGGTAGAAGTGCCGCCCGTTGCCTCCTGCCCTTGCTGTTTTTCCCCCGGCCTCTTGCCTCGTACCTCTTGCCTGAATTACATGCGGATTGGATACTATCAATACGAGCCGGAGTTCGGCACGGTGGCCAAGAACCTGGAAGCGGTTCGCGCCAGGCTTGAACAGGCCGACGCCGATTTGATGGTGCTGCCGGAACTGTTCGCGTCCGGGTATCAGTTCGTCTCAGCGGAAGAGGCCCTGCGCCTGTCTGAGCCGGTGCCGGACGGGCCCACGACGCGGATGTTGGTCGAACTCGCTCAGCGCCGCCGGATGCACATTGTGGCCGGATTACCGGAGCGGGCCGGGTCGCAGGTGTACAATTCGGCCGTCGTGGTAGGGCCCTCCGGGTTTCTGGGGTGCTATCGCAAGAGCCATCTGTTTTTCGAGGAGACGCTCTGTTTCAGCCCGGGCGACAGCGGGTTTCAGGTGTGGGACATCGGCCAGGCCAGGATCGGCGTGATGATCTGCTTCGATTGGTACTATCCGGAATCCGCGCGGACGCTGGCGTTGATGGGGGCCGAGATCATCTGTCATCCGTCGAATCTGGTCTTGCCGAACTGTCCCGATTCCATGCCGGTGCGGTGCCTCGAAAATCGTGTCTTTGCCATTACGAGTAACCGCATCGGCACCGAGGCCCGTGGCGGCAAGGAGCCGCTTACCTTTATCGGCAACAGCGAAGTAGTCAGCCCTCGCGGCGTCATTCTGCGTCGCGCGCCGCGGGACGGCGAAGAGCTTGCGATTGTGGATATCGATCCGGCCGAGGCGCGGAGCAAGACCCTCAATCCCTACAATGATCTCCTGCGCGACCGGCGACCGGATCTGTACCATCAATAATAATTCAGGGAGCCGTCGGACGCCCTATACCCCTCAGGTGGAGGCTTGCGCCAGGGCAGGGGGCACGGTAGGATCTGCCTATGAATGTCGAACTGGGCAAAGGAATCTTTCTGGTCGCGGCTCCGAGTTTGCGCGATCCCAATTTCCGTCAGACGGTGGTCTTGCTCTGCGAGCACGGCGCCGAAGGGGCGTTGGGTGTCGTCGTGAACCGGCCCACCGCCATGTCCATCTCCGAAGCCCTGCCGCAGGTGCCGATCATCGAAGGCGCGGGCCATGTGCTCTACGCCGGCGGGCCGGTGCAGACCAATCAGGTCATGCTGCTCTATCGGGGGGATCAGCTCCCGGAGAACTCCCACCATGTCTTCGATGGGGTGTGTCTCGGCGGGGATATCGGGATGGTCGAGCGCATCCTGACCGGTTCTCCGACGAAAGAGTCGTTCCGTGCCTACCTCGGATACTCAGGGTGGGGGCCGGGCCAGCTGGAGTCGGAAATGAAAACCGGCTCCTGGATCACCTTGCCGGCCGATTCCCACATCGTGTTCGAAAAAGATCCGGCGCACGTCTGGCAGGAGATTCTGCTGACTCTCGGCGATGCCTACCGGCATTACGCCGATATGCCGTTCGATCCATCGTGTAATTAGCCAGGTACGAGGAGAGAGGTTCGATAACACGTTCACTCCCTCCTCCAGCCTCTGACCCCGCACCCCTTGCCATGATCCTCGGATAACTCCATTGAAGCCTTGGTCTAGCGGTGTTAGGCTCTGCTCATGGGACGCCTCTTCCCGGGCCGCCTGAACCTTCGCCGGATTGTGACGTTCATCAGTCTTCTGCTCGCCTCGATGTTGTCCTCCCATTGCGGAGTGGCCTACACCGTCTACAAATCTGAGTCGAAGCTGGATCGGCTCGCCGTTCCCATGACCAAAACGCAAATTCTCGATGAGATCGGCCGTCCGGATCGTGTGCTGCGCGACGACGGGCGGATGCTGGTGTGGGAATATTCTCTGACGGCGCGCCATCAATGGCTCTATGAACTCGGCCTCTGTCCGATTTCGGTCTGGATCGGCGGCTGCGTCATCTACCCGTTTACCAACGTGGCCATGGAGCGGCAGC
This sequence comes from Nitrospira sp. NS4, assembly GCF_049546785.1. Classification (NCBI taxonomy): domain Bacteria; kingdom Pseudomonadati; phylum Nitrospirota; class Nitrospiria; order Nitrospirales; family Nitrospiraceae; genus Nitrospira; species Nitrospira sp. NS4. The sequence goes on along the minus strand of NZ_JBMWAN010000001.1, from coordinate 784,683 downwards.
GCGAATATCCCCAGCATGTCGTGCTTGTGAATGAGGAACTCTGTGCCTGGGGGCCACCGATTGCCATCTTGCAGCGGCGGCGGTCCTGTGAAGTGGCCGGCGTGCCACACGGCCGTCCGGGGGCTCTTCCGGGCAGGCCCGAGCCGGTGGTAACGGGGTTGGGCCCGATCGGCCGCGAGACGATCGATCGCTACCGCACGATGGCGGTCATGCTATTTGAGGATGCGCCGGGGGCGCAGGGATCGGGGGCGCGGGTAGCCGGGATTATGACGACCTTGTTGCTGGACCTCGATATGCAGATGGTGGAGCGGGCGAAGCTCGACGAAGTGCTGAAAGAGCAGGTGATTCAACTGACCCATGCCGACGATGCCAACGTCTTGAAAGTCGGCAAACTGGTTGGCGCGCAGGCCATCATCGTGGGCGGGGTGCAGCAATGGGAGCAGCAGGTCGAAGCCCGGAGCAATAGCGTGGCGCTCTCCATGCGCATGATCGATGTGGAAACCGGCCAGCTCCTCTTTAACGGCGAAGGCCACCTGACCGATCCGACGACCGACGATCCGGAGAGTTCGGCCCGCATCATCGTCCATCGCATTCTCGCCCGCTTCGGCTCGCAGACCGGCCTCTTGGGCTCCGGTCGCATCGGCGTGAACTGGGAATTACAGGAGACTGCGGGGGCACGCTACTACCTGGTGCGCGAGTTACGGAGCGGTCTCCCGGCTGAAAGGGCCGGACTGCATGTCGGGGATCAGGTCGTAGGCTGCAACGGGTCTGCACTGGCAGGAGTCAAATCCGAACGCGAAGCCAAGCGGCTCTGCCAGGTCGAAGCAGGCCAGGCCTTGAAGCTCGACATCCGACGCATTGGCTCCCCGCTAGAACTCGGCATCGTGGCGGAACTGAGACCGGGGTTGTAGCCTTACGAGAATAGCTTTGCGAGAAATCGTCCTGTATGAGATCCCGCCACCTTCGCCACCTGTTCCGGCCTGCCCTCCGCCACAATTTGACCGCCTGCTTCTCCTCCTTCGGGACCGAGATCGATAATCCAGTCTGCTGTTTTGATCACGTCGAGGTTGTGTTCGACGACGATGAGGGTGTTGCCGGCATTGACCAGCTTGTGCAGGACGGCGAGGAGTTTCTTGATGTCGTCGAAGTGCAAGCCGGTGGTCGGCTCATCCATGATGTAGAGCAGATCCTTCGCCGTCCCGTCCTTCAGCTCCGCCGCAACTTTCAGCCGTTGGGCTTCGCCGCCTGACAGGGTCGTGGCGGATTGTCCGAGGCGCAGATAGCCCAGTCCGATTGAAGAAAGGAGATGCAGCTTCTCGGAGAGTTTAGGTGTGCCGGAAAAGAATGCAAAGGCTTCATCGACGGTCATCGCCAGCACGTCGGCAATCGACTTTCCTTGGTAGCGAATGGCCAGCACTTCGGGTTTGAATCGCTTCCCCTCGCAGACTTCGCAGGGGACGTACATGTCTTCGAAGAAATACATCTCCAGCTTTTCGACGCCGGCTCCTTCGCATCGCTCGCAACGCCCGCCGGCGGCGTTGAAGGAGAAATGGCCGGAGGTCAGGCCTTGACGGAGCGCGGTGCGTTCCGACGCGAACAGTTGGCGGATCTCGTCGAAGGCTTTCAGGTAGGTGATGGGGTTCGATCTCGGCGTGCGCCCGATCGGCTGCTGATTGATGAGCCGGACGCCCTTGAGGTGCTCCAATCCCTTGATGGCTTTGAAGCGGCCTAAGGGTAGGGATTCGATACGGAATGCGCGAGCGATGGCGCGATAGAGCGTGTCTTCCACCAGCGTGCTCTTGCCTGATCCCGATACGCCGGTGACGCAGATGAACATGCCGAGCGGAAGGCGCACGACAAGGTCTTTCAGGTTGTGTTCGTTCGCTCCGGCCACCACGAGCACCTTTCCGGTTCCGGAGCGGCGCGACTTTGGCAGCGGGATGGACTCTTCACCACGCAGATAGCGGGCGGTGAGGGAACGGCGGTCCTGGAGAAATTCCTTCCGCGGTGCGGCGCAGACGATCTCGCCGCCTTTCTCACCTGAGCCGGGGCCCAGTTCCACGATGTGGTCGGCCGATTCGATCATCCGGCGATCGTGCTCGACGACGACGACCGTGTTGCCCACGGCGGCGAGATCGTTAAGGATGCCGGCCAGCAGATCGGTGTCTCTCGCATGCAGGCCGATCGTGGGCTCGTCGAGGACGTAGAGGGTGCCGACCAGGCGGGCGCCAAGTTGATTGGCGAGCGAGGCGCGCTGGGCTTCGCCGCCGGAGAGGGTTTTCGTCTGCCGCGACAGCGTGAGATAGCCGAGGCCGACGCGGAGCAGAAACCCCAGCTTGGCTGTCAGCATGCGCAGAATATCGGCCGCGATATCGCGCTCAAAGGAGCTGAGCGTCAGGGTATCGATCCAGCGTGCCGCTGCCTCCACTGTCAGGTCTGAGACTTCGTGGATGTCCTGCCCAACGATCTTCACATGCCGGGCCTCCGGCTTTAGGCGGCTGCCTTGGCAGCTTGGGCAGGGGATGGGCGTGCGGTAGCGGCTCAAGAGGACACGCACATGGAGCTTGTACCGTTTGCCTTCCAGGTATTCGAAGAAGTCATTGATGCCCTCGAACGACTGGTCTCCTTCCCAGAGCAGTTGCTGCGTTTTCTTCGACAGACTTCTGAATGGAGCGGTGATGTCGATGCCCTGTCGCTTCGCCGCCAGGAGCAGCTGTTTCTGCCACCACTCGGCGCTGGGTTTGCTCCAGGGCTCGATGGCGCCTTCGGCGAGCGACTTGGACTGGTCTGGAATCACCAGCTCGGGGTCATAGCGCAACACGTTGCCGAAGCCTTTGCATTCAGGACAGGCGCCGAGCGGGTGGTTGAAGGAAAAGAGGATGGGCCGGAGCGGCTCGAACGTGCGTCCGCATTGTTGACAGAGGAAGTGGGTGCTGTAGGGTCTCGTGCCCTGGCCGATGATGTCGATGCTGCAGCGGCCGTCGCCTTCGCGAAACGCCGTCTCGATGGCTTCGACGAGCCTGGTGCGGTTGTCCTCGCGGATCACCAGGCGGTCGAGCACCACGTGGAGTGCCCGGGCTTTAAGTGCGGCGGGCTTGATGGTCTCATGCAGCTCCAGGATGTCGTCCCCGGCCTTGATGCGGGAGAAGCCTCTCGTGAGCAGGGATTGCAGGAACGGCTGTTCCTGCTTGGCCGCCGGAGAGGCGACGGGAAAGAGGACCATGGCACGGGCATCGGGATAGCGCTCCAGGAGATCCTGCGCGACGCTCTGCGGCTGAAAGCTGCGGGCTTCGACGTGACAGTCCGGGCAGACCGGCCGGCCGATTTTCGCGAAGAGCAGGCGCAGAAGATCGGCGATTTCCGTGGTGGTTCCGACGGTCGAGCGGGCGGTGCGGACCTGGTTCTTCTGCTCGATGGCAATCGCCGGGCGCACATTGAGAATGCGATCCACATCCGGCCTCGCCACCTTCTCCAGAAACATCCGGGCGTAGGTGGAGAGGGACTCGACATAGCGCCACTGGCCTTCCGCGAAGAGCGTGTCGAAGGCGAGCGACGACTTGCCCGATCCTGACACACCGGTGATCGCCGTGACCCGGTTGTGCGGGATGCGGAGGGAGATGTTCTTGAGGTTATTCTGGCGCGCCCCCTCGACGACGAGGTCGGTGATGCGAGCGGGGGGCAGAGGGGTGGAGTCCACGATGCGCGCTCCGGGAATGCAAAGGCGCGATCCTATCAGTCGATACCGTAGGCTTCAACGGGGATTGGGGAAATACTTGGCGAATAATTCCGGAGATGAGAGGATGGCCTATCCACAAAGGAGGCGGTATGACTCTCTCCACGACACCGACGATCGAAGGCAAAAAGGCGGTCAAGTACTTGGGGCTCATCAGCGGCGATGCCATTCTCGGAGCCAACATCTTTCGTGACTTGTTCGCCTCGATTCGGGACATCGTGGGCGGCCGTTCGGCCGCCTATGAAGCGGAGCTCCGCAAGGCCAAGGACATTGCGTTGGGGGAGATGCGCGAGCAGGCCAGGCATCTGGGCGCAAACGCGATTGTCGGGATCGACATCGACTATGAAACTATCGGCGCCAGCAGCAGCATGCTCATGGTGAGTGCCAGCGGCACGGCTGTGGTCATCGAATAACAGGCGTCCCATGACACTCCTGTCGAATACGGAATATCTCAGTCTGGGCCGTCAGATCGCGCGGCTCTTGGGTTCCGCGTTAGAAGGGGCCTCAGCCGAGGCTCTCCGTGAGCTTGCCCGGGCCTACGATCCCTCCGCGAACGATGCGCGCATCAGCGCCGAAGTGTTTCTCTTCCACAAGTATTTGCTCATGCAGGCCTGCGTCGGCGTCTTCCCTGAGTCGCAGGTCGATCACATCGTCGGGGGATTTGTCGCGGCGCTCAACGAGCAGGCGAAAGGGTTGGAGATGACCCCCGAGCGGCAACGCGCCATGGAGCAGATGTGGCAGCTGCGGGCGGGCCAATTCGAGGGACCGTTCTCCAACGACCGGGCCCATTTTCTTGATGAGGCGCCGGGCGCCTACCATTGGAAGCAGACCATCTCACGCTTTTGTCAGAACGTGTGCGAGATCGCCAACCCGCCCGACATCTGGATTGGGGCCAACGGGCCTTCCCAAACCGCCAGCCGCTCAGTGACTTCGGCGCTCGATCAGATGGTGTCGGCGCTCGGTGAAATCAACCGGCTGCATTGCAGCGGCGCGGCCTGACGACGTGCTCTCAGGCACGGCCAACTTAGCGAAGCCACAATTTCAAGGCGCCTACGCAGCCCATATAGAGCGTCAGCGAGCCGATCATGGCCGGCCAGAAGCCGAAGCGCGGGATGCCGACGATCATAGACACGACATAGACCATCCAGGGCGGCACGAACCACAAGAGATTTTTTGCGTAGCCGACGATGGCGTCGTTGCCGCCGTTCAGATAGATCAGCACGAACGTGGCGCCGGTGATCGCGGGAAAGGTGCTGGCAAAGGCGGCAAGAAACGATTTGCCCTGAGAGCCGAGATAGGTCGAGACGCTCACGATCGTCCCTCCCAGCAGAAAATACAGGGCATACTTCACGAAGTCATTCACGTCACGTCCTCCTCAGGTTCCTTGAAATGCGTCCATCGCCTCCCGCTCCAGGGCCTCACCCTGCCCTGTATACCGCGGCGAGAAATGAAATACTACGAGGTCGCGTACCTGCGCTTTGCGCGCCATGAGGCCCGCTTGCCCGGCGGTGAGGTGATAGCGGTTGCGGGCTTTTTCGGCATCAACATCCAGGTAGGGCGACTCACAATAGAATACGTCTGCCCCATTGGCGAGGGCGACGATCTTTTCTTCGTTCTCTGCATCGTAGCGGGCGTCGACCACGTACGCGATCTTTTGCCCCCGTGAGATGGTCAGAAACCGCTCCCTCACCTCTCCCAACACAAACTCGCGCACGTCGCGGCGATGTTCGTCGTAGATCGTGGCCGTGAAGCGGAAGTCGTCCGGTTGGCCCTGCCAGATGTATTGCTTGACGTCTTTGAGCCACGCGCCGACCGGCAGGCCTGCCTCATGCAGCTTTTGCTTATTGACGTTAATGTGAAACTGCTCCTCCAGGGAGTAGGCCAACGAGGGGATGCGATGATTCAGAGCCACGGCCTTCACGGTGAACATGGGATCTTCCAGCACCGTGAAGAGCTGACCGTGGGATTGCTGCGCAGGCGGACGGGCCGGTTGTTCGGATAATTGGAAGCCGGTGTTGGCGTGAAAGCAGGCCTGTCTGGTTTCCTGCTGATGAAACTCCCGGACTTCGATGGTGAGGGGATACCCATCGACGAGATTCCAGGTGTAGCCGCGCAGCTTCCCCTGCACATTGTCGATCAGCCCCGGCGGGCCGAACAGGCGAAGGGTCTTGCCTCGTCCCAGGGCGACACGCAGCACGGCGTCGAATCCGATGAAGTGGTCCATGTGCGTGTGGGACACGAAGATCTCGCTGGCCCTCAGCAGCCTGGTCGGCCCCAATCCGTCGTTGTGCCCGAGGTCGAAGAGCAGAGCCCGCTTGGACCAGCGGATTTCCACATAGACGCCGGGGTCGCCGAAGACGTCATTGACGAGATAGCTGGAAAAGGACGGGTTCATCGGTGCGCTGCCGATCTAGGGTTGCTTAACTCAGAGCTGTCCGGACCGCCAGGTACAGCACGATGACTTCGACGGCATGCGCGACGATGGTGCTGTACAGATTACGCGTGCGCAGCCAGATCATCCCCCAGATCATGCCGTCCCACAGGGCAATCCAGTGGAGATGGCGGAAAGTATTCACCATGAAGGGGTCAAATGCAAATACCAGGGCGCTGACGATGAGCGCGAGAGGCGAGGGGCATGCGGCGAGGCCGGATTTCCAAACGCGGGACTCAAGCATTGCGAGCCGGCCCAGAACAAATCCCCGGAAGTTCACTTCGACGAAGAGGGCGATCCCGCAGATGAACCAGGGCATCATGATCGCGAGCGGGATGTGCGCGTGGGGCGTGTCTTGCAGGAAGGTGAGGTCATAACCCAGCGCGGGAACGATTTTCAGGATGACGAGGGCATTGCTCGCTCCGAGCATGATTCCGACGAGGAGGCCCCACCGCAGGCCATTGCGGAGTCCGGCCGTGTCTAGTCCCAGACGCGAAATAGCCGGATGATTCTGTGCCGCCCATAGGGTCAATGCAAGGTACGCGAGGAGTTGCGGCGCGAACTGCGCCGGCGTCTGCGCTTGGAGCGAAGCGGGGAGCACGTAGTAGGCGAGGGTTGCGGCGATGGGGAGCAGCGCCAAGGCTGCTCCCCGTTCCGGGACCTGAGGTGAACTGAGATGAGCCGGCCCCTGCGCCATGGCGGGCGGCTACTGCACTTGGAGATTGTAGCGGTCCAGCGTCGTGGCTTTATGGCGCGCCAGGTTTGACAGCGACTTGTTGTAATCGACGGTCGCGCGCAGTTCGTTGCCTTGCGCGGTGGCGAGGTCGCGCTGGAAGTCGAGCACGAAGCGGGTGGTGCTCAAGCCCACTTTCAAGCGCTCTTGCTCGGCCTGCAATTGTTTTTCGGCCATGATTCTGGCTGAGCGGGTGGTTTCGATGCGCTTGAAATCAGTTTGCACGCGGCGGACGGCTTCGCGCACGCCGATGATGATTTGCTGGCGGACGCTGGCGAGCGTGGTTTCGGCATTGCGGGATTCGAGCTGACGCTTATTGTACGTGCTGACGGCGGAGCGGTTGCCGAGCGGATAACTGAGGACAAGACCGGCGCCGTAGTTATAGTAATCGCCGCTCAGGTTCCGTTGGACCGACTGGGGGTAGTCTCCCCCTAGTCCTGCCAGCCCCATGGTTCCCTGAAACGACAATGTCGGGAGTAATTGATTCTTGGCGAATTGCTTGTTGAGCTCGCCCGACTCGACGTTTTTCTTCGCCTGCACGATTTCGGGGCGTTGCTCGATGGCGATGTCGATGGCCTCCTGGAGGCTCAGGGGCTCCAGGACGGTGACGGGAGCATCGGTGGGGGTGAGCCGCATGTCTTGCCGGAGGTCCTCCTCCCCAGGGTTCAGAAGGCGGCGCAGCTGATCTTCCTGGTCGCGGATGGATTTCTCCGCCACCAGCACCTGCTCGACACGCGAGGCGACGGCGGCTTCGGCTTGCAGGACATCGACAATGGACATGACGCCGGCTTTGGCCTTGGCCCGATTGGTGGCCAGCAATTCTTCGGCCGCTTTGAGGGCGGCCTGCGCCACTTGCAAGTTCTCGTTTGCAAACACGACTTCCCAGTACGTCTGCTCGACAGTCGCTAACACGGTGAGCACGCGATCGCGGAACACGTGCTGCTCCACGTCGGCATTGTTCTGGGCCACTTTGATGAAGGTCTTGGTCACGTCGATACCGGCGTTCCGGAGCAACGGCTGCGTGATGGTGAGCGCCAGGCCTCCGGTATAGGCCGGATTATACAAAAATCCCCGCGCCACGTCCGGATTCACGTTTGACCGGGCGGGGCTATAATTCAAGTCGATGTTACCGCCGGTGATGAGGTTTTGTGTCGCATCGACGGTGACGGAGGTGTTGCGCTGATCGAAAATCTGGATGTCCGTCAGGTTGGGAATGGTTCCTCCGAACACGGGTCGATTCAAGGGATTCACGGTGCGATTGTACTGGCCGTTGACGCTCAACGTCGGGTCGAACTTGGCCTGCTCGACGGTGATATCGAACAAACGGCTTTCTTTTGTCTGGCGGCTGATGGAAATGTCGAGGTTGCTTTGCAGCGCACGGACGGCGGCCTCAGCCAGGGAGATGGTCTGATGTCGCTCTCCCGACGGGGCGGGGTTTGATGGGGTCTGACTCCAGCAGGGGGTGGAGACCAGTAGCAGAACGGCTAAGGTCAGGCAACCTCCCCATGAGGGGAGGATAGGATAGTGGATGCGCATAGATCCTCCTTGATCGCCAGCGTCGAACGGCTCATATTATACTGGGCGCGGGGAGCTTGTCATGAATCAAGTCGTTAGACAGCGAGGGCGTAGAGGTCGAGTGATCACCGCGAGTGCCTGTCTCGGCAGTCTATTGTGTGTCAGCATCATGATCGGCGGATCGTCCGTCGCGCTCGCTCAAAGTGTGTCCGGTGTCCGCTCGTTTGACGGCGGCGTGGGTCCGCTCTTCAATCTGACCGGTCCGGGCAATCTCTACCTCGATGGGCAGGGGACACAGGGGTATATTTATACGCCCGGCGGCAATCTCGAAACCTACAGCTTCAGAAATCCGACGACCGGCCAAGCTTGGAGCGGCGCGGTGATGACCTTCGGGCCGCAGCTTTCCATCGGCCTCATCCAGGGCGCTGTCCAAAGCGGAACCTCAGTGGTTTTGCCCGGTCCGCCGCGTCAGACTGCTCCGCTTCCCTCCATCCAATCCACGATCCTCGACGACATCCCGTTTTAAGCTGCTGGTCAGAAGACGTGCCCCTGCCGCCATCTCTGGCTAGGGGAAGGTGGCGAGTTGCCATGCGAGGGTGAGCACGTACCGGGCCACGATCCGGAGAATATCCGGATTGATCGTTTCGGGGGTGTCGGTGGGCTGGTGGTAGTGGGGATGAATCCCGCCGCTGACCACCGTGATAGTCGGGACGCCCGATTCTTTGAACGGCACGTGATCGCCTCCGGGAAAGAATCCGAAGACATCGAGTTGTGATCCAAGGTCTGCAGTCTCTCCCGCCTGCTGTGCCACGCGCTTGTCGAGTCCCGTCACCCCGACGGTCAGCCGTCCAGTTCCGATGCCCGCGTGGTCGATATTGATCATCGCCTTGGTTGAGTCGAGCGGGACGATGGGTCGGGACGTGTACAGGCGAGATCCCAGCAAATCTTCTTCTTCACCGCTAAAGGACACGAATAGAATGGTGCGTTGCGGACGCAACCCGGTCTTGACCAGGGCGCGAGCCACTTCCAGCATGACAGCGGTGCCCGAGGCATTGTCATCTGCGCCGGGGAAGAGGAGTCCCGCCGGTCGTCCGAAGTGATCCCGATGGGCCCCGATGATGATGGTGTCCGGTCCTGTTCCGGGAATCAGCCCCACCACGTTTGTCAGCAGGCCTTCCTGGGTCGTGCTCTTCCAGTGAAGCCCGGCATAGCGATCGGTGTGATTCGACCCTGTCGCAGGGGTGGTATTGAGTTGCTCCTGGAGTATGCGAAGGCGGTCAGGGCTTGTCCCGTTCGGTCCGCTGAGGATGCGCTCCGCGAGGGCGGTGCTGATCCAGGCGCCGGGGATGGCCCGGCCAGGGGGCAGTTGTCCGTAAAAAGCACTGGGCCTGCCCGTGATTCCGCGCCGGGTTTCGTAGGGATGGAGAATCGGTCCTGTCGCAGTCAGATAGGCCAGGGCTCCGCGGTCGCGCGCAAAGCGCACTTTGTCGGCATGGCTGACGGGACGCTGGTAATGAGCCGGCTTGCCGCGCAGGAAGAGCACGACGCTGTTGGTCACATCGATCCCGGCGTAGTCGTCGATCCCCTGGGCGGCATCGACGATGCCGTAGCCCACGAAGACGACGGGTCCCTGGACATCAGCGGTCGGCGAATCAAAGACAGGGAGATAATCGGTTCCCAACTGTGCGGCGGCAAACTGATCCGCTGTTCCCGTGTGAAGCGCCGGGTTAGGGGCGATCAAGGGTGTGGAAACCATTGAGGCCATGACGCCTGGAGGTACTTCCTCTGTTGTGCCGGCGGGGAACATCAGAGGGCCGTTGGGAATGAGCGGTAGGCGTACCCCCGCCGCCGTCATCTCCTGCGCGAGCCATTGGGCCGATCGCAGATCATCGGCTGTCCCGGCTTGTCGCCCATTGAACGAAGGGGCACTGAGGGTACGAATATCCGCGAGCATCCGTTCCGGAGACAGAGACTCGATGGCCGTCTGAATAGCAGCGTCGGATGCTTGTGCGTGCGCGGGTTCCGTGTGAAGAAGGAGCCCGGCGGTGGCGCAGAGGACGATACGGTAGATCCAGAAAATTACAATGGTTGAGACACGATGCATGTCGATATCCGTCTGAATGTGAGACGCTGGTTGCGATGATAACACAGGGGGGAAGGCGGGTTGCAGAGCAGGTTTGGGCTAGGTACTATTTGCAGCGGAAGGATTGTACGTAACGACGATGACGCAGACCGATTCGTTTCCCAACCGTCTCATCACGGAATCCAGTCCCTACCTGAGGCAACACGCATTGAACCCCGTGGAATGGTATCCCTGGGGGACGGAGGCGCTGTCAAAGGCCAGGGCGGAGAATAAGCCTATCTTGCTGTCGATCGGTTATTCGGCCTGCCACTGGTGTCATGTGATGTCGCACGAATGTTTTGAGAGTCGCGAGATCGCCGCGCTGATGAACGAGCACTTCATCAATGTCAAAGTGGATCGTGAGGAGCGTCCGGATCTGGACGATCTCTACCAGAAGGCTGCGCAGGTGTTTCTCGGACGAGGCGGCGGATGGCCGTTGACGATGTTTCTCACGCCGGACCAGGAGCCATTTTATGGCGGAACCTATTTCCCTCCGGTGCCGCGTCACAATCTGCCGGGATTTCCGCAAGTGCTGCTCGGTGTGGTGGAAGCCTATCGGAACCATCGTGAAGATGTGGCCAAGAACGTCGAGCGGGTGAAGGCCGGACTGGTCCGGGTCAGTTCGCATCAGCCGTCCTCTGAACCGCTATCGGATGTCTTGTTGGATGACGGGGTGAAGGATCTGGGAATGTTTTTCGATACTGTGCACGGCGGGTTCGGGGAAGGGCCCAAATTCCCCACGGTGCCGCCGCTCAGTCTGCTATTGCGGCAAACCTATCGGACGAAAGAGGCCGGCCATCAGGAGAAGGTGCTGCATCAACTGCGGACGATGGCGGCCGGGGGGATCTACGACCATCTCGGCGGCGGGTTCCACCGCTATTCGGTCGACGGGCAATGGCTCATCCCGCATTTCGAGAAGATGCTCTATGACAATGCGCAATTGGTGCGGATCTACCTCGATGGCTGGCGCCTCACCAAAGATCCGGGATTTCGTCAGGTCGTGGAAGAGACGCTCGACTATGTGCGCCGTGAACTGACGCATCCTGACGGGGCCCTGTTCGCGGCGCAGGATGCGGACAGTGAAGGCGAAGAAGGGCGGTTTTTCCTGTGGGACCCCGGCGAGATCCTGGCTGTGCTCGGGCAGGACCTTGGCCAGGCGTTTTGCCAGGCCTATGGCGTGACGGAAGGCGGCAATTTCGAAGGCAAGACGGTCTTGAATCGTTTGGGCGGCCCCCCGCTGTCCGGAGACGACTATGAAGGGTTTGAGGCGCTGTTCCGTCCGGCGAGGAAAAAGCTTCTGGCAGCCCGCGAGCAACGGGTCAAGCCGCAGCGCGACGAGAATATCCTCACGAGTTGGAATGCGCTGGCGGTGTCGGCCTTGCTCGACGCCTACCGGACGTTCGGCACGCCGTGGTATCTGTCGTCTGCCGAGCAGGCGTTGACCTTCCTGATCGACTATGCCGTTGCCGATGGGCGGGTGTTCCGCACGGTGACCGGCGGGAGCGGACGGATCGCCGGCTATCTCGACGACCATGCGTACCTGGCCGCGGCGCTGCTCGATGCCTTCGAGACGACCTCGCACGGCTGGTATCTGGAGCAGGCCCAGGTTGTGACGGACCGGATGCTGGCGCAGTTCTGGGACGATGCGGTCGGCGGATTGTTCTTTACGGCCAAGGATCATGAGCCCCTCATTCACCGGATGAAGACGGGCACGGACAGTGCCATGCCCTCGGGTAATGCCGTGGCTGTGCAGCTGCTGATCAGGCTCTTCTCTTTGACGGGTGTGCGATTGTATGATGAGCGGGCGGAGCAGACGTTGCGCGTGTTTCGCAAGCTGATGGATCAGAACGCGTACGGGGCCTCGGCGTTGCTCTGTGGCTTGGATTTGTACCTGTCGCGGCCGCAAGAGGTCGTGATAGTGGGGGAGCGCGGCCATCCTGTGACGGAGTCGTTGCTGGCCACGGTGCATCAGCGGTATGTGCCGAACAAGGTGCTTCTGGTGATCGACGAGTCCTGCGGCGGCAGGGAATGTGAACTGCCCATGGCTGCGGGGAAGACGAGTGTGAACGGTCAGCCGACCGCGTATGTCTGTCGGCGCTCGACCTGTTCGACGCCGGTCACGGACCCTGCGCAGTTGGCGTGGTTGCTGTAGAAAGGAGTCTCTGTGGCTGCAGGTGGATCCGGTAATGGATTGTACGATCATCTCTACACGCGTTTCTTCGCCAATCGCGAGCGCCACCAGGGCTATGACTTTCAGCATGCGCCCGGCGGGAGTGCTGCGCCTCCGACCGTGACCTTTGCGCAGAAGCTCCGATGGTGGACGTGGGATCGCTGGCAGCGGCGGAAGCGAATTCTGGCTGAGCGCGACCGTTTGCAGCAGGACATTATCAATATCCGGAAAACCCCCAAGCCGGGTTCTCGGACCTAGATAGAATATTCGAACTCAGAGAGGGAGTGGGACATGGTTCGTACAGGTATTCGGATGCCTCTAATCCATAGATCGCTGCTTGTGTGCGGCTTCTGTGCGGTGGCGGTGTTGCTGGCCGCCGCACAGCCGGTTTCTGCCGTTCCTTTGGAAAGCCATGAGGAGAAGGAATCGAATCTGAAGAAGCAAGCGACCGGCGGGCTGTTTAAGAAGTGGACCTTCGATACGGATTCCGCGAACGCTGTCCCGGCAGGGTTCTCTCCCCTTTCGTTAGAAGAGGCATCTCAGGCGGCCTGGGCGGTTGCGTCTGATGCGACGGCTCCGTCGGTTCCCAACGTAGTGGCGGTCACGTCGGGTTGTGACGACACGTCCTGTTTCCGATTACTGGTTGCGCAGGGGCTTGAGTACGAGTATCCCGACCTGACGGTGCGGTTTCGAGCTGCCGACGGGTCGGACGGCATAGGTGGGATGGTGTTCGGTGTGAAGGATGCCAGGAATTTCTATGCGGCGCTCGTCGATGTGGGGCGCCGGTCTGCCCAAGTAATCCGGATGGTTGATGGAGCCATCGTGGTGTTGGGACAGACTCCTGTCACGCTCAAGGCGATTGATTGGCACAGTCTTCGGGTTCAGCGGAATACCATCATCAGCAAAGACTTCATCGAGACGTTTGTCGATGGGGTGCTGGTGCTGTCGGTCGAAGACCAGGCCCTTGGGACGGGTCAGGTCGGGCTGTTGACTCAGGGAAAAACATCCTTGTTTTTCGACACGTTCCACGCGGTACCCTTGTTCTCCCATCGCCCCCTGTCCGCACCGGCCGCTTATTGAATGAGGTAGGATGGCGAAAAGAACGATTCTAAGCTTGCCTTTTCCTGCAAGGCTGGAGTAGCATCAATTTGCTTGATTGCGAGAGGCCTGGTGATCGAGCATTGAGAGTGACAAGGCCTGAACCGATGTTGTTTTGGTCCTGCCCGGGAATCTGATCGGAAGCCAGAGCTAAGCGCCGCTGTGTTGACGTCTTCGCCCCATTCCTTCCTCACTTCGTTCTCGAGTCCAAGACAACACCATTTTCTCAAAGGAGGAACCCAATGGGTTCGAAGATCTACGTTGGTGGATTGCCTTATTCAACAACCGAGCAGCAACTGAGCGATCTGTTCGCTGCGCACGGAGCCGTGACGTCGGCGCGCATTATCACGGACAAGTTCACGGGTCAGTCCCGTGGGTTCGGGTTCGTTGAAATGTCGGCTGACTCTGAGGCACAGGCGGCGATTACCGCGTTGAACGGCACCCAGCTGGGCGGCCGGACATTGACTGTGAATGAAGCCCGTCCTCAAGAGCCGCGGACTGGTGGCGGCGGCGGAGGTCGCGGCGGATTTGGTGGCGGCCGGCGCTAAGCCGCTCGCTGCATGTTCGTCATCGGGAGGGCTGCCGGACACTCCGGCAGCCCTCTTTTTTTCGCGTCCGGCTTCATGTGGGGCAAGATCGTGTTGACGCAGTGCCTTTGGTAAGATGACGGTCGGAGGTACCAGTGCCAGCCTTTACGCTTGAAGCTCCCTTCAAACCCTGCGGTCATCAGGCTGAGGCGATTGCCAAGCTGACGGCCGGTATTCATGCAGGCAAGAAACATCAAGTTCTGCTTGGGGTGACGGGATCAGGGAAGACCTTTACGATGGCTAACCTGATCGAGAAGGTGCAAAAGCCTACCCTAGTTCTCGTCCACAATAAGACGCTGGCCGGGCAGCTGTATCAGGAGTTTAAACAGTTTTTCCCCCGCAACGCCGTCGAGTATTTCATCAGTTATTACGACTACTACCAGCCCGAGGCCTACATTCCCCAGAGCGATACCTACATTGCCAAGGACGCGTCCATCAATGACGCCATCGATCAAATGCGCCACTCGGCGACCAGGTCGCTGCTTGAGCGCAACGACGTGGTAATCGTGTCCTCCGTGTCTTGTATCTACGGCCTGGGCTCGCCGGAGATTTATCACGGCATGTTGCTCTATCTGGAAGAGGGCATGGAGATTCGTCGCGAGAAGATGCTGGCCAAGCTGGTCGAGATTCAATATGCCCGGAACGACGTCGATTTTCATCGCGGGACCTTTCGCGCGCGCGGCGATGTGATCGAGATTTTCCCGGCCTCCAATGAGGCGGTCTCCGTCAGAGTCGAGTTGTTCGGCGATGTGATTGACGCCATTCATGAGATCGATCCCTTGACCGGGAAGTCGTTGGGTAGGTTGCCCAAAGTTCCGATCTATCCGAATACGCACTACCTGATCGCCCCCGACCGGTATGAGCGAGCCATCACAGGGATTGAGGAGGAGTTGGAGGAACGAGTCCTCTATTTCAAGAAACACAATCAGCTGGTTGAAGCTCAGCGGATCGCGCAGCGCACGAAGTTTGACCTCGAGATGATTCGGGCGATGGGCTATTGCCACGGGATTGAAAACTATTCCCGCCATTTGAGCGGGCGGGCTCCCGGCGAGGCGCCTCCGACGCTGATGGACTATTTTCCCAAAGACTTTTTGATGATTATCGATGAGTCGCATGCGACTGTGTCGCAGGTCGGCGGGATGTATGAAGGCGACTACTCACGCAAGCGCACGTTGGTGGACTATGGCTTTCGATTGCCGTCAGCCGTGGACAATCGTCCGCTCAAGTTTCAGGAGTTTGAAAAGATTCTGAACCAGGTCGTCTATGTTTCGGCTACCCCCGGAAATTATGAGCTTGAGCATGCAGCGGGCGAGGTGGTCGAACAAATCATTCGACCGACCGGCTTGATGGACCCCTGTATCGAGATGCAGCCCGCAAAAGGGCAGGTTGATCATTTATTGGGGGAGGTTCGCAAGGAGGTGGCCAAAGGGGGACGGGTGTTGGTAACGACTCTGACGAAGCGGATGGCCGAGGATCTCACGGAGTATTATCACGACCTGGGCGTGAAGGTACGCTATCTCCATTCCGATATTAAGACGCTGGAGCGGGCGGAGATCATTCGCGATCTGCGCAGAGCGGTGTTCGATGTGTTGGTCGGGATCAATCTCTTGCGCGAGGGCCTGGATTTGCCGGAAGTGAGCCTGGTGGCCATTCTGGATGCCGACAAGGAAGGCTACCTGAGGTCCTACCGGTCGTTGATTCAGACGGCCGGGCGTGCGGCTCGAAACGTCGAAGGGCGGGTCATTTTTTACGGTGATACCGTGACGCAATCCATGAAAGTCGCGATGGAGGAGACCGATCGGAGGCGTCGTATTCAGGCCGAATACAATCAGGCGCATGGCATTACTCCGGAAAGCATCAAGAAAGACATTCCTGCCTTGGAATATGCCGTGGCTGAACTGGATTATGTCCAGCTGGATCTGGCCGCGGAATCAACCGAGCGCTATGGCAAGGAAGAGCCGTCCGATGAGTTGATCCAGCGATTGGAGAAGGAGATGAAGGTGGCGGCCAAAGAGCTGGCCTTCGAGCGCGCGGCGGAGTTGCGGAATCGAATCAGGGCGTTGAGGCTGAAGGACTTGGAGTTGCCGAGTCAGGCAGGTTGAGCCCCAGGTCAAGGTAGAGCGAACGAGTTAATTCGTCTCAGGTTTCGCCTGAACCTTCCAGGCAAGCCGTCGGACGTTTCTGGCATCCTGCTAGACGTTCTTGTAGAGGTAGACGCCGATGAACATGCCGAGGATGCTCAATAAATTGACCTTGATGGTAAAGCCAAGCGTGAGCTTCAGGAGCACAAGGTCAATGGTCAGGGGAGGGCTGATCCCAGGGGTGAAATGAGTGGAGAAAATGCTCTGAATATTCCCTTGCGGGGCCATCACGTGGAGAATTTCCCCAAGAATTCCGCCCATCAAGCCACCAATGAGCACGAAGATCAGAAGGACCCAAGGGGATTTTCTCACGCGTTCTCCGCAGCTCCTAGGTACGTCAGGTTATCAGGATATTCCGGCCACCATATCGAAAGGTTCCTGGTCTGTCAATAAATCCCATAGCTTCGCTGTCGCTTGACAGCCCATGGCCCATTTCTATACACTGCCCGATGCTCTTTTGCTAGATTTTTCGAGGCGATCGGAGATCTGGGATGGAACTTCGGTTGCCTTTTTATTTGTGATGTTATGCTGGACGCGCTGAGCGATAAATTCGAGAAGATTCTGAAGAAACTTCGCGGGCAGGGTGTGCTCACGGAGCAGAACATTACCGAGGCTTTGAAGGAAGTCCGGCTGGCTCTGCTCGAAGCGGACGTGAACTTCAAGATCGTCAAGGATTTTACCGAGCGCGTCCGTCAAAAAGCGGTCGGGCAGGAAGTGCTCCAAAGCCTGACGCCCGGGCATCAGGTCGTCAAGGTCGTGTGGGACGAATTATGTGAAATGATGGGCCGCGAGTGCGCCGGCCTTGCACTCCACTCGACACCACCGACCGTTGTGATGATGGTCGGGCTGCAAGGTGCCGGGAAGACGACCACGTGCGGAAAGCTGGCGAGGCTCTTCAAAGGCCAAGGGAAGCGGGTCCTGTTAGTTGCAGCCGATCCGCGAAGGCCGGCGGCGGGCGATCAGTTGAGCAGTCTCGGCCGGGATCTCGGGGTCGACGTCCATCGGATCGACAATGCGCAGGCCACGCAGGCCGATGTGGTGCGAATCTGTCAGGCGGGCGTGGAGCGAGGGCGGGAGCAAGGTTTTGATCTCGTCGTGCTCGATACGGGCGGCCGGCTCCACATCGACGATGAATTGATGGGGGAACTCGTCGCGGTCAAGACGGCGGTGATGCCTCAGGAAGTGCTGCTCGTTGCCGACGCCATGACAGGCCAGGATGCGGTCACGATGGCCAGCCAGTTTGATCAGAAGGTGGGCCTGACCGGGGTCATTCTGACGAAGGTGGAAGGCGATGCGCGCGGGGGCGCGGTCCTGTCCATCCGTGCGGTGACCGGCAAGCCGATCAAGTTTTTGGGGGTGGGCGAAAAACTGGATGCCTTGGAGGTGTTCCATCCGGACCGGATGGCGTCGCGAATCCTCGGGATGGGCGATGTCCTGTCATTGATCGAAAAGGCGCAGGCAACGTTTTCTCAGGAGCAGGCCGAGGAGGCACAGCAGCGGCTGACCAGCAATACCTTTACGCTGGAAGACTTTCGCAAGCAACTGGGCCAGATGAACAAGTTGGGTTCGCTGGAGCAGATCCTGGGCATGTTGCCCGGCGGACAAAAGTTAAAGAGCGCGCTCGAGAATGAAAAGCCTGAGCGTGAAATGAAGCGGGTGGCGGCGATGATCGATTCGATGACGACGCGCGAGCGGCGTGATCATACGATCATCAACGGCAGCCGGAAGAAACGGATTGCACGAGGCAGCGGGGCGAGCGTGCAGGATGTGAATCGTTTGATCAAGCAGTTCTTGTCAGCCAAAAAACTGGCGAAAGCCATGACAGGCACAGGTGGGCGCCGGCAGTTGGCCCAACTGATGCGTTCCATGTAGCGATCGAATAAAGTCAACGCGGTTAACGGATTTTCTCACAAGGAGGCAGTCGTGGCAGTTCATCTTAGACTCGCTCGGACAGGTAGACATAAGCGGCCGATGTATCGGCTGGTGGCGGCGGATTCCCGCAAAGCCCGTGATGGCCGGTTTCTGGAAATCCTCGGGATCTTTGATCCGCTCAAGGAGCAAGGCCTTCCGGAGTTGAAGCAGGAGCGGGTGCTCACATGGCTGCATCAGGGTGCCCAGCCGTCCGTCACGGTGCGCACACTGTTGCGACGTGCCGGGGTCTGGAAACAGTTTGAGGCCGAGAAGGCAGCCAAGAAGAAGGCCTAGGACGTCCTATGGTCGGGCAGGCCGAGACGGTGACAGTTGGGCGGATTGAACGGCCTTTCGGTGTGAAGGGTGAGGTCAAGGTTCGTTCGCTCAGTGATGTTCCCCGCCGGATTGAGACGCTGGACCAGGTGAGCCTGCTGGCCACCAGCGGAAAGGTCTGGGAAACCCGCGTGACCCATGTGCGTCGCACGGGAACGGGGTTCATCGTCGGACTGGACGGACTGACAACGCCCGAGGATGCCGCGATGTGGCGAGGGGGATTGATCCAAATCCCCCGCGGCACGGCTCCGATGCTGCCTGACGGGCAGTATTATGAGTGCGACCTGATCGGGCTCCGCGTGCAGGATGAGCAGGGTCATGGGATTGGCCGGCTCGACGATATCTGGGAGTTGCCGGGCAATCATGTCTTTGTCGTGCACGAAGGGACGAAGGAAACACTCATACCTGCTGCCAAGGATCTCATCGCAGGGGTCGATCTTGAGCAGGGTGTGATGACGGTGCGGATGGTCGAAGGATTGGGAGCCTGAGATGCTTCGTGTCGATGTGCTGACACTGTTCCCCGAGATGATTGTGCAAGCGGTGGGGCACAGCATGCTCAAGCGGGCGCAGGAGAAGGGATTGCTGACCGTCCAGGTGCATAATCTTCGCGACTATACGCTGGATCGGCACAAAGTGGCCGACGACGTGCCTTATGGTGGTGGCGCGGGCATGGTCATGAAGGCAGAGCCGATTCTGCGGGCCGTCGATGCGCTTCGCGGGCAAGCCCGGACGGATGGCGACGAGATCCGGCTGTTGTTTCCATCGCCGCAAGGCCGTCCCTTTACTCAGGATCAGGCCCGCACGCTGGCGGCAGAGCGGCGCCGGATCGTCATTCTTTGCGGGCATTATGAGGGCGTGGACGAGCGCGTGCGCGAAGCGCTGCAGCCGGAAGAAGTCTCAGTGGGCGATTATGTATTGACGGGCGGTGAGTTGCCGGCATTGATCTTGATCGATGCCGCAACGCGATTGGTGCCTGGTGTGCTGGGAGATCCCGAGTCGGTGGTGGAGGAATCCTTTTCCGACTCGCTGCTTGAATATCCGCATTACACCAGACCGGCAGAGGTCCGAGGGATGACCGTCCCTGAGGTGCTGCTGTCCGGCCACCATGAAGCGATTCGCCTTTGGCGACGGAAACAGGCGTTACGCCGGACGTATGTCTGGCGTCCGGATCTCATTCGGGATCGAAGCCTGAGCAGTGAGGATCAACGGTTATTGAACGAGATTATTAGCGAGGGTGTTTCGTCGACGCCCGTTCGATGTGGGGAGGAGGGGTAGAAGCATGAATCGGTTGGAACGCATTCAGCAGTCGCTTACGAAGAAGGTGATGCCCAAGTTTGAAATCGGGGATACCGTTCGCGTTCACGTGAAAGTTGTGGAAGGCGAAAAGGAACGGATTCAGGTCTACGAAGGGGCGGTCATTGCCCGCAAAGGGACGTTAAATACGGAAATGTTCACTGTACGCAAGGTGTCGTACGGTGTCGGCGTCGAGCGTATGTTCCCAGTGCACTCTCCGATCGTGACGAAGGTCGATGTGGTCAGGCAAGGGCGTGTCCGCCGTGCCAAGCTCTATTATCTTCGTTCCAAGAAGGGCAAGTTCGCCAAGCTCGAAGAGCGTGAGTTTGTCGGCGCGGGGAAGGCTGCGGCGGCAAAGACTGAAGCGGTCGAGGCCTAAGTCTCTCTGCGGCCTGACGGCGCGGGCACACGCAAGACCTCTGAGCCGGTAGCACTAATCGGAGGGCATGCCGGGTGGGACCCACCGAGGAGTTTGAGCAAGAAGCCAGGCGATGCGGCTTTCGCCGCATCGCCGGTGTGGATGAAGCCGGACGGGGCCCCTTGGCCGGTCCGGTCGTTGCAGCGGCCGTGGTTCTGCCGGTTCGCTGCCGTCTTGCCGGAGTCGATGATTCCAAACAGCTCTCTGCCAGCGAGCGCGACCTTCTCTATTCCATCATCCTGGAGCGGGCTGTTGGAGTAGGGGTGGGCTCTGCCACGTCTCAAGAAGTCGACCGGATGAATATTCTGGAGGCGACCAGGCTGGCGATGCGTCGCGCCGTCGCGGATCTCCATCCCGCTCCCGACTATGTACTCATCGATGCAGTGACGCTTCCACATCTGGATCTGCCGGTCCGCCCCATTATAAAGGGAGACGCATTGTCTCTTTCGATCTCGGCGGCCTCTATTGTCGCTAAAGTGACGCGGGATCGGCTGATGACGGAATACCACCAAGCCTATCCGCTCTATAATTTTCTCTCGCACAAGGGCTACGGAACGGAAGAGCATCTGGATCGTCTGGCTCGGTATGGCCCCTGCCCGATCCACCGCCGGACCTTTGCTCCCGTTGTTGATGCCATAAGCAGGATGAGCGCGGTTCTTGATAACGAGCCCGTCATCAAGGCTCTTCAATAATGGGAGTGGTGATGACGACGATCGATCCCCGCCATCAATTCGGCCAGGCCAGCGAAGCGCGGGCCGAACAGTTTCTGCGCCAGAAAGGGTATCGGATTCTCGAACGGAACTTGCGCACGTCGTTGGGGGAGTTGGATCTGGTTGCAGACGATGCGGGCGTGCTCGTCTTCGTCGAGGTGAAGGCGCGAACGACAGAGGCCTTCGGGGGCGCGTTGCTGGCCGTGGATCGCCGCAAACAAGCCAAGCTGATCCGCCTCGCCTCGCAGTATCTGGCCCGGCGTCATTTGACGGAGCGGGCGTGCCGATTTGATGTGGTCCTGGTTCAGGGGAACGGCGATTCCTCCTCCGTGATCGAGCATGTCGAGAATGCGTTCGATGTGTCCGATGGAGCCGTGTGGTAGCAGGCCGGTTGATGTGATATGGATGCCATGATTCAGCTCATCCATGTGTCGAAGTCCTACGATCGCCGGCCGGCGCTTTCGGATATCACCTTTGAAGTGGAGAAGGGCGAATGTGTTCTGCTCATGGGGCCGAGCGGAGCCGGAAAGTCCACGTTGCTGCGGATGCTGATCGGGGCCGAGCATCCGGATGACGGCCAGATCTTTGTCCAGGGGAAGAATGTCACCAAGCTCAAACGGTCGGAAGTGCCCTACCTGCGGAGAAAAGTCGGATCGGTGTTTCAGGACTTTCGCCTGCTGCCGAAGAAATCCGTCTTTGACAATGTTGCCTTGCCGCTGATTGTCCAGGGTCTGCCGTCCGTTGATATCCGGCGAAAGGTGGCGGAGGCGTTGCGGGCCGTCGGCGTTGAACACAAGAAGGACCAGTGGCCCACCAGCCTGTCTGCCGGTGAACAGCAGCGAGTGTGCATTGCCCGGGCGATCGTCAACGGTCCTGTCGTGCTCTTGGCGGACGAGCCGACCGGGAATCTTGATCCGGAATTGACGGGCGAAATCGTCGAGCTCTTTAAATTGATCAATGCGCGGGGAACGACGGTCATTGTGTCGACGCACGATCCTCATGTTATGGGGCTGGTGAATCGGCGCGTGATCACGCTTCAACAGGGGGTGATGGTGCCGGCACCCGAACTGCGGGTGGGGGTATGAGGCCATTGTTGTATCTGTTCTGCGAAGCCTGGGCGAATATGCGGATGAACCGGACGACGACGGTAGTGGCGATCCTGACGACCGCCTTTACGCTGGCCTGTGTGGGAATATTTCTCCTCTTGTACGTCAATCTTCGGAGTGCCGCCGGGTGGCTGCAAGACGATATTAAAATCATGGTGTATCTCGATGATCGCTTGACGCGCGAGGCGGTCGTTGAACTCGAAGGCCGTCTCAAGGCCGATCGGATGGTGGCGGGTTCTCTCTACATTTCAAAGGAGCAGGCACTGAGGGAATTTCGGGCGCAGTTCCCCGCCGACTCCCATCTGCTCGAAGGACTTGGTGAAAACCCGCTTCCGGCGTCGTTTGTTGTGACGCTGGCCTCGCAGTATCGCTCTCCTGATGCGGTTCAGCGCTGGACGGAGCGAGTCCGAACCATGCCGGGGGTGGCGAAGATCGACTATAATCAGGAATGGATCGACGCGCTGGCCGGATTGATCCACTACATCGAGCTGATCGCGATCGGGGTTGGCGTCATTCTGTCGGCGGCGGCCGTGACGATCATCGGCAACACCATCCGGCTGACGTTGTTTTCACGCCGGGAGGAGATTGAAATCTTGCGGCTGATCGGGGCGACCCAGTCGTTTATCCGGATTCCCTATTTGTTGGAGGGAGCGGTCCTGGGGGCCTGCGGCAGCGCGTTATCCCTCGCCATCCTCAAGGGCGGGTTCGAACTCTTTCGTCAGCAGCTCAGGGCAACGGGCCCGTTGCGCGGAATCGAGGCCATGATCGCGTTCTTCCCGGCATCGGTCTGTCTGGCACTCGTCCTGGTCGGGATCGGGCTGGGGGTTGCGGGCAGTTTTGTGTCGCTTCGGCGATTCGGAGATGGGCGGACATGATCCTGCGGCTTCTTCCGGTCATTGCATGGGGGGTTGTTTTGTGGGGATCGGGAATTCCCCCGGTGTCTGCGGCGAGCGATCCCATTTCGGAGAAGATCGAGCGGGAACGGAAGACGCTGGAGCAGCTCAAGGACAAGATCGAAGAAAAGCGGAAGCGAGCGGTCGAGGCTGAGAAGAAGCGCGAGTCGGTGCTCCAGGGGATTCAATCGCTCGACGAACGGCTGGTGCGCACCAGACAGGAGCATCAGGAGATCAACAAGAAGCTCCGGAAGAAGGATCGAGAGATCGAGACCATTACCGAGCAGCTCAGGATCATGCGGGGCGGAATTCAAGAGCGCCGCGATGCCATCCTGGCGAGGCTGAGGGTCCAGTATATGGAAGGCCGCGGGGGCTATCTGAAAACACTGTTGGCCTCGGACTCGTATGGCGATGTTCAGCGGCGGATGCAGTACCTCTCGGCCGTCTCTCAGAAGGACTTCGAATTGCTTTCGTCCTTTCGCGCCGATGTCGCCAGTATGGAGCAGGCTGAGCGGCAGCGGGCTGAGGCGAGAGCGGGGATGTTGGCCTACAAAGAAAGTACCGAGAAGAAGCTCGCCGACATCCGTGGGCTCCAGAAGGAAAAGAAGGTATACCTCACTAAGATCACGCAAGAAAAAGAGTCGTTCAGCCGGGCGGCCGAAGAATTGGAGCGGTCTGCTGCCAGAGTCGATAGCCTCTTGAATGAGTTGGAGACTCGGCGGCGGGCGCTTGCGATGCGGCCTCCGACCGCGCCGAATGTTCCGCGGGGAGCGAAGGGGGCCTTGCCCTGGCCGGCCGATGGGCCGGTGGTGTCTTTTTTCGGCAGGCAGAAGCATCCCACCTTCAACACCTACGTGCAGCGCAAGGGTATTGAGATCCGGACGACCGAGGGTAGTTTTATTCATTCGGTCATGCCGGGAACTGTGGTGTATGCAGACTGGTTGAAAGGCTATGGACTCGTTATAATTGTGGATCATGCCAACGGGTTCTTCTCGCTCTATGCCCATGCGGCGAAGATCCTGGCGAAAGTAGGCGAGCAGGTGGGTCAGGGGCATCCGATCGGAGAAACAGGAGATACGGGCATGATCGGCGAAAATACTTTATACTTTGAACTGCGGGAAGGGGCTGACGCGGTCGATCCGCTGCAGTGGCTGGCAAAGCGATAACCGCCCTCAGGCAGTTCTCATTCGTGGGAGCATCCGGAAAGCCGGTTCGGGAATCGGAAGGAAAGGATAGACGCACTATGGAACAGCAGCCGCGACGAAAGTCTTGGGTCATCGGGCCGATGATACTGGTGGCCCTGCTGGGCGGGGTGCTCATCGGCAAGGGGTGGGAGCGAACCGGTCATGCGAGCGAGACCTATGAGGAACTCAAGACCTTTTCGGAGGTGTTGAATCAAGTGCAGCGGCACTACGTTGATGAAACCAAAACCAAGGATCTGGTGCAAGGCGCGATCCGAGGCATGCTGTCCACGCTCGATCCGCACTCCGCCTATATGACGCCCGAGATGTACAAGGAAATGCAGGTCGAGACCAAGGGAGAGTTCGGCGGCGTGGGCATTCAGATCGGGGTGAAGGATAGCCGGTTGGCGGTCATTGCGCCGATCGAAGGCACGCCGGCTCAGCGGGCGGGCATCAAGGCCGGCGACTTCATCGTGAAAGTGAATGACGAGACGACCAAGGATCTGACGCTCATGGATGCCGTGGCGAAGATGCGCGGCCCCAAGGGGACCAAGGTGAACCTCACGATTCAGCGCGAGGGCATTCCCGATCCGCTCGTGTTTACACTGGTCCGCGATACGATCAAGATTGAGAGTGTGAAGTCGAAGGTGATTGAGAACCTTGGCTACGTGCGCCTCACGCAATTCCAGGAAGCCACGGGTCGCGACCTTGCCAAAGCGATCAAGCAATTCCGCGATCAGAAGGTTCAGGGGGCGATTCTCGATTTACGGAACAATCCCGGCGGGTTGCTGACGGCGGCGGTTGACGTGTCGGAGCAGTTCCTCCCGAACGGCAAGCTGGTGGTGTTTACCAAGAGCCGGGAAGGGAAGAAGGACGAATGGTTTGCGAAGTCCAAGGATACGCTGGAGGAGTTGCCGGTCATCGTCATGGTGAATGAAGGGTCGGCCAGCGCGTCGGAAATTGTGGCCGGTGCGCTGCAGGATTATGGGCGTGCCGTCATTGTCGGGACCACGTCGTTCGGGAAGGGCTCAGTGCAGACTATTCTGCCGCTGGGCGACGGGTCAGGCCTCAGGCTGACCACGGCGAAGTATTACACACCGAAGGGCCGGTCGATTCAGTCCACCGGGATCACTCCGGATATCGTGGTGAAACTGCCCGCGCCTTCTGCTGGGAAGGACGGGAAGCCCGCTGAGAAAGAGCCGGACCCCAAGGCTGTGAAGCCGCCGGTCGGAAAAGACAAAGAGACGGTCCCTCATTCCAACGGAAAGACCCCGGATGACACAGGGGCCAAGGGGGGCCCCGCGCCGCAAACGCCCCCGCTCGATAGCGCCGGCGATCCCTCGCTTGAGCAGGACGTGCAACTGCAAAAAGCCGTGGAACTGCTCAAGAGCTGGAAGATCTTTAAGGAAATGAAGGTGTCCTAGCTCGGGGGCGTGTCGTTCTGTTGTCGAATGGCCTGGAGCAGCGCCTCTTCCGATCCTGTGAAGCCCGGAATGGTTCGCAGGAGATGGGATTGGACAAGCTGTTCCAGGTCTGCGAGAGTCCGGATTCCCAGCCTGACGTAGAGATAGCTCACCAGAGAGTCGGATAATCCCGGCAGCTGGGCCCAGCTCTTCACCCCCGGCGGAAGCGGGGTTTTCAGCTCTTCGTAGGCGCGGATTTTCCCCGTCTCCAGGAATTCCCTGATCTTGCCTGCCAGATCCTTCCCGATCCCCTCGATATCTTCCACTGCGTTGCGCCGTGCCACCTCTCCGATATCCTCTTCGAGTGCCAGGATAGACTCCGCGGCCTGGCGATAGGCGCGCACGCGATAGGGATTGGCCCGTTGCGTGGCCAGGAGTGTGGCCATCGACTGGAAGAGGTGGGCCAATTGTTGGTTACGGGTGTGCAACAGCGATGACTCCGGTCCTGAGTGACGCGATATTGTGCGACGCGAGACCCTCTGGAGACAAGGGGGCTTTGTTGACAAGGCGAATTCCGGTTTCATAGGATGACGGACGATGTCAAACGGGATACAGATTCATGTGAATGGCGAAGCGCGCGGGTGGCGGATCGGCGGCACGGTCGCGGATTTGCTGAACGAACTCGCCATTAAGAATGAGCGCGTCGCGGTGGAATTGAATCTCGAAATTCTCGACCGGAAGGACTTCGGCCATCGCAGCTTGAAGGATGGCGATCGGGTGGAGATTCTGAGTTTCATCGGCGGCGGGCGCTGATCGAAGAGGAGTGCATCAATGGGGATGAACGATATATTGACGATTGCCGGCCACGAGTTCCGCTCGCGTCTCTGGGTCGGCACGGGGAAATACAAAGATTTCGCGGAGACGAAAAAGGCCATTGAAGCCTCCGGGGCGGACGTGGTCACCGTCGCGGTGCGGCGGGTGAACATCACGGACCGGTCCAAAGAGAATCTTCTCGACTACATCGATCCCAAGAAGTACACGATTCTTCCGAATACGGCCGGCTGCTATACGGTGGAAGACGCCGTGCGCTATGCGCGTCTGGCCCGGGCCGCCGGGGTGTCGGATCTGGTCAAGCTGGAGGTTCTTGGTGACGAAAAGACACTGTTCCCTGACACGGCCGGGTTGATCGAGGCGGCCAGGATTCTGATCAAGGAAGGATTCATCGTCTTGCCCTATACGAACGATGATCCGATCGTCGCCAAGAAACTCGTCGATATCGGCTGCCCCGCTGTTATGCCCTTGGCGGCGCCCATTGGCTCCGGACTGGGCATCCGCAATCCCTACAACCTCAAGATCATCATGGAAACGGTGAAGGTGCCGATTATCGTCGATGCCGGCGTCGGCACGGCGTCGGATGCCGCGCTGGCGATGGAATATGGCGCCGATGCGGTCTTAATGAATACGGCGATTGCGGGAGCGCAAGACCCTATTGCGATGGCCGAGGCCATGAAGTACGCGGTGTATGCCGGACGGTTGGCCTACAAGGCCGGCCGGATTCCGCGAAAGCTCTATGCAACCGCCAGCAGCCCGATCGAAGGGATGCTCTAAGATACTGTGACGGGTGAGGAGTGTGGAGAGTGGAGAGTGGAGAGTGGAAGGAGTCTCCTCACTGATCACCCATCACCGATCACAATCTTATGCCTCCTATTGATTTTCGACTGATTCTCGTCACCGATAGGAGCCAGGTTTCCGACCAATCGCTTCCTGTGGCTGTGCAGCAAGCCGTTCAGGCTGGCTTGCCGGCCGTTCAGCTGCGTGAACGCGATCTGCCGACCCGCGATCTGCTGGAGTTGGCCAGAAGGATTCACGACATCACGAAGCTGCAAGGAGTGCCGCTCCTCATCAACGACCGTGTCGATCTCGTGCTGGCCTTGGATCTTGACGGGGTTCACTTGCGGGCCAATAGTCTGCCTGTGTCAGTAGCGCGACGCATCTTGGGTGAACGCTGTTTTGTGGGTGTCTCGACCCATTCCCCTGATGAGGTGCGGCGTGCGAATGATGACGGCGCCGACTATGTGATCGTCGGGCCGGTTTTCGATACGCCGTCGAAGCGGGCGTATGGAGAGCCGTTGGGATTGGAGCGGTTCGCGGAAGCCTGTTGCGGCTCCTCGATTCCGGTGTTCGCCATCGGCGGGATCACCCGCGAACGGATCAGTGAGGTGCGGCGAGCAGGCGCGTACGGGGTGGCCATGATCGGCGGCATTCTTGGCCGACGGGATATCGGGATGGCGACGGAAGAGATGTGTGTCGCGCTGCAATCGCCTTTGTGATCGCCCGCGCGGGTTGCGGTGGTCTAGTTGACCACCCCTAGGTCGGGTGTTAGAATCCGATCACTGGCTTGAAGGTGCGATTGCTCGCGGGTTTCAGCGTTGCAGCGAGTCAACCAATGGCAGAGAAGAAGAGCAATTCGAGCCGGCTCCGGTCCCTCCGAGATTCCGTGAAGAAGATCACGAAGCGGCTGTCAGAGGGGAATGCGGACGTGATTCACAAGAACGACGACCATGCCCGCGAAGTCGACAAGCTTCGCGTTCAGATTCAGTCGATGGAGGAAGAGCTCCGTCGGCTGTACCAATCCCGCTACCAGCTCGATCAAGCCACAAAACAGAACGACAAGCTCGTTGCGACTTTGCAGGAAGCGAAGGAGCAAATCGAAGCGTTGCGCGCGGAAGTGGAAAAGTTGACGGCGCCGCCGTCGACCTACGCCATCTTCTCCTCGATGAACGAGGACGGAACGGGGAATGTGTTCGTCTCCGGTCGCAAAATGAAGGTGAGCCTGCACCCGGCCATCAAGAGCAAAGAACTGCGCCGGGGACAGGAAGTCGTCCTCAACGAAGCGCTCAATGTGATCGAGGTGAAGGGCTTCGAGGTACAGGGCGAGGTGGTCCGGCTGAAGGATATGCTGGAGGGGAACCGCGCGCTCGTCACCTTGCATTTCGATGAAGAAAAAGTCGCGGAACTGGCCGATCCCCTCCTGGTCGAGCGGCTCAGCGTCGGCGACCATCTGCTCTACGATCCGCGTTCCGGCTATGTGATCGAAAAGCTGCCCAAGTCTGAGGCAGAGGAATTGGTCCTCGAAGAAGTGCCGGATGTGGACTACGAGCACATCGGCGGGCTGCAAAAAGAGCTTGAGCATGTGCGAGATGCCGTGGAGCTGCCGTTTCTCCACGCGGAGTTGTTTGCGGAATTCAAGCTGAGCGCTCCCAAAGGCGTGTTGCTCTATGGCCCGCCCGGCTGCGGAAAGACCTTGATCGCAAAGGCCGTGGCGAATTCGATCGCCAAGAAGCTGGGCCATCTCACCGGCAAGCAGATCCGGAGCTACTTCCTGCACGTGAAGGGGCCGGAGTTGCTCAACAAGTATGTCGGTGAGTCAGAACGGCAGGTGCGTGAAGTCTTCAAGAAGGCGAAGGAGCGGGCGGCGGACGGTAACCCGGTCATCGTGTTCTTCGACGAAATGGATGCGCTGTTCAGGACGCGCGGAACCGGCATTTCCTCCGACATCGAATCGACCATCGTGCCGCAGTTTCTCTCCGAGATCGACGGAGTAGAGAGTCTGCGGAACGTGATCGTGATCGGCGCAAGCAATAGGCAGGATCTCATCGATCCAGCCGTCCTGCGGGCGGGGCGTCTCGACGTCAAAGTCAAAGTCGGCCGTCCGGATGCGGCCGCCGCCAGGGATATTTTCTCGAAGTACCTCTCCGTCGAGTTGCCTTTCGCGCCGGAGGAGTTGGCGCAGCATGGCGGGGACCGGAAGGCTCTGGTGGAGAAGTTTACATCACTGACGGTCGATGCCATGTATGCTTCGACCGAAGAGAACAAGTTCATCGAAGTCACCTATGCCAACGGAGAAAAGGAAATTCTCTACTTCAAGGATTTCGCCAGCGGCGCGCTGATCGAGGGCATCGTCTCCCGCGCGAAGAAGTATGCGGTGAAGCGGGCGATTGCCAATGAAGGAGTCGGTCTGCGGTCTGAGGATCTTATCCGCGCGATCCGCGAGGAATTCAAGGAGCACGAGGATCTCCCGAATACGACGAATCCCGACGACTGGGCGAAGGTGGCCGGCAAGAAGGGTGAGAAGATCGTGCATATCCGGACCATCAGCGGAGGCCCGGCGGAATCACGGCAGATCGAAACGGTTACCACGGGCCACTATCTCTAGCAGCCCATCAATCTATGCAAGACCAGCCATCGACCAGCCTCCCCCGCATCATCGGCACAGAAACGGAGTTTGGGATCGCCCCGAAGGAAGCGGCCGTCGCCGACCCTGTCGCTGGATCCATCGCCGTGATCGGCCATTACACCGGCCTGCCGGCTCCCGATGCCATTTGGGACTATGAAAATGAAAATCCGCTGCTGGATGCCCGCGGGTTCGAGGTGGAGGGGGAGCGGGAGCGGCCGAATCCGGACTACAACCGCCAGCTGAACAAGGTGTTGGCGAACGGCGGGCGACTTTATGTCGATGGGGCGCACCCGGAGTATTCCATCCCCGAATGTTCCAGCCCCAGAGAAGTCGTCGCGTTCGAACGGATCGGGGAGCGCATCCTTGCCCAGAGCCTTCAGGAACTGACGCGGGTGCGCGGGCGCGAACAATACGTCCTCTACAAGAACAACTCCGACGGCAAGGGTAACAGTTACGGCTATCATGAGAATTATCTGGTGTCGCGGTCGGTGTCGTTCGACCAGATCGCCCGCGCGCTGGCGCCCTTCTTCGTGACCAGGCCGATTATTGCGGGCGCCGGGAAGGTCGGCGCGGAGAACCAGACAAGCCCTGCCGAGTACCAGATTTCGCAGCGGGCCGATTTTTTCGAATGCCTCCTCGACCTCAATACGATGGTCAAGCGGCCCATCATCAATACCAGGGATGAGCCGCACGCGGAATACGGCAAGTATCGGCGCCTGCACGTCATCGTGGGTGATGCCAACATGGCGGAGATCTCGACCTATCTGAAGGTCGGGACCTTGAGCACGGTGCTGGAGTTGCTGGAGGCCGGAGCCGAGCTCCCGCAGATTGAATTAGATGAGCCGGTTCGGGCGATCAAACAGGTCTCCCGCGATCTGGACATGAAGCAGACGCTAAAGCTTTCCGGAGGGCGGCCGACGACGGCCTTGGCGATCCAGCGGGCCTATCTCGATGCGGCGAAGAAGTTTTACGCCACGCACCGGATCGATGAGGTGCAGCAGGATGTCTTGCGTCGCTGGGAATCGGTGCTGGATCGTTTGGAGAAGGATCCGCGGCTTCTCGTGAGGGAGCTGGATTGGGTTGCCAAGCGCCACATGATCGAATCGTACATGGAACGAAAGGGCTGTGGCTGGACCGATCCGCGCGCCAAGCTCATGGATCTCCAATATCATGACGTTCGTCCGGAGAAGGGCCTGTTCTATACGTTGGAGCGGGGAAATTTGATCGAGCGGATCGTGAGCGAGGAAGAGATCGTTCGCGCCGAGCATATGCCCCCGCCTGGCACGCGGGCCTATTTCCGTGGTCGCTGTGCGAGCAAGTTTGCCAAGTCGCTGTATGGCGCGAGCTGGACCTCGGTGCTCTTCGATTTCGGGAATGCGACGCTGACGAGGATTCCGCTCATGGACCCGAACCGGGGAACCGCCGCCCTGACGGGGCATCTGCTGGAGAGCGCAGACAGCGCCGCCGCATTACTGGAAAAACTCAAAGCCTAATTATCCGAAGCGCCGGCACACCGATTATGAAACTTCCCTATCTGCCGAATCACGATGAGCCGAGTTTCTTCGACTTTCTCTCACAGCACTATCCGGGGTTGACGCTGGGGCGGACGGGAGCGGGGGCGTTGGCGAACCTGCAAGACCCCTCGCGCACCGGGAGCCCCCTCTCGGTTCCCCACGCGACGACCGTGCTGGCCATCAAGTACCAGCAGGGGGTGGTGATTGCGGGCGACCGACGGGCGACCGAGGGATTTCAAATCGCCGATCGCCGGATCGAGAAGGTGTTTAAGATCGACGACTATTCAGCCATGGCTATTGCCGGGGCGGCCGGGCCCTGTATTGAGATGGCCAAGCTCTTTCAAACGGAACTGGAACATTACGAAAAGCTGGAAGGGATGCCCCTCTCGTGCGAAGGCAAGGCCAACAAGCTCGGCCAGATGGTGAAGGCGAATCTCCCGATGGTGTTCCAGGGGCTTGTGGTCATGCCCTTATACGTGGGCTATGACCTGAAGCGTGCCGAGGGACGCATTTTCAAGTACGACATCACAGGCGGGCGGTACGAGGAGTCCGACTACCATGCCATCGGCTCGGGAGGGAAAGATGCGCGCAATACGATGCGTGAGCATTTCCAACGCCAGCTTCCGGAGGCCGAGGCTCTGAAGCTGGCGCTGATGTCGCTCTATAATGCCGCCGATGACGATGTGGGGACGGGCGGACCCGATCTGGTGCGAGGCATCTATCCCACCGCCAAGTACGTCACCGCGCAGGGCATCGCCGATGTGCCGGATGACCGGATTCGCGCCGTGTTCGACGGATTGATCGCGACGCGCCGCTCGAAGGAGACCTAGTCATGCCGATGCCGTATTACGTGTCTCCCGAGCAGATGATGCAGGACAAGGCGGAGTATGCCAAGAAGGGCATCGCCAAAGGTCGCTCCAGCATCGCCATGGAATATGCCGACGGGGTGCTCTTTACGGCGGACAATCCCAGTGCCTCGCTCCACAAGATTTCCGAAGTGTACGACAACATCGCCTTTGCCGGGGCCGGGAAGTACAGCGAGTTTGAGAACCTCCGCAAAGCCGGCATTCGCCATGCCGATCTCAAGGGCTTCATGTACAGCCGGGAAGATGTCACCGCCCGGTCGCTGGCCAACGGCTATTCCCAAAGCCTGGGCACCATCTTCAGCCAGGAGATGAAGCCGCTCGAAGTGGAGATTCTCGTGGTGCAAGTGGGCACCAACGGGCAGTCGAACGAAATCTACCGGATTTCCTTTGACGGCAGCATCATTGACGAGAAATCGGTCGCGGTCATCGGCGGCAAGTCCGAGGCGGTGCTCGCCGCGCTCAAAGAGAAAGCGACCGGCCAGCTGCCGTCGCTTAAGGCGGCATTGGGGTTCTGTGTATCCGCTCTGGATCAGACGCCCAATCAGAAGCTCACCCCGGAAGGGCTGGAAGTGGCCGTGCTCGAACGGTCCCGCTCCGGCCGCAAGTTCAGACGATTGGCGCCTGCGGAAGTCCGTCAACTGTTATCTGCATAGTAGTCCACTAAAAAGGCAGTCATCTTCGTTCCCGTCGTTCGTCTCTCGTCCCTCGTCGTTCGCGAGCGACGTTTCACGGTTCCAAGCCGCGCTGTATTCTCCGCGCAAGTTGAAGATCCTCCGATGGGCGTGTATTCTGTCCTTACCCCACATGCTATCTCCAGGCCCCATGAAGCGCAGGATCTTCGGTCTCGAAAACGAGTACGGCCTGATCTTTTCGCCGAACGGGCGCATTTACCTGCCGATGGAAAAAGTCCTCGGCTACATCTTCGAAGGTCTCATCCCCAATAGCTGGCCGTCCAACGCGTTTCTGGTGAACGGCGCGCGCTTCTACCAGGACACCGGCTGCCATCCTGAATATTCCACGCCTGAATGCGACAACGTGCTCGACCTCGTGACCCACGACAAGGCCGGGGAGCGCTTGCTGGAAGCCTGTTTGCCGGCCGCGGAAGAGCGGCTGCGCGAAGAAGGCCTGTCCGGCGAAATCTATATTTTCAAGAACAACACGGACTCGCTGGGGAATACCTATGGCTGCCATGAAAACTTTCTGATGCGGCGGGACGTAGATTTCTGGAAGGTGACGGAGCAGTTGATTCCCTTCTTCGTCACCAGGCAGGTCTACGGCGGCGCGGGCAAGGTCTTGAAAGTCTCGGGCAAGCCGCAGTATTTCATCTCGCAACGGGCCCAGCATATTCACGAAAAGACCTCGTCCTCGACGACGTCCTCTCGCAGCATCATCAACACGAGAGATGAGCCGCATGCCGATGCCGAGCGCTATCGCCGCCTGCACATCATCGTCGGCGACTCCAACATGTCGGAGTACGTCACGTATGTGAAAGTGGGCACGGCCGCGCTGGTGCTCTCCATGATTGAAGAGGGCTATGCGGTCCACGGCATGGAGCTCGAAGATCCGGTCAAGGCGATTCGCGAGATCTCCCGCGATCCCACGCTGAAGAAGAAGGTGAAGCTGGACGACGGCCGCCAACTGACGGCCATCGAAATCCAGCGCGTCTATCTCGATCGCGCCCAGCATTACCTGGCCCAACAGGAGCACGACCCGGTGCACGATGACGTGTTTCACAAATGGGCCACGCTGCTGGACAAGCTGGAAGACGACCCTATGCAGCTGGTGCATCAGGTAGACTGGGTGACCAAGAAGCATCTCATCCAGTCCTATACCGACAAGAAGGGTTGCGGCTGGGACGATCCCCGCGTGTACCTGCTCGATTTGCAATACCATGATGTGAAGCGGACCAGGGGGTTGTATTATTTGATGGAGTCCAAGGGGCTCATCGACCGGGTGGTGGAGGAGGAGGTCGTGCAGCGGGCGATGTCCACTCCGCCGCAGACGACGAGGGCGAAAGTACGCGGGGACTTTATCCGGTTCGCCAGAGCCAAGAACCGGTCCTACACAGTCGATTGGACCTATCTCAAATTGAACGGCTACTGGGAAGAAACGATTTTGTGCATGGACCCGTTCAGTTCCAGCAATCGGCGGGTGGATGAGTTGCTTTCACAGGTTTCCGGCGTGAGGTTGTTCCGATGAACGCGATAGTGCGGGCAGAGCCACAGCGATCAGTGTCCCTTGAGCGGATGATCTTGGTGGTGATCATCCTGCTGTCCAGCATCTTCCCCGTCGATCTGTTTCCCGGTTCGTTGCCCACCCCCCAAGGGGCGGACGGGCAATATAGCGGGAAGCAAGGGCAGATCATCGTGGTGAAGGTGCCGGGCGATGACCCGCAGGCGGATGTGCAGGGGAAATTCCTGGGCCGGACCGTCGCCTTCTTTGCCGACCCGCGTCCGGGAGAAGCGCCGGGGTATGTCGGCCTGCTTGGGCTTGATCTACAGGATGAGCCGGGCACCCACGAGCTGGCGGTCGACATTAAGTCCGGCGAGCAGGCCAGGCATGCCAGTTACAACATCCTGGTGGTGAAAGAAAGGTTTCGCGTTGAGCATTTGAAGCTGCCCAAAGATAAAGTCGATCTGGATGAGAAGGCGGTCGCGAGATGGAAATCCGAGCAAGAGCAAGTGAAGACCGCGCTGGCGACCGACTCGCGCATGAAGCTCTGGCAGGGAACGTTCATTGAACCGGTCGGCGGCAAGCGGACCGGCATCTTCGGCAGCGTGCGGATCATGAACGGCCAGCCGAGAAATCCCCACAACGGCGAAGACATCGGCGCCCCACTGGGAACTGACGTCGTCTCGACCAATGATGGCATCGTGCGGCTGACCGTGGATCACATCTTCTCCGGCAAAGGCGTGTTTGTAGACCACGGCCTCGGGTTCTACTCCATGTATTTCCACTTGTCCGAAGTGTCGGTAAAGGACGGGGATCTGGTGAAGGCGGGGCAGGTGGTCGGTAAAGTCGGCGCCACCGGACGGGCCACCGGCCCGCATCTCCACTGGGGCGTGAAGCTCAACGGAGCCCGCGTGAATCCCTACGCCCTGCTCGATCTGCCCTTCAAAGGCGCGGTACAGTCGGCGACTCCCGCGCCGGTGGCTGAGCCGACATCTGGTGCAGGTTCGCCGGCGCAGTAAGTGCGCTTTCTCGCGAGTGCCTTAGCATAGCTTGCCATCACCTATAAGCTACCCGTTAGCAGTATTAGTTGTTTGACTGAGCAGGCTGTTGAAAAACTATTCTGAGCCCTGTGCAATCCAGATCCGCCCGGGGTTACGGACCGAATCAGGATCGCCCGCAGGCCGTTCAAAAAGGCCGCAGTGAGCGAAGAGGTACACACCGCACTTCGTGCGATCCGTTCGCCTTTCCGATTGGTCATGGCGAACGGAGAATCCCCTTCCGTCCGTACCTCCGAGGCGCCATCTTCACGGTGAGCCTCTGAGCGACGCGAGAGCGGCGCTGGCAGACCTTTCAGCATCCTGCTAGTAGTTCGATTCGAGGCTGGACGGCGTTTTATTCAGGACGGTGGCGGCGGCGCGGGAGAGGGCGGCGTCGTGGCGGTGGTCGAGGCTGTAGATTCTGAACTGCACGAGACGAGTCGGCAGGAGATCCAGGAATTCTTCCAGCGGTTCGGTTGAGACCTGCCTGGTGCCGGGGTCATACACATACAGGGGGTTGCCGCGGCGGTCTTTGGGGTCCGGCCGGGGGTCGAGCGGGGCCATGTCCACGCGAAACTCGACGCTTGTCAATTCCTTCGGCAGCTCTCTGGCGATCTGTTCTTCAAAGAGGGTGTGGCTTGGAATCGCCATCCCGCGCTCCTGCCCCTTCTCCTTGAGAGCCGTGCTGTAGGCCATTTTCCACTTCACGTCGCGATCCAGAATCCGTCCCCACTCATGCCCCAGATGACGACGGGCTTTCTGGCGCGCCTTCTTCCAGCTGCGGACCTCCTCCAGGAGCGACCAGTCGGTGAGGGTGAGATAGTCCTCCATGTGTTTGCGCGGATCGCGGGGAAAGAGCAGCTTCATCGTGTCGCCGAAAATGTCGCGCAAGTGGATGTCGATGGCTCTGGTCGTCCGGTGAAAATAGACGTTGGAGTAGAGATACATTCTCGTGTTGAGGAACATCTGCAGGGCCGGGAGGCCGGTCTTATGGATCGTAAATCCTTTCTCGGTGATGATGGTGTAGTGGATGAGCCGGGTGAGATCGACGGGGCCGACCGCCACGCCGCACATGTAGGAGTCGCGCAGCACATAGTCGAGATTGTCTCCCGTATAGCTGCCCGAGATCACGGGCTGGAGCATGTTGAGCCAGCGCGGGATGCGGGAATTGTCTTTACCCTTTTCCTTCAGAATCAGATGGGCGATCTGATCGGGGTTCAATTCTTCGCCCTTGGCGAACGGCCCGGATGGGCTCCGGCGGATTTTCCGGATGAGCGGACCGAGATGTTCGCGGATGATGATCTGGCCCAGCTTTTCATGCGTGAGATGGAAGCCGTGGAGATAGTTGTCGTCGAAGAAATGGCAAAACGGGCCATGGCCGATGTCGTGAACGAGCGCCGTGATGCGCAGCAGCTCTTCGACATAGTTCGCCGAGGGCACATCTTTAACGGCTTTTTTCAGAAACGGGTAGAGATGCCGGGCGAAGCGTCCGGCGACGTGCATGGTCCCGAGCGAATGCACGAAGCGGGTATGTTCCGCCGAGGGGTAGACCCAGCGCGCGCTTTGAAGCTGGTAGATGTAGCGAAGCCGCTGCACCCAGGGGGAATCGATCAGGTCCTTCTCGGTGCGTTCATGGGGATCGGGATTGGCGAAGGGCACCGTGAAGGAGACATATTTATGGATCGGATCGGCAATGAGGGCGGAGCCGTCATAGGGCGCATTGACTGATTCGTCGGCTTGGTGCATGGCAGGCCGCATCTTAGCTCATGGGGTCTTGAGGCGGCAATGGCGCTGCGTCTGACGCCCGCTCGGGGCGGCGATATTTGGTGATGAAGAAATAGGCGACCGGATAGGCGAGGGCTGCGCCCAGTACACTCAGAAACATGCCGCCGAGGGTAAAAGGGACGGCGTAGGGCAGAATTTGCTGGTAGAGCGCGGCGAAGCTGAGGTCGTGCCAGTCGAACGCGGGGCTGTCGGCCCGGCCCAGCAGGAGCGCGCCGCTCCAGTAGGTGGCGCCGAGAATCGGCACGACGGTCCAGGGATTGTTGATGAGCGATCCTGCGAGCAGGGCGATAAAGTTAAGGCCGAACAGCCACGTGCACAATCCCACCAGAATCATGTGCAATCCATAGGCGGGCGAGAAGGCAATGAAGACGCCGAGCGCAAAGGCGAAGGCGGTTCGCTGCGGCGGTTCCTGGAGATGCAGGACCTGCCGGAGCAGCGATCGAAAGGACGGGGACAATGCCACGCGGACCTTCCTTCCGTTACCGGAAATGTTGATAGCTCGTGACCGGAAGCGGCCCGGTTCCTCCGCCGGATGTGACCGCCTGTATGCCGAATCGACCGGGGCGCATGATGCCCACCTTCGTGATCTGAAATCCTCTTGAGCGAGCCTGGCGTTCGAGTGACCGCTCGTTGTGCGAAGCCACGGTAAAGAGCAATTCATAGTCTTCGCCGCCGGCCAGCGCGAGCGTGACGGGATCGATCCCCTGTGTCCCGGCATAGGCCCGGCAGGCTTGCGAGATCGGAAGCGCTGACACATCGACTGCCGCCCCGACATGGCTGGCCTCGCAGATATGTCGAAGATCGCCGGACAGGCCGTCGGAGAGGTCGATAGCCGAGGTGGCGAAACCGGCACGATTCAGCCAGAGCCCCTCCCGCACGCGAGCCGTCGGGTGCAGATGGCGGTTCACCAAAAATCGCCGGTCTACAGGCTTAAGGCGTGACTGTCTGGCGGTTTGCCGTCTCTGCGTCAAGAGCTGCAGGCCGGCGAGCGAGTCTCCCAGGGTGCCGGTGACGTAGAGGCTGTCGCCGACCTTGGCGCCATGGCGGAAGAGCGCCTTGCCCTCTGCGGTGGTGCCGAGCAGGGTGATGCTGAGAAAGAGTCCCTGGTGAGAGGCGGAGGTATCTCCGCCGATCAGATGGACTCCGTACCCTCCACAGGCTTGCATGAGGCCACGGTACAGTCGGGTCACATCGGCGGCCTGCAGAGTTTTCGGAACGGCGATGGAGATCAGGAGAAAGCGGGGGGTCGCGCCCATGGCGGCGACGTCGCTGAGATTCGCCATGGCTGCCCGGTAGCCGACCGATGCAAAATCGGCGGTGCGCAAGTCAAAATGCACGCCCTCGGCGAGGAGGTCGGTGGTGAGGACGGTCCAGTTGCCTGAGGGGATTGAGACGACGGCCGCATCGTCTCCGATGCCTTTGAGAACCGACGGGCTCTTCCGCTCAAACCGGCGCTGTAACTGCCGGATGAGCGGAAATTCCTGGATGGGTGTGGCGGCCTTCCGACGGGCCATAGATGACACGTTACGGCAAGGGGTTGGGCGGCAAGGCCATGAGCGTCGCCTGGGCCGAGCGCGCTCCGCCGGCTCGCCGGGTCTTATTCGCGCGGGACGTGCGCGTTCGAGAGGCGGCCGGCGGCGCGGATTCCTTCTTGGACGCCGTCTTGGCGGCCGGCTTGCGCCGGAGCGCGATTTTCATGACATCGTCCACGGTGTCGGCGAACGCCAATTGAATGCCTTTCAGGAGATGTTTCGGGATTTCCTCCAGATCTTTCTTGTTGCGCTTCGGGAGGAGCACCATCGCCAGCTTGGCCCGCTTGGCCGCCAGAATCTTTTCTTTGAGTCCACCGATCGGCAGCACGCGGCCGCGCAGAGTGATTTCTCCGGTCATGGCCAGGTCCCGGCGGACGGGAATGCCGGACAGGGCCGAGGCGATCGCCGTGGCCATAGTGATGCCGGCCGACGGGCCGTCTTTCGGAATGGCGCCGGCGGGGACATGGATGTGGAGATCCTGCTTGCTGAACATGTCGGGATTGATGTGCAGGGTCTTCTCCCGTGACCGCACATAGCTGAGCGCCGCTTGCGCGGACTCTTTCATGACGTCGCCGAGATGGCCGGTCAGAGTGAGGTGGCCCTTGCCCTTCATGACCGTGGCTTCGATGTAGAGGACATCGCCGCCCGATTCGGTCCAGGCGAGCCCGGTGGCGACGCCGATCTCGTCCTTTTCCAATTCCGCTTCCGGCACGTACTTCGTGACGCCGAGGTATTTGTGGAGATTGGCCGGTGTGATGGGGAAGCCCTGGCCTTTTCCTTCGGCGACTTTCTTCGCCACTTTCCGCATGACGTTGGCGATTTCGCGCTCGAGGTTGCGGACGCCGGCTTCGCGCGTGTAGTTGGCGATGATCATGCGCAGCGCCGGTTCCGTGATCTTGACGTGCTTGTCCGTAATGCCGTGCTCGGTGAGCTGGCGGGGGATCAAGTAGGCTTGCGCGATGCCGAGCTTTTCCTCTTCCGTATAGCCCGGGATTTCGATGATTTCCATCCGGTCGCGGAGGGCCGGCAGGATCGGATCCATCAGGTTCGCCGTCGTGACGAACATGACTTCGGTGAGGTCGAAGGGCACTCCGAGGTAATGGTCGGTGAAGGCGCTGTTCTGTTCCGGATCAAGCACTTCGAGGAGCGCGGCCGAGGGATCTCCGCGGAAGTCCATGCCGACCTTGTCCACTTCGTCGAGCATGAAGACGGGATTGGCGGTCCCGGCCTGTTTCATGCCCTGGATCAGGCGGCCCGGAAGGGCGCCGACGTAGGTGCGGCGATGGCCGCGGATTTCAGCTTCGTCGCGGACGCCGCCGAGACTGATGCGGACGAATTCGCGCCCCAGCGCCTTGGCGATCGACTTGCCCAGCGAGGTTTTCCCCACGCCCGGCGGACCGACGAAACAGAGGATCGGGCCCTTCATCTTCTCTTTCAGTTTCCGGACGGCCAGGTACTCCAGAATCCGCTCTTTCACTTTTTCGAGATCGTAGTGAT
This sequence comes from Nitrospira sp. NS4, assembly GCF_049546785.1. Taxonomy (NCBI): domain Bacteria; kingdom Pseudomonadati; phylum Nitrospirota; class Nitrospiria; order Nitrospirales; family Nitrospiraceae; genus Nitrospira; species Nitrospira sp. NS4. The sequence continues at coordinate 744,265 of NZ_JBMWAN010000001.1, read as the reverse complement.
CTTCGTTGAGCACCCGGGCGGCGGCCTTCAGGTCGAGATTGTCTTTCGACTTCTTGGACCAGGGCAGCTCCACCATCCACTCCAGGTAGGTGCGCACCGTGGCTGACTCCGCCGTGTCCGGGTGCATCTTCTCCAGGCGCTTGAGTTGTTTCTCCGCTTCCTTGAGGACCTTCTCCGGCATCTTGGCGTCTTTGATGCGCGCGCGGAATTCGGCCACTTCTTCGGTGCGTTCGTCGAGTTCGCCCAGTTCTTTCTGGATGGCTTTGAGTTGTTCGCGCAGGAAATACTCGCGCTGCGTCTTGTCCATCTCGCCCTTGGCCTGCGCCTGAATCTTCTGCTGCATCGAGAGCACTTCGATTTCTTTGCCGAGGATGTCGCTGACCTGGCGGAGCCGCTGGATCGGATCGGAAATCTCGAGGACACTTTGGGTGACCTCTACCTTCAGGCCGAGGTTCGACGCGACCATATCGGCGAGCCGGCCCGGTTCCTCCAGGTTCTCGATGACCACCATGACGTCGGGGATCAGCACTTTGCCCAGGCTCACGATGCGCTCGATCTGCTCCTTGACGGTGCGCATCACCGCTTCGGACTCCAGCATGGTGGCGGTGATCTTGGTGTCCGGCAGCTTGTCGATGCGCACGGAGTAATAGGGGTCGGATTGGATGAAATTGCTGATTTTCGCTTTGGCGATGCCCTGGACCAGGATCTTGATCCGCTCGTCGGGCAGCTTCAGCATGCGCATGATGATCCCGACCGTGCCGATGGTATGAATGTCTTCGGGTTTTGGGTTTTCCAGGTCGAGCGCCTTTTGCGTCGCGAGGAAGATCATGCGGTTGCCCGCCAGCGCGGCTTCGATCGCTCTAATGGACATGTCCCGCCCGACGAACAGCGGCAGCACCATATAGGGGAAGACCACGATGTCGCGGACCGGCAACAGCGGCAGCTGGTCCGGCACCTCGACGTTTTGCGGCGGCTGGAGATCTTGTTCGATCGAGTCAGTCATGGGATATCTGCCCTTCTGTCACGGTAGTGTCGTCACCGAGCGGCGGTTCATCCAGCCTTGCGGAGGCACTGGGTCTGCTGTCAGGTACGACGAGTGCCTGTAGCCGTCCGCATTTTGTTTGAGAGGTATTCGTGAAAGTCCGGTCCGAGCGAAGGGTTCTTGAGAGCAAATTCTACCGTCGCGATTAAGAATCCCAACTTGTCTCCCGCGTCGTGGCGCTGTCCCACCACCTCGTGGGCATACATGGGTGATTGTCTCGCCAGTTCCTTCAAGGCATCGGTCAACTGGATCTCTCCGTTTTTCCCGGGTTTCGTTTTTCTCAGGATCGGGAAAATCTCCGGCGGAAGGATATAGCGTCCGATCACGGCGAGGTTGGACGGCGCCTCCGCCGGTGACGGCTTTTCGACGAGGTCCGCCACGCGGTGCAGGCCTTTGCCGACCCGTTTGGGCGTGACGATGCCGTAGCGGCCGACGTCCTGTTTGGGGACCTCTTGCACTCCCAGCACGGCCCCGTGGCGTTTCTTGTACACGTGGATGAGCTGGGCGAGCGCCGGGACGGAGGCGTCGATAATTTCGTCCCCGAGGATGACTGCGAAGGGTTCATCGCCGATCAGATGCTGGGCGCACAGGACGGCATGGCCGAGTCCGAGCGCTTCCGACTGACGGACGTAGCAAAAATTCGCCAGCGTCGAAATCTGGCGGATCTGGTTGAGCATCTGGGATTTGCCCGTGCCCTTGAGATTTTCTTCGAGTTCGACGGAGCGGTCGAAGTGATCTTCGATGGCGCGCTTCCCTCGGCCGGTGATGACGATAATGTCTTCGATGCCCGAGGCGACGGCCTCTTCGACCGTGTATTGAATCAACGGTTTGTCGACCAGCGGCAGCATCTCTTTGGGGGATGCTTTTGTGGCGGGAAGGAAGCGGGTACCGAGGCCTGCGGCGGGGATGACAGCTTTTCTGACGGTATACGATGGCATCGCTGGGATAGTAAGTTATGGGTCAGGTGAAGTCAAGAAACAGGCGAACTCCGCGACGGGGGTGCGATGATGGTGAACGTTCGCAGGCCCATAATCCTTTACATCATCTGAGGGCATCAATATAATCCGGAAGTTTCGCGCTCGTGGGCTGGCGCCGTGTGTCGTGGTCTGCGATCTTCTCCCGGCGCGAGGCGACAGGCGGGTTGGCCGTCGTTCATTGTGGTCTGTTGAACAGGACCGCGAGTGACATGAATTCTGCTTGTATGATGCGGGCGCGGGACATACGGTCCCGGGACATCACGATTATCCTGATTGGGGTGGGGGCGTCTTCGTTTGTGGCTGTGATCTGGTGTCGAAAATCCCAATGGGTCGTGCTGGTGCTGGTGCTGTTCTCCGTGCTGACCGCCCTGGGGGACGTCTTGGCGCAGGCGGTCGCTCCCAAGGTTAAAGCGATCGACATTCGCGGCAATAAACGGATCGAGTTGCCGGCGATTGCGGGACGGCTGACGCTCAAAGTGGATGATCCGTATACCCCGGAAACGGTGCGCGGCCAGGTGAAGATTCTCTACGATACGGGGTTTTTTGAGGATGTGCAGGTCGAAACCGAGTCGGTGGCCGGCGGGACGGCGGTTGTGTTCGTCGTTCGGGAAAAGCCGTTCATCACCGAGATCGTGTATGACGGCAATGTGAACTTGAGCGACGACAAGCTCAAGGAGAAAACCACGATCAAAGGCCAGTCGTTCCTGGATCAGCAGCAAGCCAAGGAAAGCGCGGAAAAAATTCGCCTGGCCTATCAGGACGACGGGTACTACAACGCGCAAGTGGTGCCTGTCATCCAAACGCTGGATGAGGAGCGGAAGCGGCTCACCTTCTTCGTGAAGGAAGGCGAGAAGGCACGTGTGAAGACCGTGATCTTCGACGGCATGCGGGCGGCGACCAAGGATGAAATCTTCCGGGTCACGGCGGTCCGGGAATGGGTTCCCTGGTACGGGCTCTTTACGCAATTGAAATTGCCGTCACTCGTGTCGGATGCCGGGGTCTTGAAGCAAGATGAGCTGGCCAACGATGTCGAGCGGATCAAGGAAGTGCTGCTGAACAAAGGTTATCTCACCGCGCAGGTCAGCCTGCCGCAGGTTGAGTTGAGCGAGGATAAACAGTGGTTCACTGTGACCTATAACGTCTCCGAGGGAGAGCCGTTTACCGTCTCCGAGGTGGGATTCCGCGGCTACACCGTGTTTGAGGAGGCGGAGCTCCGGGAGAACCTCAAGATCAAGGAAGGCGAAATCTTTCAGCGGGCCAAGATCCGCGACGAAGTCACGCGGCTGACCGACCTGTACGGCAGCCGGGGCTATGCCTTCGCCGACGTCGCACCGAACGTCAATCCGAATAACGAAGAGCGCACGGCGAGCATCATTCTCCATATTAAAGAGGGAGAGATGATGCGGATTCGCCAGATCAACATCACCGGGAACGACAAGACGCGCGACCATGTCATCCGGCGGGAAATACGTGTTGATGAGCAGGATACGATCGACACCGTGTCGATGAAGCGGAGTTACCAGCGGCTGAACAATTTGAACTTTTTCGAAACGGTCGAAATCATTCCCGAGCAGGTGGCCGCGGATAAGGTCGACCTCAATGTTCGAGTCAAGGAAAAGCCCACGGGGCAGTTCAGCATCGGCGGCGGTTTCAGTACGCTCGATCAGTTGGTGGCCATTGCCGACATCACGGAGGGCAACCTCTTTGGGGAGGGCTACATGGGCCGTATCCGCGGTCAGCTCGGTCAACGGCGATCGATCGGGTTGATCACCTTCCGCAACCCCTACTTGAACGACGGACTGACGTCTCTCCAGCTCGATATTTACTCAAGTATGACGAACTACATCTCGTATATGGAAAGGAAGGCCGGCGCCAGTGTGATGTTCGGCCGGTGGCTCTCCGAGTATGTGTCAGGGAGCATCAGTATATTCGGCGAACAGCTCGATTACAGCGACCCGCAAGCAGGGCTTTGTCCGAATCTGCTGCCTCTGATCTGCGGCCAGCTGGGCACCCAGTCGACGACGGGGTTCCGGACCACGCTGTTCCGGGACACCCGGGACTACTACCTCGATCCCCGCTCGGGGTGGCGGCTCGGGGGAGGCTTCGATCTCGGCACACCGATGCTCGGGGGCACCAACGACTTCTACAAATATAATATCGATGTCATGAAGTATACGCCGTTGCCGTTCGACACCCGCTTCTCGGTGCGCGCCCGCTATGGAGCGGTCGAGCCGCGCAATGGGACGGAAATTCCATTGACCGAGCGATTCTTCGTCGGCGGTATCAATACGGTGCGCGGGTTCGTGTTCGGTCGGGCGGGTCCTGTGGTGCCGACGTACTACACGATCTACGGCGCGGCGAAACAGTTGATCTTCAACTTCGACTATATTTTTACGGTGTCGGCCGACGCGAAGCTCAACGGCGTGATCTTCTTCGACTACGGGAAAGGATTCGACGATCATGAGCCGGTCACGCTGAGTTTGCGACCGGCAGCGGGAGTTGAAGCCCGGTGGATCTCCCCGTTCGGGCCGTTGCGTGTGGCCTACGGGATCAACCTTGACCCGAAGGAAGGCGAACGGAAGGGCGTCTTTGAGTTCACCATCGGATCGATATTCTAAGTGTGATGACGCAAGGAGCGCGGTGAGAAGGGAAGCTGCGAACACGTGGTCATGGCGGGGGAGGGGCCGGAGGCTGGCGCCCATTCTGGCCGTACTGATGGCGGTTGTGACGGGCTGCGCGGGAGCCGGGCCCAAGATTGAGGGGAAGGTCGGGGTCCTGGATCCCGCGCGCATTCTCGCGGAGACGAACTCGGGGAAGAAAGCCAAGGAGACCCTTGCGGCGTTCTCGAAAAACCGGCAGGTGCTGATCGAATTGGATGAAAAGGAACTTCGCCGGATGGAAGAGGATTTCGTGAAGCAGGCCAGCATCCTCAGCCCTGCGGCGAAGCGCGAGCGGGAAGAGATGTTTCGCCGGCGCATGCAGGAGTATCAGCAGAAGGTGACGGAGCTTAATCGGGAGGTTCAGGAAAAGCAAAAAGATGTGATGGACGGGTTTCGCGAAAGGATCGAGCTGATCGCCGCCAGGGTGGCGAAACGCCTGGGCCTCCAGGTGGTGCTCGACAAGGGCAAGGGCGGCCCGACCTTCTACCATGAAGACACGCTCGATATTTCGAATCAGGTGATCGAGGAATTCAATCGAGAATATCCCTAGCAGGAGGGGAGGCACGGTATGAAACAACGTGGGATAGCGGGGCTGCTTGGTCTGTTGGCGGGGCTTCTGTGGCTGGCTCAATCTGCGCCGGCGGCGGAGCCGGTCAAAGTGGGCGTGATGGACCAGCAGGCGGTGATGGAGCGATCGATTGCGGGAAAGCGGGCGCTGGAGGAGATGAAGAGCTACTCGCAGACCAGGCAGAAGATCATTAATGCGGATGACCAGGAATTGAAGGATTTTGAGCAGTCCATTCAGGATCCCAACAGCAAGCTCAGCGATCAGGCCAAGCAGGAGAAGCAGGACCAGTTCAGGGTCAAACTCGAAGCCTATCAGCGCCGCCTGGCGGATTTTAACCGCGAGGTGCAGCAGAAGCAGCGGGAGATGGTGATGGAGTACTCGAAGAAGATTGCCGAGGCGGCCCAAGCGGTGGCGCAAAAGGAAGGGTATCTGGCCATTCTCGACAAGGGGGGCAACGCGTCGGTCCGGATCGTCCTTTATCATCAGCCGGCGCTGGATGTCACCGATCAAGTCGTCAAAGAGTTTGATCGCCAGCACAAGTAATGGCAGACGGGCGCAACGGGGAGAGGAGGCAATGGCAATGGCAGTGATGGAACAGGCAGAAATTCAGGCGTTACTCCCGCACCGGTATCCGTTTTTGCTGGTCGACCGGATCAAAGAATTGGAGCCCGATCGCCGCATCGTCGGGATCAAGAATGTCACGGTCAATGAGCCGTTCTTTCAAGGGCATTTCCCCGGCCGGCCGGTCATGCCGGGGGTGTTGATCATCGAGGCGATGGCCCAGGTCGGCGGCGTGCTGGCGTTCAAGTCCTTCGGACCAGGGGTGAAGCTCTCCGTCTATCTGACGGGGATCGACGGCGCCAAGTTCAGGAAGCCGGTGGTGCCCGGGGACCAGTTGCGATTCGAAGTGGAGCTCGTGCGGAAGCGTCCCCCGTTCTGGAAGATGGAAGCCAAGGCCTATGTCGACGACGATGTGGTATGCGAGGCCGAGGTGACGGCGATGGTGACGGAAGAAAAGCAGTGACACGGTGATGTGTGATGCCTGACCGGCCGGACTGGAACCCATCGGAGCCCATCGCCACTTACTCATCACGTGGAGGTTACGCGTGCAGATTCATGCGACAGCGATAGTCCATCCCCATGCGAAGCTGGCGGACGATGTGGTCATCGGCCCGTTCTGTCTGGTCGGCGAGCATGTCACGATCGGGCGGGGAACCCGGCTGCTTTCCCACGTGACGGTGGAGGGATGGACCGAGATCGGAGAGCGGAATGAATTGCATCCCTTTTCGTCGATCGGCGGCCCTCCGCAGCATTTGGGATACAAAGGAGAGCCCACCAAGGTGGTGATCGGCGATGACAATATTCTTCGTGAATATGTGACGGTCAATCGCGCGACGGTGCAGGGCGGGGGCGTCACCTCGATCGGCAACAGGAATTTTCTGATGGCCTATGTGCATGTGGCCCACGATTGCCGGCTGGGCAGCCATCTGATTCTCGCGAATGCGGCCAGCCTGGCCGGGCATATTACCATCGGCGATCATGCGATCATCGGCGGCTTGACCGGGATCCACCAGTTTGTTCGGGTCGGGGCCTATGCCATGGTGGGCGGGTGCTGCGCCATCGGACAGGATGTGCCGCCGTTTACGCGGGCGGCCGGCGGGTATCGCGCCCATCTCTACGGATTGAACTCCGTCGGCCTCCGGCGCCATGGATTTTCGGCGGACCGGATCGCGGCCCTCAAGAGGGCCTACGATCTCCTGTTCCGATCGGGCCATAAAGTCGCAGAGGCGATCAAGCTCGCCAAGGTCGAGTTCAAGGACCAGTCCGATGTGGCGCAGGTGGTGGCGTTTATGGAGGGGACCAAGCGCGGCGTCTCCCGTTCCATCGCGAAGGACCAGGAGGGTGAGGACTAACCGGCGTGACCACGTCGACTGCTACCCACGGCGGCCGCATCGGTTTGATCGCCGGGAACGGCCGATTTCCCCTCATCTTCGCGGATAATGCCCGCAAGCTGGGCTATCACGTCTCGGCCGTCGCGCACGAAGGAGAGACGGATCCCGAGTTGGAGCGCCACGTCGATCGCATCCATTGGATCAAGATCGGCCAGCTCAACAAACTGATTCATGCGTTCAAAGAGGACGGGATCCAGCAGGCGGTGATGCTGGGGGGCATCAAGAAAACCCATGTGTTCACCACCGTCCGCCCCGATTTCCGCACGCTGGCTCTGGCCGCGCGGGTGGCCCTGTGGAAGGATGACGATATCCTGCGGGAATTCGCGGCCGAGTTGGAGCGGGAGGGGATTCGCATCTGCGAATCGACGTTCGGGCTCGAGGGAATTCTGGTTGAAGAGGGTACGCTGACGTCCCGCACGCCGACCAAGAAAGAATGGGACGATATCCGGTACGGGTGGCACGTGGCCGAAGCCATCGGGCGTCTCGATATCGGCCAGTGCGTGGTGATCAAGGACAAGGTCGTCGTCGCGGTCGAGGCGGTGGAAGGCACCGACGGCGCCATCAAGCGGGGCGGCGAATTGGCCAAAGACGGGGCTGTGGTAGTCAAGCGGTGCAAGCCGCAACAGGATCTGCGGTTCGATCTGCCCGCGATCGGGCCGCGCACGATCGATGTGATGGCTTCGGTGAAAGCCAGCGTGCTGGCGGTCGAGGCCGGCCGGACCGTGATGCTTGATCGCGAACTGGTTCTGGAGAAAGCCCGGAGCTTCGGAATCGCTGTCGTCGGGCTCAAACAGGTTGAGCCGATCAACGGGTAACCCAAAGGGACGCGAGGCTGTCAGGTGGAAAACATGCGTGCCGGAGTCATCGGAGTGGGGCATCTCGGGCAGCACCATGCGAGGCTCTATGCCTCGATTCCCGGGGTCACACTCGCGGGTGTGACGGACCAGAGCCCCGATCGTGCGAAGGAGATTGCCGGGCGGCATGGTGCACAGGTGTATGGCACTCCGTCCGATCTCCTGCCGCATGTCGACCTGGTGAGCGTGGCCGTCCCGACCTCGGCGCATTACGCCGTCGCCAAGATGTGTCTGGAGGCGGGCAAGCACGTGCTGGTCGAAAAACCGATTGCCGTGCGGCCGGCCGAGGCGCATGAACTGGTTGCGCTGGCAAAGGCCAAGGGGTGCCGCCTCCAGGTCGGGCATAGCGAGCGATTCAACCCGATCATGCGGGTCATGCGGCCCCACATTCAGCGGCCGGTCTTTATCGAGGCCCATCGCCTGAGTGCCTACAGCGAACGGGGGACGGATGTCGATGTCGTGCTCGATCTGATGATTCACGATCTTGATCTGGTACTGTCCTTCAACCCCGGTCCGGTCGAAGAGGTGCGGGCGTCCGGGGTCGCGGTGCTCTCCCCGACCATTGATATCGCGAACGCGCGCATTCAGTTCAGCGGGGGGTGCGTTGCCAATCTGACTGCCAGCCGGATTTCTACCAATAAGATGCGCCGCCTGCGTCTTTTTCAGCGCGAGGGCTATGTGTCCATCGATTTTCAGACCCGGATGGGCATCATCTCCCGCCGGGTTTCGCCGCCCGGCGAACGGCCGACGATCGATACGGAGCAGTTCCAGGGAAATACCGATGAACCGTTGAAGCTGCAACTGGAGTCCTTTGTCCAGGCCATTCGAACCGGGTCACGTCCGGAGGTGTCCGGCGAGGACGGGGCGGCGGCCTTGGATGTCGCCCATCTTGTGCTCAAGGCGATCGCCGAGTTCGCCGCGCGCCAATCCTAAAGCTGCCGTCATGCGCCGGTCGTCAAGCGTCAATAGGCGAAGACGCATACCTTGATCTGGGGCAGCGGGTTCACGTCTGACGAATGACGGGTGACGAGTGACAAAGGTTCTGATCATCAGCGGTGAGGCTTCGGGCGACCTGCATGGAGCGAATCTGGCGCGGGCCCTGAAAGAGCTTGATCCTGCCGTGACGTTGGTCGGCGTCGGGGGGGCGGCCATGAAGGCGGCGGGCGTGCGGCTGGTGGAGGGCTTCGGCCATCTCGATATTATGGGGATGATCGGCCTGTCGGCTCTTCGCGCCGTCATTAAGCGCTTTGCGGCGATGCGTCGTCTGCTCAGGTCGGAACCGTGGGATGCCGTGGTCTTTATCGACAATCCGGGATTGAACCTCCGCTATGCCTGGTTTGCCAAGGCGGCGGGGCTGCGCGTGATCTACTATATTGCACCCCAAGTCTGGGCCTGGCGGCCGGGCCGGATGAAATATATTCAACAGCGTGTGGATCACGTCATGGTCATTCTTCCGTTCGAACCCGAGCTGTATCACCGGGTCGGACTGCCCTGCACCTTTGTCGGACATCCGCTGCTCGACGCGGTGGCGCCGCATTATGACCGGCCCAGCCTGCGGGTGCGGTTCAGGCTCAAGTCGGGGGGGACGGTCGTTGCCTTGCTGCCGGGAAGCCGGGCGCGTGAAGTGCAGTCCCTGCTGCCGACGTTGCTGGAGGCTGCGGAGCGGCTGGCGCGCGATCGTCCCGACACCCAGTTTATCCTGGCGCAGGCCTCCACAATTTCCGATGATCTTCTCCAGCCGCTCTTGCAGCAGAGTGCCGTACCGGTGACGGTCGTGAAGGAGCAGGCGAGCGAAGTGATGGCCGTGTCGGATCTTGTCCTGGTGGCGTCAGGAACCGCCACCTTGCAAGCGGCCGTCGTCGGGACCCCGATGGTCTTGCTCTACCGTACCGATCGGTTGACCTATCGGCTGGCCCGCCTGTTGATTCGCGTACAATGGATCGGGCTGGTGAATCTGGTCGCCGGGCGGTCGGTCGTGCCCGAACTCATTCAGGATGAGGCCACGGGAGAGCGGCTCTACGAAGAGGCCCGCCGACTCTTGGAAGACCGTGCGGCCTATGATGAAATGAAGCGGGCCCTGGCGGCTGTCAAAGCCAGTCTTGGAGAGCCCGGCGCGTCCTCTCGAGCGGCGCAGGTGGTGTTGAACGCATGTCGAGCCTAGAGCGCTATAGCCGTCTGATTCGCTATATCCGTCCGTACCGGGTACGGTTTGCGGCCGCGATTGTCTGCTCGGGAGCGGTCGCGGGCCTGACCGGCCTGTATGCCTGGTTAGTCAAGCCGGTGCTCGACGGGATCTTTATCGAGAAGAATGAGAGCCTGTTGCTGGTCTTGCCGCTGGCGCTGTTCGCGGTCTCGGTCGTGAAGGCATTCTTCAGCTACGGGCAAACCTATTTAATGAGCTACGTCGGGAATCGCGTGGTTGCCGACATCCGTCAGAAGCTCTTCCAGCATCTCATGCAATTGCCGGTGGGATACCATGACGCGAATACATCCGGCCGGCTGGTGTCGCGGGTCGTGAACGATGTGAGTTTGATGGCCAGCGCGGTGTCCAATGTCCTGAGGGATCTGTTCCAGCATAGCCTCACGTTCCTTGTGATGATTGGCGTGGTGTTCTATCAGAATTGGAAGCTGGCCAGTCTGTCGATCGTGGTCATCCCGCTGTCGGTGGTCACGATGTCGCGGATGGGCCGGCGCCTTCGAGCGCTGGCGACAAAGGGGCAGGAGCGGATGGGGGACATGTCCTCCACCATTCAAGAGGTCCTGAGCGGGATCCGGATGGTGAAAGCGTACAAGCGGGAAGAGGCGGAAGCCAAGCGGTTCGCCGCCAGCAATCAGGCCTTTCTCTCGACGACGCTCAAGTCGAATCAGGTCTGGTCTATCAGCTCCTCCTATATGGAGGTGATCGGCGTGGTCGGCGTGGCGGTCATCATCTGGTATGGCGGCTATCTCGTCATCCATGAAACCCTGACGCCGGGGGCGTTCTTCTCGTTTCTGACGGCCATGTTCATGGCGTTTACGCCGATTCGAAAATTGGCCGGAGCGAACAATTTGATTCAACAGGCGCTGGCGGCGGCCGAGCGGGTGTACGAAGTCCTCGATATCGCCACCGAGGGGGATCAGGATCGAGGGACCATCGAATGCCAAGGCATCCGCCAGGGGCTTGAATTGCAGGGCGTGTCACTGAGTTATGCCGGGCAGACCGCCGCCGCATTGTCGGGGGTCGATCTGTCGATCCGTGCCGGCGAAGTCGTGGCGCTGGTCGGCAGCAGCGGGAGCGGGAAGAGCACGCTGGTGAGCCTCCTGCCGCGGTTCTATCAGCCGACGAGCGGGCGGATTCTGCTCGACGGTACGCCGCTCGAATCCTATTCACTGCCGTCGTTGCGGGCCCGGATCGGGATTGTGTCTCAGGACGTCGTCTTGTTCGACGATACCGTGGCGAATAATATTGCCTTCGGACGTCCCGGCGCGACTGCGCAGGATGTCGAACGGGCGGCTGTGCAGGCCTATGCCCATGACTTTATCACCCGCCTGCCGGAGGGCTATGCCACGATGATCGGCGAGCGAGGCGTGAAACTATCGGGAGGCGAGCGTCAGCGGCTGGCTATCGCGCGGGCCATTCTGCGCGACCCGCCGTTGCTGATCCTCGACGAAGCCACGTCCGCGCTCGACACGGAGTCCGAGCGCATTGTCCAAATGGCCTTGGCCAATCTGATGAAGAACCGGACGACGGTGGTCATTGCCCATCGTCTCTCGACGGTGCAGAATGCCAATCGAATTGTGGTGTTGGATCGCGGCACGATTGCCGAAATCGGGTCGCACGAGGAGTTGCTGCGTCGGAACGGTCTCTACCGGCGTTTGCACGCGATGCAGTTTCAGGACGTGACGAATGTATGAAGGCAGCGTGACAGGTGACATGTGATCGGTGACGAGAGCCGGAGGACTGCCGGTCTGAAAAAGCGGCTGGAGCAGTGGGTCAAGTTTACCCTGCTGCCCCCGCTCGGGGCGTGGGTGATCCGCGCGATCAAGGGGACGATGCGGCTGGAGCAGCGCGGCCATGAGCCGGTGGATGCCTTGTATCGCGAGGGGCGGTCGATCATTCTCGCGTTCTGGCATGCGCAGCAGTTGATGATCCCCTTCGGCTATCGCGGACCGGGGTCGCATGTCTTGATCAGCCAGCACGGAGACGGGGAGATTATCGCCAGAATTATTGCCCGGTTCGGCCACGAAGCGGTGCGCGGGTCGAGCACCAGGGGCGGGGCCGGGGCGCTGCGTTCGCTGATCAAGCTGGGACGGTCGGGGAAAGATGTCGTGGTGACGCCGGACGGTCCGAAGGGGCCCCGACAGGTGGCCAAGCTCGGCGTGATTCAACTGGCGAAAGCCACGGGCTTGCCGATTGTCCCCCTGGGGTTTGGCTGCTCAAAAAAAAACTCTTCTCGAGCTGGGATCGCTTCATGGTGCCGCATCCCTTCTCGCGGGGTCTGTTCCTCTGGGGCGCGCCGATCTGGGTCTCGCGCGAGGCGGATGAGGCCGCGCTTGAAGCCGCGCGTGTCGAACTGGAGTCGGCTCTGAACCGGCTGACGGCTGAGGCTGAAGCGGAGGTGAATGTCAGGCGTGAAAGGCGTGACTAGCGGGAAAGGCGAGAGTTATCTGGAGGGCGCGGGTCAGAATCATGCCGGTAATGCGGTTTCCGCTCCTCTCGCCCGTCGCGGGTTTCTTGCCTGTCTCGCGATCTCGTGAACCACATGTGGCGACTGCTCTACAATACGCTTCTCATTCTGGCCACGCCGATCATTGTCTGCATCCTGCTCGCCAAGAAACGGTGCCGGAGGGGATTGCGCGACCGGTTGGGGTTGCGCATCAGGCCGGTTCTGGAACCATCCGGAGAGCGGCGCCCCTTGATCTGGATTCATGCGGTTTCTCTCGGTGAAGTCGTGGCGGTGACGCCACTGGTGAAGGAGCTGCACCGCAACCATCCCGATCACCGGCTCATCGTTTCGACGGTGACGGAAACCGGCCGGGAAGCGGTCGAGCAGCGCCTGGCCGGCGTGGCGGAACATCGCTATGCTCCGCTCGATGTTCCCTGGGCCGTGTCCCGTGCCATCGCGCAGTGGCAACCGGTCCTCTATGTGTTCGTCGAGACCGAACTCTGGCCCAATCTGCTCTGGACCTTGCGGGACCGGCAGGTTCCGGCCGTTCTGGTGAATGGACGGTTGTCCTCGCGGTCGTTTGCCAGGCAGCACGTCTTCGGCCTCATGTCGTTCTATCGTTCCGTGTTGCGGTCGCTCACGCTGTGTCTCATGCAGTCGGAGCGTGATGTGCAGCGGATCGTGGCCTTGGGGGCCGATGCGGACCGGGTTTGCAGGACCGGAAATATCAAGTTCGATCAGCCCATGCCGGCGACGGCGGTCGATGCGTCGCTGCGCGCCGGGTTAGGAGTGCATGAAGGCGAATCGCTCATTCTCGCCGGCAGCACGCACACGGGCGAGGAAGAGGCGCTGGTTGCGGCCTATCGGAAAATCGTAACCCCTCATCCCAATGCCGTTCTCATGCTTGCTCCGCGGCATATCGAACGAGTGGCCGATGTCGTCACGATGATCCAGACGGCCGGCATGACAGTGCAGCGCAGGAGCCGGCTCGATCGTGCGGTGACCGGACCGCGGGTGATCGTGCTTGATACCCGGGGAGAATTGGCGCGGGCCTATTGCGAAGCGGCGGTCGGGTTTGTCGGCGGCACCCTGGTTCCTGTGGGGGGGCACAATCTACTGGAGCCCGCGGTGTGGGGCAAGCCGGTGCTGTTCGGCCCCTATACGGACCATTGCGCGGAGATCGCCGCGCTGTTGCTGGAGGCGGGCGGAGGAGTGCGGGTGTCGAGTGCCGATGATCTTGCGCGGCAGATCGGTCACTGGTTGACGGATGAGACGGCGCGCCGCCGCGCGGGCGAGGCGGCGCGCCAGATGGTCCTCGATAATCAGGGTGCGTTAAAGCGGAGTCTTGACCTGATTGAAGGCTGTTTCCGTGATTCGCGTCCTTCTTCTCCCAGCGCTGTCGGTCAATCGCCGCAGCCTGTGATGGCTAGGCGGTAATCGTGGCGTTGTTGCGACCTGGGGCTCCGGTTCGAGCCTGGTTGGGGTGGGCGGCCTTTCTGTACGGGCTGGTGGTCAAAGTACGGATGGGGGCCTATGATCGGGGATGGTGCGGGCAAACCCGGTTACCCTGTCGAGTGATCAGTGTGGGGAATCTCACTGTCGGGGGCACCGGCAAGACGCCGATGGTGATTCTTCTGACGGAATGGCTGCAGGCGCAGGGTCAGCGGGTGGCGATACTCAGCCGGGGATACAAGCGAGCATCGACGTCCCCTCGCATGCTGGTCTCAGACGGCCGGCGATTGCTGGCAGGGCCGGGCGAAGCAGGAGACGAGCCGTATCTGATTGCGCGCCGTTGCCCGAAGGCCGTCGTGGCCGTGGGGGCTGATCGTGCGGCGCTGGGCCGCTGGTTGTTGGGGCACGAGCCGGTAGATTGCGTCATTCTTGACGACGGGTTTCAGCATCGGGCTCTGTATCGCGATTGCGACCTGGTGCTGATCGACGCGATGGACGCCACAGGATTGGATGGGCTGTTGCCGGCCGGGCGGCTCCGTGAGCCGTTGACCGGGCTGCGGCGCGCTACGGCGGCGGTGATTACTCGCGCCGATTCAGAACGGGATGTGTCGGCGGTCCGCAGCCGGCTGCAGAGGGTCCTTCCTGCCGAAGCGCTGGCGGTCGAAGTGCGGTTCAAATCCGACGAGATGGTGTCGGTGATGACGGAAGAACATCGTCCTGTCGATTGGGCGGTCGGGAAAAAGGCCTGGCTGGTCAGCGGGATCGGCAACAGCGAGGCCTTCCGCCGATTGGCCATGGATCTTGGGATTCAGGTGCTCGGCGAGACGGCCTATATCGATCACCATGGTTATGGGCCGGAGGATCTTATCCGCATCCGGGCGCATGTGCAGCGAGTCGGGGCGGAGATGGTGCTGACGACGGAAAAGGATGCCGGGAAACTCGCGCCGCTGCTGTCGTCCGATGACCGCTGGTGGGCGTTGCGGCTGCGCGCGGATGTGGTGCGCGGGGAAGAATGGCTGCGCAGGCTGATCCAGGGTGAGGGGCAAGAGGCAAGGGGTAGGGGCAGGCTCGATGAGTGAAGCTTCGGGGTATTGAATGGTGAAGCATCCGGACAGGGCATCATGAGTACCGAGCGAATTGCAGGGGCTCGCGCCTCCGGGCCAACGACTCACGCGGCGTTTCGCCGCATTTTAGTGCGGGCGCCGAATTGGATCGGCGATGCCGTGATGTGCGAACCGGCGCTCCGCGGCCTCCGGTCGCTTTTCCCTCAGGCCGAGCTGACGCTGCTCGCCAAGCCGGCGATCGCCGAACTCTTTGTGGCCTACCCGGGGCTGAATCGGGTGTTGGTGTATGAGGACAAGGGCCCTCACGCGGGGCTTTCAGGGAAGTGGACGCTGGCCGGTACCTTGCGCCGGCATCATTTCGACCTTGCCGTCCTGTTCCAGAACGCATTCGAGGCCGCCTTGCTCAGCTGGCTGGCCGGCATCCCGCGTCGCTACGGCTATGCCACCGACGGGCGGGTGTTTTTTCTGACCGATCCTGTCGCGGTTCCTGATCGGGACACTCTTCGCCACCAGGTCCACTACTATTGGGACCTGCTGCGCCCGTTGGGGCTCACCGGCGATCCGGCCTCCCCGATGCTGACCCTGTCTCACGACGAAGAGCGTGCCATCGATCGCCGGTTGGCGGAAGCCGGGATCGCCGCCACCGACCTCGTCCTCGGGATCAATCCTGGCTCGACCTATGGCGGAGCCAAACGCTGGCTCCCTGAACGATTTGCCGAGACGGCTGCGAGATGGTGCCGGGAGATTGAACAGCGGCAGGGGCGAACGGTGTCCGTGATCATCCTGGGGGCCAAAGGCGAGGAGGCCTTGGGGCAGGCGGTGGCGGACCGGCTTGCGGTGCGCGCCCTGTCGTTATCCGGCCGGACGACGATTCGTGAATTAATGGCAGCCACGAAGCGCTGTGCTCTGCTGCTGACCAACGACACGGGCCCGATGCACATTGCGGCGGCGTTTGGAGTGCCGGTTGTGGCCGTATTCGGTCCGACCGACTGGCGCACGACGGCGCCCTATGGCCAGGAGGAGGGGATTGTCCGGCAGCCGGTCGAGTGCGCGCCTTGTCTGCTGCGGGAGTGTCCCATCGATCATCGCTGCATGACGGGCGTGACGGTGGAGCAGGTATATGAAACGGCGATCAAACGATTTGCAGGGCAAGGGGCGCGAGGCGAGGGGCGGGAGGGTATGCATGCGGATCCCGCGCCTGTGGCAGGGCAAGCCCCGCTGGCCGGCGTGACCGTCTTTTTAGACCGCGATGGGACGTTGAATCCGGACCCGGGCTATATTCGTTCCCCGGAGCAGTTCGAACTGTTTCCTGGTGTGCCGGAGGCGCTGGCCAGATTGACGCGGGCCGGCGCGCGGTTGGTCCTGGTCACGAATCAGTCGGGGATCGGGAGAGGCTACTTTTCGGTTGCCGATCTGGAGCAGATCCACGCCAAGCTCCGCCGGCTGGTCGGCGAGGCGGGTGTGTCCTTTGAGGGCATCTACTTCTGCCCGCACCACCCGGATGAAGCCTGCCATTGCCGAAAGCCCGAGCCCGGAATGGTCGAGCAGGCGGTGAAGGACTTGGACATCGATCTCTCGCGCGCCTATCTCGTCGGGGATCATGCCAAGGATATGGAGCTGGCAAGGCGCATCGGCGCCAGGCGGGTGCTGGTTGAGACCAAAGTCCATGGGTCGCCTGAAGAGGATGGGGAACGAGGGGAGGCCGATGTCACCGTGTCCTCCCTCTCCGATGCGGCCGGATGGATTCTCGCCGATGCGCAGACCCGTGATCGGTGACTGGCGATGGATGACGGGCAAAGAAAACTGAGCCGTTCACTCATGGGGGCGAGTTCTTACCGGTCGGCGCGCATCGTTTGTCGCGCGTCACCTGTCACGGTCCTGAATCATGGCTGACTTCCGGCGCATCCTTCTCATCAAGCCCAGTTCTCTCGGGGATATCATCCATGCGCTGCCCGCATTGTCGGCATTGCGCCGGCGTTTTCCGCAGGCGCACATCACCTGGCTGGTGAAGCGCGAATGGGCTCAGATTGTGGAGGGGCATCCCGACCTGAACGAGGTGATCGCGGCGGACCTTCGCTGGCCTTCCTGGCCGCGGCTCGTGGCGCGGTTGCGTCGCGCCCAGTACGATCTCGTGATCGATCTTCAAGGCCTGCTGAGAAGCGGCCTGTTAACGCAACTCACCGGCGCTTCCGTGCGCATCGGGTTTGCGGCCGGGCGGGAAGGCAGCCGATGGTGTTATACCGATCGGGTGGTCTTAGCGGGGTCGGAATCGCTGGCGTGGCGATTGATTCCTGTGCATGCCGTGGATCGCAATTTGGCGCTCGTGGCGCATGTCGGCGCCGATGTGACCCGGCCTCGATTCGTCTTCCCCGATCTGACGCAAGAGGATCGCCGGGTCACACAGATGCTCGGCGATCATGGGATTCGTCCTGGGGATCGGATGATCGCCGTGGCACCGGTCGACCGTCATCGGGTGCGCAGCTGGCCGCTGGAGCGATTTGCCGAGGCTGCCGCGCAGCTGGCCGCTCTGTGGCAGGTCAAGGTGGTGGTGCTCGGGACTTCCGGGCAGCGAGAAATTGTTCAGCCGTTTGTGCGGCGGATGTCCTCCGGGGTTGTGGATCTGGTAGGCAAGACGACCATCAGAGAACTCGCGGCCATGCTCCGGCGCGCAACCCTGCTGCTCGCCAACGACTCCGCGCCGCTGCACCTCGCGTCTGCGCTGGGGGTTCCAGTGGTGGGATTGTTCGGCCCGACCAGCGTCGTCCGTGCCCGTCCGTATGGAGACCGCCATCGGATTGTGCGGATTGACTTGCCGTGCAGCCCTTGTGACCGGCGGATTTGTTCAAATGCAATCCAATATGAATGTCTGACGGGTATCGAGGTCGCGCAGGTTGTGGCTGCGGCGCGGACTTTGGTGGAGTCCAGCGGAGCAGATCACTAATCGTGCGGCCTGGGGAGGTAGAGTGTGGAGATCGATTCCTGTGGGTCGCACCGTTCGTGCTCGGGCTTATGTGTCGGGCGGAACCTATGAGGGCGATGGACGCTGAACGTACACGATACGACGGGGACTTGTCCGTGAGATCGTCGCCATGCCTCTGACGATTGTGCATACGGAACCTTCAGGTGGACTCGGCGGGCAGGAGTTTCGCACGTTAGCGGAAGCGCGCGGAATGGCCTCGCGAGGACATCGGGTGATCCTGGCCCTCCGTCCTGACAGCGCGTTGCGTCCGTTGGCCGAGCAGGCGGGTCTTCTTGTTGAACCGCTGGTCTTTGCGCGGTCCCGGTTCGGCCCGCTGGTCGTGGAGTGCTTTCGCCTGATCTCCCGCCATGCTCCGGATATCGTCAACACGCACGGTTCGATCGACAGCTGGACCGCTTCGATTGCGGCTCGCTTGTCTCCGGTGCATCCGGTCATCGTCAGAACGAGACACAAAGTGACCCCCGTGTCGCGTTCCCCGCTCAACCGGTTGCTGTACCGTGTCCTTCCCCACGGGATCATCACGACGGGCGTGGCGGTGCGCGAGTATTTGATGGAACGATTCCGGCTCGACGCCGACAGGATCGTGTCGATTCCCAGCGGTGTCGATCTTCGTGTGTTTCAGGCGGGCGCCGGGTCAGGGGTGCTGCGGAAGGAACTCGGCATACAGCCTGCGCAGCCGCTTATCGGGGTCGTCTCGTTTCTGCGCGCCGCCAAAGGGATTCGTGAGTTTGTGGCGGCGGCGGCTCTCGTGTCCCGGGCCTATCCCGATGCGCGGTTCGTCATCGCGGGCGATGGGCATGAACGGGCGGGCCTGGTCAGGCAGATTGAGGAGTCGGGGCTGACGGGCACGTGTTTCATGATCGGTCACCGGAATGACGTGCCGCAGGTTCTCGCGGAGCTAGACATTTTTGTCCTGCCCACTCTGGATGACGCCATGCCGCAATCGCTCACGCAGGCCATGGCCATGAAGCGGCCGGTGGTGGCGACAGCGGTCGGAGGGATTCCTGAGGTCATTCGGGATGGCGTCACGGGGCTTCTGGTTCCCCCTGGTGATCCGGTGAGCCTGGCAAGAGCGATCGAGCGGTTTGTCGGCGATCCGGGGCTTCGACATACAGTGGCCGAAGAGGGATACCGGTTGATACAAGAGCGGTACACCTTCGAACAGATGCTCGATGTGACGGAATCGTTCTATCAGCACCTGCGGGCCTGTTCCTAGCCCTGCATCCCGTCAGGCATTGCCCCATGCGCGGTTGAACGGGCAGAGGGGCGTCGAGTCTTCTGCGCAGGTGCATGCGCTTGTCACATTCACCTCGGGATGATCTTTCTCAAGAGGCTTCGAGCCGTGCTATCGCGACGGCTCCGTATGTGCAACAGATGAGCGGTGTGGCGCCACGATGAATGTACTGATCGCAAGACCGGACGGCATCGGCGACCTGGTGCTGGCCCTTCCGGTTGCAGCGCAACTTCGAGAGCTCATCCCCGGCGTCCATATCGGCCTGCTCGCCAGCCCTGTTGCCGCGCCGCTGCTTGATCATCATCCCGACGTCGACTATGTGCGGGCTGTTTCGTTACAGGCTCCCGTGCGTGATTTGGTCAAGACGTTGTCGGGTGAGATCGACGCGGTCATTTTTCTTAAGCCCTTTCGACGCCTGATGTGGGCCGCATGGCTGGCCAGGGTGCCGATACGGGTTGCCACGGGGTTTCGCTGGCAGAGCGTGCTGGCCAATCGCTGGATCAATGAACATCGGAGCGGGTTTGCCAGACACGAGTCCGAATACAATGTCGGGATGGTGAAGGGACTGGGACTGACGCCCATCGAGGCGAGCCGCCCCAGGCTCGTGGTCACCGACAGTGAGCGCGCCCAGGGAGACCGGCAGTGGGGGGGCAAGGCGGGGCGGCGGGTGATCATCCATCCGGGGGGAGTGTCGGCCCGCCGCTGGAAGCCGGAACACTATCGCGACCTTGCCAATCTGCTCGCGCGGCAGGGATACCCGGTCATCCTGACCGGCAGCGAGGCCGAGCGGGTTCAATTTCAGCGGGAGGTGCTGGACGGGGTCTCCCTCGACGAAGGAATCAGAAATGTCATGGGCCGATTGTCGGTGCGGGAACTCATGGGCCTGATTGCCACGTCGCAGGTCGTCGTGTCCGGAGCGACCGGACCGGCGCATATGGCGGCAGCGCTCGCTGTGCCGAATGTGAGCCTGTTCGACCCCCGCCGTAATAATCTGCCAACGAGGTGGAAGCCGCTTGGCCGCGGCGTGCTGCTTCGTCCGGATGTGCCGACCTGTGAAATCTGCGTCGGTGAGGCCTGCTCCTACTGGGATTGCATGGATCGGCTGACGGTTTCCAACGTGTCGATGCAGGTGGCGCAGGTGATTCAATCGACCGCTCCGCTCTCGATTCTCCATCTGTAGATCCTATCGACGGCAATAGGCGGCGAGGCTCCTCTAACCGATTGAAACATCTATCTATTGGGGAGTTTTGGCTTGACTCACTCTGCTTATTGTGTTCATATCGTGAACATATTGGTTGGTGACCGTTAGTTTTTCATGAATCTGCAAGGACAGCGAGATCTTATCCTTCTGACGGAGTTGGAGCGGGACGGTGCGGTGACGCAGCGTTCGCTTGCCACGAAATTAGGTGTGGCGCTGGGTCTGACAAATTTGTATCTCAAGCGACTCGCGAGGAAGGGCTACGTCAAGGTCACCACGATTCCTTCTCACCGGATTCGCTACCTGCTGACGCCGCAAGGATTTGCCGAGAAGTCCCGTCTGACTTATCTCTATATGCAATATTCTCTGACCCACTACCGGGAGATGCGCGCCCGGCTACGTGAGGTCTTGTCCCGAATGACGGAGGAGGGTGGAACGCGGGTCGTCATTTTCGGGACGAACGAATTGGCGGAGCTGGCCTACCTCTCGCTGAAGGAAATGGATTTGGTGCTTGTGGGCTTTGTTGACGACGGCAAGGTTGAGACCTTTCTGTCTCATCCGGTTTCGACGCCTGAGGCCTTGAAGGGCTGGGAGTTCGATGCCGTCTTGCTCGCGGATCTTAATCGGTTGCGCGAACATCGCGAGATCTTGCGGACCTATCAGGTGCCGGACGGAAAGGTCCTCGATTTCGGACCGTTGGTCTGAGGTGCCGACTCTAGGCGGTTTTTTGTGTTCACTGTAAGTGAGAGGGCGAAGCTGTGCCTGATCCCGCAATCCAATCTCACTGGTATGCTCTACGGACCAAATCCCGGCATGAGAAACTGGTACGGGACCAGTTGGAGAAACAGGGGATTGAGCCGTTGCTGCCGACGGTGAAACGGCTCAGTCAGTGGAAGGATCGCAGGAAGGAGATCGCAGTCCCGCTCTTTTCAGGCTATTGCTTCGTCCGGTTCTCACCGCGGGACAGACTTCCGGTTCAAAAGGTTTCGGGCGTGGTAGAAATTGTGGGGAGCGGGCGCCATCCTGAGCCGATTCCCGACGCGGAGATTGAGGCATTGAAGACCCTCATGACCAGTGTGTTGCCCTACGACCCTCATCCGTATCTCCACGAAGGCATGCAGGTCGAAGTGGTGCGTGGTCCACTGCAAGGCGTGCGGGGACTTCTTCTTCGTAAAGAGAAGCGCCATCGATTGGTGATCGGAGTCCGGCTGATTCAGCAGGCGGCAGTGGTGGAAATTGATGTGGCCGACGTCATTTCTGCCTGACCCTCGGATTAATATTTCTAGCAAGGGGGATCCATCGACCTCATTAGCCCTTCTTCTGTCCGTGGGCATGTCAGTGGAAACCTACCAGAAGCTAAGGAAAGCAACGTCGCAATGAGTGGAATTTGTTGGAGGGGCGAAGATGAGCATGTCTAGTGCACATGGTGAAAGAATGCCGCAAGTGGCTGTGGTCGGGGCTGGTTATTGGGGGAAAAATCTCGTGCGCAACTTTCATGGCCTGAACGCGCTGGGAGCTATTTGCGATAGCGACCCAGAGCGGTTGGAGTCGTTCAAGCAGCAATATCCCTCAGCCAACATGTTCAACGCTTATTCGGACGTCCTGAGAGATACGACGATACAAGCCGTGGCGATCGCGACGCCGGCGGAGGCGCACGCAGATGCCGTAAGAGAGGCGTTGCTGGCCGGTAAAGACGTATTCGTGGAAAAGCCGCTCTGTCTCTCTGTTGAGGAAGGGGAGGGGCTTGTTGCTCTTGCCAAAAAGAAAGACCGTATCCTGATGGTAGGACATCTCCTCTGGTATCACCCGGCGGTGCTCAAACTGAAGGACCTCATTGCTGCGGGAGAGTTGGGGAAAATCCAATACATTTACTCCAATCGTCTGAATCTGGGGAAAATTCGGCGAGAAGAAAACATTCTGTGGTCGTTCGCACCCCATGATATATCGGTCATCCTGGGGCTGCTGAACGAAATGCCGGAGACAGTCAGGGCGCAAGGAGGGAACTATCTTCACCACCAGATCGCCGATGTCACGATCAGTCTCCTGTCGTTTGCAAGCGGGGTCAGGGCGCATATCTTCGTCTCTTGGCTACACCCGTTCAAAGAGCAGAAATTGATCGTTGTGGGTGATCGCAAAATGGCTGTGTTCGACGACATGGAGAAGAAGGACAAGTTACTGCTCTACCCGCACTCCATTGACTGGAAAAACAATATTCCAATTGCGAACAAGGCGGACGCTCAGGTGGTTGAACTTGATCAGGGCGAGCCCCTTCGCAATGAGTGTCTCCATTTTCTAGATTGTGTCGCCACAAGAACGCCGCCGAGAACCAGTGGGGATGAGGGCCTGCGCGTGCTTTCCGTGCTGCATCGCTGTCAGGAGGCCCTGGAGAAAGAAGCGCACCGCCAAGAGCTACAAGTCCAGCCGGCGCAGAGAAAGTATTTTGCCCACGAGTCAGCGTTTGTGGATGATGGAGTTGAAATTGGCGAGGGCACAAGCATTTGGCACACGTCGCACATTCTCAAGGGATCTCAGATCGGTAAGAACTGCAAGATCGGCCAGAATGTGGTGATCGGTCCTCACGTGATGATCGGCAACGGAGTCAAAATCCAGAATAACGTATCAGTCTATGAAGGCGTCACGCTGGAAGACTATGTCTTTTGCGGGCCCTCGATGGTGTTTACGAACGTCTTCAATCCCCGGAGCGAGATCCCGAGGATGAATGAATTGCGTAAGACGCTCGTGAAAAGAGGCGCGACACTGGGGGCGAACTCAACGATTCTCTGCGGAATCACAATCGGGCAGTATGCCCTGATTGGAGCCGGCACGGTGGTGACGAAAGATGTGCCGGACCATGCGCTCGTCGTCGGGAATCCCGGCCGGGTCACGGGTTGGATGTGTCACTGCGGCGTGAAGCTTCTCGTCAAGGGCAAAAAGGCGACCTGCCCGACCTGTGGGAAGCAATATCTATCCGGCAAGGCCGGGATGAAGGCGGTCTAGCAAAACCGAAGGAGATCTTCATGGGTGTTCCACTACTCGATCTGAAAGCGCATCACGAGCCGCTCCACAAGGAAATTATGGCGGTGCTGGAGCAAACATTTCGGAGTCAGGCGTTCATTCTCGGACCGGAAGTGGCGAAGTTGGAAGAGCGGGTGGCCGCATATTCACAAACAAGGTATGGAATCGGCGTATCGTCCGGCACCGATGCGCTCCTCCTCGCGCTGATGGCTATTGGGGTGAGCCCTGGAGACGAAGTAATCACGACACCCTATTCATTTTTTGCGACTGCGGGAGCGGTGGCTCGCCTCGGCGCCAAGCCGGTTCTCGTCGATATTGTCCCCAGGACATACAACATCGACCCCTCAAAAATCGCCAAAGCGATTACAGCAAGAACCAAAGCCATCATTCCGGTACATCTCTACGGACAGTGCGCAGATATGGGGCCGATTCTTGATCTCGCGCAACGGCACAATTTGAAAGTCATTGAAGATGCGGCGCAGGCAATCGGCGCGGAGTACCGTGATGGCCGGAGGGCCGGCAGCATGGGGACGGTCGGGTGCCTCTCCTTCTTTCCGAGCAAGAACCTTGGCTGTCTGGGTGATGGAGGGATGGTGGTCACGAGCGATGCCGACCTTGCCGAGCGCATGAAAGTCATGCGCGTTCACGGGGGCAAGCCGAAGTACTATCACAAGATGATTGGTGGAAACTTCCGTCTCGATACGATCCAGGCCGCGGTACTTAATGTAAAGCTCAATTACTTGGATGACTGGACGCAGCGGCGCCAGGAAAATGCTCGACGCTATGAAACGCTGTTTCAGCAGAGCGGACTGGTGCGGAAAGGGAACGTTCGGTTGCCTGACCCGGTCTATCGCGACTCAGGAGCCAAGCACTACCACATTTATAATCAGTTCGTGCTCCGTGTCGAGCGGCGGGATGAACTGATGGCGTATCTTAAGCAAAAAGGGATCGGGACAGAGATTTATTATCCGGTTCCGTTCCATCTACAGGAGTGTTTTCGTTATCTCGGTTACAAGGAGGGAGACTTCCCCGAGTCGGAGGGTGCCGCCAAAGACACTGTGGCGATTCCGATCTATCCCGAATTGACAGCAGCGCAGCAGACCGAGGTGGTTGAGGCCGTCACGTCATTTTACGCGTAGCGTAGTAACCCCAACGTGTTTGCGAGAGGAGTAGCCACGTGGATCTCAAGGGCAAGAAAGTTCTGGTAATCGGAGGAGCCGGGCTGATCGGGTCACACGCAGTGGATGAGCTCGTCAAAGAGGATGTGGCAGAGATCCGGATCTACGACAACTTTGTGCGCGGCACGGAAGAGAATCTCGTGGATGCGCTGAAAGATTCGCGTGTGAAGATCTTTGACATCGGAGGGGACATCTGTCAGGCGGACATTTTGGATGTCGCCATGAAGGGGATGGACGGGGTGTTTCACTTCGCGGCATTATGGCTTCTCCAATGTCATGAGTTTCCACGGTCAGCCTTCGACGTGAACGTTCGGGGGACGTTTAATGTCCTGGAAGCTTGTGTCGCAAACAAGATTAAGCGACTGGTGTACTCTTCATCCGCTTCAGTCTATGGTGACGCGGTTGAGGAGCCGATGACCGAAGACCATCCGTTCAACAACAAGAACTTCTATGGCGCCACAAAAATCTGTGGCGAAGCGATGGCGCGGTCATTCCACTATCGATACGGCCTCGATTTCGTCGGGCTGAGATATATGAATGTTTACGGTCCCAGGCAGGATTATCGTGGGGCTTATATTGCGGTTATCATGAAGATGCTGGACGCCATCGACCGTGGGGAGGGGCCGACAATTCTCGGGGATGGCAGCGAAGCCTTCGATTTCGTCGCGGTCGCTGACTGCGGCCGGGCCAACGTCTGCGCGATGAAAGCTGAAACGACCGACCGGTTCTACAATGTCGGGACTGGCAAGCGAACGTCGCTCAAGGAACTGGCCGAAATGGTCACGGCCCTCACAAGCTGTAAACAGCCGATCAAGTATGCTCCCCGCAGCCAGGCCACATTGGTTCGTAATAGGATTGGTTCCCCGAATCGAGCAAAAGCCGAGATAGGGTTTGAGGCAAAGGTAGAACTCCGTGAGGGACTGGAGAAACTGATCGCGTGGAGATCGGCCCATAAGGAAGAGGTAGCGGCTCGCAGAGCCGCTGCAGGATTGTGAGGATGGCAGGATGAGCCAGCGACGACAAATTCAGATCGCGACGCCGAGTTTGGGAGAGGAAGAGTGGCAGGCTTTGCGGGAGCCGATTGAGAGCGGATGGCTCACGCAAGGACCCAAGGTCGCTGCCTTTGAAAAGGCGTTCGCTCAACGTCATCAAGTGAAGCATGCCGTTGCCGTCACCTCGGCGACAACGGGACTCCATCTTGCGCTGGCCGCGCTCCACATTGGACCAGGCGACGAGGTCATTGTGCCGGCTTTTACCTGGATTGCGACGGCCAACGCGGTGTTGTATTGCGGAGGAACACCGGTGTTTGTGGATGTTGATCGAATGACGTACAACATCGATATCAAGGACGTGGCTCGTCGGATCACGCCCCGCACCAAGGCTGTCATCCCGGTACACCTCTTCGGGCTGTGTGCGGATATCGATGCCTTGCGGGCAGTTCTTCCTCCTGGGATTGCGATCGTCGAAGATGCCGCCTGTGCGGCGGGCGCCGCATTCCATGGCCGACCAGCCGGGTCTTTGGGAGAACTAGGAGTCTTTTCCTTCCATCCACGGAAATCGATCACGACGGGTGAAGGGGGGATGATCACGACCAACGACGACGATTGTGCCGAACAGGTTAGGAGAATGCGGAACCATGGGGCTTCTATTTCGGAGGAAGAACGTCATAGAGGGCCGCGTCCCTATCTCCTCCCTGACTTTGAGCTCTTGGGGTTTAACTACCGGATGACCGATTTGCAGGGGGCAGTCGGCCTGGTTCAGCTTGGCAAGCTCGATCGGTTTATCGATGAGCGCGCAAAGATGGCGGCGGAGTATCGGAAGGATCTCGCAGGTTTGTCGTGGCTGCGAATGCCTGAGGAGCCATGCGAAGGGAGGCATGCGTGGCAGGCGTGTGTGACGTACGTTGATCCTCAAACCGCCCCGATGCCGAGGAACAGGATGATGGAACTACTGCAACAACAAGGGGTGGCTACCAGACCGGGAACGCATGCCGTCCACATGCTGAAGTACTATCAACAACGATTTGGGCTTCGGCCTGAGGATTATCCGGGTGCCCGAGATTGTGACCAGAATACGATGGCTATTCCCCTTCACAACAAACTCGCGCCCGACGACTATGAGTACGTCGTCACAGCCTTAAGGCAACTCCGGTAAAACGAATGTGTGGAATCGCCGGCATATTGCATCTTGACGGTGCACCAGCATCTCCGGTGCTTTTAAAACGTATGACTGACGCGATCGCCCACAGGGGGCCTGATGGCGAAGGTCAGTACGTTGAAGGCCCGGTAGGTCTTGGCCATCGGCGCCTGGCCATTATCGATCTGTCCCCGGCAGGCCATCAACCGATGATCACTCGAGACGGACGATATGGACTTACCTATAACGGAGAAATTTACAATTTTCAGGAGATTCGAACTGAGCTGGAAAGTCTACGATACCAGTTCCGCTCCAAGACCGATTCCGAGGTTCTATTGTACGCGTTTGCTGAATGGGGGCTGAAGGCCCTCGAGCGTTTCAACGGCATGTTCGCTTTCGCACTGTGGGACAAGATGGAGAAGACCCTGACCCTCGCGCGGGACCGGTACGGCATCAAGCCGTTGTACTATACGTTTGCAGGAAACACCCTGCTGTTCGGCTCCGAGATCAAGGCGATTCTCGCGAATCCGGCGTATCGCATGGATCTCGATCGCGAGGCGCTTCTGGAATACTTCACCTTTCAAAACTTCTTCACCGATCGGACACTCTATAGGAACGTAATCCTACTGCCTCAGGGCAGTCACGCGGTCATCCGTATCGGTGACCGCGCTTCGACGACCACGCGCTACTGGGACTACCACTTCACCGAGCCGGAAGTCGTGCGCGACGAGCGGGAGTATGTCGAGGAACTCGACCGGCTTTTCCGGCAGGCCGTGAACCGTCAACTGGTGAGCGACGTTGAGTTGGGCTCATATCTCAGCAGCGGAATGGATTCCGGATCCATAACGGCGATCGCGGCCACTCAGCTCCCCTATATCAAAACATTCACTACCGGCTTCGATCTCAATTCCGCCTCGGGCGTGGAACTCGGTTTCGACGAGCGCGAGAAAGCCGAGTATATGTCATATCTGTTCAAGACCGAGCATTACGAAATGGTGCTCAAGGCCGGTGACATGGAACGCGTCATGCCGCGCCTGGTCCGCCATCTTGAAGAGCCGCGCGTCGGGCAGAGTTACCCGAACTTCTATACCGCGCAGCTTGCCAGCAAGTTTGTCAAAGTAACGTTATCGGGAGCCGGTGGTGACGAGTTGTTCGGGGGGTATCCGTGGCGGTACTACCGGGCCGTGGTCAACGACGATTTCGAGCACTATATCGACAAGTATTATCTGTTCTGGCAACGATTGATTCCGAACAGCCAACTTAAGCAGGTATTTTCGCCTATATGGAGCGAAGTTAAGCATGTCTGGACCCGCGACATTTTCCGGGATGTATTCCAGAAGCATGCAGAAACCTTTACCCGTCCTGAGGACTATGTGGGGCACTCCATGTATTTCGAAGCTCGGACGTTCCTGCATGGACTCTTGGTGGTGGAAGACAAGCTGTCGATGGCGCATGGACTTGAAACCCGGGTGCCGTTCCTGGACAACGAGCTGGTCGACTTTGCTCAGCGGCTTCCAGTGCGATTGAAGCTCGGCAATCTCGACCATGTTGTCGAGCTCAACGAAAACGAGCCTGGCGCCAAGACCAAGAAATACTTCGAGCGCACTCGAGATGGGAAACTGTTACTCAGGAAGGCAATGGAGCGGTACATCCCGGAATCAGTAACAAAGGCGGAGAAGCAGGGGTTCTCCGCGCCCGACGCGAGCTGGTTCCGTGGCGAGAGCATCGACTATGTTCGCAGGCTTCTGTTCCAGGGCTCTCCCAGGATCTATCAGTTCTTCGACCGCAAGGCGACTCAGCATCTTGTCAACGAACACCTCGATGGACGCCAGAACCGCCGGCTATTGATCTGGTCACTGGTGTATTTCGAGGAATGGTGCCGAAACTTCCTAGAGGGTACGGCTGCCGATGACAGCATACGGCGACATGGAGCCTCGCGGTGAAGCCGAAGCTTTCTGTTTTGGTTCCGGAGGACGAGCCGGCCTACAATGCTTTCCTGCTTGGGATCGAGGATTCCTTGCTCTATTACTCTGTCCGGTACAAATCCTTTCTGCAGGACTTGTTGGGGTGTGAAGCCCAATATTGGCTCGCCTGGGAAGGTGAACGGGTGACCGGCGTGCTGCCTGTCATGTGGCGCGACGGACCTTACGGAAGGATCCTGAACTCGCTTCCGTACTATGGAAGTAACGGAGGCGTCCTTGCAACATTCCCCGACGCTTCTTCTGTGCTTATGGAGAAATACAACGAGCTTGCTTCTGCGCCGGGCGTGGCGGCCGCGACATGGGTCTGCCACCCGCTACGCAGGACTGATGTGCCGCCCGCTCACACGCTGGTCGACGAACGGATCGGGCAGTTCACGTCACTGGACTGGGGGCAGGTAGACGTCGAGTCCGCCATGCGGGCTGCGATGGACGGCTCCGCGCGACGGAATATCCGCAAGGCGGAGACAAGCGGCGTCAAGGTTCTAGTCGCCAACGATCGGCTCGACTTTATCCGCGACGTCCACTGGGAAAACATGGGCGAGATCGGTGGCAAGGGGAAGACCGCCGATTTCTTCGCGAAAGTGCCCCAGCACTTCACGGCCGGTGATGATTACCGCGTCTATATCGCCGAGCGCAACGGAACATTGATCTCGGGATTGCTGCTGTTCTATTTCAACCGGACGGTTGAATACTTCACGCCGGTCACCGTCTCGAACGAGCGCGAGAGTCAGCCCATGGCGCTCATCCTTGCGCAAGCAATGGTCGATGCCGCACGGGAAGGATTCCTTCGCTGGAACTGGGGAGGAACCTGGCTAAGCCAAGAGGGCGTGTGGCGTTTCAAGCGCAAGTGGGGCGCCCAGGATCACGCATATCAGTACTTCATCCAGTTGAACGACCCGGCTCTGCTGAACTGCACGAAGTCGGAGCTTCTCCGCGCCTATCCGGATTTCTTTGTCGTCCCTTTTGGAAACCTCAAGACCGAAGAGCGGGCAAATGGATAAACCCGCCATTATTTTTGGAACTGGCAGTCTCGCCGAAGTCGTCGATTTCTATCTGACTCACGACAGCCCATACCGAGTTGTCGCATTCACGGCTACCGGCGAATCCGTCAAAGAGTCGAATTACCTAGGCCGACCGGTCGTCGCATTCGAGGACGTGGCG
The DNA here is from genome assembly GCF_049546785.1 of Nitrospira sp. NS4. Classification (NCBI taxonomy): domain Bacteria; kingdom Pseudomonadati; phylum Nitrospirota; class Nitrospiria; order Nitrospirales; family Nitrospiraceae; genus Nitrospira; species Nitrospira sp. NS4. The sequence goes on along the minus strand of NZ_JBMWAN010000001.1, from coordinate 714,166 downwards.
AAGGAGTTTCCTGCCGGGTCGCATGAGATGTTCGTGGCAATCGGCTACAGAAAGCTCAATCAATTGCGGGAACAGTACTGCGCCGAGGCGCGCGCCAGAGGATACAGGCTCTTGAGCTACCTCTGCTCCAAGACGACGCACTGGGGAGAGACCCAGTTGGGGGACAACACTTTCGTCTTCGAAGACAATACGCTCCAGCCTTTCGTGCAGATCGGGAGCGGCACAATTTTGTGGAGCGGAAATCACATCGGCCACCACACCTCGATTGGCGCGAATTGTTTCATCACAAGCCATGTCGTCATCTCGGGGCATTGCAGGGTTGGGGATCGTTGCTTTGTGGGTGTGAATGCCACGATAGCCGATAGCATTTCCATTGGCGACGATAATATTATTGGACCCGGAGTGTTGATACAGAAGGATACTGCGGCAGGCGAAGTGTATGTCGCGGAGCGTACAAAGAAATTTCCCAAGGACAGCAGCAGGTTTTTCCGATGAACGACGACAAGAATGCCGATCTCACGCCAATTGCCAAGTTATATGAGGATAGCCTGGAACAGCACGGGGTCAAGCCGCTGGGAGTGGGGTGGCGTGACGAAGGTTCCCACCGGCTCAGGTTTGACAAGCTTGCTTCGGTCATTGAAGGAGGCGACCCGGTCAGCATCAATGATCTCGGATGCGGGTACGGTGCGTTCTACGACTATCTTGTCGGAAAGGGCGTCAAGGTGTCGCTGTTCCGGGGTTACGACATCAGCGAAAGAATGCTCGATGAGGCCAGGGCGCGTGTACCTCACGGCCAATTTCTCAATGGCAGATTCCTTGACAAGACGGCTGACTATGGCTTTGCGAGCGGCATCTTCAATGTTCGGCTGCAGGAAACCGAAGAGATATGGCGAGCCCATGTCGAACGGACACTCGATAATCTGTTCGAATATTGCAGTCGAGGGTTCGCCTTCAATGTCTTATCCACCTATGTCGACTATCGTGAACCGCATTTGTTCTACGGCGACCCATTGCATTTCTTTGACCTTTGTAAAAGACGATACTCCCGTCGCGTGTCGCTGCTCCACGACTATCCACTATTTGAGTGGACGATGGTGGTGAAGAAATAGGCATGGCTGGGTGGAGAAAACTAGGGCGGGTCTTTAAGGCAGAAGGGCAGCGACCCTGGATGGCAAGCCACACTGCCTGTCCCATTCCCCTTGTACTGGGTGGAGGGCTGGTACGCGTCTACTTTGGCACCCGCGATACAGATCAAAGGCCACGAATCGGTTACGTGGTCCTCGATATGGCCGAGCCAACGAAAATTCTTGAACTCAGCGCCGATCCGGTTCTCGAGCCAGGCCCTTGGGGACATTTTGACGACAATGGTGTCTATCCTGGCTGTCTCGTAAATGAATCCGGAAGGTTGTTGATGTATTACATTGGGCGGAGCAATGGACGTGGGCCGCTGTACTCTATGGCGATCGGACTTGCCGAGAGTGTTGATGCTGGGCTGACCTTCAAGAAGACCATCCCGTGTCCGCTGGTCGATCGTGGGCCTTTCGATCCTTGGATGGTGTCGACACCTTGGGTCTTGCACGAGCCTGGAGCCGGATGGCGAATGTGGTACCTCTCGGGCATCGGTTGGGAAAGCCTCGAGAACGACCTGTCCCTTTATCACATCAAGTACGCTGAATCCCGCAATGGGCGGGAGTGGACGCGGGATGGCCGTGTGGCACTCGACATAGAAGGCGACGAAACCAACATAGCATCACCATGCGTGTGGCGCGAGAGTGCCGGCTATCGTGCCCTGTACTGTGTAGCCAGCCGTCATGGAGGCTACCGTCTGGGCGAGGCGCGTTCGGACGATGGTATACGGTGGCGCAAGCTGGGAGTGCCCGATGGCCTTGCCCGATCTGGCGAGGGGTGGGATTCGGCGTGCATGGCCTATCCTGCCACTTTCATGCACGAAGGCCGGCGATATCTTCTCTACAGCGGCAATGAGAACGGGCGCGGGGGGGTCGGAATAGCAGTTGAGGAGAGTTTCGGATGAGCCAACAGCGCTTCGGCCTCACCCTGGACGTTGATTGGGCACCGGATTGCGTCATTGACGCGGTTGCCCAGCGCCTTGAGGCGCACGCCGTCAGAGCCACCTGGTTTATCACGCATCTCAGCCCGGCAGTCGAGCGGCTGCGAGCACGGAGGGATCTCTTCGAACTCGGCATCCATCCGAACTTCTTACCCGGATCGACGCACGGCTGTACGCACGAAGAGGTTCTGCGACATTGTATGCACCTCGTGCCTGAGGCAGTCAGCATGCGCAGCCACTCCGTGTATCAGAGCGGATCTTTGTACGCTTGCGTTTTGCGTGATACGCCTATAAGAGTGGATAGCAGTACATTCCTCCCAGAAATGGCATACATCCGTCCACTGGAACAACCGCTTCCCGGAGGTGTCCTGAAGCGGATACCATTCATCTGGGGCGATGACTACGAGTTGTGCAAGGTATCGCCTTGCTGGGACTTTAGTCGGCTGCGCGACCTGCCGGGATTGCAGATCTTCCTGTTCCATCCAATCCACGTGTATCTCAACACCGTTTCATTCGCAGAGTACGAGGCGGTCAAGCGGCGGACGGGGCCATTGAGCGAGGCAACAGCGGAGCGTTTACAGGCACAAATCAAGTCAGGACTTGGGATTGCCAGCCTGTTCGACGAAGCCATCGATATCGTCGCCTCGGCTGGAGGCGGTGCCGTAATGCGGGAGTTTTTGTAGATGGAGTGCGGCGCATGGGCTCCCCGGGCGAGTTGGGATGAGACCTCGAAGCGGCGCGCCCATGCGCTGCTTAACGGCCTGATCCGAGAGCTTAACCTGGACCTTCACGGGCTCACAGTTTATACCGAGGCAGCCTCCGGCGCTTATTTGCTCACGCCTTGTCTGGCAGCCTGCGCCGGCGCCGCAATGGTCTATGCGCAGACCAGAGACTCCCGTTATGGATCGGCAGAGGACGTGCGTAGATTGACAATGGAGGCAGCGAGGGCGCTTGGGATAGCTGACCGCATTCAAGTGATCGAACAGCGCTGCCAAGAGCGTCTGAGCCAAAGCGACATCGTGACCAACAGCGGTTTTGTTCGCCCCATTGATGCGGAACTGGTTGCTGCGCTGAAACCTACTGCCGTCATACCCCTGATGTGGGAAACTTGGGAGTATCGAGCGGAGGATTTCGACCTCGCTGCTTGTAGGCAGCGAGGCATCCTCGTCCTCGGCACTCAGGAGAACGCTCCTCCCTGCGACATGGTTCCGTATTGCGGTTTCATTGCCTTGAAGCTCTTGTTCGAGCTCGGATTCGATGGATCGAAAGTGCTCGTCTTAGGTAATCCACCCTATCCAGGCGGCGCCATAGTCCGGCAGATTCGTGGTGCGGGCATAGAAGTCGCCTGGTTTTCGGCCACCGAGGAAAGCGATTACCATTACCGTCACCTGGCAGATTTCTTCGAGGCGCAAGGCCACTGCTATCCCTTTATGCTTGTCGCGGAGCACAAGCACGCGGGATTGCTGCTCGGGCCAGGAGGGTACCTCAGCTTGGAAACGGTCCAAACTCATAACCCGGATGCCGCTATCGGGATCATCACTGGCAACGTGGATGCTCCAGCACTCAAGGCGTCGGGGTTACGCTCTTTGCCGGATCATATCGCGCCATTCGGTTTTATGAGTTACCAGCCCTACGTCCTTGGACCGCGACCGGTCTTGCAGCTTTATGGAGCCGGACTGAAAGTTGGGGAGGTGATGGCTCGTGCCCGGTTGGCCGGCATGGGCATCAGGCAGGCTGCGGTAACGGCGTTGCAGTTCAGTCCAGCGATGGATTTTGAAGGAGACCTTGCATGGCTTTGAACCCACGTCTCCAGGAACTTTGGCAGGACCTTCGCGATTTGCATCACTATTTGCGCAGCGAGACATATCGTAAGTACAAGCGGATCAATCCTTTCTACGAAGATCTTTTTGATTGGAAGGAACGGGGTGAGTTCTGGGTTCACGAGAACCGATCCATTACGATCTACAACTCTGCTTCGATCGTAGGAGATGTAGAAATCGGGGAGCGCTCCTGGATCGGACCGTTCACCTCGCTCGACGGAACGGGTGGGCTCAAGATAGGGCGCAACTGCTCGATCTCTGTCGGGTGTCAGCTTGTAAGCCACGATTCGGTGAAGTGGGCGCTATCCGGGGGGAAACAAGCCTATGAGTATGCGCCGATCGTGATTGGGGACTGCTGCTTTCTCGGCTCCCATGTCGTGATTGGCAAAGGCGTGACCATCGGTGACCATTGCCTTATCGCGGCCGGAGCAGTGGTGACAAGAAATGTTGTTTCCTCCTCTATCATGGCAGGCGTGCCTGCTCGTCTCATCGGCAAAGTGCACCTTGCCGACGATGGAACGGTAGGTCTTGAGTACTTCAGGCGTACCCTTGATGACGAGTAGTTTTCTTGTTTGTGTCGGCGCTGCTGCAGGAGCAGCCGTCGTCAGCCTATGCATGAAACTCATTATCCTGCGTCGCATTGGCAAGGCGCCATTTGGCAGCGACACCTATTTTTATCTTTCCTTAACCGACCAGATGCGCCGTAATGATCACACGATACCGTTGAACGCCGATTTCCTGTTCGGCGGAACGGGCAAGAACTGGGCCTTGCCGTCGCTAGTCCCCTTGCTGTGTTCCTACGTGCCACGCGCGTGGCTTGATCGGAATCAGGCGCTTATCCCCATCGGGGCAAAAGTTGCTGCTGTATTTGCGCTGGCGTTTTTTACGGGCTGGTTGTGCTTTCATAGCGGGCTAAGTGCCACATCCGCGGCGATGGCGGCCCTGACTGCGGGTTTACTGTATGCTCTCTCGCCGATCAACTGGAATGCAAATCGTGCCAACCTATCGGATTTTACTTTCAGTCCGCGCGCAGTCGCTACCTTGTTCTCTGTCCTGGCCGGCCTCTTAGCGTTGATAGCCGTTGCCCTGGGCGACTGGCTTATCACCGGGCTCGCGGTTGGTGCGGTCGCGGGGAGTATCCTCACGGCCAAGTTCTCTGCGCAGGTGTGCGCCTTTATTCTTCCGCTCACCGCGCTATTCACGGGCGAGTCGCGTTACCTGGAAGTGGCCGTCGGCGGCTTTGCTGCGGCCATCCTGCTTTCGCGCGGACACATCTGGCGTTCCCTGAACACTCAGATTCGACATCTGGCTTTTTACGCGCGCAAGTTGGTGCATGAGAACGCCCCTTACCGGTCTCCTTTCGGAAGCCTGGATGTGTTGCGCATCCCCCTGTTTCTGATCCAATGGCGTTGGGCAGAACTGCGGGCCCTGCTGATGTCCAACATCATGTTTCGCGGCTTGGTGTTATACCCTGTTCATCTTGCGTTAGGCGCAATTCTCTTAATCGACTACGCCGGTCACGGAAGCTTCGTCGTCGGAATGAACGCGGTAGAGCGGCACACGGTATGGCTTTGGATCGCTGCGCTAACAGTTTTCCTGCTTACGTCCCTACGCCCGCTCCACTTCTTGGGGGAAGCGGACCGCTATTTAGACTATTTCGGCTTCGCGCCAGCCACGGCAATACTGGCCATCTGGCTTGTCAGTGTTCCAACGCCAACCGGGCTCGCGGTGCTAGCTGCCCTTGTGGCCGCTACGGCAGTCATCGCCGCACGGCCTCTGGCTCAGCCGCCTCGGCAGGCGCATGATCCCGATCTAACTGCGGCCTGTGCCTTCCTTGTTGCAGTTGGCCGTCGAGAGACACGCATCTTAACGGTACCAATCACTCTCGGCTTCGAAGTCCACTACAAGACGGGCCTGCCCTGCTTCTTTCCACTTCCTTTAGATGAAAGTTCTCGTGACCTTATTCTACGCTACCCGATTCCGCTTATGGATCTTTCAGCCATGCGCGCCCGCTTTGGCGTCACGCATTTGCTTACTGCGAGGGACATCGAGCAGCGGGAGTTGGAGGTAGCCGCCGCCGTCAGCGGGCTCCAACCCATGCTCGACAATAGCACCTACCGGGTCTATGCCCTTGCCGACCGGACCAGCGCGCAGGGCCTGCCTTCGGGGGAGATCAAGCATGCGTGAGTCCTTAGTCGCGCCGCACCCGACAGCGAGCATACTGCTGTGGAGGTCTAAGATGGTTCGCTGGCAAAGCTATCTGACTCTGCGGCCGTCGGTATATGTCCGCACGTCCCTTGGCTGCGATATTAGTGGATCATTTGACTCATGCCGGAGCCTCTGCGTTTGGCCGTCGACCGGCTTCATGGACAACCGATGACCGGGATGCGACGTCCAGCCTGGTTGTCCAATGCGATCCCGGAGTTGGGTATTGCGCTTATGGTGCAGTCTCTCTCCCACCTGCGGGCTTTTCTTCGCTTGCGACCCCTCGCGCTCGGGACCACCGTATTACTTGGGATTGGCCTCCTCTTCGTGGAATTGATCGGAATAGGCGTCCTCGTGCCTTTGATTTCTCTCGGCACTGGGGAAACCCAAGCAGGCGTCGTATCAGGCGTACCTGTGATGGGTGCACTCGAACGAGTGCTTCGGGAGTTTGAGCCGGCGTTGCGGGTGTTAATCATTGCGGGCATCGTCGCGGTGGTTGGAGTTGTCCGGAGCCTTCTGCTGTTTTGGAAAAACTACATTCATTATTGGGTGTTGTATCGGGTTACTCAGGACGTGCACGCGCTCTGCTATCGTCAGTTCACGCACTTGCCTCTGGCATGTGTATCCAGGGTTGAAACCGGAACACACATAAACCTTCTGGTGCAGTTTCCCAAGGAGTTGGGGATGGTAGTCATGGCGGTTTCAACGCTAAGCATTGGTGTGCTCCAACTCGCGGTCTATCTGGTGGTTATCGTTTCCATCTCCTGGAAGATGGGTTTAGTTGCACTCGCAGTCCTGGCCTCGGCGCTGTTATTGGTAAGCTTGCTCGTCATGCCACGCATAGAAGCCAGCGGCAGGGTGCTGAACGAACGGTCCACCGCCTTTCACCAGTGGATCATAGAGACGATCAGAGGCCGTAGCGTTCTCGATGGGCTTGGCCTGTCCGAGTTCTCGGGTAGACGCTTTGGTGACCGCAGCGAGGCGTTTTTCTCTGCAAATGCCGCCCGCGAGCGCTTGAAGGCGCTTGTGGAGCCATTGATCGGCGGTTTTGCTCTTCTAATGATTAGCGCGGTGCTTGCCGTCGTGGCACTAACGCCCGGCGACTTGGCGACCGAGGTAGTGCAGGCAACTCTGCTGGTGGTTTGCCTCACCCGACTGCTATCGCCGCTTTCGATGGTCAGCTCGGCGCTTACGACGGTTCGCGGTTATGCGAATAGCGTCGCACAAGTGGGAGCTTTCCTGCAGGAGTTCTCGCGGGCGCCAGGTGTAGGCGATGCCTTTCCCGGTTTTCGACAGTCTGTGGAGTTGCGAAAGGTATCACTGACCTACCCCGGTACAAGCGCAGCTGCCGTGCAGGAGGTATCGCTGAGCCTTCGCCCCAACCGGATGGTCGCCCTGGTAGGGCCGTCGGGTGCAGGTAAGAGCAGCATTGTAAGCTTGCTTCTGCGGTTCTTTGAGCCGAATTCAGGGACGATCGAAGCCGATGGCATAGACATCCGCCGCTACAGCGAGGACAGCTGGCTACGCAAAGTCGCATTTGTTCCCCAGGAGTCATACCTTTTCAACGAGAGCATAGAAGAGAACATTCGCTTCGGCCTCGATGCGATTGGTCACGCAGAAGTCCTGAACGCGGCGCGCCTCGCCCATGCCCACGAGTTCGTCCTCGCACAGCCTTCGGGCTACGGCACCGTTGTAGGGGATAACGGTATTCGGCTGTCCGGTGGTCAGAAGCAGCGGATAGCTATCGCGCGGGCTGTCCTGCGAAGTCCCCAGTTACTGATCCTCGATGAAGCGACGAGTCATCTGGACAGCGAGTCGGAGCGGGAGATTCAGGGCGCCTTGCGGGAGCTGCGCTCGCGCTGTGCCTTGTTGGTCGTTGCCCATCGGCTCTCTACCGTTGTAGACGCGGACGAGATCGTGGTTATGGAGCAAGGGCATGTGGTCGAGCGCGGGACGCATCCTGAACTGATATCGCGGCCAGGGCTGTATGCACGCCTTTGGGCGCTGCAAGCATATCATGCCTCAGAGCATGTGCCAGCGGACGGTTTGCCATGAGGGAAACGTCTTCGGGCGCCTGCATGACTGCGCGAGCCGGTGCCGCCGCCGTTGCGGGGGAGAGCGCGGGGCGAGGTGCGGTGGCAGTCGTGGGCGACGCGCAAAGTGTCCATGTGCGCGTGCGTGCTGCCGCTCTGCAAATGCTCGGCTATCGAGTGACCCTGATCACTCCCCGCAAGGGAGAGGTCGTCGCCTGCCCGCAAGTATCTCCGGAAGACTGTCTGGTCTCTGCGGGGCTGTGGGGCAAGCTGGGTACACGGCTCGCCAAGCTTCGGGCGGTGCATACGATCTTTGCCCGGTATCGGGGGGATGCCACTCATATCCATTTCGCGCAAGGACTCTGGGCCGGCTTGGGTATGCTATTCGGAGCGAAACCGCTGATTGTGACGGTGATGGGGGGGGATGTACTGTTCAGAGAACAGGGCCGCTCTTCCTGGGCCGATCGGATGCTCACCCGGCTCATGCTGCGAAGCGCGGAGCTCGTTACAGCAAAATCCGAGCATTTGGCATCGGTCATCAGATCTTTGGGGGTGCATAACGACCGCATCCTAGTGATGTACTGGGGAGTCGACAGGCAGCACTTTAAGCCTTCTCAGGGGGGCGAAATGAGGCGTGCTCTGGGGTTGGCACCGGACAGCTTCGTGCTGCTAAGCTCAAGGTTCTTACAGCCTTTATATAACGTAGACAAGATTGTCGAAGCGTTCCCGCTGATCCTGCGCCGAGTCGGGCATGCGCAGCTCCTGATCCTGGATTGCCAGGCGGAGCCGAACTATCGCATGGCAATCATACGGCGCATCTCGGAGCTCCGCCTAGAAGGGAAGGTGCGGATCGTGCCGCCCGTTCCGCACGAGCGCATGCCGGAGATCTACGCCGCATCAGATGTTGTGATCGGCGTCCCGTCATCGGACGGCATGCCGATGACGGTCCTGGAGGCGATGGCATGCGGAAAACCAAATGTCGTGAGCGATCTTCCCCACTACCAGGAGCTACTGACGAACGGAAAGAACGTTCTGGTCTGCCCGCCCCTTTCGGCAAGCATCGCAGAGGCGGTATGCCAGCTGGCGAGTGAACCAGAGCTGCAGGCTCGGCTGGTGGAAAATGGGTTTCGCACAGTCGAGCAGCGAGCCGACTTGGCAAAAGATCTGGTCCGTCTTGATGAGCGGCTGACTCCGCTGCTCGATGGTCGTCCCCGAATGCAACCGATCCATGTGCGTCTACAGGTTGCAGCGCTGCTCGCCCTTGCTGCGTTGACTCAGCGTCCGGGTCCTTCCCTTTGAAGGCTAGAGCCGGGCATCGTGCCGGGCTCACAACGACTGAGCGGTTGTAAGGGCGCTGACTCACGGGGTTTCGTCGCTAGAACTCCGTGACTCCCGCAGTCCCCCTCATTTTATTCACTGATCTGAAGCGGGATCCGCGTGTTCACCGGAAGATCGAAGCCCTCCGGACCAACCATGCAGCGATTGCTGCGAGCGCTGGCGACCTCGAGTTGCCAGGTGTGCGCTTCATCCGTTGGGAGTACCGCCAGCGGAGCATTTCGGAAAAGATCAATGCAGCTGTTGCGCTTCTCCTGAGGCGGCATGAATCCTATTATTGGAAGATGGCTCATGTGGATGAATTAGACAACAAGCTCGAAGGACTTCGATTTGACAGCGTGATCCCCGATAATATTGAGTCATTGCCTCTCGCATTGAAGGTGGCAAGAGAGCGTCCGGTGATTATAGACGCACATGAATATTCTCCCCTTGAGTTTGAAGACCACCGGGTTTGGCGAGTGTTCTTCGGTCATTGTAAAGACGATATATGTCGATGGCGGCGGCAGTCACTACCGTGTGCCAAGGGATTGCAGATCGCTACGCACAATCAAAGCATGCTCCCACCGAGCAGCACAGATGCACACTGTGGAAAACAACGCCGAGAAGCTCCGGGAAGTTGTGTCATCTGTGCTTAAGGAGTTCTGACAATGTGCGGTATTGCGGTGCTCTTCTCCTCAGAACCACGCCCATTGGACGATCATATCCGTGCGATGACTGCGGCGGTTCGCCATCGTGGCCCGGATGATGAGGGGATCGCGCTTTTCTCAGCCAAGGGGCTCGAAACGACAGCTCTCGGTGGTGTCGATACACCTGCAGGCACATACGACGCTCGGATGACCTATGCTCCCAGGCGCAAGGCTGAACCCGTTGCTGATGCCGTTGTTGCGCTCGGCCACCGACGTCTGTCCATTGTTGACCTCAGCCCAGCCGGTCATCAGCCGATGTGCACGGCAGATCGCCGTTTCTGGATCGTGTATAACGGCGAGATCTACAATTACGTTGAGCTCCGTACTGAGCTCGAACTTCTCGGACACTCATTCGTTTCGCACAGCGACACGGAAGTGATCCTTGCCGCTTATCGTGAGTGGGGCGAACAGTGTCTCGGACGATTCAATGGGATGTTCGCCTTTGTGCTCGTCGATCGAACCGCCAGGCGGGTGTTCGCCGCGCGCGACAGATTCGGGGTGAAACCGCTGTACCTTTGGCGTTCGTCTCGAGGGTTAGTTGCCATGGCCTCCGAGATCAAGCAGTTCTCGGTCTTGCCGGGGTGGTCACCGGTAATGAACGGGCAACGCGCATACGAATTTCTGAACTGGGGTCTGCTTGACCATACGGAGGAGACGCTCTTCAATGGCGTTCGCCAACTTCGTGGAGGCGAATGTCTCCATTGCCCCCTGGAGGAGTTGCCGGTTAGCTTTCCCATCAAGCGGTGGTATCAGATGACGCCGCGCTCATTCCAAGGCGATAGAAAGGCTGCAGCGGATGAATTCTGCGCGCTCTTCACGGATGCGGTTCGTCTCCGGCTTCGAGCCGATGTTCCGGTGGGTTCTTGTTTGTCCGGTGGTCTTGATTCATCTTCGATCGTATGCGTTGCAAATAATTTACTCCGGTCTGCTGGTGCGGCGTCCCAACAGAACACCTTTTCAGCTTGCGCCAAAGTGAAACGGTATGACGAGCGCAAGTATATTGATATCGTTGTCGATCGCACTGGTGTTCATGCGCACTACGTCTACCCAGATCTCGGTGAATTGTTCGAGACGCTTGATGTCCTGACCTGGCATCAGGATGAGCCATTCGGGTCGACCAGCATTTATGCGCAATGGCACGTGTTCAAGCTTGCAGCACAGGCGCGCGTCAAGGTTCTGTTGGACGGACAAGGAGCTGATGAGTTGCTTGGCGGTTATCATGGGTTTTTTGCTCCGCACTTTGCAGGTTTGTTTGCGACCGGGCGCTGGGGGGCGCTTTTGCGAGAGATTCGCGCGGCAAACCGGTTGCATGGCTTAGGCTTTGCCGGCGCCTCCAAGTATCTTGCGAACGCGGTATTGCCTGAACTGCTGCGCCGGCCCTTGCGACGGCTTGCAGGAAAGTCCTCCTCCGCACCGACCTGGTTTGATCGGGGCCGTCTCGCAATTGACGACCGTGACCCTTTCCCTGCCTACGGGTTCAAGACAACGTCGGTCGACCAGATGGCCCATACGCTCCTGACTGCTACCAGCGTGCCGATGCTCCTTCATTGGGAGGATCGCGACTCCATGGCACATTCTGTCGAGTCGAGACTGCCTTTTCTCGACTTCAGGGTAGCGGAATTTCTTATGGGTCTGCCTGCTGAGATGAAGTTGTGGGATGCCACCACGAAACAAGTGCTTCGGGAGTCAATGCGGGGGATTTTGCCTGAGCCAATCCGTATGCGCATGGACAAGATGGGCTTTGTGACCCCGGAAGAACCTTGGGTTCGGCAGGAAGCTCCCGAACGATTTCGTGTCGAACTGCGCCGAGCCGTGGACGCATCGCAAGGCGTCATCAATGACGCCATCCTCGATCACTTCGATGCCATCGTCGCTGGTCGCGCGCCGTTCAATTTTCTCATCTGGCGGATGATCAGCTTCGGACGATGGATGGATCGATTTGGTGTTCGGGTGGTGGCATGATTCGGATGACGGGTTTGTGTTGGCCAGGATTCTGAGTGGCGTGTCGGTCCCGTATCTGCATCCGATTCAGGCGTTTAGAGGCGCGTCCACGAGCCTGCTGGAGTTCCTGCGGGCATTCCCGCAACGAACGCTTGGGCGATCTTTGTCCGGTTCGAATTCTATAAAGTCGGAACCCGGATTTCTTGGCGCTGCTCCGTTAGTCAACATACTACGGTTCCCTCTCCGCAACCTTCGCTATCCTTATGGAGGGAGAGGATGATTTCCGGCGGCATACTGTCGGTTCCATTCGTATACAATTACTTGGCCGGTCTGCGGCAGGCACAGAGCCGTCATTATGCATGTCTTGCATGTCTGTAAGTTCCGCGCGGCGGGAGCATCCCGTGTGCAGATGCAGCTCAAATGGGACCGTGGCTCTGTGATGGACGTGGATAGCGAGCCTCCGGCCAGGCAGCAGCGCTATCCGCTTTCTTATCGATCGCTTTTTGCGTTGCTCAGGAAGCGGCACTTCTCTGCCGTTGTTTTTCACATGCAGTCTTCGGTTCCCTACATTCTATTCGCCCTCATGGTGAGGTTCTTGCTGAGGTCACGAGTCGTGTTTGTGTATGACATCCATGATCTCAATGAGTGGCCGTCGGCAGCCGCGGCATATATGCGGTTCAGGTTCTGCGTTTTTTGGGTATTGGAGCGCATTGCTATTCGTCGCGCGGACAAAGTTGTAACCGTGTCGCGCGGCCTAGCTCAGATCTACTACAGGCGGTACGGGCGCTCGCTGATTGTCGTATACAATGCGCCCGCCATTCATGCGGATTCGTCCGGCAGCCCGGCCGGATCCCGCGCGGGGCTCGTCTACTTCGGTCTGATCAACAAGTTGAGGCTGCCCCGGCATGTCATCAATGCCATCGCGGAGGCAGGGATGACGGTGGATGTCTATGGCGTTATGTTCGAGAAGGATCCTGAGTATTTGGTGTGGCTAAATGAGAAAGTGAAAGATGGTTGCGTCCGATTGATGGGGCCCTACAGCCCGAATAACCTGGAGTTCTTGTCGGATTACTCGTTTGCCCTCCTCGTATTTGAAGAGGGCGAGCTGAATGTCAGGTACTGTCTTCCTAATAAACTGTTTCAAGCGATCTTGCAGGGGCTTCCATGCATCCTCTCGCATGGTTTGGTAGAGAGCCGTATCAAGTTCAAGCGGTTTCCTGAGTTTGTATCTACATGGCCTGCCAACAAGAAGGAGCTGGCGGGCTTCTTCGCCCTGCCGCGCTCGCTGAGGAGTCACATGGATGTTCTGGAGTTTGTCGGCGCACTGCACGAGAAGTCTTGTCAGAGATACATGCACTGCTTACTGGGCGGCGTATGAATGTGCCAGTGTTTGATCGGCTGATGCGGGGGGCGGCCACTTGCTCTGATTTGGACCAACGTAAGGCCTGGAGTACCCTTCCCGGCTATCGGCGGGTCAGCGCGGTGCACACCGTGGCTAATGTTAGGGTGGTTCCAGCAATCCGCCGATTGATTTCGCCTGAGGAGATTGCCACCTTCGTGGAGTGATCGGTGCGTCCTCGGCTGTATGTGCGATTCGGGGCGGGGTGGGACGGGGATTGGGAAATTTCTGACGGGCTAACGGTCTGTCTCCAGGCTCAATTGTCCGGAAAGGATTTGCCCGAATCGTCATGAATGCCTTGGTGAATCTGATCGGTCATCGGCTCCTGAGGAATCTCGAGAGCCTGGGGACGCATTCGTGAGTCGACTGTCAGGAGAATGGTGCGGTGAAATCAGAAAAGCCGTCTTTGGATGCTGGCGGTCCTGTTGCTTTGAAGCGAGAGATGTCGATTCGTGCTTTACACGTGGTAGAAGACTTTTCCTCCGGTAACACCGGAGTGACCTCTGTTGTCCGCCAAATAGCGCAATGGCAGGCAAAACACTGTGAGTGGGTTGGCGTTTACGCGGCTGGGCCAGTTGACCTTCCCCCGCCAAACGGGGTTTATGTTGAAGCTGCGGATCTGGATGCGGCGTATCGTTCGTGGCGGTATCCGGCCGGCGGTCTGGCCGGCCTTCTGCGTCTTATCGAGGCGAAGGATGCGACCGTCCTGCATCTTCACGGCCTGTGGCGGGCAGCTTCATTGCTGGGGGTTAAGGCGGCCGCCGTGTCTGGAGTGCCCGTGGTTCTGAGCGTTCACGGACAAACATCCCCATGGGCGCTGAAGGGGCAAGGGGTACCGAAACAACTCAAGAAATGGCTCTACTGGAACTGCCTTGCTCGTAGACAGTTCGAGACGGTAAATGCCTTACATGCCATTACGCCGCTTGAGGGTGAACATATCGCCCGTTTTTTTAAACGTGATGACTATGTGGTTATACCGAATGCCATTGACCTGGATTCGTATGAACAAAGTGTGTCGGCAGGAATACCGCCGACGCGTAGCTTTGTATTTTTGGGGCGCCTGCACCCGGTAAAAGGTGTGGATATCCTGATCGAAGCATTCTCTTCTGCCGATCTGGGGTCGGAAGACTGGCGATTGATACTGGCAGGCCCGGAGGAGGTTCCAGGGTATGTAGAACACTTACGAGATCTGGTAACCCACAGCACACGCGGAACTCGAATAGAGTTCGTCGGCCCGGTTTTTAACCGAGACAAACAGTCCTTGTTGAGGCAGGCATGGGTATTGGTCGCCCCATCACACACCGAGGTGATCGGCATGGTCAACCTTGAGGCGGCAGCTCAAGGTACGCCATCCTTAACGACCCACCAAACAGGGTTGACTGACTGGGCGGATGGGGGAGGGATATTGGTCACCCCGGAGGTGGGTGCACTGAGGACTGCGTTGGAACGCGCATCCCGCTGGTCAATGGCGGAACGATTAGAACGTGGTCGCGCTAGCCGGGATTTGGTGCAAAGTCGCTATAGTCAGGAAGCGGTCGGACCGCGTTGGATTGATTTATACAAGAAGCTCCAAGGTGGAGTGAATTGAAGTTGCTGATTGTCAGCCAGTATTTCTGGCCGGAAAACTTTCGGGTCAATGATCTCGCCAGGGAGTTTAGCACGCGAGGACATGCAGTGACGGTTCTGACGGGATTGCCGAACTACCCGGCGGGATATTTCTCCCCGGGATATAGCCTCAGAGGGCCATATCGAGAACAGTACGAGGGCGTGGACGTGATCCGCTGTCCCCTGATTCCACGCGGTAGCGGGAGCGGACTGCGGCTTGTTCTAAATTATCTCTCTTTTGCGGTGGCGGCCACGGTCAGAGCATTGCTGGCCTGCCGAAAGGGATATGACGTAATTTTTGTGTATGAACCCTCTCCTATCACGGTCGGACTTCCGGCGGTTGCACTGGCACTTGTGACGCGGGTGCCCGTGATGCTGTGGGTGCTGGATTTGTGGCCCGAGAGTGTTTCGGCCACGCAAGCGATTCGGTCGTCACGCCTGCTGCGTTGGATTGAACGTATGGTGCGGTTCATCTATAGGCATTGCGATCGGATCCTTGTGCAATCACGAGCCTTTTTTTCTCATGTCGAACAACAGCGCGTTCCGTCGGAGAAAATCCTGTATTTTCCGAGTTGGGCGGAAGGCCTTTATGAGACCGCCAGTGGTCGATCGCCTGTGCCGGAGAGTGTCCATTTGCCGGAAGGGTTTCGAGTCATGTTCGCAGGGAATGTGGGCGCCGCGCAGGACTTTGACACGATCTTGACGGCAGCGGAACGTCTGCAATCAAGACCCGACATTCACTGGATCATTGTCGGCGACGGACGCATGTTGAGCTGGGTTCAGGCTGAAGTGGAGCGACGCCGGTTACGCAATACCGTGCATCTCCTGGGCCGTCATCCGCTTGAAACCATGCCGGCGTTCTTTGCGCAGGCCGATGCCCTGCTGGTGACGCTCCGACGTGAGCCGATCTTCGCGTTGACGATCCCGGGGAAGGTACAGTCTTACCTGGCCTCGGGGCGCCCGATCGTCGCGGCGCTCGACGGGGAAGGGGCGCGGATTATTGAGGAGGCGGGCGCGGGCATTGTGGCCCCGGCCGAGCATCCGGAGGCATTAGCTGATGCTGTTGTGAGACTAGCAGAGACTCCGAACGAAGCCAGGGATCTGATGGGGAAACGGGGAGCGGCGTACTACGCGACTCATTTTAACCGGACCGTGCTGTTCGATCAGCTCGAACGGTGGATGCGGGAATTGGCAGATAGGCAAGGGGGCACACGATCGTCGCCCGAATCCGAGCTGTTGTTGTCGAGCGAAAGGGGAAAGCTTTCATGAGCGATGTCCTGAAGGGGAAAACGGTTCTGATCACCGGTGGGACCGGGTCATTCGGCAGGGCGTTGGTGGATGTACTCCGGCCCCGTGCAGTGAAAGAGATCCGTATTTTCAGTCGAGACGAACTGAAGCAGGAATTGATGCGGATTGAGTTGAACGAGCCCCGGCTGAAGTTTCATATCGGCGACGTTCGAAGCCGTGAGAGTGTTGATGCGGTGATGCAAGGCGTTGACTTCGTGTTTCACGCCGCTGCATTGAAGCAAGTGCCGTCGTGCGATTTCTTTCCCATGGAGGCCGTGTATACCAATGTGAACGGCAGCCACAACGTGGTCGATTCCGCTATCAAGCACGGGGTCATGAAAGTAATTTGTCTCAGCACCGATAAGGCGGTCTATCCGATCAACGCAATGGGAATGACGAAAGCGTTGATGGAGAAGGTGGCTCAGGCGGCCGCACGTACGACCGGCGACGGACCTACGGTGGTCAGTGTTGTGCGGTATGGGAATGTGATGTACTCACGCGGTTCGGTCATTCCCCTCTTTGTCCAGCAGATGAAGGATCGTAAGCCCCTGACGATTACCGAGCCTCGCATGACGCGATTCTTGTTGCCCCTCTCTGAGGCAGTGGACCTCGTCCTGTTTGCCTTTGAACATGGACGGCAGGGAGATATCTTGATCCGGAAGGCGCCCGCTTGCACGGTGGCGGATCTTGTCGCTGCAATGAAGGGGCTGTTTCGTTCGGAGGTTCCGGTGAAAGTCATCGGCGTTCGTCACGGTGAGAAGCTCTATGAAACGCTGGCGACCCGTGAGGAGCTCCGCCGTGCGGATGACATGAAGGATTACTATCGTGTGGCCATGGATTCGCGGGATCTCAATTACAGCAAGTATTTTACAGAGGGGGACTTGCAGGAAGCTGAAGTGGATGACTATACGTCCCACAACACGAAGCGGCTGAACGCGAAGGAAGTTGAGGCGCTGTTACGAACATTGCCGGAAATTCAGCAGGCGCTTGCAGGTCAATAATGTTATCGGTGTCCCGCTCAATTACCGGCTGCGTGATCAGGTGTTTTCTATGAAGACGATCGCCGTCACTGGGGTAGAGGGCTTTCTCGGATGGCATTTGCGAGTCCATTGTCATGCCAGACCGGAATTGAAGATCCTTAAGATTGACCGATCCATTTTCGCAGACCCTGGCCGTTTGCAAGGGATCATGTGCCAGGCGGATGCTGTCGTCCACCTGGCGGGGATGAATCGTGGCGACGAAGAGGAAATCGAACGCATCAATATCGGGCTCACGAGACAACTCATTGCAGCTTTTCAACAGACCAATGCGCGCCCCCAGGTTCTCCTGGCAAACTCAACCCACAGGGATCGGGAAACGGTATATGGCCGATCAAAGCGGCAGAGTGCCGACCTGCTTGCGGGCTGGGCGTCGGAGGCAGGCGCCATCTTTACCGATCTCGTCCTTCCCAACGTCTACGGTGAAGGCGGGCGTCCTTTCTATAACTCTGCGGTGGCAACCTTTTGCCACCAGCTTGCATCAGGGGAGGAGCCGAAGATCATCCAGGACAGCCAGCTTGAGCTAGTTCATGCTCAGACTGTGGCAGGCGCGATCATCGCAGCGATCGAGAATCGAATGTCCGGTGAGGTGCGCGTCCAAGGTGATCGGTTGTCTGTCTCGGAGTGTCTCCGGAAGCTGCAAGGGTTCGATCGTTCCTACCGGGGACATCTCATTCCCGAGCTGAAGACCGCCGTGGACTTGGATCTTTTCAATACCTATCGATCCTACCTCTATCCGCGTTACTACCCGGTTACCCTCCAGCTACACAGCGATTCGAGAGGACATCTATTCGAGGCTGTCAAAAGTTTACATGGCGGACAGTGCTTTATCTCTACCACAAAACCTGGCATCACCAGGGGGAACCATTACCACACGAGGAAGTTCGAGCGATTTGTGGTGCTGAACGGGGATGCCGTGATTCGAATTCGTAAGCTCTTGACCGGGGATATCGTGGAATTTAAGGTCTCCGGCTCAGTTCCTCAATATATCGATATGCCCACATTCTGTACCCACGATATCACCAATACGGGACTTAGCGATCTCACGACATTATTCTGGGCTCATGAGATTTTCGACCCGCAACGATCCGATACGATTCGGGAGCCAGTGGACATATGAGAAAGCTCAAAGTCATGACTGTGGTGGGGACACGCCCCGAGATCATCAGGCTCTCGCGAGTGCTGGCCTGCCTCGATCGTCATACGGACCATTGTCTGGTGCATACCGGTCAAAACTACGACTACGAATTGAATGAGATCTTCTTCAAGGAACTGGAACTGCGAAAGCCGGACTATGTCTTGGAGGCCGCGGGGCAGTCGGTAGCGGAGACGATCGGGACCATTCTCATTAAGATCGATCCGATCCTGGCAAAAGAGAAGCCTGATGCGCTCTTAGTCTTGGGCGATACCAATAGTTGTTTGGCCGTGATTGTTGCCAAGCGCAGGAAGATTCCTGTGTTTCATATGGAGGCAGGGAATCGATGCTTTGATCAGCGCGTTCCAGAAGAATTGAATCGAAAGGTCGTCGATCACCTCAGTGACATCAACCTGACCTACAGCGAGTTGGCTCGCGAGTATCTGCTCAGGGAGGGATTGCCCCCGGAGCGTGTGATCAAGACTGGCAGCCCGATGTACGAAGTGTTATCCCACTACCGATCGAAGATCGAACAATCGGACGTGCTGAGCAGGTTGGGTCTGCAAGCCGCCGACTACTTCGTCGTCAGCGTCCATCGGGAAGAGAACGTCGATTCCCCCGCTCAATTCGACAAGCTCGTCGACCTGCTCAACGGGCTGGCCGATGGGTATCACCGGCGCCTTATCGTCTCAGCCCATCCAAGGACCCGGGCGCGGATTGACTCTTCCGGGGTCCGTTTGCCTGAGTTGGTAGAATTGCATAAGCCTTTCGGGTTGTTTGACTATGTCCATCTGGAGATGAAGGCCAGGGCTGTGCTTTCCGATAGCGGGACGATCACCGAAGAGTCCTCCATCCTGAATTTCCCTGCCGTGAATATCCGCGAAGCGCACGAGCGGCCGGAGGGTATGGAAGAAGGAGCGGTCATGATGACGGGACTCGACCAAAACCGGGTCCTGCTCGCATTGTCGATCCTGGAGAAACAGCCTCGTGGAGAACAGCGTGGGTTGCGGATGGTCCGGGATTACGATGTTCCCAACGTGTCCGAGAAAGTGATCCGCATTATCCTGAGTTATACGGATTATGTGAATCGACTTGTTTGGCACAAGTGACCCGGTATTTAACAAGCTGTGGGCGACCGAATATTGGTAACAGGAGCAAACGGGTTTGTGGGCGACGCTCTCTGTCGCCGCCTTCAGGAGTCTGGTCTCCTCGTGAGGGGGACGGTGCGAGATCCGGGGAAGCTGCCGCCGGGGGGACCTTCGGCATTCAACGGTTTCGAGCGGGTGGTGCTGCATGATCGCTCCACAGAGAGCGAGACGAAACAAGCTCTGCAGGGTGTGCGGGCGATTGTGCACCTGGCTGCGCGGGTCCATGTTATGGCCGACCATGCGGCTGACCCCCTTCGTGAGTTTCGCCTGGTCAACACAAACTGGACGGAACGGTTGGCTCGAGCTGCCGTTTCGCAAGGTGTTCGCCGATTTGTGTACATGAGTTCGATCAAAGTGAATGGTGAGCAGAGCTTTGTGCCGTTCACGGAACAGGATCCTGCAAATCCCCGGGACCCCTACGGGGTTTCGAAGTGGGAGGCCGAGCAGGTCCTTGCGCAGGTTTCGTCCCAGACGGGCATGGAGACCGTCGTCGTCCGGTCACCGCTCGTGTACGGCCCCGGCGTCGGAGGAAATTTTCTCCAACTGCTGAAGATCCTGCGCCGGGGAGTTCCATTGCCGTTTGCCTGCGTCCAAAATCGTCGTAGTCTCATCTATCGGGGGAATTTGGTCGATGCGCTAGTTTGTTGCGTGCGGGACATACGGGCGGCCGGACAGACCTATTTGCTCAGTGACGGGGAAGATCTCTCCACCCCTGATTTGATCCGGCGGCTTGGCAAAGCGCTGGGAGCGCCCGTGCGACTGTGGCCATTGCCTCTATGGGCACTCCGTTGGATCGCCCAGGTTGCCGGAAAACAGGCGGTCATCGACCGGCTGCTCGGATCTCTCACCGTCAACTCGTCGAAAATCAGGCGGGAGTTGGACTGGCATCCCCCTTTCCCCGTGGATCAGGGGCTTGCTGAAACAGCGGCCTGGTACTGCGGGCAATCGCCCCGATGAAAGACTACCTCGTGACGGCCAGGTTCTTTTCTGCGATGATATGCGCATTCCTCCCATGACCGGATCGTTTGTATTTGATGGCTTCGGAGCTCCAGTTGCGTCCTTTGCTGTCACTTGGACGGTCATTGCGATACTCCTTCGGACCTTCTCCGACCGAATCCTCGACCATCCCAACGAACGCTCTCTTCACCAGCGGCCTGTTCCGAGAACGGGAGGAATCGGGGTAACCGCCGGCATCGCCGTGAGTATTCCCTTGGTCTCACCGGCTGAGTGGTGGCCGCTCTGGCTCGGCGCCGCGCTCCTCGTGGGGATTTCCTTCCTTGAAGATCTCGTCGGTCTTCCCATTGTCGGGCGGCTTATCATGCATTTTGCGGCGGCCAGTACTTTTGTGATCGGTTTGCTATTCGATCAGATCGGGCTAGGAGGGGCTGTTATCGCGATTGTGGCAGTGGTCTGGATGACGAATCTCTATAACTTCATGGATGGAATGGATGGACTGGCCGGTGGCATGTCTGCGTTCGGGTTTGCCTTTCTTGCGATTGCGGCCTGGCTTGCCAAAAGTCACGCTCTCGCTCTCATGAGTCTTTCGGTTGCAGCCGCAGCGGGGGCGTTCCTGTTGTTTAACTTTCATCCTGCCCGCATATTTCTGGGAGATGCCGGTTCGACCACGTTGGGGTTTCTAGCGGCGGGGTTGGGCCTGATCGGTTGGCGGCAGGGCGTCTGGTCGATCTGGCTTCCCGTGTTGGTCTTTTCTCCATTCATCGGTGATGCCACTGTAACTCTGGTAAGGAGAGTCTTTCGGGGCGAACGTTTTTGGCAGGCGCATCGCGCTCATTATTATCAACGGTTGGTGCTCAGCGGGTGGAGCCATCGGAAAACCGCGTTGGTCGAATATGGCCTCATGATGTCTTGCGGCATCGGTGCGCTCGCTTTTCAGAAGGCTTCAGACAGCGCACAATTAGGAATTATGGGGTTCTGGGTGCTTACTTTCCTGGGGTTGGGGTATGGTGTATCGCTGGTGGAACAGGGAAGGGGCAGACAGGGAGCCTGAGATGGACAGTGAGGCTATTCAGCCGGTTTTGAACGCAAGGCATCTATGTCTCCGTCCGGTTGTGGAGTTCTTCGCCGGGCACAGGCATTTCCCATGGACTTGGTGTCAAGCCGAGCCTGCCGGTAGCGCGATGTTTCGATCATCGGCTGTCCCGTCAGGTGCTGAAAACGTTCACCTGACCGATGTGCACCGCTTCTGTGGTGAAGCCTGAGCCTCGGTGGATATGATGTGGCTTCGGGATATAGGTGCCGTATGAGAATAATCGGTTTGTCAGTCTAAAGTACCCATTCAATTTCTAGCGATGGCTTGCGCTGATCACAATGAAGGTGGACTGCTGCCGCTTGACGGGATCCTCATCATCAACCCCAGGGATTTCGTGGATCGGCGGCAGAGCATCGAACGGCAACTACAGGCACTGGGTCTGAAGTATGAATTTATCCATTCGTTCGATGCCGGCGATCTGGATACAACCATTACGAGCAAGTACATTACGAGCGCATTTCTTAGTCCAGGGCAGCAGTCATGCGCATTGAAGCATCTCCAGGCGCTGCGCCTCATTGTGGAGCGAAATTGGCAGCGTGCGCTGGTATTGGAAGATGATGCCATTCTCGCTTCTCGGTTCGTCCAGGGGCTTCAGGCGGCTCTCGAAGAGTCTGCTCCGTTGGAAGCTCCTTATGTGCTATTAGTGGGCAGCGGCGGGAATCAATACACCCCTCGAAGGAGACGTGTTCCGGGGCAGTGCTTATACCGGGCGGACAGAGGCCGCTTAACAGAGGCCTACGTGCTCGGCAGCCAGACTGCCCGGTTGAGAGTCGACTGGATTGAACGGCACGGCATTTCGTTGCCGATCGACAATCTCTTTGATCGAATGGATCGGGAGCTGAATATTGCGCGCTACTGGCTAGAGCCGCCTATCGTGGAACAGGGGAGTAAGAACGGACAATTTCGCTCCGTCTTGGAGCCGGCCCCTCCCAATTTCGTCCGGCGGGTGACTTCTGTATTGCAGAAACTACGCCGGAAGTATCTCTACTAGCTCATTCTAAAAGTATGGCATTCATTTCCTCCCAGCGGCTCATTGATCTCGCGAGAATTGCGGCGATCGTTGCCTGTGTAGGGCTCTTGTATTCCCCCTCGGTGGGTACAATTGGTCTGGTCGTCACCTACGTGGCCTTCCTTGCGAGTGGCCAGGCTGTTTCACGCTTCAAGGCGGTGCTGGTGCGGCCGTTGGTCTATTGGGGGGTGGCATTCCTAGGGGTGGTCCTGTTGGGGATGGTGTATGCCTCCGTGCCCTGGCATGACCGGTGGACTGATTTTTATAAATGGCGCACAATCCTCTGGTTTTGTGTCGCATTGGCCATTTTTGACGAGGAGTGCTGGAAAGAGCGATTGCTGGTCATATTCTTGATCGGGACGGCGGTCGCGGTGGTGGGGTCTTTTGTGTCAGCCGCCGGGTGGGTCACCTTCCGGCGTGGCCCGCACGAATTATTGCGGAATAACGGCACGCAGGGGATGGCGTTTGCCTGTGCGGCGCTGGTCTGTGCCTGGGTGATGCTGGAAAAGAAGACGCTGGGCCTGGTCAGCTGGATCTGGCCTGTGTTCGCGGCTTTGTATATCGTGAATGTGATCTTTATTACGGATGCGAGAAGCGGGTATGCCGTACTTGGAGTGGGGCTTTTCATGTTGTTGTGCTGGAAGGCGTCATGGAGCCAGCGGGTGTTGATTGTGGTTGGTTTCATTGTCGCAGGCGGGCTGGTTTTTGCAGTCTCTCCACGGATGCAGGGCAAAGTCAGGGCTGCGGTGGTTGAGTGGACCACTGAATCGAAATTGGAACGTGAGACGAGCTTCGGTCTCCGCCGGGTATTCTATACCAATAGTGTGGAGATTCTGCGGGACCATTGGCTCCTGGGTCTTGGCACCGGAGGATTCGCGCAGGCCTATGGCGATCATGTATCGAAGAAATACGAGGCGTCGGACTGGCGTGCGGTGCATACGACGGATCCGCATAACCAATATCTGGCTGTAGCGATTCAACAGGGCATCGGAGGGGTGGTGGTTTTTCTGGTCTGGATTGCGGCCGTCGCCCGTGAACGCGAGTCTCGCGGGGACTATCATCGGCTGGCGGTCGCCATTCTCGCCGGTTGGTGCGTGACGAGTCTCTTCAGCTCGCACTTCAGAACGTTTGCGGAGGGACATTTGCTCGCCACGTTTCTTGGTGTGCTTCTTGCCGTCGAGCCACGATCCATTCAGGCGAAGCCGGTCGCTGCGATGTCAAAGGAAGCGTAGGAACTCACCATGCAAAAAGTCTCCGTCTACATCATCGCCTATAACGAGGCAGGCAAGATTGCTGATACGATCAACAGTGTGTTGTGGGCGGATGAGATTGTCTTGGCGGATTCGGCCAGCACGGACGGGACGGATCGGATTGCGGCTGAGATGGGGGCGCGTGTTGTGCAGATTCCTTTTGAAGGATTCGGCCATTTGCGCAATCGTGCGATCGCCGCCTGCACGCACGAGTGGATTCTGAGCATCGACACCGATGAACAGTGCACGCCGGAGGTCCGGGATGAAATTCTCGCCCTCCTTGCCGGAACTCCCGCTCACGATGCCTATCTTGTGCCGCGGCAGAATTATTTCATGGGACAATGGATCAGGCACTCCGGCTGGTACCCGAATTTCAGGCAGCCGCAATTCTTTCGGAAGGGAGCCATGAGGTATGGGGAGTCTCCCGTTCATGAAGGCTACGAACTTCTGACGTCCAAGCCGGCGGGGCGATTGGAGCATGCGATCTGGCAGATTCCTTTCCGGAACTTCGAGGAAGTCGTGAAGAAAGCAAACCGGTACTCGACTCTGGGTGCGCTCAAGCTTTCGGGACGACGGGTGTCCATGGGGCAGGCGCTCTTCCATGGCAGCTGGGCCTTCATCAAGCATTATTTATTCAAAAGGGGATTCTTGGACGGGTGGCCCGGGTTTGTCATTGCACTGGGAAACTTTGAAGGTACGTTTTATCGCTACGCAAAGCAGTATGAAGCACAAGCAAAATGGCCACTTCCTACACAGCCGCCGCTGCACCGGCCCGGCGGGTCTCCATCGGCATGAAGACCGCGGTGATTGTCACGACGTATAACCGGCCCGATGCGCTGGCGATTGTTCTCGCCGGGTATGAAGCCCAGACGGACCGGGACTTCGAACTGGTGGTTGCCGATGATGGCTCGACCGCTGAGACCGCGATGGTAGTGCGGGAGCATCAGCGCCGGAGCCATGGGCCTGTCCGGCATGTGTGGCAGGAGGATCGGGGCTTTCGTGCGGCGGCCATTCGCAATCGAGCGGCGGCCGCGACCACGTCCGCCGACTATATTATCTTTACGGATGGAGACTGTATTCCGTCCCGACAGTTTGTCCAGGCGCACAAGCGCTTAGCGGAGCCGGGGTATTTTCTCGGGGCGAACCGGGTTCTGCTCTCTCCGCGCGGCACACAGCGAGCCTTGGAGGGGCGGCTCCCGGTCCACGATTGGCGGTGGGCGCAATGGGGGTGGGCTTGGGCCAGGCGTGATGTGAATCGTCTTTTGCCGCTGTTTGAGTTGCCCGATGGTCCCTTTCGCAGGTGGGAACCGGGACGGTGGAAGGGAATCAAGACCTGTAATGTCTCCCTCTGGCGGAGCGATCTGATACGCGTGAACGGGCTGGATGAGTCCTATGAAGGGTGGGGATTGGAGGATACCGATTTGGTCATTCGTCTTCTGCGGAGCGGAGTCAAGCACAAGACTGCTCGGTATGCCGCACCGGTGTTTCATTTGTGGCATCAGGAGCATTCGCGAAGCGGACTGGATGAGAACCGGAGGCGCTTAGAGTGTCTGCTGAGTTCCCATGACACGCGGGCTGCGGTTGGTCTTGACCGGTATATGGTGAATACATGATGCGGGATTCTGGCTCGGGCACTGGCGGGTCTGTGGCAGCCGAGAGACTGATCGAACATTGTCCGATCGGGTGTGAGGGGAAGTTGGTCGAGACCGCGATCGTCTTACCGGAGGGCCCGTTGCGCCGGTGCGGGGACTGCGGGCAATTGGTGAGTCAGATTACGGCGCGCGCCTACGCGAGTTCGATGAAAGAGTTCGACACCCCGAGAGGAACGCTTCCGACCCGCCGCACGCAACGGAGGCATGATGCTCGGGCCGCCAAGCTGTTCGGGGTAGTAAGGACGCTCGTTCATTCAAACCCGGGAGCGGCTGTGAAGCTTCTCGACATCGGATGCTCCAGCGGGGCGCTCCTCAAGAGCGCCGTGCAGCACGGGTTCGATGCCGAGGGGGTCGAACCTGCGGCGCAAGCCGCCGAGTTTGCCAGGGAGACAGGATTGAAAGTCTTCCACGGGTATCTCCAGGAGGCGCACTACCCGGCGTCGAGTTTTGATGTGGTGACATTGATGGAGGTCATCGAACATCTTCCGGATCCCGGGGCGCTGTTGAGAGAGGTGTGGCGGGTGCTCAAGCCGAACGGCGTGCTCGTTGTGGGGACGGGCAATGGCGCCAGTTGGACAGTCGGGCTGGTTGGCGCACGGTGGGGATATTTTCAGGTGTCGGCGCACGGCGGGCATATCAGCTTCTTCAATCCGAATTCGCTGGGGATTCTGGCGCAGCGGTGCGGGTTTCAAGTGGAACGGAGCGAGACCCGGCGGGTCTCATTGGCGGAGCCGCAGGAGACCGGTCGAGTCACGTACCGGCTGCTCAAAGTTGCGGCTGAAATGCTGGCGATGCCGGCTCGACTGTTCGGCAAAGGCCATGACATGCTGACCTTTCTTCGAAAGCTCCCGGCGTAGATGCTGTCGATGCCGGAAGCCCAATCCCGACTCAAAGTTGCCATCTTGATCAAGCGGTTTCTGCGGACCGGCGGCGCGGAAAAGTATGCGATGGAGGTGGTGCGGCGGCTGGCGGTGGACCATGAGGTGCATGTGTTCGCGCATGAGTGGGCCTTTGACGGCCCCGAGCCCGTTACGTTTCACAAGATTCCCAGAGTCTGCCGCAAACCGGCATGGGTGAATCAGCTGTTTTTTTCGTATTTCTGTCGCAAGGCGGTGGGGGGGGCATTTGATGTGGTGCACTCCTTTGAAAAAGTGCCGACGTTTGACGTCATGACGGTGCAGTCGCCGTGTTTTAAGCCTCCGCATCTCGAATTGCAGGGACGCTGGAGGCGGGTCCTGGATTGGGTGCGGATGGCGCTCAGTCCCCGAAAGTTCGCCTGGCGATGGCTGGAGGCCAGGCAGTTTGCCGACGACGGGATGCGGCTGATTATCGCCGTGTCCGAGAACGTGAAACGGAATGTGCAGGCCTGCTATCGGCTACACGACGGGTACTTCAGGCTGGCCTATACCGGGGTGGAGGTGCCGAAGATCACGCGGGTGTATTCGCGGCAGGAGCTGGACGACGTCCGCTCTCAGCTGGGGCTGTCTGCCGATGATATCGTGGTGTTATTCGTAGGGACTGAGTTCAAACGGAAAGGATTGGATGGCCTGTTAGAGGGGCTGGCCCTGGCGCCGCGCGAGAAGTTCAAGCTGCTGATCGCGGGCGGCGGCGGAGGCAAGCTGGACCATTATACGCGTCTCACGGAAACAATGGGATTGGGTTCTGAGGTGCGGTTTCTCGGACTGGTTCAGGACATTGAACGGATCTATCCGATCGCCGATATGTATGTCTTGCCCACATTGGCCGATCCCTGTCCGCTCGCTCCGCTTGAAGCCATGGCGGCCGGGGTGGCGACGATTATGAGTGGACCTGATTTTAACGGGAGCGCCGAATTGATCCGAAACGGAGAGGCCTTGCTCCTGTCCGACCCTCGTGACCCGCACGAAATCGCCCAAGCGCTGAAGACCCTGATGGATAGCCGAGTTCGGCAGGAACTGGCTGAAAAGGGGCGTCAGGTGGTGCGTCAATTCACGTGGGACAAGACGGCTGCGGAAACTCTGTCGGCGTATCGGGACGTTATGCGGCGCAAACGTCTGCACCGGGAGGCGGTGGGATCGTGCCGCGCGACAGGAATATGATAGGCAGGTGCGGGGTGGTTCCCGTTTGGAAGCGACCGGTGGTGCATCGAGCGGCCAAAGCGGCCGTGTTGACGCCGGGAGTGTAGCCCGAAGATGCAAGGAGCCTTGTGAAAAGCACTGCCAGTCACATCTTTCACACAGTGGCAGGAAAGTACGGCCAATTGGTCCTGCGTTTCCGATCGCTTCTTGTCGTCGCAACCCACCTGGCTCTGATTGTGGCGGCGCACCTGACGGCGTTTACGTTGCGCTTCGAGGGCGATATTCATGCGCCATACGATCGGATGATGTGGCGCTATCTGCCGGCTGTATTGGCGATCTATTGGGGCGGGCTGCGGGTGTTCGGTATCCAACGGGGGTTGTGGCGCTATGTCGGGCTGCATGACCTGGGGCGTATCTTCTGGGCCTCTCTTGCCGGTTCAGCCGCGTTTTTCGTGGTGGTTCACCTTGTCTTTGGATTAGCCGAGTATCCGCGCTCGATCATTATTCTCACAGGCCTCCTGAGCGGGCTCTATATTGCCGGCATCCGGATGGCCGTTCGCTGGTTTCGGGAGTGGCTTCAGATCGTCGCGCCGACGGCGAGACGCGTGCTGATCGTCGGTGCCGGCCGTGCCGGGGAATTGCTTGTGAGGGATATGTTGTCCGATCCGAGCTACCACAGCCGTCCCGTCGGATTTATCGATGACGATCCCGTGAAGCGGAAGATGAAGATTCACGGCATTCCCGTGGTCGGGACGATCGGCGAGATCAAGCAGGTTGCGGATCGTTTGGAGGTGCGGGAAATCATCGTGGCGCTGCCCTCCGCTTCGACCGTCACGAAACAGAAAATCCTGGCGGCATCAGAAGGCTGCACCGCGCCGATCAAAATCCTGCCCAATGTGAAGGAGTTGTTGGGCGACCCCGTGTCTCTGCAACAAGTGCGGCCTATGAGCCTGGAAGATCTGCTCCAGCGGGAGCCGGTCCAGACGGATCGGCAGGAGTTGCATCCCCTCATTGAAGGAAAGACGGTATTGGTGACGGGGGCCGGTGGGTCGATCGGATCGGAGTTGTGCAGGCAGATCGCCTTCTATAAGCCCGAATCGCTGGTGCTCTTCGAGCGGTACGAAAATTCCTTGCATTCGTTGTTGCTGGAGTTGCGCGCGGCGTTTCCAGCTGTCGGCGTCCTGCCCGTGATCGGGGACGTCACCAGTTCCGAGCGCGTCACGGAAGTGTTTCGGCAGACGAGCCCGGATCTGGTTTTCCATGCGGCCGCGCATAAGCATGTGCCGTTGATGGAACTCAATCCCAAGGAAGCGGTACGGAACAATGTGTTGGGCACGCGCACTGTTGCCCAGGCGGCGCTGGAGGCAGGGGTTGATCGGTTCGTATTGATTTCGACCGATAAGGCCGTGAATCCCACCAGCGTCATGGGGGTGAGCAAGCGGATTGCGGAGCAGGTGATTCAGGGGTTCAATCGTCGGGGGAAAACCAAATTTACCGTGGTGCGGTTCGGGAATGTCCTGGGGAGCAACGGGAGCGTCGTTCCATTGTTTTCCGAGCAGATTCGGAGGGGCGGCCCGATCACGGTGACGGATCCTGAGATCAAACGGTTTTTCATGACGATTCCCGAAGCCGTTCAGTTGGTCTTGCAGGCGAGTGTGCTCGGGCAAGGCGGCGAGGTGTTTGTGCTCGATATGGGAGAACAGATTCGGATCGTCGATTTAGCGAGGAATATGATCGTCTTGTCGGGGTTGGTACCGGGAAAAGACATCGAGATTGTGTTCACGGGTTTACGGCCCGGCGAGAAACTCTATGAGGAGTTGTTTGACGAGCATGAGCAGGTGGAGCCGACGGCTCATGCCAAAATCAATCGAGCCGTTGGTCCCCCACGGCCGGACGATCTCGATCAATGGGTCGATAATCTGGAGACGAGTCTGTCCCGTTGGAATGAAGCGGCGGTATTGCAGCAGTTGCGAGCGCGTATTCCGAGTTTCACCCCGACGGCTCCTCAGCAGGTTTCCTGATTTTATCGGATCGCCCCTTTCTCCCCGTATTCATAAATGCAATATAGTCGCCAAGTTACTCGGGCTGGGCCGGGGACAACATTTGCGGGGGCGATGGGGTCCTGCTGCGCGCCAATCAACTGGTCAGCCAAACCGGGGCGAATCATCTCGGATAGTCAATGAATATTCTTCTGACCGGCGGAGCCGGATTCATCGGATCCCATCTCGTGCATCGGCTGCTTTCTCGTTCTGAACATCATATTGTCACGCTCGATGCCCTTCGGTACTCCGGCAACCTTGCGAATCTTGGGGATTTGGACGGACATGGCCGCCATGCTTTTGTGCGGGGGGATATCTGCGACCAGCCGCTGGTCGAGGCGCTCATCCGGGAGCACCGGATTGAAGGGATCATCAATTGTGCAGCCGAGACGCATGTCGACCGGTCTCTCCTCGATCCGGCAAGTTTTGTGCGGACCAATGTCGTGGGGACGGGGGTGTTGCTTGAGGCCGGACGTCGCGCAGGTGTGCGGCGATTTCTCCAGGTGAGCACCGACGAGGTCTATGGGAGTGTGGAGACCGGGATGTCGAACGAAGGGGATCTGTTGGCACCGCGCAGCCCGTATTCGGCCAGCAAAGCAGGAGGCGATGTGTTGGCGCTCAGCTATTGGGCAACCTATCGGTTTCCCGTCGTCGTGACACGGGGGACCAATACCTACGGGCCTAACCAGTATCCGGAAAAATTCATTCCGCTGTTTGTGACGAATGCGATCGATGATCAGTTGCTGCCGTTGTACGGGGATGGCCGGCAATGCCGCGATTGGCTGGCCGTCGAAGACCATTGTGCAGGTATCGAACAGGTGCTTCTGCATGGTGAGGCGGGTACGGTCTACAATGTGGGAGGCGGGAATGAACGGGAGAATCTTACGGTGGCCGAGCAGATTCTGGCGTGCCTGGGTAAATCAAAAGATCTCTTGCGCTTTGTAACGGATCGCCCCGGGCATGACCGGCGCTGCGCGGTGGACTGCAGCCGGCTGCGTGGTCTTGGCTGGAGCCCGCAGATCCCATTTGAGGAGGGGTTACGCGCGACGCTGCGGTGGTATCAAGAGCATGAAAGCTGGTGGCGCCGGATCAAGTCCGGCGAATTCAGGCAGTACTACGAGGAACAATATCGCCGTCGCTTGGAAGAAGGGACCGCATGCGGATCCTGATGCCAGCCGGCGCCAATGGGCGGCTAGGGAGCCAGTTGTGGCGAAACATTCCCTCCCATACGGACAGCCCCAAGAATCGTCCCGATTTCGACCTGATGCAACAGACCCCGGGCGGGACATAATAGAGGCCACATCCGATCTCATCATTCATGCCGTCGTCTATGCCGATGTCGATGGCGCCGAGCGAGGGCCGGGTCGAGTCATGGCGATCAATGTGTCGAAAACAGAACAGGTCGCAGGCGCCCTGGTCGGAGTTCGAGGGATTTGCACTTCGACCGACCGCGTCTTTTCTGGTTGGAAGCAGAGCCCCTACGATGAACAAGATTCTCCGGCCCCCCAGCTCTGGTCTTTCCAAGCAGCGCGCCGATTGGCTCGGCCTCCAGGCTATTCGGTGCTGAGGCTCGATCTGCTTCACTCTTGGGGGATCAGGGGGCGTCCCTGGCGCGAACCCCTGAGGGCCTTTATGAAAGCCGAGCAGCCTCTTTTCACAGCCCACCGGCAGCATCGAGTTGCCTGTCTTCTGTCGCGTCATTTTTCTTTGTAAAGTCTGCGCAGATCGGTAAGATGGGCTCCTGATAGGGGTTCTTCCCTAGCGCCAGGTTCATGATGAGGGTGAGATGGTAAAGCGAAAAGCAAAAGTGGTACCGGTTCGTAGCAGGTCTTTACAGGGCCGTTTACGGGCTATCCGGCTCTTTGCCACCGATGTGGATGGGGTGCTCACCGATGCCGGGATGTACTATGCGGAGTCGGGAGACGAGTGGAAGAAGTTCAACACCCGCGATGGGATGGGAATCAAACTTCTGCAAAAGGCCGGGTTCATCACGGCGATTGTGACGCAGGAGCGGACGAAGATCGTCGCACGGCGGGCCGAGAAGCTGGCGATTTCTGAGGTGCACCAGGGGGTCATGGACAAGCTGACCCTGATTCGTGAGATGGCCGGCCGGCATGGTCTGTCTCTCGGGGAAGTTGCCTATATCGGCGACGACGTGAACGATCTGGAATCGTTGCGCGCCGTCGGGTTTTCCGCGGCGCCGGCCGATGGCATGCCGGTGGTGTGTGCTGCGGTCGATTACGTGTGCCGGAAAAAAGGCGGAGAGGGGGCCGTTCGGGAAATTGTGGAGTTGCTGCTCCAAGCCCGCACCCTTCCCGAGTCCGCTTCCGGATCGAAACGGTGAGGTTGCATGATACGCAAAGGTAAGACCGGGTTGTATCCTGTCATTATGGCCGGGGGCAGCGGGACCCGTTTTTGGCCGCTAAGCCGGCATTTGTTTCCGAAGCAGTTGCTCAAGATCGGCGGGGACCGGACGCTGATTCAGCAAACGATGCAGCGGGTGTGCGGGTGCGCGCCCTCCTCCCAGGTTCTGATCTCCACGAACGCCGCACAGGCGGAGTTGATTCGTGTTCAGCTCGCCGATTGGAAGCACGACCTCACCCAGGGATTTGTGCTGGAGCCGGAAGGGCGTAATACGGCGCCGGCCATTGCGCTGGCCGCGCTCGAAGTTCTGCGGCGCGATCCGGAAGGGCTCATGTTGGTGGTGCCGGCGGATCATGTGGTGACCGGGCAGCGGGACTTCCAGTCCGCGGTGTCATTGGCGGTGCAGCTTGCAGAGCAGGGTTATCTGGTCACCTTCGGGATAAAGCCGATCAGGCCCGAGACGGGGTATGGCTATATCAAGCCCAACGGGCGAGCGATTCTTGGGAAACAGGGGAAGCTGAAGGGCTACCGCGTGCAGCAGTTTGTTGAAAAACCAAATGCGGCGAAGGCGGCTCAGTATCTTAAGGCGGGAAATTATTATTGGAACAGCGGCATGTTCGTCTGGCGCGCGGCGACGATTCTCGATGAAATCCGCCGACACCAGCCTGAATTGGGCAAAGTCGCGGATCGTATCGGAGCGCTGAAGGCTGCCGGGGCTTCCCAGACGACGATCGATGACATCTATCGCCAGGCCCTGTCTGTGTCCATCGATAACGGGGTCATGGAATTGTCCTCCAAGGCGGCGGTGGTCCCTGTGACGTTCCGTTGGTCCGATGTGGGCAGTTGGGGGAGTCTGGACGAGGTCGCAAAGAAAGATAAGTCCGGGAATGTCATGACCGGGCGCGTGGTCGATCTTGAAAGCGCACGGTCGATTGTCTATGCGGATCAGCGGGTGGTCGCTACCATCGGACTTCAGGACATGGTGGTGGTGGATACGCCCGATGCCACCTTGGTCTGTCCCAAGTCGCGCGCGCAGGATGTGAAGAAGATCGTGGAGGTGCTGAAGCGGCAAAAAGCGCCGGAGCATCTGGAGCATCTGACGGTCTTTCGGCCTTGGGGATCCTATACGATTTTGGAAGAGGGCCCCGGTTTCAAAGTGAAACGGGTGACGGTCAATCCCGGCGGGCGGTTGTCGCTCCAGCTCCATCACAAGCGCAGTGAGCACTGGGTGGTCATCGCCGGAACGGCGCGGGTGACCAGAGGGGGGGACGTGTTCGATCTCCAAGTAGGACAGAGTACGGCGATCCCGGTCGAAACCCAACACCGGTTGGAAAATCCCGGCCAGGAGACGTTGCATATTATTGAAGTGCAGAATGGCCCGTATTTGGGCGAGGACGACATCGTGCGGTTCAAAGACGATTACGGGCGGAACGTAGATTTGCCGGGCGCGAGGCGCGAGGCATGAGGCAAGGGCATGGACCTCTCGCCCATCGCCACGAGCCTCTCGCCTAGAAGGAGAGAGATGGGATTATTCCGCGAATACGATTTACGAGGAATTGTCGGGAAGGAACTGACCGAAGACATTGCCGAGCTGGTCGGGCGGG
The DNA here is from genome assembly GCF_049546785.1 of Nitrospira sp. NS4. Lineage (NCBI taxonomy): Bacteria > Pseudomonadati > Nitrospirota > Nitrospiria > Nitrospirales > Nitrospiraceae > Nitrospira > Nitrospira sp. NS4. The sequence continues at coordinate 680,442 of NZ_JBMWAN010000001.1, read as the reverse complement.
CCTACTGCACACATGTCCAGGGGCGCGGGGTGAAGACGGTGAGTGTGGGGCGTGATGGCCGCCTGAGTTCGCCCCAACTGCATCAGGCGCTGGTCAAGGGGTTGCTGGCCGGCGGCTTGAATGTCATCGACATCGGCATCTGTCCCTCTCCGTTGGTCTACTTCTCGCTGTTTCAACTGCCGGTGGACGGCGGCATCATGATTACCGGCAGCCACAACGCCGCCGAGTACAACGGGTTCAAGATTTGTGTGGGGAAAGAGGCGATTCATGGCGAGGAAATTCAGGAGCTTCGCCGGGTCATGGAGAAGGGGGAGTTCGTGTCCGGCCAGGGTACTCGGTCGGAGCACCCGATCATTCCCGATTATCTGGCCTATCTCAAGCGAAGTTTCGCCGGGGTGAAGGCCGGCCATCTCCATGTGGTGATGGATTGTGGCAATGGCGCCGCCGCCTTGGTTGCAAAGGAGGCGCTGGAGTTGTTGGGCTGCAAGGTGACGGGGTTGTATTGCGATTTGGACGGCCGGTTCCCCAACCACCATCCCGATCCCACCGTCCTGGAGAATTTGGCCGACCTCATGCAGGCCGTGAAGGATCACAAGGCGGATGTGGGCATCGGTTATGACGGTGATGCCGATCGCATCGGTACGGTCGATGAGCAGGGGAACGTTCTGTGGGGCGACCGCCTGATGGTGATCTACTCGCGGGACATTCTGGCGGCACAACCCGGCAGCACGATCATTTCCGAGGTGAAGGCGTCACAGAGCTTGTACGACGATATTGCCAGACATGGCGGTCGTCCCGTGATGTGGAAAACCGGCCATTCCTTGATCAAAGCCAAGATGAAGGAGGAAAAAGCGGTCTTGGCGGGAGAAATGTCGGGCCATATGTTTTTTGCCGATCGCTATTTCGGGTACGACGATGCCGTCTATGCCTCCTGCCGTCTGGTCGAAATTCTGGCGAAGCGGGCGATTCCACTGTCCGGCCTGGTTGCCGATCTGCCAGATACGACCGTGACGCCGGAAATTCGTGTCGATCTTCCCGATACGATCAAGTTCGACGTCGTCAAGCGGGTCCGCAGCCGGTTCGAGGAATACGTCACATCCAAACAGGGGCTGGGGCCCGATCAGCGTCGCGTCAGGGAGCTGGTGACGATCGACGGAGTCCGCGCGATTTTCGACGACGGGTGGGGCCTGATTCGGGCGTCCAATACTCAACCGGCGCTGGTCTTGCGGTTCGAGGCTCTCTCCCCCGAAAAACTCACCGCGATTCGCGCGATCGTGGAGGCTGAGTTGGCGGACGCGCGCCGGTTTCTGGGACACTAGTGTGGATGCTTCGCTGTTCAGGCTCCTCCGAGTCTTGTACCGGTACGAAAACTAGTTTTCACGCTTGGAGCGATGCCTGTCGGCCTACATCGTCCCCCTCCTTCGTAAGGAGGGGCAAGGGGAGGTCGAAGCCTGGGGGTGGCTACGTGGGCAGGCCGAGTCTTCCCGATTATGCCGCCGCCACTGGGCACTCGACTCCGCTCCTCCTCCCCTTACAAAGGGGAGGCAGTGGAGAGAATGCATACTGCGATACACTGAAGAGTCAAGTTTCTGTCCCGCTCGATTTCCTCAAAACCCGTTTCTCCATACCGGCGCTCTTCTCCATCGCCCTCCTGCCCCTTATCTTGGGTATTCCGGTCCTGAGCCTTGGGGCCGATGGTCTTGCGCAGGCCGCGCGGCCCTTCCAGGTCGGCGAACGGTTGACCTACGACATTTCATTCTTAAATATCAGTGCGGGAACAGCGGTCATGGAGGTCAAGGCGGGGGAGAGCGCCGGCGATCGGGTGATGGGGACGTTCGTGACGACCGCCGTGTCGAGTCCTATGGTCACCAGGTTCTTCCCTGTCGATAACCGCGTCGAATCGCTGACGGATCTGACGGCTCTTCTCCCGGAACATATGACCTTCCGCAGGCGGGAAGGGAAAAAGAAGGAAGATATCGAGTACACGTTTCATCGGAAGGACGGCACGGTGACTGCCGTGCGAGGGGGGACCACCGAAACGGTGCCGATCCCTGTCGGGACCCAGGACCTGATCTCCTGTCTCTATTATGTGCGCAGTCAGCTGCCGTTCAAGCAGGGGGCTTCGCTGGGCTTAAATGTGTATCACGATAAGAAAGTCCGTCAGATCGAAGTACGGGTTGAAGATATCGATACATTAGAAGGGCCCTGGGGCAGGCTTGAAACGGCCCAGGTGCTCGTGATCATGCCGTTCCAGGGCATTTTTCTGAACCAGGGCAATATTCGCGTGTGGTTTACGACCGATGCCCGTCGCATTCCTCTGAGAATGAAGGCGAAAGTCGTCATCGGATCGATTGTGGCGGATCTTATCGAGGGAATTCCCGAAGTGGCGAAGCTGCAATGAGGGGAGGAACTTTCATTGCCGGGCGCACGTAAACCCGCTATACTGACGGCACTATGGGACAATTTCCCCTTACATTAGGCCGCTTTATCATTCGCAGCCAGTCGCAGCACCCCGGTGCGACCGGAGAGTTTTCCGGTCTGCTGAGCCAGATCGGTCTGGTCGGGAAAGTCATTGCCCATGACCTCCGGCGCGCGGGCCTCATCAACATCCTTGGGACGACAGGCGAGACGAATGTCCAGGGTGAGACGGTGAAGAAACTGGACGAAATTGCCAACGGCACCTTCTTGCGCGCCTTTCAACAGCATGGACTGGTGTGTGCCCTGGCGTCCGAGGAAATGGAACGGATGGTGTCGTTGCCGGAGAACTGGCCGCAGGGGAAATACATGCTGCTCTTCGACCCGCTGGACGGGTCGTCCAATACCGATTGCAATATGCCGCTTGGCGCTATTTTTTCCGTCCTCCGGTACGAGAACAACGACCGTCAGCCGGTCGAGAGCGATATGTTGAAAAAAGGGCTGGAACAGGTCGCGGCAGGCTATCTGCTGTTCGGTTCCAGCACGATGCTCGTCTATACGGCAGGGCACGGCGTCCACGGGTTTACCCTTGAGCCCAGCATTGGAGAATATCTGCTCTCGCATGAACAGATCCGGATCCCTGACCGGGGGAAGGTCTACGCCGCGAATGAGGGCAACTACCACAAATGGGCGCCGGGCATGCAGAAGTATGTGGACTATCTGAAGGTCTCTGATAAGGCTACAGGACGGCCCTATAGCGGGCGCTACTCAGGTTGTCTGGTTGCCGACGTCCATCGCGTCCTGCTCGGCGGCGGGGTGTACTTTTATCCCGGCGAGACGGATAAGCCGGAGGGAAAACTCCGGCTCATGTATGAAGCCAATCCGCTGGCCATGGTTGTGGAGCAGGCGGGGGGGCGGGCGTCCACCGGGACGATGCGCATCCTTGAGGTGGAGCCGAAAAAGCTGCACCAGCGTGTTCCGTTGATGATCGGCAGCAAGCAGGATGTTGAAACCATCGAAGCGTTTATTCAAGGCCGGTCGTAACCGGCGTCATTCACGTCATTCTGTTCGGGAGGAGCGACATGGCAGATCGGGTGCAGGAAATTCTGAGCTGGTACGAAAGCGACAATGCAGGCACCAAGGCGAATCTGGCGCGCATGCTGCGACATGGCAAATTGGCAGGGACCGGGAAGCTCGTGATATTGCCCGTCGACCAGGGATTCGAACATGGCCCGGCCCGCAGCTTTGCCCCCAATCCGGCCGGCTACAATCCGCACTATCACTTTCAACTGGGCATCGATGCGGGATGCAATGCCTACGCGGCTCCGTTGGGATTCCTCGAAGCGGGAGCCAGCCACTTCGCGGGGCAGATTCCGCTGATTTTGAAATTGAACAACCATGATGTGCTCCACGATGAGAAAGATCCGCTGCCGTCGGTGACGAGCAGTGTCCGGGACGCCTTGCGGTTAGGCTGCGTCGCGGTGGGATTTACGATTTATCCTGGTTCGGCCCATTGCCAGACGATGTATGAACAATTGCGAGCCATCACCGAAGAAGCCAAGGCATCCGGTCTGGCGGTCGTCGTCTGGTCTTATCCCCGCGGGTCCTCTCTCAGCAAAGAAGGTGAGACGGCGATCGATGTCGGGGCCTATGCCGCACAGATTGCGGCGCAATTGGGCGCCCATATCATCAAGGTGAAGCTTCCGACCGCCCATCTGGAGCAAGCCGCCGCCAAGAAGGTCTATGATTCGACGCAGATTCCTATCAAGACCCTGGCGGAGCGGGTCAGGCACGTGGTGCAGAGTTCCTTCGACGGCCGACGGATCGTGATCTTCTCCGGCGGCGCGAAGAGCGAAGACCAGAACGTGTTCGACGAAGCACGGGCCATCAGGGATGGCGGAGGATTTGGCTCCATCATCGGACGGAATTCCTTCCAGCGCCCCAAGGCCGAAGCGGTCAAGTTCCTGCACACGATCATGGGCATCTATGCCGGCGAGGTTCAATAGCACGTCCGTCCACAGAGACAAGGAAGAGGCGGCATAACACATGGAACGTCATTATCGGAACTCCGGATCAGGTCGCAGCTGGATCCTGGCCGCGGTGCTGCTCACCGCGGGGATGATCATTGGCTTTGTGGTGGCGTCAGATCTGGGGTGGCTGCCGACGGGTCATGCCGTGCCCGAAAGCCCCGCTCCCCAGGTGAGACCCGTCTCCACGGCACCGCAGCCGATTCTGCCGGGGATGGGAACCCAAAGCTTTGTGGAGATTGCCAAGGCGGTGAAACCGGCGGTCGTCAATATTTATGCGGCCAAGACCGGCAAGGCCGAAGGGTCCCATGCCACGCCGTTCGACGATCCCTTCTTTCGCAAGTTTTTCGGCGAGGAATTCTTCCGCCGCTTCGAGCAGCAGCAGCCGAAGGAGCGCAAGGAGCGAGGCCTGGGATCGGGTGTGATCGTCGAGTCGAACGGCCTGATCATCACGAACAATCACGTGGTCGGCAAGGCCGATGAAATTCGCGTTACCTTGTCGGATAAGCGGGAGTTTAAAGCCAAGCTCATCGGGACCGATCCCAAGACGGACATTGCCGTCGTCAAGATCGAGGCGACCGGGTTGCCGACGGTGGCCTGGGCGGATTCCGACCTGCTTGAAGTGGGAGAGTTCGTCCTGGCCGTCGGCAATCCGTTCGGGCTCACCCAAACCGTGACGTTGGGCATCGTCAGCGCCTTGGGACGGGCGGCGGGCATTGCCGAGTACGAAGACTTTATCCAGACCGATGCGGCGATCAATCCCGGCAATTCCGGCGGCGCGCTGGTGAATGTGCGCGGCGAGCTGGCCGGCATCAATACCGCGATCTTCAGTCAGAGCGGCGGCAACATGGGGATCGGGTTTGCGGTGCCCAGCAACATGGCGCGTTCGATCATGGATCAGCTGGTGAAGACCGGAAAGGTCGTTCGTGGCTGGCTGGGCGTCTCGATTCAGGAGCTGACGCCGGAATTGGCCGCGCAATTCGGTGTGAACGATACCAAGGGCGTGCTGGTCAGCGATGTGATGGATGAGAGCCCGGCCAAGAAAGCGGGCTTGGAGCGGGCCGACGTGATTCTGGAGTATGACGGGAAGCCGATGGATTCGCCCACGCATCTGCGGAACGCGGTGGCGCAAACTCCGGTCGGGAAGAAGGTGGCGGTGAAGCTTCTGCGCGAAAAGAAGCCGAAGACGCTGGATGTGACGATCGTCGAACAGCCCAAATCCATGGCGCAAGCCGGTGAAGAAGAGGCGGCTGAATCGGCCGCGCCGACCGGCGTCCTGGCCGACCTGGATGTCCGTGAGTTGACGGAAGATCTTGCCGGCCGCTACGGGATCAAGTCCGGTGAGCGTGGAGTGGTCGTGGCTCGGGTCAAACCCGGGAGCGCGGCCGAAGAAACCGGGGTGCGGGAAGGAGATATGATCGTCGAGATTAACCGGCAAGCGGTGGGGTCGATGAAAGCCTATGAACGGATCGCCGCCAAGCTCCCGAGCGATCAGGCGGTGCTGCTGTTATTGAAGCGGCAGGGACGGACGATTTATCTGACGCTCCGGCCGTGACGCGGTAAGAGGATGTCCCTCACAGGGGCATCCATGTGAGAGGAGGGCCCGGTATGGTATCGCGAGCCATATTCATCCTTCTCAGTGCGCTGGCGGGAATGACCCTGTTTTTGAGGGCCGAGAATGCCAGCGGAGCGTTCTGGTTGTACGGGTTCGCAATCGGCGCTGTCACGGGCGGGCTCATCGTCGCCGGCGAATATGCGTTACGGACGTTTTCATTCGGGATCATCGTAGGCGGGACGGCGGGGCTCGCCGCCGGGTTGCTGATGACGGGACTGGTCGAGTGGGTCGGCGGGGAAATCTTCGACGTGGAGACGTTCCTGTTTCATATCGGCGGGCTGGTGTTTCTGCTGGGGTTTCCGTATCTGGGGTTGGTCATGGGAGCGCGGTTCGGGCAGGAGGGATTGCCCGGCCCCAAGCAGCGGCCGACGGACCTGTCCGGGAGTTCGACCAGCCTGAAAGTGTTGGATACGAGCGTGATCATCGACGGCCGCGTGGCGGACCTCTGCGAGACCGGGTTTCTCGAAGGCGCCTTCCTGGTTCCCCATTTTATTCTGAACGAATTGCAGCACATCGCCGATTCATCCGATTCGCTCAAGCGTGCGCGCGGCCGCCGCGGCCTCGATGTCCTCAACAAGATTCAAAAAATGGTCGATGTGGACGTGCGGATTGTGGACGAGGACTTCCCCAACGTGAAGGAAGTCGATGCGAAGCTGGTGGTGCTGGCCAAGAAAGTGGGCGCCCGCATCATGACGAACGATTTGAATCTGAACAAAGTGGCCGAGTTGCAAGGGGTGCGCGTGCTGAACATCAACGAGCTGTGCAATGCCTTGCGGCCTGTCGTGTTGCCGGGGGAGACGATCCGTGTGTTTGTGTTGAAGGAAGGCAAGGAAGCGGGGCAGGGCGTCGCGTACCTCGATGACGGGACCATGATTGTGGTGGACAATGCGCGCCGGTGCATCGGGCGGAATGTCGATGTCGTCGTGACCAGTGTGTTGCAGACGACGGCCGGCCGGATGATCTTTACCCGGTTGAAAGAAGAGACCGAGCGAGAGGAGTTGCAGGTCGCTCGTGGCTAGGAGTCTGACGGAGGAGGCGATTCGGCTGCGGTGGACGATCCACGGCCATCTGCTTCGTTCTCGGCATGAAAAGATCTTCAACGTATCGCAAAGAATACGCCTCAGATCTTTTCAATGCCTGCGGTCTTGCTTATGACCATGGCTCATCCCCCTCGCTTCGAACCGCTCCCCCGCCAGACTCCTCGTGTGGTTGCCGTGGTGCCTGCAGCCGGTAAGGGGCTGCGGATGGGGGGGGCCGTTCCCAAGCAGTTTCTGTCCCTGGGGGGTGAACCCATCGTCGTCCATTCGCTTCGTGCCCTTCAGTCTGCCGCCTGTGTCCACGAGATCATCCTGGCCGTTCCTCAAGCCGACCTCGACTATTGCGTGAACGATCTCGCGATCCGGTACGGATTCTCCAAAATCACCAAAGTGGTCCCGGGCGGGAAAGAGCGGCAGGACTCCGTCCGCCATGCGCTCGAACATGTGGCGGACGAGACAGAGATCGTGGTCGTGCACGACGCGGTGCGGCCCTTTCTGACGGTGAAGATGCTGGAGGACGTCGTGGCGGCAGCGCGCCAGGTGGGCGGCGCCATCGTGGCCCTGCCGATGCGCGATACGGTCAAAGAGGTCGGGGCCGGGCATCGTATCCGTCGGACGATCGATCGGCAACCCTTGTGGCTGGCGCAGACGCCACAGGCCTTTCGACGGACCTGGTTGCAGGACGCGCACAGGAAGGCGCATGCCGAAAACGTGCATGCGACGGACGATGCCTTTCTGTTTGAATGGGCCGGCCATCCTGTCGTTGTGGTCGAGGGGAGCGGGGAGAACATTAAGGTGACGAGGCCTGAGGATATGATTATCGGGGAGGCGATTTTAGGAGCCCGCAGGGGCGGACAGCCTGGAGGTCGGTAATGGCAACGAAGATTCGGGTGGGATGCGGGTATGATGTGCATCCCCTGGGCAGTGGGCGCAAATTGATTCTCGGCGGGATCGAGGTACCGCATTCCAAAGGGTTGCTGGGCCATTCGGATTCGGATGTGCTGGTGCATGCGGTGTGTGATGCGCTGCTGGGCGCGATGGGGGAAGGCGATCTGGGCCGGCATTATCCCAGCTCGGATCAGAAGTACAAGGGGATTTCCAGCCTGAAGCTGCTCGAAGATGTCATGGGCAAACTCACGAAGAAGGGCTATCGGGTCGTCAATGTCGATACGATCATCGTGGCCCAGGCGCCGCGATTGAGCGCCTTTCTCTCCGCCATGCAGAAGCAGATGGCGCAGACGATGGGCATCGACCCCGATCTCGTGAATGTCAAGGTGAAGAGCGGGGAAGGGTTGGATGCGGTGGGGCGTGAGGAAGGCATGCACGCCCATGCGGTCTGTTTGATTGAAGCCCTCTGAGCATCGTAGGATAGCACCATGTTGAGCGCGATCCGGCAGGATCTGAAAGCCATTTTCGATCGGGACCCTGCGGCCACCAGCCGCCTGGAGGTCATCCTGACCTATGCGGGTTTTCACGCCCTGCTCATCTATCGAATCGCCCATTGGCTCAAAATCCATGGGGTGCCGTTCTTTCCGCGGGCCCTGTCCCAACTGGCCCGTTGGCTGACCGGCATTGAAATCCATCCCTCCGCCAAGATCGGCACGGGGTTTTTTATCGACCATGGCATGGGGGTTGTGATCGGCGAGACGGCCGAAATCGGCGACTATGTGACCCTCTTTCAAGGCGTGACCTTGGGCGGCACCGGTAAAGAACGCGGAAAGCGCCATCCGACGCTGGGCAATCACGTCGTGGTCGGCGCCGGGGCCAAGATTCTCGGCGGGATCAAGATCGGCGACAACGTCAAGATCGGTGCGAATTCCGTCGTCATCAAAAACGTTCCGCCCAACTCCACCGTCATCGGCGTGCCGGCCCGCGTCATCAAGACGCAGGGCGAGCGGCTTCCCGATGTGACGATGGATCAAACGAACCTCCCTGATCCCATCAACGACCGGTTCGCCGCGCTTGAACAGGAGTTGATCGAACTCCGCAAGAAGCTCGAGAACCGCGACTCCCAACTGCCGTTCTAGTTTTACTCCCTCCTCAATCCGTATCCATCCTCCCTGCAATCAGTCTTCCCCTATTCTTGAATATCGTTTGCCGAATTCAGTTCATTGAGTTCGAGGGATCGCACAGAGTTTGCCAGCAGCCGCTAGAGGGCGTATAGCGCTGACTATTTTCAATCGTGAATGAAAGCGGCAGCAAGTTAGTCGTAGTCCACCCGTACGAGGTACAGGCCCTGGGGTGGGGCGGTCTTGCCGGCCATTGAGCGATTGCGGGCGGCGAGGATGTCTTGCATGCCGGCTGCCGTACGCTTTCCGGTCCCGACTTCGACCAGGGTGCCGACGATGCTCCGGACCATTTGTTTGAGAAAGCGGTCGGCATACACGTCGACGCGGAGCTCCCTGTCTTCACGGGTCACGGTGAGTTGCCGGATATGACAGATCGGGTCTTCGTTTTCCGTGGGTTGGGTCTCGAACGATGAAAAGTCATGGGCGCCGATCAGGTGCAGCGCCGCCTGGTTCATCGCCTCGTCATATAACGGCCTGTGGACATGCCAGACTCCGAGCCGTTCGAGCGCAGGCCGTTCGGAGCGATTCAGAATACGGTACCGGTACAGTTTCCCTTTGGCCTTGTGGCGGGCGTGAAACTCGGCTGAGGGCAGTTCCACGGCGCGGACGGAGATGTCGGGGGGGAGATGGGCATTGAGCGCTCTGGTCCATTCATAGGGCGTCATCTCCCGATCGATCCGGAAGCTGGCAACTTGTCCGAGCGCATGGACGCCGGCATCGGTGCGTCCGGCGGCAACGACCGAGATCTGCTGCTGTGTGACCTTGGCAATGGCCGTCTCGACCGCTTCCTGAATCGTGGGTTGGTTGAGTTGGCGCTGCCAACCGGCGTACCGGGTGCCCTCGTATTCCAGTGTGAGCTTGATCGTAGGCATGGCGGGGGCAGAGAGCGTGGTGTGTGGGTTATCGGGCCGTCAATTTGCCGGATGCCAGGAATGACTTTACGCCGTGCAACAGCGCTTCGGCCACATCCCGGACGAAGGTGTTCTTGCGCAGCAGCGATTCTTCCGAGGGATTGGAGATGTAGGCGATTTCAGCCAGGATGCTGGGCATGCTGGTATAGCGTAAGACATAGAACGGCGCAGTCTTGACCCCATGGTCGGTCATATCGTAGTGGCCGTTCATGCGGGCGACCATGGATTCTTTGGTGTTCCAGGCCAGATCTTGCGACTCTTCGATCTTTTTCGTCGTGAGCAGGTCGGCGAGTAGATATTCCACTCCCACACCCGTGCTGTTGAGAGGGGTGCCGTTTTCTCTGGCGGCCACCTCCAGGGCCCGTTGATCCTTCGCCTGTCCGAAGTGGTAAATCTCGATCCCTTTGACGGAACGGGAGGGATGGGAATTCACGTGAATGGAGACGAACAGATCGGCCTCATGGCGGTTGGCGAACTTGGCGCGCTCTTCTAATTCCACAAAGACGTCGTGGTCGCGGGTCATCAGGACGCGCACGCCAGGCTGCTGGCTCAGCAGGTCTCTCAGGGTCAACGCGACTTTGAGCGTGATGTCCTTTTCCTCGGTCCCATGGAGGCCGCGCGCGCCAGGGTCTTTGCCCCCGTGCCCGGCGTCCACTACGATGGTTTTGTACGGTTTCGCCTGCGGTACGGCCGGCTGCGGAGGCGGTTCAAAGGCTGCCGGCGATAGCTCTCGGCTATCCGGGGTGGTGATCGCCGGGACTGGCCCGGGTGGCGAGGAGGATGCGGGTGTGACATCCACCACAAGCCGTGGAGGGTTTTCGAGCGCAAAATGCTTGTACCGGCTGATGGTCCCGGTCGGGAGGGCGACGGTGATGGACCGGGCGCTGTCTTGTGTAACCAGAAAGGGAGCCGGTACCACGCCGCGTTCGAGTCTGCTCCGCGCGGATCGGCTCATCGTCGCATTGGGCAGAGAAATCAGAAGGTCATGTGAGGAAGAGAGCTGGTGTTCAACGACCTTGGTGTGCCGATCCAGATCGATCACCAGCCTGGTGCGCCCGGGACTGGAAAATACACGGAAGTTCTGTACTGTGGCGGGCATGAGAGACGCCGGAGTCCCTTTGGCCCTGCCCTTGTGCGGGCGGTGGGACCGGTCGTCGGAGGCGGCTGCGAAGGCGCTGTCCGACGAGGTGTGGAACGGAGCCGGCAGGAGACTGCAGAGACAGAGCAAGCCTGCCAGTAGCAGAGTATGGGTCGAGAGGAAAGACCGTCGTCGCATGTTCCTACCAAATGCTGTGAGGGATAAAAAACATTCTCAGATGTCTCCCTGCTTGTCAAGGGCTTGTCCATGTTACTTCCATGCATTGACAGAGGGGAAATCTTCCCGGTAGCGTGAAACCACCATGGCCACGCACCTCATTATCGATGGGTATAACCTCCTCGGGGGTGGCTTCTCGTCCAGATCGGAGATGGCGCGGGAATCCCTTCTGCAGGATTTGGCCGCCTACCGCCATCGAAAAGGGCATGCCTTGACCGTGGTGTTCGACGGGTGGCAGCAGGGCCATCCGGTGGAGCAGCGCGAGCACCGGGCCGGCGTGCTGGTCGTGTATTCGCGGCGGGGGGAGAAGGCCGATCAGGTGATTCAGCGCCTGGTGCGCGAGTACGGCTCGGACTGCGCCGTCGTGAGCTCTGATCATGAGATCATGGCGACGGCCAGGGCCCATGGGGCCATGACGCTGACCGCGGCCTTGTTCATGAGCAAGCTGGCGGGGAGTCCCGGCTCATCAGGAGCGGTGAGGGGGAAGGAATTAGATCCCGGAGAGGATGAAATTCCTCGTCGGGGGCCGGATAAAAAGGGGAACCCCAGGAAACTTCCGAAGGCCTTGCGCCAGCGCAATCGGCATCTCAAGCGATTTTGAAGAGCCGCTTGGCGTTGCGTGTCGTGGCCAGGGCGACTTTCTCGGGCGACATGCCGGCTTCGTCGGAGCGAATGGCCGCCAGTTGCGTTGCCACATGGGTGACAAATGCCGGCTCGTTGCGTTTTCCCCGGTGCGGGACCGGCGTGAGGTAGGGGCAATCGGTTTCGATCAGGACGCGATCCAGCGGAGCCGTCCTGGCGATCTCGCGCAGGGCGGACGCATTCTGGAACGTGAGAATCCCTGAGAACGAGAGGTAGAAGCCCAGATCCAGCGCGTCCTTCGCCAGCCTGGCATCTCCTGAAAAGCAGTGAAACACCCCGCCGATTTCTGACGCGCGCTCGTCCTTCAATATCGCGATGGTATCGTCCTGGGCCTCCCTTGTATGGATAATGACTGGGAGCCGGAGTTCGCGCGCAAGCTGGATCTGCTCGCGGAACCGTTCGCGCTGTTCTTTCGGTGACGAGTGGTTGTAGTGGTAGTCCAATCCGATTTCCCCGTAGGCCACGACTTTATTGCTCTTCGCCAGCCGGCGGAATTCGTGGTACCAGCCGTCCTGGATGTGCTTCACTTCATGCGGATGCACGCCGATCGAGGCGTGGACAAACGGGTATCGATCAGCGAGTGCCACAGCGGATTCACTCGTGGCAAGGTCGCAGCCGATGGTGACGAATTGTTCCACGCCGGCTTCGCGCGCGCGCGCGATTATCGCGTCCCGGTCGTCGTTGTAGCGGGCGTCGTAGAGATGCGTGTGGGTGTCGATCAGCATGGCGGCCGCATCCTAGCACGGGGATCTGGACCTCACCAAGGGGTGAGGCATCGGGCACATGGCGGAAGACCTTCCTCTGACAGGTCTTTCTGAATGACTTGCGTCAGGCCGGGCGGGTGATGATGGAGTCGGCCAATTCGTTCAACAGGGCTTCTGTCTCGTCCCAGCCCAGACAGGCGTCGGTGATGGAGACGCCGTGAGCCAGGGCGATGCCTTGCTTCCAGGTCTGCTTGCCGGGGTTCAGGTTGCTTTCCAGCATCAGGCCCATGATGGAGTGGCGTCCCTCGCGGAACTGGCGAACCACATCGCGCGCGACGAGGCCCTGACGGCGGTGGTCCTTATTGGAGTTGTCGTGCGAGCAGTCGATCATGATCGGGCGTGCGATTCCTTCGCCGGCGACGGCCGCCTCGGCCTTCGCGACATGTTCTGCTTCATAGTTGGTCTTGCCGCCGCCGCCCCGGAGAACGATGTGGCGGTCGGGGTTGCCCGCGGTTCGAATGATCGAGATCTGGCCCTCGGCGTTGATGCCGATAAAGTGATGAGGGGTGCGGGCCGACGTCATGGCGTTCACGGCGACTTGCAGACTCCCTTCGGTGCCGTTCTTGAAGCCGACCGGCATGGAGACGCCGCTGGCCATCTCGCGGTGCGTCTGGCTTTCCGTGGTGCGGGCGCCGATGGCGGTCCAGCTGATCAGATCGGCAATATATTGCGGTGAGATGGGGTCGAGTAACTCGGTGGCGCAGGGGACACCCGATTGATTGATCTTGAGCAGGATCGTCCGCGCCAGTTCCATGCCGGTGGCAATGTCGCAGGTGCCGTCGAGATGGGGGTCGTTGATCAAGCCTTTCCATCCGACCGTGGTCCGGGGTTTCTCAAAGTAGGTGCGCATGACGATCAGCAGGCGATCCCCCAAGGTATCGGCGACCGGTTTCAGCTTGGCGGCGTATTCGTAGGCGGCCTCGGGGTCATGGATGGAACAGGGGCCGACAATGACGAGGAGCCGATCGCGATCCTGACCGTGCAGAATCCGGCGGATGGCCTCTCGTGTGTCGACCACCAGGGCTGCGGCCTGATCGGTAATCGGGATCTTGATTTTGATCGCGCGGGGTGAGGGCAGCGCATTGATCTCTAAAATATGCTGGTTGTCGATCGGTCTGTTCATGATACCTGTCCGCGAGCGGATCGCGGCCTTATCCACCAGGGTGTGTAAATGTCGACTCGACTGGGATGCTCTAACATATGCGAAAATGCCTGAAAAAGTCCATACGGCTTGACAGGGGCTGGCGGCAATCGATAGGTTAGTCGCGTTTTTGCCATAAGGCCTCGATGCGCCTGACGGATTCTCAATGGTGTTTGTGAAGTCCACAGTCCATAGTTCGCCGGTTCTGCTCCGTGCGGTCCTCGCGCTCGGGATGGTTTTCATCCTCCTCGGGCTGGCCCCGTTTGCCGTCGCGCAGGATGTCCACCACGAGTTGGCCGCCGCCGATCACGACGGTCACGAGCACTCCGATACCGACCTCTGTCAGTGGGTTCAGCACCATACGGCCGGGTCGCTGGATGTGGGCGTGCCGATTCTGACCGCCTGCGAACTGGTCAGCGTCGTCGAGCATCCGGCCGAATCGATTCTGCTGTCGGTCGAGACTTCTTCGCTCGGTCCCTCCCGCGCGCCTCCGCGTCGCTAGGTTCCTCTTCAACGATCGATGACGGTTCGGCGCCTTTTGGCGCCGGACTGTGGCCTATTTCCAATCCATCTGTTGAATGGGCGGGAGGACTTCATGCGATGTGCGGGGCCGTGTGCGTGGGCAGTGATGGGCTTCAGTATGGGGATCGGGATACTGCTGTCGATGGCATCCATCGCCGATGCCGCAGAGAGTGACGGGCAAGTCGTGATCCGGGGGGCGGTGCAGAATCAGGATCTTCGCCGGGTCGGACAGGCGGTGGTGGAGGTCAAGGATCAGGAAGGCACTTCCGTGGCGACGGCGGTCTCGAATGACGCCGGCGAATTTTCGGTCTCGGTCCCTGCCAATGCGACGTATTCCGTGAGTGCCGTGCAAGACACCTATCGAAGCGAATATGTCGTGCTGGTGTTGGGCTCCGATGAACCCAAGCCGGTCGCGCTCACGCTGTCACAAACGAGGGAGATTGCGCTGGAGGTGGTTTCTCTTTTAGCGCCGATCCAATACAAGGCGTCGAGCGAAACCTATTCGGTGAGCCGCAAGGATATCGAAGTGCTGCCGCGTGGCAACAATAACACGGTCGCCGAGGTCTTGCAGACGGTTCCCGGCGTGGTCTACGGAGGCTTGGGGCAGACCCACATCCGTCAGGATCATGCGAACCAACAGTTCCGGATCGACGGCGTGCCGATTCCGGAAGGCGTCAGCTCGACTTTCACCGATATCATTTCGCCTCGTATGTGGGAGCGAGCGGATATTACTCTCGGCGGAATGGAGGCGCAGTATGGCAACAAAAGCGCGATCGTGGTCGATATCACCAGCAAGAGCGGCACGAAACCAGGCTTCGGGTCGCTGCAGGGATATGGCGGCTCCAATCAGGAGGTGACGCCATCGTTCGAGTACGGAGGCACGATCGGAGAAAAGTTCCGCTATTACATCCTCAACAGCTATACGTCGACGAATCGCGGTATTGAGCCGCCGACCTTCGACCGGCCGCCGTTCCATGATCAATCCGAGCGCAACCAGACGTATCTGCGAGGTGATTACCAGCACGACAACCGGAACAGCGTCAGCTGGATTTTCTTGAACGCGGTTGCGAAGTATCAGATCCCCACGATCAACAACCTGGAGGCAAACCCGGATGTGCTGGGGCTGCTTCAAGCGCAGGATCCCACGTTCTTGCCGGCGCCATCCCAGGCGGTCAACCAGAACCAGAAAGAGAACTCCCAATACACCCACATGGTCTGGCGCCATGACGTGAACGCCGAAAATTTTTTCCAGCTCGCCGGATTTTTGCGCAGCTCCTACGCGAATTTCACCACAGACCCGCTCAACGCACTGACCTATACGCCTGATGCGGCGGAACCCTTCTCGACGGCGAACCAGAAGCGGAAGGCCTACTCACTGGGCACCAGGCTTGACTATACGTGGACTCCCGACAAGCACCACCTCGTCAAGTCGGGTTTTCAATTCCAGTACACCGACGCACATAATACGGCCCAGTTGTTTGACTTCGCCCGGGACCCCGGCACCGGCCTCCCGATCGGACCGGTCATCACCCAGACCGGCTCCAAGACGAACGTGCAGGTGCGTGAGGAGGTGTGGATTCAAGACCAATGGAGTCTCAACGACCAATGGACGCTCAATCTCGGATTACGGGGCGATCTCATTCAAGGGTTCTACAATGAAGGACAGGTGAGCCCGCGCATCGGTGTGGCCTACAAGTTCAATCAGGCGAACGTATTTCACGCCTACTATGGCCGGCTGTTTACGCCGCCGAATGTTGAGCAGATTGCGTTTGGCAATTTGAATCTCCAGGGCACTACGGCAGAGCCGGACAATCCGACCGGCTTCAATCCCCGCGCGGAGCGGTCGCACTACTTCGAGGTGGGCAGCTATCACGCCCTCAGCAGCTGGGCGACGCTGGAATTGGCGGCCTATTACAAGCGGAATCATTTTCAGTCCGATGCGGGTCAGTTCGGCTCGACACCCATGCTTAACTTCTTCGCCTTCGAATGGGGCTATCAAATGGGGATCGACGGAGCTCTGAAACTGCACATCACAGACAGCCTCAGTGCCCGCGGCAGCGTGGCATGGGGCCGGTGCAAAGGCAATGGCTTACAATCCGGGCACTACCTGCTGGAGACGAAGGAGATTACGGACATCAATACACCGGGGGGCGTGTTCTGCGACCACTCCCAAACCATGACCAGCTCGGCAGTTGTCGCCTACCGGTTCCCGTCCAACACAACTCTCTCGGGTCAAATGCTGTATGGGTCTGGGCTGCGGACTGCGTCGAGCGATGAAGCCCTCACAAACTCCTCGCACTTTCCGTCATGGACCACGTACAATGCGTCGATTACGCACGTGTTCGAACTGCCGTGGGACAAGCAGAAGCTTCTGGTGGGAGTTGATGCCATCAACTTGTTCAATTACAAATACTTCTACAATCAAGGCGAGGGCAGTATCGGGCTGGGAGTGCCGCACACCGGCATGCAACGGTCCTTTTTCTTCCGCGCCCAATGGTTTTTCTAAACCCGGGTGAAGCGATGAACATGGTGAAGCGATTCGTTTGGCTTGTTGTCGTCACGATCTGTTTCTCGCCGGTTTCCTCGATGGCGGCGGTCGGGGATGAGGCCACGCACGAAGCGGATCATCAGGAGGATATCCTTGAATTGCCCGAAGTGCATGTTCACGGGTTGTCCCTCAACAAGGATCAGCAGTTGGGGCCGGTCGCGAAATCGACGCCCTGGCCGGGCATTCCTTCGTCGCTGGACGGCAAAGAACTCGACGATTGGATGAAGGCGCGGCTGCTCGTCTCGAAAGAGGCCAAGGTGACAGTCGTGGTGCTGGAACCCGCTAAGCATCGGGAGTTGACCGCCGCCGGCCTCGCAGCCTTAAGCAAATGGACCTTCGAGCCCCAGATGAAGGGCGACGACGCCGTCGACGGGGAACTCACCGTTCGTATTCATTTTCGGACCCGGTGAGCGGAAGCTTAGGGGCATGAGGCACGTGATGAGGGGAAAGCGAGCTGTGCAGGTCGCACCCCGTGCGTTTGGCTTCTCGCCCCACCCCATGGGTGCCTCGTGAGCCTCGACGAGTCCCTCTTTCTCGCCATCAACGGACTCGCCGGCCGCTCTGAGATCTTCGACCAGCTGTTCCTCCGTCTCAGCGCCACCAGCACGTTGTATTTTCCTGTCGGGTGTGCGGTCGCCTATTGGATCTGGCGTCGTCGGTGGGAGGCCTTGCTCGGGAGTCCGTTTCTCGCCGGCGCCATCGGCCTGTCCGATTTTCTTGGCGGGCAGCTCAAATGGCTGGTGGCGCGGGTGCGCCCCTGTCACGCTGTTCACGAAGCCATCGTGGTCGGGGGAGGCGCATGCGGCCGGTTGTTCAGCTTTCCCTCCAACCATGCGATGAACACGGCAGCCGCAGCGGCGTTTCTCCAGGTGCTCTATCCAAAAACCGGCTGGATCAGCTGGCCGATCGTGGGCTTCGTGGGATTCGCCCGCGTCTATGTCGGTGCGCACTATGCGACTGATGTGCTCGGCGGGTGGGTGCTCGGAGGACTCATCGGCAGCGGAACCGCCTGGGCGCTCCTGCATTGGCCGAGGTTTAGAACCCCGGCTGTTCGTCAGATTACGTGAGCCACGAGAGCTGTTGCGCGGTGTCTGAGTTCGTTTCCGGGGTGTCGAGCACGGTGCGGATTTTTTGCAGCAGGACTTCCTGGGTGAAGGGCTTCTGGATGAACGGCGTCGTATCGGCCAGGTTGTCCGCGATGCTGAAGCCGCGATCGATGTAGCCGGACATCAGCAAGACTTTAATGCTGGAACGTTGATTGCGCAGATGTTTGGCGAGGAGCGGGCCGCCGCCGGTGGGCAGGACCACATCGGACAGCAATAAATGAATGGTGTTGTCATAACCGTTGCTCAAAAAAAGCCCCTCCTCGGCGGTCGCCGCTTCCAGCACGGCGTATCCGTGGTCCGTCAGGACCTGGCGGGCAAAAGCTCTCACGATCGGTTCATCTTCGACCAGTAACACGGTCTCGGTGCCTTTGACGGCCGCTTGCGGGGAGCCGGTCTTGGCGACCGGCTGGATCGCGGCCGTGACGCGCGGAAAATAAATCTGAAATCGCGTGCCCTGCCCAAGCTGGCTGGACACGGTGATCAATCCGTTGCTCTGCTGCACAATCCCATGCACGGTGGCCAGGCCGAGCCCCGTGCCTTTTCCGGGGCCCTTGGTCGTGAAAAACGGTTCGAAGATCCGCATGAGCGTGACGTCGTCCATGCCGATGCCGGTATCCTCTATCGCCAGCAGAACATAGGGGCCGGGAGACAGCGTCGGCGCCTGAGTGGAGAGAAAGGCGTCGTCCAGTTCCACGTGCTGGGTTTCGATGATCAGTTGTCCGCCGTTCGGCATGGCATCGCGCGCGTTGACGGCCAAATTCATCACGATTTGTTCAATTTGTCCGGGATCGGCCTTGATGCGTCCGATCTTCTCGTCCAGCCGGCAGATCAACTTGATGTTTTCGCCGATCAGGCGGCGTAACAGCTTCTCCATGTTGACCACAACGGAGTTGATATTCAGCACCTGCGGTTGCATGACCTGCTGGCGGCTGAAGGCCAGCAATTGATGCGTCAGCGAGGCGGCGCGATGGCCGGCATTCAGAATCTGCTGCAGTCCGTTCTGCACGCGCGGCGGGATGTTGCGGTTTGCGAGCGCCAGATCGCTGTATCCGTTGATGACCGTCAATAAATTATTGAAGTCGTGGGCGATGCCCCCCGCGAGGCGTCCGATGGCATCCATCTTCTGGGCGTGATGGAATTGTTGTTCCAGCCGCACTTGTCCGGATAAATCCTGGATTAGCGACATGATCGAGACGACCGCCCCGCGCTCGTCCGTCAGGACCGAGTTGTGCCAGACGCAATGCACGACGCCGCCGGCTTTGGTGTACTGGCGGCCCCGATAGACGTTCTGGCGCTCGCGGCCCTTCATCAGCCGGTCGATGACGCCGTGCAGGGCCTCCGTATCGTCGGTGAAGACGAACCGCCATTCGTGAGAATATTTCCCCTCTACCTCCTCAGACCGCCATCCGAAAATCTTTTCTGCCTGCGGGGACCAGCGTTGCAGACGCATATCCGCGGTCCATTCGATGACCGCCAGAGGCGTGTTTTCAATATGGAAGCTGAGCTGTTGGTAGGCCGATTGCAGGGCTTTCTCGGCGCGTTTGCGCTCGGTAATATCGCGGATGGCCACGAGATGCATGTCGTGGCCTTTATACCGGTAGGGCTTGACGATGACTTCTTCCGAGAATGTGGAGCCGTCTTTGCGCCGGCCTACGGACTCGTAAGGGGGTTGTTCACCGGCCTGCATAGCGGCAACGACCTTCTCCCGGCATTCGTCGGCCACCAGGTTGAGGAGGGCTGTCCCGATCAACTCGCCGGGAGCATATCCGAACATCCGCTCCAGTCCGGGGTTGGCTTCGACAATGATGCCTTGATTGTGGATGGCGATGCCGTCGAAGGTGGCATCGGCCAGAAGGCGGTAGCGCTCCTCGCCCTCGCGCAAGGCGGTGTTGATGGTCACGAGTTCCGCGGTGCGCTCCCGGACGCGGCGCTCTAAGTCTGCACGGGATTGGTGGAGATCCTGCTCGCCTTGCTTGCGTGCCGTGATGTCGATCATCGATGCCAGGTAGTGCGTGCCGGAGGGGAGTGTGACCGGGTTGAGGCCGATCTCGATGGGGAATTCGGAGCCGTCTTTACGCCGGCCGTACAAATCGCGGCCGACACCCATGGCGCGAGCCGACGGAGCCTGGTTCAAGGTCTGTCGGTGGCGGGCATGTTCCGGAGAGAAGCGTGGCGGCATCAACAGTTCAACGGATTGGCCGACGAGTTCCTCGCGCCGGTACCCGAACATCTGTTCCACCTGCTGGTTGAGCAGGATGATGAGGCCTTCCCGGTTGGTCAGGAGAAGTCCGGTCGGCGCGGCATCGACAATGAGCCGGTACAGGTCGTTGGTCTGTTGGTCAGGGGTGTGGGCGTGAGGGTCTGTCATCGGGCTGTCCTTTATGTCGCGCGTGTTTTGGCTTCAATCAGCGCGGCCTGACCCTGATGGGCGTGCATCCTACCACTGCGTTCCGCGGGAGACAATTCAAAATCGGTCGAACGCGTGCGTCCCGCGGTCAGGTCGCGCTACGGACCTGTGCTCAGGGGGCAAGGATGTGTCGGTGGGTTGTCTTCGCAGGCTGGCCACCGCGGCCGAGCAGTAAGGTCCCAACGGCGAGTCTGCCCGCGTTGCACGTCACCTTTGACTCATCATGATGCGGCGCATCATCCAGGATTGATGCGAGGCTGCTGCTGGCGAACTTGTCCAACAGCTGGCTAGCGCGGGGCGAGGCAGGCGAGCAGTTGCGCCTGGCATTGCTCGCGATCGAAACCGCGCCCGATGAGCACGATTGCCGGATCCGGTTCGTCCAGCAGCATAACGGGCGCAATCGTTGCCTGTCCCGGCGGGGCATACTGGAATTCCTGCAGCTCCGGTTCATGCTCAAAACGAAAGAATCCTTTGGCGCGTTCGAGTTCCTTGGGCAGCGTCTCGGTCCAGGCCAGAAATCGCGCGCGATTCAAGGGGCCGGGGAGGCGCACGGTGGTGGCAATGGGATGATAATCCGCTCGCTGGTGTGAGCCTGAGGGGCGGGGTGCGCCAAACGTCACATTCGTCCTGGAGGCTGGCCGGGTGGTCTGTACGGGCGACAGCAAGGCGGTGGGGTCGATGCGGGCGTGGGCGGTTTCCCAGAGACGGGCATAGGGATTCTGTTTCACGATCCCGCTTTTGAAATCTTCCCAATGGCCCGGCACATAGAGGTCCTGCTTATTCAGGATCAACTCGTCCGCGCAGCGAATGGCCTGGGTCGTGACATAGTGACTGGAGCTGCTGGTTTCGCTGGGGATCGGATGCAGCAGGGCGATCACCCGCTCCAGCGTGGTGAGACGGGCGGTGTAGAGGTCCGTGACCGCGTCGATCACCTCCGCCGGGTCGGCCAGCCCCGAACATTCGAGAATCAACACATCCGACTCCGCATCGTTCACCAGCTGCGCGATGCCCCAGGACAGATCTTCCTTGGTGTCGCAACAGACGCAGCCCCCGGCGAGATTCATGACCTGCTCGGCGATGGTCCCGGCGCGCGGCCCGTCGATGCTGATCTCGCCGGCTTCGTTCATCAGCACGCCCACCCGTCGCCCCTCCTGTTTCCAATGTTCCAGCAGCCGCATCAGCAGCGTGGTCTTGCCCGCGCCGAGCGAGCCGCAGAGAAGATAGAAGGGAACGGGCATAGACATTCCTCATTAGTCGATTGCGATAGGTGGTATCGGGATGACGATTCGTATTCTATCGGGTGGGACGGCCGGTGAAAAGCTCAATGATGATGGGGGTGGGCGAGGGATTCGACGGGTTGGTTGCGTGCCGGAAGTTTGGAGAGGTCGCAGTGGACGGTGTCAGGTTCGCAGCAGTGGGTGCCCATTTGAATGGTCATGTGATGAATGCCGAACCCGGATGACACGCGGTCGCGGATGGTGTGAAGCAAGGCGTTCGTCAGTACCTCGTCATCCCCGTCCACCAGTACATGGCAGGTGAGTATGATGAGGCGCGGTTCCACGGCCCAGATATGGAGGTCGTGGACGTTTTTCACGCCAGGGATGCTTTCGATCATGGCGGCGATGTGAGTCGGGCTGATCGTGGGCGGAGTGGATTCCAGCAGGACATCCAGCGATTCCTTGAAGAGCGGCCAGGCTCCGTGGAGAATGGCGCCGACGACCAGCAGGCTGATCAAGGGGTCCAGAATCGTCCAACCGGTCAGGAGAATCGCCCCGCCGCTGACGACCACCCCCAACGATACCCACGCATCTCCCAGCATATGCCAGAAGGCGCTGCGGATGTTCAGATCATCTTTCGCGCCGTGCTGAAGCAACAACGCGATGCTCAAGTTCGCCGCGAAGCTCAGCGCGGCGATGGCCATCATCCAGCCCCCGTCGACCGTAACCGGGTGGAGGAGGCGCTTGAGTCCGACGAGGGTAATGCCCAGGGCGGTCAGCAACAGCACGAATGAATTCAAGAAGGCCGCGATCACCCCAGCCCGGTGGTATCCGAAGGTACGGGTGGCACTCGCCGGTCTGGCGGTCAGCAGATGCGCATAGAGGGCGAGGAAGAGCGAGCCCTGGTCCACGAGATTGTGCCCGGCGTCGCTCATGAGGCCCATGCTGTCGAGCAGAAACCCGCCGATGAATTCGGCGGTGATGACGATGGCATTCAGGCCAAGCGCCAGGTGCAGACGCGAGCGGAGCCGTTCATAGGAGGCCAAGGCGGTCATAGCTGACAGTCTCGCACGGCCGCGCGGAGGGAGCAAGATTTCCTTGGAGCGGAAGGCGCGACTATCGGGGAGATTTCGGGGGAAGCCGCTCGCTCAAGACGGGGAATTTGGCTTCGCCGATGCCGAAGTTGCCGCTGGAGGGGTCGGCCGCGACGACGCGAAGGGTGATGCCGTCCGGGGCGTCTTTGGGGAGCGGGACGAAGAAGGGGGCTTCGAAGCCGGCCTTGTCCCCGCTGTAGAAGAGTTGGAGACGCTCGACCACGCGTGCCCCGATGAGGAGTTCGCCGTAAATGTGGACTCGCCGGGAGTCCCAGTCGCCATGGGGGCGGACGAGCGCGCCGGACAGGGTGCGCACCGAAGCGCGGAGCATGACGTCGTCTTTGGCGATGAGGCCTGCGCCGCCGGCTTTCGGATGTTCGATCTGGACAATGTAGCCGTAGAGCGTCAGCACGATTCCGTCGCTGGTCAGGTCGTGGCCGGGAATCAGCCAGGTGCGTGTGGTCACGCGCTGGGTCGCCGCCGGAAAGGCCAACGGCCCTTCGGCTGCAATGTCGACGAGGATGGGCCGGACGAGGTCGAGGGTGGCGGTGAAGGCCGCCGACGGGCGCGTGCTGTAGTGCGCCTCTTCCATCAGGCGCGGGGTGCGCATGATCTGGTTCTGGTCTCCCGCGTCCCCTTGCTGGAGGCCGGATGCGAGGATCTGCCCGCTGGCCACGTCGGTGATGGTGACGCGCGCGCCACCGACTTCCTTCCCCAGTACCATCGAGCCATGGGCGACGACGCGCACCAGCACGGTGGTGGGTTTCGGATCGTTCAGATGCAGGTCATGAGACGAATCCTCTTCAGCGGGGAGGGCGAGGCAGGGGAGTGGTGTAGAAAGAATTGCGGCGATGCACAACAGACGGACAAATGTGCGCACGGGGATCATTTGACCTTGGTGCCTGGTTCCACGTCTTCCAGGATGGTTGCCAGGCCGCGCACTTCGGTATCACCGGCGGCGAGGACCATGCCCTGCGATTCGATGCCCATAAGCTTAGCCGGTTTCAGATTGGCCACGATGACGATGGTCTTGCCGACTAAGGTTTCCGGTTCATACTTCTTGCCGATGCCCGCCACGATCTGCCGCTGTTCCGTGCCGAGCGAGACCTGCAGTTTCAGCAGCTTGTCCGACTTCGGCACGCGTTCCGCGCTGAGCACCTTCGCCGTCTTCAACTGAATTTTCAGGAATTCGTCGATGGTGATCTGTGCCGGAGCAGGGGCTTGTGGCGTGGGGCTAGAGGCGGTGGGCGTCGGAGATGGTGGTATGGAAGTTGTCGCTGGTGCGGCGGGGGTTGGCTGAGGGGGCGCTGGAGTGTCGCTCACGGGTTTCGCTCCTTGTGGTTTTGTTTCGATACGCGGGAAGAGGCCCGGGCCTTTGCAGATTCGTACGCCGGGCAGCGGCGTCTCCCAGTCATAGGCTGATGGCGGAAGCGGTCGGGACAAATCGAGGGAGAGGCCCAGTTGTTTCACGAGTTGCTGTGCGGTGTGGGGCATGTAGGGATAGAGGAGCACTGACAGCAAGCGCAGGGCTTTGGTCGTTGTATTCAAGACGGTGTTCAGGCGCGGGAGGTGTTCAGGATTCTTGGCCAGTTGCCAGGGCGCGGCCTTATCGATGTATTCGTCGCAGAGGCCGACGAGTTCCCAGATGGCCTGGAGGTTGTCTCGAAACGCAAGTGCGCCGAATCCATGTTCGACGGTTGCCGGGAGTGTTGCTGCGGCTGCGGCGATCCGGGTTTCGATCTCGGGGATGGCCGGACTGCCGGCCGTAGGAATGGCGCCACCAGCGAATCGCTCGATCATGGTGAGGGTGCGGCTGAGCAGATTTCCGACTCCGTTGGCCAGGTCGCTGTTGATGCTCGCGACCATGGCCGATTGAGAAAAGTCGCCGTCCTGTCCGAAGGGTACTTCACGGAGCAGGAAATAGCGGAATGCATCGGCCCCGAATGCATCGACCATCTTGTTCGGATCCACGACGTTGCCGCGGCTCTTTGACATCTTTTCGCCGTCGACGGTCCACCACCCGTGCGCGAAGATGGTCTCCGGTAGTGGCAGGTTGAGCGCCATCAACATGGTGGACCAGTAGACGGCGTGGGTGGTCAGAATATCTTTCCCGACCAAATGGACCGAAGCGGGCCAGAACTGGTCGAGCGCCGGATTTTTCGGCAGATATTCCAGGGCCGAGACGTAATTGACGAGCGCGTCGAACCAGACGTAGGTGACGTAGTCCCTGTCGAACGGCAGTTCGATGCCCCAGGAGAGGCGGGACTTCGGGCGCGAGATCGAGAGATCGCCGAGTTTCTGTGTCTGCAAGAAGCCGAGGACTTCGTTGCGCCGCGATTCGGGGCGGATGAAGGTCGGATGTTGCTTGATGTGGTCGATCAGGCGGTCCTGATACTGCCCCATCTTGAAGAAGTAGTTATGTTCGCTGAGCTTCTCGACGGGGCGTTTACAGTCCGGGCAGAGTCCATCCGCCACATCCTTTTCGGTCCAGAATCGTTCGTCGAAGGTGCAGTACCAGCCTGTGTAAGAGTCCTGATAAATCAGCTGCTTGTCGTACAGCTCTTGGAGGTAGCGTTGAACCACGGATTTGTGTGGGGCATCGGTGGTTCTGATGAAGGCGTCGTTCGAAATATTGAGGCGCTTCCAGAGATCCTGAAACTGCGGGGCGAGTTTGTCGCAATGGGCTTGGGGATCGATCCCGGACTTCGCAGCCGCCTGCTGGACTTTTTGTCCATGCTCATCGAGACCGGTCAGAAAGAAGACGTCGCGTCCGCGCAACCGCCAATAGCGCGCGAGGACGTCGGCGGCGACAGTCGTGTAGGCATGGCCGATGTGGGGGACATCGTTGACGTAATAGATCGGCGTCGTGATGTAGAAGCTGTTTGCGTCGCGCATGGCGAACGGGAAGATACCAGGTTGTCAGCAAATATTTCTAGGCAGGCGTTCCTGCGGGAGCCAGAGCCAGGGCCTCGCGGAGCCGGAGCAGGCACGACTCCAGCGCCATATGGAGATTCAAGTGGCGGGTGGCGCTTTGTTCGAGCTTCTCGATGTCTTTCTGGAGGTTGAGGAGCTGGGTGAGGTCGGCCCGTTGGGCATAGTCTTGCAGTTGCGCGAGCTGTTCGAGATGGAGGATCTGGTCCTGATCGCCGCCGACATGGATGAGCATGAGATCCCGGATCCAGCGGCTGATCCAGGTGAGGGTTTCCAGTCCGCGGTCGGCTTTGGCCAGACTTTCTGCCGCGATGAGAATAGCCGATGTGGAGCGGAGCGTTTGCGGCGCCAGCAGCTCGAGGCATTCCTGTTGGCGTTCGCGCAGGGCGGCGAGATCCAGCGTGAGCGCGTCGCCGATGCGTCCGTCCGTGACGAGCGCCAGCAGGCGGGCATCGGCCGGAGGGACGTCGCGTTTCAAAATCACCGCGGCCTCGACTTGTGTGCGGGCCGGAGTGGTAAAGCGCAGGAGCTGGCAGCGTGAGCGAATGGTGATGGGGAGCGCATTGGGTCTGCTGGTGATGAGGAGAAAGAGGGCATGGCCCGGTGGTTCTTCGAGCGTCTTGAGGAGGGCATTGGCGGCGCCGAGGGTCATGCGGTCCGCATCATCAATCAGGCAGATTTTTCGCTCGCCCATGAGCGGGCGATAAATAAACTGCTGCTCGATTTCCCGTACCTGTTCAATCTTGATTTGCGGTGTGGCCAATTCACGGTCCGGCTCGATGACGATGAAGTCCGGATGGGTGTGCGCGGCGATCTGCTGACAGGCGCGGCAGCTTCCGCAGCCGTCGAGCGACTCAGGGGCCGAGGGGCGTTCGCAGTTCAACGCTTGAGCGAGATGAATGGCGGTGAGGCGTTTGCCGATGGCGTCTTCCCCATGGAAGAGATAGGCATGTCCGAGTCGCTCGTGTGACAGCGCGGCCTGAAGAATGGCGATCGGACGTTCATGGCCGCTGATGTCCCGAAAAGGCATGGGCAGGTCGCAGTCTGCTGTGTGTATGTGACGAAGTGGACGACTGGAAGGGATTGTAGGTGGGAAGGGAGCGTCGATTCAAGAGCGCACAGCAGTCGGCGCATGTCGAGTCTGCTTATGCGGCATGCGGGGTCAGCGTCTTGTGAACCAGAACAAGTAGTTCTTCAGTGTTAAATGGTTTGAGGAGATATGCCACGGCTCCAAGTTTGATGGCGTCCTGGGCCGATTGGACCGTGCCCGCGCCGCTGATGACAATGACTTTGGTATCAGTGAGGGGTTGCAAATCGCGTAACAGCTCGATGCCGTTGCGATCGGGCAGTCCGATATCTTGAATGATCAGATCGATGCGGTGATCTTGAACGATACGGAGGGCGGCCGTCGCGCTGTCGGCGCTATGGACGCGATAGTGAGGACGCAGCAGGGTTGCCAGTACCTCTCGCGGGCCGTCCTGGTCCTCAACGATGAGGATGGTCAGTACATGTGGCGGTGCAGGGCTCATGCGTTGCTCGACCTGGCGTGAAGAGTCATTTTCCGTTCGGCCAGTCCTTATTGCATAAGTGTTTGCAATGTGTGGGTATTTATCTCGTCCATGCGGAGCAGTCAATGAAGGTAATCATCCCGGCCTGTTAGGCCCTATCACCTAGGGCCTACCGGCTGATGTATAGCAAGGATAATGACGAGACCGGCTGGCGGGCGCTTACGGGAGGCGCGAGATGGTCTGTGTCACTCGATCGTCCAGCGACAAGACATCCCGTCCCAGGTGGTAGACTGTGGCAGAAATCCGTTCATCGTGACAGAGGCCGACGATCAAAGTGTGGATATGTTCGATGTAGGCGTCATGGAGCGCGGCTTTTCCCGGTTCGGGAACCAGAGGAATGCCCGGGGGGACAATAATCAAGGTGGAAAAGAACCGGTTGGTTTTTTCGATGCAGTCCGTGAGGTATTGTCTGAACGCCGTCTCATTGATCGCGGTGGTGCCGTGAATGTCCGCCAGTGTATACGCGGCCATATCCAGCGGGGTTCGATCACTGATGAAGTTATTCGTTTCCTGCAGCCACACGGTTTCTCCGGCAGCTAAGATCTCTTGTTGAATCGCCAGCCTGGTCTCGAAGGCCATGGGTTTGGCCGGATCAAGGCCGTGTTGTTGGAAGATGTGGCTTGTATGGGTTTTGAGAAACGGGATGCCCGTGGCTTGACTGACAGCTTGCGCCAGCGTGGTTTTTCCGACTCTGTGCGCTCCGCAGAGACCAATGCCTGATTTCATAGGAGGTTTCTCGTGCAACGGATGCGGGTCTCTCTGGCCCAGGGGGAGAAAGTGGCGTTCAAAGCGCCCGCACAATGGGGCGGGATCCTATGCCAAGGCCAGGTGAATAGCAAGAATCGGATCCGGCGTAGAAGGTAGAGTGCGTCGCTCAGTGGTTCGCGCGCCGGGGCTCGACATCTCGTGGCCTGACAGGTCTCATCCCGAATGGGCTTGTGGAGAAACTATTTCCGGCTGTAAAGCTATCTAACTCGTTGAAATTAGCAAGAAAAGGCTTGCGACGACTCGAATAAACTCTGTATTATGAACCACCACAATATAGGGGCCTCTTCCAGCGTCTGAATCTATGCTCAAAACCGCTTTAAAACGGTACTTTTTAACCGGGGTGCTCGTCGTCACTCCGATCTGGGGAACGATTCTTATCCTGAAGACGTTGTTTGTCACGGTGGACGGGATCCTCGGGAACGTCCT
Organism: Nitrospira sp. NS4; assembly: GCF_049546785.1. Classification (NCBI taxonomy): domain Bacteria; kingdom Pseudomonadati; phylum Nitrospirota; class Nitrospiria; order Nitrospirales; family Nitrospiraceae; genus Nitrospira; species Nitrospira sp. NS4. The sequence continues at coordinate 651,919 of NZ_JBMWAN010000001.1, read as the reverse complement.
CGCTCAGATGGTGCCGGCTTATTACGTGCCGGGACTCGGTATTGTGACCTTACTGATCTTGATTTTCTCTGTCGGGCTTTTTGCCGCGAATTTCATGGGGCGACAGATCGTCCGGATGTGGGAGGATTGGCTCAATCGTCTGCCGCTCGTGCGCGGAATATATTCCACGCTGAAGTCGATGATGGACATTCTCTCGTTTTCGGATCGCGGGTCGTATCATCGTGTCGTGCTCATTCAATTCCCCAAGAACGGCCATTATTGCTTTGCGTTTGTCACAGGGGTGACGAAATCCGAGACGGCGGCCTTGGGCCAGGATCCGTTGATTCACGTCTATGTTCCCACGTCGCCGAATCCGACCTCCGGCTATTTTTTGCTGGTGCCTGAGCGGGAAGTGACGTCGGTGGATATCAGCGTTGAGGAGGCCATGAAGCTGATTGTATCGGGCGGGTTGTATGTTCCTTCGACGTCGATGGCGTCAGTGCTTGCCGCCGATGCCAAGTGGAGCGGCGTGAAGCAGCCGGCGGCGGGAGTGCCGATCGGATGACAGCGACGACGCATGCGGCATCGATGGCTCGTTTGGGCGTGGTGGTGATGGCGGCGGGCCGCGGCACGCGCATGCGGTCAAAGCAGGCAAAAGTGCTGCATCGCATTGCCGGACGCCCCATGATTCGCTACGCGCTTGATTTGGCCCGCCGTCTGGCGGGGCACTCCGTGGCTGTGGTGGTCGGGCATCAGGCTGACCAGGTGCGAGAGGTTGTGGAATCCGCGTTGGCAGGACAGCGCGACGGGGCACCGGTCCATATCGTCGAGCAGAAGCAGCAATTGGGCACCGGTCATGCGGTGTTGCAGGCCAGACCGGTGTTTGTGTCCGGCAGGGGTAAGGAGCCGGCGGCCTATCTTATTCTCAATGGCGATACGCCGTTGCTGCAGGAGGCGACTGTGCAGGAGCTGCTGCGTGTCCATCGTTCGTCCGGCGCGACGGTGACGATGCTGACGGCGATGCTCGAGGATCCAAGCGGCTACGGCCGGGTCGTGCGCCGGACTGCCGGCGGAGCGCAGAGTGGCGCGCCCGCATCTGCCGATGTGTTGAAGATCGTCGAACATCGGGACGCGACGCCGGAGGAGCGAGCCATTCGGGAAATCAACGTCGGGACCTATGTCGTCGATGGAGGGTTTCTGTTTGCGGCGTTGGAGAAGGTCGAGCCGCATAACGCCCAAGGCGAGTATTACCTCACGGACATCGTCGATATGGCGGTAAAGCAGGGGCAGCGGGTGTCGGCGATGCCGCTGAGCGATCCGGATGAAGGGCTCGGCGTGAATACGAGGCAACAGTTGGCCGAAGCCGAAGCGGTAATCCGGCAGCAGATTCGCGGGCGATGGCTGGAGGCGGGCGTGACGATGGTCGATCCCTCGTCAACCTGGATCGAGGCCGACGTGGCTATCGGCAAAGACACGATCTTGTATCCGAACGTGACGCTTGAGGGCCGGACGGTGATCGGTGAGGACACGACAGTGTATTCCGGCGTGCGGATGACCGACTGTGTCGTCGGCAACCGCGTGGAGATTTTGGATCACTGTGTCTTGCGGGAGGCACAGATCGATGACGAGGCGCATATCGGGCCCTTCGTGCATCTGCGGCCCGGCGTGCTGGTGCGCAAGAACGCCAAGGTGGGCAATTTTGTCGAGATGAAGAAGACGGATCTCGGCGAGGGAGCCAAGGCGAATCACCTCAGCTATCTGGGCGACGCGACGATCGGCAAGGGCGTGAACATCGGCGCGGGCACCATCACCTGTAATTATGACGGGACGAACAAGCACCGGACGGTCATCGGCGATCATGTGTTTATCGGGAGCGATACGCAGTTGGTCGCGCCGGTGACGATTGGCGCGGGGACGGTGATTGCCGCGGGGACGACGGTGACGCAGGACGTGCCGTCCGATTCACTGGTCATCGCGCGCGTGCCGCAGGTGAACCGCGCCGGGTGGGCGGCCAAGCGGCGGGCTCTGTTGTCGAACGGCGTGCCGGCGGGAGACACCCCGTCGAAGAGCCGAAAGGCTTCGACCGCGTTGTCCGGGAAAAAGAAGAAGAGGTAACGCTCGATGTGCGGCATTGTTGGCTATGTCGGAAATCAGGAGGCGGTCCCCATTCTCATCGGCGGGCTGGCCAAGCTGGAATATCGCGGGTACGACTCGGCCGGAGTCGCGGTGCTTCAAGGGCAGAAGATTGAAGTACGCCGTAGCGTCGGCAAGTTGGCCAATCTCCAGAAGTCGCTCAAGGAAAAAGACCTGAACGGGACGGTGGGGATCGGTCATACGCGCTGGGCGACCCACGGCAAACCGTCGGAGCAAAATGCGCATCCCCATCGCTCAAAGGGCTGCGTGTTGGTGCACAACGGCATTATCGAGAACTATCAGCCGCTCAAGCAGCAGCTGGAAAAAGAGGGCTACAAGTTTCAATCCGAAACCGACACCGAAGTGGTGGCGCATCTCATCGACAAGTACCTCCAAAAGGGGAAGGGACTGGCCGACGCGGTTCGCGCGGCGACGCAGGATGTGCGCGGGAGTTACGCGTTGGCCGTCATCTCCGAAAAAGAGCCGGGGACGCTGATTGCGGCCCGATCCGGCTGCCCGTTGGTGATCGGCCGGACGAAGGATGCCTCGTTTGTGGCCTCCGATGTCATGGCCATGCTTGCCCATACCCGGGACGTCACCTATCTCGAAGAAGGTGACATGGCGGTGGTGACCCAGCACGATGCGCAGTTAACCGATGCCGAGGGAAATCCGGTGTTTCGGAAACCGGCCAAGATTACCTGGGATGCGTCGGCGGCCGAAAAGAGCGGCTATCCCCACTTCATGCTGAAAGAGATCCATGAGCAGCCGCAAACGATTCTCGACACGATGCGCGGACGGTATTCGTACGAAACCGGTGAAGCGGATCTCCCCGATATCGGGCTCACACCGAAGGAGTTTGCGGCGGTGGACCGGATCTGGATCGTCGCCTGCGGCACGTCCTGGCATGCGGGCCTGGTGGGAAAGTACTTGCTGGAGGAAATGGTTCGCACGCCGGTCCAGGTCGATATCGGGAGCGAGTTCCGTTATCGCGATCCGCTGGTGGGGAAGAACGATCTCTTCGTGACGATTTCACAATCTGGTGAAACGGCCGATACCCTGGCCGCGGCTCGCGAAGCGAAAGGCAAAGGCGCGAAGGTCGTATCGATCGTGAACGTCGTGGGCAGTACGCTTGCGCGCGAGTCGGACGGCGTCTTGTACACCCACTGCGGGCCGGAAATCGGGGTGGCTTCGACGAAGGCGTTCACTGCGCAGCTCACCGCGCTCTATTTGCTGGCGCTGCATCTTGCGCGGGTGCGGAGAGTCATGACGGCCGCCGACGGCAAGGCCTGGCTGGACCGGCTGGTCCGGTTGCCGGCTTTAGTGGAGCGTGTGTTGGGGCGTGAGGCGGAGATCGTGGCCATTGCCAAGCGCTACTACAAGAAGCGGAATTTCCTCTATCTCGGCCGCGGGATCAATTTCCCCATTGCGCTCGAAGGCGCGCTGAAGCTGAAAGAAATCTCCTATATCCATGCCGAGGGCTACGCGGCCGGCGAAATGAAGCACGGCCCGATCGCCTTGATCGATAAGGATATGCCGGTGGTGGTGCTGGCGCCGAAAGACCGGTTGTATGAAAAAACCGTGAGCAATCTGATGGAAGTGAAGGCCCGGCGTGCGCCGGTGATCGCGTTTGTGGCCGAAGGGGAGCGCGAACTCGGGAAAACCGCCGATGCGGTGTTTACGATTCCGGAGACGCATCCGTTGTTGTCGCCGATTCTCTTTACGATTCCGTTGCAGTTGCTCGCGTACCACATTGCCGTGTTACGGGGAGCCGATGTGGATCAGCCGAGAAACCTGGCAAAGAGTGTCACGGTAGAATGATTGGACGTTGAAAATGGCTTTCAGCGGCGTTCTCGGTCGTCCGTCTCCCTGCGACCTACCCCGGAGGGTACGCCTCGGTTGACGGACTTCCTGCGGCCTTGCTGAAAGACCATTTTGAACATCCGCTGAGAGAGGGAAGGAAAGAAGCAGTGGAGATCACCAGGCAGGACGTTGAGAAAGTGGCCAAGCTGGCCAGGCTGGATGTGTCGCAGTCGGAGACGGAGGCGTTTGCCAAGCAGTTGAGCCAGATCCTGACCCACGTCGAAAAATTAAAGCAGTACAATACGGACGGGGTTGAGCCGACGGCGACGGTCTTGGGGCAGGTGAATGTCTTTCGTGACGATGTGGTGCGGCCGTCCTTGCAGGTCGACAAGGCGTTGGCGAATGCGCCGGAGCGTGAGGCCGACGGGTTCTGCGTGCCGAAGATCATCGAGTAAGTCCCCGGCGTATCGGGGCGGAAATAGAGGAGTGCTATGTTTCGACAAATGCTGCGGTCAAAAATTCATCGTGCCACGGTCACGGGAGCGCACTTGGAGTATGAGGGGAGTTTGACGGTCGATGAGGATTTGCTCGATGCCGCAGGGATTCTTCCCTATGAAGCGGTCGTGTGCTCGAATCTGAACAACGGCGAACGGTTCATGACCTACGCGATCAACGGCAAGCGCGGCGGCGGCGAGATTGTGCTGAACGGTCCGACGGCCCGCAAAGGGGCGGTGGGCGATCAAATTATCATCTTCTGCTACGAGTACTACAGCGAAGAGGAAATCAAGCGGCATGCCCCCAGGATCGTGCGGGTGAACGAGAAGAATCAAATGATCGACGCGTCGGCCAAACGATGAGCCTCCACAAACTTACACTCTGCGAATTGCAGCGCAAGTTCACTGCGGGCGAAGTCACCGCGTCGGAAATCGTCCGCGCCTATTTTCTGCGTATCAGCCAGGTCGAACCCAAGGTGAAGGCCTATGTCACGCAGCAAAAGGAACAGGCGGCGGCGCAGGCGGCGGCCCTCGATGAGAAGCTGAAAGGGTGGCGGAAGACGCAGCCGATGAGCGGCATGCCGCTGGCGATCAAGGACAATCTCTGCACCGAGGGCGTGGCGACGACCTGCTCCTCGCGTATGCTGCAGAATTTTGTGCCCCCGTACGACGCGACCGTCATCGGGAAGCTGCGAGCGCAGGATTATCTCCTGCTGGGCAAGACCAATCTCGATGAGTTTGCGATGGGTTCGTCCACGGAAAATTCGGCGTTCGGTGCCAGCCGGAATCCCTGGAATCTTCAGTATGTGCCGGGCGGATCGAGCGGCGGATCGGCCGCCGCGGTGGCGGCGGATGAATGCGCCGCCGCGCTAGGGTCCGACACCGGCGGATCGATCCGGCAACCGGCCGCGTTTTGCGGAGTGGTCGGGCTGAAGCCCACCTATGGGCGCGTGTCGCGCTACGGATTGATCGCCTTCGCGTCGTCGCTCGATCAAATCGGCCCGATTACGAAGGATGTGGCGGACGCCGCATTCTTGTTGGGCGTGATTGCCGGTTACGATCCGATGGATTCCACGTCGGCCGATGTGCCTGTGCCCGACTACACGAAGGCGCTCAAGAAAAAAGACCTGAAGAAGCTGAAGGTTGGAATTCCCGCGGAGTTCTTTGCCGAGGGGCTCGATCCGGAGGTCGAGCAGGCGGTGCGGGCGGCGATTGAGGAGTTGAAGAGCCTCGGCGGCGAGATCAAGGAAATTCAGTTGCCGAGAACCGATGCGGCGGTGGCTGTCTATTACGTCATTGCGACGGCGGAAGCGAGTTCGAATTTGGCCCGGTATGACGGGGTCAAGTTCGGTCTTCGGGCAAAAGAGACCAAAGACCTGTTGGAGTTGTACACGAAAACGCGACAGGAAGGGTTCGGGCCCGAGGTAAAGCGCCGGATCATGCTCGGCACCTATGCGCTCAGTTCAGGCTACTATGACGCCTATTACGGCAAAGCCCAAGCGGTGCGGACGCTGATTCGGCAGGATTTCGATGCGGCCTTCAAAGAGGTCGATCTCATCGTCACGCCGGTCACGCCGACAACGGCCTTCAAGCTGGGTGAAAAGAGCGACGATCCGTTGCAGATGTATCTGTCGGATATCTTCACCATCTCGGTCAACCTGGCCGGTTTGCCGGCCATTGCGCTGCCTTGCGGATTCAGCAAGGCGGGCATGCCGATCGGCTTGCAGATGATCGGCCGCGCGTTTCAGGAGGAGACGTTGTTGCGGGCGGCGCATGCCTATGAGCAATCGACCCAGTGGCGGACGAAGAAGCCGGCGGTGCGATGAAACCGGCGAGGGCCGGAACCGGCTGGTCTAGCACCTCTGGTCTTGGGTCTCTAGTCTGGAGGTTTATATGACAATTGTTGAAATGGCCGCCATCTTGATTGCCGTCGCATTTGCGGTGTTGGTGGGCTATCTGGTTCCGGTCCTGATCCAAGTTCGGAAGACGGTGGCCGAGTCCGAACAGTTGTTGGCGAAAATGAATGCGGAGATGCCGCCGCTGATCGCCGACCTGCGCGCCATGAGCCAGAATCTCAACGACCTGGCCGATCAGGCGCGGGGCGGTGTCGAACATGCCGCGGTGTTGCTTCATGCCGTCGGCGAAGTGGGTGAGTCTGTGCAGTATGTGCACGATGTGGTGCGCGGCTCGGGGGGGACTCTGTTGACCAACGTGGCGAGCATGGTCGCGGGATTCAAGGCCGCGTCGCAGGTGGTGCGTGAACGATGGAGAGAAGAAGGAGGACATCACAATGGCGGATGATCGCGGATCCTCAGCAGCGACAGTGATACTGGCATTTGTGAGCGGCGCCGCCCTGGGAGCGGTCGCGGCGCTTTTGTTGGCCCCGCAGTCAGGACGGGAGTCCCGCGAGCAACTCCGGGGTTATGCCCGGCGGGCAGAGGAGAATCTGCGCGGCCTGGCGGACCAGGCCGGCGAGACCTTCGAAGAGGTCGTTGGTCAGGGAAAAGAATTTGTCGAATCGAAAAAGTCGATGCTGCGCGAGGCATTCGAGGCCGGCCGTGAGGCGATGAAGCGCGAGCGGGATCGCGCGCGTGGCGAGGAACAGGGCCGAGGATGAAGTACGAAGTTGTCATCGGTGTGGAAGTGCATGCGCAGTTGCGGACGAAGTCCAAGATGTTCTGCGGGTGCGGCACGACCTTCGGGTTGTCCCCGAACAGCCAGACCTGCCCGGTCTGTCTGGGGCTGCCGGGAACCTTGCCCGTCATCAATCGCGCGGCGGTTGAGATGGCGGTCCGTGCCGGACTGGCGCTGAACTGCACGATCGGGACGAACAACCGGTTTGCCCGGAAGAACTACTTCTACCCCGACCTGCCCAAGGGCTATCAGATTTCCCAGTACGAAGCGCCGATCTGCGAACACGGCTGGATCGAGATCGCCGTGGGCGACGACAGGAAGCGTGTGCGGATCCGCCGCGCGCATCTTGAGGAAGACGCCGGAAAGAATGTGCACGAGACGGGCACGAGCGGCAGCCGTGTGGACCTCAATCGCGCCGGGACGCCGCTCCTGGAAATCGTCACCGAGCCGGATATGAACTCGGCGGACGAAGTGGTGGCCTATCTCAAGGGTCTTCGCGATATTCTGATGTATCTCGACGTATGCGACGGCAACATGGACGAAGGCAGCTTCCGCTGCGAGCCGAATCTCTCGCTCCGTCCGGTGGGCCAAAAGGAATTTGGCACCAAGGTCGAGCTGAAGAACATCAATTCCTTTAAGTTTGTGAAAGATGCGATCGAGTATGAAGTGAAGCGGCATACCAAAGTGTTGAACGAGGGGGGCAAGATCCGGCAGGAAACGCGCCTCTGGAATCTCGATCGGGGCGAAACCGCTGTCATGCGCTCGAAGGAAGAAGCGCACGACTATCGCTATTTCCCGGATCCCGACCTTGTTCCGCTGAAGCTTGATCCGGAGTGGATCGAGAGTTTCCGGAGTTCGGTTCCGGAAATGCCGGCCGCCCGCTTGAAGCGTTTTGTGAGCGACTTTGGCTTGCCGGACTACGACGCCGGTCTGCTGACCGCCTCCAAGGGCCTCGCCGACTATTTTGAGGCCTGCGTGAAGTTGTTCAACCAGCCCAAGACGGTCAGCAATTGGGTGATGGGGGAGCTGACGCGGGAGTTGAACACGTCCGGAACGGACGTGAGCGCTTCACCGGTCTCCCCCGAGCGGCTTGTCAGTCTGTTGGAATTAGTGGAGAAAGGCACAATCAGCCTGAAAGTGGCGCGAGAGATTTTTCCTGAACTGTACAGCAGCGGGAAGACGCCGGAGCAGATCGTCCAGGAGAAGGGGCTCACGCAAGTCTCGGATGAAGGCGCGTTGGAAAAGATCATCGACGATGTGCTGGCCAAAAGCCCTGGGCAGGTGGCGCAGTTCAAAGAGGGCAAGCAGCAAGTCGTCGGTTTCCTGGTCGGGCAGGTGATGAAGGCAAGCGGCGGAAAAGCCAATCCGGGGAAGGTCAACGAATTGCTGAAGAAGAAGTTGAGCAGTTAGGCATTGGTACTTACTAAGGAGTGTGACGACGTATGAGCGCGATTCGAGACATTAAGGGCAGGCAGATTGTCGATTCACGGGGGAACCCCACGGTTGAGGCGGAGGTCACGCTGGAGAGCGGCGCGGTGGGCCGGGCGGCGGTGCCGTCCGGAGCGTCCACCGGTGAAAAGGAAGCGATCGAACTGCGTGATGGCGACAAGAAGCGCTGGATGGGCAAAGGGGTCTCCAAAGCCGTGGCCAATATCAGTAAGGTGATCGCCCCCGAGCTCTTGGGGAAAGAGGCGCTCAACCAGGCCGGTATTGACCATGCCATGATTGCGCTGGACGGGACAAAGACGAAGGGCAGGCTTGGCGCGAACGCGATCCTGGGCGTGTCCCTGGCAGTGGCGAAGGCCGCGGCGAACGAAACCGGGCAACCTCTCTATCGGTATCTGGGCGGGACGAATGCCAGGGTGTTGCCGGTGCCGCTGATGAATATCATCAACGGCGGCGCGCACGCCGACAACCGGCTCGATCTCCAAGAGTTTATGATCATGCCGGTTGGAGCGAAGACGTTCAGCGACGCGTTGCGGATGGCGACGGAAGTGTTTCATACGCTGAAGGGCATCTTGAAGAAAAAGAGCCTCAATACGGCGGTAGGCGATGAAGGCGGATTCGCGCCGGATTTGCAGTCGAACGAAGAAGCCCTGAGCCTGATCATGCAGGCCATCGCCGATGCGGGCTACAAGACGGGACGGGACATTGCTCTCGCATTGGATTGCGCCGCCAGTGAGCTGTACGAGAAGGGACGCTATGTCCTCGAAGCAGAAAAGAATCCGGAGCGGTCGTCGGAGGAAATGGTCGGCTACTACGGGAAGCTGTTGGACCGCTATCCCATCCTCTCGATCGAAGACGGGTTGAGCGAGCTGGATTGGAAGGGGTGGAAGGTGCTCACCGAGAAGCTGGGGAAGCGGGTGCAGCTGGTCGGCGACGATATTTTCGTGACGAACGTCGAGATTTTCTCCAAGGGTATCAAGGAGGGCATCGGCAACTCGATTCTCATCAAGTTGAACCAGATCGGGACGTTGACCGAAACATTGGACGCGATCGAGTTGGCCAAGCGGTCGGGCTACACGGCGATCATCTCGCATCGATCCGGCGAGACCGAGGATACGACCATTGCCGATGTGGCGGTGGCGATGAATACGGGCTTGATCAAGACCGGCTCGTTGTCCCGCACCGACCGGATTGCAAAGTACAACCAGTTGTTGCGCATCGAAGAAGAACTGGGGAGCACCGCGGTGTATTTGGGTCGCGATGCAGTGCCGGGGCGCGCGTAGCGGAAGAATTCGCTGGCATGATCATTAAGCAAAACCGCGGACGGCAGTGGCTGGATTGGCAGCGGCGCATGGTGACCGTGGCCCAGGTGATCGGGGCGGGGGCTTGCGTCTGGCTGCTGGTGGCGCTGTTCTTCGGTGAGATGGGGCTGCCCCGCTATCTGGCGATGCGCGGTCATGCGGCCCAATTGGATCGCGAGATTCTGGCGTTGCGGCAGGAGAATGGCGGGTTGCGCGGAGAGATCACGCGGTTACAGCACGATCCGGCCAAGATCGAGCAATTGGCTCGAGAGCGGTTGGGATATGTCCGAAAGGGGGAGACGGTGTATCAGCTTTCACCGGAGTCAGCGAAAGAGCGGCTCCTTCCGGAGGGTCGATGAAGTTCGGGACGGTGGCGATCATCGGCCGCTCCAACGTCGGGAAGTCGACGTTGATGAATCGGCTGTTGGGCGAAAAGATTGCGATTGTCTCGGAGAAGCCGCAGACGACGCGCACGAGAATCCTTGGCGTCGCCCATGTGCCGGGCGCGCAGATTGCGTTTCTCGACACGCCGGGTCTGCACAAGCCCGACCATCTGTTGAATCGCCGGATGGTGCGGACGACAGTGGAAACGCTGGACGACGCCGATGTGTTGTATGTGATCATGGAGGCCATTCATCTGCCGGGGCCCGGCGATCTGGCGGCGATCGGCCATGTGAAAACCGCGCTGGCTGCCCATCCTCGGCCGGTCATCCTGGTCATCAACAAGGTCGATCTGGTCAATAAACTGAAGCTGCTCCCCGTCATTGAGGCTTACGCCAGGTTGTTTGACTGGACGGAAGTCGTGCCGGTGTCCGCGGAAACGGGGGACAATGTTGATCGGTTGCTGGCCGTGACGGTGGCGCACCTTCCCGAAGGCGAAGGGGTGTACGGGGAGGATATGATCACCGATCAGTCCATGCGCACGCTGGCGGCGGAGATGATCCGTGAGAAGATTCTCCAGGCGACGGAGCAGGAAGTGCCCTATTCGGTGGCGGTGGAGATCGAGCAGTTTGTGGAAGAAGGCAAGCTGGCCCGTATTCATGCCGTGATTCTGGTGGAGCGTGAAACCCAGAAGGGGATTCTCATCGGGAAACATGGGGACCGGTTGAAGGCGATCAGCACGCAGGCGCGGCTGGATATGGAGCGGCTGTTTCGGATGAAGGTGTTTCTGGAAGTGTGGGTTAAGGTGCGGGAATCCTGGCGGGAAGACGAGCAGACGCTGGCCGAATTGGGCTATTGATAGATCTGTGATGCAGCCAACCGAAAAACCACTCGAAGTGAAGCCCGGCGAAGCGCGCCCGCGTTCGTCTGAACGGGATGTGATTCGTGAGACCTTCCGCGATCAGGCGGAGCGCGGGCAGACGAAGTCGGATATCGTCCTGCTCTCCGTACAGCGGCTGCTCCGCCGCGGCGCGATCACGAATTTGGCGAAGATGCTGGGCCGCATGCACCCGGCGGATGTCGCGAAGGTTATCACCCACCTCTCGTCCCCTAAAGAAAAGCGAGAAGTGTTCGAGCTGGTTCGCGGAGAAATGAAGCGCGGGCAGGTGCTGAGCGAGCTCGACGGCGACAGCATCCAGCAAGTGCTGGCCGATCTGCTGCATTCCGACATCGCGTGGCTCCTCAAAGATTTGGGGCCGGACGACGTGGCCTACATTCTCGGGTTCCTCCCTGAAGAGCGGGGCAAGGAAATCCTGGCCCTGATGAAGACGGAGGATTCGACCGAAGTCGCCGATATTCTCAAGTATCCGAAGGATACGGCCGGCGGCATCATGACCACCGAGTTCTTCTCGCTGCCCGAGGACGCGACCGCGCAGGAGGCGATCCGGCGACTGCAGCAGGCGACCGATGCCGAGATGGTCTTTTACATCTATGTCACCGACAAGGAAGAGCACTTGGTCGGCGTGCTCTCGCTCCGCCAGTTGCTGACGGTTCCGCCGGCGACGCCGCTTAAGAATCTGATGGCGCGCGACGTGATCAGCGTGGCCGTCGATATGGATCAGGAGGAAGTGGCGCGGCAGGTGGCCAGCTACAATCTGCTCGCGATTCCGGTGGTCGAGAAAGACGGGACCCTGGTCGGGATCATTACGGTGGATGACGTGGTGGACGTGATCCGTGAAGAGGCCACCGAAGACATGCTCAAGATGGCAGGTGCGATCGAGGAGGACTCGGTCTCCAAGTCGTCGAGCTTCGGAGCCGCGAAAGTCCGGCTGCCGTGGCTCTTTACGAATCTCATCGGCAGCCTCCTGTCAGGGGCCATTCTGTGGTATTTCCGTTTGACGATTCAGGAAGTGGTCGCCATTGTCAGCTTCATTCCCGTCATTGCGGCGATGGGCGGCAACGTGGGATTACAATCGTCGACGCTGATTATTCGCGGGATGGCGACCGGCCTGGTCGAACTGACCGATGTCCGGTCGGTGTTTTTTCGCGAGGTCAAGATCGGCTTACTCATGGGGCTTGCGTGCGGCATCATTCTGACGGTCGTCGGGTGGGCCTGGCATCAGGCCTTTTTGGGCATGGTCGTGGGAGCGTCTCTGATCATTGCCTTTCTCGTATCGACCAGTATGGCCACCATCATGCCGGTGATCCTGAAGCGCATGGGTGTGGATCCGGCTGTTGCCGCCGGTCCGTTTGTGACGACGGCCAACGATATTACCGGCATCACGATTTATCTCACGCTGGCCACCCTGTTCTTGGAACATCTCCGGTGACGCGCGGCGCGATCGCGGCATCCGGTGTATTGGTCCCGCGAAAGGGCTTTGGGCAATGCCTCTCGTAAAGACCGCCGCGATCATTCTCAAGAGCCGGAAATGGGGTGAGGCCGACCGGATCGTCACGTTCTATACGAAAGAACTGGGAAAGATTCGCGGCGTGGCCCGGGGAGCCAGACGGTTGAAAAGCCGCTTCGGGGCGTCGCTCGAGCCGTTCACGCGGTGCCATCTGAATTTGTTTGAGAAGCCCGGCGATTCGCTCTATCGTATTTCTCATGTCGATGTGCTGGAGTCCTGTCAGTCGTTGCGAGAAGAGCTGGCACTGATCGCCTGCGCGGCTCGTATGGTTAATGTCGTGGGGGCGGTGACGCCGGACGGGGATCCGGATCCGCATCTCTTCGACACTCTGGCGCAGGGGCTGAGCTCCTTGAAGGACAGCCGTGATCCGGTCTTGACGGCGCTGCTGTTCCAAATCAGGCTTTTGGGCCTGACAGGATTTCGCCCCCAAACCGATCATTGCGCCGCCTGCGGAAAGGCGCGCCTGATGGGTGAGCCGCAGTTTTCCCCTCTGGCGGGCGGGTTCGTCTGTCTCGGCTGCGCGGCGCGGCAGGTGGCCCGTTGTGTGGCGATGTCGCGGGGGAGTCTCTCCTTTCTGCAGCAGGCCATTCGTATGGCGCCTGCGCTGGTGACACGTCTGAAGGCAACCGGCCAGGTGCGGGCCGAAGTGGAGCAGGCGATTGAAGGGTATGTGACGGTAGTGGCCGGACGGCGGCTGCCGCCGGTCGACTTCCTGGCTTCCGTTTCATCAGTCTAACGTGAGCATGAAGGGTGTAGACGTGAGCACGGGCGCAGAGCTGTATCCCAAGGACATGCAGTGGCTTGATAAGGGTGTATTGGGCATCGAGTGGAGCGATGGGCACAAAGGGGTCTATCCCGTGCGCGTGCTTCGCCTTCATTGCCCTTGCGCCGCTTGTGTTGATGAATGGTCCGGCGAGCGCCGTCTGAAGCCCGATGATGTGCCGTTGTTTATCATGGTGCAGGACATTCAGCCGGTGGGGCGGTATGCGCTGCAGTTCTCATGGAGTGACGGCCATGATACAGGCATTTACTCCTATGCGCTCTTGCGGCAGCTGTGTCAGTGCGATGTGTGTCAGCCGGTGAAACCGGTGGAGCCGAAGAGCCGCCGATTGTTATAAACTGAAAAAAGGATGTCGGCGTCATGAAGAGCGTAGTCAAACAGTCGAGGGACGGCATGCGGACGGTCAGCGCCGTGCCGGTATTCCTCGCACTCCTGATCATGATCGGATGTCAGAGCATGCCGCCGCTTGAGCAGCAGGAGCGGTTGGTGGAGAGTCGCCAATTGACCGTCCTCCAAATCACTCCCAAGGCTGTGGTAAATGTCTGGGGCAAGCCGGTCTACCACCATAGTGAGTTCACGCAGTTCTTCGTCATGCCGGATAAATCGATGATTCCTCGCTCCCGGGTCGCTGTCGGCGAAGCTCCGGTCGGATGGGAAGCGGGCTTCGAAGCCGGAGAAGGTGTGTTTCTGGGCTATCCGGATCAGGGCTGGCTCCTGGTGTTTTTTGATGATCAGCTCGTGTATCGCGAAGAGCTCAAGGCAGAAGAGGTTCACACGCTTGGGAAAGTGTGGCAGCACGAGGAGCGCTTCAAAACCCGTCTTGACGGGGCGCCACCCCGCTAGAGTTGTTCGGCTTCTATGAGCATGTCCGCACCTCACGATACAGATTCTCTTAAAATTGTAATGGCCGCATCGGAAGCGGTGCCCTATGCCAAGACCGGCGGGCTGGCGGACGTGGCCGGTGTCCTGCCTGGCGAATTGGCGAGGCTTGGGCACGAGGTCACACTGGTTCTTCCGCGCTACCGGAGCTTTCACACGAGGAGCCACTCTCTTCGAATCGTCGGCACGATTCCCGTGCGGACGGCTGAAGGGTTGATCGATGCAACGCTCGAAGAGGATCTCCTTCCCGCTGGGCCTGGCAGCCGACCGGTGCGGGTCTTGGCCGTCCGGCATGATCCCTATTTTGATCGGGAGGGGCTCTATCAAGGGCGGGAGGGCGACTATCCGGATAACCTCGCGCGCTTCGTGTTTTTCAGCCGGGCCATTATTGAGGTGTTGGAGTTCCTTGTCCGCACCGGGCGTCAGCTGACGCAGGTGGTGCATCTGCATGATTGGCAGACGGCTCTCTGCGCGATGTATTTGAAAACCGAAGCGGGCGATCGTGGGGAGCTTCAGAAGATGAAGACGTTGCTCACGTTGCACAACGTCGGATATCAGGGACTCTTTCCCGGCGATCAGTTTCCGACAACGGGGTTGCCGGCGTCACTCTTCACCCCCGCGGGCCTGGAGTTCTACGGTTCGGTGAATCTGTTGAAGGGCGGGATTCTGTTTTCCGATGCGGTGTCGACCGTAAGCCCGACCTACGCGAAAGAAATCATGACTCCCGCCTATGGGTTTGGGCTGGAAGGAGTGCTGGCCGGGCGCAAAGACGGGGTGTTCGGGATTACGAACGGGATCGATGTGGATTCCTGGAATCCTGAAACAGACCAGTATCTTCCTGCTCGATATTCAGGGGGCGACCTGTCCGGCAAGCTGGTATGTAAGCGGGAATTGCAGCGTGAGTTGGGTCTGCCGAATTCGGAAGTTCCCCTGATCGGGGCGATCGGGCGGCTGACCTCGCAGAAGGGGTTTGATCTTCTCGCTGAGGTCATCCCTGAGTTGATGGCTCTCGGGGTGCAACTGGTTATTCTTGGAACGGGCGATCGGGATCTCGAAGAACGGTTCCGGGAAGCGCAGGCACGTTATCCACGGCAGATCGGTGTAGCGATTGGCTTTGATGAAGGGCGTGCGCATCGCGTGGAAGCCGGGGCGGATATGTTGGTCATGCCCTCACGCTATGAGCCATGCGGGCTGAGTCAGCTCTATAGTTTGCGGTATGGGACGGTGCCCATTGTTCGAAAAACAGGAGGACTTGCCGATACGGTGGTGCCTTATAAGCCCCGCACCGTGCAGGAAGGGAAGGCGACGGGGTTTCACTTTGATGAATTATCCGCAGATTCCTTGCTCTCAACCATCCTCTTAGCGGTAAAGGTATACGAGGATTCGGAAGCGTGGGATTCTCTTAGAAAAGCGGGGATGGCTGTCGACAGCTCATGGGCACGGGCAGCAAAGGAGTATGCCGCGGTTTTTCGACGCCTGGTGGCGAGACGTTGAATGTGCACGTGGGGATGTTAAGGAGTCTTCAAGGAGATCTGAACGCCATTCTCGATTTCAGCAAGGAAGTTCTTGGCTTGAGCGAGATAGAACGATGAAGTTTCGTCCTGAGTATGAAGCGTGAGGACTTCTGAAAAGGCCTCGCGCGCAAGATCGACCCGTCCTTGTCCCATGGCAACTTGTCCTGCATGGAGAGAACAGGATGCGGCCATGGCCCGTACATCGACGGAAAGGCGCGTGGCCGGAGCCGTAACAAGGCGTTCCAGCTTCACCGGCATGGGGAGCACGAATCCTTCATATTGGTGATCCGTCAAGGCTGCTTCCTTCAGCGTGCCCATATCAAGGCGGGTTGCACTAAGGTCCGAAGTGGATTTGCAGTGGGTATAAGTTTCCCACAGTGTCATAAATCGGGAGTTGTCCAACCCGGATGTTTGGATAGGTGCCCCTGTCTGGCAGCCCGATGCCAGAAGCAGGACCCCGATAAGTCCTCCGATCATCTGGTTTTTGAGAGAGACAGTCACGATGGGCTCCATATGAGAAGACTAAAATCTATCTACTGCATAACTAAGTGCAATCAATGGGCCGTGCTAAATTTCATTTAAGTTATTGAATGTATTGAGAATGCTTGCTGTTATACGGATTGGAGTGTTGTGCTAATCGCTCACTGTTGTGTCTTTGCAACAGATGACCGGTGGGTGGGTTAAGAATTAAAAATCTGAACGAGAATTCCGGTCCTTGTAGTCGCCGTTGTTTTGCGCATGATGTGCTTGATGTGTTCCTTAACTGTTTGCTCCGTGATTTGAAGAGCGTTGGCAATCTCCTTGTTTGTCCAGCCCTTAGCCAGATGTTCCACGACGGCTTGCTCACGGTTCGTGAGTTGAAACTTCTCCCTGGCCAAATCTGTATTGAGGTTTTGTTTCCTGCCTAATTCCTCCATCGTGACAACGAGGCGGGCATGATCCACTCCTCCACGATCGGGAAGGCCAAATCCTCGAAGTAACACAGGCTGATTCGGATCACCCGTGACACGCTTTATTTCAAACTGCTCCCAATCCTTGGCCTCGGTTCGCACATGTAGCGCTTTGATGATCTCTCCGCACAGTTCCGTGAGTGCTGCTGGAAGGACTCCATGGGCAGATCTCGCTGCATTTCCGGTCTGTTCCGCGGCATTGATTTTTTTGGCGAGTTCGGATGCCTGGCGGTTCATATGGAGCAGTTGCATGGAGGCCGTGAGCACCACAATCCCCGATCCTGCCCGTTGATCGGCAAGCCCATCTGATTGATCGGTCTGGTGAATGGCGTCAGACATGGAGTAGTCAGCGGGTTTAGTCGGATAGAACAGTTAAGCTAGACAACGCAGTGAACTTTGATAGAGTCCCGATAGAGGCCAACGCTAGAAAGAGTACCTAACCCTTTCGAGGGAGTCAACACCTACATTAGAGAAAGGCAGCCTACCTCATTGGTATTGTTCAGGCCGATCGGGTCATCTATAGTTCTACGTATTGTCGGAGGGAAAAGTGGTAGAAAGCGCACATGCCTCGCATGCTATCGTTGGCGCCTTGGGCGAGATGGCCAGTGAGGTCCTCCAGGAGAGAGTGCTCGGCTAATTGTTCGAAAGCAACGATATTCTTACAGAGGAGGCATCCAGTGGCACAGGGAGCGTGGGAGTGGTCAACGATCGATTGTCAGAAGAGTCACAGCGAGCGGGTGGCCTTATTGAGACCGATTCCCTACGAGATGACGTCTCCGGTCGAACGTTCTTCTGTGGCACCATCGGATGGGCGGGCATTATCGCTCAATATCAGCAGCGGGGGGATGTTGTTGCTGATGGATCAGGCGCCGGAGGTTGAACAGGTGTTGAAGGTCTACGTTCCGACGCCGATCAGTGTGGCGGAGACACCAACGCTTGCTGAAGTGCGGTGGACAAGGCAATTACCATTCGGAAAGACCAACGGTAATTGTCCGCACTTTGTCGGGCTTAAATTTATTTTTTAGCGGAACGCTTCTTGCTCGGTGCTTTTGAGGCTATGGTTATCGTGTTGTTGTCGGGGGGGGCCAGGTTTATCTGAGGGAGGATGGTACGGCGCTAGCTCGTTTTTCTTATAGGTTTCGTCCGGGCACATTCTCGGGGCTGAGTATGAGGGATGCGATGAATATTGTGACTGTACTGGCGTTAGTAGCGAGCGTTGTCATGTTTGAGGCTGAGGCGAATGCTCAAAGTCCCGGCAAGGCGCCCATGGCGGCTCCAAGCGATCACGCAATTGAAAAGTCCTCGTTAATCGTCACAACCGATTATATCCTTGGGCCCGAAGACGTATTGGAAATTACTGTTTGGAGAAATACGGATCTTTCAAAGACTGTGACGGTACGTCCCGACGGGAAAATCTCACTTCCACTCATCGGCGATGTGTCTGCAGTCGGAAGAACGACGGTTCAGTTAGCCGAAGATATCTCCGCCAAGTTGAAAGAGTATAAGGAAAATCCCCAGGTATCCATTCTTGTGAAAGAGGTAAATAGTTACGCGATTTATGTGTTGGGCGAAGTAGCACACCCAGGGAAATTTCCCCTCAAGAGCAAGACCACCCTGCTGCAGGGGATTACAGTTGCTGGCGGTTTTACACCCACAGCCGCGAGAAACAAGATGGTTGTGTTTCGATTCGCAAAGGATGGCGCGGGCCAAATCAAGATCAAGGCCAGTTACGATGACATTGTGTTGAGAGACGGATCGAATCAAAACATTGAGCTGAAACCCGGTGATCAAATCGTGGTGCCGTCGGAAACGATGGTCTTAGTCCCATGAAGGTTCAGAGGAGAGACGGAATGTCGTCAGGTGTGTGTGCGGATCAGGCGCGGCAGTCTATAAGCATGTGCCTGGTGATTGGTTTTGCGGTGATGCTTTTAGCGGCTTGTGCGGAGATTCCACGTGAGGCGGTGGAGGAAGTGAATCGGCCTCTTCCCAAGGAATTTCTTTTGGGGCCTGAAGACCTTGTGGAAGTGACCGTCTGGAGAAATCAGGATTTGTCCCGGACAGTGGTCGTGCGGCCGGATGGCATGATTTCTCTGCCGCTGATCGGGGATGTGCAAGCGAGTGGCCTGACAGCGGCACAGGTGGGCGAACGGATCTCGAAACGATTGTCTGAGTTTAAGGAAAACCCTTCCGTGTCAGTAAGCGTGAAGGAGATCAATAGCTATTTTGTGTATGTCGTGGGAGAAGTTATGCGCCCTGGAAAGTACCCGCTGAAGTCTTATGCCACCGTGCTCCAGGCGATCTCTCTGGCCGGAGGGTTTACCCAGTATGCTTCGAAAAACAAGCTGGCGGTTATGAGGTCCACCCGGAATAGCTCCGGCGATGATCGTCAAATACGTATTCCCGTTCGCTACGACGACCTGGTGATGGGGAAAGGGCAAGTAGGGAACTTCAGGCTTTTATCGGGCGATACGATTGTTGTGCCCTAGCGGTTGGATGGGCATGATGTCGTTGTCTCGCTTGTGGATTCTCTGTGGGGGTATTTCCCTGTTTTTAGCTTGCCCGGGTACCGCAATGGCGCAAACTCAAAGCCAGGGGAGTGGACAAACACAAGAGCCTCCCCCGAGTGGGGGCAGCCAACCGCCCGGGCAGGCAGGTGCATCTGGCGCATCTGACGTTGTAAGAGGCTCCTCTGGCGGTTCCTTCAGCCGGGTGGTGCCCTTAGTCACATTTTCCGAGCGCTATGATACCAATGTATTTTTTTCTCCGGCTAAAATATCCGATTTCGTGACGAGCATTCGTCCCGGCGCTCGTATGGAGTATCGGGACGATTTGGTTGACGGGAGCCTAACCGGAGGCGCTGTGGCAGAGTTCTACGCGAGAAACCCTGAATTGAATTATGTCGGAGGGAATGCCATTTTGTCTGGATCATTCGACAACCTCGTTGGAAGAATGGTCCGGGGCCTTGGGCTCAGAATCCTGGACTCGTTTATATATACTCCTCAGCCCATGGCGTTTGTGACGCCACAGGCGCCGGAAACAAGCTTTCTTCGAGGAATCCAGACCGTTCGAAATAACTACCTCTCAAATTCGGCCAACATAATGAGCACCTATGCGATGACACCGGTCACGCTGGTCAATGCCTCCTATTCGAATCAGATCATGCGATTTTTCAATCAAACCTTCCCTAGCGCTCCCGGAACCACTCCGCCTGCGCTTTTCAATACTAACGTCAACGTCTTTTCCGCAGGACCTCAATATCTCCTCTCGGCTACCGAATCGATAGGGGCGTCCTATATGTATCAAAAGATGGATTTTGAACCGAATACCGGTGTGGGGGCAGGCTATGGCGTGGCCACTCACGGAGTGATGGCGACATGGAAATCATCATTCACTCGCGAGTGGACGATAGAGCTTTCTCCCGGGGTGACAGTTCTGAATACTCTTCCGGACACGCTCATTTGGACCATGCGTGCGATGCTGGGGTGGACCGATGGCAGAACATCCGCAGGGCTTACGTATTCACGGGGTGTGTATCCGAGTTTTTTCGTGTCCGCAACGGCTTTAATCAGCAATGTAGTGAACGCGACATTCTCTCAGAATCTCAGTAGTGACTGGAGCCTCTCGGCACAAGCGAATTATGGGTACAACGAGTCAACTGGAGGCGTGCAAGGTCTACGATTCGAGTCTTACGATTTCTCGGGGGCAGTGAATTACAGGGTTTATCAAGGGATGGTTGCGAGCTTGACCCTAACGCAGGGCAACTACAGCTACGGCCAGGCCGGTTCTCCTGATGTTAAATTTGATCGTCAGACGGCAGTGTTGTATCTCACGGCAGAATGGAACTAACGATGAACTCGTCGAGCGAATTGCGCATCCAAGACTATATCGGCATGGTCCGTCGCCGGAAATGGCTGATTGTTTCCAGTGTGACAGTTTCACTGGCCATCGCCGTCGCCTTGTGTTTTCTGTTGCCCAAGAGTTTTCGCTCCACCACAACTGTTCTCGTTGAGAGCCAGAAAATTCCTGAGAGCTACGTGAAATCAGGGGTCGAGGGGTCGATTGAAGGGCGCCTGAGTGCCATTCAGCAACTGGTGATGAGTCGGTCATTGTTAACCCAGATTGCCGAGGACTTCAAATTGTTCCGTCCTGAGATGTCTTCCGAGCAACGGGAGACTGTCATAGAGGGGATGCGGAAAAAAATAAATGTCACCAAATCCAAGGTTGGGCATGCGAAGGGACCAGATACCATCGAAGGGTTTTCTATCTCGTTTGCTCACGAAGACCCGGTCACGGCCATGAAAGTGACGGAGAGATTTGCCTCGCAATTTATTGAGGAAAATCTAAAGATTCGTGAGCAAATGCTTGAGGGGGCTTCCACCTTTCTCGAGCAGGAATTGCACATGGCTGAAGCGAAGCTCGAAGATCAGGAACGGTCGATCAGCGACTTCAAGAAGAAATATATGGGCGAATTGCCTCAACAAACGGAGGCGAATCTTCGGAGCCTGGACCGCCTGCAAATGGATGTGAATGCGACGCGTGAAGGCATTCAGGGGGCAATCAATAAAGTCGCAATTCTCGAAAAACAAGTCAGCGAGGCAGTCAGTAGCGCAAACACTCAGGTTGCAGGCGCGACAACATCCACAAATCAGGGGCGGGGGGGAGATCCCCTCATCGTACGACTCGGAGAGCTCGAACGTACCTTGGCGACACTTTCCGCTGAATATCGTGAAACGTATCCGGATATCATCCAGACGCGTCAGGAAATAGAGTCGATCAAGTCTCAGCTGGCTGTTAAGTATGGAGTCACGAAGGATGAAGTGAAGCCTGGATCAGCGAAGCTGTTGGATCCAGTGCTCCGAGATTTAATGAGGCAGAGAGATGAAGCGAAGAATGAAGTGGAGGCTCTGAAAGAGCGGCTCCGCCGGCTGCTTGAGCAGGTCAAACAGTATGAAGGGCGGGTAGAGCGGGCACCGGCTCGTGAGCAGGAACTCATGATTTTGGTTCGTGACTATGACAATATGCAGAAGAATTATCAATCGCTACTCGAGAAAAGATTGAACGCCCGGCTTGCGGAGAATTTAGAGAAAAGGCAAAAGGGGGAGCAGTTTCGTATCCTCGACCCAGCCAATCTCCCCGCCACTCCTGAGTCGCCGAATCGACCGCTCATTCTCCTTGGCGGGCTGGTCGTTGGATGCGGACTCGGTTTCGGTGGGGTTTTTGCCCTCGAAATGCTGAGACCGGCGTTCCGCCGTTCGGACGAAGCGGAGACGATGTTGGGTGTTTCTGTGCTGGCCTCTATTCCTGATTTTTCTTCCGTCTTTGGCGGGAGGGAAAATGTACGGCAGGTCACCGATCGAACAGCGGGGGGGAGGCGATTACTGGCAGGGGCTCTAGCCGCGGGTGATCTGGGGCAAGTCGTCGGGAAAGTGGGTGACGTTCAGTACCCTTCCTGGAACTTGGTGGCGAAATGGTCGCCCCGATCCATGGTTGCCGAACAATTCCGTGTTGCCGCCACGCGGTTTACGCTGATGACATCCGACCAAAAAAGCACCGTGGCTGTAATCACCAGCGCGGTCGTCGGAGAAGGGAAAACCTCAACGGCTGTGAACTTGAGCTACATTCTGGCTCAGGAATTGGATAAAAAGACACTCTTAATAGACTGCGATTTGAAGCGTCCGATGGTGCACGCTTACACGGATGCTCCCACTAGTCCGGGGCTCGTGGATTATCTGCTCGGAGATGAGGTGCTTGACGCTTGCATGCATCAAATGGAGGACCTGCCGCTGTGGATTCTCCCGGCGGGCTCTTCAACTAAAAACATGCTGGAGCTGTCGAAGATCAAGCAACTTTCCCAGGTACTTCATGTCCTCCGGTCGCGTTTTGATTACATCATAATCGATGCCCCGCCGATATTCCCCTTGGCAGATGTCAACGTTCTGTCGAGTATGGCTGACAGAATGATCCTTGTTATACGGGCGGGAAGGACAGGGCGCGAGGTGGTGGGGGATGCCTATAAGACTTTGGGCGCCCGCTGCCCGGCCAATATCGTGCTGACCGGTGTTGATGCCGTCAGCACTCCCTATTACATGTATCAATACGGCAACTATGGCACGGGGACGACCAAGCATGCCTAGTACGATGCAGCAACAAGCGAAGCTTGCTCCGATTCCAATATCTTCTGAGAGCCCGTCATTTTTCAGGGGACTCAAAAAGAGAGTGCTCATCGTGGGGACAGGCTTGCTAGCGATGGAGTTGGGCAAGACGCTCGTATCCAACCGTAGAACCGTTGAGGTGGTGGGGTTTCTCGATCGGGATCATAACGGGAATCCCAAAGTATTGGGGACGTACGATAATTTGCGAGAAATTGTTGAGCAGTATCAGGTGGGTATGATCGCAGTCTGCGTTGAGGATCGTCGGGCCGTTCTTCCTGTTCAAGCCCTCCTCGACTGCAAGACGGTCGGCATCGAGGTGATAGACGGACACCAAATGTACGAGGAAGAGCTGGGGCGTTTATCGATCGACCAGCTCCGGCCAAGCGCTCTCATTTTCTCAACCGGCTTTAAGCGGCGTGCCATCACGACGGCACTGAAGCGGGCTGTTGATGTGTCCATTGCTTCGGTGGGAATCGTGTTGTCTCTACCGCTGTGTATTCTAATCGGGTTTCTAATCAAGGCAGATTCGCCCGGCGCGATCTTTTACAGGCAGATGCGTGTCGGCTTACGCGGACAACCGTTCATGATCTGGAAGTTTCGGTCCATGCATCAGGATGCGGAAAAGAGTGGTCCGCGCTGGGCCGAAAAGTATGATCCTCGGGTGTCGCGGGTAGGGCGCATTCTCCGGAAGCTGCGGCTGGATGAATTGCCGCAGTTGTATAACGTGTTGAAGGGAGAGATGAGTCTCGTCGGGCCGCGCCCTGAAAGGCCGGTGTTTGTAGAGGAACTGAGGAAAGCGATTCCCTACTACGACATCCGGCACACTGTTCGACCCGGAGTGACAGGATGGGCGCAAACGAAGTTTCGTTATGGCTCCTCAACGGAGGATTCACACACCAAGCTACAGTACGATTTGTATTACGTGAAGAACATGACGTTCGCCTTAGATGTCCGCATCCTCATTGAGACCGCCAGAGTCGTTATCTTAGGCGAGGGGGCTCGTTAAGCGGAATGAATACGGATTCTGCGAGGGTGCATGCGCTTTCATTCGACGTAGAAGAGCATTTTCAAGTTGCCGCATTCTGGTCGGAGGAGAGAAGGCGCGGGTGGGATCATTGCGAAAGCCGGGTTGAGCAGAATGTCAATAAAATTCTGGCCCTCCTTTCCGTCCACGGAATTCATGCCACCTTTTTTCTCCTTGGCTGGGTTGCGTTAAAACATCAGAGCCTTGTAACGGCCATTGCTCGTCATGGACATGAAATCGCCTCTCATGGATTTGGCCATGAAATGATTACAACCCAACAGCCCCGTCAGTTTCGTGAGGATGTCAGGAAGAGCAAGGGCATCCTCGAGGATATCATCGGGAAGCCTGTTCATGGATATCGGGCGCCGTCTTTTACGATTACCCCGAAAACGCAATGGGCCCTCCCGATTCTTGTGGAAGAAGGGTACCTGTATGATTCAAGCATTTTCCCGGTTCAGCATGACCGGTACGGTATGCCCGGAGCTAATCCCCGGTGCCATCGGATAGAGACTGCAAGTGGCCCCTTGTGGGAAGTGCCTCCTTCCACCGTCCTGATGGGACCTGTTCGTCTTCCGATCGCGGGGGGCGGATATTTTCGATTGTACCCCTATCCGGTCTTGCGTCGTTTGCTCACCCGTGCAGCGGCTGACGGGCATCCCTTAATTATGTATCTGCATCCGTGGGAGCTTGACCCTGATCAGCCGAGGATGGAGGGCTCACTCGTGTCCCGATTCCGCCACTACCTGAATCTGAGAAAAACGGAAGCGCGCCTGCATCGGCTGGTAACGGATTTTAGGTTTACATCGATAAGGGAAGCGGTTGAACCGGTTGGTGCCGCTTGTGCATCGAGGGAAGGTCTGCTGGAGCCTGTTGTCGGCGGAACTGAGCGGTGATGGGCATTGTCAGGGAGAGAGAGAAGGTTTTCATGGCTGAGCCTTCGGTGATGGAGTGGCATGTGGTGCGGACGAAGCCGCACCAGGAGTACCTGGCTGAGGCGAGCCTTTCGCGAGCCGGGATTGAGACGCTCTATCCACGGATCAGTGAACATAAAATGATCAGGCGAAAGATGGAGTCGGTCGTCAGCCCGCTTTTCCCGGGGTATTTGTTTGCGAAGTTCATCCTCTCGCAGTCACGAATGGTCCAGTATGCGGTCGGTGTCAGAAATGTAGTCTCTTTCGGACCTGGCCCCGCCGTGGTCAGTAGTGACATCATCGACGGGATTCGGCAGAGGCTTCAAGGGGGAGTGGCTGTACTCCAGAGGGCAAGATTTGCTCATGGCGATGTAGTTCGTATTCAAGAAGGCCCCCTGTGCGGGTTAGAAGCGGTCTTCGAGAGGGAGATGATCGGACAGCAGCGGGCGATGCTTCTGCTGAAAATGCTGGTAGGCCAAGTGCGGGTTGTTTTAGACCTGAAATCCATTGTCAATTCGTGAGTTTGGGATAGGATCGAATGCTGTGGGGAGCAGGATTACTCTTCTGGATGGATTGACTAAGGAATGGATGCCCTGCAAGCTCTCAATTCCTCCCCCTACTAAACGCTCGGTTCCTGTGTGCGGTTGAGCGGTTACGTGTTAAGCTGGCAAGGTTGTAATGTCTCAAGAGAACTTTCTGGTCATGTACCGGGTCGGCGGTAGCTTGTCAATTTACCCTCCTTTCAGACGTATTGCCGGTTCTCAGTTGAATAATTACAGGGGTTGACGGATTTCCAGGGGAAGTTGTCGCTCCGATAAGCGCTGGATAACGCTATGTGTGGCATTGCAGGAATCGTAAAGCAGAATAGCGCTCCCGTTGAAAGACCGCTGCTTCAGCGCATGATCGGCATGGTCAATCACCGGGGGCCCGATGCCGCAGGATTCCATTTGTCAGGATCGGTCGGGCTCGCCCATGCAAGGCTCAGCATTATTGACCTTGGCGGGGGGCATCAGCCGATGCATAACGAGGATAAGACCGTCTGGATCACCTTCAACGGCGAGATCTTCAATTATGTGGAGTTGCGTGAAGATCTTCTCAAAAAGGGACACCGCTTTCAAACCCAATCGGATACAGAAGTCATCATCCACCTGTACGAAGAGAAGGGCGAAGATTGCGTCCAATATCTGAACGGGCAGTGGGCGTTTGCAATTTGGGACTCCAGGAGTGCGCGGTTGTTTCTTTCCCGCGACCGGGTCGGGGTTCGCCCCCTGTTTTATGCCACAACTCCTGAGGGATTTGCGTTTGCTTCAGAAATCAAATCGTTGTTGGCTGTTCCCTCCATGCGGCGGGCGATCGATATGGAGGCGCTCGACGAGTTATTTACTTTTTGGGTGACTCTCCCCCCCCGGACAATCTTTGCCGGGGTGTCAGAGCTCCCCCCTGGCCATTCTTTGGTACTGGAACGCGGCAATCTGCGCGTCCAGCCCTATTGGACACTTGATTACAACCCTTCAAAGGGCCTCGAAAATGAGGAGGAGGCTCGAGAAGCGCTGCTCGAGTTACTCCTGGATGCGACGCGCATTCGCTTGCGGTCGGATGTGCCCGTTGGGGCATACCTGAGCGGGGGGCTCGATTCGACCGTAATCGCGGCCTTGGTGAACAAGCTGGGGAAAACCCATCTGAAAACATTCTCGGTTGCTTTTGAGGATAAAGAGTTTGATGAAAGCAGTTTCCAAAACGAGGCGAGCGCGTTCCTGAAGACGGATCACCAGGGCGTTCTCTGTTCATCCCAGGATATCGGGCGGGTGTTCCCCGAAGTGATTTGGCATACGGAGAAACCGGTCCTGAGGACTGCTCCGGCTCCGCTCTTTCTCTTGTCCAGGCTGGTTCGAGATCAGGGATATAAAGTTGTTCTTACGGGGGAGGGGTCCGACGAAGTGCTTGGGGGGTACGATATTTTCAAAGAGGCTAAAATCCGGCGATTCTGGGCAAAATACCCGGGCTCAAAATTTCGCCCGATTCTCCTGAGGCGGCTCTATCCCTATATGAAGAACCTCCAGTCTCAATCCGATTCATACCTGCGGGCATTCTTCCACGTGAGAAAGGAAGACCTGGAAAGCCCCTTTTTCTCGCACTTGCCTCGATGGGATACCACGTCCAAGCTTAAAGTATTCTTTTCGAAAGAGGCGAGGGATACGCTCAAGGGCTGTAACGCCATGACGGTGCTCGAGGGGCTTCTGCCCGCTCGCTATAAACAGTGGGATAGCTTTTCGCAGTCGCAGTATCTTGAAGCGGCCTATCTTCTTCCGGGCTATATCTTGTCATCGCAAGGTGACCGGATGGCGATGGCGCATTCTATTGAGGGGAGGTTTCCATTTCTCGATTATCGCGTCGTAGAGTTTGCGTCCCGTCTTTCTCCCCAGCTCAAAATGAAAGTCTTGAACGAAAAGTATCTGTTGAAGCAAGCCGTCGGAGATCTGATACCACGTGCCATCAGAAACAGGCATAAACAGCCGTATCGCGCACCCGATAGTCAGAGTTTTCTTGCGGGGGGCAAGGCGGGCAGGTTATTTGAGTATGTAGAAGAACTGCTTGCGCCTCGAGCGATCTCGGAGGGCGGCGTCTTTGACGCCGGATCTGTCGGGAAACTCTCGGAGAAGGCGAGGCAGGGCCAGATCATCAGTGTGAAAGACAATATGGCATTGGTCGGAATACTTTCGACGCAGTTAGTGGTGGATCAGTTTATCAAGAACTTTCCAAGGAGTGCATGAGATGACATCAATCGAGGCAGAGGTGCGGCAGTATGTGTTGGATAAATTTCTCTTTGGACGGACAGAGGTCGAGCTAAGCGGTGACACCTCCTTTCTGGATTCGGGCATCATCGATTCAACGGGCGTGCTGGAATTGGTGGCATTCCTGGAGGAGAAGTTCCAAGTCAAGGTTGAGGACGAGGACCTCATTCCGGCCAATTTGGATTCAGTCAATGCGGTCACTCGGTTTGTGGAGCGGAAGGGCTCGATGTCGGTGAATCACCGGAGATAACCCGCATGCAAGTTGAGGAGTTTTTAGAAAACAGCGCAGCTCGTTTCCCGGAGAAACCGGCGCTCGTTGTGGGAAGCCGGAGGATGACCTACCGGGACCTTGAGGAACAGGCGAATCGTCTCGCCTATTCGCTCGCGGAACTTGGTGTGCGTCGGGGAGATCGGGTGGCGATCTGGACGGAAAACTCCGTGGAGGCGGTGGTCGCGCTATTTGCGGCCTTGAAGGCGGGCGGGGTGTTTGTCCTCCTCAGTCCAAGCTCGAAGCCGGATAAAGTGCTCTATAAGTTGAACAACTGTCGAGCCTCGACGATCCTGTGTTCCCCCGCAGCCGTCACGCAGTTGCGGGAGCAGGTGAATCGTTTGCCGCATCTTAAGCTGGCAATTGTCACGGGACAATTCCTGAAGGGACAGCCTCAAGATTCACTGACGGTGGTCACGTTTGAACAGTGCCTGGCCGGAAGAGGTGAGTCCTGCTGCCCGCCCCCCAAACAGAATATCGATCTGGATCTCGCAGCGCTCATCTATACATCCGCATCTACGGGCGTGCCAAAGGCGGTGATGCTGACCCACCTGAATATAGTCTCGGCGGCGACGTCCATTACGACCTATTTGGAAAACCGGCCGGACGACGTCATTCTCAGCATGCTGCCGTTGTCGTTCGATTACGGCCTGTATCAGGTGCTGATGGGCTTTAAGATCGGAGGCACGGTGGTCCTTGAGCGGTCTTTTTCCTATCCCCACACGGTGCTGGGGAAAATTGCGCAGGAAAAAGTGACGGGACTTCCGCTTGTTCCGACGAGCATTGCGCTGCTCCTTGAGATGGATCTCACAAGATATGATTGTTCGTCGCTCAGATATCTTACGAGTACCGCTGCGGTCTTGCCCACGCATCATATCGAAAAATTGCGGGGGCTGTTTCCTCAGGCCAAAATTTTCTCGATGTACGGTCTCACGGAGTGCAAGCGCGTGTCATATCTGCCGCCGGATCAGCTGGATAAAAGACCGGCTTCGATCGGGAAGGGAATGCCGAATCAAGAGATGTATCTCGTTGATGATCGCGGGAACAGAGTCGGCCCGGGCCTGATCGGAGAGCTTGTGGTAAGAGGGTCCCATGTCATGGCGGGTTATTGGGAAATGCCCGAAGAGACCGCGCAAGTGCTGAGACCCGGTGTCTGGCCGCACGAAAGGGTGCTCCATACAGGGGACTTGTTCTTTACGGATGAAGAGGGGTTCTATTATTTTGTCGGGCGCAGGGATGATTTGATTAAGACCAAAGGGCACAAAGTCAGCCCGCGCGAAGTCGAAAACGTGTTGTGTGCAATGACAGGGATTGCAGAGGCTGCGGTGGTCGGCATCCCAGATCCGACACTTGGTCAATTCGTGAAAGCGGTAGTTCGGGTGCAGGAGGGGGTGGCGATAGAGTTGCAGGAAATTCGTCGTCACTGCGCTATGCGTTTAGAAGACTATATGGTTCCCAAGGTTATCGAGATCGTCAAAGAGCTGCCAAAGACCGATACCGGCAAGGTGGACAAGAGACGGCTTCGGAGGCTTCCGGCAACTACGTCGCCCAATATGCATAATCAAGGGACGGCAGCGGCTCGGGCCCTGGAGCAAACAGGGTTGGTGGGGGAAAACAGGAGGGATATGCGGTTAGAGCAGGTCATCGCTCATACGATGGATTCCTGGCCTCAGAGGGTGGCGGTAGTCCATAGGGGGCGGCAGTGGAGTTATGCGGAATTAAAAGGTCTCGTTGCGTCGGTGAAGAGTCGGCTGAGCCATGCGGGCTTGTCGGCGGGAGATCGGGCGATTGTCTGGATGGAAAATTCGCCTGAATATATTGCGACGTATCTGGCGGTGCTTGAAGTCGGGGGCGTCGTGGTGGCCATTCATCCGCAGGTGCCGCTTCAGGAAGTGATGCGCATTCTTTCCCATGTCGGTGCAACGGGACTGGTTGTCTCCCCGACAATCAAACAGTGGACCCCCCGGGATCTGGAGTCAACCGGCTTGCGATTCATCCTGAAGGCGGACGAAGTCATCGCGTGTCATCAAGGCAAGGGGGCCGTAAAGGCTGCCGGCGACCTGGCCCAGATCATATACACGTCCGGTTCAACCGGACAACCGAAAGGCGTCATGCTGACGCACAAGAATCTGATCGCCAACACCAGATCGATTCTCGAGTATCTGCGTCTTACCAGGGATGATTCGGTGATGGCGGTGCTTCCGTTCGCCTTTGCCTATGGCAATTCGGTCATGCTGACGCATTTGTTTGTCGGTGGGACGCTCGTGATTGAGAACAGCCTGGTCTATCCCCACGTTGTGCTGGAAAGCATGATGAAGACGGGGGTCACCGGGTTATCCGGAGTGTCTACGACGTATGCGATCATGCTGAATCAATCCAATCTCAAGTCCTATTCATTTCCGTCCCTGCGCTATATCACGCATGCAGGTGGCCCCATGCCATCTGAATTGCTGAATCGCCTGCGGTCGGTTTTCCCAGGGAAAAGCATTTTCCTCATGTATGGCCAGACTGAAGCCGCTGCCCGGTTAACGTACCTTCCGCCTGATTTGTTGGATGTGAAAAAGGGGTCTGTTGGTCGAGCCGTTCCCGGGGTCACCTTGAAGATCGTGAAGGAAGGCGGCGAGACGGCGCGGCCCGGTGAAATCGGCGAGGTGTGCGCATCGGGTGACAATATCATGCAGGGGTACTGGCAGGATCCGAAGACGACGGCGGACGTGTTGCAAGATGGGTGGCTTCACACCGGGGATATGGGACGATTGGACGAAGATAACTATTTGACGATTGAGGGGCGCAACAGTGAGATGATCAAGTCGGGGGCGTATCGCATCAGCCCCACTGAGATTGAAGACGTGCTCCTGCAGCACCATCAGGTTCAGGAGGCAGGAGTGGTCGGGATCGACGATCCCATTTTGGGGCAGAAGATATGTGCGGTGGTGGTGCTCAAGGAAGCCGGTTGCGCGACTGATCAGGATCTGCTCGCGTTCTGTGCGCAGCGACTGGTCCAGTATAAACGGCCCAAGGGAATTATCATCGTAGCGGCTTTGCCCAAGTCTCCTTCCGGCAAGATATTACGGCAGGGTCTGCGTGATATCAGTCTGGGATTCGCCCAATCACCCGTGTAGACCATACCTGACTCCGTGAGTGGTTTCTCGCTTCCCGGCCACCCGCTCGAATCCGGCATGGAGTGTGATCGGGCTCCAACCAAAAGGTTGATGCCCCCTGGTGCATCCAAGAAGTGTGAACGTGTGCTTTGAATTGCAACGGGAGTTTTCGAGGAGGTTGATGATGAACAAGGAACAAGATGTATTTTCGGCCGATCAGCTGAAGCTTGACGCGGGAAAAGAGGCGGATCGGATCGGCGCGTTCATTCGCGAGGGGGTATTCAAGCAGCTCAGACGCAAAGGAGTTGTGGTGGGGTTATCGGGCGGCATCGACAGCAGTGCCGTCGCGGCTCTTTCCGTCCATGCCTTGGGAGCGGATCGTGTGATAGGGATCTTTATGCCGGAATCCGATTCCTCGGACGAGAGCCTGCGCCTGGGGCAATTGCTTGCGAAGAAGCTCGGGATCAGAACGTTCAAGGAGGATATCTCGGGCATCCTCCAGGGGGCAGACTGTTATCGCCGGCGCGACGAGGCGATTCGAGCCGTGGTGCCGGCGTATCATGCGGGTTACAAATCCAAGCTGGTCCTGTCCTCTCTCGAAAGCACGGAGTTCAGAATCTCATATGTGGTGGTGGAGGACCCGAGCGGGAAGCAGACGAAGGTGCGCCTGACAGCCGATGCATTTCTGGCGCTGGTTGCCGCGACAAACTTCAAACAGCGTACGAGAAAGATGATGGAGTATTACTACGCCGATCGCTTTCTGTACGCGGTGGCTGGTACTCCCAATCGTCTTGAGTACGATCAGGGGTTTTTTGTGAAAAATGGCGACGGGTCGGCGGACATCAAACCCATCGCACACTTGTACAAATCTCAGGTGTACGAGATGGCGCGGTTTCTCGGCGTTCCGGACGAAATTCTGGGCCGCCTTCCGACCACCGATACCTATTCACTGGCGCAGTCGCAGGAGGAGTTCTATTTTTCGCTGCCGTACGACAAGATGGATCTTTGCCTCTATGCAAAGGACCGGCAGATTCCGGCCGGAGCGGTGGCCGGGGCGATCGGCTTGACGGAGACACAGGTCGAACGGGTTTACCGCGACATTGATGCCAAGCGGTCGGTTGCGCGGTATTTGCATATGGAGCCGTTGCTCATCGAAGCGATCGGTAAAAGCAGCCCATGTTCCTAGGGATCTCTCGCCTGCGATGAAGCCCTCAACTCTTTCTATGGTGGGCCGACCAGCTCCGGATCCAGGGGGTCCCGACCGCCGGGTCTGGGCTCTAGGGGCGTGTGTGCTCATTGCACTCCTCTTTTGCTATGCACCGGTTCTGGTCGGCATGGTGGGGCAGTGGTGGAACATTTCTTTTTATTCGTACGCTTTTTTGATTCCGGTCGTGAGCGCCTATCTTGTGTGGATCAGGCGAGACCAAGTGCTGGCGATCATGCCTCGACCGCACTACGCGGGCGGGGCTATCCTCATGGCGGCGGGGCTCCTGGCCCTTGTGGTCGGTCAGGCAGGCGGTGTTCAGGCATTTCAACAGATTTCTCTCCTGATCACTCTGACGGGCATGATTGTGTTTCTGTTCGGGAAAGCGGTTCTCAAAGCCGTGTGGCTTCCACTGACGTTTTTATGGTTCATGCTCCCAATCTGGGAGGTCGTGACCGATCCCCTTCATTTTCCTTTCCAGGCGTTCTCCGCAAATGCGGGGGTGATGCTCCTGCGTGCCGCGGGTATTCCCGTCTTTCAGGACGGTGTCTTTATCTACCTCCCCAACATTACTCTTGAGGTCGCCCGTTCATGCAGCGGCGTCAACTATCTGATTGCCGTGCTGGCGACCTCGATTCCTCTGGCAACGATTGTCCTGACCGATGTGCGGAAACGGATCCTCCTTGTCTTGCTGGCAATGGCTGTGTCGGCGTTGGCCAACAGCTTGCGTGTGGCCCTCATCGGGGCACTCGCCTACTATGACTTGAGCGGCGACCTGCATGGTCCCTACCACACCCTGCATGGAATCTTTGTCTCGTTGATCGGCTATGTGATGATCTTCGGAGGATTGTGGGTGCTGTCACGAGGACAGCAAGACAGCGGCTCGAAACCGGTCGCGTCTGCCGGTTCAGGGAGGATGTGGAATATCGGGTGGGAGCACGTCCGGGCTTCCTGGACGATTCTCACCCTTGTCCTCGTGCTCGTCGGAGCGCTTCGGTACGTCGATCGGTCTCAGCCGGTCCCGCTGAGGCAGAATCTGGGTGAGTTGTCTTTGGAGAGCACGGGTTGGAACGGAAGAGATGTGCCGTTTGCTGAAAAACACCACGGTGCTGACCGGAGTCTCTCTCGAGTATACCGGGCGGCGACCGGAGAGGAAGTGTATCTGTCTATCTGGTATTTTGAGGCGCAAACGCAGGGGAAGGAGTTGGTCAGCGCCGGCACGGCCAAGCTTCATGCAAGTGCCGTGAAGGTCAAGGCGCATCTTGGGCAGCGGGGCGACGTAGAAGTGAACCGGGTGTTTCGGCAAGAGGGAGATAAAGCGCAGATGGTTCTCTTCTGGTATGACCTCAATGGGCGCATAGTAGCCGGGCGGCATCTGGCGAAGTTCAACACGGTTGTTGACGCCTTGTTGCATGGGCGCACCAACGGGGCGCTGGTGCGGGTGGCAGCCAACCTTTCGTCCGAAGATCAGGCAGGGAAGGAGCAGGCAATGGCGATGCTCACGGAATTTATTTCAACGCTCTACCCCGCGCTCGATCACTATCTCCCAAATCCCGCTGAATGAACCTCCTGCTCTCGGGTGAGCGAGGCGCCATGAAAGATGTACGGTTTGCTTGAGCTATGACTGTGTCCTGGGAGCAACTTGCACGGAAACGGGTGTGTTTCGGCCACCAGTCGGTCGGAGCAGACGTGATGAACGCGCTTTCAGGACTGAGCGGCCGGCGCCTCGACATCGTTGAGAGCAGCGACCCGGAGATCTTCCGGCGCCCGGTGTTCGCTCATTTTCGAGTAGGGAGGAACGGCGATCCGGTTTCGAAATGCCGGGCCTTTGCCCATGTGATCGACTCCGGGGTGGGGAAACGGGTTGATATCGCATTGTTTAAGTTTTGTTACGTCGATATCACGGCTCAGACCGATGTCAATGGACTGTTCGACGCATATCAAGGCGTGATGGATTCCCTCAGCGAGCACTATCCGAAGGTGATGTTTCTGCACGTTACCGTGCCGCTCAGGCGGGTCGGTAGGGGCGTGCTGGGATGGCTGCGTGAAAAGAGCGGAAGTTTTGACCGGGAGCGGGAGGATCAAGCCCGCCGTCATGCGTTCAACCAGTTATTGCGCGGAGGATATGGAAGGTCCGGGCGGTTCTTTGATCTTGCCGAGGCCGAAGCGACGTTTCCGGACGGGACGCCGTCCTATGTGCATTATCGCGGCGAGCAGGTTCCGAATCTTGTGTCTGAGTATACCCATGACGGGGGCCACTTAAGCCGGCAAGCCGCTGAGCGTATAGCAGGGCGATTGTTGGCGTGTCTGAGTGTGACGGGGGCAGCGTCTGGATCATCAGGAGAGAGGCAAGGACATTCACGATGAACATTATCCATTGCGACGAGAGTTATGCGCAGGCCTGGGACGAGTATCTGTCTCACCATGAGCAGGCCTCGTTTTACCATTTATTCGGCTGGAAGCGGGTGAATGAAGCGTCTTTTGGACACCAGACCTTTTATCTGGCGGCGGTGGACGAAGGGCGGATCAGAGGCGTGTTTCCGCTCGTGTCTCTGAAGAGCAGAATATTTGGGAACATTCTGTGCTCCCTCCCGTTTGTGAACTACGGGGGGCCTTGTGCCGACGAGGCGGAGATAGAACAGCTGCTCCTCAATGAAGCCGGAGCAATCGTCGAGCGACACCGGTTCGATTATCTTGAAATTCGCAGCCAGCGGAAGCTGGGAGGTGATCTCCCAACGTCCGAACACAAGGTCAGCATCACGCTGACCCTCGACAAGAACCCCGATACGTTGTGGAATGCCTTTAAGACGGGTCATCGGAACAATATCCGCCGGGCATACAAGCGAGGCCTGAGTGTTCGGAGCGGGGGGATCGAACTCCTTGATACGTTCTACGACATTCTGAGCGAAAGCTGGCGCAATTTGGGGACGCCCTTGTATCAGAAGGAGTATTTCGAGTGTCTGATGAAGACCTTTCCTCAAGAGACCAGGATTTTCGTCCTCGATCATGACGGGGTTCCCGTGTCCTCTGCCCTCAATGGACATTTTCATGGCGTTGTCGAAGGGATGTGGCTGGGCGCCTTGCCGAAAGCCCGGGAGGTGGAGTCGAGTTACGTGCTCTATTGGGAGATGATGAAGGATGCCTGCGAACGAGGTTTTCAATTGTATCATCTCGGCCGGTCGACGGTTGATTCCGGCGGCGAGGCCTTTAAGAAAAAGTGGAATACGTATCCGACGCAACTCTATTGGCAGTACATCGTCCAGAGCGGTCGGCCTATACCTCAACTGAATGTCGGTAATCCAAAATTCCAGTTGGCCATGAGTGTCTGGAGGATGCTTCCGTTGCCGCTGACCCGCGTGATTGGGCCGGTCGTGGCCAAGGGGATTCCATGACGGCGACATGCGGCGCGCATGTGTGGGGCGTGGTCGGCCGGCCGAAAGGACCGGGCGTATGATGGATGCGTTGCGATTTGTCCCGCCGGCCGGCACACCGCTAGGCCTCGCCGACGTCTTGTGCAGTGTCGCACAGGCCTTAACCCGGGCTGACACGCTGCAGCGATTTAAGGAAGACGTTCGTATGCGCGCGGGCGTGCGATATTGTGACTTCGTCTCCACCGGTCGTGCCGCGTTGACGTTGGCTCTTCTTGCGCTGAAGACGCTGGACGGCGGAGGACGTGATGAGGTGGTCATTCCCTCATACACATGTTTCTCGGTGCCGTCTTCCGTCGTAAAAGCCGGGTTGAAGGTGCGTCTCGCCGACGTCGATCCAATGACGCTGGATTTTGCGCCTGGCGCGCTTGAGCGGCTTGACGGGTCGCGAGTGTTGGCGGTTGTCGCCACGAATCTGTACGGGCTGCCGAGCGATCTCCCGTCGATTACCCGGTGGGCGCGTGAGCGTGGCGTGTATGTGGTGGACGATGCGGCTCAGTGTCTTGGCGGATCGATCGGGGGGCGACCGTCCGGCACCTGGGGGGATGTCGGCCTCTATAGCTTCGATAAAGGGAAGAACGTGACGTCGATCGACGGCGGCGTGCTCGTGACGAGTTCCGAGCGCGTCGCAGAGGCGATCACGGAGCAAGTTCGTGTTCTCCCGTCGTGCACAATGGTTGAATCCGCGACCCATCTGGCCAAGTTGATGGTCTATGCCGCGCTGCTGCACCCGCGGGGCTATTGGCTGCCTAATTCGCTCCCGTTTCTCGGGCTGGGAACCACCGCCTATCGTACGGATTATCCGTTGGCACAATACGATGCCTGGATGGCGCCGGTGGGGTGTCGGCTGTTCGCTCGTCTGGATGCCATCACTGCGCAGCGCCGTGCGAATGCCGATCGGTTGAACCGCATGTTGCCATGGGGACCGAAGCTTGAATCCGTCCCGCCCAGGCCTGGGGCGGAGCCTGCGTATCTTCGTTTCCCGGTCCTGGTGGACCCCGAATACAGGGATGTGGTGCTGGCGGCACTCCGTGCACATGGCATTGGCGCTACGGCGTCATATCCGACGGCGATCAGCGATGTGCCTGAATTGCGTGGCCATCTTCAGAGCGATGATCGGGAAACCAGGGGAGGGAGGTGGCCAGACGCATCATGACTCTTCCGACGCATGGGTATGTCACCGTACGGGATCAGGATCGGATTGTCGAAGCGGTCGCAGATGTGCTGAGGGCGTGAAGGCGAGGTCCCTTTTTCCAAATGATTCCCGCGAGATTCTGCTCAACGATCGATGCGCTCGGGCTTGATCAAAAAGCCTGGAATGATTTGGCGGCCGGAAGTGCGACCAACAGCATATTCCAGACGTATCAGTGGGTGTCGAGTTGGGAGAAGGTGTTTGGGGACCAGTATGAGCCATGGTTTATCTCCGCGGGGGAGCCTGCAGGGGTTGTAGGGGTGGCCCCCCTCATGGTGAAGCAAGGATTCCGTGGCGAGCGGCGCGTCATGTTTCTGGGGGACGGGAAGGCCGATTATTGTGATTTCCTGACGACAGGGGACAGAGGTAGGGTGCTGGAAGCAATGTGTAATGCATTGTTTGCGGCACGTGATCGATGGGATGTCATTGAGCTGAATAATATTCCTGCTGGATCGTCAACCGTTGAGCTGGTGCAAGAGGTCTCTCTCCGTGCGGGCTATCGTACCCTACAGCGGACGCTCTATCAGAGTCCCACTCTGCTGATCAGCGGACACGAAGATGAAGCGCTGAGGGTTTTCAATAAGCCCGGTTTACGCCGGCGCCAGAATTACTTTGAGCGCAATGGACGCCTCACGATCACGCATCTGACCGGTGCGGCAGTCCTGCCGCATCTGGATGGGTTGTTTGATCAGCATGTCATGCGATGGGCGGATAGTGGGACTCCCAGTCTCTTTCTCAAGGACTCCAACCGGACGTTCTATCGGGAGCTGGCCCGTGCCATGGCCGACAAAGGATGGGTTCTGCTTTCCGTGGTCGAGTTCGACGACCGGCCACTGGCCATGCATTTTGGATTTGACTACAACGGCAGGGTCTTGTGGTACAAACCCTCGTTCGACAGGGCTCACGCAAAACATTCGCCGGGCCTTGTGTTGCTCCGGTATTTGATCGGGTATGCCCTGGACCACAAACGGGAGGAATTCGACTTTACAATCGGGGACGAGCCGTTCAAAAGTCGGTTCAGCAATCATGTGCGAAAGACTGTCAGTCTTGAGATCTTTCGAGATCCTGCCCGCTATTATCTGGCCTGGTCGACGCAGACGCTGAGTGCTGCAAAGAAAAGGCTCTTGTGAACATGAGTCAGAGCGGCAGGCAATCCGGCCCGGTCGATGTCAGTGTGATTATCCCTACTTATAACCGAGGTTCCTTCATTGTCGAGGCAGTTGAAAGCGTTCTTGCCCAAACCTATCAAAGTTTCGAAGTCATTGTCGTCGATGATGGTTCGACTGATGACACGCTTGAACGTCTTGGGCCGTATCAGTCGAACATTGCAATCCTCAAGACGAACCATGGTGGTGCGCCGCATGCAAGAAATGCGGGGATGAAAGTCGCCAGGGGAAAATATGTGGCATTCCTGGATTCCGACGATCGGTACCTCCCGCACAAGCTTGCGTTGCAGGTTCAGATTCTGGAGAAATTTCCAGATGTCGGTATGGTGTATTCCGAGTTCTCCGGATTTGGCGACGGAGTAGAAGAGGAGTTTCATCTCAAAACATATCACAGCGCCGCGTTTCGCAATGGCGAGACGTACGGCCACTATTTCGAGCAGGTCGTGTCGTTGAGAGAGGCCGGACTCGACTGTTCTCCATGGTCAGACCGGAAGATTTATATCGGGCAGATCTTCGATCGGTACCTGAAGGTACTGTTTGTATTTACCAACTCGTTGATGGTGCGTCGTTCCGTGCTTGATATGGTCGGGGGGCAAGACGAGAGCTTCCCCTTATTTGAGGAATATGAGTTTGTCCTTCGAATAGCAAAACGATATCCCATCGCATTTGTCGATCTGCCGACATACCATCTTCGGTATCACGCCGGTCAGATTTCGACTACCCACGGGGATGGTGGGGCGGCAGTGTTTGTCGAGAAGCAGCGTCAATTGCTTCGGGTTGTGGAGCGTCATGGGGTTCAGGATCATCACTATTATCTGCGACACAAGGCGGCAATCGATGCCACAATGGGAAAGCTCCATCGGGCTCTCGGAGTCGCGCTGATGTGTCACCCGGGGCATGACGCAGAAGCGCGGCAACAGTTTCTTGCGAGCGCTCGTTATGGCCTTCCGGTTCAAGGCTTCTGGCTTCTGACGTTTGTGCCCGGCATATTTCGTCGGGTAGTGATGAAACTGCATCGGTTGGTGCAGCGAATGTGTGCGGGCGTCTAAATGGTGGAGGCGGAAATTATCCATGGGCGAGCTATTCTCGGCCGGTTGAGAGCGGACTGGGACCGGCTCATGGAGCGAGGGAATTACGAGCCCTCGGTATCCTTCGAATGGACGGCGGCATTAATGGAATCTCATGTCCAGGAGAGTGATAGCATCGCGACCATCATTCTGAAACGAGGCGGTGCCGTTATTGGAATCATGCCGTTGGTGTTGCGGCCGATGAAAAAGCTTGGACATAGGTTGATCGCCGCCTTCCCGGTTTCGGAGTTATCCAACACCCATAGCGACGTGTTGCTTGAAGAAGTTTCGGAACCTGTTCTGGCTGCCGTTGTTGATACGCTGTATCGACCGGACCTGGGTTGGGACGTGTTCAGCATGACGCGGCTTCTCGAGGCTCGCCCGCTTGGCGGGCTCTTGTGCGAGCTTGTGCGCCGGCGTCGGAGTCGGTATGAGTGTGCCAGAGTGCAGCCGTCGTTTTTCTTGACATTGGACGGCACGTTTGACGGTTATCTTCGCCGACGGTCTGGAAGTTTCCGGAATGCGCTGAAGCGGATTGAACGAAAACTGATGAGTCGAGGGCGTGTGGAGATCAGGGCGCAGGACGATTTCCCCGGCATCGAGGAGGCCTATGATACCCTCCTGTCCATCGAACATCGTTCGTGGAAACAGGCCCACGGGACATCCATTTCCGCCGTTTCTCGTCAAACAACCTTTTACCGGCATCTGTGTGCCGTGGCGTCCCAGAAAGGCTGGCTTCATTTGGGATTCTTGTATCTCGATGGTCGGCCGGTTGCCTATAATCTCGGCCTTATATTGAATGATACGTATTTTTACCTGAAGACAAGCTATGACTACGCGGAACGTCCCTTGAGCCCCGCGACGCTGCTCAGGGCAAAACTCCTGGAGGAACTCATTGGACGGGGCGTGAAACAGTTTGATTTTCCCGGCGAGCCGTATGAGTGGGAGCGCCAGTGGACCGATGAGATGCGCTGGCATCAGGCTCTCGTCCTGTATGCTCCTTCAGCCAGAGGGATTGCGTATGGTCTGTATCGAAGAGTCAAAGCGATTGTTCGCGGGGACCGAGGTGGACAGCTGGAGTATGTCAACCCGCGGGATCTAAAGCCCGGTCTCCCGTAACCTGTGCGCTGGCGGTAAGATGGACGCACATTGCTACGATGCAGAGGTTCTTACGCGGTTTGACGAAATCCGATCTGTGGTGCCCGATTGGGAGAAGCTTGCGCTACGGTTTGAGAGTCCACTGCTTGGCGCCAACTGGTTTCTGGCATGTGCGCAGACGCTTTGTAGCGAGTCCGATCTTCGCGTTGTGGTCGTGCGATCGAAAGGGGTGCTATGCGCTGTGGCGCCGCTCGTTGTGGCCAGGCGCGACGGAGTTGAGCGGCTGGAGGTGCTCGGGGTATCGGTGCTCTATGAACCGACCGGGTTTCTCTACGATGGCGTTGAGTCGCTTCGGTGCCTAGTCAGCAAGATTATCGCCCTTCGTATGCCGATGGTCCTGGCTAGAATACCCCTCGATTCACCAATTGAAACCACATTCAGAGAGCTGGTTCGGCGTAGGGGAGTTGTGCTAGGTAGAAGGACTGCAAGTGCTGCGTACGTCAATGTCAGCGGGAGCTGGGAGGACTACTTTCAAGCAATCTCAGGGTCTCGTCGGAAACGGTATCGGTACCAGCGTAAGCTTGCAGAACGGTCGGGGCAGGTGACCATGAGGGTCGCGCGTCCCCGTTCCCGAGAGGGTCTTTCCGTGATCCTCGAACAGGTTTTCAGAGTCGAGGGGGCCGGGTGGAAAGGACGCTCAGGCTCTTCGTTGCTCTCCAACGAACGTGTTCGACGATTCTTTACCCGGTACAGTGAGATGGCGTGTGAAAGCGGGACACTGCTGGTCTGTTTCCTGGAGGTGAACGGGAGTCCGATTGCCACGATTCTCGGGATCGAGTACGGGCAACGGTTGTGGGTCCTTAAAATCGGATATGACGAGCAATGGGCCCCATGCTCACCGGGGATTCAACTGACGATGGAGACAATCCGGTACGCATTCGAGCAGGGACTTAAGGGGTATGAGTTTCTCGGGTCAGAGGAGCCGTGGCAGGCGATATGGCCGCGCAGTCGCCATGAGTTAACCTCCTTGGTGCTGTACCCGATGTCTGTCCCGGGTTTCCTGAGCCTCTGCGGAGATCTCCAATATTTTCTCATGAAGCGAGCGCACCAAACTCTTGGGAATATCGCGTTTTGGAAGCGTGCAGATGTTTCGGCATGACCAGATCAGTGCCCGGTTCTGCAAGGGGGCAGGAGCCGGTCGTTGCCGGCTGGGGGTAAGCGCGATCGCTGATCGCATAAGACTGGGAATCCCGTGGTGGATGGGCCTCCTTATCCTGGCAGTGCTGTTGGTATTGCCGAACGTCATGGCAGGAAAACTGTCGAAGGTCTGGTTGCAGTTTCCCGGACTGGATAAACCGACTCATTGTTTCGCCTTCATTGCGGTATTTGCCATTGTGTATGGCGTGTGGCGCAGTCGGCCCTGGCCTGCCACCGACCGGGGGAAATTGACCGCGGCAGCGGTGCTATCCCTTCTCATTGCGGTTGTGGACGAAGCGCAGCAGGCTATTCTTGGCCGGGGGCGGACGGCTGAGTACGGGGATTTGGTGGCGGATGCGGCGGGAATTCTCATCGGGTTGACTTGTGTCAATATAGGGCGGCTTGGAATGAGGCGGGCCACATCTATATCTATTGTGGCGCTCCTGCTCGTGCCGGTTGTTGCGGTGACTGCCAAAACATACCATGATCTCAAACATTTCAACCGTGGAATGGTGTACGAACGGGAGCATGACTATCAGCGAGCCAGGGCCGAATACATGCTGGCCTTGGACAGCGGTTTTCAGTCCCCGGAAATATACAACACGATTGCATGGCTGGACATTGAGTTCCT
Source organism: Nitrospira sp. NS4 (assembly GCF_049546785.1). Classification (NCBI taxonomy): domain Bacteria; kingdom Pseudomonadati; phylum Nitrospirota; class Nitrospiria; order Nitrospirales; family Nitrospiraceae; genus Nitrospira; species Nitrospira sp. NS4. The sequence goes on along the minus strand of NZ_JBMWAN010000001.1, from coordinate 609,988 downwards.
GGACGCGAATCCGGTCGAGGCGGAGCAATATGCGGCTCGGGCGTTCGCAATGGATTCGGACAACCCGGATATTATGGACACCTATGGGTGGGTGTTGGTCAAGGCGGGCCGGGCTCGCGAGGGGCTCCCGCTGCTGGAGAGGGCGAAGACGTTGAAGCCGAATATGTACTGCATCGATCTCCATCTGGGGGTGGCGTATCGCGAGGCAGGCAGGTGGGATCGTGCAGTCGAACATCTGAAACGTCAGATCGGGCGAAATTCGTCCGACCGCTGGGGGCAATCCGCAAGAGTCGCGTTGGATCAGATGGAAGGGCAAGCACGATGATGGCGGGTGGCAGGATGAAACATGCGATCAAGTATGCCGTATCGCACATGCTCTATGCGGTGGGGTTGCTTCAGCTCTGGCAGTTCGTCGTCTTGCGCCGGAGAGCGGTAATTCTTATGTATCATCGCGTCTTGACGCCGGAGCAAATGTGCCGAAGCGGCTCGCACCCGGCAATTATGGTTGATTGCGAGACATTCGCTGAACAGATGGCGGTTGTGAAGCGGCGATTCAAGGTTCTCTCGATTGAGGAATTTGCCGACCGGATGGAGCGGAAAAGCCCGTTTGAAAGTTCATCCTGCCTGATCACATTCGACGACGGGTGGCAGGACAACTTTACTAATGCGCTGCCGGTTCTGCGGCGGTATGAATTGCCGGCGCTGGTGTTTCTTCCGGTCAACTTCATCGGCAGGAACCGGCTCTTTTGGCAAGAGGCTCTCGTGCATCTCCTGGTGCTTGCCGTGAGGACGGTGAGAAGGGAGCCGGCAAGGGAAGTGAGAATTCGCGAGGCGCTGGATCCTATCGGTCTCGCGGAGGTGTTGGATCTGAACGATAGCGATCCGCGGTCCCGAATTATAGAGACGATCAGCCGGAATAGAGCGGGGTTGACTCCTTCTTTAGTGGACACAGCATTGGCTAACTTGAGAAGCGAATTCGGTGTCGAGAATGGCGATGTGGAGGGGACGGACAGTTTCATGAATTGGGAGCAGATTGCCGAGATGTCGCGGCATGGAATCGCATTCGGGGGGCACGGTTCGGAGCATCGTCTACTCAGTGAGATGCCAATTGAAGAGGCTCGGGAAGATATACGGATGTCAAAAGAGGTGTTCGATGTTCGCTGTAAGGGAATGTTCCCTACATTTAGTTACCCAAGAGGGTATTGGACACCTCAGGTGGCCGAGTCGGTCAGGGCAGCGGGATTCCGATTGGCTTTTTTGGCTAAGGGCGGGAGCGTGAGCTGCGAGGACGATCCGTTCACTATTCGACGGGTCAATATCTGCCAAGCTGCGACAGAGAGTATGCCAATGTTTTTGGCACGGGTTGTGGGGCTGTTTTGAAAATTCTTGTTACCGATGGTGAGACGAGGCCGGCGCTGGCGATTACTCGCTCGCTGGGGAGCAAAGGCCATTGGGTGATCGTCGGGGCAAAGACCCAGCCGTCCCTGGCCCAGGCGTCGCGCTATTGTCACGAGAGTTTCACGTACCCCGACCCGGCACGGGACAGTGCCGGGTTCGTGGAGACTCTTCTTCGGACGGTCCGTGAGCGGGGCATTGATGTGGTGCTGCCGGTTACGGAAGTCACGACGGCGCTGGTCGTTCAGAGAAGGGCCGAGGTGGAACGGCATAGCCGGGTCCCGCTTCCAGCGGCTGCCACCTTCAACCGGGCGGCAAATAAGGTGGAGGTGCTGGCACTTGCAGAAAAGTTGTCCATTCCCATTCCAACGGGTGTCGTCCTGGCGCGGCCCGGCGAGCGGCTTCGGTGGCCGGATGGACTCCGCTTTCCGGTTGTTGTCAAACCGCACCGGTCCCGCATTGCGATCAACGGCAGGTGGCGATCGACGTCCGTGACGTACGCTGAAAATGAGCGTGAACTTGAAGCGATTCTTGCGGCCAAGGACCCGAGCGAATATCCGATTCTGCTGCAGCAGCGGGTTGTGGGGCCCGGCGTCGGGGTGTTCATGTGCTATCAGCGCGGCAACCTGGTGGCGCAGTTCAGTCATCGGCGACTCCGTGAAAAGCCTCCCTCCGGGGGCGTGAGCGTGCTGTGTGAGAGTGCTCCGGTTTCTCCTCAAGCCAGGCGCTATGCCCAGATGTTGCTCGATGAGTTGGGGTGGGAAGGGGTGGCGATGGTGGAATTTAAGCAGGATGAGGCCGATCAGACCTTGAAGTTGATGGAGATTAACGGGCGGTTTTGGGGATCGTTGCAATTGGCGATCGATGCCGGGGTGGATTTCCCCGATCTTCTGGTTCAGACATTGTCAGATGCGCCGATGAAGCCGATCGACACCTATCGAGTCGGGGTGCGAAGTCGATGGTTTATGGGCGATCTCGATGCATTATTAATGCGGCTTTTCAAACATGACAATGAACTCCATCTTCCTCCCGGCCATGCAGGAAAACTGACTTCCATTTTCCGTTTCATGAAACTGTGGGAGAAAGATACGTACCACGAGGTCTTCCGGCTCTCAGATCCGAATCCCGGATTCCACGAGGTCAAGCGATGGTTCGCTCACCATGACTGACGGGAGTACTGCTGTGACCGCGATGGAAGGGCTGTTTTGGCTTTCGGTGTTCGGGATCGTGTACCCCTATCTCGGGTATCCGGCCGTCTTGTGGGTGTTGGGCCGTTTCTCAAGGCGGCAGGGGAAGACAGAGGGGGGCGATGCCTCTTTTTATCCCCCGGTATCAATGATTATCCCGGTCTGCAACGAGGAGAGGCGGATTGAGCGGAAGATAGTTAATACGGAGGCCCTCCGTTATCCGGCCGACCGGCTTCAAGTGTTGTTCGTTTCGGATGGGTCCACCGACCGGACGGTGGAATTGATCCGGACGCGGGCTCACGGAGGCATGACTCTGGTCGAATGTCCTGTCAGGCGGGGAAAGGCGGCGGCACTGAATGCCGGGCTTGAGCAGGCGAAGCATGATATTCTCGTTTTTTCTGATGCCGCGATCGAACTGGAGCCGGATGCGTTACGCAACATTGTACGGCGCTTTCGTGACCCTGCCATCGGATGTGTTTCCGGCGAGGACAAGATCGCCGAGTCAGGCGGAGAGGCCTGGTATGGGCGGTATGAGTTGCTCGTCCGGCGTCTTGAGTCCAAGGTGCATTCCATTGTGGGAGCGAGCGGTTCCTTCTATGCCCAGCGACGTAATCTTTGCGTGCCCTTTGTGGAGGGAATGGCGCCGGATTTTCTGTCCGTCCTCAGGACGGTCGAGCAGGGGTATCGCGCTGTCAGCGAGCCGGACGCGGTGGGCACGATGACCAGTGTCAAAGATTCCAGACAGGAATTCGAACGGAAGGTTCGCACGTTGATTCGGGGAATGACGGCGCTGTTTTCATATGCGCGGGTGCTGAACCCGGCCCGCTTCGGGGTATTTGCCCTAGAGATGCTGTCACATAAGGTCTTGCGATGGGCGGTGCCGTTTTTTCTGATCACAGCATTACTCAGCTCTGTGCTGTTAATGGATTCACCATGGTTCCTCTTTTTCTCAACCGTTCAGATCGCGTTCTATCTCGTTGCGCTGTTGGCATTTTCCGGATGGCATTTCCTTCGACACTCATTGCCCGGCAAGGTGGCGCTCTACTTTTCAATGGTTAATGCGGCAATTCTGGTTGCCTGGCTGAAGTATGCAACAGGTGTGAGGCAGGAACTGTGGACACCCTCTCAGAGATGACGCCCCCAGTGATCGAAACGCCGATGTTTTTTGAGAACGGGTCTTATCGGCTCTTCGGCATTGTGCATCAGCCTGTCGGAACTCCGTCGGGGGCCGGCTGGGTATTTTGTCATCCGTTTGCGGAGGAGAAGTTGTGGGCGCAACGCGTGTATGTCTCTTTTGCCAGGATGCTGGCCGCCCGCGGTGCATGGGTGCTTCGGTTTGACGCGATGGGGAATGGCGACAGCGAGGGGGAGTTCTCGGCGGCATCAGTGGAAACGATGCTCTCCGATATCGACTGTGCGGTCCGCCTGCTGGAGCGGTCGAGCGGGATCGCTCAGGGGATCGGGTTGTTGGGGCTGCGATTTGGCGCGACTCTGGCTGCTCTTGCCGCCGAGCGGTCGACGAAGGTCGGGAGGCTGGTGTTATGGGAGCCGGTTGTCGATGGAGGGAAATATATGCAGGAGTTGCTCCGCATCAATTTGACCACCCAAACGGCAGTGTATAAGGAAATCCGTCGCAACCGTGAGGCCCTGGTCAGGACGATGCGGGAAGGCAGCACAGTGAATATCGATGGATATGAGCTGGCCTATCCCTGTTATGAGCAAGCGTCGGCGGTGAACTTGAAAGAAGGGAGCAGGCGGTTTGCAGGCTCGTGTCTGATCGTTCAGATCGGAAGGGAAGGCCAGCCGTTCCACCCGGACCTCAAGGCTTTGCAAGAGGCCTATCCCTCTTCCGACCTTCAAGGAGCGGTGGAGGAGCCGTTTTGGAAAGAAATCAAACGATGGTACAGGACAGCCCCGAATTTGTTCGATCTGACATTGGGATGGATGGCCGCACGATGACGAGCGAAGTCCTTCCGGTTACATTTCCGAACAAGGCAGGCAATCGTCTGTTCGGTATGTTGCACCGGCCTGCGGATCCGTCTGCGTCCGGTGCCGCGATCATCCTATTGTCTCCCGGGGTCAAGATGCGGGTCGCTCCACACCGGCTGTACATCAGTATGGCAGAGCGATTCGTGGCGCTTGGGTATCCTGTTTTGCGATTCGACTTTTATGGGCTGGGTGATTCGGAGGGAGAGGTACAAGAGGAATATTTAGCTGATCTCTACGGGGCGATCCAGGTCGGCCGTTATGTCGATGATACCATTGCGGCAATGGACTGGATGCAGCGCACCTATGGAACGTCGCAGTTCATCGTCTCAGGGCTGTGCGGAGGGGCGATCACCGGCCTTCTCACTGCCGCACGGGACTTGAGGATCACCTGCCTGCTCGGGCTGGCCATCCCCGTCATTCTGGACGGCTCGCATATCGACTTCACAAAATATATGACAGACACTCAGATGAAGGGGACGCGTGACGGGTATCTTCGGAAGCTGTGGGACCTGGGCGCGTGGCGCTCCTGGGTCCGTTTTCTCACATTCCAAAGCGATTATAAGCTGATTGCCCGTTCACTCTTCAAGCCGTTACTCGTGAAGCTGCGAGGAAAGGTGCCGGTCTCTGCGGGAGCCGCTCAACAGGAAGGAACAGACAACACCAACCCCTATTTTGCCCCGTCATTTTTCAAGATGGTCTCTACGTCGCGGCCTGTCTATCTGATTTTCGCGGGGATGGATCGCCTCTACTACGAGTTCGAGAAGAAATTCGTGGAGCGGAAGCAAGCCGAATTGGAATCGTACACCGCCTGGCACGAGATTCACGTGACGAAGGATGCCAATCATATCTTTTCATTCCGTGAGTGGGAGGAGGACATGTTGGCTCAGTGCGGCAGGTGGCTTCGTCGTTTCGACGGCGATCATGCAGGGATGGCAGGTAATTGTAATGTGGGAAAAGTTAAATGAGAGCAGTCGCACGACAGCTTAAGAGAGGCGTGGTCGATCTGTATTGGACATTTCGAGGCCCATGTATCCGTGTGCCTGCGATCCCTGCCAATCCCCGGTCTGTCCTGTTTGTCTGCAAGGGGAACATCTGTCGCAGTCCTTTTGCGGAGCACCTTGCGTCGAACCTGCAGAGGCAGGGGCGTACTCCTGAAATCAAGTTCGGTTCTGCGGGGCTCCACGTGTCTAAACCGCTATCTTCGCCGGAGCACGCAATCCAGGTTGCAAGAAGTTTCGGCGTCGACCTTGAGCGCCATCGTTCTCAATCGATGTCCCTGGAACTTGTGGAGTCATACGATATGATTATTGCCATGGAGGCGTGGCAATATGCAGAGCTTCGGTCATCCTATGACCAGCATCAGGAAAAGTTGTTTCTCCTGCCGCTGCTTGATTCCAATGGGCCGGGCAAGGAGCGGGGCTATGCCGCTTTTAATATACAGGACCCGTACGGAGGTCCAGCCGGAGCGTTCGAAAAGTGCTTCGAGCGCATCAGTCAGTGTGTCGAGAAATGGTTTGAATCGATTGGACGATAGCCCTGCATCCGGGCTCGGCGTCCGGAGCACATTCTTCGGACCTTCACTCGAACGTAATCCGTCGAAATAATGTCTGCCTCAACCGCTCGGGACTAGCCGCCTGCGGCTCTCCCCCCAACGGAGATTATTGATGGACGGTTATCGTGTGGCTGCAAGGGTCATCTCTAACGTGCCTGGAAAAGGTAAGCTGTAGTCGTGACATTTCTGAAAAGAGTGGTGCAATTTCTTGATCGGGCAGACGGCTCTCTGCAGCGCAAGGCCGTCCGTTCCGGCATATGGGTCGGCCTGTCCAGCGCCGGGGTAGCGGTGCTGTCCTTTGCGCGCTCAATCATTCTCGCGAGGTTGCTGACTCCGGAGATTTTCGGGTTGATGGCCGTGTGCTCGATGGCCGTCCGTATGATCGAGATTTTTACCGAAACCGGATTCGGGGCGGCGTTGATTCACCGGCAGCAGCGCTTTGAGGATGCGCGGGACACGGCATTCACCCTCATGGTATTGCGCGGCGCGGGGCTTTCAGTGCTGGCATTCTTCATCGCGCCCTGGGCGGCGGCCTTCTATGAACAGCCGATCTTGGATTCGCTTGTGGCGATCGTGGGAATCAGTTTTGTCTTCACCGGTTGTCAGAATGTGAACGCGATTGCACTGCAGAAGGAATTGGATTTCAAGCGGTTGACCTATCTCGAGCAGGCGGGGACCGCGTTGAATTTCCTTGTGTCGGTGGGATTGGCATACACGCTTCGGAGTGTATGGGCGTTGGTATATGCGCAGATTGCCTCCGCCGCAATCAACAGCATCCTCTCGTTCGTCATTGTGCCGGGGCGGGTGCGTTTCCGTTTCGACTTTGCCATCGCGAAGGAACTGTTTCAATACGGGCGATTCATCACCGGACTGGTGATTGTCGTGTTTCTTACCCGTGAGTTGGACAATGCCGTGATCGGCAAGCTCTTGGGGATGGAGGCACTCGGTTACTATGTGATCGCCTATACCCTTGCAAATATTCCGTCGACATATATATCGAAACTGCTGGCGAAAGTGCTTTTCCCAATGTTTAGTAAGCTCCAGTCCGATAAGATCGGGCTTGCAGTCGAATATGGCCGCGGAATCCGCCTCGTCATCGGGGTGGTGGTTCCCGTGTCGGTCGGCATTGCGGTGCTGGCACCGGAGATCGTGGCAGCTTTGTACGGGCCCCAATGGGCGCCGGCTGTGGCACCCTTGCAGATCCTTGCGGTGTTCGGTTGTTTCAGGGCCCTCTGGATGCTCAATGGCTATCTCTACAACGCCATCGGTCAACCGCAGATCGATTTCTATGTCAGCCTGGCACGCTTGATCGTGATGGGAGCATTGATCTACCCGCTCGCGGTTTCCTATGGCATCGTCGGTGCGAGCTTGGCGGTGACCGTGCCTATGGTAATGCAGTTCATTGTCGGAGTCTTTCTCTCCCGGCGTCTGATCGGCGTGCCGGTCGCCACAAGCGCCCGTCCGTTTGCCGTTGCTGTTCTTCAGGGAGGGATACTTGGAGCGGTGTTGGTAAGTGCAAAGTTGTTCGTGACGAGCGATCCCATCATCGGCCTAGCCGTGCTCATCGGCTTGGGCGGCGTTGCGTTTGTAATTCTTCATGCTCAGGAGGTTCTGGCAGCCTGGCGAGCTCGAAAGACGCACGCTGTGTTTGCCCGAGATTCCCGGTGAAAATGGATGACACTGTGAAGCCAGATCCCCCCGTAGAGGTCTTGTACTGCGAGAATAACGTTGACGGCACTATCGGCGGCTCATACTACAGCCTGCTCTACCTTGTGAAAAACCTGGATCGTCAACGGTATCATCCCATTGTCATCTTTTACACCGAGCACGCACTGTTGCCCGCCTACCAGGAGGCGGGCGTCGAGACCTATGTATGGGAGAAGGCTAAGACCTTTACTTTCGGGAGCCTGAATCACCGATTCTGGAGATGGTTGCGTCCGATCCGCCCAATCGCGTTGCTGCTTCAAAAAGCATTGAATTTCGTGCACGAGTTTTTGGTTCCGGCCGTCGTGCGGGCCTGGTACATCAAGCGCAAGGGCGTAAAGATCGTCCATCTCAACAATTCAATTCTGTATAACCATGACTGGATGTTTGCGGCGAAGCTTGCCGGTGCGAGGTGTGTGACGCATGAGCGAGGGATCAATGACAGGTTTACGGCATCGGCAAAATACTTTGGGAAACGCTTGGACGCAGTGATCTGCATATCGGAGGCGGTACGACGAAATATGCACGATCGCGGCGCGGATTTCGGGAACCTTGTCGTCGTTCATAATGGATTGGATCCCGATAGTATGAAGATGAAGATCCGTCCTGATGCGTTACGGGCTGTCTATGAGATCGAGCCTGAAACTGTCGTGGTCGGAATGGTCGGAAATATCAAGTCATGGAAGGGACAGGACACGGTGGTTCGCGCAATCGACCGTGTTCGGCGCGCCTTCCCATCAGTCCGCTGTGTGCTTGTTGGAGACACGTCTCCCTCTGATAAGGATTATGAGCGGTCGCTTCACGAGTTGGTGGCCTCGTTAGGGCTGGAAAAGCATGTCATTTTTACAGGATTTCAACGACATGTGGGTGATTTTCTCATGATGTTCGACGTAGTCGTTCATGCTTCGGTGCTTCCGGAACCGTTCGGGAGGGTGATTCTTGAAGCCATGGCCTGTAAGAAACCGGTTATCGGGGCGCGAGCCGGCGCGATTCCGGAGATTGTCGAAGAAGGGAAGACGGGGCTGACCTTTCCCCCGGGAGACGCCGAGTGCCTGGCCGAAGCCATTATGATGTTGGCCGGCGATCGTGAGAAGGGGCAACGCTTCGGTGAGAACGGCTTCAATCGTCTGGTCAACGAGTTTCACATCGCGCGGAATATCGAGGCCACGCAGCGCCTCTACGAAAGGATTCTCGGTGCGGCCAGTTAACGTCCTTCACTTGCGGGACACCTATGAAATCGGCGGGCCGGGCAAGACAATCCTGGAGACCCATCGGGCGATCGATCGCAACCGCTTCCGGCTGCATCTTGGTGTGTTTGTAAGGCATGGAGAATCAGGCGATTCCCCTTTTACCGCTGAAGCGCTGCGTCTTGATATGCCGGTCCACTTTGTCAGGGGCGGGCATGCATACGATCCGCGTATGATCGGGCAGGTGAACGAACTCGTGAAGGCCCTTCAGATTGATATTGTGCATGCGCATGAGGTGAAGTCGGATGTGATCACCTATCTGGCCGCGCGGCTTCATGCTGTTCCGATCGTGACGACCCTGCATGGGTGGATCGGGAACGGCCTCAGACAACGGCTTCTCATCGCGCTGGATAAGCGCATCGTTCGCGGGTTCGACCGGGTGATCGCCGTCTCGCGTCAGATTGAGAAGGAAGTGCTTGCCGCGGGGGTGTCTCGTGACAGGCTACGGTTGGTGCACAACGCGATTGTCGTGGAGCGGTATCGTCGAAACGGTCGACGAGGCGCGCTTGCTGAGGTTCTCGGGCGTCCGGTTGAGAATCCGGTGGTTGCGAGTATCGGGCGGTTGAGCCACGAGAAGGGCCATGCGGATCTTATCGATGCCATTGATATTGTGAGCCGCCGCGGACAAAAGGTTTCCCTGGTTCTGATCGGGGACGGGCCGGAGCGTCCGAAGTTGATTCAACAGATCAATGCCCTTGGACTTCAAGGGACGGTTCACTTGCCGGGATATATTCAGGAACCTCAGCGACTCTTCGAAGAGCTCGACCTCATGGTGCTCCCATCACACACCGAAGGGCTCCCCAATGCAGCGTTGGAGGCGTTGCTCATGGAGGTGCCCGTCCTGGCGACCAGGGTAGGAGGCACCCCGGAGGTCATCACGGATGGGGAAACCGGACGGTTGGTTCCCGCGCATTCGCCCGAAGCCCTCGCAGGGGGTATACTCGACTATATTGCTGATCCGGCGTCATGGAAAAGCATGGCGAGCCGCGGGAAGGAAATCGTGCAGGCGAACTTTGATTTCAGGGCAAGGACTCGTAAATTGCAGGCGATCTACGACGAGTTAATGACAGGGCGGGCTTAGACAATATGCTGTACTACGGGTTGCTGCTGTTTTTCCTGTTGGAGTATGTGAGGCCGACAAGCTATGTGCCGGCTCTCAGCGCTCTTCACCTGAATTCGATCGTCCCCTTGACCGTGTTTGCGGGATCCATGCTGAGCAACGGGACGGTAAAAACCATCGAGGTGTTGCGCAGTGCCAATACTCGCTGGTTGATGTTCTTTCTAGTGCTCTTTGTCGTCTCCGGCCTGACTTGCGATGTCAAGCTGTACGTGTATAACACGTTCATGGTGGTAATCGGTTATGTTCTCATATATTTCGTGATTAAGAAGGAAGTCTACGATCTCGACAGGATGAAGGGTGTATTCGCGACATTGATTCTGATTCATGTGATTGTCGCGGCCTTGACCCCGGAAATGTTTTCGGGTGATGGGCAGAGGCACTATATCGCGTCAGGTTCATTCCTTGGTGACGGCAACGATTTTGCTCTTTCGGTGGTTATTGTTATTCCTCTGTGCCTGTTTCTGATGTTGGAGTCTACGGCCAAGATGAAAAAGCTGGTCTACGCGGGTATCCTGGTCGCTCTGGTCCTTGCCGTCGTGGTTACGCAATCGAGAGGAGGCGTGATCGCCTTGGCTTGCGTGGGGCTGTACTATTGGCTCAAGAGCGACAAGAAGATGATAGGAGCCGTTGGAATTGTGGCCATCGTTGTAGTCGCGGTTGCTTTTGCACCGACAGAACTATCCCAACGAATGGGAACGCTCACGGGTGAACAGTTGGATGGTTCGGCGCAAGGGAGGCTCCTGGCGTGGGGATCGGCGATTCGGATGGCGGCAGATAATCCCATTCTTGGGGTCGGAGTTGGTCATTTCCCCGTCAAGTTCGGGGTGGAATACAGGCCGGCGGGAGTCGGGACTGACGAAATGCCATGGCTGACTGCTCACTCCTCTTATTTTCTGATTCTGGGAGAATTGGGCCTCCCGGGCATTATCTTTTTTGTCGGACTCATCGTCACTAATTTCAGGTCCGGTGAACGGATGCTTCGAGCGATGAAAATGCACTCTGCGGAGAGGCTCGCCACCAATCGGCGTCTGATGATCGCCCTTAATGCGAGCCTCGTTGGTTTCGCGGTTGGCGGCGCCTTTCTCTCGGCAGTGTACTACCCGCACATTTATTTTCTGGCCGCGCTCTTGGAGTGCGGGCGAGAAATCTGCAGGAAGTCGACCGGATTGGAGGTGGTGGCGCAAGGATCGGGGGAAGAGGCTCCTTTGGCATATCGGGGGGTCGCGATATGAGGGCGAAGGGCCGCCTGTCTGGTTGTATGCATGGCACTCTCCTGATTGCCTCGATTGAAGCTGATCACCTGGGTTAGCAAGGATCGGGTATGCTGAGGAGAGGACTGATCTGGGCTATAGTACTCCTGCCTGCAATGATCGCAGGTGGATTGCTTCTCTTGATCGCCAGCGCAGTCCTGGTGATCCACATCACCGGTGATGCCGAGGCCTTTAGCAGGACGGCCGTGTCCGTTCAAACCCTCGCGAGGGACGTTTACGAGAGGCAACGAGCAATCTGGCAGGCACAGATCGGCTGCATCGAGTTCGACGAGGTGCTGTTTTACAAGCCGCGACCGGGTAAGTGCGTGTTTGACAACATTGAATATTCAACCGTGCTCACATTTGATACTCATGGGTTCAGACAAACCTCCTTCCCCGAGTGGCGGGGCGACGATAGCCCTACCCGTGGCCGTATTGTTGTACTTGGGGACTCGCAAGCCATGGGATGGGGGGTTCAGGATGAGGAAACTTTTGGGAGTATCTTGGCAAAGGAATATGGGTTCGAAGTTTTCAATTTGGCCGTGGCGAGTTATGGAACGGCACGGGAGCTTTTGAGACTGCGAAAAGAGTTCGATCTCCGGAAAGGCGATGTGGTGGTCATTCAGTATCACCCGAACGATTTGCGAGAGAACCTCGCCTTTCTTAAGTCGGGAAAGTTGCCCGCTCGCGCTCCGTCCGACCTTGCGCGTCTTGCGCACACACCTCAGAGCTACGGAGTCCTTCAGGTGTCGGCATCGATCGCATTCATTCTTAAGGGCAAGCTCATGAACACATTGTTCGGCGATACCGGCGGCGAGGTCGCAAGCGGGAAAAATCAGGCGGAGATATTTCTTGACGTAATCGATCACTTCCCGGAACTGGCACAGGCCAGGTTAGTGGTGTGCGAAGTGGCGAGCTTCGGTGAGGCAACCGCATTTGCCAAAGATCTCAAGCGTCTGACAGAGGGTCGTATGAGCGTGCTGAATCCGGCGTGGGAGAGCTCAGATTTTTACAGGCTGGACGATCATCTTAATGCGAAGGGGCATCGCAGGCTCGCCAATGTAATTGCGGCCACGATCTTGTCAGACTGAGTCGCCGGCAATCCTGTGCTGCATTGAACGGCCAGTTAGCTGAGAACGAGGCCACAGTCGAGCAGGTGAATCACGCATGAACCGCAGAATACTTGTCATTATTCCCTACGATATTACCATAGGTTTTGCGTTTAGCAGGTTGATCGGAGTGTTCTTGGAGGCCTGCGCGCAGGCCGCTGGCACGGTCAGTAACGTCCATTTCGCGTTCTCTACGGTAGGAGAAGAGGGCTCATCGGCGCTCCCTCCCGGGTTCTCCAATCTGCTCGAGTTTAATTCACGGAAGCATGACGGGAACGATGTTGCCAGGTTGTGTGCCTACGTAGGGCGGCACGGCATAGAAGCGGCATTTATCGTTGACGTCGGGGTGGAGGCCGGCTATTTACGAGATATTCGCCGGGCGGGTGTCAGGACCATCATCGCCTATTGGGGGGCACCTCTCAGTTCACTGAATCATGGGTTCAAACTGGCCCTTAAACGTCTTGAGGTGAGATACCTGCGACCTTCAAAGCCGGACCATTTCATTGTGGAGTCGAGGTCGATGCAGCAGACGGCGACAAACGGACGCGGGATTCCTGTCCACATGACAACAATCGTGCCGACTGGAGTGGACGAAGCACGGTTCCGCCCTCGCCCCGAAAGTCATAAACATGTCTATGACAGATTCGCGATTCCAGCGCATCGATCGATCGTTGTTTTTATGGGGCATCTCCACCGCCGCAAAGGGGTGCATGTTCTGCTGCAGGCGGCCGATCATATCGTGAGGGAGCGCCATCGGTCCGATATGCATTTCCTGTTTCTAGGCAATCAACCCGGAGAGGCGGAGGTATTTCGTGGCTCATATGATGAGGGCGCCACTGCCCCTTTCATCACATTCGGGGGCTATCAGTCCGATGTTCCTGCGTTGCTGGCCGGCTGCCATATCGGATGTGTCCCTACTACAGGGTGGGATTCCTTTCCGCTGTCTCCGTTAGAAATGCAGGCGTCCGGACTGCCAGTGGTCGTGAGCGATTGCCAGGGGCTTCCCGAAAGCGTATCCGACGGTGTAACCGGTTTAGTCGTGCCGGCCGGCGATGTTGTTGCGCTGTCAACAGCGCTTCAGCGCATGACCGACGATCGGGAGTTGCGCGACAGGATGAGTGTTGCCGCAATGCAGAGAATCCGCGCCTCGTTTACGCGCGCGCGGCAGGTCGAAGGCCTCCGGGATGTGGTCTGCCGTGTCGCCGGCTGGCTGCCGTTGGCCCCCAGCGCGATTCAAACCGAGCATAATAGGAAATAAACAACGGCGTGGTGCTTGCGCCGGGCGGACGAGCGCGTCAGGGTGACGATCGAGTATCGAAGCAGGTGAATTCCGTAGGTTTAAGGTGTGCTGGATGAATCAATCAGCGACGATTGAGCCGTTCATCCGTGAGGTTGAATATGCAATCTGCAGATTGTGAAGACGGTAGGGCTTCTTCAGGATCATCCTGTCGAAAAGTCAATCTTATGATTGTGGCATCGACTCTGTGGATTGGCGGGGCCGAGACGGTCATGCGCCATCTGGCGCATGCGATCAATCCCCGGCGGTTTATGGTGACAGTATGCCATCTGAAGCAGCGCGGCGTTGTTGGAGATGAGCTTTGCCGTGAGGGGGTTAACATTATCGGGCTGCCTATGGGCGCTCGTTCTGAGGTTGATTATCTGTCGTTCCTGAAGCTTCTGAAAGTGATTCGAGCGGAAAAGATCGAGGTCCTGCATACTCACACGACCCACGGGTTGGTTGATTCATGCCTCTGTAAGCTGGTGATGCCCCGATTGCGCGTCGTTCATACCTTCCACTTCGGGAACTATCCGCATACGCGTGCCAGCATCATATGGATGGAGCGGATCTTTTCCCGACTCGCAGACAGGCTGATCGCCGTGGGGGATATACAGAGGCGGCAGCTCCAGGACCTGTTTGGCTTCTCCGACCGACGGATACGTACAATCTGGAATGGTGTGAGAATTCGATCGGGTGCGGGCGATCCCTCGTTCCGGCGTAAGCTCGGAGCAGAGAATTGTGTCCTCATTGGAACGATAGCGACGCTGATACAGCAAAAGGGGTTGAGCGATCTGCTCGACGTGGCGAAGGTGATCCGGGACTCCGGGCGCAAGGCCGTGTTTGTGATCGTAGGAGAGGGGCATCTGCGCGCGGAGCTTGAGGCCAAACAACGGGAACTCGGCCTTGAGGGAACCGTTGTGCTGACCGGATGGGTCACGAATGCTGCAGATGTGGCGCTCCCGACCTTCGACATTTTCTTCCAGCCATCCTTGTGGGAGGCCATGTCAATGGTAATCCTTGAGGCGATGGCGGCCGGAAAGCCGGTTGTCGCCACGCGTGTCGGTGAGAACGGTCAGGTCATTGAGGATGGTGTTGACGGATTGCTCGTACAGCCGAGGAATGTCGGCGAGATGGCGGCGGCCCTCGGTCGTCTGATTGACGATGCGGCGTTGCGCGTCAGGCTCGGAGAAGCGGCACGGTTGAAGGTGGAGCAACGTTTTACGGTGGAGCATATGACAAATGCCTACGAAGCGGTCTATTCAGAGCTGCTGCGATGAAGGTGTTATTTCTGTCTCAAATCGTCCCCTATCCCCCTCACGGTGGCGTCCTGCAGCGAGGCTATAATCTCGTGCGCGAACTGGGGCGCGAGGCCCGCGTGCATCTGCTGGCGTTCGTGCATCCCGATGTGTTACCCACCGAGGCGGCCTGCTGCGAAAGCCGGGCAGCGCTCGAAAAGTTTTGTGAAGCGGTGGAGTATTTCCCGTTGTGGCCCAAGGCCTCTCCGCTTCATCGCGTCGCGGGGTTGGCCGTCGGCGCCCTTTCTCCGCGCCCCTTCAGCGTGCTGGCGCACCGATCGGCGGCGTTTCATCGGCGTGTGTCCGAGCTGATCGCTACGAAGAACTTTGATGTGATCCACGTCGATACCATCGCGCTGGCCCGGTTTCTCGACAAGAGGTGGTCGATTCCTGCGGTGTTGACCCATCACAACATCGAATCGCAGTTGATGGAGCGCCGGGCCGGGGCGGAGCGCGGCTTGCTCGCGAGACTGTATCTGCGACGAGAAACCCAAAAGTTGCTGGCTTACGAAGCCAAGATGTCCGGTTCGTTTGATGTCAACGTGTTTGTGTCAAAAACGGACGAGAAGACCCTCTTGGAGCGGGTCCCGGGCCTGCGCACAGCGATTGTGCCCAACGGCGTCGATGTCGAGTATTTCACGCCGAATCAGGGGAAGGACATGCCGGCGCTGATTTATACAGGCGGCATGAATATGTTCGCGAATCGCGATGCCGTCATGTTTTTCCTCAACGAGATCTGGCCATTGATCAGGAAGCAGGTGCCGGATGTACGATTCTTTGCCGTCGGCCAGGATCCGCCGAAGGAGCTTCTCGATCTGGCCGCGCGTGATCCTCATGTGGTGGTCACGGGATATGTGACCGATGTCCGTCCCCTGGTGTGTGATGCGTCCGTGTATGTGGTGCCTTTGCGTGTGGGAGGAGGGACCCGCTTGAAGGTGCTGGACGCGATGGCGATGGGCAAGGCGATGGTATCGACCTCGATCGGCTGCGAGGGCCTTGATGTTCGCCCGGACGAACACTTGCTGGTGGCCGACAGTCCGGAGCAGTTTGCCGAAAAGACTGTCAGGTTGCTGCAAGATCCGGGTCGCCGGCTTACCTTGGGGCGCACCGCTCGTGAGTTGGTGGAGCGCCGCTACTCCTGGCGGACGATCGGCGGACAATTGTTGGAAGCCTATCGCATCGCCATAGAGAACAGAAGGCAGGCGCGATGAATCGTTACGCGGCCGCGCTCTACAACCTGGCTCCGGTCTGGGGACAGAATCTGATCCTGACGGGCTACAGTACGCTGCTTGATCGTGAGCGATACGGGGGGCGTTTCGGAGAATTCCGGGATCTGTTAGCCAAAGCCGAGTGGTTTTCGGAGAGCGAGTTGGCGGCCTATCAGGATGAACGGTTGTGCGCGACCGTGAAACATGCCTACGAGACGGTGCCGTTCTACCGGCGCCGGTTCGACGAGTGCAAACTGAAACCATCCGATATTCGAGCGCAGAGCGATCTGCCGAAGGTTCCTCTGCTGACCCGCGACGATGTGCGCGCCCACTTTGATGAGCTGCGCTCCCGCGACGTATCCCGCAGTTCGATGCGGACCGGTCATACGAGCGGGACGACCGGCACTCCATTGACGGTGGGGTATGACGCCGACACGGTGTGGATGGCCTACGCGGCGCTCGATCGCCACTATCGCTGGGCAGGTTGTCGTTTGGCCAGGGATGGTGATCGAATCGCCGTGGCTCGCGGTAATGTAATTGTGCCGCTGGATCAGAAACAGCCGCCATTCTGGCGGATGAACCGGCGCCACAACCAATTATTGCTGTCGTCCTTTCACCTTTCGAAGCAGAATCTTCCCGCCTATTTCGACGCGCTGGCCCGCTTCAAGCCTGCGGTCCTCGACGGGTATCCCTCCACGCTGTACGTGCTGGCCAAGTTTCTGCAAAGCCGTGGTGAAACGTTTCCCCTCCGGGCGGCGATTACCTCATCAGAAACGTTGTACGACTTTCAGCGTGAGGTGATTGAGGAGCGGTTCGCGTGCCGCGTCTTCGATTATTACGCCCTGGCTGAGCGGGTGGTGTTTTCCAGCGAGTGCGAGCGGCATGAGGGGCATCACCTGGCGATGGAATACGGCGTGGCGGAGGTCGTGGACGGTCAGGGACATCCTGTGCCCGTCGGCACTGTAGGCAAGCTGGTTGGGACGAGTTTGCACAACAAGGCGATGCCGCTGATCCGCTATGTCACGAACGATATGACGAGCCTGCGGGAAAAGCCCTGCTCATGCGGGCGCGGGTTGAAGATCATGGATGATGTGACGACGAAGGCCGAGGACGTGCTGACGCTGAAAGACGGGCGGCTCATTTCGCCCTCCGTCCTGACGCATCCCTTCAAACCGTTGGATTGCATCGAGGGATCGCAGATCGTACAGACGGATCCACAGACCGTCATTGTGCGGCTTATTCCCGGGCCCGCGTATACGCCCGCCCATACCCGCCATCTGATTACCGAGTTATCGGCCCGTTTAGGACAGGATGTCAGGGTCGAGGTTCAGATGGTGGATCGGCTGGAACAGAAAGCGAGCGGCAAATTCAAATGGGTCATTTCTCACGTTCCGCTCGGCATCTGACCGAGCCGATTCTTCCGTCGATTTCGAAGAAAGGGAAACAAGACCTATGTGCGGGATAGTCGGGTTGGTCTATACGGACCCTGCAAGGCGCTGCGAACGCGATGTCGTCACGAAGATGCGGGACACCTTTGCCTATCGGGGGCCGGATGATGCCGGCCTGTATCTCGATGGACCTGTGGGACTCGGGCATCGCAGGCTCAGTATTATCGATCTGGGCGGCGGGCATCAGCCGATGTCCACGGAAGACGGAGCCCTCTCGATCGTGTTCAACGGGGAGATCTATAACTACCGGACGTTACGAGAAGAGTTGATCGCAAAGGGGTACCACTTTCAGAGCCAGAGTGACACCGAAGTCATTCTCAAGTTGTATGCCGAGCGCGGAGAGGCCTGTGTGCATGCGCTCAATGGCATGTTTGCGTTTGCCATCTGGGATGCCCGGCGGCGGGTCCTCTTTCTGGCCCGCGATCGGATGGGCGTGAAGCCGCTGTATTACGCGGTCACGCCCGGCGCCTTTCTGTTTGCATCCGAGATCAAAGCGATTCTGGCGAGCGGGGCGGTCTCCGCGCGATGCCGGGACGAGGCGGTGGCCGAGTACATGCTGTTTCGCCAGGTGGCCGGTCCCGAGAGTCTGTTTCGGGACGTGCTGAGCCTCCCTCCCGGGTGCACCCTCACACTGTACGACGGAAAACCGCGGATCGCGCGGTACTGGTCTCCAAGACCGGCCGCCGACCGGCCGCCGATTACCTATGAGGACGCGCGCCGGACCCTGGCGGACCTGCTTGAAGATTCCGTGAAGATGCGGCTCATCAGCGACGTGCCGGTGGGGACGTTTTGCAGCGGCGGGGTCGATTCCAGTCTCGTCACAGCCCTGGCGTCGAGGATCAAGGGGGATCCGGTCAACACCTTCTCAATCGGATTTGATGAACCGGAATATGACGAGAGCGCCTATGCGGCGATGGTGTCCAGGCAGTACGGCACCATTCATCATCAGCTCACGATCGGCAATGCCGAGTTCAGTGACTTATTCCCTCAAATGGTGTGGCAGAACGACGAGCCGCTCAACTTCGCCAATTCGGTCCAGATTTTTGCCTTGAGCCGATTGGCAAAACAGCACGTTACGGTCGTCCTCACCGGCGAAGGCTCGGACGAGTTATTCGCCGGGTATCCCCGCTATCGGATCCCGGGGATGGCAGCGGTTTATCGTCGTGTTCCCGCCGCGCTCAGGAGTGTGGTGAAGCTGTGGGGGAGTGTGACCCGCGATCATCGTGTCGCCAAGCTCGATCGCTATGCCTCCTGTTCTGCCGATGAAGCGCTGCTCTATAATTCGAGCATGCTGCGTCCGGATGTGGTGGCTGCGGTGTATCCACGGGTGATGGAGGGCCATCTCGACTATCGTCTATCCTGCCTCAAAGGCACGGAGCATCTCGGGTTAGACGAGGTGTCTCGTGTCTCTCTCCTCGATCAGGAGTGTTTCCTCGTGTCTATCCTCAATCGGCAGGATAAGATGAGCATGGCGGCGAGCATCGAGTCGCGTGTTCCGTTCATGGATTATCGGATCGTGGAATTCGCGAACCGGCTGCCGTCTGTCTACAAGCTGCGTGGCGGGATCGGCAAGGCCATTGTAAAGGATGTGGCGCGAGCGTTCTTGCCGGCCGAAACCGTCGATCGCCGAAAGTCCGGTTTCGGGGTTCCCTTGGACCGGTGGTTTCGGTCGAACAAAGGCATGGGGGAACGGGTTGCCGCACTTCCTGGACAGGCCGCTTCAGACCTGTTCGATCGCGGGGCTCTTCGCCGCCTCGTCGAAGAACATCGCGCCGGCAGGCATGACCACTCCGAGTTATTGTGGACGGTGCTCAACTTTCAGACGTGGAAAGAAGCGTTCCATTGCTAGAGTCGTGTGAGGAAATGCATTAGAGTGGAGCTGCGGGGTGGATTGAAGCATTCCAACCGTTCGTCATAACCAGGGAAGCGATCAAGAATGGGACAACAAGGTAACGCAATGACGCCGGTGAATGTCGCCCTCATTGGCTGTGGCAAGATGGGTGTGCATCATGCCAAAGCGATCAAGGCGCACGGGGCTGGTCGTATTATCGCACTGGCCGATCCGTCCGGGGACCGCTCGAAATTGGATGGCCTGGTATCGAAGGATGTGCCGTTTTTCAACTCGGCATCCGACATGCTGAAGGCAACCAAGCCGACAGTGGTCCATATCGCGACGCCACCCGCGACCCATGCGGACCTCGCGCAGTTGTGTCTGTCGCACGGCGCGCATGTCTATGTCGAAAAGCCCTTCACGCTCCGATTGGCCGATGTCGACGCGGTGCTTGAGGCTGCTCGGAAAGCCGGCCGATCGGTCTGCGCCGGGCATCAGTTGTTGTATGAGGCGCCGGCCCGGGCGTTGACGGCCTCGCTGCCGCTCATCGGGCGCGTGGTCCATGTGGAAAGTTACTTCTCGTTTAAGACGGTGAGAAAATCCAACGACGGGCGGTCGTTGATGTCCCCGATCGATCAATTGCTGGATATCTTGCCACATCCCGTCTACACCCTCCTGGACGCATTGGGTGGAGTAGCCGGGACAGCCCCGCAACTTCAGTCGCTGTATGTCAGACCCGAAGGGGAAGTGCATGCCATTGTGCAGGCCGGCGAAACAACCGGCATCTTGGTCGTGACGCTGCGGGGGAGGCCGATCGATTCGTACCTTCGGGTGGTGGGGACCAGCGGGTCCCTTCGCGCGGACTTTGTCCGCGGCGCGCTCACGAAACTGCCGGGTCCGGGTACGTCGGCCGTGGCGATTCTCTCCAACCCTTACCGGGAAGCGATGCAGATTCTGATCGGATCAACCCGGGGGTTCGCCTCGCGCATCCTGAATAAGGGGAAGGGCTATCCGGGTCTGGCCGAGTTAATCGAAGCCTTTTATAACAGCATCCGGCAAGGCACACCGCCTCCGCTTTCTCCTTCATCTATCCGTGAGACGGTCCGGCTTTGTGAGCAGGTCGGGGAGCGGCTCCGTGCAGCCAAGGCGGAATATGAAGCGCGGGCGGAAGCCGAACTGGCCGTACGCGAACGGCAGCTCCCTCCGACGGAAGCGGCCAAGGGGCTGGTTCTCGTCACCGGCGGGAGCGGGATGCTGGGCCGAGCGGTCGTTGCCGAACTTCGGCGGGGAGGATGGCCGGTTCGCTCGCTCGGACGCCGTGTTCCCCCTCCTTCGGAACGGGAAGCGGGGGTCGAATATGTTATGGCGGATCTCGGAGGGGACTTCGACGAATCTGTCTTGTCCGGAGTCGCGACGGTCGTCCATTGTGCGGCGGAGACCGCAGGGGGCAAGGAGGCGCACGAACGGAACTCGGTGCAGGCGACGCGTAATCTTCTGCGGAGCGCCGCCAAGGCGTCGGCTCAGCGGTTTATCCATATAAGCAGTCTTGCCGTGTTGAAGACCAGCAAGGAGATGGGCGGGCCGCTCGACGAGCGGACGCCGGTGGATATCGGCAATCTTGGTCGGGGGCCTTACGTTTGGGGCAAGGCTGAGTCGGAGCGCGACGTGGTGGAGCAGGGGCCGGCCCTTGGTTTAAAGGTCAAAGTGATCAGGCCGGGCCCACTGGTCGACTTTTCGGACTTTGAACCGCCCGGCCGGCTAGGACGTGAGCTGGGGCCGCTTTATGTTGCGGTGGGGCCCCGGTCGAGTCGAATCAACCTGTGCGATGTCGGCACTGCCGCACAAGTCATTCGGGCGACGGTGGAGGACATCGAGGACGCACCATCCGTCGTGAATCTTGTCGAGCCGACGGCGCCGACGCGTGATGAGTTGCTCGCCCGCTGGCTCAGGAAACGCCCCGATCTGAAGGCCCTGTGGTTGCCGGCCTTTGTCCTATCTGTGCTTTCGCCGTTGCTTATTCTGCTCCAGCGGATCATTCTGCGTGGCAAGACGCCGATCGATATTGCCGCCGCGTTTGCTTCAGAGCGCTATGACACGACCCTCGCCGCGCAGGTAGTGCAGCGGGCGCGAATAGCCGCTGATTCGAGGATGAAATGAAATAAGTGAGCAGAAAGTCGAGTGCCGCACAGGCGGCGACCGCAATTCATCAAAATAGCTCGCGAACTGCCTGACGGCTGGAGGCAGACATTTTATGCCAAGGCATTCGACGTGGGTGCTGAGCGGCTGAAGCTTCCCCCTGATTCGACGAATTGTGACCAAGGGTTCAAGAATCTGAGCGCGGCGGTGCGTCGGGTTACTAAGTTATGAAGGAGCCACGGTGTGTGGATGAGTCCAATACGACGATTTGGATCAGTGATGGTGTTGACGGCGATGGGTTTGCTGTTCTCGATGCACGGGCTGGAGGGTGAAGTGGCTGCCTCAGAGGGCCAAATGAAGATGGACAAGGTAGAGGCTGGATCAAAAACTATTGTGTTGATCGGGGCTTCCTATGCCGGTGGGTGGCCTTCGGAAAAACCACTCGCCGGGTACCGAATGATAAACAAGGGCGTGAGCGGGCAACAGTCGTTCGAGATGTTGGCCCGCTTCGAGAGCGACGTGTGTGCTCTAAATCCGGATGCAGTCATCATCTGGGGATTTATCAATGACGTGTTCCGATCCGATCGATCGCAGATCGACCAGACCCTGAGGCGGACGCGCGAAAGTATCATCGCCATGGTGGAACTGGCCAGACGAACCGGAATCACGCCTGTCCTTGCCACCGAGGTAACTATACGGGGTAAGGCAGGGTGGTCAGAAAGGTTCGAGTCGATGATCGGGAGAATTCTGGGGAAGTCGAGTTATCAGGATTACGTAAACGGGCATGTCATCGAGACAAATCGCTGGATCCGGGACCTGGCGACCCGTGAAGGGGTCCTGCTTCTTGATCTGGAAACCGTCCTTGCCGATCAGCAGAGTGTGAGGCGAAAAGAATTTGCTCTCCCCGATGGCAGTCACATTTCTCCGCAAGGGTATGAAGCTTTGATGCGGTATTCCGAGGATAAGATCAGAAGCGCGCCCGGCTCAAGATAGGGGGGCGTTTTGTTGCAACTGCGTGGATATGGAAACGGTCGTTAAGTATCTTGTGCTCCCGTCTAATCTGATCACGCTCAGTGCGATTTTCGGGATTTTACTGTTTGCCCTCCGCAGCACGCGTAAATGGGGGGGGGCGCTCTGTATTATCGCGTTCGCCTGCTACCTGTTTTTTGGAGCCGGACCGGTGGCCTTCTGGCTCTTGGGCAATCTTGAGTACCGGATCGCGCCGGCATCGGCATCCCAGCGCGAAGGGGTCCGAAAGGTTGTTGTCCTTGCGGCACACGCAGAATCTGATCCAAACGTTCCATTAAGCAGTCGCATTAGCGGCGAGACAGCGTTTCGGCTGCTTGAGGTGATCAGTATATTTCGGGCAGCACAGGACTCGCTGGTCATTATTAGCGGGGGAGGTCCGGCTCCGGCCATTATGCGCGAGGTGCTGGTTTCTGCGGGTATTCCTTCCGATCATCTTGTGATCGACGGGGATGCATTCAGCACTTTCGAAAGTGCTCACCATCTCAGTCCCACGATAGGAACGTCACCGTTCCTGCTTGTGACCTCCGCAGGTCATATGCCGAGAGCCATAGGAGTGTTTCAAAAGGCGGGGACTGTTCCCCTTGCCGCACCGACGCATTATCTAGCGAAGCGGAATTGGCTGGCTATTCAATACCTTCCGTCGCCAGTCCATCTCGCCTACTCAGATTTGGCCGTATCCGAATATGCAGCGCTAAGTTGGTATCGTCTCAAGGGATGGTTATGAGCCGGGCACACTACTGCCCGCCGTCAGGCTGGCGCTCAAGTTTTACGCGGTTTGATCTGGTTGTAACCAAATGCGACGGACTCAGGAGGAACGTCCTTGCTGATCACCGCATTGGCTCCAACAATGGCATGACGGCCAATGGTGATACTGCCCATGATCACTGCGCCGGCATAGACGGTAACATGGTCCTGCAGCGTTGGATAGCTGGTGGTCTCGGCGAGTCCCTGTCGCTGTCGGCCGATCGACACATTCTGATAAATCGTGACGTTACGCCCGATCCTCACCTCACTGCCAATGACAACACCGACAGGATGAGGGAAATAGACGGTGTTAAGGTAGCGGAATGGAATTTGACAACAGATCAACTTCTGCAGGAAGGCTCGCAGGATTGCCAGTTGTGTCTTCAAGCAGCTATAGACTCCTTCCGGATTGCGGTGTTCTCATGGCAGACCGCAATGTGGCCATTCGAGTGGCGGGTCCAGGCGGTGTCGACTGAATCAGGGGGCAAAATTGAAAGCACGACCTTGCTGGAAAGACCTATAGCATGAACCGCGCACTCATGGAAGCTCTGTTTAACCTGAGACCGGTCCGCTGGGCTGCTGCGGGGACATTCTTGCTCCGCGGAACATTGTTTCTTTTGGTGGGGAACTATTATCGAGGGATGAGCGACCTCTGTTGGGTTTCTCGCGTTTCCGGGGTGGACGTTTTGAAAACGGTGTCAGATGCGGTGATTCAGAGGGTGATCGAGAGAGTCCGGCGTGAGGGGAAAAATGTGTTGGTCGACTCGTTTCTTTCTGACAAGGCTGCTACGGCCTGTGCGTCACTGTATTCGCTTACGGGGTTAAGTGCCGGCGATATTTTTCGAGATGTGATCGTGTTGAAGTCCTCAACTTCAGGGGAAAAAGGCGTTATCCTGATCAAGTATGCCCGTACGTTTGAAGCGGTGATCGCTCTCTTTGACCTGCCCAGATTGCTTGACCGGTACGTGTTTGTTCTCGAGCCCTGTTGGGCCGGGTATTGTGATCCCAGTATCCTGATGTTCATCGCGCCGGGTCATCCCGTGATCGTGCAGTGTTTCACTGAGGAGGACCATCGTTTCATATCGAGCATCGGTGCGCCTTTCGTTCCGATTCGACTGGGACCGGCCGATTGGGTGGATGCTGACCTCTTTGCTACTGTTCATTCGGACGCAAAGCAATATGACCTTGTGATGGTGGCGAACTGGGAACCTCACAAGCGGCATGCGCAACTATTCCGAGCTTTGAGCGAGATCAAGGGGCGAAACATTCGAGTGCTGCTAGTGGGGTTTCAGTTGGGCGGACGGACGGCCGATGATATAAGAAAAGAGGCGGATATCATACGGAACCCTTTGATTGAGATAGAGATTCTGGAGAAGCTTCCGCCGCGGGAGCTTGCACGCGTTGTCGGCCAGTGTAAGGCGTTCGTGTTTCTCTCGAAGAAAGAGGGCGACAATAAAGCTCTTGTCGAAGCAATGTTCGTCGATGTGCCCGCCGTTGTATTTGACAGGACTATCGGCGGGGCGCGGAGTCGCATTAATCCGTCAACAGGCATTCTGGCATCGGACGAGCAATTAGCCGAAAAGATCATCTACATGTTGGACCATTATAAAGAATTTAGGCCCAGAGCCTGGGCGCTTCAGCACACGGGCAGTTCAATCGCAACGCGGGTTTTGAATGAGGAGATCAAACGCATTGCGATCGAGTCAGGCGGGAGGTGTACGGAGAGCATCGCGGAGAAAACCAACTCTCCCAACCTGACCTATAAAGATCCATCCCGGCGGGATTATTTTAAGAAAGATTATGAATTCATCCTCTCGTGCCAACGCCGTTCTCTAAGGTCGGAATTGTTGACGCGTTAGGGACGGTTGCCCAATATGGTCGCCGCGGGAAGCCCGATTATTAGCAAAGTGCCAACGTGTCGAGGGAGTCAACAGAATGCAACATATCGATATTCTAGGAATCTCAGCCTTTTATCACGACAGCGCCGCCTGTCTCATCCGTGATGGGGAAATCATCGCGGCTGCGCAGGAAGAGAGGTTTACCAGGAAAAAGCACGATCCAGGTTTTCCCGGGGAGGCCGTGCGGTACTGCCTGAAGGCGGGAAATATCTCGCTGCCGAATCTTAAGTACATCGTCTTCTATGATAAGCCTTTGGTCAAGTTTGAGCGCCTGCTCGAAACCTATCTGGCCTTTGCTCCCAAAGGCCTGCAGTCTTTTGTCGCGGCCATGCCTGTATGGCTGAAGGAAAAGCTCTTCCTGAAGACCCTGCTTCAGAAGGAGTTTCTTGCCCTGTTGCCGGAGGGAAAGAAGTCGGACTTGCCGCCGATCCTGTTTTCGGAGCATCACGAGTCGCATGCGGCGTCGGCATTCTATCCGTCTCCGTTTGATACGGCGGTCGTGCTCTGCATGGATGGAGTAGGGGAGTGGGCCACAACGTCGGCTTGGCTCGGCGAAGGGCGATCCTTGAAGCCGTTATGGGAGATTCCGTTTCCTCATTCCCTGGGGCTGTTGTACTCCGCCTTCACCTACTACACAGGATTCAAGGTCAATTCAGGCGAGTATAAGGTCATGGGGCTCGCTCCGTATGGCGAGCCCAAATATGTAAAGGCCATCTACGAACACTTGATCGATCTGAAGCCGGACGGCACCTTCAGGCTCAACATGGATTACTTCAATTATTGTACGGGTCTCACAATGACCGGGCCGAAGTTCGACGAAATCTTCGGCGGGCCGCCTCGGAAACCGGAAAGCAAATTAGGCCAGCGTGAAATGGATCTTGCCCGATCGGTTCAAGAAGTCACGGAAGAAGTCATGCTTCGCGTCAGCCGGACGCTGCATCGTGAGACCGGCGTCGAGAATCTCTGCCTCGCGGGCGGTGTGGCGCTGAATTGCGTCGGGAACGGTCGCATTCTGCGCGAGGGGCCGTTCAAGAATCTGTGGATTCAGCCCGCCGCCGGGGATGCCGGGGGGGCGGTCGGGGCGGCCCTCGCCGCGTGGCATCAATATGATGAGCAGCCTCGGCCCGGCCGGAACGGCAGCGACAGGATGAAGGGGAGCTATTTAGGCCCTTCGTTTACCAACGAGGAAGTGGAGCAGTTTTTAAGGAAGCAGGATGCCCCGTATGTTCGGCTCAATGGCGACGACCTCTTCAACCGGGTCGCGGAGGAACTTGCTGCTGAGAAAGTGGTCGGCTGGCTCCAGGGCAGAATGGAGTTCGGGCCGAGGTCGCTCGGGGGACGAAGCATCCTTGGCGATGCCCGGAGCCCGAAAATGCAGTCCGTGATGAACCTCAAGATCAAATACCGGGAATCGTTCCGGCCGTTCGCCCCTTCCGTTTTGAGAGAGCGGGTGTCGGAGTATTTCGATTTGAGTTCGGACAGCCCCTATATGTTGATTGTCGCTCCCGTTCTTGAGAGGCGGCGGATTCCCTTGCGGACAGAGGATAAGGCGCTCTGGGGTATCGACCTGCTCAACGTCCCGCGCTCCGATATCCCGGCCATCACCCATATCGACTACTCGGCGCGCATACAAACAGTTCATCGTGAAACGAATCCAAGTTACTACAACTTGTTGAAAGCCTTTGAAGCAAAGACCGGCTACAGTGTCCTTGTGAATACCTCTTTTAACGTGCGTGGCGAGCCGATTGTCTGCACGCCGGAAGACGCCTATCGCTGTTTTATGCGGACAGAAATGGATGTGCTCGTGCTGGAGAACTGTGTTCTGCTGAAGACGGAGCAGAAGCCATTGGAGGGGGACACGGATTGGAAGAAGGAGTTCGAGTTAGATTAGGAAGGAAAGAATTCCATGACCAGGCAAAGTGAAACCAAAGAACTGCGCACATTCGGCCTAATGGTCGGAGGAATTTTCTCGATCATTGGATTGTGGCCGGTCCTTTTTCGAGGGGACTCGCCAAGGATATGGGCGATCTCCGTCGGGGGGGCGCTCGTCGGGCTTGGCCTGGCCCTGCCGTCAAGCCTCAAGCACATTCATCGCATCTGGATGAAAATCGGGCATGGTCTTGGCTATATCAACACCAGGATTCTCCTGGGAGTGATTTTCTACGGGCTGATCACCCCGATGGGGGTCATCATGCGACTCTTCGGGAAAGATTCCATGCACCGGGTGCTCGTGCCGGGGGCCGATACCTATCGGGTAATTCGTCCGGCACGGTCCCGGTTGCACATGAAGAATCAGTTCTAGTTGAAGGAGGAGTGACGATGGGTGAGTTCGTCCTGGAATTGTGGGCCTTTATGAAGGAGCGCAAGAAGTTCTGGCTGCTCCCGATCATTGTGGTACTGCTCCTATTGGGGGCGTTGATTGTC
Organism: Nitrospira sp. NS4; assembly: GCF_049546785.1. Lineage (NCBI taxonomy): Bacteria > Pseudomonadati > Nitrospirota > Nitrospiria > Nitrospirales > Nitrospiraceae > Nitrospira > Nitrospira sp. NS4. Next base: position 582,143 of record NZ_JBMWAN010000001.1, on the reverse strand, counting down.
CTCACGCAGGGTTCTGCTGTCGCCCCATTTATTTATACTCTGTTTTAGGGGGGGCAGGCCTGATCGCAAACGGTGATGTGACCCGTGTTTCTCCGGTTGCACGTGGTTTGTTCCCTGGAGATCGAAGACGATAATGGAATCCGCCGTTTCCAGTTCTCGCGTTCAAAGGGAGTGGGTGATACGCATCGTTTTGCTGACGACATCCTGCATGGTGGCGCTGCTGCTTGCCGAGGTAATCGCACGGATGTTCTTCCCGATTTCTGACGGACGGGACAACGTGACGCTCGATGGAAAGCCGGTAAAGGGGTGGTTCGAACCGGGCAGCGTGTACCGGCAGGTTTCTAACGAATATGACGCACTGACCACCATTACTGAAAAGGGGCACCGGGTGCCAGGTGCCGAGGGCAATCCCGATGTCATATTCATCGGCGATTCCTTCACGTATGGGTATGGGCTCAGTGACGACGAGACGTTCGCGAGCATCTATTGCCGGCAGCTCCACCGTACCTGTGTAAACCTCGGTATACCGGGTAGTGGTACATTGAAGCAGGTTGAGCGACTTGAGCAATTCATCAACGAGTGGCGATGGAAACCCAAAGAAGTAAAATTGTTCTTCTTCGGGATGAGCGGCAGCTTCTCAGCCGGTAACGACTTCGTCGACAACTATGACCGGTACATTCGGGAACACGCGGCCCGGGCGGACGGCGACCAAATTGCGCCGGGCCAAGCAGTTAGAGAGCAGCCAACGATCGGCCTCGTCGAGCGCATGATCCGCTTACAGGAGTCCGTTCTGGGGCACTCGATGTTGCTGCGCCTCGCCAAGTTCCACTGGGGGCCGATGCTCAAGAGTATGCTGGTGGCGGACCCCGGCGAAGGACGCATGGCGATCGCCGAAGCGGCGACCAGGGAAAGCCTTGCCAAGCTGGACGACTTGAGCCGTCGAGTCGGCTTTGACTACAAGATTTATCTCCTGGTGCCGGTGCAGGATATTATTCGCGGCACATACGGGGAAACCCTGGCGACCCTTAATCGGCTTTCCCCGAAGCCTGTTGTTCCCACGGCAGACTTGTTTCTCGACTCCCCCCAACATTTCTACTTCGCATTCGACGGACACCTCAATGCGAAAGGAAGTCGGCGTATCGCGGAACTCCTGGTATCAAGCGACTAATCACGGTCCGAATTTTTATTCCATCTTGCGGTCAGGAAAAAGGTCCAACGGCGATGCGAGGAATAGCGAAGAGTATCGTCCTGATCCTCCTAATTCTGGCCGGAACCCTCGCCTACTTCCTGTATCCTCCTGAGCCGCGGGCCGTGACCTTCCCCGGTGGCAAGCGGTTCGCGTTTTCAATTGTCGACGACACCGACATGGCTACGCTTGAGCGGGTGAAGCCGCTTTATGAATTGTTGCACCGATATGGTTTCCGTACGACCAAAACGGTCTGGGTGCTGGAATCCAATGAACCCTCCCATCCGCCGAACCGGGGGGATACGCTACAGGATCCTGCCTATCGGGCATTTATCCTCGACCTTAAAAAGCGGGGATTTGAAATCGCCTTGCACGGTGTCCGTGGCGGCAGCAGTCAGCGGCAGGACATTATCGATGGGCTCAAGGAATTTAACGGGATTCTTGGGGAATATCCTAAGATACACATAAATCACTCTCTCAATCGGGACAACGTGTACTGGGGTGAACTCCGTTGGTCCTTTGCCCCATTTCAGTGGGGCTACGGCTTGATCGGGAAACACAAGTTCTTCGGGCAGGATAGCGCATCGGCTCATTTTTGGGGGGATCTCGTCAAACAACATGTACGGTACGTGAATCAATTCACGTATGGGGATATCAACCTTCTTACGATAAACCCCTCGATGCCGTACCGGCTCTCGGATAAGCCGTATGTGAATTATTGGTTCCCGACCGCGGATGGAGATAATCTTGACTGGTTCGATGAGCTACTCCGGCCTGAGAATCTCGACCGGCTTGAACGTGAGGGAGGCGTGTGTCTGGTTTATACTCATATGGGGGCAGGCAGCTTCAATAAAGACGGGGGGCCGCACCCCAGGTTCGAGGCTCGATTGAAAGACCTGGCTTCACGAAACGGGTGGTTTGCGCCTGCATCAGAAATACTCGACTATCTGAGAGAGCAGCCTGGTTGGACGCCTGATCTGAGCTTTAGAGAAGAGGTGCGACTTGAAATACTGTTTCTCTGGAACGCGATTCTTCGTGGTCTCCTGCCCGCACCCATCCACAGTTAGAACGTTAGTGCGTGCGAAAACCGTAAGTTTCCCAGTCAAGGATTCAGTACCAGCAGCATGCGACGATCAACACGGAAGGACGCACTACCTGCAAGCCCGGTAGAGTTGACGCAGTCAATAGCGATAGCCTTGAGTCCTTCGATAATTTGGGGCTAGGCTAAACCCAACTGCTAGAAATCTTTTGTCCGGGGGCGGATGATAACTACAGCGCATTTTTCAGATTGTCAATCACGGCCTTGTCTGTCTCCAATATCCATTTGCCGTCTTTAAAATAGACGGGGCCCTTTGGTGACCAACGGAAATATCTATTGTCGGGTGGAGTAGTCTTTGTGATTATTCTTGCTTGAGAAGATACGACTACTGAGTTATCTGGAATGTCTGAAGCTACTGTGCAATTAGCCCCGATCCGACAGTTATGTCCGATTTTAACGGCTCCGATGATCACGGCGCCGACACCGATGTAGCAATTATCTCCGATCGTTGGAATACCCGTTGTCTTGGAAAACGGCGTGGGGTTTGCGCCAATTGTCACATGATGAAAAATGACACAATTTTCTCCAATTTTCGTACCGCCAGCGATGAAGACCCCGTGAAATCCATGGGGGAAACAAGGCCTCGTGGAAAACTTCACCGTATGACCAATAAAACTTCCGAACTTTCGAAGGTATAGATAATAAAGCAATAAGTACAATTGCCTTAGCGGTTCGAACTTGCAACCAGCGATCCTCTCCCTCAGCTTCCAAAACCCCCCGCATAGCCACACGACAAGTTCCGCAATCCCCTCAATCATATCTCTGCCTCCCCCCCCCAGAGGGGCGTGTATGGCGTAACATCTCTGCTGTGTGTCCCATGGCTCATTATGCGTTTCCGCCTGGCTCGATTGTAGTGCTTCTCAAAGGCGTCACCGTTAAGAGGGTAAGTTCCCCCCCAATCTCACCTGCCGAACAGCCCCCCACTGCTCAAGCTGGCAGGGGCGGGGAGGGTTTCGCCGGTGGCATTCAGTTGATATCCGCGCGTTCCCACATAGGACGAATAAGCCGAGGTCAAGTTGAGGCCCTGATCGATGATATTTTGAGACGGTGCGCCAACTAAATTGTCGGTCGCAACTATCCTTGAGGGATCAGATACATTGTCGTAATAGATATGACTCCCCGGATCGTTGTTAATGATAACGTTAGTTGAGAAGGTGAATGGCCCGTCGCTGGAGTCGGTGTTTCTTACGGAAACCCGACCGACAAAGGTGTTCCGATAGATGTGGACGTTGTTTGCCAAGCCATCTTGGTTCATTTCGACAGCAGTCCCGGTTCCATACGCATATTTGCCGAAGTTTGTAACGTTATATACCCGATTGAACAAGATCTCGGCGCTGCTCAGGGGATGCATATTGCCACCGATGCCCTTGTGCACAAAATCATAAACAATGTTGTGGCGAACAGTGATTCTGTCCAGCGGTCCTCCCTTAATGGCAATTCCTTCCGTATTACTGCCGCCGGTTGAGTCATAGGCGGTTCGGCAAATGTTGTCCTCGATAAGGGTACGCTGGGTTGAGTACAGCTTAATAAAAGCTCCCCGGTCGACGTCCTCAAAAATATTATCCTGGATCGTCATATAAGACCCCATCTCCGCACTGCGACTGGAGATGGTCGTGATCCAGCCCTCATTGACGCCCGGCTCTGTTGGTCCCAGCCGATTAAAGTGGTTGCGCCGAAAGACCTGATAGTGACCTGTCCCTCCGACACGGAACGCATGGTACGCCATGTTCACCACTCGAAACCCGTCGATGTAGGTATTATTCGCGGTGTCGTAAAATGAAATATGATTGCTCTTGTTACAGGGGCGCGCGCCGATTTGCGGATCTGCCGCGAAACATTGGCCGTCAATGGTCGGTGTTTCGCCAGGGTAGGCCAGCCAGGCGACGGGCTTGAATGCGTCGAGGACCGCCATGCGCCCCATCCCAAGGCTCCCGTAGCGTTCAATGGTCCCATCAATATGATAAGTGCCTTCACGGAAGTACGCGATTTTGTTTACATGGCTTTTCCGCCGTTTGGATTCATAGATGTCTCCCTCCCACATATCACGAATTCTCTTGAGAGGGTTTGATACAGTCCCTGTGCCAGGATTAGTAACGTCCCATTCCCTTCCATTGACTGCATCAATAAAAATGAATCGGCTGGCATCGACGGTGATTGTCCAGCTTGCACTCACGGTTGAGTTCTCAGCATCCCGTACGGTGATGGTAGGGGTTACGCTATTGCCATTCTGGGGGTTGGGCCATGAGATTTCGCCGGTCGTCGAATTAATGGTCATCCCGGAAGGTGCATTGGTCAGTGAGAAAGAGTAGGGGTACGTCCCACCTATAACAGATGCACGGATGTTGTATTCTATTCCCGGATAGGCCCAGAAAATCCTGTGGTTCGGACTGATCGCCGGCTGTCCCTCCGTAGGAGCGCTTCCGGCAGCACGCGGAAACGCTAATTCCAGCGGATAAATCGCGCCGAGTGCTATTTCTGTAAAGGCTAACGTCGCTGTTGCTGTGCACAGGCACAGTATGGTGAGTGCGTGCTTGATTCGCATCATGTTGGCGCTCCTGGCTAGAGCAATGACGGTATCACAATGTTTCCTCTGCTTGTAAGAGGAAGCTCCGGAAGTTCGGCCAGTGTGCTACGTGGTGGCCATGCTTCACCAGGGCCACCGGGAGGTGACATATCAGATCAAAGGAGCGGCGACTCTGACGTAGCCTTGCCGGCCGTTCGATTTGCAGTGGGCCGCATGGCAATCCATATAGGGCCGACTAGCTGGTTTCAGTCGACACGGGGATGCTCATATTGCCGGGATGCGAGCGGTGGAGTCGTCCGGCAATCTGTTCAGGCGAACAGCCCTGACGGAGGTGGGGCGGGAGATACTAGCAGAGCCAGGGCTTGAGGAGTGTGCACTGCTGCCGTGGCTGACGGGCCTGATCCAGCGGCTAGGTCTGTGTCGTGCAGGCCCTACCTATAGGAACGGGACCTGCACGGTATTGCGAGCCGCCTTGTGCGGCTCAGAGTGCCGGGGGGATGGGCCCAAGAGCTGCGCCAGTACGCGCAATGGTAGCCCTTGGGCCAGTCCCGGGCTTACAGTCTCACGTACTTCGGCCCTCAGAAAAGTTGTACGTTTTGAGGTGCCGCAGGAGGTGTCGTGTCCGTCCCGCCGCTTGTCGCGGTACCCGCCAATTCAAACCCGCGTTGACCGATCCAGGTGGTGCGGTAGCTGCCTTGAAGCAGCCCATTTGCATCCACGATCCCATCACCGGGAGCTCCCTGGAGATTATTGGTCTGGAGGTTGATGCGGCTATAGTCTGTTACGTAGTAGCAGCTTAACCTCCGGGCGCATGAGCCACCCGTTCCGCCGGTACTATTCACAATAACATTATTGTAGAAGTAGTAGGGACCATCTGTCGATGTAGTCCTGGACACGGTGACTTGACCGATGAAGGTATTGCGATACACCTGGGTTAGGGCGATCGAGGAGATCTTTGCGACGCCGATTGTGATCGTGCCAGTCACGTCATTCGTGCCCGACGCCCGCGATAAATTATGATAGATCTCCCCGCCCGTCGGAACGGAAGCCGTGTCCATGTTGCCGCCGACGCCCGTTATTACGTCGGACGCAAACGTATTGGCCCGCACGGTGTAATTAGGCACGGTGCCCTTGAGAGCAATGGTCGCCTCATTATAGGTGGTCCTGGAATAGGCGCTGGTCTCAAAGATCCCGCGCTGAACCCCGTAGACCTTCAATGAGCAGCCATCGCTCAACACATTGGCGAAATAACTGTTTTGGACCGTATCAAACCACGTCGGGCAATTGTCGCAACGGGTCCACAGGAAGAAGGAGGAATTACTCCCATCCAATCCAGCCCTGAGATCATGGGCATTGACGTTGCGGACCACGGCCCCGTAACCGCCGCTTCGCAAGTTCAGCTTGAAACCGATGCTTCCCACGTTGCGGATTTCCAGGCCATCAATCCAGATATTCTCTCCCTGCATCTGAAAGCAGGGCTGGATGTTGCCCGTCGACTCGAAATCGATCACGGGGGTCTGGCCTGGATAGGCCAGCCAAGTCACTCCTCGACTTGGCTCATACCACAAGACGCGCCGGCCGCAGTCACCGGGGTTGCTGCCGTCCTCAATGGATGGATCAATGGTATAGGTCCCCGCACGGAAATAGATAATCGACCGTGCTCCGCAGGCTGCATAGGCTCTGGCAATGGATCGAAACGGTGCGGCCAGCGAGCCAGTGCCGCTGCTATCGTTCCCGTTGTTCGCATCGAGAAAGCAAAACCCGTCGGCTCCAATCCTGGTGGAAACGTTGATCGACCAGGTCCCCGTGACGGACCGGCCATCGGCATCACGAATCGTGACGGTAATAGGGTTGGTCGTCCCGGTTGTCGGATTTGACCAGGTGATTGTTCCAGCCGTACAACCCCGTGGCCCGATGTTGGTGCAGGGCCCCGGCTCAATGGTCATGCCGGTCGGCGCCCCGCTCAGACTATAGGTATAGGGCCAGCGACCTCCGACGGCATCGGCATGAATCTGGTACGGGATGCCGGCATAGGCGCGATAAATGCGGTTGCTGGCGTGAAGGCCCGTGCCTGCTGTGCCGACCCCGACCGGCCGCGCGATCTGAAAGGGCTGGTAAGTCTGTGCGAAGGAAGGCGCTGCCAGGGACAATACGAAACACAATGCAAGAAGCAGTTTCATTGTTGTAGCCTCAATCGTTAACCGAAAATCCGAGCATTTGCCGCCACCGGGTTGATCGGAGCAACCATTTGCCCGGCTGTGAAGGTTTTGGGCGAAAGCGGGTGTTGCAAGAGCTCTCATTCCCGCCAACCTCGAGATTGCATGTATCATGGTTCTTTCCTTTCTAACGGTTCCAGGCCAACGCCAGTTGTCCGACCGCATCTTGCGCGCACTCACAAGCGCCTGGGAATTGTGTTACCGCACGACCTAGACACGACCTTGAATGGTCTTTCCGCCTTGTGGTCTTTCTACTCGCGCAATGGATCAAGCAAGTGTGGTGCCACAATGGAGTGCGATTTGTTTGTGCTGAGGTCTCTTCAAGAGGCGGTGTAAGTACACCTTTAAAAACAACGGGTAGGACGAATCTCCGGCCTCCCAACTTGCCTGGCTAACGAGTCATAGAGATCTTGGGAAAGCGTAGGCTGTTTGGAAATTATTGTACATATAACCTTTTAGTTTAAGGATGCCATAGAAACTATTTGAATCATTTGAACGCTATCTAATGCCTAACCGTATATATTTCATCCAGTTGCATTGTTTTATTAAATGTTCACGCCTTGTTCGAATGATGTAGGTAAACTCCTGCAGTCTGAAGCTCGTACCGGCAGTAAGAATCGAGGCGCTATTTCAATACGTCTCAATGCCTCTTGTGTCGAGCAGACCTGACTCAAGAAGTTCACGCCCGGTGTGCTTGACGTAAGAGGACTTCTCAGAGGCGGTATATTTTGCATTGCTGCTACCACTAGATTAAAAGAGGATTCATTTCTCAGATTATGGATGCTCAAGGGGAATCATTCGGGTCAATGTCTACCCGGCGTGGCAATCTTATTTCCCGGAAATAGCATGATCGTTCCTGCGTGGTACCCGATGGTGGCATTTCTCACGGCGGCTCTCGCTGGCGGGTTGGCTTGCCTGCTGTTTGTCAGGAGGAAGGCCAGCTCCTCATATCCAAGTCTCGCCGCACTCTTCGGGGCGATCGCGCTCACGCACATAGCACAGGGATCAGGAGTGCTGGACGATGCGCAGGCGCTCTTCTGGCAACGGCTTGCTCTGGCAACCGAATTGGTCCAGCCGGCGGCCCTGCTCTATGCCGGGATTGCGTTCTTTCATCCTGCGGAAGGGGGAAAGGATGCGTCTGCTCTTTGGCGAACTCGAATCGTTGCTGTGCTCGGCCTGCTTCTGGCGTTGCTGACACTGACAGATCAGGTGCTTGAGCGGAGGGCGTTCGACGACGGAACCTCCGCAATCGCATTAGCCTCATGGGGGTACGTGCCCTATCTGTTCCTGGTGGTCACGATGGCGGTGGGGCTGGCCCAGCTGGAGATGGTCTTACGGGCGAGCCATGAACCTGTCCGCTACCGATTGAAATTCATTGTCATTGGTCTGGGTGGGCTGGCGGGCTATCAAATTTACCAAGCCGGTCAGATGCTCCTCGTCCCGATTTGGCTGCCGGAATATGTCCTGGTCTCCAGCCTCGCCACAGCCATTGCGCTGTCCTTAATCGCCTATGGATTGGCGCGCAGTCGATTGCGGGAAGTCTTGGTCAACGCCTATGTGTCTCAGCAGGCTCTTTTGGGGTCTGTGAGCTTCATTCTTATCGGGCTTTACCTGATCGCAGTAGGGGCCATTGGAGAGTGGCTCCGGCAAACCGATCAATCGCTGGGAGTCGGTCTCAGTGTGATCGTGGTGTTCGGGGCCCTGGTCGGGCTGGCGATCGCCGTGTTCTCAAAAACGCTGCGCGCGGAAATTCGCGGGTTTCTCTCGCGGAATTTTTATCGATCGAAATATGACTATCGTGCCCAATGGCTTCAAGTCACCGACGCTTTTCAGCAGGCGGCCAGCAAAGACGCCATTATGGATCGCCTGCTGGATCTCTTGATTAAGACCTTTTCCACCACCACCATCGCCATATGGGCGTTCCGTGATGCGGATCGGCGCTTTTCTCAGATCAGACCGGTCATGGCTGAGACGGAGCCGTTCCTCCTCGATCTCACGCATCCGGTCATTGCGGAGCTATCGAAGAAAGATGAGCCGGTCATCATTAAGGGAGGAAGGAACGGAGAAGGCACCGGGACTGATGCCCTGGACGATCCCTTGGCGAGGTCGGGCACGGTGCTGTGTTTCCCGATCCGGACAGAGGGCAGGCTCAGCGCCTTTGTTGCCCTGGGGCAACAGCCCCACGGCGAGGACTATGGAACGGAGGATTGCGATTTACTTCGCGGGATTTCCCATCACGTCGGGGCCTTGCTCTCCAACGCGAGGTGGGCGGAAGAGCGCCAGGCATCGGCAGAGCTGGAAGCGCTGCACCGGTTTTCGGTTTTCTGTCTCCATGACTTGAAAAATCTGGCGTCGAGATTGTCGCTGGTGGCTCAGAACGCCCAACATCATGGCCGGGATCCTGCGTTCCAGGAATCGGCGATGAGGACGGTGACGGACACCGCTCAAAAAATGACCGCGCTTCTGAGCAAGCTCTCGCTCGCATCCTTTAATTCTCCGTGCGCGGGAACGCCTGAAGCGGTGGAACTCTTCGCTCTCGTCGAGGAGATCGTGGCCCCTCTCAGGGGAGAGGGGATGGTGCGGTTGCACGTTGCAGGGGAGGCGGTTCAACCGGTCATGGCCGTGCGAGAACAGATTCAACAAGTCTTGCTCAATGTCGTATTGAACGCCAAACAAGCCATCGGCCATGAGGGGGATATCTCGATTGCAATCGAGCAATTGAGCGCCGCCGTCGTCATTATGGTCGAGGATACGGGGTGTGGAATCCCTTCCGGCATGCTTGAGACGTTGTTCCAACCGTCTCAATCCAGCAGGCCCGGAGGCCTTGGTATCGGGCTCTACCAATGCAAGCAGATCGTGGAGGCGCATCAGGGGACGATTCAGATTCGAAGTCAGGTGGGGAAGGGGACTCAAGTCCGGATTGAATTCCCGCTGTCTCGCCCGTTCGGCGATCGCGAAAAAGCGTTCATTACGCATTGAACTGTGCCATCTTAGCGATGGAAGCCGTGGATATGTGAGGCCATGATGCATACCCGCCCTGCCCTGCTGCTTGTCGATGACGATGCCGAGATTCGGGACCAAATGAAGTGGGCCCTTGCCCCGGAGTACCAGCTGCTGGAGGCGTCTGATCGTGTGACGGCGCTGGCGCAAGTCCGGCAGGCGATGCCGCGATTGGTTCTGCTGGACCTGGGATTGCCGCCGGATACCGACGGGGCCTCGGAAGGCCTGGCTATCTTGCGCGAGCTCCTCAAGCTCAATCCCGGGGCGAAAGTGATCGTGGTTACGGGCAATAGCGACCGGGCGAACGCCGTCGCGGCCATCGAAAGCGGTGCCTGCGATTTCATTGAGAAACCCGTCCAGCTCGATGTCTTGAAGATTGTGCTGCAGCGCGCGAACTATCTCTCCGGTTTGGAGCGGGACAACCGTGCCTTGCAGGAGCAGGCCTGGCAGAGCGAGTTCGAAGGGCTGATCGGAGGCAGCGAGCGTATGCAAGAGGTGTTTCGCATGATCCGGCGTGTCGGACCGTCAGATGTGCCGGTCTTGATTACCGGGGAAAGCGGGACAGGGAAAGAGCTGGTCGCCAGAGCCATTCACCGTCAGAGCGCCAGAAAGGCCCAGCCTTTCGTCGCCATTAACTGCGGGGCGATTCCGGACACGCTGCTTGAGAGTGAACTGTTCGGGTATGAGAAAGGCGCGTTTACCGGAGCCGCGCAGCAACGAAAGGGACGCATCGAAAGCGCGCAGGGCGGCACGCTGTTTCTCGACGAAATCGGCGACATCCCGTTGCCACTCCAGGTGAAACTCCTGCGGTTCTTGCAGGAGCATGAGATTCAGCGGCTGGGTGGGAAAGACTCCATTGTCGTCGATGCAAGGATCATTGCCGCGACACATGTTGATCTCCAGAGCGCGATCGGCAGCGCACGCTTTCGGGAGGATTTGTACTACCGGCTGTGCGTCGTCACTATTCCCATGCCGCGGCTGAGTGAACGCCGCGCCGATATCCCCTTGCTGGCGCGTGCCTTCTTGCGGCGGTTTGCCGAAGAGCAGCGCAAGCCGCTCGCAGGATTCACTCCCGAGGCGATGGCCGCATTAACCGCGCACCATTGGCCCGGCAACGTGCGTGAAGTGGAGAACCGGATCAAGCGGGCGGTGCTCATGGCAGAAGGGAGATATGTCACCCCCTCAAACCTGGAGTTGCAACCCACTGCTGGCACGGAGGGAGAGGCTTCGACCCTCAGGGAATCACGCGAGAGCCGGGAAAAGGATCTGGTTCGGCTCGCCATGGAGAAGGCCGGCGGAAATATCTCTCGCGCGGCGGCTGAGCTTGGGATCAGTCGCCCGACGCTCTACCAACTGCTGGCCCGGTATGGGTTGAAGAAGTAAACGTTTGAAGAGCTCAAGGAAGAAGAGTCGGGCGCCTGTTAAAAAAACTATGCGCGTTGGTTTGTAAATTACTGACATTCTGAAAGTTCCAGTTCCTGTAAATACATTTGACGGTAGACGCTGCCACGCAAGGCGTTGAAATGCTTATGATCTCATATGTTTGACTTATCCAGTCTCGTTGTCTCTGTAAAAAAAGCTTACAAGTGATTATCTCCTGATCCATTACGCGGACATTTGATCCTATAATTTCAAGTATTTACGAAAAAATATAGGGTGGCATGTATCGTGCTCTCTTAGGCCCCAGACAGTTCATGTTGCACCATTTCACGAGAGGATCAAGAACCATGAATAATCAGTGTCGGAATGGCCTATCGGGTTTTCTGAGCGGCCTCACATTGTTCGGGTTGTTAGCGGTCGGAGCGCCTGCTGCACATGCCGTGCCCTCCTTACAACTCGATATTGCGGGAGGCTGGTACGACACTGCTACCCAGACAGTGATGACTCAACGCGATACCTTTACAGTGTATGCGTTAATCGATACAACGGCTCGCCCCGGGAGTGCGCCATCCCTGACCGATACGTACTATCTTTCGGTCGCGTTGGAACCTCTCACATCGGCGGCAGCGGACTTGGGCTCATTTAGTGTGAACGGGACCCTGGTTAATGTGACGAGCGGGATGACATTTGGCACTCCGCCAATTGAAGGTCTAACGGCTACCTTCGACCAGGGGGATCTTGCCCCGCATGGAATGTATCCCACGTTTTTCCGTGAGTTTGCATTTACATTTGGTTCATTGAATACGGCCGGCATCTATAACACAGCGGTAAATCCCGGCGGCATTACCTCCCATCTAGGGGGAACCGGGTTGCTTTATGCGGCGTTTCAGGTAGACCGCAGTCTGATGAATTCCGCATATTCACTGCATTTTGACTTGTATAGTGAAAAGTTCAGAAGCGGTGATATTGATGCGAACTATTACGCCCCTTTCACGAACGATGCAGGCACTACGGTGAGAGGCGTGCCTGAGCCAAGCACCGCGTTGCTGATGGGAGCCGGGTTGCTGGGCGTTGGGTTGTGGCAGCGGCGGCGTGCATCTCAGTCAGTGTAAGCTGACTGAGGTAAATAATAGAGAGCCCCTGTTTTCTGAGGGCCGGCGATCACCGATCGACCGGCCCTCTTTATTTGGTCGAGGCCTCCATTCCCGGGCGTATCCTGTTTCCTTACCTTCTTCCCTTTGCAGGGGAGGCACCTCTACGACATGGTCTTGTATGGTCTGCGCATGTGGATGGTGGATCCGCCTTGGCAGCATGAACAATTCCGAAATCGGATGTCCGTGATGCCAGAGGGGAGCACCTGTAGTTGGCCTGTGCCGCTCGCTTCCAAATTGTGGAGGCCCTTGAGCAAGAGCGAAGGGCGGTACTCTCCATGGATTTGCCATTGTTTGTAGGCAATCTTCACTGTTTTCTATAGGCGTTGTCCGTTTCTCCTCGATATTACCCCTCTAAAGCAGAATATCCTCATCATGTGGGTTTCGTGCATGATGCGCACGCTTTCCCGGTGGTTTACGACCAGTGAAGGCCATACATAAGCTATTACAACCCGGATCCGTTCTGGAGGAAACCTTCATGAATACAAACAGGTCTCTGGCCATGATGCACCGCAGTTCCCCCCCGTATCGGCATGTTTGGCGTGGCATCGCTTCGAGCTTGGGGGTTGTGGCCTTAAGCATCGGCAGTCTGACGCTGGCAGGTTGTGGAAGCGGAGGCGATAGCGGCGGAGGCGGCACTAGCGGAGCAGTCGGGGCAGTCGTGGCCAGCGGATCGAACGAGTCGGATGGCAGTAGTGGCGGGACTGTCCCGCGGTTCGCCTATGTCACGAACGAGAACGAGAACACGATCTCGGTCTATGCCGTGAATGCGACAAGCGGCCAGTTGCGTTCGCTCGGGTATGTCCTCACCGGGAATGGGCCCAGCCAGGTTGCCGTGGACCCAAGCAGACGGTTTGCCTATACGGCGAACGGGGGGGCCAACAGCGTGTCGGCGTTCACGATCAATGGGACGACGGGGGCGCTGACAGCCGTGGGTCCTGCGGTAGCCACCGGGGCTCTTCCTACTGCCGTGACGGTGGAGCCGAGCGGGCGGTTTGTCTACGTGGTGAACCAAGGCGCCAGCACAATGTCGGCCTATGCGATTAATAGCACCACCGGGGGTCTGACTGCGGTAGGTAGTCCTGTGGCGACGGGCACAACGCCCGTGGCCATCATGGTGGAGCCGGCCGGGCGGTGGGCCTATGTGGCGAACCAAGGCTCCAACAACGTGTCGGCGTTTGCGATCGATGGGACGACCGGCGCGCTGACGCCGGTGGCGGGGAGTCCCTTCACTGCCGGGTCAATGCCACGTGCTGTCACGGTGGACCCGAGCGGACGGTTTGTCTATGTGGCGAACCGGTCGTCCAACAATGTGTCGGTGTATGCGATTGATGGGACGACAGGGGCGTTGACGGCGGTAGGCACTCCGGTGGCCACAGGGGGCAATCCCCGTGCGATTGCGGTGGAGCCGAGCGGGCGGTTTGTGTATGTGGCAAACAACGGCGGCAACAGCGTGTCGGCGTTCGCGATCAACAGCAACACGGGGGCGCTCACGGCCGTGGGCCCAGATGTGGCCGCGGGGACGAAGCCCCTCTTTGTTACTGTGGATCTGACTGGGCGGTTTGCCTATGTGGCGAACAACGGTGGGAACAGCCTGTCGGTATTTGCAATCGATGGGACGACGGGTGCGCTGACGCCTTTGGCCACGTCGGCGACGGTGGCCACCCGCAGCGGTCCGAGCTCCGTCGCGATGGTTCATGGCACGACGGCGGTCCAATTCACGCCGAAGTTTGCCTATGTGGCAAATCAGGGCTTCAATAACGTGTCAGCGACCACGATCGATAGCACGACCGGAGCGCTGATGGCGGTGCCGGGGAGTCCGTTTACCGCAGGGACGGCCCCTCGTGACGTTGCCGTGGACCTGAGTGAGCGGTGGGCGTATGTGGCAAACGAAGGCTCCAACAATGTGTCGGTATTTACGATTGATAGCACGAGCGGGGCGCTGACGGTAGTGCCGGGGAGCCCGGTTGCCGTGGGGACGGCCCCGCGCAGCGTGGCGGTGGACTCGAGCGGGCGGTTTGCGTATGTGGCGAATGCCGGCTCCAGCAATGTGTCGGTATTCACGATCAATAACACGAGCGGGGCGTTGACGGCTGTGGGGAGTCCGGTTGCCGTGGGGACGACGCCGCGGGGCGTGACGGTCGATCCGACCGGGCGGTTTACCTATGTGGCGAACGCCGGCTCCAATACCGTGTCGGCCTTCACGATCAATCGGCTGGACGGGAGGCTGACGGCGGTGTCGGGGAGTCCGTTTGCTGCGGGGACGATGCCGCGTGCGGTCACCGTGCATCCGACGGGCCGGTTCGTCTATGTGGTCAACGAGACCTCCAATGACGTGTCGGTCTATACGATCAACAGTGCGACCGGGGCTCTCGCGCCTGTCGGTGGTTCAGTTCCCGCAGGGGCGAGCCCCGTGTCCATCACCGTGGATCCGACGGGGCGGGTGGCCTATGTGGTAAACCAGGGCTCCAATGACGTGTCGGTGTTCGCGATCAATGGCACGACCGGGGCGCTGACGGCGGCGAGCGCTCCGATTGCGACGGGAGCTCTCCCGGTCTCAGTCAGCGTGGACCCGAGCGGGCGGTTCGCCTATGTGGATTATGGTAACAACAGCGTCTCAGTTTTCACGCTCGATGGCATCACCGGGGCATTGACGGCAGCGGGCACCTTCGGGGATGTGCCTGCAGGCGGGGTTACCCCGCCTGCGATCAGCCTCAGTCCAGCAACCTTGTCCTTTACTGCGCGGGAGGGAGGCGGTAATCCGTCGTCACAAACGCTCAATATCAGTAATGTCGGCGGTGGTACCCTCGACTGGTCGGCAAGTGTCAATGGCGCCTGGCTCACGGTCAGTCCCACCTCCGGGACCGGCAATGGTGCGTTGACTGTCACTGTGGCAACCGGGGCTCTGACTGCCGGCACATACAACGGTTCCATCACTCTGAGTGCGCCTGAAGCGACGGCGGTTACGGTGCCGGTAACATTTACTATTAGGGCTGCCCCTGCCTCGGGCGGGACGGTGCCGCGGTTTATCTATGCAAGTAATGAGAACGATAGCACGATCTCCATCTATGCGGTGGATGCGGCGAACGGCCAGTTGCGGACACTGGGGTATGTCAATACCGGGAGAGGGCCTATTCAGGTGGCGGCGGACCCGACCGGGCGGTTTGCCTACACAGTGAATGGAGGTGCCAATACCGTATCGGCGTTTGCGATCAACAGCGCGACCGGGGCGTTGACGTCGGTGGGCCCGGCGGCGGCTACTGTAACGTACCCTGATGCTGTCGAGGTGGAGCCGAACGGGCGGTTTGTGTACGTGACGAGCCGCGCCGATAGCAGTCTGTCGGCATACGTCATCGATAATACAACCGGAGCTCTGACGGCGGTGGGCAGCCCACTGGCGACCGGCGCCATTCCCATGGCCATGGCGGTGGATCCGAGCGGGCGGTTTGTGTACGTGGCGAACCAAGGGTCCAACAATGTGTCGGCGTTTGCGATCGACGGGACGACCGGCGCACTGACGCCGGTGGTAGGCAGTCCCTTTGCTGCGGGATCAATGGCACGGGCTATTGCGGTGGATCCCACTGGCCGGTTTGCGTATGTGGTGAATCGGACATCCAACAACCTGTCGGCTTATACGATTGATGGGACGACGGGGGCACTGACACCGGTGGCGGGGAGCCCCTTTGCCGGCCTGTCTGACCCTCGTGGTGTCACGGTGGATCCGAGCGGGCGATTTGTCTATGCAGTGAATAACGGTGCCAACAGCGTGTCGGTGTATGCGATCAACGGGACGACCGGCGCCTTGACGCCGGTGGCGGGCAGTCCCTTCGCCACAGGGACGAAACCCCTTTCTGTGGTAGTGGATCCGAGTGGGCGGGTCGCCTACGTGACGAACATGGGCGCCAACAGCCTGTCGGCCTACACGATCGATGGGACGACCGGGGCATTGACTCCTCTGGCGACGGCGGCGACCGTGGCCGCCCGGAGCGGGCCGAGCTCTCTGGCAATGGTCCGTGGCACGGCGGCGGTGCAGTTCACGCCGAAGTTTGCCTTTACAGCCAATCAAGCTTCCAATAACGTCTCGGCCTACACGGTTGACGGGACGACCGGAGCGGTAACCACCGTTGCCGGCAGTCCGTTCGCGGCGGGGACGACCCCGCGGAGCGTGACGGTGGAGCCGGGTGGCCGGTTTGCCTATGTGGCGAATGCCGGCTCGAATAATGTATCTGCATACACGATCGAGAGCGCAAGCGGAGCCTTGACGGCCGTGGGCAGTCCCGTGGTAACGGGAACCACCCCGCGGAGTGTGACAGTGGAGCCGAGCGGCCGGTTTGCCTATGTGGCGAACGAATCCTCGAACAACGTTTCGGTGTATGCGCTCAATGGGACGACGGGGGCGTTGACGGTGGTGAGCGGCGGTCCGTATGTGGCAGGGACCATGCCGCGGGGCGTGACGGTGGATCCGACCGGACGCTGGGCGTATGTCGCAAATGCGGGCTCCAATAACATATCAGCATTTACGATCAATCGGCTGGATGGCAGGTTGACGGCAGTGACGGGGAGTCCGTTTGCTGCGGGGGCCAGCCCACGGAGTGTGACGGTCGATCCGACCGGGCGGTTTGCCTATGTGGCGAACGAGACCTCTAATAACGTGTCTGTCTTCACAATCAGCAGCACCACGGGGGCCTTGACGGCGGTCGGCAGCCCGGTGGCCAGCGGGATCAATCCGGTCTCGGTCACGGTGGAGCAGACCGGGCGGTTTGCCTATGTGGTCAATCAGGGGTCCAATACGGTTGTGGCCTATACCATCAACGGCACGACGGGGGCGTTGACGGCCGTGGGGAGTCCGGTGACGACAGGAATTCTTCCGGCCTCCGCCACCGTGGATATCAGCGGCCGGTGGCTCTATGTGGCGAATCTTAATTCCAACGATGTCTCGGTGTTTACGGTTGATGGGACGACGGGGGCATTGACGGCCGCAGGCACCTTTGTCGGTGCGCCTCCGGTAATCGGTCCCTTCAGTATTGCCGGTAGCGGCGCGGTGCAGTAGTAGATCGGGAGTTGCCGTCCTATGAGGCGGCAGGGAAAAATTGAGGGGGCAAGACCGATGCGGTGGGTGTCGGTCTTGCCCCTTTTTCTTTTATTGGCATGTAGTTTCAGTTCATCGGGGTCTATGGGCACAGATCCGGATTCTGTCGGCTAGGGGAGAGGGCTTTGTCCGCCTTGCTCTGTCCGGCATTAGCTGTAAAGGTCGGTGCCGCGAGGTGTAAAGTCTGTTTACGCAAGTAGGGATGCGTAACTGTTTGAAAATGTTATGAGTATGTGGTGATTGTTTCTGTCCAGTGGTGCTCATTTGTAAAGAGTTCTTACGGTTTCATTGGGATCGGATAAGGAGCAGGGAAAATATGTTTAGTAATATCAGTTGTTTGCGATTGTTATCCCGTCTGGCATTTCTTATGCTTAAGTACGAGTGCAAGAAAGCCTTCGAATAGAATGCCGCGGTAGGCTAAACAAGGGAGTGTAATCATGATGAATAGGCTCAAAAAGTTTTCTCTCCTGATGGGAGTAGCAGTCCTTGCGATCGGGTTGGCCGGTGCGCCGGCCTATGCATTGGACCTTAGCCCATCCACATCGGGGGTGGTTCTGGGGAGTTCTCTAACTCCGGCAACCGGCCCAGCGAATTGTGAACCAGGCTGTGTGTATCGCGCCTTTGGCTTGCCAAATGACGGCTCGTTGTCCCTGCTGTACAAGGCGACTCCAGGTACGACTGTATCGGAAACCGGAACTTTTGCGGCGAATTACAGCACGGTATTTAATTCATCTACTGATGCTTCGGGTGGAACCATTAGCTTTACAGGAGGTTCTTCAATTTCCTGCCCGTCCTGCTATCTGGCCGTGAAGGACGGGAATCATGCCCCTACCTATTATTTCTTCAATCTGAACACCTGGAACGGCACGGAGACCATTAACCTCAGCGGTTTCTGGCCTGGCGCTGGTTCGATCTCCCATGTGTCGATCTGGGGTGCCAGTTCTTCTGGCGTGCCAGAACCGTCGTCTTTGCTCCTGCTCGGTTCCGGGTTAGCCGGCATCGGCATCTGGAGACGGAAGTTCGCGAAAGCCTAATTCTCTCAATCGTGTGGATACCGGAAGGCCAGTCCTCCTTCACCGGATGGCTGGCCTTCTCGTTTTTCCACCGTCCTGCCTCGCCGTGAGTTCTATCAGCCGACTGTTAAACTGGTGGTCAGGTTGTGTAAAGTTATTTGACACACCTGTGTATGGGGAATGAGTTTCAGCAATAAGCAAAGACGGTAAACCCTCTACCAAGACGACCACCGTTGGGACGTAGTAGACCCTGCCGAAGCGCTCCCCAGTGAGCCCTTGTGCTGGAGAGGCTGTCAATCGTCTTAACAGTCTCCACTGGTTTCAGATCCAGAATATTCAAATAAGCTCAATTTGTCATAAACTTCGATAAGTCCCCCTCATTGGCATGCTCCGTGCTGTATTCGAGGCCAGGAACCTTGTGAAGAATCCTCGGTCAACAAAAAGGAGCAGCATCATGATGGGAAAGAAGCTTGGGAAGTTATACATCTTGTTCGGCGTCGCGGCCCTGGGGATCGGGTTGGCCGGTGGGCCGGCCCATGCGTTGGGCATCACCCCAAGTACATCGGGGGTGATTCCCGGGAGTAGCCTTACTCCCGCGACCGGCCCTGCCAATTGTGAGCCAGGTTGTGTGTATCGCGCCTTTGGTTTGCCGAATGATGGATCGTTGAGCCTGCTCTACAAGGCGGGGCAGGGTACAATTGTTTCGGAGACGGGACTCTTTGCGACCAGTTACACCACGAAGTTTAATAGTGATGCCTCTGGTGCATCCATTACTTTTGACGGTACCGGGTTGGCCATTTCCTGTCCCTCTTGTTACCTGGCCGTCAAGGACGGGATTCACGCTCCGACTTATTACTTCTTTAACTTGAGTAGTTGGAACGGGACCGAGACTATTAACCTCAGCGGGTTCTGGCCTGGCGCTGGTTCGATTTCTCAGGTTTCGATCTGGGGGACGCGCACGGCGGGGGTCCCTGAACCGTCGTCTTTACTCTTGCTTGGTTCTGGCCTGGCCGGGATCGGGATGTGGAGACGGAAGGCTTCCAAGATTTAAATCTCCCGTGAATGTGACAATAGAAGGCCAGTCCTCCTTCACCGGAGGGCTGGCCTTCTCACTTTGTCTTGAGGCCAGCCCTCCGAACTAGGTACATTCCCGAAATGGCATCTCGTCTATCAACGCGCCTCTTTGCCGGACCGGCTCTGGTCCTCTTCTCTGTATTGACGGCCTGTGTCTCCCCCCGGCAGGAGGTTCGTTCTGGTCCCGATCAGGGAGATACCGTCTCGATGCTGGCGCGTGTGCAGGATGTGGCGTTTCCTCTCTTACTGACATCGGCCGACTGGTGCCCGTTTGACCAGGAGCCGACATACGGATTTCTCCTCGCAGACGGGCCGGAGTCCATGATCGGCGAGGGGGATGCGGCGGGGAGGGGAGTCGTCGTCTCCCATGTCCACCCCCGGTCGCCTGCCGCGTCGGCTGACCTTCGGCCGGGAGATCACATCGTGGAGATCAATACGCAGAATGTGACGGACTCTGTTGCTGACGACGTGACGGGGTTGGTGCGCCGACTGACGCGGGCGCGGATTCAGCCGCTGCAACTGGACATCCTGCGATCAGGGCGCCGCCATCTGGTGCATCTCGCGGCAGTCCCCGCATGCCAATTTTCACTGCGAGTTCTTCAGACGGATCAGATTAACGGCCTGTCCGATGGGCGTCAGATCTGGGTGACGACGGGACTGCTGCGGTTTGTGCGTTCGGATGATGAACTGGCCTGTGTGCTGGCGCATGAGATTGCCCACAATGTGTTGGGTCATGTTCAAGAGGCCAAGTTACAGGCCATGCTGAACGCCCTGCTGGGTGCCACTGTGGGCGAGGCCGCGCCTTCCTCTGCCCCGCCCCGGTCTCTCGAAGCGCAGGCTGATTATATCGGCTCCTATATCATGGCCCGGGCCGGGTACGATTTGCAGGCTGTCCGGCGCGTGTGGCAGAGGCTGCGGGAAATAGAGGTTCCGCAAGACGGCTCCGGTCAATCGTTGGGGCGATCCCATCCTGCGACCGATGAGCGGCTGGCCGCATTTGAAGCCACTGTCATGGAGATTGAAGGCAAACGTGTTCGAGGCGAGCTGCTTGAGCCGGCGATGGGAAAGCGCTGATCCTCTCTGCTCGGCGGTCTACGCCAACTACCGCATTCAAAGCTCCGACAAGATCTTGCGGGCTTCTTCAGATCCGGCGAAATCCTGACCTAACTTGAGGGCGCGTTGGAGTGATTGTTTCGCTGCCGCATGGTCTCCATTCTTATATTGCGCCATGCCAAGATGAAACTGGACGATGGGGTTGTTCGGTAGTTTTTCGACGGCCTCCTTTAGAAGGCTGCTCGCGAGGAGATAGGCGTTCTTTTTGTAATAGAGCCATCCCATCGTATCGGCGATATACGGATCATCCGGCTTTTGTTCGCGCGCTATTTGGGCATAGTTCAGCGCCACATCGAGGTTCCCGCCCTGTTCGACGAGAAGCCAGGCCAAATTATTGGCTGCCGGTGCAAACTTAGGATCGAGCCTGAGGCTTTCTTCATAACGCGACTTGGCCTGATCGTACTCTTTTCGGTTGGCATGGATGATCCCGAGCATCATATGGGCTTGGATGGCCTGGGGATCCTTGGCAAGGACGGCTTCGTATTCTTTGACGGCCTGATCCGTCTTGCCGGCTTGGAAGTAGGTTTGCCCCAGGTTCATATAGGCCGAGAGAAGAGAGTTGTCGAGATCGAGGGCTTTCTTGAAGGCCGCTTCAGCCCGCCCCGTGTCTTTTTCGGCATTCCAAAGCTGGCCAAGCAGATTATGGAGAAACGGGCTGGTTGGAACTGCTTCAATCTGTCGCATTACCCGTTCCCGTGCCTCGTTCGGCTTGCCCTGTGCGATCTTGATCCACACGATCTGGGTCACCGGCTCAATGGCTGCCGGCTTTATGGCAAGCGCCTCCTCGAAGTAGGCCAGCGCTTTTGTGTCATTCTTTTCGGCATGGGCCACAAGTCCAAGGCGATAGGGCCCGAGGGGTTCCTTCGGAAGCGCCTTGGCGATGGCTTCATACACCTTTTTGCTCTTGGCCAAGTCGCCTTTGCGGAGATAGACATCTCCGGCAATGACTGCGGCCTGGACGTTTCGCGGATTGAGCTGAATAGCGGCCTGAGCATGTTCCAGCGCCAGGTCCAGCGAGCCTTCGGCCAGGAGCAGTTCTGCCAGTGACGTGCGGGCCTCCGGCATGGTCGGGTTGAGTTTCACGGCCTGGGTAAAGGCTCCTCGCGCCTGAGAGGGCTGGCGCTTTTTCAGAAAGGCCACACCCTGGAAATAATGAGCCGGGGCAAATTGAGGCTCATCTTTGATCAGGGCTTGGAACTGGGAGATCGCCTCGTCGATATTGCCTTTGGCAATGAGAATTCGCGCATTGAAGAAGCGGCCGACCAGGTCGCTGGAATTCTTGTCGAGAATCACTTTGACCCTGGTTTCAGCCTCGCTCAAGTTTCCGGTATCAAGATACAGTGAGATCAACTTGTCGCGGGCTATCACGGAATTGGCGTTCAGTTCTTCGGCGTGCCGATAGCTGGTGAGGGCCTTGTCTCGATTGCCCAGCCAGTGATAGAAGTCACCCAAGTGGATGTGGGGCTTGTCGTCCTGGGGGTACGCGGTCGCCCATTTTTGCAGAGTGGTTTCAGCTTCGGCTAGCTGGTTGGTCCGCTGATAGAAACCGGCGAGACGCATCTGGGCTTCTTCATTTGCAGGCGCCGTTTCGACAATTTGTCGATACGCGGCCTCTGCGAGATCCGGCTTTCCTGTCGCCAGGCGGAAATCTCCCATGGCAATCATGATTTCCGTGGAGGCAGGGCTGGCTGTCAGGCCCTGCTGCAGGATATCTTCCGCTGCCGCCGGATCCTTTAACAAGAAATAGGCGCGTGACAGCTCCAGGTAGATGCCCGCATTCTTGGGATCTAGGGCGAGTGCTTTCTTCAGTTCCGTCACCCCGTCCTGGTAACGCTTTTCATTGATCAGGCTGCGTCCCCGAATGACCAGCGCGTCTTTATCTTGAGGTGCCGACGCCAGAATGATATCGGCCTGTTCGCGAGCCTTTGCCGCATCGTTTCCCAGGAGATAGAGTTCGCCCAGTTTGACCCGGGCGTCACGGTTGGTGCTGTTCAGTTCAAGAGACTGCTTGAGCTCGGCAAAGGCCTTCTGGATATTCATCAGGCCCCCAAGCTTCAAATGAATGACAGCCATACGGTAGTAGGCGTCGGCATCGTTGGGGTCGGCCTGGATTACATTGCGGTATTCAATGAGTGCTTCCTGAAGCTGGCCTTTCTCCATGTAAGTGGCGGCCCGCTCCTGGTGTTTTGCCTTTTTGGCTTCCGGGGAGATTCCGTCGCATCCCAGACACGCAAGCACGAGAAGGGCACAAGATTGCCTCAGGAGAGGACTGGAAAAAGCCGACATGGTGTATTGTCCTTGCGAATGTGTGCGATGCGTCCTGCCGATGGAGGGATTATCGGGCGGGGGACATGCAGAGTCAATGATGTTCCAGTTTCGTGCGGCATAACCGCCGCTTCGTGATGGTCCCGGAGTCCTCCTCCAAACGGATGAAGGGAAGGGTTCTCTTCCTTGACGGATAATTTGGCTTCTGCCATTGTTGCCTCTGGCTAATTGTAAATACCCGGGAGTGTTATGAAACAAGACAATTCTCGTCGAGTAGCCGTTGTTGGGTTGGGGTACGTCGGTCTTCCGATTGCCGTGGCGTTTGGCAAACAGGCGCCCGTGATCGGGTTTGATGTCAATCAAGTCAAAGTCGAGGAGTTGAGGAAAGGGCTCGATCGAACGGGCGAAGTGTCGGAGAAGGATCTCGCCGAGACCCGGATTACCTATACCTGGGAGCCGGCGGATCTGAAGGCGGCGGATTTCATCATCGTGGCGGTTCCCACGCCCATCGATGAAGCACTGCAGCCTGATTTGCGGGCGCTTCGGATGTGTTCGGAGACAATCGGCGCCAATCTGGCGCGCGGGACGATTGTGGTCTATGAGTCGACCGTCTACCCCGGCGTCACAGAGGAGGTGTGTCTGCCGATCCTTGAGAAGAAATCGGGGATGAAGGCCGGTGTGGATTTCAAGGTCGGGTATTCGCCGGAGCGCATTAATCCGGGAGACAAAGAGCATACGCTTGAGAGGATCGTGAAGGTCGTCTCGGCTCAAGATGCAGAATCGCTGGATATTGTGGCCGAGACGTACGGGAAAGTCGTCAAAGCCGGGATTCATCGGGCTTCCAGTATCAAGGTCGCCGAAGCGGCCAAAGTGATCGAAAACACTCAGCGGGATTTGAACATTGCGCTCATGAACGAGCTGTCGTTGATCTTCCATCGTCTTGGTATCGACACCAAATCGGTCTTGGACGCGGCCGGGACCAAGTGGAACTTTCTGAAGTTTGCGCCCGGACTGGTCGGCGGCCATTGTATCGGAGTCGACCCTTACTATCTGACGTCGAAAGCCGAATCCGTGGGCTATCATCCGCAAGTCATTCTTGCCGGGCGGCGGATCAACAACGGTATGGGCAAGTATGTCGCAGAGCAGACGATGAAGCTGTTGGGCCGGGTATCGCGTCCCGTCTCTGATCTCAAGGTGGCAGTGCTAGGGTTGACGTTCAAGGAGAATGTTCCCGACCTGCGCAACAGCAAGGTGCCAGACATCATCGCTGAGCTTCGCGAATACGGCATTCAGGTGGTGGTGCACGATGCGATCGCAGAATCGAAAGAGGCGGAGCATGAATACGGCATCACGCTCGTCGATTGGAAGGACATTCAAGATGTCGATGGGGTGATTGTGGCAGTCGCGCATCGGGCCTACCTCGACATGGGGCTCAATGAAGTGCTGAAGCCGTTGCGGAGTCAGCAAGGCGGCGTGCTGATCGATGTGAAAAGTATCTTCGATCCGGCGAAGGTGCCGGGCACGATCACGTACTGGCGTCTCTAACCGGATGCGGACAGCGTTTCTCGCTGTCCGCTCACCCGCTCATGGGCTCACGGCAAGCGCGCGGTCGCTCGCGGCCGTCGATACTCAGGGGCTCTCCTCCTGAACTCCCTATGGTTCTTATCCCATAGTTACTACGAATACTTCATGTAAGCGGGTTGCATGAATCCCGCCGTTCCCCTACAGTACGCGCCAGCAACAGGCGTTGCGCCTGCTATCGTGTGAAGAAAGGAATCTCATGAGAATACTGGTGACCGGCGGAGCAGGATTTCTAGGCAGCCATTTATGCGAGGCTCTGATTGAGCAAGGCCATACGGTTGTCTGCATGGATAATCTTGTGACCGGCCGGGTGGAAAACGTGGCGGACCTGCTGGGGAACGAACGGTTTTCCTTTATGAAATACAATGTATGCGACTACCTCCACATAGAGGGGCCGCTGGATGCCATTTTGCATTTTGCGTCACCCGCCAGTCCGCAGGATTATCTTGAGTTGCCGATCGCGACGCTAAAGGTGGGGGCCCTGGGGACGCACAAGGCCCTCGGCTTGGCCAAGGCGAAGGGGGCCAGATTGCTCTTGGCCAGTACCTCGGAAGTCTATGGCGATCCGCTGGTGAACCCGCAGCCGGAGTCGTATTGGGGTAACGTCAATCCGATCAGTCCGCGCGGCGTCTACGACGAAGCGAAGCGATTTGCCGAGGCGCTCACGATGGCCTATCACCGGTATCACGGGGTCGATACCAGGATCGTGCGCATTTTTAATACCTTTGGGCCTCGCATGCGGCCGCACGACGGGCGCGTCGTGTCGAATTTCATTGTCCAGGCGTTACAGGGCAAGCCGCTGAGCGTCTTTGGCGATGGCTCTCAGACGCGGAGCTTCTGTTACGTGGACGATCTGGTGAGGGGGATTCTTGCCTTGCTCATGATCGAGTCGGACAGGAGTGTCGAGCAACGCACAGACCGCAAGTTCCTCCACGCCAAGCAGGACGATGAGGCAAGTGAAAGCATCCATAATCCGGTGAATATCGGCAACCCTCGCGAGCTGACGGTGCTGGAAATTGCCAAGCTGGTGATCGAGCTGACACGGTCCTCCAGCCAGATTACCTACCACCCGCTGCCGGCCGATGATCCCAAGGTGCGGCGGCCTGACATCCAGCGAGCCCGCACCCTGCTACAGTGGGAGCCCAACGTTCCGCTCGAGGATGCCCTTCTGAGAACGATTGAGTATTTCCGGAAAGTCCTGGCCTAGTTGAAGCGGGAGCCTGCGGCCGGCACAGACTGTCTTTGGGCGTGCCGGCGACCAGGTTTGTGCCTTGACCCCCTTCAAACTCGCACGGTATCCTGTCCCCCACGCAACATCTCACAGAGAAGGTTACTGCATGTCATCTGATCTCGAACCGCAGCGCGACACGGCCTTAGTCTCTGCCGAATCAAAGGATCTTCAAGAGGTTCCGCTTCAGCCCATCCCGGAGTATGTCCAAGAGTTGGTCATGCGGGCCAAGCAGGCGGCCGGCCGGCTGGCGACCTTGTCCACGGCGGTGAAGAATCGCGCGCTGGAGGCGATGGCCGATGCCCTGGAAGAAAAGAAAGAGCAGCTGCTGGAAGCGAACGAAAAGGATGTCGAGGCCTTTGGCTCAACACCGGAGAAAAAGGCGATGGCCGACCGGCTTCGCCTCACGGATAAGCGGATTGAGGAGATGTCGGCCGGTATCAGGGAAGTGGCGAAACTGCCGGATCCGTTGGGCGATATGTCGAAGATGTGGACCAGGCCGAACGGCATGCAGGTGGGGCGTGTGCGGGTGCCGATCGGCGTGATTGGCATCATCTACGAATCCCGCCCGAACGTCACGGCCGATTCCGCCGCGCTCTGCCTAAAGTCGGGCAATGTCTGCGTCCTGCGCGGAGGCAGCGAAGCCATTCATTCGAACACGGCTATCGCAGCGGTGCTGGCGGAAGCGGCGGAGAAGGCCGGCGTGCCTCCCGGAGCCATCACCTTTGTGGAGCGGCCTGATCGTGAAGTGGTGCCCGTGTTGCTGAAAAAGGATCGGTACATCGATGTGATCATCCCGCGCGGCGGGCCGTCGCTCATGCGGACGATTGCCGAACATGCCACGATTCCGGTCGTCAAGCACGATGCCGGCGTCTGTCACATTTATGTGGATGCGGACGCCGACCAGGCGCAGGCCGAAGCGATCTGTGTGAACGCCAAGGCCCAGCGGCCGTCGACGTGCAATGCGATGGAAACCCTGCTGGTCCATCAATCGATTGCCAGAACCTTTCTCCCTCGTCTGATGGAAAAGCTGCAGGCCGCCAAGGTGGAAGTGCGCGGCTGTCCGAAGACCTGTCAACTGCTGCCGGAGGCCAAACCCGCCGCCGAGGACGATTACGGCAAGGAATTTCTGGATCTGATCCTGGCGGTGAAGGTGGTGAAGCACATGGATGAGGCGATGGAGCACATCGCCAAGTACGGATCCCAACACACCGAAGCGATTCTGACCACCGATTATCAGCGGGCCATGCGGTTTCTCCGCGAGGTCGATGCGGGGGCGGTGCTGGTGAACGCCTCGACGCGGCTCAATGACGGCTATCAATTCGGTCTCGGCGCTGAAATCGGGATCAGCACCTCCCGCATCCATGCCCGGGGGCCGATGGGGTTGGAAGAGCTGACCTGCTCGAAGTTTGTGGTCCTGGGGAGCGGTCAGATCCGCGAGTAAATGTCTGGCGATCCCCTTCGTACCGCCTTCTCTTTTCCCGGAGCCATCCAATTCCCCGATAATCGTGATTTGGCACAACGGTTCGATCAGGCCGGCGGGCGGGTCGTCCGCCGGGCGACGGGCCAGCTCGTGTTCTATCGACCGGATGGACGGCGCATGCTGGCCACCGATCCGGCGGGGCACCCGCTTCATGAATGCGAGTGGGGGCAGGATGCCAAGGGTGCGGTAATCTTGCGGCGCGCCCGCTTGCGGCTCGATTGGGGCCGGTGGGTGGGGCTGAAGCCGGGCGGGCTGGTGAATGAGACGCGGCTCAATCTGGCGACCAAGCCGGGCTGGCAGCGGCTGAAGGCGGAAGATCTGCGGCAGATGGCGGCGCAGGCGATGCGGGTGCCCATCGAAGAAGTCCGGTTCTTCTACGGGGATGAGGATCTGGTCATCGACGCGCACGGCCAGGCGACCATTCGGCATCGCAAGGACGCGTTTTATGTGCTGGAAGATGGCTCTTTCGACAAAGCCCGTTTCATGTCCTGCATGGGGGCCATGCATTGGGACCGGATCGATTTCCTTCCCGTGGTCGAACTCTTCAAATCCTTGCTGCCCGGCACCGGCTCCGCCGCGTTCGAATTGATTCGCGGGCTGTATGATGATCAGAACGAGGGCCAGCCGGCCCCGCGGCCCTTGCGCTATCGGGGCATTCCCACCTATCCCTCTGAAGCGGCGTTCGGACTGTTCAGCAGCTTTTTCACGGCGCAGGCCCCTGGTGGGGGAGATCCCGTCGCGATCTTCATGGATCCTTCTCGCGCCCATCAGTTGACGTGGCTTCCGTCACATACGTGGCCGCTGCGCTATTTCGACGAAGCCCAGCGTTTCTGTATGACGGTGCGGGGCGGCCAGTTGGTGAAGGTCACTTGCGCCGACGATCCGGCGGGAATGTCCTACGTCAGTCCCAAGGGGCGGCGGGTGGCGGCCTGGGATCGCTCGGCTATGATCGTGGAGGGGCGTCTTCGGTTGAAGGATCGGGATCGTACGGCAGACCTGAGCCTGCCGCAGGATGTCGGCAGGACTCTGGCATCCGCATCTGAAGGGGCACCGGCTGTCAGTCCCGTAGACTGGCGCTCGGTGTTCGTGCCTGGCGTTCCGACCGTCCAACCCGGTGAGGTCTTCGGGGCTGTCCTCTTGTACGCCCAGGATGAAACGCCGATCGGAGAGTTGGCGGCGCAACCCTTTGTCGCCGACTATCTGCAGGATCTGGCAGAACAGGACCGGGAAATCGGCCAGATTCTTCTGCGGGCGGAGCGGATTTTGATCGAGAACGGCGACGCCGTCATCTCGACCTGTATCCCGTTCGACCGTCCTCGTGAAGTGGTCGCCACTGTCTGCCATCCGGCTTTTGCCTTCAAGCAGGCGCAGCATCTCTGGACCGTGTGCGCCGAACTCCAACGGTGGGACTGGCTCCAGCGGACACAGTTTATCCTCTCGACAGGCCTGTCCCCGGCGATGCCCGTCGGCGCATCCCATGACCTTGCCTATGTCTGGCTTCCCTATGAGGAATTTGACCGGGTGAGTCTGCTCGCGGCCCGCCTGCGAATGCTTGCCCAGCGGATCAAGGCCGGTGGCCATGCCTTTCTCGTCGGCCCTGCGCGTCTGGGGGACGAGCTGGCGAAGGCCGGATTTCATCTTTATTGGGAAGAAGCCGTCGAGAGACTGCCGACGTTTGCCATGCACAGGACGATTTTGCCGAAGGCGAAATTACGTAGCGGGCTGACCATGTTTCACGTCCGCCGTTCATAGCCTCTTGCACCGGTCAGCCTCCTTCGATTACTGTCATTCACATGAGCGAGCCGACCCAAGAACCGATGTCCGCCGAAGAGGCGGGCGACAAGATCATCATCTACTGGGAGCGGGAGTACTCCACCGCCTTTGCGCCGGAACGGCTCAAGCTCGATTTCAATCCCCATCGCCCCATGTTAAACAACATGACGCTGGACGAGCAGCGGGCGCTGGCCGCCAGCGGGTACAAGGTGGTGCCGGACGACTGCGGGCCGGTGCGCACTGTCGGCAGCTACGGCTGGCTCATCCGCTGCCCGGCGGATATCAAATTGCGCCGGACGGCCGACGGGGTGCGGTGGCAATCCCCGCCGATCCTGCCGGAAGAGCGGCTGCTTGGCTACAAGACATTTTCGGGCATGTATGTTGATCTGATCTTGAACAGCGGCTATCCCAAACTCTGCTGCGGGATTCGCTTCTACTATCCCAAACATGTCGGCCTGATGATGAAGGATCTCCCCAACCCCTTCTACCATCTCCCCGATCGGACCTTCAGCATCTGGGAGGGGATTAAGACGCAGGAGTACAAGCGGACACCGAACCAGTATGAGTGGCTGCCGGACTACGAAGCCTTCACCGCGAATTTTCTCCTCCAACTCCACAAGCCCACGGCCATCAAGCGCGGTGATCCGATCGGATTGGTGCTCCCTGTTCTGCTCCCGAAGCAATTCGCCCTCGAAGAGATCAAGCACCCCTAGCCTTTTCCTGCCTCCATCTCCAGAGTCTGCTGGAGAGACCGAAACAGGTATTGGTTCAGCACGCCCTTGACGCGCGCATGGGGCTTCAGGCCTTGCTGGCCTCCGACAAGGTCCGCAAAGTCGTCATCAATCTGAACAACCTCCCCAGTCCGCCGGCGTCCTACAAAGAGCTAAAGAGTTGATGGACGAGGGGATCCCCTGCGGGACTCCTGAATCCTAGCCTTGACAGCCCTCTGGCCCATCAGTAAGATGACCAACACCTTTAACGCTCATCCTGCGAGGTGAGCAAGGAGCCAAGATGAACGCAATTTCCGGCCATGGCCGGTTCAGACAACCCAACCTTCTTGCCGGCCACGGCGAGAGGGTTTTTTTATGCCCTCGGCATGCGTGAGAGGTGATGGGCGATGGGCGGGGGAAATCCAGTAGGTGGAGCGCCGAAAGTGAACGGTGACAAGCAGAACGAGCGGTTGATCATGGATGCCGGAGATATGGGCAGGGCGCTGACGCGTATTGCCCATGAAATCCTGGAGCGCAACAAAGGCGTACAGGATCTGGCGCTCGTCGGGATCAGAACGGGCGGGGTGCATCTCGCGCACCGGTTGGCGAAGCGGATTCAGGATATCGAACAGGTGCCGGTGCCGATCGGGGACCTCGACATCACGCTTTACCGCGACGACTTGTCCCTGCGGAAGGAACAGCCGGTGTTACGCACGACATCGGTGCCGTTCGATGTGTCGGACAAGATCATCGTGCTGGTGGATGATGTGCTGTTTACGGGGCGCACGATTCGCGCGGCGATGGACGGGTTGATGGATCTGGGGCGTCCGGCGGAAATCCAGCTGGCGGTGCTCGTGGATCGCGGCCACCGGCAATTGCCGATCAAGGCGACCTATATCGGGAAGAATCTTCCGACTTCACGCGAAGAAAATGTGCAGGTGTTGTTGGAAGAATTGGGCGAGGATGACCGGGTGGTTATTCTCAAGGCAGCATGTTGAAAATGTCCGCCAGCGGCGTTCTCGGTTTCCGTCTTCCTGCGACGTGCTTCAGAGAGGACGTCTCGGTCGCCGGAATCCCTGCGGCCTTGCTGGATGGCCATGTTGAGCATCCTGAAAGGGGTGCGTGCATGTTATCGGAATGTGAGCGGAGGTTGCCATGAGCCTCAAGCACAAACATCTTCTCAGTCTGGCGTCCCTGTCGGTGGACGAGATTACGCTCATTCTGGAGACGGCGGATTCCTTCAAGGAAGTGAGCGGCCGCGAGATCAAGAAGGTGCCGGCGCTTCGCGGACGGACTGTCGTCAATCTGTTCTTCGAGCCGAGCACGAGAACACGGACCTCGTTCGAATTGGCCGCCAAGCGACTGAGCGCGGACGTCATCAATTTTTCCCCTTCGTCGAGCAGCGTCGTCAAAGGCGAAACCCTGCTTGATACGGCGCGGAATATCGAGGCGATGCAGGCGGATATCATCGTGCTGCGCCATTCTTCGGCCGGTGCCGCCGAAACCCTGGCCCGCGGGGTGAAGTCATCGGTGATCAATGCCGGCGACGGCTGGCACGAGCATCCGACGCAGGGGTTGCTCGATCTCTACACGATTCGCGAGCGGGGGTTGTCGTTCGAGGGGTTGCGGGTGGCGATTGTCGGCGACGTGGCGCACAGCCGGGTGGCCCGCTCGAACATTTTGGCCCTGACGAAACTCGGCGCCGAGGTGCGGGTCGTGGGCCCGCCCACGATGATCCCGTTCGGGATCGAGAAGCTGGGCGTGAAAGTGTTCCACCATCTCGACGAGGGTTTGCGGGATGTGCAGGTGATCATGATGCTGCGGCTGCAGTTGGAGCGGCAGGGGAAAGCGCTGTTCCCGACCATTCGGGAATATGCGCGGCTGTACGGGCTCACGGCGGAACGGGTGAAGCTGGCAGATCCGAAAGCGATCATCATGCATCCGGGGCCGATTAATCGTGGCGTGGAGATTGCGCCGGATGTGGCGGATAGCTTGTCGTCGGTGATTCTGGATCAGGTGACGAACGGCGTGGCAGTTCGTATGGGCGTCTTATATTTAATGTCTGGAGCAAGCTAAATCGTGGCGATCTTGATTAAGGGCGGACAGGTCATCGATCCCGGGTGTGTGAACGGTGTGGCGGATGTGTTGATCGACCAGGGCAAGATCGTGGCGGTCGGTGCAACACTTCAGGCTCCGGCCGGATGCACAACGATCGAAGCCAAGGGGCTTCTTGTGCTGCCCGGCTTTGTGGATTTGCACGTCCATTTTCGGGAGCCGGGATTTGAGTACAAGGAAACGATCCAAAGCGGCAGCGCGTCGGCGGTAGCGGGCGGATTCACGACGGTCTGCGCAATGCCGAACACCAAGCCGGTCAACGACAATCAGGCCGTGACGGAGTTCATGCTGGATCGGGCGCGGACGGCGGGTCTGGCCAATGTGCTGCCGATCGGGGCCATTACCAAAGGCTCGGAGGGGAAGGAACTGGCCGAGATCGGCGACCTGCGACGGTCCGGCTGCGTGGCGATTTCGGACGACGGCAAACCGGTGATGAACAGCCTCGTGATGCGGCGGGCGATGGAATATGCGCTGGCTTTCGACCTGACGGTGGTGGATCACTGCGAGGATCTTCATCTGGCTGAGGGCGGCTGCATGAACGAAGGGATGATCTCCACCGAGCTGGGCTTACCCGGCATTCCTGCCGCGGCGGAAGACGTGATGGTGGCGCGGAATCTGTCCTTGTCCGAACTGACCGGCGCGCGGCTGCACCTGGCCCATATCAGCACGGCCGGGTCGGTGCGCATGGTGCGTGAAGCGAAGGCGCGCGGCATCAAGGTGACGGCGGAAGCCTGTCCGCATCATTTCACGCTGACGGAGGACGTGGTGCGAGGTTACAATACTCTGGCCAAAATGAATCCTCCGCTCAGGACCGGTGAGGATGTGCAGGCGATCAAAGAGGGTCTGCGCGACGGCACGATCGACGTCATTGCCACCGACCATGCGCCGCATGCGACGCAGGAGAAGCAGCAGGATTTCACCGAGGCGCCGTTCGGGATTGTGGGGCTGGAAACCGCGCTTCCCCTCACGCTGGCACTGGTGGAGGAAGGCGTGCTGACCTTGGAGCAGGCGGTGGACAAATTGACCAGGGCTCCCGCCGTGGCGTTCGGGCTGAAGAAGGGAACCCTGGCGGTCGGCGCCGATGCGGATGTGGCGATCGTCGATCCCAACGAACAGTGGCAGGTCGATCCCGGCAAGTTCAAGTCGAAGAGCCGGAATACCCCCTTTGCCGGATGGAAAGTGAAGGGGCGGGTGAAGACGACGATTGTCGGCGGACGAGTCGTGTTTGAGTCTGCCGCTGCGGACCTGGCGTGACGGATGGAGGGCCGTGCCTTTCTCTGGACCTCACGAATCTGTCTGACGCTCGAGTGGCTGGCCTTGGGACTATGGGTGGGCGGATTGGTGATTCTTGTGGCAGCGGTGATTCCCGCCGTGTTTAACACGTTCGGAGGACAGGATTCCGGGGGATTTTTCCTCACGAGAGCCTTTGAGGGATTCAATCGCGTCGTGCTGGGCGCG
This sequence comes from Nitrospira sp. NS4, assembly GCF_049546785.1. NCBI lineage: Bacteria > Pseudomonadati > Nitrospirota > Nitrospiria > Nitrospirales > Nitrospiraceae > Nitrospira > Nitrospira sp. NS4. The sequence continues at coordinate 548,685 of NZ_JBMWAN010000001.1, read as the reverse complement.
ATGGCGGTGCTCGTGGCCGGTCTGGGCTGGCGTTACTGGGTCCGGCATCCGGTCGCGCGGCCGACTGTCGCTGAGATGGTTGTGCTTGGTACGATGGTGCTGATTGCGGGGATCATCATCGGGGTCTTGCACCCTCAAGCCGCCGCGCTGCAGGCCTCGGCGTTCGCGATCAAGGATGAAGCGGCGAGGAAGGCGGCCTTTGCCGCGTTTTTTAAGATTCATATGCCGGTGCGGGCTCTGTACATGGTGAATTTGTGTTTAGGGATTGTGCTCATGGGGATCCGGGTCAACCACACACTTCGACTGGGTAAGGGGCAGGCATGAAAAAGGCGCTCTTGGCATTGGCGGACGGCACGGTCTTCGAAGGGCGCGCGCTCGGCTACGAAGGCGAAACGGTCGGCGAAGTCGTGTTCAATACCGCCATGACCGGTTATCAGGAGGTGCTCACGGATCCGTCGTACAAGGGGCAGATCATTACGATGACGAGTCCCCACATCGGCAACTACGGGGTGACGCCGGAGGATATCGAGTCGCGGAAGATCTGGGCGGAAGGGTTTGTGGTAATGGAGGCCAGCCGGCTGGCCAGCAACTGGCGCAGCAAGGGGCTGATCCAGGATTATTTGGCGAAGGCCAAGGTGGTGGCAATCGAGGGGTTGGATACGCGGGCCTTGACCCGGCATCTGCGCGAGCATGGGTCGCAGCAGGGCGTGATCACACATCTGGAGCTGGATCCTGCGCGGGCGGTGCAGAAAGCCAAGACCGCTCCCGGCATTGTCGGGCGCGATCTGGTGGCGGAGGTGACGTCAACGCGGTCGTATGCATGGACGAGTGATTCCGGTGAATGGGCGCCCGATGCCGGCATGAACGCCCCTCAATCGGCTACGCGCAAGTCCCGGCGGGTGGTGGCGTATGATTTCGGCGTGAAAGAGAACATCTTGCGGCGTCTGGTGGATGTGGGCTGCGAGGTGACGGTGGTGCCGGCTTCGACATCGGCGGCTGAGGTCGCGGCCTTGAAGCCTGACGGGGTGTTCCTTTCGAACGGCCCCGGTGATCCGGAGGGTGTGCCTTACGCGATGGACGCGGTGCGGGCGCTGATCGGCCGCTATCCGATCTTCGGCATCTGCCTGGGTCATCAAATTCTCGGGTTGGCGTTCGGCCTCAAGACCTACAAGCTCAAATTCGGGCATCATGGATCGAATCATCCGGTGATCGATCTCCGGACGAGAAAGGTGGAGATCACCTCCCAGAATCACAATTTCGCGGTTCAGATTCCCGCCCGGCTCAGTGGTGTGCCCGACCGCCCGCTGACGGTGGACACGAAGCTCGGCAAGGTGTCCATCACGCACGTCAGCCTGAATGATCACTCGATTGAAGGGATGGCCTGCCTCGATCAGCCGGTGTTCTCGGTGCAGTACCATCCGGAAGCGTCGCCCGGTCCGCACGACTCGGCCTATCTCTTTGAGGAATTCGTCCAATTAATGGAGAAACATCATGCATAGCCGGCTTCTGATTGTGTTGTCGATCGGGCTGCTGCTCTCCGGGTGCACCTTCAACTTTCCCTTGTTCCCCGGTCCTGGGCCTCTCCAGGAAACGCAGGTCAGCGGCAAGGGAGAGGCGAAGGTGTTGCTCATCGAGATCTCCGGGATGATCAGTTCCCAGGACGGGGACGGGCTCGTGCCGACTCCCAGTCTCATCGCGAGCGTCAAAGAGCAGCTGACGAGGGCCATGCAGGACGAGAAGGTGCGGGCCGTCGTGCTCCGTATCAATACGCCGGGCGGGACGGTGACGGCGTCGGATATCATCCACCACGAGCTCAAGATGTTCAAAGCCTCCCGGAAGATTCCCATCGTCGCGTCGATCATGGACGTGGGCGCATCGGGGGGCTACTATATCGCGGCGGCAGCGGATTCCGTGTTGGCGCATCCCTCCTCCGTCACGGGCAGCATCGGCGTGATCATGCTGACGGTCAATGCGCGCGGGTTGCTGGAGAAAGTGGGCCTTGAAGCGACGGCGGTGACGTCGGGCCCCCGCAAGGACATGGGTTCGCCGTTCCGGACGATGACGACGGAAGAACGGGCCATCTTCCAGGGCCTGATCGATTCCTTCTATCAGCGCTTTTTGAGCGTCGTGCAGGAAGGCCGCCCGCAGCTCCAGATGGAGCAGATCAAGAAGCTGGCCGATGGACGGATTTATACCGGGGAGCAGGCGAAGGAGGCCGGCCTGGTCGACGAGATCGGCTACCTGGAAGACGCGGTTGATCTGGCGAAGAAGCAAGCGGGGCTGACGCAAGCCCGGGTGGTGATGTACAGGCGGCCCGGTGAGTATTCGAACAACGTGTACTCGAAGCTGGTGGCGCCCGGTCCGTTGACCAGTCTCGGCAATCTCGACCTGATGTCGTTTGTCCGGGGCGGGACACCGCAGTTCATGTATCTGTGGATGCCGTGACGGATGGAATGGATGACTGGGCGGTGTAGTGATTTGGTGAATGGATGATCGAATAACTTATTTTCTTGTGTGTCCCGTATGTCAACCACACATTCGCCAGATCGCCAGATCGCCAAATTCTTCACGGCTTCCGTCAGTCGCCGTGCCATGCTGGCGCTCGGGGCGCGGGGAGTGGCCGGAATCTATACGGCCTTGGGAGCCTGCACGGCCCTGAGTGTGTTGTCGTCGCTCACCGGGTGTTATCGGGCTCCGGGGACGGCGCGCGATCAGCTGATTTTCTTCTCGGAGGAGAAGGAAATGGAGTACGGGCTGCAGGCCTACCGGGAAGTGTTGCGGCAGGCCAGGCTCAGCGAAAATGCGGAAATCAATGAACTGGTGCAGCGGGTCGGGCAACGGATTGCCACGGCGGCCAAGAAGCCTGAGTATCAGTGGGAGTTTGCCGTCATTCAGGACGACAAGATGGTGAACGCGTTTGCGCTTCCCGGCGGCAAGGTGGCGGTGTTCACCGGTATTCTGAAACACACCAAGAACGAGGCCGGATTGGCCACCGTCATGGGGCACGAAGTGGCGCATGCCCTCCAGCGGCATGGCGTCGAACGGATGAGCCGCAGCATCGTCGATCAAATCGCGCAACTCGGCGCGATCGGCGCGGCGGTGGGCGGACATGGGAGCGGCGGGGCGGTGGCGGGAGTGCTGGGCGCCTATGGGATGAACGTGTCGTTGCCGTTCAACCGGAAGCAGGAGTCGGAGGCTGACTATATCGGTCTGCGCTTGATGGCCGAAGCGGGGTACGATCCCCGGGAAGCGGTGCCGTTCTGGGAACGGATGAGCGGCTGTCCGCGGCAGATGATCGGGAAGGTCTGCTTCCGTGCGCAGCAGGCGATCCCGGAGTTTCTCTCCACGCATCCATCGGATGCCACGCGCATCAATCAGATCGAAGCGTGGCTTCCCGAGGCCCTGCAGCATTACCATGGCGCCGCCACGACTCCGCCGCCGCCCGCGCCCTTTCGGCCATTGATCGGACCGATGCCGGGAACCAGTTAGTTTTCAACGAGAGGATTCATGCCCAGACGTACAGACATCACATCGATCCTGTTGATTGGCTCCGGTCCGATCGTGATCGGACAGGCCTGTGAATTCGATTATTCCGGCACGCAAGCCTGCAAGGCCCTGCGGGAAGAAGGGTTCAAGGTCATCCTCATCAACAGCAATCCCGCGACCATCATGACCGATCCGGAACTGGCCGACCGGACTTATGTCGAGCCGATTACGCTGGATGTGGTTGAGAAAGTCATTGAGCGGGAGCGGCCCGACGCGTTGCTTCCGACCATGGGGGGGCAGACGGCGCTGAATGCCACCATGGGGCTGGTGAAACGCGGGGTGCTGGAAAAGTACGGTGTCAAATTGATCGGGGCGTCGGCGGAGGCCATCCATAAGGCCGAAGACCGGGAAGCCTTTAAACAGGCGATGGAACGAATCGGGTTGAAAGTCCCGGAGAGCGGCACCGCGCACACTCGCGACGAGGCGACCAGGATTCTGGAGAAAGTCGGGTTCCCCGCCATCATCCGTCCGTCCTTTACGATGGGCGGCACCGGCGGCAACATTGCCTACAACCGGGAAGAATTCGAAAAGCTGATCGACTGGGCGTTGGCGATGAGTCCGGTCAGTCAGGTGTTGATTGAGCGGTCGTTGATCGGCTGGAAAGAATACGAACTTGAGGTCATGCGCGATCTCAAGGACAACGTGGTCATTATCTGCCCGATTGAAAATCTCGATCCGATGGGCGTGCACACGGGAGACAGCATTACCGTGGCGCCGGCCATGACCCTGACCGACAAAGAGTATCAACGCATGCGCGATGCGGCCTTGCGGATCATTCGCGAAATCGGCGTCGACACGGGCGGCTCCAACATTCAGTTCGGCTTGAACCCCGACAACGGGGAGATGATCATCATTGAGATGAATCCGCGTGTGTCGCGGAGTTCGGCGCTGGCTTCGAAGGCGACGGGATTCCCGATTGCCAAAATTGCCGCGAAGCTGGCGGTGGGCTATACGCTGGATGAAATCACCAACGACATCACGGGTGTGACGAAAGCCTCCTTCGAGCCGACGATCGATTATGTGGTGGTCAAGATCCCGCGTTTCGCCTTCCAGAAATTCAAAGGCGCCGATCCCACGCTGACTACGCAAATGAAATCGGTGGGTGAGGTGATGGCCATCGGCAGAACCTTCAAGGAATCGCTCCAGAAAGCGATCCGCTCGCTTGAGCTGGACCTCAACGGGTTGGCGTCCCGCTTGGGGATCGATCGGGGCATTCCTGCGGATTTCAATCGTGTTGAGGCGTTGGAAAAGATCCGGAGAACCCTGAAGACCCCGTTGCCTGAACGGCTCTGGTATCTCGCTGACGGGATCCGGCTTGGGCTGACGAATGAGGAACTCTTTGCCATCACCAAGATCGATCCCTGGTTTCTCGAGCAGATCCGCGATCTGATCGGCTTTGAACAGCGGCTGCTCGGACAGGCAGGTCAGGCGTCTGAGGCTTTGGCCGGGGGCCTGTTGTGGGAGGCCAAGGAGTGGGGGTTTTCAGATGACCGGATCGGCCAGTTGCTCGGGGTCGAGGCATCGGTCGTCCGTAAGGCCCGGATGGGTTCGGGGCAGGCCGGAGCAGGTTCCCGCGGGGTTACCTACAAGCGCGTGGATACCTGCGCGGCGGAGTTTGAGGCGCACACCCCGTATCTCTATTCGACTTACGGCAGCGAGTGCGAATCGCGCCCGTCCGACCGGAAGAAGGTCGTGATCCTAGGAGGCGGCCCGAACCGGATCGGGCAGGGGATCGAGTTCGACTACTGTTGTGTGCATGCGGCGATGGCGCTGCGCGACGAAGGTGTCGAGACGATCATGGTCAACTGCAATCCCGAAACCGTCAGCACCGACTATGACACCTCCGATCGCCTGTACTTTGAGCCGTTGACGGAAGAGGATGTGCTGAACATCGTCCATCGTGAGCAGCCGATCGGCGTGGTCTTACAATTCGGCGGGCAGACGCCGCTGAAGCTGGCGTTGCCGTTGTTCAAGGCCGGAGTAAAGATTCTGGGCACGAGTCCGGACGCGATCGATCGGGCGGAGGACCGCGAACGGTTCCGCGACTTATTGGATAAGCTGGGACTGCGTCAGGCCGACAGCGGCATGGCCCGTTCGGTCGAGGAGGCCGTCCAGATTGCCGGAAAGATCAGTTACCCGGTCATGGTGCGGCCCTCCTATGTGCTGGGCGGCCGGTCGATGCAGATTGTCTATGATGAAAGCGGGTTGTTGGAATACATGCGTTCGGCGGTCAAGGCCTCGCCGAAGCATCCGGTCTTGATCGATAAGTATCTTGCGGACGCGATCGAAATCGATGCCGATGCCATTTCGGACGGCAAGACGGTGGTGGTGGCCGGCATCATGGAACATATCGAAGAAGCGGGCGTGCATTCCGGCGATTCTGCCTGTTCCCTGCCGCCTTATACCCTGGATAAGCACCTCGTCGCCGAGATCGAACGGCAGATGAAAGCCTTGGCCATCGAACTGGGGGTGGTGGGGTTGATGAATGCCCAGTTTGCGGTGAAGGGCAAGGCCGTCTATGTCCTTGAAGTGAATCCGCGCGGGTCGCGCACGGTGCCGTTCGTCAGCAAAGCGATCGGCGTCCCGCTGGCCAAGCTGGCGATGAAAGTGATGCTCGGGAAAGCCCTGCCCGAATTGGGATTCACGACGGCGCCGCAGCCGGAGCATTTGTCGGTCAAGGAAGCGGTCTTTCCGTTCAACAAGTTTCCGGGGGTCGATGTGCTCCTTGGCCCGGAAATGAAGTCCACCGGGGAGGTCATGGGCATCGACAGCGATTTCGGCTGGGCCTTTGCCAAGTCTCAGGCGGGGGCGGGGTCGAGCCTGCCGAAAAGCGGGACCGCGTTCATCAGCGTGAAGGATACCGATCGTCCGGCAGCCTGGGATGTGGCCACGCGTTTGCGGAAGCTGGGGTTTCAAATCCAGGCGACGAGCGGAACGGCCTTGTTCCTGAAGGAACAAGGGGTGGACGTTGAAGTCGTTCATAAGGTCAAAGAAGGACGCCCGCATGTCGTCGACCACATCAAGAACGGGATGGTCGCCCTGGTGGTGAATACGGTGAGCACGGCGTCGGCCCATACCGATTCGCTATCGATCCGCCGCGAGGCCCTCCAGAAGGGGGTCCCCTATTTCACGACCATGCGGGGAGCCTTGGCGGCGGTGATGGGGATTGAGGCCCTGGCGAAGAAGGAATTGTCGATCAGGTCATTACAGGAATATCATCGGCGCTAGCTTGGGAGGAGCACACACAGACCATGCCCACACCGATTACGAAAAAGGGATTTGAGGCGCTCAAGGCGGAGTTGGATCGCTTGCGGAAAGTCGAGCGGCCCAATGTGATCGAAGCGATTGCCGAAGCGCGCGCCCACGGTGATTTGAGCGAGAATGCCGAATACGACGCGGCCAAAGAGCGGCAGGGCTTTATCGAGTCGCGCATCATCGAGATCGAATCGAAGCTGGCCGACGCGCGGGTGGTCGAGATTACCGCCGGCCGGACGACCGAGACGGTGGTGTTCGGGGCCACGGTGCTCGTGGTCGAGCAGGAATCGCAATCCAAGAAGCAATATACGCTGGTGGGGCAGGACGAAGCCGACATGAAGTTCAACAAGATTTCCATCCAGTCGCCGGTGGGCCGTGCGTTGATCGGGAAGCGCGTCGGTGACTTTGTGGAAGTGAAGACGCCGGTGAAGATGGTCGAATACGAAGTCGTGGAGATCAAGTTCGAGGAATTGTGACGTGCCTCCGGCACTCCCCCTTATTACCCTCCTGACTGATTTCGGTGACCGCGATTGGTTCGTCGCCAGCATGAAAGGGGTGATCCTCACGATCAACCCCGTAGCCCGTATCGTCGACCTCTCCCATCAGATCACCCCGCATCGAATCGAAGAAGCCGCCTATTGTTTGCAATCCTGTTACCGGTATTTCCCCGAAGGGACCGTGCATGTGGCGGTGGTCGATCCAGGAGTCGGGAGCAACCGGCGCCCTATTCTTGTGAAGACGGCACGGTACTATTTTGTGGCACCGGACAATGGCCTCCTGACGCCGGTTCTTCACGAGGAGTCCGACGTCGAGATCCGGCAATTGGAGAATCCTCAGTACAGGCTTGAGTCACCGGGGAACACGTTTCACGGCCGGGATGTGTTTGCCCCGGCTGCGGCCCGGTTAACCACAGGAACGGCGGCGGAAGCGTTCGGACGCCCGGTGTCCGATCCGGTCATGATCAATTGGCCCCAGCCGACGATGAAAGAAACCGGGGTGCGGGGGCAGATTGTGTACGTCGATCGCTTCGGAAATCTGATTTCCAATATCGGGGCGACCCAGCTCGGCGGGATGCGATCGGATCCGATGCATGACCGGCTGCGCATTTGTGTCGGGGCGCATTACATTCATGGATTAGTGACAAGTTATAGCGAGGGCGATCCGGGCGTTCCTCACGCGTTGATCAACAGCAACGGCCTGCTCGAAGTATTCGTGAGAGAACAGCGGGCCACTGATCTTCTCCGGGCAGCTGTCGGGGCGACGATCGACGTCGCTTTCTAATCGTGTAAGGACCTGATGTCGATCGACATATCGATGAGCCGGTGCGGAGGAGACCGGTGGCGGAAGAGACGGAGTCGGTCCGGGGGCAGCAGCTGTTCGGTCCCTATTGTTGTTGACCCAGGTTTTCCGGTAGGGTCAAATGCTACAGGATATGGAAGAGTTTTCTGGCTATGCCCGGTTGCGAAAGGAGCAAACAGTTGTGATGACACACAGGTGCCGGCGGACTCGAGGAATTGGGGGATTGTGGATGTGGGCGATGGGTCTCGCGTTGTTGGCCGGTTTGTGGGGGACTGAGTCGGTCCTCGCCGCGACGGCCAAGGAGATCGACGTCAGCGTGGATGTGGCGCTGGAGAAGTTCGAAAATGAAGTAGGCGGAGCCAAGCAGTTGCTGGCCAGCGCCAAGGGTGTGCTGGTGTTTCCGAAAGTGATCAAAGCCGGGTTCGGTTGGGGCGGCGAATACGGGGAAGGCTCGATGCGCATCGGCGGCAAGACGGTCGATTATTACAATACCATTGCCGGATCGTTCGGGTTGCAGTTCGGCGCACAGGCCAAGACCATCATGCTCGTGTTCCTGGATGAGGGGGCGCTCAAACAATTCCGGATGAGTGAGGGATGGAAAGCAGGGGTCGATGGGTCGGTGGCGGTCATTGCTGTCGGGGCAGGGACCTCCCTCGACAGCACGAAACTCAACAATCCTATCGTCGGCTTCGTGCTCGACCAGAAGGGCTTGATGTACAATCTTACGCTGGAAGGTTCCAAGTTTACGAAGATCAACAAGTAGGCAGTCCGTGAATTCTATGTAGGGATGGATGAACCCTGGAAACAGTGGAGGATGATGATGAAGCGATTCAAGCGTTTGATGCGGTCGGTTGCGGTGGTTGCGGCATTGTCGGTGGTCGCCCTGATGGGGGTCGCACAGGCGGAAGAGGGCACCGTTAAGGCGACGGCTTCCTGGGAAGGCCAGGGCTACGCATTTCCGGTCGGCGAAGATCAGGTGTATATGGTCGCCGTCTATGCCGGCGTCATGTTCGTGGATGACGGGAAGGGATCGTTGGATGCGGCCTCCATCGTGTGCCCCGGCACGATTGACGGCAACCTCGCAAAGGGAACCAAGACGGGAGACGGGCGTTGTGTCATCACGGATCGGGACGGGGATCGCGTGTTCGCGCGGTTTACCTGCTCAGGGGATCTGCAGGGATGCCGGGGGCCGTTCACCATCGTCGGCGGGACGGGGAAATTCGCCGGTATTACCGGAGAGGGCGAGATGATTTCGCGCATCCAGGCGCGCCAGCTCACGATGTACGCAGGAGTCGATGACGTGCAGCAGCAGGGCGCCGGGTTGGCGATCTGGCCTGCGTTACACTACAAGATTCCTGACACAGCCAAGTAGTTTCTGAGGTAGTCGTATCAGTCAGCAGCACGCGCTCGTGTTCCTGGGACGAGGGCACGCGATGACGTTCGATTGAACAGGAGTCTTGAGCATTCTCAATTTGGAGGTGCGACATGAAGCAGATTCTGACGGTCGGCCTGTTGGCCGCCTTCACTGTAGTCAGCGTTGGTTCCGTGGAGGCTGACATGTTCGTGTATCCCAAGAAGGGGCAGAGCAAGGATCAGCAGCAGAAGGACCAGTATGAATGTCACCTCTGGGCGGTGGAGCAAACGGGCGTGGACCCGATGAAACCGGCACAGCCGGCCCCGGCGACGGCACAATCCGGAGGAGGCGAAGTGGTGCACGGCGCGGCGAAAGGCGCCGCCCTTGGCGCGATCGGGGGCGCGGTTGCCGGCGATGCAGGGAAGGGGGCGGCCGTCGGGGCGGCGGTCGGCGGCGGGGCCGGAGCGATGAAGCGGCGCGGCCATCAGAAGCAACAACAGCAGGCCCAACAACAAACCGCCCAGAAGCAGCAGACGGATGTACAGGCCTACCAGCGTGCGCTCGGGGTCTGCATGGAAGGACGCGGGTATCAAGTCGGATAACAGTCGGAGAAGGAGTCAGGCCTGCGTCCGGACGTCCTGTGAATGAGAAGCCTGCTAAGGGCTTCGGACACGGTATCCGTCTTTTCAGGGGAGCGAGGCGACACATCATTCGGCTTCGTGCGTGAGGTTCCGTGTTCGCAAGAGGTATGTCTATGAGGGGGCGGCGTGGTCTGCCGCTGGTGCTGGCATTTCTCATCCTGGCCTGGGGATGTGGGGGGCCGACGGTGCGTACGGACTTCGATCCGGCAGCGGACTTTACGACCTTCCGGACCTACGCATTTTCCGGCATGACCGATTTGAACCAGGGCGGCGTGTTGGACAACTCCCTTATCCGTAAACGTCTTGAACAGATGGTGGGGGAGCAACTTGCCGGCAAGGGGCTTCAGCAGGTCGGTGTGGACGACAAACCGGATCTCCTCGTGCATTATTGGATCGGCATGAAAGAAAAGCAACGGGTCGAGAGTACGGGGCCCGCTGTCGGAATGTATGGGCGGAGAGGTCCCTATGGGTATGGGGCCGGGTACAGCGGAGTCACCACCTACGAATATACTGAAGGCACGCTCATCATCGACCTCGTGACGCCGGTGAAGAATGAGTTGGTCTGGCGGGGCAATATCGTGGGCACCTTGGCGGATTCGAAAGAGAAAAACCTGCAAATGGCCGCCGAGGGGATTGCCAAAGCCTTTGCAGAATACCCGCCGAAACGGGTGAATCCATAACGAAGACGGGTGGCGGGACGATCGTGCTGACGGCGGCGAGCCCGTGATACGGTCTTCATGGAATGCAGGCACCTCATGACGGAGTACTCAAGATGAAACGGTTCCGGTGTGGGAAATCAATAACCGGCGCGAGCCTCGTGCTGCTGTGCCTGTGGATGACGGGCTGTACCACGTCGATCTACAACTGGCAGGTTCGCACGAATTCTACGCCGGTCGCTCCGTCATTTGATCGGCTGTCCGTCGAGGAGAAGCCGGTGGCGATTTTGCCGGCGCTCTCGATGCCTGCCCTCCGTGGGACAGAGGTGGGCTTCTCGCACAATCTGGCTCAAGTTCTCAGGAAACTGATCCCGAACTGGAATGTGGTGGGCGAGCAAGCAGCCCTCACGGCCATCAATCGGCAAGGACTGGGGACGGAATATGCCAGGATGCGGAGGGATGCTGAGGACACACATCTCCTGGATCGCGAATCACTCAGGAAGATCGGGGCCGCGCTCGGGGTACGCTACCTCTTTCAGCCTCGCCTGGCATCGTTCACCCAGACCATGACGGAGCGGTGGAAAGTCCCGGGAGTTGAGCTCCGAGTCGTGGAGACTCGTTCAAGCGTGATACGGCTCTCGCTGCAGTTATGGGAGGCCGAGACCGGCGAATTGATCTGGTTCTCTACAGCCGAAACGATCCTGGCGAACGAAGGGGTCTCACAAGACCCGGTGTTTCTCGAGGATGCCACACGGGTGACGTTGGGCAGCCTCGTGGCGGACTTTCTCAACCGGCGGACATCCTCAAGATATACCCCTCTGGATGAGACCCTTAACCAACTGATTGGTTCGTCCGCTCCGGCAGAGCAGAAGAATGGCAACAACGGGGAGGGGGCCAAAAAGTAATAGCGTCATGCCGGTCTGACCAGCCTCACCTGACGTTGTGCTGTGTGATCTCCGAGGCGCGCGTCACTGTCGCATTTTGCAACAGTCGCTCTTAGCGACCTGTCCTATCGAGCTACAGCCCTCTCTGGTTCTCTCCTCAGCTTGTCCTCACCATCTGCGTAACCTCACGATACTTTGACAGTAACTTCTCCTGTCCTGATGTCCCAAGGTGGTACTTAACCTGCATTGAGTCTCCAGTGGAGGCGTGCAGGCGCAGATCGTCTGCTGCTCAGGGGGGGCGGGATCAGGTGATGGACGATTGTTCCGTCCCCAGGAAGGATTCATGACGCAGGTATTATCAAAGCTCCCATTCATCAAGTCTTTGCCGGTCATATTTCTGTGTTTCCATCCATCGGCCGCACCAACTACGAGCGTTCAGATTGCGCGAGGTTCAGCGCGAACCGGTGGGGCGAAGGGTGGGCCGTCTAGCCGTTCGAGTCTGTGCCGTTGGGAAGGGAGATATTTCCAATGATTACAGCTACCGCAGTGATCAAGCGAAGCCTTGTGGCAGGCCTCCTGCTGGTCCTCGTCGGAGTCAGCGGATGGTCAGTGGTCGTTGCGGCGGATACGCCTGTTGCCGGGCCGACGATGAAGAAGGCGTTGGAGACGAGGGCGCAGATCATCACGCCTGAAACGATCGCGGGCGTGCCCGAAGACGAATTCAATCGGGGCACCCCGAGGACGAGCGTCCTCGGATTTCTCCAGGCCACGCGTGAACGGGACTACGAGCGAGGGGCTCAGTACCTGGACCTTTCGGCGGGGGTGGGAGCGCGCGGCCCTGAATTGGCGCGGCAATTGAGGATTGTGTTGGGACGAGAACTCTGGGTGGATGTGGACACGCTCAGCGCAAGTCCGGAAGGAGACCTGAACGACCGACTGGCGGGTGAGCGAGACCGGATCGGACGCATTACCGGCCGGACGAAAAGCTATGACATCGTGGTGCAACGGGTCCCGCGTGAAGACGGCGTGTCCATCTGGAAGTTCGCCGGTTCAACGGTCGCCGAGATCCCGCAGCTCTATGAGGAGTTTGGATACGGCCGTTTGGAAACGCTTCTGCCGCCCTGGTTGTTCGACTACCGGATCATGGGGATCGAGGTCGTGTTGTGGGTGGAGTTCATCCTCATTGCCGCGGCCGCCTTTCCGGTGGCGATGCTGCTCACGGCCGGTATCATGCGGCTTCTGCGCCGGTACAAGAGCGATCTGGCGCCTGAGGTCGAACGATTTTTTACGGGCCCCATCCGAATGTTGTTGTGGGTTCTGCTGACCCGTTTGCTGATGCAGGCGATTCGGACCTCGGTCGTGGTCGAGGCGGTCAGCCAGGGCCGGACGCTGCTGGTCGTGGCCGTGGCCTGGATGGGCCTGCGATGTCTGGATCTCGCCTCCCAGCGGATCGCCGGACGGCTGGAGTCCTCCGGCTTGACCGGTTCAAGCGTGCTTCTGAGACCCATCACCAGGTTGATGAAGGTCCTCCTCATCATCGGCGCCATCCTGTTGTGGCTCGAAAACCTCGGATATCAGATCACCACGCTTCTCGCGGGCCTCAGCATCAGCGGCGTGGCGGTCGCGCTGGCTTCCCAGAAAACGCTGGAAAACCTGTTCGGGGCCATCACCCTCTATACCTCTCACCCTGTCAGGGTCGGCGACTTTTGCCGGTTCGGGAATAGCGTGGGCACGGTGGAGGAGATCGGGCTGCGGGCCACCCTAATCCGGACCCTGGATCGCAGTGTCATCAGCGTGCCGAATGCCGAATTCGCGCATATGCACTTGGACAATCTCTCGCGGCGCGACCGGTTTTGGTACCATCCCCGCCTCAAGCTGAGAATGGAGACGACACCGGATCAGATCCGCTACGTGTTGGTCCAGGTCCGGACGATGCTGTATGCCCATCCCAAGGTGCTCCCCGAAGGGCTCTGGGTGAGGTTCGTCGCATTCGGCGACATGTCGCTGGACGTCGATGTCTTTGCCTACATGGGAGTCAAGGAGTACAGCGAGTCGCTTGCGGTGGCGGAGGATCTCAACCTTCGAATTATGGACATCATCGCGCAGGCCGGCACAGAACTGGCCGTACCGTCACAGATCCAATATGAGGTGCCGGGTCGGCCGCTGGATGAAGAGCGCGCGCGGAAGGCCGAGGCCCACGTCAGGGAATGGCGAGAACAGCGGTCGTTGTACCTGCCGAACTTTCCGCCCGACAAAATTACTGAACTGAAGGGATCGTTGGATTATCCACCGGCCGGTTCTCCATGAAAGCGAAGTATAGCCGGATGGGGCATTGGTCATTCATCAGGCAACAGTGGAGGGAAAGGCATGAAAGTTATCATTGTTGGGGGAGTGGCAGGCGGGGCCTCTTGTGCGGCGCGGCTCCGCCGGTTGGACGAAACGGCGGAAATTATCATGGTAGAGCGAGGCCCGTATGTCTCGTACGCGAACTGTGGACTGCCATACCATGTCGGAGGGGTGATTCCAAATGAAGCGAGCCTGCTCGTCGCGAGCGAAAGGACCTTCCGCGAGCAGTTCAACGTCGATTGCCGGGTGAATTGCGAGGCGATCAAGATCTCGCCGGACAAAAAGACTGTGGACCTGTGCAATGTCGCAACCGGTAATGTGACGACCGAGTCCTATGACAAGCTCGTGCTGTCCCCGGGAGCCCCGTCGGTCCGTCCGCCCCTGTCCGGCATCGACCTCCCCGGAATCTTCCAGGTGAGGACCGTGCCCGACGCGAGGGCGATCCGCGAGTGGATCGAAAAGGGTTCCTTGTTCCTCTCCGGGATGCACAGCTACTCGGGTTTCCAGACGGTGAGACCCAAGACCCGTGCAGTCGTCATCGGGGGCGGATTCATCGGTCTCGAGACGGCCGAGAACCTGGTTCATCGCGGGTTCGATGTCACGCTCGTTGAGATGCTCGATCAGGTCCTGGCGCCGCTCGATCAGGAAATGGCGCGCATTGTGGAGGGCTACGTCGAGAAGCAGGGGATCCACCTGGCACTCAACGATGGCGTGGCCGGATTCAAGCAGACCGCAAGCGGCTCGCTCGAAGTGCTCACGAAATCCGGCAAGACGCATCCGGCAGACATCGTGATCCTTGCGCTCGGCGTGCGTCCGGAGACCGCGCTGGCAAAGACGGCCGGCCTCACAATCGGCGAACGTGGGGGGATCCGCGTCGACGACCAGATGCGCACGAGCAATCCGGATATCTTCGCCGTCGGCGATGCCATTGAAGTCAAGGACTTCGTGACCGGCGAGTGGAGCCTCATCGCGCTCGCCGGCCCGGCGAACCGCCAGGGCCGCATCGCGGCCGACGTGATCGCCGGGCGCGACTCCCGTTTTCGGGGCAGCCAGGGCACCTCAATCATCGGACTCTTCGGCGCAGCGGCCGCCTGGACCGGTGCCAGTGAAAAGACGCTCAACCGGATCGGCGACAAGGACTACGAGAAGATCTATCTCTATCCGAACTCACACGCAGGCTACTATCCGGGTGCCAGGCCGATCGCGATGAAGGTGTTGTTCCGGAAGTCGGACGGACGTCTTCTCGGTGCGCAGGCGCTTGGTTTGGATAACGTGGACAAACGGATCAGTGCGCTTGCGGTGGCGATCCAGATGGGCGCGACGATCTATGACTTAGAGGAAGCCGAGCTGTGTTACGCGCCCCAGTTCGGCAGCGCGAAGGATCCGGTCAACTTCGCGGGAATGGTCGCGGCGGACGTCTTGCGCGGCGATATGCCGATCAGCCACTGGGACGACGCCGGAAAGGGATTCCTCCTCGACGTGCGCGAGCCGGTGGAGCTGGCCGTGGAGAATGCACCGGGCGCGGTCAATATCCCGATTGGTCAACTCCGGGCGCGTCTCGGCGAGCTGCCCCGTGATCGGGAGATTCTCGTCATCTGCCGCTCCGGCCAGCGCGCCTATATTGCGACGCGGATGCTGTTGCAGAAAGGGTTCAAGGCCAGAACCCTCGCCGGAGGCATGCTGTCGCGCGCTCACGTAACGACCTTCTGGGAACATTGAAATAGTGGAAGACCCGGGATGCTGCTGAAGAGAGAAAAATGGATGTGACGCTCGGAGGTAAGAGCCAACATCAGGTTGACAGATAGTTAATCGAGTTCATCCAGGGGGCCGGGCCAGTCAGGAGAACCGCCATCGCCGCCTGCCGGGTGATGCACAGGGATCAATGACCCTCAGGCTGCCGACATGTTATACATCAACACCCTTGCCGCGCCGTTTACGGTCAGGACGGTGTCCGGGGATGTCGTGATCGCTCTCGTCAGGCACACGAGGCTGAGGTCGCCATGGCGGAAGACGGCGACGACTGCGAGGAGTTTTGACCAAGGCTGGTAAGGAAGCGAAAGGAGTCCGTGCATGACCGCACCTGTCGCGCCGCTTACGGAACGTCGGGCTTGGAAGGCCCTGACCGCCCACCATCGGACGATCCGCGACCTGCATCTGCGCAAGCTCTTTGCGGATGATCCGGCGCGCGGCGAGCGCATGACGGTCGAGGCGGCGGGGCTCTACCTGGATTACTCGAAGCATCGCGTCACCGCCGACACCCTCACGCTTCTCCTGCAACTGGCGGAGGAATCCTGCCTGCGCGAGCGGATCGACGCCCTGTTCCGCGGCGAGAAAATCAATCTGACGGAAAACCGTGCCGTCTTGCATGTGGCTCTGCGCGCGCCGCGAGGGGCGACGCTTGTCGTCGGCGGCGAGAATGTCGTGCCCCAAGTCCACGATGTTCTCGACAAGATGACGAACTGTGCCGACCGCATCAGGAACGGAACGTGGAAAGGTCACACGGGCAAACGCATTCGTAATATTGTGAACATCGGCATCGGCGGATCCGACCTGGGACCGGTGATGGCCTATGAGGCGCTCAAACATTATAGCGACCGGGCCCTCACCTTCCGGTTCGTGTCCAACATCGACGGGACCGACTTCGCGGAGGCGGTCCGCGATCTCGATCCGGCAGAAACGCTCTTCATTGTCTCATCGAAGACCTTCACGACCATGGAGACGATGACGAACGCGCAGAGCGCGCGAGCCTGGTCCCTCGCCGGTCTCGGCGGCGCCGCCGCATCGGTCGCCAGGCACTTCGTCGCGGTTTCGACGAACGCGGCGGAGGTGGCGAAGTTCGGCATCGACCCCGCCAATATGTTCGGGTTCTGGGACTGGGTCGGCGGGCGTTATTCCATGGAATCGGCGATCGGCCTTTCCACGATGCTGGCCATCGGACCGGAGCAGTTCCGTGCCATGCTCGCCGGCTTTCACCAGATGGACGAGCACTTCCGCACCGCGCCGTTTGGACGGAACCTGCCGGTTCTCATGGGGCTGTTGGCCGTCTGGAACAACAACTTCCTCGGGGCGCAGACCGTCGCGGTTCTTCCGTATGAGCAGTATTTGAAGCGATTTCCGGCCTACCTCCAGCAGTTGACGATGGAGAGCAACGGAAAGCGGGTGACGCGTGACGGAGTTGAGGTGACCTACCAGACCGGCCCGATCTACTGGGGCGAGCCCGGCACCAACGGCCAACATTCCTTCTATCAGTTGATCCATCAAGGCACCAGGCTCATCCCGTCTGATTTTATTGCGTTTCATGAGTCGCTCAATCCGCTCGGCCGCCACCATGACCTGCTGTTGGCCAATGTATTTGCCCAGACCGAGGCGCTCGCCTTCGGCAAGACTGCGGAGGAGGTCAGGCGGGAGGGGACACCGGATTGGCTGGTCCCCCACCGGGTGTTCGAGGGCAACCGGCCGTCGAACACCATTCTCGCGGAGTGCCTCACGCCCGAGACGCTCGGCAGGCTGGTGGCCCTCTACGAGCACGCGGTGTTTACGCAGGGGGTGATCTGGGACATCGATTCATTCGACCAGTGGGGCGTTGAACTGGGCAAAGTGTTGGCCCAGCGTATTGTCCCGGAACTCGAGAGCGAGGCGGAACCCACGCTCACCCATGATAGCTCGACGAACAACCTGATCCGTCGCTGCCGGAGGCATAAACAGTCTTCGTAAGGCCTGTCTGGTTGCCAGGACCGACCGATCAGTTCAGAGGAGGAACCTTATCATGCAGCTTGGAATGATCGGCCTCGGCCGGATGGGCGCGAATATGGTGAAGCGGCTGCTCAAGGGCGGTCATCACTGCGTGGCTTACGACATGTCACCGAAAGCGGTCGAGGAGCTGGTTCGTGAAAAAGCCGTCGGGGCCTCATCGCTGGCCGACCTCGTGAAGAAGATGCAGAAGCCGAGGGCGGTCTGGCTGATGGTTCCGGCGGCGGTCACGGACCGGACGATCGCCGACCTGCTGCCGCATCTCGAGGCGGGCGACAGCCTCATCGACGGCGGAAACTCGTACTACATCGATGATATCCGGCGGGCGAAAGAACTGGCGCCGAAGCAGATTCACTATGTGGATGTCGGGACCAGCGGGGGTGTCTGGGGGCTCGAACGCGGGTACTGCATGATGATCGGTGGCGAGAAGGACGTAGTGAGGCGCCTTGATCCCATCTTCGCGACGCTGGCCCCGGGCAAGGGCGGCATCTCCCGTACTCCGGGACGCGAAACAACCGGCGGCACCGCCGAACAGGGGTATCTGCACTGCGGACCCAACGGCGCCGGCCACTTCGTCAAGATGGTGCACAACGGGATCGAGTACGGTCTCATGGCCGCCTACGCCGAGGGATTCGGCGTCTTGCGCGCGGCCAATGTCGGCCGGCAGGACCACGCCATCGATGCCGAGACGACACCGCTGCGGGACCCCGAGCACTACCGGTATGACTTCAATCTGCCTGACATCGCGGAGGTCTGGCGGCGCGGCAGTGTCGTCGCCTCCTGGCTGCTGGACCTGACCGCGTCGGCGTTGAGCAAGGATCCGGCACTCGCTCACTTCTCCGGCCGAGTGTCGGATTCCGGGGAGGGGCGTTGGACGATCAAGGCCGCCGTCGACGAGGCCGTGCCGGCGCCCGTGCTCACCGCGGCGCTGTATCAACGTTTCAACTCACGGGGCGAGGCGGATTTTCAGAATAAGCTGCTCTCGGCCCTGCGCTATGAGTTCGGCGGGCACCACGAAAAACCGGCGAAATAGGGAGCATCCGCCCCCGCCGACAGGCATCCTCCGGTCGTGACGGTGATTGAGGATTGAAGACGGTTTCATGAACATCGAAGTGTTAGCCGATGCGGAAGCAGTCGCGCGGGAGGCGGCCGCCGTCATTGCGGCGGAGGCGCGAGCTTCCGTGGCAGCGCGCGGCAAGTTTGTCATGGCAATCAGCGGCGGCCAGACGCCGTGGATGATGTTGCGGGCGCTGTCGACTGAGGACATTCCCTGGGACAAGGTCCATGTCTTTCAGGTGGACGAGCGTGTCGCCCCCGCAGGTCACCCGGACCGCAATCTCACGCACCTGCGCGACAGCCTGCGCTCACAGGAGCCGGTATTGCAGGATCGCCTGTATGCCATGCCGGTGGAAGACTTGGATCTGGACGCGGCCGCTGTGCGCTATGCCCTGACGCTCCGGGAGATCGCCGGCTCGCCGCCGGTGCTCGACCTGGCGCACCTGGGCCTGGGATCTGACGGCCATACGGCGTCGCTGGTGCCGGGCGACTCCGCGCGTGATGTGACCGACCGCGATGTCGCACTGACCGGGATCTATCAGGGCCGGCGCCGCATGACCTTGACCGTTCCGATCCTCAATCGTTCACGATTCGTCCTTTGGCTGGTGACAGGGAGCGGAAAGAGTGCCATGCTGTCCCGCCTGCGCGATGGAGACCGATCGATCCCGGCCGGCCTGGTGTGTCGCGATCACGCCTTGGTGCTGGCCGATCGCGCCGCCGCCGGGGCGTAAGATGAGCGAGTCATTGCCGGCAGCCGGCTTGTCACGGTGGCGACGGGGCCTATGGGATCCAGGGGCATAAAGTCTGGCCTTGAAAAGCCGCGGAAAGACCGGTATGAACGGCGGGAGCGGCGGCGGAGCATTCCGCCGGATCGGAAGCCATGAATATGGAATATGAGATGCGCAAGTACCGGGGCCGCCCGGCCACAGTTGCGTTGCTGAAGTCAGGAAACGGTCATTCAAACGGATAAGGGGTATTCGATGACGGACAAGGACATGGTTCAACTAGCTATCAACACGATCCGTACGCTGTCGATGGATGCGGTTCAGCAGGCCAAATCAGGACATCCCGGCACGCCGATGAGCATGGCGCCGGTCATGTATTGCCTGTGGCAGCGCTTTCTCCGGTATGATCCCGGCGATCCGATCTGGCCGAATCGCGATCGGTTCGTGCTGTCCGCGGGCCATGCCTCGATGCTGCTCTATTCGATGCTGCACCTCACCGGTGTGAAGGCCGTGGATCCGGATTACGAGGTTCTCGGCAATCCCTCCGTCTCCCTCGATGACATCAAGAGCTTCCGGCAGATCGACAGTCGCTGCCCCGGCCACCCGGAATACCGCTGGACCTCCGGTGTGGAAACCACGACGGGGCCGCTCGGCCAGGGGGTGGCGAATACGGTCGGGATGGCCATCGCGTCCAAGTGGCTGGCGGCGCGGTACAACCGCCCGGACTTCGAGTTGTTTACCAACGACGTCTACGCGCTGGCCGGAGACGGGTGCATGATGGAGGGGGTGAGCGGCGAAGCCGCGTCGCTTGCGGGCCACCTGCAGCTCGACAACCTCTGTTGGATCTACGACAGCAACCGCATCACCATCGAAGGGCGCACGGATCTCGCGTTTCGCGAGGATGTCGCCGCGCGGTTTCAGGCCTACGGCTGGACCGTCACCCGCGTGGCCGACGCGAATGATCTGGACACGTTCGCGCAGGCGCTTCGCGTGTTCAAGGCTACCAAGGGGAGGCCCACGCTCATCATTGTGGAGAGCCACATCGGCTATGGCGCGCCGACGAAGCAGGGAACAGCCGCGGCCCACGGCGAACCCCTCGGAGAAGAAGAGGTCAAAGCGACGAAGCGTTTTTACGGCTGGCCGGAGGACGCGAAGTTCCTGGTTCCCGAGGGAGTGTATGAACACTTCCAAAACGAAATCGGCAAACGGGGACACGAGTTGCGCACGGCGTGGGAGCGTCAATTCCAGGAATACACACGCCGGTTTCCCCAAGAGGCGGACGAGATTGAACGGATGCAGCGGCGCGCGCTGCCTGAAGGCTGGGACAAGGATCTTCCGGTCTTTCCGGCCGACCAGAAGGGGATGGCCGGACGCGAAGCCTCGGGCAAGGCGCTCAATGCCGTCGCTAAAAATGTTCCGTGGCTCATCGGCGGCTCGGCGGATCTCACGCCGTCCACGAAGACCCGGATCGATCTCGCTGGGGCCGGTGATTTTCAGGCCGACAATTACGGCGGTCGCAATCTGCATTTCGGCGTTCGTGAGCATGCGATGGCGGCCGTGCTGAACGGCATGAGTCTCGTGAAGGTGCGGCCCTACGGCTCGGGTTTCTTCATCTTCAGCGACTACGCCCGCGGAGCCATTCGACTCGGCGCCCTGATGGAACTGCCGGTCATCCACATTTTCACGCACGATTCCATCGGGGTCGGCGAGGACGGCCCGACGCACCAGCCGGTCGAGCATCTGGCCTCCTTGCGCGCGATCCCGGGGCTGGTCGTGCTGCGGCCCGGTGACGCCAATGAGGTCGTCGAGGCCTATCGCTATCTCATGCAGCTGCATCACGAGCCGGCCGTCCTGGTGCTCTCGCGCCAGCCCTTGCCCACGCTGGATCGCAGCAAATACGCCCCGGCCTCCGGCGTCGCGAAGGGCGCCTATGTGCTCGCCGACGCGCCGGGTGGAAAGCCGGAGGTGATCCTCATTGCCACGGGCAGCGAGGTGAGCCTCGCCGTGCAGGCCCATGAGACCTTGCTCGCCGAGGGGATCCGCTCGCGGGTGGTGTCCATGCCGTCCTGGGACATCTTCGACCATCAGACGCAGGAGTATCGCGACAGTGTGTTGCCTCCCGGCGTGTCGGCGCGCGTCGCGGTGGAGAAGGCCTCGACGTTCGGGTGGGAGCGTTACGTGGGCACGTCGGGCCTGATTATCGGGATGCATACGTTCGGCGCGTCGGCCCCGCTCAAGGCACTCCAGAAGAAGTTCGGGTTTGAGCCGGAGAAGGTCGTGGCGGCGGCGAAGAAGGTGCTCGGCAGGAAGTAACCCGGATGGGGCCTCCCCGGTGTAAGGCCGGCTGCTTGGTGGGCAAGCCCGCAGCCTGTGCCCGGGTTCGAACAGCCTACGACATTCTCAGGAGGTTTCTCCATGACCCAACCCGACGAGCCTGGTTCGAAGCCGGGGGATTTCGTCAGTCTCGGCGACGAAAAAAAGGTGATCGAGGTGGTGTCGGCCTCCATCTTGAGCTTGTGGGAGGCGGTCAATAATCTCACCAGGCTGAAACCCACCACGCGCGAGCGCTATCGTGTGACCATCTTCGGGTCAGCCCGGGTTCCCAAAGACCATTGGGTATATCTGGCGGTGCGGGATCTGGCGGCGGAACTCACCCGGCTGGATTGCGACATCATCACGGGCGGCGGGCCCGGATTGATGGAGGCGGCCAACGAGGGAGCCCGCCTTGCCGATCCGGACAGCACTACGCGTTCAACGGGGATCCGCGTCGCGCTTCCCTTCGAGCAGAACGTGAACGCATTCGTGTCGCAAACATACGAGCATCGCACGTTCTTCACACGCCTCCACCAGTTCGTCATCATGTCGGACGCGTTCGTCGTGGTCCCCGGCGGAATCGGGACCGTGCTCGAAACGATGATGGTCTGGCAGCTCCTGCAGGTCCGCCAACTGCAGAACACCCCGCTGATCCTGGCCGGGAAAATGTATGAGGATCTCGTCGCCTGGGCCCGCACCTCTATGCTCAGGCCGGACGTTCCGCTTGCCGGCCCCGAGGACTTGACCATTCCACAGTGCGTGGAGGACGGCCCGGGGATTCTGCGGATCATCCGCGCACACCATGCCGATTGGGTGAAGGTGAAGAAGAAGACCGCCTGAACATCCCCCGGGGGTGATGGAATGCCAGCCGGCATATCGGCGGCGAACACCACGAAAGAGGCGAAAGGCCGCCGGCTGTTCTCTCCTGGTAGTCCGCTTGATTGATTCGGTGACCCTGGAAGGAGACTGTGGATGAACCCCGAACAATCCCGCCTTGAAGAAGCCCGGGCAAAGACAGCTGAATGGAAGAAGTGGGGCCCGTACCTGAGCGAGCGGCAGTGGGGCACAGTCCGGGAAGACTATAGCGAAGGCGGGGATGCCTGGAACTACTTCCCGCATGATCATGCGCGCTCCCGGGCCTATCGCTGGGGCGAGGATGGCCTGGCGGGCATCTCCGATGACAAGCAGCGGCTGTGCTTCGCGTTGTCTCTGTGGAACGGCAAGGACCCGATCCTGAAAGAGCGCCTGTTCGGGCTGAGCAATGCCGAAGGGAACCACGGCGAGGACGTCAAAGAATATTACTTCTACCTCGACAGCACGCCAACGCATTCCTACATGAAGTATCTCTACAAGTACCCGCAGGCCGCCTTCCCCTACGACGACCTGGTTCGCACGAACCACCTGCGGGGCAAGAATCAGTCCGAGTATGAGTTGATCGACACCGGTGTGTTCAACCAGGACCGCTACTTCGACGTGTTTGTCGAGTACGCCAAGGTCTCCCCCGAGGATGTCCTGATCCGCTACGCGGTGCACAACCGCGGGCCGGAATCTGCCACCGTGGACCTGCTGCCGAGGCTATGGTTCCGCAACGAGTGGTCCTGGCAGGCCGATGGGACGCGCCCGACGCTCGCGCTGGTCGCGACACGCCAGGGCCGGGGCGTCGTCCGGGCTGTCCATCCGCGCCTCGGCGAGCGCAACCTCTATTGCGAAGGGGACGTCCCGCTGCTGTTCACCGAGAACGAGACGAACAGTCAGCGGATCTTCGGCACCCCGAATCAGTCGACCTACGTCAAGGACGGGATCAACGACTACATCGTCCATGGCCGCGACGGCGCGGTCAACCCGGAGAAGACCGGAACCATGGTCGCGGCCCACTACCGGCTCACTCTCGGTCCGGGTGAGTCCCGGGTGGTGCGCCTGCGGCTGTCGGATCTGGCGCCTGCCGCGCTCGCAGGGACCAAACGCGCGCAAGACAGTCTGTTCGGCAGCGCGTTCGATCGGGTGGTCGAAGGCCGTCGGAAGGAAGCGGACGAGTTCTACGCGGCGATCATTCCGGCCTCGATGAGCGCCGACGGCGCGAATGTCATGCGCCAGGCCCTGGCCGGCATGCTGTGGTCCAAGCAGCACTACCGTTATGACGTGCACCAGTGGCTCAAAGAGCGCGGGTCCGACCCGTTCCGTCCGATGCAAAAGCCGGCGCCGCGCAATGACCACTGGCACCACATGTACAACGCGGATATCGTCTCGATGCCGGACAAGTGGGAGTACCCCTGGTACGCCACCTGGGACCTCGCGTTCCACGTGTTGGCGTTGAGCCTCGTGGACTCCGACTTCGGTAAGCAGCAGCTCGAGCTTATGCTGCAAGACCACTACATGCACCCCAACGGGCAGCTGCCTGCCTACGAGTGGAACTTCGGCGACGTCAATCCCCCGGTGCATGCCTGGGGCACGATCTTCGCGTACCGCCTCGACGAAATCCAAAACGGAGTAGGCGACACAGAGTGGCTGAAGAGCTGCTTTCATAAGCTGCTGTTGAACTTCACCTGGTGGGTCAACCGCAAGGACCGGTCCGGACGTAACGTATTCGAGGGCGGCTTCCTGGGCCTCGACAACATCAGCCCGTTCGATCGCAGCGCTCCGTTGCCGAACGGCGGCTACCTGGAGCAATCGGACGGCACGGCCTGGATGACGCTCTTCAGCCAGAACATGGTGGAGATCGCCGCGGAGCTGGCGATGAGCGATCCGAGCTACGCCGCGATGACCCTCAAGTTCATCGAACACTACATGTGGATTGCCTCGGCGATGGATAACCTGGGCGACGGCGCGGGCATGTGGGATGAAGAAGACGGCTTTTTCTACGACGTGCTGCGGCTGCCCGACGGCCGAGCCCGGCGGCTCAAGGTCCGATCGATGGTGGGTCTGCTGCCCCTGTGCGCAGCCACCACGCTTGAGGCGGAACAGTGCGACAAGTTCCCTGAAATCCAGGAGCGGTTCAGATGGTTCCTCGAGGCTCGCCCCGAGCTCTGCTCCTCGATCCATGATCCGAGGCAGATCGGCGTCGCCGGCCGGCGGCTCATGTCGATCATGAACGAAAGCAGACTGCGCCGGGTCCTCGCGAAGATGCTCGACGAGCAGGAGTTTCTGAGCCCGTATGGCCTGCGTTCCGTCTCGCGCTATCACGCGGACCATCCGTATGTCGTCTCTACCGGCGGCCAGGTCAACCAGGTCTCCTATGCGCCCGCGGAGTCCGACAGCGGACTATTCGGCGGCAACTCGAACTGGCGCGGTCCGGTCTGGATGCCGGTCAATGCCCTGATCATCCGGGCGCTCCTGCGGTACCACGAGTATTACGGCAACGAGTTCACGGTCGAATGCCCGACGGGCTCGGGCCGGCAGATGAATCTGCTGCAGGTGGCAGAGGAGATCGGTCGCCGGTTGACGAGCATCTTTCTGCAAGATGAAACGGGCCGGCGGCCGCTGTACGGGGGGATCGAGAAGTTCCAGACGGACCCGCAGTGGCGGGACTGCATCCTGTTCCATGAGTACTTCCATGGTGACAACGGGACCGGCCTCGGAGCCAGTCACCAAACCGGCTGGACGGGTGTCATTGCCAGGCTGATGCAGTTGTTTAGCAACCTCAACGCGGACCGGCTCCACGCGGGCGACAAGGCAGCGCTCTTTGGCAAATCCCGGGGCGGTGGCGGGGGAAACGGGCTGAAGGTCAAGTCAACGAAGGCGAAGCGGCGATGAACCGAACCGTGACGGCGATGGTGCTGGGGCTGGGATTGCTCATGCCCCACGCTCAGTCCGTCGCGGGGGACGGTGTGGTCGCGCTAGGCGCGACAGTGGAGAGGCTGGCCGACGGCTTCCAGTTCACCGAGGGGCCGACCTGCGACGCGGAGGGCAACCTCTTTTTCACCGACCAGCCTAATGATCGCATCTTGAAGTGGGGCGTGGAGGGCGGACTCTCGACCTTTCTGCAACCGGCTGGCCGCGCCAACGGCATGTATTTCGACCCGCAGGGCAATCTGATTGCCTGCGCCGATGAAAGGACCGCGCTCTGGTCCATTGCGCCGGACCGCCAGGTGACCGTACTCGTCAGCGAATACAACGGCAAGCCCCTGAACGGCCCGAACGATGTCTGGGTACGGCCAGACGGGGCGCTCTATTTCACTGACCCGTTCTACCCACGGTCCTGGTGGACGCACGACGCGATGCCGCAGGACGGTCAGCACGTCTACTTTCTCTCCGCCGACCGACGGCAGCTGGTGCGCGTGGCGGATGATCTGGAGAAGCCTAACGGCATCATCGGCACGTCGGACGGGAAGACGCTCTACGTGGCGGACATCGGCGCGGGGAAGACCTACCGGTTCGACATTGAGCCGGATGGCCGCCTTGCCCGTAAAACACTCCTCATCGAGCAAGGCTCGGATGGCCTGACGCTGGACAACGAAGGCAATCTCTATCTGACCGGCAAGGGCGTGCTGGTGTTCGACAAGACAGGCCGGCAGATTGAGCAGATCCAAGTACCTGAGGAAGAGTGGACGGCCAACGTCAGCTTTTGCGCCAGGGATAAACGCATGTTGTTCATAACGGCCGGCAAGGGACTCTATGGAATCAAGATGCGCGTCAAAGGGGCCAACGCGGCGAAGTGACGGCAGGCGGCCAGGAGCAGGAGACTGCCTTCTTGTGCCATATCAATAGGAGTTGAAATGAAAGCCATCACCGTAGAACCACACAAGCCGGGGACCGGACGCCTGCAGGACGTTCCGGAGCCGGATGCCCGTGACGGGTCGGTTCTTGTGGAAGCCATCGCTGTCGGCGTCTGCGGGACCGATGTCGAGATTGTGCAGGGCAAGTACGGCTGGGCCCCTCGCGGCAAGACCCGCCTCGTGCTCGGCCACGAGTCCCTCGGCCGGGTGCTGGATCCGGGCCAAAGCAGTTCCCTTAAGAAGGGTGATCTCGTGGCCGGCATCGTCCGGCGCCCCGATCCCGTGCCCTGCCCCAACTGTGCGGTGGGGGAGTGGGACATGTGCCGGAACGGTCAGTACACCGAGCGCGGCATCAAGGAGATCGACGGTTTCATGTCCGAGCGCTGGCGGATCGAGCCGGAGTACGTCATGAAGATCGATCCATCACTCGGACTCCTCGGCGTGCTGCTCGAGCCCACGACCGTGGTGACCAAGGCCTGGGAGCAAGTCTTTGCCGTGGGCCAGCGCGCCTTTTGGGAGCCGCGAACCGTGCTTGTGACCGGCGCCGGTCCGATCGGTCTGCTTGCCGCCCTCGTCGGAAAGCAACATGGGCTCGAGGTCCATGTCCTCGATCGGACGGAATCAGGGCCCAAGCCGGAACTTGTTCGCGCCCTCGGAGCGACCTACCATGCCGGGGCCGTCGCAGACGTGGGATTTGAGCCGGATGTGATCGTCGAGTGCACCGGCGTCGGACAGGTGATCTCCGACTCGATTCAGGCGGTCAGTGCCGGCGGTGTGGTTTGTCTCACCGGGGTGGGCAGCGGAGGCAGAACGGCCGGGCTCCCCGTTGCCGATGTGGCGGCCGAGGTGGTGTTGCGGAACAACATCATCGTCGGCAGCGTCAACGCCAACAAGCGGCATTGGTACAAGGCCGGAGAAGTGCTGGCTCGCGCAGACCGCTCCTGGCTGGCACGACTGGTGACGCGGCGCGAGCGTCCGGAGGACTTCGCCAAGGCCCTTGAACGGAGGCCCGACGATATCAAGGTCGTCATTCAATTTGCCGGGGCCTGACCTCGGGGAGCCGGCCGGACGCGGATAACCTGGAGCGTGGCACAAATATGGCGAAGATCATGGAAATCGAAAACCATGATTTTCCCCCTCTTACGTAAACTGCATGCTGGGGCATTCTGCCCCTCGTGTCATCTGGCACTCTGTCGCAATCCTCCACTAAATACGTGCGATATACCTTCGCATTCGTTCAGTGGACTGTGATCTAAGTCATTGAATTAACTCGCCTACGTATTTCTCTACCCTGCTTTTCTCTTTGCCGCAATCGTGTGACACGACTATTGCAGTGGGTATTTTGTCTGCTTTCGTCTGGAAGCCACTGACCAGAGAAGAAGGTGGAAAGGAAGAGAGAAAACCAAAACCCTTCCGCCTGACCGGTGAGCCGGTCTCGTACCATGAACATATGCATACCCATAGCCTGTCACGTGAGAAAGGACCCTTCCTATGAAAACTGCTGAACATCTCCGGCTTGAAGAAGCTCGCCAGAAGGAAAAGCTGTGGAAAAAATGGGGCCCCTACCTGACCGAGCGGCAATGGGGAACCGTGCGAGAGGATTACAGCGATAACGGTGACGCCTGGAATTTCTTTACCCACGATCATGCCCGTTCGCGAGCCTACCGCTGGGGCGAGGATGGTCTGGGGGGCATCTGCGACGAAAAGCAGCATCTCTGTCTTGCGCTCGCCCTCTGGAACGGGAAAGACCCGATTCTCAAAGAACGGCTCTTCGGGCTGACCAACAGCGAAGGCAACCATGGCGAGGACGTCAAAGAATATTATTTCTACCTCGACAGCACGCCGACGCATTCCTACATGAAGTATCTCTACAAATACCCGCAGGCGGCCTTCCCCTACGGTGATCTCGTGGAGACGAATAGGCGGCGGAGCCGGGAGGAGATGGAGTACGAACTGCTCGATACGGGTGTCTTTCATCAGGATCGCTACTTTGATGTCTTCATGGAATACGCCAAGGACGGCCCGGACGACATCCTGGTGAAGATCACCGCGATCAACCGGGGCCCTGAGCAGGCCGAGCTGCATCTGTTGCCGACCCTGTGGTTCCGCAACGACTGGGCCTCATGGATTGCCGGACCTGCCGAGAAGCCGATCCTCAAGCAGACTCAGGGACCGGCCGGCACGAGCGCAATCGTGGCGCAGCATGCGACGCTGGGCACGTTCCACCTCTATTGCGACGGCGAGGTGCCGCTGCTGTTTGCCGAGAATGAAACGAACAACGCCCGGCTCTTTCCCCAGTATCCGAACCCCGCCCCCTACGTGAAAGACGGCATCAACGACTACGTGGTGCAAGGCCGCAAGGAGGCGGTGAATCCTGCACACCAGGGGACGAAGGCCTCGGCGCACTACCGGCAGATGGTCGGGCCAGGCCAGTCGATGACCGTGCGCCTGCGTCTCACCAGCCAGGGCCCAGGCGAGCAGGGCAAGGGCAAGAAAGGGGCTGTGGCCCCCTTCGGGCCGGCATTTGCGGAGACCTTCGCGGCCCGCTTGAAGGAGGCGGACGAGTTCTACCGTGCCGTCACGCCGCCTTCCGTCTCCCCGGACGCAGCCAACGTGATGCGCCAGGCCCTGGCTGGGATGCTCTGGTCCAAGCAGTATTATTACTTCGATGGCGATCGTTGGCTGGAGGAACACCACTCCAACCCCCTCCATGCCGGCTATCATATTTCCCGGAACT
Source organism: Nitrospira sp. NS4 (assembly GCF_049546785.1). Classification (NCBI taxonomy): domain Bacteria; kingdom Pseudomonadati; phylum Nitrospirota; class Nitrospiria; order Nitrospirales; family Nitrospiraceae; genus Nitrospira; species Nitrospira sp. NS4. The sequence continues at coordinate 519,411 of NZ_JBMWAN010000001.1, read as the reverse complement.
CGGAGTGGTTCCACATGATTAACGAGGACATCATCTCGATGCCCGACAAGTGGGAATATCCCTGGTATGCGGCCTGGGACCTAGCCTTCCACACGCTGCCGCTTTCGATCGTGGACCCCGATTTCGCGAAGCAGCAGATGCACCTCATGCTGCATGGGCTCTACCTGCACCCCAACGGGCAGATTCCCGCCTACGAATGGAACTTCAGCGACGTGAACCCTCCGGTCCATGCCTTTGCGACCCTCTTCCTCCACCGCACCGAGCAGGCACTGCGCGGGGAGACGGACGTCGAGTTCCTCCGAATGGCCTTCAACAAGCTCTTGCTGAACTTCACCTGGTGGGTGAACCGCAAGGACCGGCTGGGCAAGAACGTGTTCGAAGGAGGGTTCCTCGGCCTCGACAACATCGGCATCTTCGACCGCAGCGCCCCCTTGCCGACCGGCGGTCACCTTGAGCAGGCGGACGGCACAGCCTGGATGGCCCTGTTCAGCCAGAACATGTGCGAGCTCGCGGTGGAGTTGGCGGCCCATGATCCCACGTACGGGGACATGGTGACAAAATTTATCGAACACTTCCTCTACATCGCCGGGGGCATGAACAGACCAGGGCCGGAGGGCATGTGGGACGAGGAGGACGGCTTCTATTACGATCTGCTGCGGCTCCCGGACGGCAGCGCCCAGCGGCTTAAGGTACGCTCGATGGTGGGGCTGTTGCCTTTGTGCGCGACCACGGTGGTCGAGTCGTGGCAGCGTGATATCGTTCCGCAGGTAGTCACTGCGCTTCAGGCGCGCAGGGGCCAGATGCCGGAACTCTTTAAGGCCATGCACCCTATGGGCCCGGAGCATTGGGGGGTGAACCAGCGGGGGCTCATTGCTCTGCTCAATCCTGAGCGGCTCCGCAAGATCCTCTCGAAGATGCTCGACGAGAATGAATTTCTGGGTCCCTACGGCCTCCGCGCGCTCTCCAAGTTTCACGAGAGGAACCCCTATATCTTCCACGTCGGCGGCCAGGAGTATCGGGTGGACTACCTGCCGGCGGAATCCAATACCGGCATGTTCGGCGGCAACTCCAACTGGCGGGGGCCGGTCTGGATGCCCGTGAATGTCATGATTATCCGGGCGCTGCTGAATTTCTATGCCTATTACGGCGACAATTTTAAAATTGAATGCCCGACCGGGTCCGGCAAGATGATGAACCTCTTCGAGGTCTCCAAGGAGCTTGCGGACCGGCTCACCCGGACCTTTTTGCGCAATGAACAGGACCGGCGTCCTGTCTATGGCGGAACGGAGACGTTCCAATCCGATCCCCACTGGCGGGATCTCATCCTGTTCTATGAATACTTTCACGGCGACAATGGAGCGGGATTGGGCGCGAGTCATCAGACCGGCTGGACCGGGTGTGTGGCGAAAATCATTCAGCTCTACGGCCTGCTGGATGCCAAGAAGGCATTGGAAGGGGGCAAGAAGGCTGTGTTTAAGAAAGGTGACGCATGAACGGCTGGCGGAAATATCCGGTCATCTATGAGATCAACACCTGGGTCTGGCTGAGTGAGTTGAGCCGGACCTATGGGAAGCCTGTGACCCTCGCCACGGTTCCCGATCAGCAATGGGATGCCCTTGCCATGCATGGCTTTGACGCGGTCTGGTTCATGGGCGTGTGGGAACGGAGCCCTGCCGGCATCGCCATTTCGATGAAGAACGAGGGACTACTGACGGATTTCCGCCGGGCCCTTCCCGACTTTTCGCCGGAGGACAATGTCGGTTCGCCTTACTGCGTCCGGCGTTACGTCGTGGATGAGCACCTGGGAGGGCCGGAGGGGCTTGCCGCCGCCAGAAAGCATCTGGCCAAGCGGGGCCTGCGACTGATCCTGGATTTCGTCCCGAATCACGTGGCACCGGATCATCCCTGGGTCACGGAGCATCCGGACTATTTCGTCCAGGGCAGCAGCGACGATCTGGCACAGAAGCCGGGCGAATTTTTCCAGGCCGGCGGCAAAGTTCTGGCCCTGGGAAGAGATCCGTTCTTCGCGCCCTGGCCTGATGTGATCCAGTTCAACGGATTTCATCCAGGTCTTCGGAAGGCGATCATCGAAACCGTGGGATCGATTGCCGCGCAATGCGACGGGATGCGCTGCGACATGGCAATGCTGCTCATGACGCCAATTTTTGAGCGCACCTGGGGCCACCGCGCAGGGCCGCGTCCGGAGAAAGAATATTGGTCGGAAGTAATTCAGGGAGTGCGGAAGCGTTACCCCGATGTCCTCTTCATCGCTGAGGCCTATTGGGACAAGGAATGGGAGCTGCAGCAGCAGGGGTTTAATTACTGCTACGACAAGCGGCTGTACGATCGTCTTGAGCATGATCCGGCCGAGACCGTACGACTGCATCTTTGCGCCGATCTGCCTTACCAGGAGAAGCTGGTCCGTTTCATCGAGAATCACGACGAACCGCGTGCTGCCGCGACGTTCGGGGAGAAGCAGGCGCGGGCTGCCGCGGTGACGTTCGCGACTCTGCCGGGCGCCAGGCTGTTTCACGAAGGGCAATTCGAGGGACGCCGCGTGAGACTCCCGGTGTTCCTGCGCCGCCGCCCTGATGAAGCCACGGACAAGAATCTTCAAGCCTTCTACCACTCCCTGCTTCAGGCTCTCCGGAGCAACGAGGTCAGGGACGGGGAGTGGAAGCTCTGCGAGCGGACCGGCTGGCCGGACAATCAGAGCTATCTGAATGTCGTCGCCTGGTGCTGGCAACAAGGGGCCGATCGCCACCTGATCGTCGTCAATCTGTCCGGGGTCCGTTCCCAGGCCCAGGTCAAATTGCCCTGGGGTGATCTCGCGGGCCGGCCCTGGCGGTTGAGCGATCCGCTGCAAAAGACGGTGTATGACCGGGCGGGCGACGAACTTCAGTCATCAGGCTTGTATGTGGACCTGGAGCCCTGGGGCTATCACGTCTTCAAGGTGAGCATCGGGACCTGAGTTGGTCACGTGGGGGTACGTGTGGTTTCTTCCAAGAGAGTTCAGTGGCTTGGTGTGTTGTTCATCGTGATCATCCTTGCGGGCTGTGCGGAATTAGCCCTGCCCGATGAGGAGAGCCTGTTATTTCCAGGCTTTCAACGGTCTGAAGTCGTCGGCTTAGTGGCGGGATTCGGAACGACCTTTGCGGCCCTGCCGGATTTGATCGGGATGCTTAAGAGGAGGTCCAGCAAAGGCATGAATCCGACGATGGCGGGCATCATGGGCGTGTTTCAAATCCTGTGGGTGTATTACGGTCTCTTGATCATCTCACGGCCGGTGATTGTCTGGAATATCGTCGCGGTGTTGATCAATTCCCTCATGGTGGGCGCGTTTTTTTACTTTGTCCGTAACGAGAAAATGGGCGGCGCGAAGGTCGGAGGTGGCGGCTAACAAGCCGATGACACCCGACTCCGGGACTGCGGTGTGTGGCGACCCCGGATCGGTGAATTGCATTTTCGAAGCGTCCAATCTATCGTGCGAGGCCTGATGCCGAAAGATTTCCCCGCTGGCTCCAACGCTCCCACCTCATTTTCGTTATTCGAAGGCGGCCCGGTCTACCGGTTGGAGGAGAAACTCGGTCTCGTACGCGATGGACAGAAGCGCCGCGGTTCTTGCCTGCTGTTCGCCTTGCTGGTCGCCTGGGTTCCGATGCTGCTCCTCGCAGCGGCGCAAGGCCTTGCGATCGGGCCGACACGGTTGGAATCCTTCCTGATGGATTTTGCCGTCAATGCCCGCTTCTTGATCACCGTGCCGGTGTTTTTGCTGGGAGAACCGATCTGTCTGGAGAAACTCACCACCGTGGTCCGGCAATTCCTCGAAGCGGGCCTGGTGAAGGACGAGTCCCGTGAACAGTTTAACGCCATGGTCGGGGAGACGGTCAGGCTGAGCCAGTCCGGAAGGACGGACGCGTTGTTGGTATGCCTGGCGTATCTTCATAGTGCAGCCACCTTGGCGGTGGTGTTGTTCGGGCTGCAGGACTCGACGTGGCGCACTCCGATGAGCAACGGCCATGCCGTCCTTTCGCTGGCGGGAGGCTGGTTCTTCCTGGTGGCCCTTCCGCTCTACTTCGCTCTCATGTGGCGTTGGTTGTTGCGAATCGCGTTATGGTGGCGGTTTCTGTGGCAGGTCTCAGGACTCGACTTGCGGATCAGCCCCGCCCATCGAGACGGTGCGGGAGGATTGGAATTTCTGGGCAACTCCGTGGAAGCGTTTGCCCCATTCGTATTCGGTGTCATGTCGTTCTCCGCCGCTCTCGTGGCCGATTTCGTCGTCTATGAAGGAGATTCGCCGCTTCAATATCAATGGCATGTCGTCGGCCTTGTGGTCTTCCTGCTCATTCTGATTGCCGGCCCCTCCCTGTTCTTCGCGCGGGCACTCTATAAGGCTCGAGAGGAAGCCATCTTCCGCTATGGAGCGCTGGCCAGCCGGCAGGTTCGGCGTATCGAAGCGATGTTTCCGGAGGGACCTGTTCAGGAGGATCGCGAATGGAGCCTGCCCGATTTTCGCCCAATCACCCACCTCGGGCATTCGGTGACCACGGTGCACAAGATGGCGCTCGTCCCGCTGACGAAAGAGCGGGTTCTTTTACTGGTGGCCGTGGCCCTGGTTCCATTCATTCCGGTGCTGGCCACGCAGGTTCCGATCGGGGAGATGGTTTCTGTGCTGCTGAAGGTGCTGGGGTGATCAGGCTCACAATGCGCGAGGTCCACCCTGTTGCATTTGGCGACAGTCGCTCGTAGTGATCTGTCCTCTGAGGCCACAGTGCTCCGGTGCTCTTTCCAGAGGTGCCTAGGGTTTCCTGCCTAACCTCTCGATACTTCGATACTTATTCCTCATTTTTTGACGAGGTGAAGATGGTACTCAACCTGCATAAATTGATTTGCAGCGAGTAGACGGACAAGGGTATCTTGCGCCCGCATGTTGAGCGCAGGTTATCGAGTGATTGCTCAACCACAAGGAGGACTCCATGACGCAGGTATTATCGAAATCCCCTTCCACCATAATCCGGCTTTCTTTGATGGCTGCGGCTCTGCTCGGAACGATGATTGCGGTGAGCGGTATGCCTACCGTGGCGTCCGCCTTTACGGAGCAGCAGCAACTGGTGGACAAAGCCAAGATGACGATCGAGTCCTTTGCTGCCGATCCCAGCGCGGGGGGAGCGGTCCGCGATTTGAAGCATGAGGCTAAAGCCCTGTTCATCGTGCCGCAATTCATGCGGGGGGCCTTTGTGTTCGGCGGGGCCGGAGGCAGCGGCGTCCTGATCGTCCGCGACGAGAAGACCAACAAGTGGTCCGAGCCCGTGTTCTACAACATCGGTTCCGCCAGCTTCGGCCTGCAAATCGGGGGCGATGTGTCGGAGATGATCTTTGTGGTGCGGAACCAGAAGGGGTTGGAAGAGTTCTATCGCAACGATTTCAAACTCGGGGCTGATGTCACCATGGCAGTAGGACCGGTCGGCGAAGGGGCGTCTGTGAAAGGCATTGCGGGTGACATGGTCGCCTACGCCAAAAAGAAGGGCGCGTTTGTAGGGTTTTCAGCGGATGGCTCCACCATCACGGTGTCGGACGACTCCAATCACGCCTATTACGGGAAACTCGTGCGTCCGACGGACATCATTGTGAAGCAGAGCGTCAGCAATCCGAAATCCGCCGATCTGCGCAACGCGGCGGCGAAGTTGATGCAGTAGCATCCGGGGCTGTTCTGAAGGGCGGGTGCATGCATCGATCGGTCATGTGAACGGTGAGGAGGGAAAAGGGGCAGTGATGGTGAGCAGAACGCTTTTTGCAATCGTCGCGATGGCTGTTGCGTCGCTCCTTCCTGATTTTGTGCAGGCCGGCGGTCTTTCTCTCTATGAGATAGCGACGTCGGATGTCGGTCTCGCGAGCGCCGGCTGGGCGGCGCGCGCGCAGGACCCGGCCACACTGTTGAAGAATCCCGCCGGGATGAGTCTGCTGGAGGGGAATCAGTTCCAGGGCGGGGCGCAGCTGCTGCACGCCAGCATCGGGTTCAGCCCCGGCCCGGGAACAAGTGTCTCCGGCAACGACGGGGGCAATCCCATCGGCACCCTGCCCGCACTCAGTCTCTTTTATGTCCACGGACTAGGCCAGGACGTCAAAGTAGGACTCGGCCTATTTTCCAATTTCGGACTCGGGATGAATTACGACTCCGGGTGGGTCGGCCGCTACTATGCGATCAATAACACCCTGCTGGGCCTCAGCGTCATGCCGGCGCTCAGCTATCGTATCAACGAGAAGTTGTCCATCGGGGTCGCGGCCAATGTCATGGCCGGGTACTTGGACTACAGCGCCGCCATCAATAACAATGTCCTCGCCATCGCCAACCGGCCCGATGGAAAAATGGCCATGAACGACACCACCGTCGGAGCGGGCGGGAATGTCGGACTGCTTTACGAACCCAGGAAGGGCACCAGATTCGGCGTCACTTACTATTCCCAGGTGAAGCTCGACTTCGGAACCACCCCCACCTTCACCGGTTTGTCCAATCCGGTCCTGAGCGCCCTGCAAAATCAGGGGAGCTTGAATAAAGCCCTGGACCTGGGGGTCACCGTGCCGCAATCGGTGATGGTGAGTTCCTATCACGAGCTCACCGATCGCTGGGCCATGATGCTGGATTTCGGCTGGCAGGACTGGAGCCAATTCGGCAAGGTCGAAATCGGTTTGACAGGTTCCTCCCCTGCGACTTTGACTACGACGACCAACCTCGATTACCAGGATACCTATCATGTGGCACTGGGAAACCGGTATCGCCTGAACCAGGCCTGGCTTCTCAATACGGGCTTTGCCTGGGACAGCTCGATGATCAAGAACCAGAACTATACCGTGTCGCTGCCGGTCGGGCAGATCTACCGGTTCGGCCTCGGCGCCGAATGGCAGGCCAGTCCTAAATTGAATGTGGCGTTCAGCTACGAACTGGCGTACGGGGGCGATCTGCCGGTCAACCAGAACCGGGGTCCCCTGGCGGGCAGTGTCGTCGGGCAGTTCCCCGGCGTCTATACCAACTTCTTTCAAGTGAGCTTTATTTGGGGATCAGTCGCAAAAGGATAGGGAGTCGATCGCCCTGCCTAGAGTCTGGCTGCGTCAAGAGCAGATAAAGGGGGGTAACGGGAGGGCGGGCGTCGGTCGCCGGCTTAAGGAGACGGGCATATGAGGAAACGCATGATTGCCGGGGTAGTTTTCGCCTTGATTGCCGCCAGCGGCTTCGCCGGCATCACGACTGCCTGGGGTGAGGCAACAGAGGAATCCGCTTCGCAGCGCGTGACGCTCCAACTTCCCAGTGAGAAGCAGACGACCCTGGGGCTTTATGTAACGGCCAAGGAGGCCTATGAGAAGTGGAAAGCCGAGCCGGACACAATTAAGCTCATCGACGTGCGCACTCCGGAGGAATACCTTTTCGTCGGCCACCCGACTATGGCCTGGAAAATACCCTTCGCTATGCAGGTCTATGAGTGGGACGCCGAGAAGAAGCAGTTTCCGATGAAGCCCCTGCCTGATTTTGTCTCCCGGGTGAGTGAAGTGGCCAAGCCCGATGACACGATCATGGTGATGTGCCGGTCTGGAAGCCGCAGTGCCATGGCGGTCAACCTGCTCGCCAAGGCCGGTTTCACCCGCGTGTACAACATCACCGATGGGATGGAGGGAGATGCGGTCAAGGATTCCAACAGTGTCTTTGTGGGCCAGCGGTTGGTGAACGGGTGGAAGAACTCAGGGTTGCCATGGACCTACCAGCTCACTCCCGACCGGATGGTGCTGCCCAAGGACCGGTAGGTGGTTTAGCAAGAGGGAAACCGCTATACCCAGCTCTCTGAGGAAAGAACTCGGGCGAGATTTTATGGCATATCAGCGAAGGCGAGTGGGCTGCTTGAAGCTCCCTATTCAAAGAGACGTGACCAATGGATTTGACAGGCGGCAGTTTTTAAAAGGCACGGTAGGGATGGCCGCTGCCCTCACTGTGGCAGACGACAGTAAGGAGGACATGGTAATGGCTGAGGAAGCGAAGGCATCAACTACGGCTCCACAAAAGAGAGTCAGCACCACAGTACCGTTGAACTGGAAAGAGGTGTGGTTTACCAACTGCCCCATGGTGTCCGCCAACAACGTGGACCAGGAGTTGGGGTGGTGCCGCGAGGAGTTCAAGAAGATCGGCGTTGAGTACGCCTATTTCCGTCACGCGCCGGAGAACAACTGGTATCCGCACTATATCCACAACCTTGACAACCTGATCCGCTTCGGCGGCCTGTATCCTCCCATCCATGTTCATGCGGACATCCGCCGCACCCGGCTGCTGGGGGCGACCTGGGTATACGAAGGTGGTTGTATGGCGGTGCGCGCCACGGACAAGATCTATCGGATGAAAGATCTGAAAGGCAAGAAGATCGGCCTCTCGAAGAGCCTCAACACCATCAAGAATGACTGGTGGCGCATCCAGGAGCACATGGGCATCGAGAACATGCTGAGGCTGAACGACATGACCATGAAGGATGTGGAGATCGTCGAATTCCCCTACCCGGATGACTGGTATGACAAACCCGAGATGCTGGTCCCGCCGATGAACAACCCGTCCGAGCTATGGATGCGCCGCGACCACAAGCACGATCTGGCTTTCCGTCCCCTGGAGACGGCGCTATTGAAAGGCACCGTCGATGCCATCTACACCCAGAGCAAGGTCTTCCAGCATCTCCAGGAGGCGACAGGCCGGATCAAGATGATCGAGGACCTGTCCAGGTACCCGGACTGGACCGTGCAGGTGGCCAACACCCCCGCCGTCATCACCTGCACTGACGTGATGGCCAAGGAGCACCCCGAGCTCGTCATCGCCTACATGAAGGCTATGATCAAGGTCGGCCGCTGGGCGAACGAGCATAAGCGCGCCGCCGGGGCGATCCTCAACCGGCAAACCTTTTACCTGGATGCCGAGGATACGTACGAGGGCATCAAGCACGTTGACATGGTGCCGAGCTTGAGTGCGCAGAACCTGCAATGCATTAAGATCGGCAAGGACTTCATGCTAAGCCACGGCTACATCAAGAACGACTTCGATGTGGACAAGTGGGCGGCGCCGGAATTCCTGGAGCAGGCGGCCATAGAGGTGCTCAAGGAGGAATGGCAGAGAAGGAGTTGGAGCAAGCTTCCTCAGGGAGGCGGACTCGAGGCAGAGGGCACGAGGCTCGGGTAGTTGGGAGGAAGCTCGCCGGAAGGCGTGCACATGCGCTCCAGGGGACATTGCTCGCTGACCGATGGATCTGGATATCGGTAGCCATGGGGATGGGGCAAGATCATGAGGGAGATAGGGGGGGCCGTTATCATGCGCATACCGTTTTATGACCGCATCCGGATGTCTGCAGCACTGTGTCTTGCCATTGGGCTTACCGCATCGGGATGTGTGACCTCTCCCGTCTATATGATCAAACAGCACGATGGACCGCCGGTTTGTGCGCAGCAGTCTCCTGACCGCGAGTTGCTGCTCGGCCTGGCGGTGTCCGGGGGAGGGAGCCGGGCCGCCCTGTTTGCGGCCAGCGCCTACGAGGCGCTGGGTCAAATGCGGGTCGGGCCCGGGAACCATTCGTTGCTGGAGCAGGTCTCGCACATCTCCAGCGTGTCGGGCGGGAGCCTGGCCTCTGCCTATTATGTCGTGGAGAAGCCCGCGCGTGAGGTGCCGATCCTGACGCCGGACGGCCGGCTGACAGAGGAGTACCAGGCGTTTTTCGCCCGATTCAAGGAAACCATGGCGCGCGACTATGAGAAACCGCTGTTCTGGAAGAATATGTTTCGTCTGCGGTGGGTCAATCCGGCCTGGACAGCCGTGTCGCTGAGAGATGTCTTGCAGGATACCTACCTCGGGGATATGAAGCTTCAAGATCTCGCCCCGCGGCAGGCGCGCGGCGACAGTCCGTATTTTCTGATCAACACCACGCTGTATAACGACGGGCGGCGGCTGGTGTGGAGCACACTGGAGCGCGAGGCCCTGCGGTACGACTTCGTTCACGATCTCCAGCAGAAGCCCGACTGGGAAAGGATGACTCCGGAATCGGAGCAGATTCTGCGCGCCCGCTGGGAAGACCTGCAGAGTCGCACGCCCGAGGATCTGAAGCTCGATCCATGTCAGCTGAAAGTCGCGATGGCCGTTGCGGCCTCCATGTCCTTTCCCCCCATCATCGGACCGGTTACGGCGGGTATCGAAGGGGAAGACCAGTATTGGCATATCGGGGATGGGGGCATGTCGGACAATACCGGCGCCGAGTCTCTCCTCATGGCCTTCCTGCACCAGTTGCAGCAGGGGCGAGCCAAACGGGCCGTGATCCTCGCGCTGGATAGCTCGTTCCCGTTCGATGTCGGCGGCGCCAGCCTGAACCATCGCAATGAAGGGTTTTCGTTCTTCGACGCGGACTATTCGCGGATCCCCAGCATCATGGAAGAGCGGTCGCTCGCCTATCGCGCCATGTTTTTCCGGGTCGCCCAACATCAGAATCTGTTTCCGGCCTCTGTGGAGGTGGTGGTCATCCGCCTGAAGCATACCGACGCCCAATGGAAGGAGGATCTGAGCGACCTCCCGGAGTCATGCCGCAAGGAAGGCGTTGACTGGAAGTCTCCGCGCGACGTCACCCAGCATGTGTCCGGGGTCGTGACGCGGCTCTTTTTGAAGTCCACCTGCGACCGCGATCTGGTGATCCAGTCGGCCCAGAAAGTGATCGCTCAGAGCGAGCCTGCAATCAGGAAGGCAATGGAGCGGTAAGCACCGATCGGTGACAGACCGGTGGCAGCGCGGCCCGGATCGATGAACGCATGGAGGGGGCGCCGAACGGCGGAGAGGCGCGGCCCTGAGAGCAGTCATTCTAGTGATGTGACGGTCACAAGCAGAAAGGAGGGTGGAACCATGAATACCAGTGGCGCACGTGTTTCGCTCACGCTCTTCGTGTTATTGGGCAGCATACTGTTCTTGTCGGCCTGCACGGTGACTGATACCGTGAAAGATATCCTGTCCAGCACGACGCCGGGTGATTGGTATCACGACGGTTTGCTCAAGGAGGAATACAAGGCCCTGGCCTTTGCGACCATGAACCGCGAGAACCTGCTGCAGGATATGGCCAGGGGACGGGGCGAGTATTTGGAGTCGATGGGGACGCTGCTCGGAGTCCCACCGTCCCGTAAGCAGGATTTTTTCGGACGTGCCCAGCGGCACATGGGCGAGTTCACGCTGTCCGAACCGCCGAAACCGGGGGAGATCGTGACAGCACTTCGCTCTGACCTGTCAGCTGTCTTGCAGGCTGATCTGGAAGGTGTGCACGCGCGATAGCACATCGGCGGCTCATCCCGGTTTCGGGGATGATGTGAGCACTGTGATGCGGGGCCGGTGAAGGCCCGCCGCATTCACAGTGCTCTCAAGCCATCAGGCCGTTAATTGAGTTCGTCGTCCTTCCAGTATTTCGTCCCGTAGAGCATGGCCTGTGCCATCACCCCGTTCTTGGTCATCTGATACACTTCGACATTCTGAAGCATCTGAACATCGTCCGCCCCGGCCCCGGCGGCTTTTATCTCCTGGCGGGCGGCCATCCCCTGGTCACCGGACTGGGCCTCGGCGCTGGCCTTGCCGGAGAACTCCATGCCGGTCTCAATGAAGTTCTTGAACGTTTGCTTGTCATGGAAAATCATAACGGCTCTGAGATCAGACACGCCGAGACCGAAGCCGCCCCCCAGTTCCGCCATCCGCATGAAGGTCTCCTTCCTGGTCGCATTGTCCACCGCCACGCCGTACCCCTGGCCGCTGGCCATCGCCAAGATCTTGACGTTCACATCACTGAAGACCGCATAGCCGACGGCTTTATTCAGACGGTCCTTCACCCCGGGCTTTTCCTTGATCAATTCAGCGAGCGTCGCATGCTGCATGGTCCGAATGAAGGTACGTTTGTCCTCCGCGGATTCACCCTTGGCCTTGTAACAGCCTGTCAGTATGAGCAGGCTGAGAGCTGCGCAGGCCACGGGCAGTGAGTGCTTGATCCATTGTCGCATCTGTTCCCTCCTTCAGTGTAGTTGGAAATAGGCCCCCTCCGCTTACTCAAATCACCCCGAACCGCTGACATTCCGGTTCATCTTGGATCAGCGTCGTCGCAAGCAATATCACGCAATCAATTTGCCTATCCACCTCAACAACCGTCTCCAGGCTGTTGCCGCCTGAAAATGACCTCATGACGAACAGGCCGCCGGAATTTCCCTTTTCCGAAGAGGCCCGGTGAGCGACTCGCTCTATTGCGGATCCCATTGTGGCCAAGGGCTCATTCCTTCAGCTGCTCCGGCTGCGGGATCTGAACCAATTGCTCGATATATTTGTTGAGCGGACTATAGACCGGCGCTGTCTTGCCGGTTAGGAAATCCACCCAGGCGACTCACAGAAATTCCGCTACTGTGCATGCTGCTATCAGCGGGCCGCGTGACGGCTCCTTTATGGAGCCATGCGCGTACTGTCATGGTCATGGGATTCAGCTCCACTCCCCCATGTGCCCTAACAGTACTGCGAACGTCATGCCGGGTGCCGTCAATGTCTGTTGGGCATGAAACCACTGGATTGAAACGATGGTTTAGAGGAGGCAGAGCGATGATCAAGACAAAGCTGTCGCATGAATCAACAGATTGTTTTCAAGGGCTGGGGCGAAACACCCCAGAGGGAACCGTGCAGCTACCGATGCCTTACGTCATCGGATCACACCCATGGGCTGGTGGGAGGGAGGGTAATACCTATGGGGCGTATCATTAAGAATTCGCGCGGCTTGTCGGGGGCCTCGCGAACCGCCTCGCGGTTCTCTGCGCGCAATCGTCTCCTTAGAAGGGGGAGCCCTCTACATAGAAAGGCGAGGGTATGCAGGCGGTAGAGTCTTGGATTAGGATCGGATCGTGCCGAGAGACCCGGCTACTTCTTGGGGTCCAACTCAGCCAAATATTGCACTCCATCTTTCGCTGCCCCTATGACCTTCAGCATTCGCCGTCCGCCCTCTTCGTAAAGCGTGGCCTCGATCCATCCCCGTTCACTCTCCGCTCTGAGCTTGCCGTCGGTGAGCGTGAAGGTCCCTTGCCCATGCATGATGCCGATGGTCCGCACGGTCTCAAAGGCATAGGCCCCGTCCTCGCGGATGATCAACGTGACCCAATCATCCTCCCGTGACCGGGGTGTCGCCCTCATGATTCCGGCCCACTTTCCTGCGGCGCCCTGGAATGTGGAAAGGGAAACCTGGATAGACGGGGGTGGAGGGGCCGGTGTGACCGGCGCGCAAGCGAGAGAGGCGGCGCACCCCCACAGTACGATTCCACAGCAGACCGCGCGAAACCATTCCTTCATCATCGTCTCCTCTTCGGAATCAGCATATCGTGAAGGCCGCCCTCATGGGCGGCGATCCCCCTATTTACCTTAGTTGCCCCAGGACTGTCCATGTGATGACTGACTGACTGCTGTTTCTTGCTCAGACCAGCGTCGTGAGTAGTTTCAGCAACATGTCCTTCACCGGTATTTGGATCGCAAACACGGGAATCATCGGGAGCAACGCCGGCAGGACGATGGCCAGCAACGCCCGCTTCCCGATCGGGGTTGGGCGGATGCCCGCGACCACTTCATACATGGACACGGTATCAATCACCGGGCCCAATTCGCCTGCCTGGAGTAGCGGCGATTCTACAACCGGTTCCTGTGCAATCCACCGCTTTCTGACGAGACGGCCGTGCCGGCCCACGAGGGCCCCGTACTCCAGCAAACCCTGTCGCTTGAGAGGGAGCAAGCTGCGGAAAAACAAGGCGAGAGGCCCCAGGTAGAGCACCAGCATCGCGACAACAAACAGCGCGAGCGGAATCATGAGCGAATGGACATCCACCTCGTGATAGAGGACCTCATGCCCCCAACGGGACGCAATGACTGCCGACATGGCAAAGACCACGGGACTGAAGATGAAGGTCATTTCTTCCAGGAATCCGAGGCCTCCTGCCCGGTCAGGATGAGTGGGGACCAGTTGGAGAGGCAGGCGCGCAATCTGCCGGAGCAAGTGGGCATACACCACGAGCCGCCACACCCATGCCAGGAGCAACATGATAAACACCGGCCGGACCACAAAGAGAAACCACCAGCTGCCGAACTCGAACCAGGCGGTTCCTGCGTTGCCCGCGCTGGCCCAGACCAGCTCGTGCAGATGGCCGGGATCACGTTCGACTGTCACGAAGAGCAGTGTGGAGGCCGCCATTCCGGCCCACACCGGCCAGGCATCGCGCAACCGTTCAGCGGCCCGCACGATCTGAACGAACCGTGGCCTGGTCTCATCCGTCACAAGGCCCGAGCTGACGAAATAGGCGATGACCCGTTGCGGAATGAGGTCGCCGACCAGCTCGGCGATGATAAACAACGGAATGGCGATCAGGCAACGCACGTGCACCCCGAAGTGGCGGAGCAAGGGCTCTTCCACTTCTCCGGGAAAGGCTCGCTGCCAGAGGAGGGCCCAGATGGCCAGCGGGAGCCATGTGACCAGCGCAAAGACGAGGCATCGCCGGATGATGCCCAATCCCGTGGGGGGGACGAGCCCGATCGCCCGTTGAAGGCGAAACCAGGGGTCCCCACGGACCAGTGATAGGCTCAGGTCATCGGCGCGTGGTTCCTGCTGACTCATAGGTGACCTCCTGAAAGGGCGGTGACATTCGAATGCGCCCAGGCACCGCACCAAAGGATGAGACTCGCACTTCTGTGCAAACCACTAGGTATCCGGACCTGCGGTCTGGTGGCATCTATAGCACAGACGGGAGAATTAAACGGGGCCATTCTACGCAGTCGGGTCGGCCGGATCTATTACGACTTCTTGACATCCCACCCTGATCAAGTTGACGAACCGGCTGGCAAGAAAGTAAGCCGGCTCAGGAGTCTTGTCTTGAGAAGATCGTAGCGGTTTCTGTAGAAGACCGCCCATGCCATACCCTCCGCGCCTCGTTGCGAAGATCTCTCCTATCATGTCTTCAACCTCCGGGTCGGGCGACTCCCCCTGTTTGCAAGCCCTCTGATTGCGCCCTGATGGAGTGTATCCTGAAAACAAGTGGCGAGAACCATATCGCGCCGCATGGCGGGGATCCGGTTCATCCGGATTCTTTGATGGTTCTCGTTTCTGTGGTTCGACGACCGAGCGAGGCAGGACAGACCAGCGCACCAACGTGAAGGTTTCTGATTCGGCTTCCCGTCACATGAGGGTTCCTCAATTCAGAGTCACATTCATACATACGCGACGAAGACATGAAGCGCGATAGATAAAGATTCCGCGAACATATTCCTCACAGGGCTTAGTTTTCAGGCTCAACGCAAGCATTGCCATCGCTGGTGAGTCCCATGATCACGCCATTAGGTGCGATCGTGATCATCGTCGTGAATGACGCTACTACGACTGTCGCACTTAGCTACAGTGCGGCTCTGGCTAAATGGCCTGGAATACCCCACCTGCCTTGTGCCCCTGTCATTGTTATCAGAGGGGCTTCCTACATAATCCTTGATAAGTAAACTCCGCGGCCACGCCGATGCGATCGATCCAGTGGCATGGTCCATGCTCTCACACAGATCTCGTCTCTCTGGTCCATTTTCCGATTGGCGAACGGGAACGCCTGCGATGTGGATCGCATTGACTACCATTCGCGAGCCCAACGATGCGCATGAGGAACCCACCCCATCCAGGACTGTCGGTGCGACATGACCGCCTCGACCCAATGAGACCCGCCGTGGCAGAAGGGGCGAAGGCGCCGGGTGTCACGCGCCAGGCCATGAATAATTCAGGCAGCCGGAAAGCTGGGATCTCAGCTGCAATGTCGTCCCATCTGGAAAAGTCATTTGGAGGCCGCGCCGAACCATGTCTGCGGGTGCAGACCGCCTATGACCTCAGCAGATGGAATCACTCGCTGGAAAGATAAAAGTCCAATGCGTCAAAGACGCGGTGATATCGGCCTGAGCCCGATCAGATCAGGGATCGCGGGGCTCCCTGTCGGTCCGAGAATGGGTAACCGCGAGAAATGTGTGATGGCAAGACTTGTTTCCGAAAGACGTCCAATGACACGAAGGGGATTGAGGGGTCTTTGAAAGCCGCCTCGGCACACACCTCGCCGATCAAGGCACGGCATGACCAAGGCGGGACAATTCCTCACATACAAGGAGGCAAGATCATGGCTCGAAGAGACGGATTGATCGGTGTGCTGTTAGTCATGGTGGTATCGGCCGGCTGCGCGGCGACGCGCGGGGAGTACGGCCTCATGACATCCGACCTCCCGAACGACGGCTTCCTGGGTGAGTATTCCCAACGGCTGAAGGCTGGTGATGAGTCGCAGGGTCAAGCCGCCCACTTCTATAATGATCCGGACTTGCGGGAAGTCGGCCCCCGGTACACCAAGGCAATGATAGACCCCGTGATGTTTTTCCGGGATGAGAGCGGCATTGCAACAGGCATGAACCAGAAAGACGCCCAGATTCTGGCGAACTATTTGCACAACACCATGTACAAGGTACTGAAGGAGCACTTCGAAATCGTGGATCAACCGGGACCCGATACGATGCGGTTCAAGTTTGCGATGAGCAATACGGAGTCGCGATGGGTCGGGCTCGACGTCGTCTCCACCATCGTGCCGCAGTTGCGGGCCGTGGCGGAATTGCAAGGCTTCACGACCGGCAAGCCGAGTTTCGTCGGTTCCGCAGTCCTCCAGTACAAAGCGGTGGACGCACAAACCGGCAAGGTGCTGGTGGCGGGGATTGACCCGCGTGTCGGCGGCAAGACTCTCG
This sequence comes from Nitrospira sp. NS4, assembly GCF_049546785.1. Lineage (NCBI taxonomy): Bacteria > Pseudomonadati > Nitrospirota > Nitrospiria > Nitrospirales > Nitrospiraceae > Nitrospira > Nitrospira sp. NS4. The sequence continues at coordinate 502,613 of NZ_JBMWAN010000001.1, read as the reverse complement.
CGAAGGGGTTCGACAAGTGGGCCGATGTCATCCATATCGTGGACTTTTGGGGGGAGTTGGGCAAATTTCGGATATGTAAGCTCAAATCACAGCCGAACTGTCAGCAGCCGAAGCCCTGAGCATTCCTCGAAGCGAGGTTCGGAGTTGCCGCCAACGGAATCAATAGGAGGGGGCTCCGCGGCATTTGTGGACGAGAAAAAGGGGCAGCTTAGCCTTGTATCTTGGCTCTTTTCTTTGGCCACCCCAAGCCGCTTGAAGACGCACAGCACAGTCTCCTGCTCCCTGCGCGAGTTGGTGCGGGCAGGACGTTCCGTATGAAGGTCGCGGCGTGCTACGGCGGATCAACAGGAAGGCGGCAGGCTCTCGGCTCGCACGGTCATGTTTGAAGAACCCGTGACAAGCAAGGAATCCCGAGGTCCTGCGCTTCTGCGGCTCCTCCTCCGCATCGGCCTGCTGGCAGTGATCGCCTGGGGGTGTGCCGCGCTTTGGGTAGACGGCCCATCCTCGCGGCCGCTGGCAGGTCTCCTGGCGGCGATGTTTGCGCTCACCTCGTCCTGGCTACTGTTTTTCGTCAGGCCCTTCCTGCGCGGCGCCCTGACGTGCCTCCTCCTGTTCCTGCTTCTCCTTGGATGGTGGCTTCACATCGCTCCGGGCAACGACCGGCATTGGCAGCCGGACGTGGCCGTGTCTCCGACCGCGGAGATCAGCGGGGACCGGCTGACGGTGCGCAATGTGCGGAACTTCGAGTATCGTTCAGAAACCGACTACACCCCTCGATGGGAAACCCGCACCTACGATCTGGCGAAGCTGCAGGGCCTCGATCTCTTTCTCTCCTATTGGGGGCCGCGAGCCATCGCGCACACGATTCTCAGCTGGCAGTTTGAAGACTCAGAACCCCTCGCGATCTCGATTGAAACCAGGAAAGAGGCAGGGGAGGAGTATTCGGCCGTACTTGGCTTCTTCCGGCAATTCGAGTTGTATTACGTGGTGGCGGATGAACGGGATCTCATCCGGCTTCGGACCAATGTTCGCGGTGAGGAGGTCTACCTCTATCGGCTCCGCCCCCCGCCAGCACGCGCTCGTGCGTTGCTCCTGAGCTACTTGGCTGCGGTCAACCGGCTTGCGACGACGCCGGACTGGTACAACGCCTTCACCCACAACTGTACGACCACGATTGTTCTACATATTCGCGATTTGGGCCTGCCGATCGTCCCGCACTGGAAGATGTTTTTGAACGGCTATCTCGATGAGAGCCTGTACGAGCAGGGCTTCATCAATCGTTCCCTCGCGTTCAATCACCTGCGGGAACAGAGCGCCATCACCCCGGTCGCCCGGACACTCGATCCTCGCGCCGAATTCTCGAAGGCGATTCGTATCGGACTTCCTGACCGTCCGCCTCCCCCTGATGGGATTGGCCTTCGTTAGCCTGATCCGACCGGTCTGGGTGAAAATGCCTGTTGAGGGTCAGGTTGAGGTGGCGCCGGGCTGTCCATACGACGACGGACCGGCGGATACGCGCCTCAGAATGAGGTCCCGGCACCGCCTGGTTTTGCGAAATGCAGGATATCCCCATTGGAATAACCTCCCCAAGACCGGGTAAGAGGTCTGACGAGAGTACCGTGAGGGGATCACTGTGCGCGGGAATGATCGAGAAGGATGCGCCGTATCTCCTCGATGGCCTCCGGATGCCCCTGGACAGAATGGCCCGACTGAATCACCTTTTCCGAAACCGCCTCCATCATGTGAGCGCTTGGGTAGGCCACGACCCCGTCATCATCCTCTTCCAGCGGTTTGTTCCCGGACACGGCAATGATGGAGTGAAGCGTGACAGCCGGATTCATCGGGATCGAGGACAGGATTTTGGTGAAGGGGCGCCCCGGGTCCATACTCTGCACGCTGCGCGGAATGTCTCGTAGTACGTCCGTTTCGAGCACCTGTGCGGCTTCCAGCCCCGTCGATACGATCGAAGCCGGCAGCGTGATGAGATTGGCCAGCCAACGCGCAATTCCTCCGGCAGCGACATAGCTTCCCCTGTGAGGGGTGGCCATGAAAATGACTTCGGACACGAAGGGAAGCGGCGTAAAAAAGAGCGACCGGCGAAGCGCCTCCCTGGTTTCCGGCTTTACATCCACCTCGTCAATCGGTTTCTTGCTCACGTAATCCCAGAAACGCGTGCCGCTGTCGATGGTCATGAGCCTGGCCAGAAGGCCCCCTTGGCTATGTCCGATCACCACCATGTGCCGGAGCGCAGGGTCCTGACCTTCCGGATCGAACATCTGAACGGCATCTTGAAGCGATTGGTGCAAGATCCCGGCGCTGAAGAGAATGGGGTCACCCGTGTTGTAGGTGAAGATCCACAGCTGGTACCGTCGCACGAACCTGGGATCCGCCATCAGTTCGTTGATGAGTTCAGCCCACCGGACAGGGCTCGACGCTGTTCCATGTACGAGCACAAGTGGTATCTTCCCTCGCCGGTAGGGCTCGACGGTCCCAAGATGGCTCAACCTGGTCCGAAAGAGTTGTGGCCGAATTCCGAAGAACCCTCGGATTTCGAAGTCAAAGACCGGCATATCGTTGAGCGTATAGGCAATGGTCGAAGTCGACTCGAACTCAAGCGGGACATCGAAACCGGAGAGGCGCACGGTCCTCTGGCCGTCGAGGGTATAGAGTTCCAGAGTTCCACGAACATGCCCGTCGGCGAGACGGCGCTGGACCCCTTTGAGCCGAAGCAAAGCGGTTGCGGTCACCTTGCTGGCAGGGAAGATCAATTCACTGCCTGGTTGGGTATTTCCTTCCACCTGGCCGAGAGTCGCAATAAGCGGAGCGCCCACGCCTGGCTGCCGGTATCGGTTCCGGAGCCCGTACACATTAAATTGCACCGCAGGAAAGAATCGATCCAGCTTGTAGCCGGCCCAGGTGAATTGCTCCGGGGCCTCGATCACCAGTTCACCGAACGGCAGCGGGTAGGGTCCAGCGCGCAATGCGACTTCCTCCACCTCGCTGTCGCGATTCACCAGCAAACCTTTGGCCAGCGCCGCGTTATAAATATCCGCGAGGATCCGGTTTCGGGGATCGAGCGGAACCGGCTTGAGCGCGCCCTCGTCGGGATCCATCAAGGCATAGGCATAGACCGCAGCAGCCAGGTAATGGGGCGCGGATCCAGTGCGGCGGGCATGGAGCATGGAGAGTTCCGCCAGCGCGAAAAGACGTGCCTCGTCCCCTGTCGGTGCCAGTCCTCGATGTAGATCGGCGAGCGCCCTCTCCGGATCCTGCTTGAATCGCTCGTAGAGGTTGAGCCGAAGCAACGTCTGAACGGTAAACGACGTGGGGCGGTCGGCGGAGAGCGCGTTCGCATAGCTCTCCTGGTAGGCCTCATCGAGGCTCCAGCGCTTCACGCCCACAGGCGAAGCGCAGGCAGTCAAGAGCAGAATGAAGCAGACTGCTAGCGCCGTGTGCGGCATTTGTCGTTCGATCCCCCTCATCACGCCGCTCCGTTATGGCTATACCGTCGAACGTCCAATGGGCTCCGCTGTATGAGTTGCTCCCGATGAGCAGGCATAGGTCCACCCCGGATGCCTCGCGCACCTGTTCCGCTTAGACTGGGAGGCCCCTTATGTCATGCGCAAGACAGATGCCATCAGGCAATTTCCAGAAGAAGAACGACCTTCAAGTGTTCCGGCAAATTCATTTGGTGAGGTTTGGTCATGTTATGAGGCATGTCGCTACAGGAGCTCGATCGTGTGTTGTCGCATAATTCCCCAGAAGCGCATGGCCTCTTTCGCCGCCGCTGCGTTTTGGCCCGGCTCCTTCGGCCGGCGTGAAGACGGATACTCAAGAGGCAATGGCTCAGGGAGGCCGGGCCGGCGGCTTCCGTGACCTGCGCATGTCAATGGAACTACTGGCATGGACCTGGCAGTAGGAATTGTTGCTGGCGGACAGCTCGCGTCGAGGTCCGTTCTTCGTATCAGGCGCGATCGGAAGAGGACCTGGAATGATCGGAGTTCAGTGACTGCTTATGACAGGATCTGATGTGCGCTGATAGAGATCCCGTCTCGATTGAGGCAACATGCCGGCGCGCAAGTCGATGAACCGGAGGATGGCAGGAGGGAGATGCTATGGAACGATGGGGACGCACAACGTGGCAGACCGGCACCATATGTGTGCTTGGGAGTTGTCTCGCGGCGATCGTGGGCTGCGCATCGTTGGATTTCTGGTCTCCTGCGCCGTTCATCCCTGTCGCGATCGAGCGTTTGAACGATGTCGAGGGCCGATGGGAGGGCAGGGTCAAGGCCGAACAGGGTTTTGATAGCGCCTGGGTCACGGCAGACATCACCAACCACGAGAGCTACGCGACTTATACCTTTGTCAGGACTGGTATCAGGACGCCTTTTCTTGGGGCAGGGAATCTGCAGTTGCTGGACGGGCGGCTTCTCACGGAGGGGGAGGGCAGGTCGCTGACGTTTACGCTTGCCGAACAGGGAGGAGTCCGGGTGCTGCTGGTTACCGGTATCGGGAAAGACGGCCAGTCCTATCATGCGGAATTGAAACGAGCGAAGTAGGCCGGGGGGATCAAGCTAGACCTGTCGCAGGGGGAGCGGTCCTCATTTCCTGCGCAGGAGCGAAAAAGTCCGGCGGATGGCTTCATCCATGCCTATGCGAAGAGGACCGGAAATGAGCAGGCCTCTGTTGCCGGACTCTTCAGGAGCCGGCAGCCAACGCACGCGCGGCTGCCGATATCCCGCTTCAATGCCGAAGAGCGCGGTTCCCGTGAACGGAGGCCATAGTTCCTAACCGTGAGAACGACCGGTCCCGTCATGGCTAAAGTAATTGCCCGTGTGACATACTCCGCCGCTATGAAGTCGCTCACGGCAACGTTCCTCGCGTGCCTCCTGACGACGGCCGGTATCGGCTGCAAGCAGGAGGCTTCATCCACATCCTCCCAAACCGCACCAGAAGTCCAAGTCGTGGAAGTGGTCCAGAAGGATGTGCCGATCCATACCGTGTGGGTCGGGACCACCGACGGCTCCGTCAATGCCGTCATCCGGGCCCAGGTCACGGGATATCTCCTGAAGCAGCACTATACAGAAGGATCGTTCGTGAAGGAGGGCGCGCTCTTATTCGAGTTGGATCCCAGCAAGTTCCGGGCGGCAGTGAACCAGGCCGAGGGAGATCTGGCGAAGGCCCGAGCGCAGCTCTTGAAAGCCAGACTGGATGTGGAGCGCGATACGCCGCTTGCCAAGCAAGGCGCGATCAGTCAGAAAGAACTGGATGATTCCATCCAATCGTATGCAGCCGCCCAAGGTATGACCGCCGCCGCCAAGGCCGCGGTGGAGCAGGCGAAGCTCAATCTCAGTTGGACCAGGATCGTGGCGCCGATCGACGGGGTCGCGGGTATCGCCAAGGCTCAGATCGGCGATCTTATCGATGCCAACACCGAACTGACATCCATGTCGACGGTCGACCCGATCAGGGTCTATTTCCCGATCAGCGAGCAGGAATATCTCGCGGCCGCGGAGAAAGTTCAGCAACGCTACGATGAACGGGAAAAGGGTGAAGAGTACCGCGGAGTGGAGCTCGAGTTGATCCTGGGAGGCGACAAAGTCTATCCGCACAAGGGACGGTTTTATCTGGTTGATCGCCAGGTGGATGTCAAGACCGGCACCATTCGCGTCGCGGCGATCTTCCCCAATCCCGGCAATCTCCTGAGGCCCGGCCAATTCGCTCGCGTACGGGCAGTCACGAGAACGCGGGAGAAGGCGCTGTTGGTTCCTCAGCGCGCGGTGACGGAAATGCAAGGGAGTTATCAGGTCGCGGTGGTGACGCCGGAGAACACAGTCGAGATCCGCCCCGTCAAAGTCGGGGAGCGAACCGGCCATCTCTGGATCATCGACCGGGGACTGAATCCGGGCGAGCGCGTGGTCGTCGAAGGGTTGCAAAAGATCAAAGCCGGCATGACCGTAGAGCCCAAACCCTTCCAAGAGACCACCGATCAAAAGGCCTCGTGATGCAGGTGCGGATCTGACGGTCCTGCGCGGCCTTCGTTGAAACAGTGTTCTGATTCCTATGGCCAAATTCTTCATCAATCGTCCGATCGTCGCAATGGTGATTTCGATCATCATGGTGATTCTCGGCATCGTCGCGATGGTTCAGCTGCCGATCGCGCTGTTTCCGGACATCGCTCCCCCGGAAATCCAGCTGGCGGCCACGTACGTGGGGGCCGATGCCGTGACGCTTGAAAAGTCGGTGGCCACCCCCATCGAGCAGATGATGAGCGGGGTGGACAACATGATTTACATGTACTCGGTGAACGCGAACAACGGGCAGATGACTCTGCGGGTGGATTTCGACATCAAGACGAGGCCCAACGACGACCAGATCCTGACCCAGATGCGCTATACCCAGGCTGAATCTCAGTTGCCGCAGGAAGTGCGGAACTTCGGGGTCACGATCAAGAAGTCCGCGACCAGCCCTCTCGCCCTGTTCTCATTGTATTCACCGAACGGCACCTACGACGAGATCTTCCTGGCGAACTACGCCTATGTGAACATCAATGATCCCATGACCCGCGTGCCGGGCATCGGCCAGGTGACGATCTTCGGGGCGGGCCAGTATGCGATGCGGTTCTGGGTGCGGCCCGATCAGCTCGCCAAGCTCGGCATCACGGTAACCGAAATTACCAACGCCATTAAGGCCCAGAACACCGTGAACCCCGCGGGTCAGATCGGCGCCGAGCCGGTGCCCCCAGGACAGGAGTTCACCTACAGTGTCCGCGCCCAGGGCCGGCTCGAGACAGAAGAAGAATTCGGAAATATCGTCATCCGTGCCAATCCGGACGGCTCGATGGTTCGATTGAAGGACGTGGCCAGGGCCGAACTGGGCGCGCAGATGTATAACATCATCGGCCGGATGAACGGGAAACCATCGGCGATCATCGCCATTTATCAGCTTCCGGGATCCAACGCGATCCAGACCATGGACGCCGCGACAAAGTTGATGGAGGAGATGAAGGCCCGCTTCCCGGGTGACCTGGATTACGTCACCTCGCTCGATACCACCCAGGCAGTCCGGGAAGGCATCAACGAGATCGTCCACACCCTCTTCGAGGCGCTCGTCCTCGTGATCATCGTCGTCTATATCTTCCTCCAGGGCTGGCGGGCGACCCTCATTCCGCTCCTGGCTGTGCCGGTCTCGCTGGTCGGGACATTCATGCTCTTCCCGTTGCTTGGTTTTTCGATCAATACACTGTCGCTGTTCGGCCTCGTGCTGGCCATCGGGCTGGTCGTGGACGATGCCATCGTGGTGGTCGAGGCAGTCGAGCATCACATCGAACAGGGCCTGTCGCCCAAAGAGGCCAGTCTCAAGGCCATGGAGCAGGTCTCGGGACCGGTGGTGGCCATCGCGCTGATCCTGGCCGCGGTCTTCATCCCGACCGCGTTTATTCCCGGTATCACCGGCCGGTTGTATCAGCAATTTGCCGTCACCATCGCCCTCTCCGTGGTCATCTCGGCTTTTAACGCGCTCACGCTCAGCCCTGCTCTCTCGGCCCTGTTGCTCCGGCCGAAGAAACCGGCGAGAGGCCCGCTGGGACGTTTCTTCGGCTGGTTCAATAGATGGTTCGGGCGCGCGACCGATGGCTATGTAAGTCTCTGCGGCCACTTGATACGAAAGGCCGGCCTCTCGATGCTGCTCCTCCTTGCGATTGCCCTCATGTCCGGCTGGCTCGGAACGCAATTGCCGACCGGCTTCCTCCCGATGGAGGACCAGGGTTATGTGTATTTGAACGTCCAGCTTCCTGAGGCGTCTTCTCTGCAGCGGACGGACCAGTTGTGCAAGCAAATAGAAACCATCCTGAAAGACACGCCTGGCGTCCGGTATGCGACGACCGTCGTCGGGTTCAGCCTTTTGAGCCAGGTGAGCACCACCTACAACGCGTTTTTCTTTGTCACGCTCCAACCCTGGGAAGAGCGCAAGAAACCGGAGGAACAGCTCCTCGCGATTTTCAAGAACGTCAACGAACGACTCGGCGGGCTCCCGGAGGCCAAAGCCTTCCTGTTTCCGCCGCCCGCCATCCCGGGTGTCGGCACCTCCGGTGGCGTGACCTTTGTTCTGGAAGACCGGGCCGGGAAGGATATTGCCTTCTTGGCGAACAATACCCAGAAGTTCATGGAAGCCGCCAAAGCGCGTCCGGAGATTGCAAGAATCGATACCACCTTCATCCCCGACGTGCCTCAGGTGTTCGCCAGAGTGGACCGCGATAAGGTGCTCAAGCAGGGGGTGAGTCTCTCCGATGTGTACCAGACGCTCCAGTCGTTTATGGGCGGGGTAATGGTCAATTTCTTCAACCGATTCGGTCGCGTCTGGCAGGTATATGTCCAGGCGGAGGGAGAGTTCCGCACTCAAGCGGAAAACGTCGGACAATTTTATGTGCGGAACAGCGACGGAGCGATGGTCCCGCTTTCCGCGCTTGTGACGATGGAGACCTTCCACGGCCCCGAGTTCACGATGCGCTACAACGAATACCGTTCCGCGCAGCTCCTTGTGGGGTTGGCCCCAGGCTACAGTTCCGGCCAGGCGATGAAGGCCTTGGAGGAGATCTTCGCGGAATCGATGCCGGCCGGAATGGGCTTCGATTACATGGGCATGTCGTTCCAGGAAAAGGCGGCGGCCGAAGGTGTGCCGGCCGGCGTGATTTTCGGATTCTCCCTGCTCTTTGTGTTCCTGATCCTCTCCGCGCAATATGAAAGCTGGGCCTTGCCCTTCAGCGTGCTCCTCGGTACGCCGGTTGCCGTCTTCGGCGCGTTCGGCGCCTTGTGGCTGCTCAAGCTTGTGGCTCCTCAGGCCAGCGAGAATGATGTGTTCACCCAGATCGGGCTGGTGATGCTGATCGGCCTGACGGCCAAGAACGCGATCCTCATCGTGGAATTCGCAAAGGTCGAATATGAGGGAGGGAAGCCCTTGATCGATGCCGCGCTGGCCGCCGCCAGGGTGCGGCTCCGTCCCATCCTCATGACCGCGTTCGCATTTATTCTCGGGGTGGTGCCCCTGGTGCTCGCCACGGGAGCCGGCGCGCACGGACGAGTGCTGCTCGGTCTCGCCGTCTTCGGCGGTATGTTGGCCGCGAGCGTGATTGGGATCTTCCTCATTCCGGTCACGTTCCACATGGTGGAAACGCTTGTGCATCGAGGCGAACAGCCCGCGAAACCAATGCCTGGCGGGCCTGTTCCCGGTGCGCCGGACCGATCAGGCGACGGACATCCGTCCCTGCCGGTCACGCAACCGACGCTGTCCCCGACCCACGAACGGCAGAGCGGGGGGGAGGGAGGAGGGCGATAAGATGGATCGTGAGCGAGATGCGCGGGAACAGCGAAAGGAGCGAGATTTGCCAGGAATGAGACGGCGAAGAAGATACCTTGCCCGTCCCGTGCTTCTCGCGAGCTTCGCCTGTCTCGCGTTGATGCTGTCATCCTGCAAGATGGGCCCCGATTACACCAGGCCGGAACCCCCGAAGGGTGACTCCTGGCGTATGACGGCCGCGACTGCCGAGTCCATCGCCAATCTGCCCTGGTGGGAACTGCTGAAGGACCAGGAACTCCAGAAACTGGTGCGCGCTGCAATCCTGGAAAACCTGGATCTGCGGATCGCCGCAGCCAACATCGAGGAGTTCCGGGCTCAGCTCGTGATCGCCAAATTCGACCTGGCCCCGTCGCTGTCGTATTCGGGAAATGCGTTCGGCCTTCGTAACACGAACAGCGACGTGATTCCGATCGGCGGTCTTGGCGTCCCGGCAGGGGGCAAAAGTGATGGACTGACCCTCGGGTACGAAGGCGTCTCTGCCGGTCTCAAGTGGGAAGCCGATCTGTGGGGCCGTCTTAGACGGTCTATCGAAGCAGCCCAGGCGCAATTGTTGTCGCAAGAGGAACATCAACGCGCGGTGATCCTCGGCTTGGTCAGCAACGTGGCCGAGGCCTACTTCGACCTGCGCGGTCTGGACTACGAGGCGGAAGTTGCCAGGCGCACCCTGAGAGCCTGGGAGGAAACGGTTCGGCTGTCCGAGCTCCGGTACAGGCATGGGGATGTCTCCAAACTCGACCTCGATCGGTTCGAGGCTGAACGGGCCGGAACCGCAGCTCAGTTGGCGGATCTTGAGCGGCAAGTGGTTCAGACGGAAAATCGGCTCAGCATCCTGCTCGGCCGGAAGCCGGAGGTCGTGTCCAGAGGGTTGGGTCTCAACGATCAGCCCATGCCGCCGGCGGTTCCCCCGGGCCTCCCGTCGGATCTGCTCCAGCGGCGCCCGGACATTTTGGAAGTCGAGCAGAAACTGGCGGAGGCGACCGCCAACATCGGCATCGCCCAGGCGAACCGCTTTCCGCAATTGGCCCTCACAGGCTCGGCCGGGGGAGGCGGGTTCCAGTTGTCCGGAGCATCGGCGGGACCCTTCGCCGTCTTTAGCGGCTCGGCTTCCCTGAGCGGTCCGCTCCTCAATGCCACGGCGCTGGGCTATCAGGTGAGGGTCACGGAGGCCAAGGCTGAGGCTGCGTTGGCTCAGTACAAGAAGACCGTGCTGACGGCCTTCAAGGAAGTCGAAGACGCACTCATTGCCGTCCAGAAGGCCGGGGAGCAGCGAACAGCTCAGGAACAGCAAGTAGCGGCTCTGCAATCAGCGTTTCGCTTCTCCGATCTGCGGTACCAGGGTGGGCGGGCCAGCTACCTCGATGTCTTGACGGCCCAGCGGAGTCTCTTTGAAGCGGAGCTCGGGCTCGCCCGCACCCGCCGGACGCAGCTCAAATCGGTCGTCCAGCTCTATAAGGCGTTGGGCGGAGGATGGGCTCCGGACGGTTCAACCGATCGTCGCCTGGTTTCCAGTCCTGTGGCCCCCGGTGTTGGACAACCCGACCCTGCCGCGATTACCCGTTGATAGAGGCTTGCCGGCGCTGGCGGGATCACGGGGGGCGCATCGCGGGGCAGGCGATTCGTGATAAAGGACTCGCGCAGGCCGCTGTATATATAAACTATCTCACGTGGGGAGACGTATGCCTACAGTCGAATCTTCCGCTGTTCCTGTTCTGCAGACCGTGTGCCACCCGACCGATTTCAGCCCGGCCAGCCACACGGCGTTCGCCCACGCACTGACCGCGGCGCTGATCGCGGAGGCCAAACTGACGATCCTCCATGTGTCGCCGCAAGGGGGAGAGGAGTGGACGGATTTTCCGCGGGTCCGGGAGACGCTTGAGCGATGGGGCCTGCTGCCGAAAAACAGCGAACGATCCGCCGTCGCGAAACTGGGCATCCAGGTCGAAAAGGTCCAAACTGTCCACACGGATCCGGTGGAATCCATCACAGCCTACCTGGACAACCACAATGCCGACCTCATCGTGTTGGCCACGGATCAGGAGAAAGGGAGGATTCAGTGGCTCAACCGCTCCGTTGCGACGGGGGTTGCCCGCAAGTCGCGCCAGATGACGCTCTTCATTCCGAATGGCGTGGACGGCTTCGTCTCCCTCAAGGACGGCTCCATCTCGCTCAAACACATCCTGATCCCCGTCGCCTCCGACCCGCCGCCGCAGCCGGCCGTTCAGGCCGCGGTTCGGATGGCCTCACGGCTCCGTTGTCCCTCCGGCCTCTTCACCCTGCTCCACGTCGGAGAACAGGGTGCGATGCCCGATGTCCGCTGTCCGGAACTGGCGGGCTGGCGTTGGGAAAAGGTCACCAGAAGCGGCGGTGTGGTTGATGTAATCGACCAGACCGCCCGAGAAACCCGAGCGGACCTCCTCGTGCTGTGCACGGAAGGGCGGAACGGGTTTCTGGATGCCCTGCGTGGGAGCCATAGCGAGCGCGTCCTGCGGCAGTCCCCCTGTCCGGTCCTGGCCGTTCCAGCGGGCGGATTCATCGGATCGGTCTTATAGGTCGAGCCGGCGCCGCCTCCGTCGCTCCTGATCACCAGGCGCTCGAACCAGTCATCCGGGGAGCAACCCGTTGCATCACTATCTGCCCTTGCCGGACCTCATCCTGGCTATGACGGTGCTGCTCACGATCAGCGCCGTGATGATTACCGTCGCCCGTCGGCTCGGCATGGGCCCGCAGCTTGGTCTGTTGCTGTCCGGAGTCATTCTGGGGTCGTCGCAGGTGCTGAGTCCGCCGCAGGTGGAACGGATGCGCGAGGTCTCGGAACTCGGAGTGGTCTTCTTCCTCTTCGTGATCGGGCTTGAGCTCGATCTCTGGAGAGCGTGGTCGTTGAGACGGTATGCCATGGACGGAGCGGAGAGCATGCCCAATCGGTCAGAGAGATCGGGTTATTTCAGGGCTTCAGCGCCACCCACAATATCCATGAGTTCCTTGGTGATGACCCCTTGTCTGGTCTTGTTATAGTAAGTCGTCAGGTTCTTGATGAGTTCACCCGCGTTCCGCGTTGCACCGTCCATTGCCGCCATGCGTGCGCCTTGCTCGGCGGCCGAAGATTCCAGCAGCACGCGGTACGCCTGGACGTGGAAGTTACGGTGCAGAAGGTGCTCAAGCAGTTCGTCCTCACTCGGTTCGTAGAAATAGCCTCCTGGGACTGTCTCGGTTGCTTGGTCGAGATCCTTCCTATCGGTGATTTCAACGACCCAGTCGATCGGAAGGAGCCGTTCGACAACCACCCGTTGCGCGATGGCGGATTTGAACTCATTGTAGATGATATAGACCGCATCGATGCTCCCTGCCACATACTCGTCGAGCGCCGGGAACTCTTCTCCCATCACCATCCCGTGCTCGAACGTCAATTTGTCGAAGACGTCCACCACTTCCCGACGCACCGTCCAACCGCGTCTCCGGAAAAAGTCGCGGCCTTTCCGACCCACCACCGCCACCTCAACCTGCACACCGCGGGATTCAAGTTCCTTCAGTGCAGTGACCGCCGTGCGGAGAATGTTCGCGTTAAACGCTCCGCATAATCCGCGGTCGCTCGTCACGACCGTCACGATCACGCGACGGTGTTCGCCTTCCCGCTTACGGAGCAACGGATGAGCGTCTCGATTGACCCTCAGGCTGAGGTTGCGGATGGTATCCCGCATCTTCAGGGCGTAGGGCCGTGCTGCGAGAATGCGGTTCTGCGTGCGTTTGAGTTTCGCCGCCGCCACCATTTTCATGGCCTTCGTGATTTTCTGCGTTTTTTTGACGGAGGCGATCTTTCGTCTGACGGATTGAAGGCTGGGCATGCTAGTTACTCCAAGGTGGTCATGGAAGCCGACTATACATGGTGACTCAGCGACAGCAGGCGTCGGAGCCTAGCATCGGTGGTCAAAGACGTCAACATAGTGGATAGCATGAATGTGGTCACGTGGTCTGATCATGTGCAACCACGGAGGCAAACCGTTCCCGGAACGTCTCAGCTGCCAGTCCGACTACTGCGGCACAGCGAGTCAGCCGCTCGCTCTGCTCGAAGTCGCCGGGCTCCAGGCGAATCATGTGGCGCCGGGCGATCCGATAGGTCCCGGCAGTGACATCCACCATTCGCACTCTCGTCCGCTGCGTGAGCGGATCGAGAATGGTGTTGAAGGGCATCGGCGAAAATTCTCCGTTGACGATCGAGACCATTGCGCCGCTGCCCCCGCCGATCAAGAATTCGGCGGCACAAGCGCCTAATTCCCGGCAATACTCCATGTCGAACGGGATGGGATCCGCGCAGCGTAATTCAAAGCCGAGATCTTTGAGCCGGATGATCGGGGTGATGCCGTAGGGTTTCAACCGTTTGAGCACTTCCTCTTTCAAGACCCGGCCCAGATCGAGATCGGCCAGCGCGGGATGGCCATGGTCGTCGCGGGCGACGGAAGCCAGGGCCGTGAGATCATCCGGGTCCATGATTTCAGCCAGACCCTCCGCAAGCACGGCCACGCCGTCTTCATGCCCCTGGCTCAGCCGTTTGATCATCGCGCCGGCGAGAATATCGGCGACCTTCGCGAGTCTGACCGGTCGCTCCGGGAACTCTTCCGGAATCAGCGTGAGCGTCGCACCGGCGGCATTGCCGATCCCTAATGCGAGATGGCCGGCCTTGCGCCCCATGGCCACGACAAAGAACCAGTGAGAGGTGGTCCGTGCGTCCTCCAGGATGCTTTGGACCGCATAGGTGCCGAGGTGCCGGGCTGTCTGAAAGCCGAACGTGGGCACGCCTCGCGGAAGATCGAGGTCGTTATCGATGGTCTTCGGAACGTGGACGACCCGCAATCGCCCTTGTGCGGCCCGTTCGAGGGTGAGCGCCGAAAAGCACGTGTCATCCCCCCCGATCGTGATCAGCCCCGTGACGCCGAGTTGCTCGAGGCTTTTCAAGACCTGGGTAACGTGTGCGGAGTTCCTGGTCGGGTTTGCTCGCGCGGTCTTGAGGATCGATCCTCCTCGAAAATGCAGCCGGCTGACTTGGTCGATCGTCAGCGGCGTGATCTTGCTCACATCGCCCTGCATGATCCACTTGAAGCCTTGCTCGATGCCTAGAACCTTTCTGCCTTCATCGAGACACCGGATCGTGGCGGCGCTGATCACTCCGTTGATGCCCGGCGCCGGCCCTCCCCCGACCAATATGGCGACTGTTTCGGCCATCGGGATTTCTCCTTTGCAGTCCGTATTGTATTGAGCGCATGGCGAGCGTCGAGCCCTCCCGTGGATGTATGCGAGGAATATGCCTGTCATTCCAGAACCTGGGAAAAGGAAATGACCGTGTCATCTCAGCCATCAGGATAGTGCAATGTAATTCCACCGAGACGACGGCTTTCATGAGCTGGGGGCATTGGGGCTTATCGGGGCAATCCGCGGAATTCCTCCTGTAGCCAATCGCTACAGGAAAGGGCTCCAACCTTGATCTGATTGTTTCGTGGCGAAGAAACGAACCGATAGGAGTGGGTTTTAGCAATCTTTTGTGAAAGGTATTGAGCTTGCAAACACGTCTAGCAGGTGAAGCGGCAACGAGTCGTGAACGGCGGCGAACCTTCTGCAATGGCCGTAAGGCCGATGCAGGTTCCTAGTAGTCAGACGATTCTCGCTGACATGTCGTTGGGTTTGTCCCTTCTGGGAGAAGTCAGGCGGCTGAATCAGCATTGCGGGAAAAGGAGCTTGCATTGATGGCAAGACAAGACCTGGAGCAGACGGCGAGAGCGCTGGTCGCCGAGGGAAAAGGCATCCTGGCGGCAGACGAAACGGTCCCCACCGTCACGAAGCGATTGAGCGCGCTCCACATCGAATCCACCGCCGACAGCCGGCGGACCTATCGCGAAATGTTTTTTACGACACCGGGCGCCGGAGAGTTCATCAGCGGTGCCATCTTATACGACGAAACCATCCGTCAGAACAGCTCCTCCGGCATCCCCCTTACCGAGGTGCTGACGAAGCAAGGCATCATCCCGGGGATCAAGGTGGATACGGGGGCCAAGCCGCTGGCCGGTGCCTCCGACGAGACCGTTACGGAAGGGCTGGACGGGTTGCGCGACCGCCTGAAGGAATACTACGGCCTGGGCGCCCGCTTTGCCAAGTGGCGTGCGGTCATTCGGGTTACGGAGCAGCTCCCGAGCTCCACGTGCATCAACGTGAACGCCCACGCGCTGGGCCGTTATGCGGCACTGTGCCAGGAAGCGGGCCTTGTGCCCATCGTTGAGCCCGAAGTGCTCATGGACGGTGGTCATACGATCGAACGGTGCGAGGAGGTGACCGGTTGCGTCCTTCACGCGGTCTTCAACGCGCTCTACGATCAGCGGATAGTCCTGGAGCAGATGCTGCTCAAGCCCAGCATGATCATCTCAGGAAAGTCCTGTCCGAACCAGGCTTCGGTCGACGAGGTTGCCACAGCGACATTGCGTTGCCTGCGCCGGCATGTTCCGGCCGCGGTTCCCGGTATCGTGTTCCTGTCCGGCGGTCAAAGCGATGTCCTCGCGACCAAGCATCTCAACGCCATCAATAGGCTGGATCTGCCGCGCCCCTGGAAAGTCAGCTTTTCCTACGGTCGGGCGCTTCAGGACCAGGCGCTGCAGGCGTGGCAGGGCAAGGCGGAGCAGTTTCAGGCAGGCCAGCAGTCGTTCTATCATCGGGCCAAGTGCAACGGTGCCGCCGCGCTTGGACGATATACCGCCGCGCTGGAGGGGGCAGTTGCACGATGACTAACCTGTGCGGATTCCGTCTCTAATCGGCAGCTGCAACATGCACGTTCTTGTCGTCAACAGCGGAAGTTCGTCGATCAAATTTCGGCTCGTGGACGTGGCTGAAGAGTCGGGCGGCGTTCTGAGGGTTCAGCCGGCGTTGATCGAGGGCCACGTCAAAGGCATCGGGGGCGTCGCAACGATCGATGTGACCGGGCAGGGTGGAGAGCGTTCGACGGCCGCCTTGGAGATCGGCAACCATGCCGGGGCGTTGCGCGAGGTGTTTGATCGGCTGGCCGGGTCACTCGGCCAGATCGAAGCGGTCGGGCATCGGGTGGTGCATGGAGGAGAGCAGTACGTGACCCCTACGTTGATCACCGGGGAGGTTGAGGCCGGAATCGACGCATTGTCCGAGTTGGCGCCGTTGCACAATCCTTCCTGTCTTGCAGGGATACGCGGGGCCAGAGCGTTGTTGGGCCCTGCGCTTCCGATGGTGGCCGTTTTCGACACGGCTTTTCATCGGAACATGCCTGAAGTGGCCAGACGGTATGCGCTTCCCACGGAATTGGCTGACCGGCACCGCATCCGCCGTTACGGGTTTCACGGGATTGCCCACGCGTCGCTCTCGCATGGCTACGCGGCCTGCACGGGACATCCGCTCGAGCAGGCGCGTCTCATCACCCTGCAGTTGGGCAATGGCTGCTCCGTCGCGGCGATCGCCCAAGGCCGGTCGGTCGATACCTCGATGGGGTTCACGCCGTTGGAGGGATTGGTGATGGGGACCCGCTCGGGCGATGTGGATGCCTCCATCGTCAGTTACCTGTCCGGGCGGGAGAGGGTGGAGGCGGCTGAAGTTGAGCGTTGGCTCAACGAGCGGTCAGGCCTTCTCGGGTTGTCTGGTTTCTCGAATGATATGCGGGAGTTGCTCCGCGCGGCAGAACAGGAACGGGACCAACGGGCGGAGTTTGCTATCGAGCTCTTCTGCTATCGGGTGCGCAAGTATCTCGGCGCATACCTGGCTGTCTTGGGTGGCGCGGATGCCCTCGTGTTCGGCGGCGGCATCGGGGAACACGCGCCGGAAATTCGGCGGCGGATTTGTGATGGGATGGAGTGGTGCGGCCTGAGGCTCAGTCCTGAGCGTAATCGTGCGGCGGTGGGGCTGGCGCCAGGCGGGGCGGCGCAGATCAGCGCGGATGGATCGCCGCTTGCGGCCTATGTGGTCGCGGCGGATGAGGAAACCTGGATCGCCAGGGAAACGGTCAGATGTGTGAACGGTCTGCAGTCATAAGCCATCGGCGCTCGATGCAAGTTGAGCCCTGGCAATAACCGGGAAGGGAGCACGGCATGGCAAAGGCGTTGGCGGACAAGGAACTCAAGCTCATTGATGCCTACTGGCGCGCAGCCAACTATCTGTCGGTGGGGCAGATTTATCTCTATGACAACCCCTTGCTGAAAAAGCCGTTGAAGAAAGAGCACATAAAACCCCGCCTGCTCGGTCATTGGGGCACTACACCGGGATTGAATTTCGTCTATGCCCATCTGAACCGTGCGATCAAGCAGCGGGACCTCAGCATGATCTACATTATCGGTCCGGGCCACGGCGGTCCCGGCATTGTCGCCAATGCCTATATGGAAGGCACCTACTCGGAGGTCTATCCGAACATCGCGCAAGACGAAGAGGGCTTGAAGCGGCTGTTTAAGCAGTTCTCGTTCCCCGGAGGCATTCCCAGCCACGTGGCGCCCGAGACTCCCGGCTCAATACACGAAGGCGGCGAACTGGGGTATGCGGTCTCGCACGCGTACGGGGCTGCGTATGACAATCCCGACCTGATCGTCGCCTGTGTCGTCGGCGACGGCGAGGCCGAAACCGGACCATTGGCGACGTCCTGGCACTCCAACAAGTTCCTCAACCCGGCGACCGACGGAGCCGTGCTGCCGATCCTGCATCTGAACGGGTACAAGATCGCCAATCCCTGCGTGCTGGCTCGTATCAGCCACGAAGAATTGGATCACCTCTTTCGCGGCTACGGCTACATGCCCCATTTTGTCGAGGGCAGTGATCCGGCCAAGATGCATCAGCTCATGGCTGCCACAGTCGATACCTGCTTGGACGAAATACGCCGCATCCAAAATCAGGCCAGGAAGAACGGTGTCAAGGAGAGACCTCGCTGGCCGATGATCATCCTTCGTTCGCCCAAGGGGTGGACCTGCCCGAAGGAAATCGACGGCAAACGGACCGAGGGCTACTGGCGCAGCCACCAGGTGCCGATGGGGGAAATGCATGAAAAGCCCGCGCATGTGAAGATTCTTGAGAAGTGGATGAAGAGCTACAAGCCGGAGGAGCTGTTCGATAAAACCGGGCGATTAACATCCGAACTGGCTGAACTCGCGCCCAAGGGCGAGCGTCGGATGAGCGCCAATCCACACGCCAACGGTGGCCTGCTGCTGAGGGATCTGCGGTTGCCCGATTTCCGCGACTATGCCGTCAAGGTGGCGAAACCCGGTGCTGTCGCAGCCGAGTCCACCAGGCTGATGGGTAAGTTTCTGCGCGATACGATGAAACTCAATATGGACAGCCGGAACTTCCGCCTCTTCAGTCCGGATGAGAACAATTCAAATCGCTGGCAGGATGCGCTGGAGGTCACGAATCGCGCCTGGATGGCGGACAGGTTTCCTTATGACGACCACTTGGCGCCTGACGGCCGGGTGATGGAGATGCTCAGCGAGCACCAGTGTCAGGGTTGGCTGGAAGGCTATCTCTTAACCGGCCGGCACGGGTTCTTTTCCTGCTATGAGGCATTCATCCATATTATCGACTCGATGTTCAATCAGCACGCCAAGTGGCTGAAGGTCTGTCATGACATTCCCTGGCGGCGGCCGATCGCCTCCCTCAATTATCTGTTGTCCTCCCACGTCTGGCGGCAGGATCACAACGGATTTAGTCACCAGGACCCAGGATTTATCGATCACGTGGTGAACAAGAAGGCGGAGGTCGTGCGCGTGTATCTCCCGCCGGATGCGAACACGCTCCTGTCAGTCACCGATCACTGCCTACGCAGCCGCAATTACGTCAATGTGATCGTCGCCGGCAAGCAGCCGGCCCCGCAATGGTTGACGATGGACGAGGCGATCAGGCACTGCAGCGCGGGCATCGGAATTTGGGAATGGGCCAGCAATGACAAGGGGGGAGACCCCGATGTCGTCATGGCCTGCTGCGGCGATGTGCCGACGCTGGAGACGCTGGCTGCTGTGGACTTATTCCGCCAGTATCTCCCGACATTGAAGATCCGCGTCATCAACATCGTCAATCTGATGAAACTGCAACCGAAGAGCGAGCACCCGCATGGGCTCTCGGACGGGGACTTCGATGCGCTCTTTACCAAGGATAAGCCGATCGTGTTTGCCTTCCACGGCTACCCGTGGTTGATCCACCGGCTCACGTACCGGCGGACAAATCACAAGAATCTGCACGTGCGCGGCTACAAGGAAGAAGGCACGACGAGCACGCCATTCGACATGGTGGTAATGAACGATCTCGACCGCTTTCACCTCGCCGGGGACGTCATTGACCGGCTGCCGCAGCTCGGGTCCCGCGCTGCATATGCCAAGCAGGCCATTCGCGACAAGCTGCTCGAGCACAAAGAATACATCTCCACATATGGGGAAGATATGCCCGAAATCACCGACTGGCAATGGGGACGGCGCGCGCCGTCGAAGCGGCGAGGGGGCTCTACGGAAGCGGACAACGTCTGAGGGCAAGGAGCATCATCGGGATGAAACCCGCGATGATCGATTCGGGGAAAAGTTTTCCGCTCGGAGCGACCGTGTCCCCTCAGGGGGGCAACTTCAGCGTGTTTTCGAAGAGCAGCACACTGGTGGAATTGCTGCTGTTCGATCACGTGGATGATGCGAAGCCGGCCGCCGTCATTTCCCTCGATCCTTGGAGGAATCTGACCTATCACTACTGGCACGTCTTCGTTCCCGGGCTGCAAGCGGGTCAGATCTATGGTTACCGTGTGCACGGGCCGTCCGAACCGCAGCGAGGATTGAGATTTGACCCGCAAAAAGTATTGATCGATCCCTATGGCAGGGCCGTGGCAGTGCCGAAACAGTACGGCCGGATCGCGGCATCCAAGCCTGGGGATAATTGCGCATCCGCCATGAAGAGCGTGGTGGTCGATACGGCCCTGTACAATTGGGAGGGTGACGCGCCGCTCAAACAGCCGTCCGCGAGAACCATCGTGTACGAAATGCATCTGCGGGGCTTCACGCGCCATCCCAGTTCCGGCGTGGGTGAAACAACACGCGGCACGTATGCCGGTCTGATCGAGAAGATTCCATACCTTCAGGAACTCGGCATCACCGCGGTTGAACTGCTGCCGGTGTTCCAATTCGACCCTCAGGATTGCCCGCCGGGACGTGTCAATTACTGGGGCTATGCGCCGGTCTCGTTCTTCGCACCTCATCAGGCATACAGCTCGCGTCAGGATCCGCTCGGCGCAGTGGACGAATTCCGCGACATGGTCAAGGCTCTGCATCGGGCGGGCATCGAGGTCATCCTTGACGTCGTCTATAACCATACCGCCGAATCACACCAGGACGGCCCCACGTTCTGCTATCGGGGTCTCGAAAACAGTGCCTACTACCTCCTCGAGGAGGACCGGGCCCGGTACAGCAATTACACCGGAACCGGCAACACCTTGAACGCGAATCAACCGATTGTCCGCCGGTTGATCATGGATAGCCTCCGGTACTGGGTGGAGGAGATGCACGTCGACGGTTTTCGGTTCGACCTGGCTTCGATCCTTGCCCGCGACGAAGCCGGTCAGCCGATGCAGAATCCTCCTATCCTCTGGGATATCGAATCAGACCCCGCCCTGGCCGGGACGAAACTTATCGCGGAAGCCTGGGACGCCGCAGGACTGTACCAGGTTGGCTCGTTTATCGGGGATAGTTGGAAAGAGTGGAACGGACGCTTCCGTGACGACGCCCGTGACTTCTTCCGCGGCGCAGAAGGCTCGGTAAGCCGCTTCGCCGACCGCTTCATGGGCAGCCAGGAAATCTATGGCCACAAGGAACGGGAGCCCGAGCAAAGCGTGAATTTCGTCACCTGTCACGACGGTTTCACGCTCAACGACCTGGTCTCCTACAATAGCAAGCACAATGAGGCCAACGGGGAAGACAACCGAGACGGGACTAACGATAACAAAAGCTGGAACTGCGGCGTTGAAGGACCTACCGACGATCCGGTCATCGAGCGGCTTCGGAACCGCCAGGTGAAGAATTTCCTGGCCGTGACGTTGCTTTCGGTGGGGATGCCCATGATTCTCATGGGTGATGAAGTGCGGCGCACGCAGCGTGGCAACAACAACGCCTATTGCCTGGACGACGAAACGAATTGGCTCGATTGGACCTTGGTCGCCAAACATGCCGACGTCCATCGGTTTGTGACGCTGCTGAATGCCCGACGGCTCTTGCGCGACATTGAACACGAGCGCCAACGGATGAGCCTCACTCAGCTGATCCGGCAGGCGACGAAGGCGTGGCACGGCGTGAAGCTGCATCAACCGGACTGGGGCCCTCATTCCCACAGCATTGCCGCTACCGTGGAGCTGCGCCGGGAAAAGCTCCTCTCTCACTTTATTCTGAATGCCTATTGGGAGCCGCTGGAATTTGAACTGCCGCCGCTGCACGAAGGGAGCGGAGACCAGTGGTGCCGATGGATCGATACCGCCCTCGACTCGCCGCACGACATCGTTCCCTGGAAGACCGCGCCTTCGCTTCCCGGTCATACCTACCGGGCTGAGGCGCGTTCCGTCGTGGTCCTGTTGGCGCGCGTCGAACCGGGGAAGAGTTCAGCGTCGTCCGCTGGGTAACAATACGGTGAGCAAACCCTATGGAGGTAGGGCTGCATTTTCGGCGCAGATGAGCCGGGGGCGCAATCTCGCTGTCCGGGCCGACGACAACATACACTCGTGACGCGTTCGTGGAGGTGATATGAAAGACCGTCTGAACGACCTTCTTGAACAATACGGATGCGGCCCTATCCAGTTTACCGGCACCAGAGACGCGCTTTATGAACGGCATCTGATCTTCGACCATGTGATCGATCCCAAGAAGGCCGACCCGCGCGAACAGTTTGAGGCTGCGGCTCGTGCCCTCCGCGATGTAATTTCGCAGCGCTGGCTCAAGACGGAACGAACGTACGAGCAGAAGAATCCCAAACGGGTATATTACCTGTCGTTGGAGTTCCTGCTCGGCCGGTCGCTTGCCAACAATGTTACCAACTCGCTCCTGGGTTCGTTGGCGTTTGAGGCCATGAAAATGAGGGGAGTGGACCCCCTGGCTCTTGTCGAGATGGAGCCGGATGCCGGGTTGGGGAACGGCGGGCTTGGCCGGTTGGCGGCGTGCTTCATCGATTCGATGGCGACGTTGCAAATTCCCGGCATGGGTTACGGACTCCGTTACGAATACGGGATCTTCAAGCAAGCGATCGAGGACGGCTGGCAATGCGAACAGCCGGACAATTGGTTGCGGCGTCCTGATCCCTGGGAAGTGCCCCGGCTCGAGGAAGCCGTGGAGGTGAAATTCAACTGTTCGGTCGAGATGCGGGAGGGGGACTTGCGCTTGGTCCCCGGCCGGCCGTCCAGCCTCATCGGCATTCCCTTCGATCGTCCAGTCGTCGGGTACGGCGGCAAGACCATCAATACCCTCCGGCTCTGGGCTGCGTCCGTCCCGAAGTACTTCGACTTTCAGCGGTTCAGCAGCGGTGATTTCACAGCAGCATTTGCCGGCACACTGGGGGCCGAGTCGCTCACCCGCGTGCTGTATCCGGACGATTCCACGGTTCGCGGTCAGGGGTTGCGGTTCATGCAGGAGTATTTCCTGGTCGCCTGCTCGCTCGCGGATCTCGTGCGACGTTTTCGTCGCGGCAACACCGACTGGAATGCGCTTCCCGGGAAAGTCGCCATCCAGTTGAACGACACGCATCCCGCGATGGCCGTCCCCGAACTCATGCGGATTCTGCTCGATGACGCGCACCTTGGCTGGGACCAGGCCTGGGATCTGACGCAACGATCGCTCGCGTACACCAACCACACGCTGCTGCCCGAAGCCCTCGAAAAATGGCCGCATCAGTGGTTCGAAATCATGCTCCCTCGTCATCTGGAAATTATTCATGAGATCAATCGCCGCCTGCTCGATGCGGTGCGGACCCGCTTCCCAGGGGACGAAGGACGCCTGGCACGGATCAGCCTGGTGGAAGAGGGAGGCGCCCGCAAGATCCGCATGGCTAATCTGGCCATTGTCGGATCGCACAGCACCAACGGCGTGGCTGCCATTCACTCCGGGCTCCTGCGATCGATGACGGTCAAGGATCTGGCCGAGATGTATCCTGAGCGTTTCAACAACAAGACCAACGGCGTCACGCCGAGACGATGGCTGTTGCTGGCCAATCCCGCGCTCTCGCACACGATTACCGAGGCTATCGGCGACGGCTGGATTACTGATCTCAGTCAACTGGGCAAGCTCAAGAAGCTGGCCGACGAGAAAGCGGTGCGCGCCGCGTTCCGAAAGGCGAAGCGCGAAGCAAAGGCCAGCTTTGCCCAGTGGCTGAAGACGACCTCCGGACAGACCGTTGATCCGGACACCATCTTTGATTGTCATGTGAAGCGCATCCACGAATACAAACGCCAGCTCCTCAATGCGCTGCGCGTCGTCGTCCTGTATAACCGGCTGCGGGACAATCCGGACCTCAAGATGGTTCCGCGGACATTCTTCTTTGCCGGCAAAGCGGCACCGGCCTATCACTTGGCCAAAGTGGTCATTAAATTCCTGAATAATCTGGCCGGCACCATCGATGGAGATCCTGTCGTACGCGGAAGACTCAAGGTCGTCTTCCTGCCGGAGTATTGCGTGTCCCTTGCGGAACGGCTGATTCCGGCCTCCGATGTCTCCAACCAGATTTCCACCGCCGGCTATGAAGCCAGCGGCACGAGCAACATGAAATTCATGATGAACGGAGCGCTGACGCTGGGTACACGCGACGGCGCGACCATTGAGATGGCGGAAGAAGCCGGGGAAGAGAATTTCTTTCTGTTCGGCCTGACCGCGGAGCAGGTGGCAGGCATCCGGGGCTGGTACAGCCCGCACTGGCACTATGAGCACGAGGCTGAGACCAGGGCGGCGTTGGACCTGATCTCCTCCGACTACTTCAGCCGGAACGAGCCGGGTGTGTTCGCGCCGCTTCTGCATGCGCTGCTCACCGGCGGAGATCACTACATGCACCTGGCCGACCTCACCTCCTATCTCGAGGCTGACCGGCGGCTCTGCGACCTCTATGCCGACCCGGACGGGTGGACGCGCAAGGTGATTCTGAACGTCGCCGGATCTGGAGAGTTCTCCAGCGACCGCACTATCGCCGAATACGCGTCCGACATCTGGAATGTGAAGGCTTGCCCGGTGGACTAGCAAATGAGCGCGGTATGTGCGCGAATCCATATTGGAGGTTGACGCATCATGTCGAAGGATAAGGACAAAAAAGAGAATGGAGCGAAGCTGAAACGCAAGCAGTATGAGGAAGAGCTGCGCAGGCTTCAGGCCGAGCTGTGTATTCTCCAGGACTGGGTCAAACAGAAGGGCCTGCGGATCATGGTGGTATTTGAGGGGCGCGACGGAGCCGGGAAGGGCGGCACCATTCGCGCCATCACCGAACGCGTCAGCCCGCGCGTGTTCCGCGTGGTGGCGCTCCCAGCCCCCTCGGATCGCGAGAAAACCCAGATGCATCTTCAGCGCTACATGCCTCACTTTCCAGCGGCCGGTGAAATCATCATTTGGGATCGCAGTTGGTACAACCGTGCCGGAGTCGAGCACGTTATGGGCTTCTGTTCCAAGGATCTATACGAACGGTTCCTCGAACTCTGTCCGATATCTGAGAAATACGTCGTGGACGCCGGGATTATACTCATCAAATATTGGCTCGAAGTGAGCCACGAGGAGCAGCGGCGGCGTTTCCAGGCCCGTGTTGAAGACCCGTTGCGCCAGTGGAAACTCAGCCCGATGGACCTGCCGTCACTCGAGAAGTGGTACGAGTATTCGCGGGCTCGCGACCGGATGCTGGAGGCGACGCACACGAAACATGCTCCCTGGTACATCGTGCGGTCTGACGACAAGAAGCGTGCTCGCCTCAACTGCATCAGCCATCTGCTCAGTCTGATTCCTTATAAGAAGGTGAAGCGCGACAAAGTGACACTGCCCGATCGATCGATGAAATACAAATACGACGACCAGGCGACGTTGAAGGGCAGGACCTTCATTCCGGAGAAATACTGAGCGGGTGTGTGAAACGACGGGCATCGCGAACGGCCACAGAAGCCATGATGCAGCAGATGAAACCAGGGAGGTAGGGGGTGCGTGTCGCCATCGGATCCGATCACGCAGGTTTTCAGTTGAAAGAGATCCTGAAGACCTATCTTACCGGTCTGCGGCACAGCGTGCTGGATCTGGGAACTCACAGTACTGCCCCGGTCGACTACCCGGACTTCGCGGAAGCCGTTGGCCTCGCCGTGCGTCAGGGAGACGCGGATCGAGGCATCATGATCTGCGGCAGCGGCGTGGGCGCGTCCATCGCCGCCAATAAGATTCCGAAGATTCGCGCGGGGGTCTGTCATGACACCTACTCGGCGCGCCAGGGGGTGGAGCATGACGACATGAACGTGCTGGTCATGGGCGGCCGCGTGATCGGGGAAGAGGTGGCGCATGAGCTGGTGCGCGCCTTTCTGAAGGCCAAGTTCACGCACGATGAACGGCACCTTCGGCGGCTGGCCAAGGTAGAGGCCATTGAGAGGCGTTACCTCCAGAAGAACAGGCGGAAGGCTCGCCCGAAGTCGGCCGATCGTTCGTCGCGCTGAAGGTCGTGGCCTCGCAGAATATCCCGCTCACAGCCCAATGTCCGTGAATGGTTTCATTGACTAAGATGTGACGAGGAGCCGGGATGAAGAGATTGCTGGTGCAGGATTGTTCGGGACCGCAACTCGCGTGGAGGTTTCATCGAGCTTTGTGCGCCATGGCGATCCTGATTCCCGTCCTGGGAGGCAACCTGTCTGTCGCGTCCGCGTCCCCGGCCGCAACCGATCCGAGGGAGGCAGCCTATTGGATCGGGCAGGAACTCGTGAGTCTGGCCGCGGGGAGGTCCGAGAAGGAAGCTGTGCCGGGCTCCACGATGACGGTTGTGACGATTCTGGTCGAAGAGCCTGTGTCGGGGGACCTCAACGGAGACGGTGTGGAGGATGCGGCCGTGTGGCTCCTGCAGCAACCGGGCGGCACGGGGAGTTTTCTGTACGTGGCGGTCGCGCTCAATATCGAAGGGCGCTTCGTGGGAACCAACGCGGTGTTCGTGGGAGACCGGATTGTCCCGCAAGCCATGCGCATTCGGAACGGCGTACTCTCCGTTACCTATGTTGATCGTCATATGGGTGAGCCGATGGCTGCGCGCCCGTCGGTCGGGGTGACAAAGAATCTGACGGTCAGCGGCGGCGCCCTGGCTGAGGTGCCATAAGGAGGGGAAGGCGAGCGGGGCTGAGAGGCCTCTCGACTTCATGGAGGCGTATCCTTAGAATGGCGGCCGATGCGGATCAATCATGCCGCCTGTGCCCTTCATAGAGGGTCGGCATTGCAACGTTCACTGCGTCTCACGCAGACCATGTCGGTCGAAATCAGACTCACAGAATTACGTAATAATGGGCTTTATGATCTGCACCGCTGGACCGGCGATGTGGATACATTAATGTATGAGGAGGATGTATGAACGCGTTTGGGAAAGATCACTCGATGCGCAGGCTCCACCGGCAGCGCTGGCTCCTTTCGGGTTTGTTGCTGGCAGGCCTGCAGGCCACGGCTTGCTCGATCAATCCGGTCAGCGGACTGCCCGAGGTCACGCTGATTTCGGTTGAACAGGAAAAGAAGATCGGCGAAGAGGAGGCCAAGAAGGTCGAGGCGCAGATGGGCCTGCTGAAGGATGAGCAATTCCTCCCCTATCTGGATGCACTCGGTCAGCGGCTGGCGAAGGAGTCTCCGCGCCAGGACCTCACGTATCGGTTTCACCTCGCGGATATGGCGGAGCCGAACGCCTTCGCCCTTCCCGGCGGCTACGTGTATGTGACTCGCGGCCTGCTCGCCCTGGTGAACTCCGAAGATGAACTCGCCGGCGTCGTGGGACATGAGATCGGGCACGTCGCGGCCCGGCACACCGTCCAGAAAATCTCCAAGCAGGGCCCCTTCGCGGTGGTCTTCGGGATCGCGTCGGGGATCACCGGCATGGTCAGTCCACTCGTAGGACATATCATCGGGGGCGTCGGCGATTTGACCCAGGGCGTGCTGTTTTCGCCCTACAGCCGCAGTCAGGAGACGGAGGCGGACCGGGTGGGACAGGACATGGCCGCGAACGCCGGGTGGAACCCGGCCGCCTTATCCGTCTTCTTAAACACACTCGGCCGTGAAGTCGAACTCATGAGCAAGGAGCCGCGGAAGCCTAGTTTCTTTGACTCGCACCCTGCGACTCCCGATCGGGTGACAAAGACCGCGGCGCATGCCAGGGAACTGACGCAAGCGAGCCAGGCGCCGATCAGCGCGACGAACGAAGCGTTTCTGGCCCGATTGGACGGCATGGTGTATGGCCAGCGGGCCGCGAACGGTGTCTTCGAGGGCCGCACGTTCCTCCATCCCGACATGAATTTCTTCCTGGAGTTCCCGGAGAAATGGAACAACGACAATACACCCGAGAGGATTGTGTCGGCCGCGCCCAATAAAGATGCGGCCGTCGTCGTGGGGGCTGTGGCGGAAGGGAGCGATCCCCTGGAGGGCGCTCGCCAACTCGAGAACAAGGCCAAGATCGACGTGGTGTCGAAGACGGAGAAGACGACCATCAATCAGCTCCCTGCGGCCTTCACGCAGATCAAGGCGAACGGCGACGTGACACTCCACATCACCTGGATTGCGCATGGCGGGCTCATTTATCAGGTGGTCGGCATGGCCCCGACGAGAAATTTCGAAGCCTTGCAGGCCCTCTTCTGGTCGGTCGCTCACAGTTTCAGGCCCCTGTCGGCATCCGAACGGACCGGGGTCAAGGAGAAGCGCATCCGTTTGGTGAAGGCGCAGGCAGGAGAGTCGATCGAGGCCCTGGCGGCTCGCACCAACTCGGCCTGGAAGAAGGAACAGATCGCGGTCGTCAACAATCTCGCGGTAGGGGATCAGCTCAAGGAGGGGCAGCTCGTCAAGGTGGCCATCGCCGAACTGTATGAACCGAAGAAGTCCCGATAGCAGGGAGGAGCCCATGCCATGGCACGTCCGATAAGGGGCCGAAGGCCGTTCGCTTTGTTCGCGCTGTTGGTCGTGTTTGGCCTGCTCCAGGGCTGCTCGTACGTGCGTCCCACCCCGAACCAGCCGTTGGATCAGTGGGACCCGGAGGGCGGGTACCGGTTCCGCAACCTCGCCCCGCCTGATGCCGATAATACGGATGGTCTGCTGATCATCGCAGCCTTTTCCGGCGGGGGCACCAGGGCTTCCACGCTCGCCTTCGGGGCGTTACGGGAGCTCGCCAGTCAGCAGATCACCTGGGAAGGGAAGCGCAAGCGCCTGCTCGATGAGCTCGATCTCATCTTCGCCTTGTCCGGAGGCACCTTTACCGCCGGGTACTACGTGCTGCATGGCGATCGGATATTTCACGATTTTGAATCCCGCTTCTTACGGAAGGACTGGGAAAGCGAACTGAAGGCCAGAGTGTTCACATCTCCCGGCAATTGGATCAGGCTCTGGTCTCCCTATTTTGGTCGCGCGCATCTCATGGCGGAACTACTGGACGAGTCGCTCTTCGAGGGGGCCACCTATGGAGATCTGATCAAGCGCAATCAACGTCCCTGGCTCCTTATCCATGCGTCAGATATGGCCACGCTCTCGCGCTTCGAATTCGTTCAGTATCAATTCGATATGATCTGCTCGGATCTGAGCCGGCTGCCGATCGCCTGGGCCTCCGCCTCGTCCGCGGCGTTGCCGTTGGTGCTCAGTCCCATCAGCTTGAAGAATTATGCCGGGCAATGCGGCTATCCTATGCCACCATGGCTGAGCGAAGCCAAAAACAAAGGCGGTATCGCCGGTCAGCGAGCGAACGAGTTGCTCTCCTACCAGGATATCGAGAAGCGTCCTAACATCCATCTCCTCGATGGCGGCCTGTCGGACAATTTGGCCCTCCGTGGTTTGCTCGAATCATCCAGTGTCATGGGTGGGCTGGAGCGATTCTTAAAGGAGGGCAACCTGAAGCAGGTCCGGAAGCTGGTGGTGCTGTCGGTGAACGCCGAAACCAGTCCCGATGTGCTCGAGTACCGGAGCGATCATATCCCGGCCATTACCAGCGCGATGGGTTCTATGGTTGACCTGCCGATCAATCGTTATTCGTTCGATACGATCACGCTGCTGCGGATGGGCGTAGAAAAGGTGCGGTTGCAGCTTCGTGCCTCACCACGAGCGGCCGACAGCCCGTTCGCCTCCGACGCCGACGTCTATTTCATCAACGCCGGTTTGAGCGAAGTGGCTGATCCGGACAAACGGCGCTCCCTCATGAAGATTCCGACCACACTGTATCTCACGGACCCGCAAATAGACCAACTGCTTCTGGCCGCCTCGCGCCTGATCCGCGACGATCCTGAATTTCAGCGGTTGATGCGGGACCTGGAAACGTCCCAGTGAAGCGGGAAGGAGCGAACCAGGAGGTGAGGGAGCGTCCGGTCATTATTCGGCAAGGGGAAAGGAAGGAACGCGCGAGATGATAGTGAGGCAATGTTTAAGGATGATAGCGCTGGTGGCGGTGCTGGTCATGGCGATGACCGGTTGTGCAGGTGGCCTGGTCGGGAGCAAGGAAGAGAAGCTCGCGTATTTCGATAGTCTGGAAAAGGACACGCTGACCCGGCTTGTTAACGAGCAGCCCGGAACGGAACAGGAATTGGCGCGATCGGTCGGGTATGCTGTCATTGAAAAGAAGGTCGTGAAAGTCCCCGTGGTCGGCGCCGGAGGCGGGGCCGGGGTGGTGGTGGACAAGGCGAGCGGAAAGAAGAGCTATCTGCGTGTGCCTGAGCTGCAGTTCGGCTGGGGATGGGGCGGACGAGCCGAGAGAGTGATCCTGATCTTCCGGGATGCCGAGATGCTTCGGGATCTCGCCGCCGGCACGTGGAATACGGGGAGTGAGGCCGAACTGGCGGTTAAGGCAGGAGACATGGGCGCCGCAGGCGCGATCGGCGCGGCCGAGAGTGATGCCATGGCAGATCTCATGAGGCGGCGCGTGAGGACCTATGTGCTGACCGATGCAGGTATTTCCGCGACCGTTACGATCGGTGTGCTTCGGGCGCAGCCCTATTCCATCGAGTAGAAAGAGGAAAGAGCGAGGTTCGTTCCTCGCCAGGTCAGGCAGTTGCTCGTTTCAGATCAAGGAAGAACACGATGAGGCAGCGAATCGTGGGCATGATTCCGGCCGGACACCTGTGGGTCTGGCTGTTGTGTACGACCGCCGGACTGGCAGGTTGTTATCCTTCAGACAGACTCCCCGCCGTGCCCCCGGAGCTGCAGGTGCAGGCAGAGGTGGCGGGTCTGCCAGGGGTCCGGTACGTCCCGGCGACCCTGCCAGAACTTTTGCGGGAGGCGGAGGAGTCTGCCCGGCGCGAGTTGGAGCAGCGGGCGAAAGCCGGCGAAACCGGTCCGCTGCCGCCTGTCCATTTCCTGGCGGTGTCGGGAGGCGGCGATAACGGCGCCTTTGGCACAGGGCTATTGAACGGATGGACGGCTTCAGGCACCAGGCCGGAATTCAAACTGGTCACCGGGGTCAGCACCGGAGCTTTGATTGCGCCGTTCGCCTTTCTCGGCCGGCAATACGATCCGGTGATCAAAGAGATCTATACCGGCATCTCAAGCAAGGATATTCTCGAGGAGCGAAACTTTCTTGCCGCGGTCCTGGCTGATGCCATGGCGGACAACGCGCCGCTCTGGAAACTCACCAAGAAATATGTCACAGAACAACTGCTGCAGGAGATCGCGGCGGAATATGTGAAGGGGCGCCTGCTGTTTGTCGGCACGACCAACCTTGATGCCCGCCAGCCGGTCATCTGGAATTTAGGCAAGATCGCCGCCAGCGGACATCCGGATGCCCTGCACCTCTTTCGCAGCATTCTGATCGCCTCGGCGGCTCTGCCGGCGGCGTTCCCGCCGGTCTTTATCGACGTGGAAGCCAATGGGCAGCGGTATCAGGAAATGCATGTGGACGGCGGGGCCTCGGCTCAG
Organism: Nitrospira sp. NS4; assembly: GCF_049546785.1. Classification (NCBI taxonomy): domain Bacteria; kingdom Pseudomonadati; phylum Nitrospirota; class Nitrospiria; order Nitrospirales; family Nitrospiraceae; genus Nitrospira; species Nitrospira sp. NS4. The sequence continues at coordinate 471,201 of NZ_JBMWAN010000001.1, read as the reverse complement.
GTGTTCGTGTACCCGCCGCAGCTCCAGCTGGCGGAGCGTGCGGCCGCTGCCGGTATGCAGCGTGAGCGCCACCTCTACGTGATCCGGAATGCGCGGTTGGATCCGGATTGGGCGCAGGTGGAACGGCGAACGATGTCGATCGCGGCCCGCGCCATCACCTCACTGATCCAGACGCAGGGCAGAGGCGACCTCTTCCGGATTTTTGCGGTCGCCCAGCGGGACCAGGTGGATTTCAATCTCGCCTATATCCCGGACACCTTCAAGGCTTCGCATAAGGAAGAGTTCGACAACCCCTATATGCGGCAACTGTTCCAGCTCGGGTATGACCTGGCAAAGAACGGGTACGACTGGACCAAGCAGCCGCCTGGATTTTAACCCGCATTCAAGAACGGTATGTTCAGGCGTGAGCGTATGGTGTCGCACATCTCTGGAAACCAGATCGTGGGACGTTTCACGTCTGTCGGGGGGCTGTCTTCGCGCTGTCTCTGGTGCGGTAGCCTTCTTCACGCTGCTCTGTGCCGGGGTCGCCCGGGCTGAAGACAAGACTCCTGTCTCGTCGAATTGGCACTATGGCGCCTACCTCGACGGCAGTTATCCTCTCAATTTCAATTTTCCGGAAAACCACAAGTGGCGGAGCAAAATCACCACGCCGCGAACGAACGAGTTCGCGCCAAACATGGCGATGGGGTATGTGCGTAAGGATGCGACGCCGGATTCGAGATGGGGCCTGGAAGCGGGGGGACAGGGAGGTTATGACACCAGCCTGCTGGTGCCTTCAACGACCCCGCAGGGCGACAAGCCCGTGCCGGGAGCGGACGTCTTGCGCTATGTCCACCGGGCGAATGTGTCCTACCTGGCGCCGCTAGGGAATGGTCTGAAGCTGACAGCAGGACTGTTTAACAGCTTTATCGGGTACGAGTCGTTCTTAAGCCGGAACAACTCCAACTACACCAGATCCTATATGGCCGACAATGCTCCTTATTTCATGACCGGCCTGGCCGCCCAATATCCCGTCACTGAGACGTTGCAGCTTGCCGTCTATGTCATCAACGGATACAACAACCTTTCACGACCGAATCTGGTTCCCAGCTACGGCACCCAAGTGATGTGGAAGCCGGCGCCTTCCTGGACGCTCACGCAGAACTTTTACTATGGTCCGGATCAATTCGACACGTCTCTGACATTTTGGCGGTTTTTCTCGGATAGCATCATTGAGTGGAAAGATGACGCCTGGACGGTGGCGCTCGCTTATGATGCGGGCACGGAGAATGCTGTAGAGCAGGCCGGCCATCCGAGACTTTTTTGGACCAGCGCGGCGCTCTTTGTCCGGCGTCATGTCAGTGGGCCCTGGAGCGTGGCCTTCCGCCCGGAGCTGTATTGGGATCGAAACGGGCGATTGACCGGAGCAGAGCAGCTCATCACGGCGGTGACGTCCACCCTTGAATACCGCATCGCCATTGGACGCCAGACCGGCCTCTTGCGCCTGGAATACCGGTTCGACCGATCGACCGGCTCTCAGGGCGGCTTCTATACGGGAGGGGAGGTCGCGCCCGGTGTCGCCGGGCTGACCCCGAATCAGAATCTCGTCATCCTCGGCCTGCTGTGGGCCTTTGATTCATAATGGTGGAGACATTTCAGGTGAGACCATTGCCTGTGCCACGACGAAGGTTTGTCGGTCATGCCCATGGTCTTGTGTGGGTGTGTGTCTGCGCCCTCCTGGTTGCCTGTTCCGTGACCAAAGAGCGGGAGGGGCTACCCCCGCCGCCGGAGCCGGGACCGCTTGAGTGGGAAGTTCCTCCGCCCCTGTCCGCGCAGGCGCTGTTGCCGGCGGACTGGCTCAAGGGACCACAGCACATGGTTCAGGACGAAGTCGTCAACGATGGCGCCCAGCACCATTTTGTCGTGACCTCCGACTTCGGGACCTTTCCCGCCACCGGCGTGGCCATGCTTCGGACCCGCATCGGAGAAAGCGAGGCCATCGCGGCGCTGAGGGAGGTGCGCAAATCGAAGGTGTTCGTCGATGCCCTCCAGTTTCAGGTTCTCCATCCCTTGCGCGGTGTGAAGATGCTGATCATGGAGCCCGGACGGGTCGGGAGTAGTGTTGCCGGGGGACTCCTGGAGTTTCTTGCCATGCCCGGACGCGCGAGCACGTTTGAATCGAGCGAGCGGGAAGATTCTGTGACGAAGTCGACGATCGGTTTTTCGTATCTGAAGCGCAAACTCGCGTTTGAGTTGGGTGTGGATCCCTATTCGTCCAATCCCGTCCTGCAGGACGAGTTGAACGAACTGACCTGGATCGCCTTCACCGCCGATCTGGCTCCTCAGTTCGGGTATTTCTTTATACCGGGAGGCGGCATCCTCTGGTTTAGCTTCAGCGCGACCCGCTGGACCTCGTACCTCGATGAGCAGGTCCGCGACTATTCACCGGGCGATCTGCGCGCCATCGATCGGGACAAATTGGAGAAGATGGGAGTCAGTGAGGAGGACATCCACCGGTTCTTCCTCAATCCGGTGTATTCTCCGCGACACTCGACCATCATCACCACGGTGCTCGATGAACTGGCCGGCGTCGAGGACCGTGAGGCGTTCCTTGCGGTCGCGAGGGAGGCGCCTTCCGAGGACCTGGCGCTGTTTTACCAGCACGTGGCGGAGATGATGCGCGGGTATCACCTGCATGTCGGCGCCGTTGACCGGCTGCTGGCGCTGCCGCGTATCCCGGCTCTCTATGCCAGGGATCAGACGCTTGTCGTGATGCTGCCGGTCGATTACCTGTTTTGGACCTCGCGCGTTGCGCGTGTCGCACAGGCCCTGACGGCCCATGTGCCCAGCCGGCCGCGTATCGCCCGGCGCGAACTCTGGATCGCGGGAAATGTCTCGCCTCGCGCCAGGCAGGAATTGGAAGCGCTGGGATGGACGGTGTATGAGCAGGTATTTGTACGGCTGAATCCGCCGAAGTGAGACAGGAAACGCATAATGACCTGTTGTGGGAATGAGCCGGTTGAGGTCGTACATGATGTTGACGTTCGCGAGAGCCGCCTTTGCCGGCTGCCCCGGATGGCGAGTTCAGGAACCGCTCTCGCCCGGGTAGGCGGCTGGGTGCTGGCACTCATCCTCGCCAGCCCCCTGGTCGGGCTGGGACAGGAACCAAGGTCCGAGCCGCCGGTGCGGAGCGCCCCGGAATCGGGCCCGAAACTGGAGATGGACGAGCCGGCGGAAGAGCCCGATGTCGTTCCCCCGAAACGCCGCCTCTTCAAAAGGCTGGGGCCGCAGCCGGTGACGCCGGAGCAGCGGGAAGAAGCCGAGCGGCTCAGAATACTGGCGGCTAAGTATGGGACCGACCCCACCGCCATCGTGGGCCGCATGCAACTGTCTTCCGCCTACAACGACCTGGCTCAGGGAGCGCGAGCCAGCGATACCATTGCCCGGGTCGATCTGCCGTTCCGGAAGGATTTCTTGCTCCGCGTGGATGCGCCGTTCCTGAAATGGAGCGACCCAGATCGGCCCGGCGCCACCAGCATGCAAGGCTTCAGCGACCTCGCCGTCACAGCCGGGTGGCGTGCCTATAACACGCCCGAATACGCCCTCCTCGTCGGGGTGGTCTCAACGATGCCGACCGCCGCCGAGACCGGTTTGGGCCTCGGCAAGTACACGGTGGGCCCCACCATTGCCACGGCCCGGTTTCTTCCCCAATGGGAGTCCTTCCTGATCGGGTTGTTCACGCAACAAGTTTCCATTGGGGGCGATCCGGCTCGAAAGGCGTTGAATCTCTCGCGGCTCACCGCACAAATCAATTCGTTCTGGGCCGGGCGTTGGTGGAGCATCGCGCAGACGGTGTGGCAGATCGATTGGGAGCGGAACGCGAAAGGCAGCCTGACTCTGGAACTAGAAGTCGGGCGGAGTGTCGTGGGACGCTGGGGGGTGTACGCCAGGCCGGGGATCGGAGTGTTCGGGCGGGATCTGATCGGGGCCTATGACTGGAATGTCGAGGCCGGCGTGCGTTATATGTTCCCCAGTTTCTAGCAAGAGGCTGTCACCCGTTGGGTTGCGGTAAGTCCGCGATGGCCTGCACATCCGGGGGCTGGGTCGATGACGTTGGCAGGCGTAATCAAGCGCCTGCTTGCTCCTATCTTTGGGGGCAAGGCTAATCTATCCGAGGAGGACGCAATGATGACAAGAACAGCAGGGCTCGTCACGGTCTTCACGGTGACCATGGCGGCAGCGGGTCTTAGCGCGCCGCTTCAAGCAGTTCTCCATGCCGAAGGGCGTGATTCCGGCTCGGATGTCGAGTTGTTGCGCGCGGACGTCCGGACGAAGAAGATGGAGATGATTGCAGAGCGGATGCAATTCACCGGCAAGGAAGCCGATGCCTTCTGGCCTCTGTACCGGCAATATGAGGTGGAACTGGCCGCCATCAACGACAAGAAGATCGCCGTGATCCGGGATTATATGGCCTCACACGACAACCTTGACGGCGCGCGCGCGAAGGAGTTGGCGCAGAGCGTGTTCGAAGTGGATCAGATGACGCTCGATCTGCGGAAGAAATACTTTCAAGAGCTGACGGGGGTGTTGTCTCCCAAGACGGCGGTACGGTTTCTCCAAATTGAACGCCGGCTTCAGCAACTGGTGGATGTCCAACTAGCGGAGGGTTTTCCGCTGATCAAGAAGTAATGGGACGCGTCGGGGCGTAGATCAGGGGCGCGGAACGGCCGCATAACAGATTCGCGGCCGGCCACCGTCATCCGGCGGATGGGGAATAGCGTGTGCCGTGGGCCCGGACGAAGGGTGGCAACTTCGTGTCGTGGAGGTGCCGGCAAAGGATGAATAGAACGGCCCGGGTCCATACAATTGTTCCAGCCATCATCGGGGGAGTGTGATGATCACTGAAGTTCGGACCGGCACGAGGGGCTTTCGAGGCCGCTCGTATCTATGGACGATCGGGCTCCTGCTCTGCGTCGTGACCGCGACAGGCTGTCCCAGGATGGTGTCCCTCGATTATCAGCCGAGTAATCCGCTCAGAGGACAAGGCACGGTCGGGACCGCGCCGTTCCACTATCAAGCATCCGATGAGCATCGCGTGCGTCCGCGTCAGGTCGAAAGCAACCCGTCATCCAAGACCGAATTATTCCTCACCAAGGAAATCGGGGTGTTCTTCTCGGACGCGCTCAGGCTGGAACTCGGCCGGTCGGGGTACACCGTGAGTGATTCGAGTGATCGCGTCGTGTCCGGGACCATCACGCGGTTTTATCTCGACTGGAGAAGCGATGAGGACCGGTCGTTCGAACTAGCGGCGGACTATACGGTGCAGTCGGGCGAGCGGACCCTCTTTTCCTGGCGCTGTTCCGCGGTTGAGACGGGGCCGAACAGACTCGTTCAAGACGGGATTCTGATTCGCAAGGGAGTCGCAGACTGCATGCGCCGGTTCATCGAAGCCGCGCAGGCCGAGCGGATCCTCTGATCGATCCGGTTGCCGTTTCTCAACCGCCTGTGGAGAGGGAGAGGCGCGGGACGGCTAGCTCTCGAGTTCTTTCAATCGGGCGCGGGCGTTCTCAATGCGCTGGTGGGTGTCGGGCGTATCCTTCTCCTTGGCCAGATAGTCCCGCAGCGCCGCTGCGGCCTCTTTGCGCAGTCCCTTCTGTGCCGAGAGTTCTCCCAGCGCATAGAAGCCGGGCGCATAGTCCGGCCGCAGATTCACGAGCGTTCGATATTGTTCAAGGGCCGCATCCGGGTCGCCTTTGGCCTGGAGTGCGACGCCCAGGTTATAACGGGCGCGCGCGCGTTCCGGCTGCACGCTGAGGAGTTGACGGTAGGTGGCAATCGCTCCGTCGAGATCGCCGTTCGCCTGTAAGGCCGCGCCCAGGTTCAACAGCGCGGCGGCATGAGTCGGCTGGAGGCGAAGCACGGTCCGATACTCCGCCATCGCGGCAGTGAGATCGCCCTTTTCCTGAAGCGCGTCGGCAAGACCTTGGTGCGCGTTTACGTAATCGGGCTGGAGCTTGATCGCCTGACGGAACGAGGCGATCGCTCCATCCAGATCGTGGGCTTCGTGCTGCGCGATGCCCAGATTGTAATGGGCTTTGACGTGGTCGGGCTTGAGGGAGATCGCCGCCTGATACTGGGCGATGGCGCCCGCGAAGTCACCCGTTGATTGCAGGGCGATGCCCAGGTTGTTGTGGGCTGCGACGTGAGCCGGTTGAAGCCGGATGACGGTCCGGTACTCCGCAATGGCCCCCTCAAGATCGTTTTTTGTGTGGAGCGCGGTGCCGAGGCTGTAATGGGCGTTGACATGATTAGGTTGCACCCGGACCGCTTCGCGGTACTGCTCGATCGCCTCATCGGTCAAACCCTTGCTCTGGAGCAGGATGCCTAAATTATTCCGGGCGCTCACGTCCTCGGGCTGCACCCTGATCGCTTCGCGGTATTCCGCGATGGCGCCGTCCAGATCCCCTTTGGCCCGCAACGCGATGGCCAGATTGTAGTGGATGTTGGGGTGGTCGGGATCCAGCCTGAGCGCGGTGCGGTAGGCTTCGACGGCCGCATCCAGGTTTCCCTTGGACTTCAGCGCGTTGCCGAGGTTCCCGTATACATCCGGTTCGTCCGGCGTCAGCTTCAGCACCGCGCGGTATTGCGCGATGGCGCCGTCCAGATCGCCTTTGGCCTGGAGGGCCACACCCAGGTTATACATCGCCTCAGGAAAGTCGGGCTTGAGCTTCAATGCCTCGCGATAGTTTTCAATGGCGCCGTCCAGATCGCCTTTGCTCTGCTGCACGACGCCCATGTCGTTGTAGGCCGTCGCATCCATGAGGAGGGCATCAGAGCCGGTGGGGAGCGACCAGAGGCAGAGGCTCAGCAGAACCAGAAGGCCGGCAGACTGAAGCCGGTGTCGAATTGTCGGACGGGGGAGTGCTGACATCGTCTCTCTCATGTCCGGTTGCGGCTGGATATCTCGTCGTGGGCATCGGCCCCGGATTACGCACAACGCAAGTATATGTCGCACCATACATCGAAAGCGGTCGGGAAATCGAGAGGCCGCGCCGGGCGCCTCCCTTCTTCTATTGCGATTCTCTCAGGCCCATGGTATCCGTCATCCGCTTCTGTGGGGCATTATGGTCCACCTCATCCGGGCATATGAGACGCAATCCCACATCTCCGAGCAGACAGAATGGGCGGCCGGCTGCGGTGAGCCTGGCGCTCTTCATCCTTCTTTCAATCGCGCACGCGCTGCCGGTCCTCGCTCAGGACCTGGAACTGGACTTGCCCGAGGAGTCCGGTCCGGCAGTCGTCCAACCGGCGCAGCCTCCCCCCGGGAAGCCGGAGGCAGCAGCGCCGAAGGAGAAGGAACCGGCGGCGGAGGAAGAACGCGAGGCGCCACAAGAAGCCCCTCAGGTGCAATACGAGCGCCGCCCCGCGAAAGACCTGCTCAGCGACATCTCCAACCGTCTCCTGAACGTCCTCTCGGGGGACAACGGGACCAACAGAACCGCGGTCATCGGTCGTTTCCAAGTCTCCGGAGAATACCGTGAGCGGCGAGACGGCTCTTTCCAGTTGGAAAACGTGGAGCGGCTTGATCTTCCACTGGGCGACCGGTTGATTTTCAGGGCGGATGTTCCCTTTCGAGGAATCGACCCGCAGGCGTCCGGAAGCACATCCGTGTCCGGGTTGGGTGATGTCTCGGCGAGACTTGGAGGCCAGATATGGACGCGGCCTGCGTTCACCGCCTTTCTCGATACTCAGGTGGTGTTTCCCACGGCGAGCGATCCGAACCTGGGACGAGGCAAATACCTGGTCGCTCCCGAGCTGACGTTTTCCATCCCGATTCAGGCACTGAATACGGTGTTTCTCCCGGCGGTGCAGCAAACTGTCTCAATCGGGGGAGATCCGAGCCGGAAAGACGTGAACACCACAAAAATGGGTTTGGAGTTCACGACAACCTGGGCGAACAACCTCTGGTGGACGACGATGGAACCAGGTCTGTATGTGGATTGGAACCAAAAAGGCAAGACCGCGATGAACCTGGAGTTCGAAGTGGGGAGAAGACTGGGGGACCACTTCCGCGCCTGGTGCCGACCGGCAGTGGGCTTGTGGGGCAATGGCGTTCCCGGGGCCTACGATTGGTTTACGCAAGTCGGCATTCGTTATATGTTCTGACCCTACGGTGTCGGCACAGGATTCCATTACGGGATCAGCCCGATCACCATTTGTAAGTAATGAGCATTTCCCATAGAATCGCGCGCCGTTGCGACCGGCGCGCGATCGGCGGGGTCATCACGGGAGCGATCGGGGTGAATCGGCGCTTCTGCCGCATCGCCTGCAGGGGATCGTAGGGTTCCAGGTGCCGTTGCCGAAATCGAAGCCCACCTATTGACCTGATGGGAGAAAGCCACCGTGGTCCAGAGGCAGCGTCCTGCAACGAAAACGCCGCGTACGGTCGTCCTCATACTCGGATCGGGGTTGTTCTCCGGTCTCGTGCTGGGTGCCTGGTGGTACAGCTCCGGTAAGACCTCTCCGTCGGTCACCCCATCGCCGGCGTCCGGCATGACCTGCGACATGGGCGTATCCGCTGCGAAGGCCGGTCGAGGCGCCGTAGCCCCTGTCACCGTCCAACCGGTTGCGGCAACTGTCCAAACAGCCCAGCCGGTCAGCAACTCGCCAGGCACGAAGGTTCAGCCTCCACCAGGCCCGGCACCGGAGGGGATGGCCTGGATTCCCGGCGGGGAGTTCTGGATGGGGGCGGACGAGTTTCCGGATGCGCAGCCGTGGCATCGGGTATCCCTGGACGGATTCTGGATGGACAAGACGGAAGTCACGAATGACCAGTTCGAGAAGTTCGTGACAGCCACCAAGTATGTGACGGTCGCCGAGCGGACGCTGCGCGCGGAGGATTTCCCCGGCGCGCCGCCGGACAATCTCGTGGCCGGGTCCGTCGTCTTCTCGCCGCCCGATCATCCGGTGAAATTGAACGATTACTTCCAATGGTGGTCCTACGTCGACGGGGCAAGTTGGCGACACCCGGAAGGTCCCAAGAGCAATCTCAAGGGCCGTGGGAATTATCCTGTGGTCCACATCGCGTATGAAGATGCGCTGGCCTATGCGAAATGGGCCGGCAAACGGCTGCCCACCGAAGCCGAATTTGAGTTTGCCGCACGTGGTGGCCTCGACCGCAAACCCTACGCATGGGGCGACGAGTTGAAACCCGACGGCAGGTTCATGGCGAACACCTTCCAGGGACATTTCCCGGACAAGAATACAAACGAAGACGGCTATGAGCGCGCCGCGCCTGTGGGCTCGTTTCCGCCCAATAACTACGGGCTCTATGACATGGCGGGCAACGTGTGGGAGTGGACGAGCGATTGGTACCGGCCTGACTATTATCAGCAACTGGCCGCCGCCGGTGCCATCACACGAAACCCCCAGGGTCCCACGAGCAGCATTGATCCGAGTGAACCGGGGGTGAAGAAGAAAGTCCATAAGGGCGGCTCCTTCCTCTGCACCGACCAGTATTGCGCGCGCTATATCGCGGGCGGTCGCGGCAAGGGGGAGCCTGACACGGGGACGAACCATGTCGGCTTCCGGCTCGTGCGCGATGCGCGTTGATCGACTGACAGTTACAAAATCATCAAGGAGGCGAACGATGAAGCAACGCACTCCCATCATCCTTACGCTGGCCGTCGGGCTGGTGTTAGGGGGCGTCACGGCGGGTCATGCTGCGGACAAGCTCGACCGGACGGTGTTGCCGATTCCGGAGCCCAGGGTCAAGCCGGCCAGCGAACTCGATGTCCGCAAGGCCACACCGCCGCCCCATTTCCAGGTGAAGGCGCCGGAGGGAGCGCCGAACGTGCTCGTGGTCCTTGTCGACGACCTCGGCTTTGCCGGCACCAGCACCTTCGGCGGGCCGGTCGGCACGCCGACCTTCGAGCAGATTGCCCGCGAAGGTTTGTTCTACAACAACTTCCACACCACGGCTGTGTGTTCGCCGACGCGCGCCGCACTCAAGAGCGGACGGAACCACCACGTCAATAACATGGGTGCGATCATCGAGATGGGCACGGCATTCCCCGGGAACACGGGCCAGATTCCTAACGAGGTCGCCCCGTTGGCCGAGATGCTGCGCTTGAACGGGTACAGCACCGGCGCGTTCGGCAAGTGGCATGAACTCGCGGCCTGGGAAGCGAGCGTCGCCGGCCCCTTCGATCGCTGGCCGACCCGCCAAGGTTTCGACAAGTTCTATGGTTTCCTCGGCGGCGAGACCAACCAGTGGGCGCCGTTCGTCTATGACGGAACCCATCAGGTCGAGCTGCCGGACGATCCGAACTACCACTTCCTGACCGACATGACCGATCAAGCGGTGGCCTGGATCAAGTACCAGAAGGCGCTGACGCCGGACAAGCCTTTCTTCGCCTACTTCGCACCGGGCGCCACCCACGCACCGCACCATGTGCCGAAGGAATGGATTGCCCGCTGGAAAGGCAAGTTCGACCAGGGCTGGGATAGGCTGCGGGAAGAGATTCTGGCGCGCCAGATTGAGCGTGGCGTCGTGCCCAAGGGGACGACGCTCGCGCCCAAGCCTGAGGCGATCCGGGCTTGGAACGCGCTGAACGATGACGAGAAGAGGCTGTTCGCGCGCCAGGCCGAGGTGTTTGCCGCCTTCGTGGAGATGACTGACCACGAGATCGGTCGGGTCATCGAGGGCATCAGGGAAACCGGGCAGCTCGACAACACCATCGTCGTCCTGATCTACGGCGACAACGGCACCAGCGCCGAGGGCGGCATGAACGGCATGTTCAGTGAGATGACCTACTTCAACGGGGTCCAGGAGCAGGTTGCGGACATGCTCAAACACCTCGACCAGTGGGGTGGCCCCCAGACCTACCCGCACATGGCGGCCGGCTGGGCGGTGGCGTTTGACACCCCTTACCAATGGACCAAGCAGATGGGATCCGACTTCGGCGGGACCAAGGTCGGCATGGCCATCCGCTGGCCCAAAGGCATCAAGACCAGGGGCGAACTGCGCACACAGTTCAGCCATGTGATCGACGTTGCGCCGACCATCCTCGAAGCAGCCGGTCTGCCTGAGCCCAAAGTGGTCAACGGCACGCCGCAGCGACCGATGGATGGCGTGAGCATGGTCTATTCCTTCGACAACGCCAAGGCGAAGGATCGGCATACCACCCAGTACTTCGAGATGTTCGGGAATCGCGCCATCTATCAGGACGGCTGGCTGGCCAGGACCATCCATCGGGCGCCCTGGGAACCCAAGCCCCGGCGGCCGCTCACCGAGGATATTTGGGAACTGTACGACACGCGTAACGACTTCAGTCTGGTGCACGACTTGTCGGCGAAATATCCGGAGAGGCTCGCGGAGCTGCAGGTCCTGTTCATGTCCGAGGCGGAGAAGAACCATGCGCTCCCGATCGACGACCGGGTGTTCGAACGGATCGTCCCTTCCATGGTGAACCGTCCTGATTTGATGGCAGGACGCACCTCGCTGACCCTGGCCGACGGCATGACCGGCATGACGGAAAACGTGTTTCTCAATATCAAGAGTCAGTCCAAGACCATCACGGCGACAGTGGAAGTCCCCGAAGGGACCAAGGCTCATGGAGCCATCATGGTGCAGGGCGGTCGCTTCGGAGGCTGGGCCTTGTACGTGAAGGACGGGATTCCTGCCTATGACTATAACTTCCTCGGCCTGCAACGATTTACGGTCGCATCCAACGAAGCGCTGAAGCCCGGCAAGTCCACCATCCGCTTCGAGTTCGCTTACGACGGTGGCGGCTTGGGCAAGGGCGGAACGGGCACGCTGTACGTGAACGACCATAAGGTGGGGGAAGGGCGCATCGAGCGGACTCAGCCGATGATCTTTTCGGCCGACGAGACCGCTGATGTTGGCATAGATCTGGCCACGCCGGTGGTCGAGGCGATCGGATCGGAAGCGAAGTCGAGGTTCACCGGGAAGATCCACAGCGTCACAATCGAGCTGAAGGAGAAGAAAGCGGCCGCCTCCGAGGCGGAGCAGCAGGCCCTCCGCGAGGCTCGCGCGCACAAGGCGCTCGCGGAGTGATCGGGCGGGGATCGGTCATTCCGTGCCTGGATTGTGTTTCTTGGCGGTCTTTGTGGGATTGAGACGATAATCGAACAATGCCTAGGTTGGACGGCAAAGCTTAGGAGGACATTATGAGGAAAACAGTGTCTGGCAAGGCCACCGAACGTCAGCATGAGGTTGAGTTGCTGGCCCGGTTCACGACGCCGATGCCATCGGTGGAGGCGCGCAAAGCTGCGGGCAAAGCCCTGCGCGCGAAGGTACCCCATGAACAGCATGCGGAATACCGGCCGGCGCCGAAGCGGGCCGATCCGGTTGCGATTCTCGAAGAACAGGCCAAGACGCGCCTTCCGGCCCTGGTTCCTATCCGCTACGCCCGGATGCTTGCGAGCCCCTTTGCCTTCCTGCGGGGTTCGGCGGCGGTCATGGCGGCTGACCTGGCGCAGACCCCCGTGACCGGCCTGACCGTTCAGGCCGGCGGGGACATGCATGTCGCCAATTTCGGCTTCTTCGCTTCGGCCGAGCGCCACCTTGTGTTCGGGATCAACGATTTCGACGAGACTCTGCCGGGAGCCTGGGAGTGGGACCTGAAGCGTCTGGCCGCGAGCGCCGTCGTGGCGGGCCGCTTCCTGGGCGCGGACAAGGTCCTCTGCGAAGATGCGGCCCGCGCCGCGGTGAGAAGTTACCGGAAGCGGATGCGTGAATACGCGGAAATGGGGAATCTGGCTGTCTGGTACTCGCGCCTCGACGAGCAGAGCGTCCTGGCCGCGCTCCCGCCGGAGCCGCGGATGGGAGCTGAGCGAATCATGGCCAAGGCTAAGGCGCAGGGCCACATGCAGGTGCTCGCGAAGATGGCGGAACTCGTGGACGACCGGCAGCGCATCGTCGAGGACAGACCCCTCATTGTCCGGGAGACGCACACACCGGATGGCCGTCCCATCGGGGCGGTGCTCGCCGAGACGTTTGAGCGCTACGTCGCGTCCCTTCCTGAGGAGCGCAGGACCCTCTTTGCCCGGTACCGGGTCGTGGATGTCGCCAGAAAGGTCGTGGGCGTGGGGAGCGTCGGGACCCGCTGCTGGGTCATCCTGATGAGCGGCAACGGCTCTGACGATCCTCTGTTCCTCCAGTACAAGGAGGCCCAACCCTCGGTTCTCGCCCCCTACTCGAAGACGCCCCGCTGGGATTGCGAGGGTCGGCGTGTCGTGGTAGGACAGCGGCTGATTCAGGGAGCGCCGGACATTTTCCTGGGTTGGGGTATTCAGAAGAGCGGTATCCATTTTTATATGCGCCAGCTCCGGGACATGAAGGGCGGTGTGGAGTTTGACCCGAACCAAGTACGCGTGAGGAACATTCCCGAGTATTGCAAGCTCTGCGGGTGGGCCCTCGCCCTGGCCCACGCCAAGTCGGGCGACCCTGCCCTCATCGCCGGCTACCTCGGCAAGAGCGACGGCATGGACGAGGCTGTCGCCCGCTTCGCCGCTGCCTATGCCGGGCAGACCGACCGCGATTACGATGCCCTCGTCAAGGCGGCCAAGAGCAAGCGGGTTCCCGTCGCGAAAGTGTCGTGAGGTGGCGTGAAGCAATTTTGACGGGTGGAGGTCCGCTGTCACAGGCTCCGGTTCATTGAGCGGAAACGTGGGCGTCGACGGATGAGCCGGCGGCGAAGCTCGTCCATGTAGCGGAGGTTCTGCCGTCGAGTGGTCGCCGGGAGTCTTTTCGGGCGGCACGTTTTACATAACGCGAAGGAGGGCGGAATGAAGAGACTCACCATGATGGTCGGATTTGCCTTGTGTATGGCAGTTCCGTTGGTGGTCGGATCCGCGCAGGCGGCCGACAAAAAGCCGAACATCCTCGTCATCTGGGGCGACGACGTCGGCGGCTTCAACGTCAGCGTTTACAATATGGGCATGATGGGCTACCAGACGCCCAACATCGACCGTATCGGAAAGGAGGGCGCGCTCTTCACCGACTGGTACGGTCAGCAGAGCTGCACCGCCGGCCGCGCCGCCTTCATCACCGGGCAGTCACCCATCCGGACGGGTCTTACCAAGGTCGGCCTTCCGGGCGCGCCCGAGGGCATGAAAAAGGAAGATCCGACCATCGCCACGCTCCTCAGGGCGCAGGGCTACATGACCGGGCAGTTCGGCAAGAACCACCTCGGGGACCGTGATGAGATGCTGCCGACGAACCACGGGTTCGATGAGTTCTTCGGCAACCTCTATCACCTGAACGCGGAGGAGGAGCCGGAGCATCCTGATTATCCGAAGGAGTCCGAGTATCCGAACTTCAAGAAACGGTTCGGGCCGCGCGGCGTCATTCACAGCTTCGCCGATGGGCGAATCATGGACACCGGCCCGTTGACGAAGAAGCGTATGGAAACCATCGATGAAGAGGTCAACGCCAAGGCGCTGGACTTCATGGAACGCGCCAAGAAAGCGGACAAGCCGTTCTTCGTCTGGTGGAATTCCACCCGCATGCACATCTTCACACATTTGAAGAAGGAATCTGCCGGCAAGACCGGCCTGGGGACCTATGCGGACGGCATGGTCGAGCATGACGGCCACGTTGGTCTACTGCTCGCCAAGCTCAAGGAACTGGGTCTGGAAGAGAACACGATCGTCATGTATTCCACCGACAACGGCTCGGAATCCTTTTCCTGGCCGGACGGGGGCACCACGATGTTCCGCGGCGAGAAAGCCACGAACTGGGAGGGCGGCTACCGGGTGCCGACGCTCATCCGCTGGCCCGGCGTGATCAAGCCCGGCACGATCATCAACGAGATCGGTTCGCACGAGGACATGATGCCGACCCTCCTTGCTGCGGCAGGGGACAAGACAATCAAGGAAGACCTGCTGAAGAGCAGGAAGATCGGCGACACAACCTACAAGGTCCACCTCGACGGCTACAACCTGCTGCCCGCGCTAAAAGGTGAGGGACCGTGGCCGCACAAGGAGTTCATTTATTGGACGGACGACGGCAGCGTCGCCGCCCTGCGCTACGGCAACTGGAAGGCCACCTTCCTGCGACAGGACGCTCACGGCTTACACGTCTGGCAGGAGCCGTTCACGCAGTTGCGCGCTCCGATGCTGACCAATCTGCGCATGGACCCATTCGAACTCGCGCACGAAATCGGCATGGACTATCAGCGCTGGTTTGCCGAGCATATGTTCATGATTGCTCCTGCGGCCGGGTATGTCGGCCAATGGCTGCAGAGTTTCCGCGAGTTCCCGCCGCGTCAGAAGCCCGGCAGCTTCAATCTTGACCGTGTCATGGAAGCGGTGAGCAAGCCGCAGGGCGCCGGTAACTGAAACTGTCATAGCGGACAGGCGAATCGACCCGCCGGACCACATCCGTCGTCACGGCGGGTGCGGCCTCACAAGCCACACAACCGGAAAAGGGAACTCATGATGACAATCGCACGATCACAACATCTCCTTGCCATCGTCCTTAGCGTTGCGCTGGGCGCGGTGTGCGTGTTTCCGGCAGGGGCCCAAGAAGTCCTGCCCAGACCCGAACAACCCTTCGGCGGCAAGATCGGCCGCACGACCAAGGAGTCCATTAAGGACTTTCCCAAGGAAGTTCACGCGCCGAAAGGCGCGCCCAACGTTCTGCTCATCATGACCGATGATGTGGGTTTCGGGGCGTCGTCTACCTTCGGCGGGCCGATCCCGACCGCTACGATGGACTGGTTGGCGAAGAACGGACTGCGCTACAACCAGTTTCACACCACCGCGCTCTGTTCGCCCACGCGCGCGGCATTGCTTTCCGGGCGCAATCATCATTCGGCGGCGACCGGCATCATCATGGAGCTTGGCACCGGCTTTCCTGGCTACAACTCCCTGATGCCGAAGAGCGCCGGGACCTTTGCCGAGATTCTCAAACAGAACGGCTATAACACCTCCTGGTACGGCAAGAACCACAATGTCCCTGACTGGCAGAATAGCCAGGCCGGCCCGTTCGATCTCTGGCCGACCGGGCTCGGCTTTGAATACTTCTACGGCTTCATCGGCGGTGACACCAGCCAGTGGAATCCGGCCATCTTCGAGGGCACCAAGCCCGTCGAGCCGCCGCACGATGCGAAGGAGTATTTTTTCGACAAGGACATGGCCGACCACACGATTTCCTGGATCCGGATGCAGCATGCGGTCGCGCCAGGCAAGCCCTTCCTTGCCTACTACGCTCCCGGCACGGCGCACGCGCCGCATCACGCGCCGAAGGACTGGATCGCGAAGTTCAAAGGCAAGTTCGACCAGGGCTGGGACAACGTCCGCGAAGAGACCTTCGCCCGGCAGAAGCGGATGGGCCTCATCCCGGAGAATGCCAAGCTGACCGCACGCTCGGCGGGCATTCCCGCTTGGGATTCGCTCGATGCCGATCACAAGAAGGTCTTCGCCCGCATGATGGAGGTGTATGCGGCCGCTCTGGCGCATGCCGACTACCAGATGGGCCGTATCCTCGACGCCATTGAGGCGCAAGGCGAGCTGGATAACACGCTGGTGATTTACATCCAGGGCGACAACGGCGCCAGCGGCGAGGGCGGCATGCAGGGATTGCTCAACGAGATGACGGTGTTCAACGCCATTCCCGAGGACTTCAAGGACGTCCTGCGTCGCATGGGTGAACTCGGCGGCCCGACCACGTTCAACCATTACCCGGTCGGCTGGGCGCACGCGATGGACACGCCGTTTCAGTGGACCAAGCAGATCGCGTCCCACTTCGGCGGCACCCGCAACGGCCTGGTCATCTCCTGGCCTGCGCGCATCAAGGACGCCGGCGGCATCCGGACACAGTTCCATCACGTGATCGACATCATGCCGACGATTCTCGAAGCCGCCGGTGTGCCCGCGCCGTCGTCCATCAACGGCGTCCCGCAGAAACCCGTCGAAGGGGTGAGCATGGTCTACACGTTCGACGACCCGAACGCTCCGTCGAAACGCACGACGCAATATTTTGAGATGTTCGGCAACCGCGGGATCTATCACGACGGCTGGGCGGCCGCCACCACGCCGCCCATCGCACCGTGGGTCTCCATCGCGAAGCCCGTCGATGTGAATGCCTACCAGTGGGAACTGTACAAGGTCAGCGAGGACTTCTCCGAAGCCAGCAACCTCGCGGAACGGGAGCCTGCGAAACTGACGGAGTTGCAGGAACTCTTCTGGGCGGAGGCGGCCAAATACAATGTGCTGCCGATTGATAACAGCAGGGTCGAACGTTTCGACGTGACCAACCGCCCGAGCTTGACCACCGGCCGTAACAAATTCGTCTATTACGCCGGCCTGGTGCGTATTCCCGAAGGTGCAGCGCCGGATCTGAAGAACAAGTCTTTTCAGATCAAGTCGGAGATCGTGATTCCCAAGGGTGGAGCCGAAGGGATGTTGCTTACCCACGGGGGGCGCTTTTCTGGTTACGGGCTCTACTTGCTCAAGGGGAAGCCGGTGTTCCTCTACAACCTTGCAGGCGTGGCGCGGTACAGCGTGGCTGGCAAGGAAGCGCTCAAGCCGGGCAGGCACACCATCCTGTTCGATTTCACGTACGACGGTGGCGGGCTTGGCAAGGGAGGCAATGGCACGTTGCAAGTGGACGGGAGGACGATGGCCACCGGGCGGATCGAACGCACGCTGGGCTTCCGTCTCTCGCTCGATGAGACGCTGGATTGCGGTGAGGACACCGGCACACCCGTCAGCGAGGACTATGCAGCGAAGATGCCGTTCAGGTTCACCGGCGAACTGAAACAGGTCGTCATCGAACTCGGCAAGAGCGGGCTTTCAGCGAGCGATGAGCAGGCGCTTGAAGAAGCGAACAAGAAGCTCGCCGCGGTGCGGGAGTAAACACTGCACTGGATGAGTAGCTGAGGGTTCACTGATCGGGCCGCAGGCGCCGGATTGGTGGATGCGGCGGATCGGCATCGAGCCCAGACAGTCGTTTGATCTCGGGAAGCCGGAAGGTGTTGTCAAAGGCCGGTGGACCGTGCCGTATCCGACGCTCTCACGGCCATGCGGGAGAAGACCCCGACGCTTCCGCGTCGTAAACGGCTGGCAGATGAACACCGATACGATGGGGGTGTACGGGAATTCCTGTCTCAAGCGGGCCATTATCGCGATGGTCGCTCTGGGCGCCAACCTGCCGGAAGACGCGGTTTATCCACTCAACCTCGGCGACGCCGACGGCAAGCCGCTGATCGGGGCGAACAAGTACGTGCTGCGCTTTGCCAAGAACGAGATTCCACCCGCGAACGCCTTCTGGTCGGTGACGCTGTACGACAAGGACGGGTTCCCGGCGGCCAATGACCTGAAGCGGCACGCCATCGACGAACGCGATGCGTTCAGGTCCAACCCGGATGGCTCTGTTGAGCTGTATATCCAGCACGAGTCGTCCGGTACGGACAAGGAATCCAGCTGGCTGCTCGCACCGGCAGGGGACTTCAACCTGACCATGCGGATGTATTCCCCTCGAGCCCAAGTACTCGACGGAAGTTGGGCGCCACCGGCGATCAAGAAAGTGCAGTAGGATTAATGCACGATGTCACACCCGCTGCGGTCATTCGGCGGGTGTGATACGGTCCAGAAGAAAACAATTATTATGAACACCCCGCGCACATGGTGCAGGTTTGCCGCCGCGTTCGTTGGTGGCCTGGTTGTCATCACTGCGACGGTTGCGCAGGCCGGTTCCCGTCTCTACGGTTTTATATCGTAGCTGAATCCAAGGATCATCGTGGTGTCGGTCTTCTTGCGTCCGATGTCGGGCACCGAGTTGTATCGGATGTCGTATTCAAAATTCACCCGCCAGTTTCCGATCAGTTTTATGCGCAGTCCCTGATCGGCATTCAGCCGAATCGCGGACCCGTGCCCCAGATCCTGAAATCCCTGTTGCTTATGGAACACAATCACATCGTCGCCTCGCATCATGAATTCGTAACGCAGAAGCCATGTCGCGGAGGGTGTGACAGTGGAGGGATCTGTCGTGAAATCCTGATACACGGCGGCGGGGCCGGCAGCGACGGTCAAATTGTGATGTTCCCGGTCGAGCAGATCGTAGCCCATGAGCAGGCCGCTGGTGTTGCGCAGGCGGAGATTCTGGAACTGGTCCGTTTCGGCCAGGTTGAATCCGCCCACGTAGAACCGGCGCGCCACGAAGTAGTCGTATTTGATGGTGAGGGCGGCGTTATTGGCCGTATTTTCTCCCCCGGCTTCCGCGCGATTATATTTGCCATCCAGCAGGAAGCGATGTCCGTCTATCCGATACGTGAGCGTTCCTGAAACGTTCAGCGCCTGGGTTTCGGTGTTGCCGAACGATTGATTGCCGCCGAGGCTGAGGTAGCCGCGATAATCGTTCTCCGCAAAGTTGATCGCGCGCACGTCTTCAAGCCGGATGGCCCTGTCTTCTCCGAGCGACCTGACGGTGAGCCGGTGGAGTTGGCGATCTCCCGTGCCTTCGGGCAGGTCGACCTCACCGTACAACATGACCGACATGGGACGCTCGGTGGTCACGCTCTGGACGTCTTCCCATTTAATCCTGATGATGCCTGCAGAGGGCATATCGATCTCGAGCCGCTTATTCTCCATTTTCACGATCCGGCCGGTAATCCGATCGCCGTTCTTGAGCACGACGACCGCCGCGTGCGCCGGGCCGGGAATGGCCAGGAGACAGGCCGTGAACAGACTGAGGATGAAGACGGTGGTGATTGAATAACGCATCACTGTGTGGGGGTGAGGTATCCGGTGGAGAGCAACCGGCCGGCCTGAGGCCCTGGAGGGAGAAGATCCGCCGCCGCGATTGCTGCGCGCTAACGCAGGAGAGGGCGATTTTACGGAACGCCTGCCGATCTTTCAAGCGCAGGGGGCAAAAAATGGCAATCAATCGGATGGATTTTCTCGCACGATCTGGGTAGCATCCGCGCAGTTCTCTCTCTCGTCACACGACACCGCCGGCGGAGGGCCATCATCATGGAAACTACGCGCCCATACAACCTTCTTGCCGCTGTGTTCGTCGGTGCACTGGCCTGTGCAGCACCCGTTGCATGCGCCGCAGACCCTGCGGCTTCGCTGGACGCCGGTGCGCCGTCGGGTGCGAACAGGCTCGCCGGCATCAAGTGGCGCGTTGTCGAGCTCTCAGGACATCCCGTTGCGACGCCGCTACACGGAGAGCGGCCCTTCATCCTGTTTGACCAGGCGAAACAGCAGGTTACAGGCTACGCCGGCTGCAACAGATTCTTTGGTGGCTACGAACTCGACGGCGCCGCGCTCACATTCGGGCCGATCGGCGCGACCAAAATGGCCTGCCCGGATCTCGAGGCGGGTCTCGAGACGGAATTCTTTAAGGTGCTCGATGCCACCAGAGGCTGGAAGGTTGTAGAGGGGGTGCTGCGGTTGTTGAGCGGTGATGCAGTGCTGGCTCGCCTGGAGAAGGTGCAAGGACCCTGAGTGGCAGATGGCGCGTACGATCGACGCAGACGCGTGAGGGCTTTAACCGGGGTTTGCTCCCATTCAGCGGGAGCGTCGGTAAAAGAAAAGGCGCGCTCAATAGACGAGGAGGCTGGAGGATGGGTGATTCGGCATTCAAACCAGGTCAGTATCGCGCTGCGCATATGGGGATCTGGATCATCGCCTGCCTGATTCTGACCGGTTGTGTTTTTCAGGGGGTCCGCGACCAGCAGAGGAAAATTGAAGACCGCTGCGTGATTGGCGGGACGGTCACGACGGAGCACGACAGTGCCAACCCGATCCTGGTAGGACTGATGCGCCACACGGGTGGCGAGATTGAGTCACCGCAGAATTGGGCGCTTGTCGATCACTTTGTGCTGGAATCCGCGGGGCGCTGGATGTTTCACGCCGGTCCCAGCACCTACGGGCTCGTGGCGTTTGAGGACAGCAATGCCGACGGCATATATCAACCCGGTGAGCCCTTCCTGAATGTCGACGCGAAGCGGCTGCTGACCTGTCAGAGGGGCGACCGCAAGAACGATGTGGCGCTCGTCATCCCGACCCAGAGGCGTTCGCGTCTCGAAGGGGAGATCAATTTCGACACGCTCCAGGCGCGTACCTCGAGCGAGCAGGTGCGCGCGAGCCTCGGACTCGCGACGGCCTACGGTGAGGTCGTGACGCTCGACGACCCGCGTTTCCGGGAGGAACAGGCGACGAACAGCCTGTGGCGGCCGTACGACTTTATCTTCGACGTCCATCCCGGCGTGTATTTCCTTCAGCCGTACGATGCCGGGAAAATTCCGGTGCTCTTTGTGCATGGGATCAATGGCACCCCGAGCAACTTTCGTTCGCTCATCGAGCGGCTGGATCGGAGCAGGTACCAACCCTGGGTCTACTATTATCCCTCCGGCGCCCGCCTCGCCGTCGTCTCCGACCATCTCGATCAGATTATGAAGCATCTGCAGTTGCAGCATGGCTTTAGACGCTATTACGTGGTCGCCCACAGTATGGGGGGGCTGGTGTCGCGCGGCTTTCTGTTGCGGAATCAGACGGGGGGGAGCCGTGCGCGCATCCCGCTGTACATCACGATCTCCACCCCCTGGGCGGGGCACAAGGCGGCCGAGTCCGGCGTGAAGTATTCGCCCGCGGTGGTGGGCGTCTGGAACGACATGGCTCCCGGCAGTGCCTATCTGACCGATCTCTTCTTCCAGGAGGGCGGCGGCGCTCCGGTGCACCGGCCGCTGCCGGCCGGTGTCCGGCATCACCTCTTGTTCGGGTACAAGCCAGGCGGAAGCCCCGTCGGTGAGTGTACTGACAGCACGGTGACGCTGGCGAGTGAGCTGTATCCGGGCGCACAGGAGGACGCGAACCGGCTCTACGGCTTCGACGAGACGCACATGGGCATCCTCGACAGCGTGGAGACTTCGCGTGTGGTCAATCGTCTGCTCGACGAGGCGTCGCGTTAACAATGGCAAGGGATTCAGCCATTTGGTCTCGCCATGCCCGCGCGTGGGCCTCGTAGGTGGCTCCGCGGACCGGCAGAAAGAGTCTCTGACAGCTTCTTAGTCCCCTGTTGCCTCTGCTTCTTGACGGGTGAAAGCCTTCTCGCTATGCTGCCGCCCCATTGCTCATTCTCCGACGGGCACAAGACAATGTTTCGCTCGCCAGGCAGTTCAAGTGGACAAGTGGGATCATCGGGTGTCCCTGAGGGGGACATATCATATGGAGGAGATGTGTATGCGGCAAGGTGAAGTCATGATGTCCGTGCGTCGGGCTTTCTCGCGGTTCCGGAGTGTGCCGCTCCTGGCGGCGTTCGCCCTGGGCCTGCTTTGCACGGGGCCATCGATCGTGAGCGCGGAGGAGCCGGCGACTCCTGAACTGACTGACAAGTTGATGCTCCGCGGCGGGTGGGCCTATGTCTTCGGGGCGACCGCGAACGTGTCGGTCGGTGGCCCTGTTTTAGGCGTCGGCACAAACATTGACCTCACCAACACCCTGGGTGTGAACAGCAGCACCGATGCCTTCCGACTCGATGGCCTTTATCGGTTCAACGACCGGCATGCCATCGGGTTGTCCTACTATCGGGTGGGGTTGAGTGGGGACAAATCGATCAACCAGGAAATTCTCATCAACGACCAAACTGTTGCAGCTGGTGCGGCGACCCAAACCAGCCTGAGCTTCAACACCTACCGGTTGATCTACAATTACACCTTTTACCGGAACGACAAGGTGGAGTTGGGTGTGTCCCCCGGGCTCTACATGATGCAGACTAAATTTAGTTTCGCGGCGCAAGGCACCATTAATGGCACCGTAGCCAATTCAACAGTGGTCAAGGAGGAGTTGACGCTTCCGCTTCCGTCGATCGGCCTGGTCGCGAACTATAACATCACGCCGAAGCTGCAGTTTCAGAGCCGCTATGACATCTTCTATCTGACCATAGGCAATTACACGGGAGCGATGTTTGAGTTCTATGCCGGACTTGAGTACCGGCTCCATAAACACTTTGCGATGGGCGCCGCGTTCGACCGGCTGCAAGCCGAGTTGAGGGGAAGCGGAGATGAAGGGTTTAACGCGAATTTTAGTTACAACCTGGCTTATGTGTATGCGACCATCTACGCGTTCTAGGTATCTCCGCGCGGGTGGTGTCTCGTCAGCCTGAAGCACGATTAGATCTCGGTGTGTGCGTTCTATGAGCCCGGCGGAGGGGCGCTACACTGTCCCTGACTTGCATTGGGATTTGGTATAGCCGGAGGGGGGCTCTGCCGCTCCCCTAGAAGCTGCGGAACATGTAGCGCACGCCGACCTCGACATTCCAATCGTAGGCCCCGATCAGATCCCGCCCGAACACCCCGACTCCAGGCCTGGCATATACCCCCAAGGGCCCCACGACACTCCGCCCGACTTCAAGTTCCAGAGTCAGACTGCCTTTCGCGTTCCGCTCCCAATCGATCTGCCAGACCGTCTGCGCGATGCTCCACCAACGCTCGGCCCAGAACGAATTGATTTGTGCGACGAACCGCGACAGATTCAAGGACTTTCGAGCCGGATCGCCGCCAACGGAGACTTGTTGTGAGAACAATCCGATCAGGAAGGACTCCCATTGGGGAAGAAACCGGGCCGTGGCAATGGTGGGGCCGACCGTGTACTTGCCGAGGCCCAAACCGGTCTCGGCGGCGGTCGGCATCGTTGAGACCACCCCGACGAGGAGGGCGTATTCGGGCGTGTTATAGGCGCGCCACCCGGCTGTGACGGCGAGGTCGCTGAAGCCTTGTGTGCTGGTGATGCCGGTACGGTTCGGATCGCTCCATTTTATGAATGGCGCATCCACGCGGAACAAGAAATCCTTCCGGAACGGCAGATCGACCCGGGCGATGGTATCGCTGGCGCGCGCTCCCTGAGCAAGGTCGTTGTAGGCGGAAGACAGTTG
Source organism: Nitrospira sp. NS4 (assembly GCF_049546785.1). NCBI lineage: Bacteria > Pseudomonadati > Nitrospirota > Nitrospiria > Nitrospirales > Nitrospiraceae > Nitrospira > Nitrospira sp. NS4. The sequence goes on along the minus strand of NZ_JBMWAN010000001.1, from coordinate 447,317 downwards.
CATGCGGCCCACGATGGCGGTGGGGTCGGTCCCATACTTGGCGGCGAGTTTTCTGAGACGCTCCGCCTCTTCCCGCTGTTCCGGTGTCACCGGCTGCGGCCCCAGCCGTTTGAAGAGGCCGCGTCTCATGGGGACGACCTCGGGCTCTTCCGCCGGCTCGTCCATCTCCACTTTCGGGCCCGACTCCGGGGCGCTCCGCACCGGCGGCTCAGGGCGTGGTCCCTGTGCCTGCCCGGCAAGGGGACAGGCGAGGACCAGTGCCAGTATCCAGCTGCATTCCCAGGCAAGCGCGGTTCGTGACGACTTCATCTGGACCATCCGGATGGCAATCATTGAATAGATAAGTTGAGTGTGCCATCCAGGACGAACTGTATTTCGATGCCGCCTGGGACCGGGTAGATGCCGCGCGGGTCGAATTTGGTGATGGCGCCTCCAATCGAAATGCCGGGAGCCAGTTCGCGGTTCATTTGCCGTTGTACCCGTGAGCGCAACCCCTCAATGCGGTCGCCTACTTCAATCTTCGTGTTGGGAAGGACTTTCTCGCGGATGGTGTCGTGCATCGTACGATTGGTAAATTTTGCCAGCCTGTCGGAGGTCTCCACCGTGAAATCGAAATGGCTCAGCTCCAGCGTGCGCCCGTCGGGAGTGAGCGTCGGCTTGCCCTGGAGATAGAGCTTGCCGTTGAGTCCTCCTGTGACCGTGACCTCGCTGATGAGGTTGTTGCCGCTCCCGTAGACCCGGATGCCGGTTACCTGGATTCTGGACCCGACCGGCGGAATAATTTCTTGGCCCACGAATTCCTTGGCCATCCGGTCGGTCAGCTCCTCATAAGGAATGAGCATGGGAACGGCCAGGTGAAAGCCTTCCTGTGCGGACGGCCCGATCTGGAGGGATGGGAGCGGGTTGCTCTCGATGCGCGGTTTGGGACCGACGACGATCCTCGGCTCGAAGGCAAAGCTGATGGTGGTCTGGACTGATTGGTCGCCATTCAGGGTTACCGGCCCCGGCCGGGGGTTTTGGGGGCGGTACAGCAACCACGTGCCGGGCCTGAGCTCCATTGGCTCCTGGAATTTCTCCCAGACGATCTGGGCCCGTTTCTTCGCCTCGGCATGTTTGAGGAAGGTGTCATCGATGGCCGAGGCCAGGGACGGCAGCCGCTGATTGAGCCACTCGTCCAGTAACTCGCTCACATCGAGGTCGATCGGCTTCAATCGGCAGGGTTCTCCGAATTGCGGAGGGCCGAACCGTGTGGCGGTGGACATGGTCCAGTTATCGCTCCATCGCACTTCCGACGTTGCCTCCAGGCTCATGCGCATGTGCGCGTTCTCTCCATACCCGCATTCTGCGATCCGGGTGCTTCCGTTCGGGTCCTTCAGCCGCACCCGCACGCGATAGCGGACATCGGGAAATTCCGTGATGAGCCGATCGCCCGCCATTTTGAAGCGCACCGGCCCTCTCCAAAGATAGTATTGATAGTCGAACGGAACTCCGTTGAGTGGCCGCTTGCCCGGGATCCATTCCTTCTCATGCTCATGATGGAGGGTGATGGCCGATTCCACGGCCTCCCTCATTTCCCCGAGGGCTTTCCCGACCTTCAGGTTGACGACGGAGGGCTCAAGTGCCGGGGGAGGGGGCGGCGGCGTGAGGACATCGGTCGGTTTCGGGATGACGAGGTTGGAATCAGCCAGGAGCAGGGGAGGGCTCAAGAGCCAGACCAGCAGGAAGACTGCCGGGATTCCTGCCCGCAAGATTCCGACGACTGTATGAATCGTGCTTGTCCGCGTATACGATAAGTTCTGCATCATGTTCCTCTAACCCTGGTCGTTCGATTGTGATTCAAAGTCGCGTGATTCATCCAGACGGGACTCGTAAGCCTGCGTAATGATTTGCGCGGGCGATGATACGCGACAGCGGGTAGCATGTAAATCCCGGTGCGCATCGATGGGGCGGGAGCGGTCATTTTCAGGTATTTCGAGACCTCCGCATATTGCGTCGTCTATCGGTTCTTGACATTCACTGGAATACCAGGCTTAAGTGCCTACGACTGGCTATGGTTGTCAGGAGAACTGCCTAGGAGTCCGCGAGGTCGTTGCGCACGCTCTCCGGATTGTACATCAGCGGTTTTCTCGGCAGCAGCAGTTAGCGTCCATTTATTTATCCACTCAGAAGGAAAGGAGTCTCAACGATGAAGATGAGATTGTTTGCGTCATTGATGTTTGCCGGGTTCGTGTTCGCGGCGTTGCCCGTGTCGGCCCAGGAGGCCGGCGCCTCCGCTGTGGATACCAACATGGAGATCCTAAAGGAGAAGCTGAAGGCGGACAAGAAATTGCTCGTCGCCGCCAACATGAATCTGACCGACGCAGAGAGCAAGAACTTTTGGCCCTTGTACGACGCCTACCAGAAGGACCTGATGCAGTTGAACGAGCGCATCGGCAAAACCATTTCGGCCTATGCCGAGGCCTACAACCAGGGCCAGGGCACGATCAAGGACGAGACGGCCAAGAAGTTGTTGCATGAGATTCTTGAGGTGGAGGAGGCGGAGGTCAAGCTCAAGCACTCCTATGCAAAAAAACTCGGCAAGGTGTTACCGGCCACGAAGACGGCCCGCGCTATCCAGATGGAGAACAAGATTCGCGCGCTGATCAAGTATGAACTTGCGGCGCAAATTCCGCTTGCGTACTAAGCGCGCAGCCTGATGACGCCATGGCGGGCTCCCGAAGGAGCCCGCCATGAACTGAGCATGATGGTGGGCGCTCATTCTGAACAGGGGAGAACCAATGCAGGGGAGAAGGCGATCAGCCTTCTGTTCTTCGTCCTCTTCCTGTCGCTCTTCTTGTGCGAGACGACCGCCCTTGCGGAGGTGACGGCCGAAGGGCGCGCCACCTTGTTTTACACGGATGACGTCGCGCTGTTTTCTGCCACCCGCCGGTTGAGTGTGCACGGGGATCCAACCCAGCCGGCTTTGGATACCTCCCTTACAGGGAAAGGTTCGGACATGGTGTTCGAGCCAGACCTGATCGTCTCAAAATTGATTGCCTCGTCCTGGGGAAAGACCACGCTGTCCGTCAAGGCCCAGGGGTTTATCTTTGCGGTGAATCCACGGTTCAACCAGGCGAGCGTGGGACTGCAGGCCTTGCACTCATTCACGCCGGATACGGCGATCAGGCTGCGGTACTACACGGCCCCCGACCAGCTTCTCGGCGACAACGAGGAGCGTCGGAGCGGCACCCACTCCCTTCAAGAAGAGCGTGTCACCTCGCATGTCGGGTCGATCCGGTTCGAGCAACGGCTCTCCGAGAACTGGGAATTGCGCATCCTGGGTCGCGTCGGAGCCCGCGAGTACAACGAGGCCTTCGCCCAACGGGATACGACCTTCTGGACGATCGGCCCTCACCTGGACTGGCGCGTAGCTGAGCGCCTGAAATTGTTCCTCGGGTATCACTACGAACGCGGTCTGGCGGATGGCCGAAACCAGCCTCAATTTGAGGACGACACGTCCTACGTCAATCACTTCGTGTCTCTCGGGCTTGAGGCCCAGTTGCTGGACCGTCTTGAGATGGAGCTGGGCTTTCACTTTGAGCGCAATAATTGGACGAGCGCCATTGAGGGGGATGAGCGACACGGCGCGCATGAAACAATCGTTCAGGGTGAGATGATGTTCTTCTACCGGCTCACGGACCAGGCGCGGTTGACGTGTGCCTTCCAGCGGTCGCAACGCCGTCAAAGTTTCGAACAGGAGAGCGTGTTCAATACGAACGTGTCCGTGGGGGCTAGTTATCGGTTCTGATGTGAGGTCCTATCGTGTCTAGGCCATGAGCCGGTCGATCCGGTCGCAGACATGAGCGGCGAAGGGGAGCGAGCAGGTAAAGGCCGGCGAGACGGCATTGAGCACGTGCATGGAACGGCGGTCGCCTTCAAGGACAAAGTCCATCTCCAGTTTCTTCTTCGTGATGTCGAGCAGTTGGGCCCTGATGCCCGGACGCCCCCACTTCACATAGTTCTTCTCCTCCACGCCTTCGGCCAGCACCGAGGCAAGCTCCACCATTTTGCTGCGGGAATACTTGGCAATCTCTTCGACTGCCAGACGCCGGTAGTCGAATTGCGCGTCTGTCAGCAGGCCTAATCCACGGCCGGCCACTTCCATCATCTCCCCCAGCTTGAAATTGCTGAGCCCCTCGTAATTCTCGCGCCACAAAGCCGGAATGGCCGTGGGGCCGATCTTGGCCTTTCCATCCGCTGTAATCGTGAAGTGGACGCCGAGGAAGGGATTTCTCAAATCGGGAACCGGATAGATATTGGTGCGGATCGCGCCCGGCGGTTCATTCGAATAGAGGTAGAGGCCCTTGAAGGGCAGGATGCGGTAGTTTTCGGAGAACCCGTATTCCAGGGCGATCTTGTCCGCATACAGCCCGGCGGCGTTCACGGTGTAGTCGGCCGCGATCAAGCCTTGGCTGGTCTGGATCCCCTGCTCGGTGCGCTTTACATAGGCGGTGCCGAGGCGTAGCTCGATGCCTTCATGCATCGCGTCGCGCTGTATGGCTTCAATTACATGAAGCGGATTGACGGTTGAGGTGCGCGGCGAAAACAGGGCCCGCTGAAAGGTTTTGACGCGTGGTTCGATTTTCCTGGCTTCCGCCTCGGTCAATTCCTGAATGTCGATTCCGTTCATCCGTCCGCGTCTCAGGAGTTCGTCCAGAGACGGGAGATCGCGCTCATCCTTGGCCACAACGAGCTTCCCGCATCGATTGATCGGGATACGGTTCCGCTCGCAATAGGCGGTCATGCGCTCATTGCCGAGTTTCGTGAATTTCGCCTTGAGGCTGTCTGGCGAATAGTAGAAGCCCGCATGGAGGACGCCGCTGTTACGTCCGCTGGCGTGGGCTCCACATTCCGTCTCTTTCTCGATTAAGACGATACGAGCATCGGCATGGCGCGTCTTGAGTTCTCTGGCGATACTCAGGCCGATGACGCCGCCGCCGATGACCAGAAAATCATAAGGAGTCATGGGTGCTCACGATGGATTGCCGGATGATCGAGACCATGCGCTGCAATTCGTTCAACGTGACGGACAGCGGAGGCATGAGGACGAGCACGTTGCCGATCGGGCGCAGCAAGAGGCCCCGGCCGCGCGCCTCCATGGCGACCCGGTGGCCCATCCTGGCAGCGAGCGGGTAGGCTGCTTTGGTTGCGCAATCCCGCACCAGCTCGATGCCCACCATGAAGCCCCGCTGACGAATCTCGCCGACATGGTCCAGCCTTGCAAGCGGACGCAGGAGGCGTGTGAGCGCGGCAATCTTAGGGCGCAGTTTCGTCAGTGTTTGTTCCTTCCTGAAGACCTCCAGATTTGCGAGTGCCACGGCGCAACCCAGCGGGTTGCCCGTGTAGCTGTGCCCGTGAAAGAAGGTCTTGAAGTCTTCATATCTTCCCAGGAAGGCCTTATAGATGTCTTCGGTCGTCAACGTGGCGGCAAGGGGCATGTAGCCGCCGGTCAATCCCTTGCTGATACACATGAGATCCGGCGTGACGCCTTCATGCTGGCAGGCGAACATCTTGCCCGTCCGCCCGAAGCCGGTGGCCACTTCGTCGGCAATCAACAGGACATGGTATTTCGTGCAGAGCTCACGGACTCGTTTGAGGTAGCCGGGCGGCGACGTGATCATGCCGGCCGCGGCCTGGACCAGCGGCTCGATGATGAGTCCGGCAAGGTCGCGATGGTGCCTCTTGAGCAGCTGTTCAAGCGGATCGACACAGGCGGTCCCGCAGTCCGGGTAGGTCAACTTGAGCGGACAGCGATAGCAGTAGGGCGGGTCCGCTTCAACGGTCGGGAACAGCAGCGGCTTGAATCGGCCGTGGAATAGTTCGATGTTACCGACACTGACGGCGCCGATGGTGTCGCCATGATAGGCCTGCTTCAAGTGCAGAAACGAGGTCTTGGGTCCGACATCTGGATGGCGCTGCTGCCAATATTGCACGGCCATCTTCAGGGCGACTTCGACCGCCGTCGATCCGTTGTCGGAATAGAAGACCCGTCTCAGTCCCTTGGGCGCGATGCGGATCAGTTCGCGCGCCAATTGAATGGCCGGTGGATTGGAAAGGCCTAAAAAGGTGGAGTGAGCAATCCTGCCGAGCTGGTTCTTGATGGCGCGATCGAGGGTCGGGTGCCGATGTCCATGAAGGTTCACCCAGATGGAAGAGGTGCCATCGAGATAGCGGTCGCCCTCCGCATCGATGAGGTATGAGCCTTTCCCTCGTTCGATGATGAGGGGGGCTTCCTGTTCCCACTCCTGCATCTGGGTAAAGGGATGCCAGAGATATTTATGGTCCCAATCCGCTAATCTGTCAGGGCCTGTTCTTTTGGGCATGCGAATCAAGACGTCTGAGAAGATAACCGGCGACGGTGTGCGTGGAAAGGAACAGAAAATCAGCGTGTGGTGAGGATTATACGGGCGCGCAGCCGCTTTGACAACCCGGAGGGCAGTTACTATAATGAACCGATTTTCTTCAGAAAAGAGCTGGATTTGCAAAGTCTTATTCGCAATTTCTCGATTATCGCCCATATCGATCACGGCAAATCAACCCTCGCTGACCGGATCCTCGACGCAACTGGCGCGGTGACCGCCCGGGAGGCCAAGGAGCAGATCCTTGATGCCATGGACCTGGAACGGGAACGTGGCATTACGATCAAGGCCCATGCGGTTGCGATCAAGTATCGAGCCAAAGACGGGAAGATCTACTCGCTGCATTTGATCGATACGCCAGGGCATGTGGACTTTACCTATGAAGTCTCCCGCAGTCTTGCGGCCTGCGAAGGAGCGCTCTTGCTGGTGGATGCCACTCAGGGAGTCCAGGCGCAGACCATTGCCAATGTGAATCTGGCCATGGCGAACAACCTCACCATCATCCCGGTCATCAATAAGATCGATCTGGCCAGCGCCGATGTCGAAGGCACCAAACAGTCGATTTCGGATGTGCTGCAGCTGGATGCCAGCGATGCCATGCTGATCAGCGCCAAGGAGGGCAAGGGGGTGCCGGAGGTGCTGGAGGCCGTCATCGAGCGGATTCCGCCGCCTTCGGGGGATCCCAACGCTTCGCTGAAGGCGCTCATCTTCGATTCCTGGTTTGACAATTACCAGGGCGTGATCGTCTTGACCCGGATCGTCGACGGTTCGGTTCGTCCCGGCATGAAGATCAAAGTGATGTCGAACGATCGGGTTTTCGAAGTGATGGAGGTCGGGCAGTTCACGCCGAAGCGGACCAAGAAATCCGAATTGTTGACCGGCGAAGCGGGCTATCTCTGTGCGAACATGCGGGAAGTGGCGGACGTCAAGATCGGCGACACGCTGACCGATGCCGCCCAGCCGACGAGCACCCCGTTCCCCGGCTACAAGGAAGTGAAGCCTCTGGTCTTCTGCGGCCTCTATTCGACCGATACGGCGAAATACGAAGACTTGCGGGATGCGCTGGTCAAGCTGCGTTTGAACGACTCCTCCTTCATCTATGAGCCGGAGACCTCGCTGGCGCTCGGGTTCGGGTTCCGGTGCGGCTTTCTGGGTCTGCTGCACATGGAGATCATTCAGGAGCGCCTGGAACGGGAGTACGGGCTGACGCTGATTACCACGGCCCCGACGGTGGTCTATCGCGTTCTGACGACGAAAGGCGATGTGCTGGAAATCGACAATCCGGCCGAGCTGCCGGAGCCGAGCAGCATCGAATCGTTCGAGGAGCCCTTTATTCTGGCCACCGTCATCACGCCCGAACGGTATATGGGGTCGATTCTCAAGCTTTGTCAGGAGCGCCGCGGCATTCAGAGGGATATCCATTTCCTCGACCCGACGCGGGTGGTTATCAGCTACGAGATGCCGCTCAACGAAGTGATCCTGGACTTTTACGACAAGCTGAAGTCGCGCACGCAGGGCTACGCGTCGCTGGACTACGAACTGCTCGGCTATCGGGAGTCCAAGCTGGTGAAGATCGATATTCTGCTGAACGGCGAGGCGGTCGATGCCTTGTCGTTTATTACGCATGAAGAACGGGCCTACTATCGTGGAAGGCAGATGGCGGAGAAGATGAAAGAGCTCATTCCCCGCCAGATGTTTGAAATCGCCATCCAGGCGGCGATCGGGAATAAGATCATCGCCCGCGAGACGATCGGCGCGATGAAGAAGAACGTGATCGCCAAATGCTATGGCGGTGACATCTCCCGCAAACGGAAGTTGCTCGAAAAGCAGAAGGAAGGGAAAAAGCGCATGAAGTCGGTGGGGAGCGTCGACGTTCCGCAAGAGGCGTTTCTCGCCCTCTTAAAAGTCGGTGACGAATGAGCGCCGAGCCGACCCCTCCCAATCTGGACGATGTGCCTGATCCTTCGGCCGAGGCTTCCTCCGGGTCGCCGGACACCGCCGCGGATCGGCCGACCGCCAAATCGATCGTTCGTGAATATGCCGAAGCCATCGTCGTGGCGATGCTGCTGGCGTTTGCCATTCGCGTGTTCGTGGTGCAGGCGTTCAAGATTCCGTCCGGGTCGATGATTCCCACGCTGCTGATCGGGGATCATATTCTGGTCAGCAAGCTGGCGTACGGCCTGCAGTGGCCGACCGATTGCAAACTGCAACCCGCCTTTCCTCCGGTGAATTGCTATACCTCCAGTACGGTCGTCGCTTTCGGGAAACCGCAGCGGGGCGACATCATCGTGTTCCGGTTTCCCGAAGACGAAGAGAAAGACTTCATCAAGCGGATCGTGGGCGGGCCCGGCGATACGGTGCAGATTCGAAACAAAATGGTCCTCGTGAACGGGCAGCCGTTGGACGACAAAGCCTTTACGCAGCGCATCGATCCCGGCATCATCGACAGTTCGGTCAATCCGCGCGACAACTTCGGGCCGGTGACCGTCCCGGAAGGCTCCTATTTTGTCATGGGCGACAATCGGGATCAGAGCCTCGACAGCCGGTTCTGGGGCTATGTGCGCGAAGAGAAGATCAGGGGCAAAGCCTTTCGCATTTATTGGTCCTGGAGCGGGCAGGGCGATTGGACCGAGTGGGTTCGATGGGACCGGTTCGGCAAGGCGATTCAGTAGGGAAGGACAGGCAGCAGGCCATGGCACCTCAGGTATGCAGCGGCTCCAAATCGCCGGCCTCTCCGAAGGCGCTCCGTCAGTACGTGCAGCGATTTCCCCAGGCCTGCGTGCTGGTCATCGGCGATCTCATTCTGGACCATTATGTCATGGGGCGGGTCAGCCGGATTTCTCCCGAAGCGCCGGTGCCGGTCGTGCATGTGGAGTCCGAATCCCTGCGGTTGGGCGGCGCGGCCAATGTGTTCAATAACATCCTGGCGTTGGGCGGCAAGGCCGACCTCTGCGGCGTGATCGGAGCCGATGAGAGCGGACGGTTGCTGCTGAAAGAGCTGGGAAGCCGGCGGACAGGCCGGTCTTCCCGTGGCGGCGTCATCATCGATCACGACCGTCCCACGACGCGAAAAAGCCGAGTCATCGCCCATAACCAGCAGATCGTGCGGTACGACGTGGAGGGGCGCCAGGAGCTGAAGGGCACGCTGCAGAAACGTATGTTGCGGTATGTCGAATCCCGTATGCGGGAATTGTCCTGCCTGGTCGTGTCCGACTATGCGAAGGGAGTCGTGACGGCTCAGCTCATGACGGAATTAACGAGGCTGGCCGCCTTGCGCCGGATTCCGATCATCGTGGACCCCAAGGTCGAGCACTTCAGTTACTATAAGAATGTCACCGTGATGACTCCGAATCATCTGGAAGCCACGCAGGCGGCCGGGCTGCACGGCGATGACGATCAGACTGTCGATCAGGCGGGGGCACTGCTCCGGCAGCGACTGGGCTGCCAGTCCGTCCTGATTACCCGCGGTGAAAAAGGCATGAGCCTCTACGAGGGGGAAGGAAGTTCCTGGCATTTGCCGACGCAGGCGCGCCAGGTTTACGATGTCACGGGCGCCGGCGATACCGTGATCGGCACCCTGGCCCTCGCGCTCTCGACCGGCGCCAGCATGCGCGAAGGCGCGACGCTGGCCAATTATGCGGCCGGGATCGTCGTCGGCATGGTCGGGACCGCAACGGTTTCCCCCGAGCAGTTATTGGAGGCGGTGGGGAATGGGTAACTCGTCGCAATCGGTGACCGTCGTCATTCCTGCGCGCTACGGGTCGTCCCGCTTCCCCGGAAAGCCGCTGGCCCAGTTGGGTGGGAAACCCATGATCCAGCATGTGTATGAACAGGCTGCGGCCTGCCGGTCGGTGGACGAGGTGCTGGTGGCCACCGACGATGACCGGATCAAGCAGGCGGTGGATCAGTTCGGCGGGCGCGTCGTGATGATGACCGGGGACTACCGCACGGGCACCGACCGGGTGGCCGGCGTGGCGCGGATGTTTGCCGGCGAGTGTTTCGTGAATTTGCAGGGCGACGAGATTCCGCTGAACCCCGAACTGCTCTCGGACCTCATCGAACCGTTTATGGAAAGCGGCGCGGACATGGGGACGTTGAAGCGGAAGATGGATGCGACGGATGACCTCCAGAATCCGGCGATCGTCAAAGTGGTCTCTGATGCGCGAGGCTACGCATTGTATTTTTCGCGTGCGCCGATTCCCTGGGTACGCGACGATCCGAGCCGGCAGGTCGTGAGCGGTCTCCACTATATCCACCTGGGCGTCTATATGTACACGAAGGACACTCTGTTGCGGATCGCCGCGATGGGCACCAGCCCCCTGGAAGATGCCGAGAAGCTGGAGCAGCTCCGCGCGCTGGAAAACGGGGTTCGCATCAGGGTCTGGGAGACCGGGCATGCGTCGTTGCGCGTGGACATGCCGGAGGATGTGCCGGAGGTGGTCGAGAAGCTGCAGCAGTACGATTCGATGAAGCGGGAATTGGGCCGGAATCGAGTGGTGCCGAGCCGATGAGACGGGTGGACGCATCGCAATGGGGCGGTCGCCGATCGTGGGGGCAACCATGAGCAAATTTATTTTCGTGACAGGCGGAGTGGTCTCGTCGTTGGGTAAAGGGCTGGCTTCGGCCTCCATCGGGAACCTTCTCGAAAGCCGCGGGTTGAAGATTACCTTCCTGAAGCTCGACCCGTACATCAACGTCGATCCGGGAACGATGAACCCGTACCAGCACGGCGAAGTGTTCGTGACCGATGACGGGGCGGAAACGGATCTCGACCTCGGCCACTATGAACGGTTCACGTCGCTCTCGCTGACCAAGGAAAACAACTATACGACCGGCCGGATCTACAACTCCGTCATTACCAAAGAGCGGCGGGGCGATTATCTCGGCGGCACCGTGCAGGTCGTTCCGCATATCACGGACGAGATCAAGCAATGCATCATGCGCATCTCGAAGGGCATGGATGTCACGATCGTCGAGATCGGCGGGACGGTCGGCGATATTGAGAGTCTGCCGTTTCTCGAATCGATCCGGCAGATGCCCTACGATGTGGGGCGCGATAACGTCCTGTATGTCCATCTCACGCTGGTGCCCTATATCGGCGCAGCCGGCGAACTCAAGACGAAGCCCACCCAGCATTCCGTGAACAAGCTGCGTGAGATCGGTATCCAGCCGAATATTTTGTTGTGCCGGACCGACCGGTACATTCCGCCGGAGATGAAGGCCAAGATCGCGATGTTCTGCAACGTCGAGAAGGATGCCGTCATCACCGCCAAAGATGTCGAAACGATCTACGAGGTGCCGATCGTCTTCCGGAAGGAAGGCCTCGACGAATTGATTGTCCGGCAGTTGCACATCGAGACCGGTCCTCCCAATCTCCGTGAATGGGATGCGATGGTGCAGAAGATCAAGCACCCCAAGCACGAGGTGTCGATTGCGCTGGTCGGCAAGTATGCCGGGCTCAAGGAGTGTTACAAGAGTCTGTCTGAAGCGCTGGTGCATGGCGGGATCGATCATGAAACCAAGGTCAATATTTCCTGGATTGAGTCCGAAGACGTCGAGCGTCAGGGGACGGAGCGGATCCTGCGCGAGGCCGACGGGATCTTGATTCCCGGCGGGTTCGGGACGCGCGGGATCGAAGGGAAGATTCTCACCATCACGTATGCGCGCGAGCGCCAGGTGCCGTTTCTCGGGCTCTGTTTGGGGATGCAGTGCGCGACGATTGAGTTTGCAAGGAATGTGGCCGGATTAGCGGGGGCCAATAGCGCCGAGTTCGACGAACGGTCGCCCCATCAGGTGATCCACTTGATGTCCGATCAGCAAGGGGTCAGCGACAAGGGCGGGACGATGCGGCTGGGCTCCTATCTCTGCAAATTGGGCGAGGGCACGCTGGCGCAGAAGATGTACGGGGTGAGCGAGGTCCGTGAACGGCATCGCCACCGCTACGAATTCAACAATGCCTATCGTGAACAACTGACGGCCAAGGGGTTGGTTCTGAGCGGCCTGTCGCCGGACGGACGGCTGGTGGAGATCGTCGAACTCAAAGAGCATCCCTGGTTCCTGGCGACGCAGTTCCATCCCGAGTACCGCTCGCGCCCGCACCATCCACATCCCTTGTTCAGCGGATTTGTCGGTGCCGCGTTGCGCCGCAAGTGTGGACACTAAGTTGCGATGCTGAAGCAGGCTCCCAACTTCGTTCTCGGCTCGACAAAATCCTCAACGTACCCCTGAGGGTACGCCTCCGGGTTTGTCTCGCCTGCGGCCTTGTTGGATAGCCTGTTTGAGCATCGCAAAAGAAGTTGGAAGAAGATTGGATTATGGCACACGAAGTTCAGATTGGTTCATTCAAGGTCGGCGCGGGACATCGGCCGTTCCTGATTGCCGGTCCCTGTGTCATCGAGAGCGAGCAGCTCGTGATGGACACGGCCGGCCGGATTGCGGAGATCGCCAAGTCCCTCGGGATTCCCTACGTCTTCAAGGCTTCGTTCGATAAAGCCAACCGCACTTCCATCAAGTCCTACCGCGGTCCGGGCCTTGAGCAGGGTCTCGCGGTCCTGAAGAAGGTCAAAGACCAGTTGGGGCTTCCGGTGCTCACCGACGTCCACACGGACGAGCAGGCGACTGAGGCGGGGAAGGTGGTTGATGTATTGCAGATTCCAGCCTTTCTCTGTCGCCAGACGGATCTACTTATCGCCGCGGCGAAGACCGGCAAGGTCGTCAATGTGAAGAAGGGGCAATTCCTGTCACCGCCTGAAATGGCGAATGCGGTGAAGAAAGTGGAAGAGTGCGGAAGCCAGCGCATCGTGCTCACCGAGCGCGGATCCTCCTTCGGCTACAACAACCTCGTCGTCGATATGCGTTCGTTTCCCATCATGCGGAGCTTCGGCTATCCCGTCGTGTTCGACGCGACGCATAGCGTGCAGTTGCCCGGCGGCGGGGGCACCAAGTCCAGCGGCCAGCGCGAGTTTGTCGAACCGTTGGCCTGCGCGGCGGCCGGCGCCGGCGTGGACGGATTTTTCATGGAAGTGCACCCCAACCCGGACGAGGCCCTATCCGACGGTCCGAATATGGTGCCGTTGCACCAATTAAAAACTTTGCTCGAACGGGTCATGCGGATATGCGAAGCAGCAAAACCTCGAAGCTAAAGACCAAGCGTTCCCCGGGGCCCAAAAGCGTGAAGAGCCTGGGAAGCCTGGGCGACGGGAGGCGTGTGCTCGAAATCGAAGCGCGCGCGGTGCAGGCGATGGTCACGCGTCTGGACGACACGTTCGCCAACGCGGTGGATTTGCTCTTTCAGTGCAAAGGGAAAGTGGTCGTGTCGGGCATGGGCAAGTCCGGCCTGATCGGGCAGAAGATTGCCGCGACCCTGGCCAGCACCGGCACCTCCTCCTTCTTTCTTCATCCTGCCGAAGGGGTGCATGGCGATCTGGGCATGTTGGCCCGCCGCGATGCGTTGATTGCGATTTCCAATAGCGGTGAGACGGCTGAACTGTTGCAGATCCTGCCCTACGTCGAGCGTATGGGTATTCCGGTCATCGGGCTCACGGGGCGGATGAACTCCACCCTGGCGAAGAATAGCGACGTGGCATTGGATGTGTCTGTTTCGGAAGAGGCCTGCCCGATGGGGCTCGCTCCGACGGCCAGCACGACGGCGACGTTGGCGATGGGCGATGCACTGGCCGTGGCGCTGTTACAGAAACGGGGTTTCAGGGAAGAAGACTTCGCCCAATTCCATCCGGGCGGCACGCTGGGGCGCCGCCTGCTGGTGCGGGTCAAAGATCTCATGCATTCCGGGGCCGATCTGCCGCAAGTCACCGAATCGGTCGCCGGTACGACGGCGATGCTGGAAATGACGGCGAAGAAGCTCGGGATGACGACCGTGGTCGATCGGGCTGGCAAGCTTGCAGGCATCATCACGGACGGGGACCTGCGGCGGTTCATTCAGCGTGGCGGAGACTTTGCCAGGGCGACGGCGCGTGAGCTCGCGTCGAGAAACCCCAAGACCATCGGGCCGGACGATCTCGCAGCTAAAGCGGTTGAGATGATGGAACGGTTTTCCATCACCACACTCGTTGTTACGGAAGGCGATCGCAACATCCGCGGCGTCATTCATTTGCATGATCTGTTGAAGAGCGGCATTGTCTAAGGGACACTACTGACCCATGAACCGCGTCCTAGAAGTCTGGCGGGAAATCGGGCAGGAGTCGCTCAACCTCCCCAATCTGCTCACGCTCATCCGCATTCTGCTCATTCCCGTCTTCATCGTCCTCTTTATCACGCCGACGCCGGAGCGGTCATTGATCGCCGCCGTGATCTTCACCGTCGCGGCGATGACCGACATGTTGGACGGCTACATCGCCCGCCGGACCGGGCAGGTCACGAAGCTCGGGAAGCTGCTCGATCCGATCGCGGATAAGCTGCTGGTGCTGTCGGCGTTGATCCTCCTGGTCAATATCGATCGGGTCAGCGCCCTCGTCGCGATCCTCGTCATCGCGCGTGAAGTGGCCGTCACCGGCATCCGGGCCATCGCGGCCGGCGAGGGGATGATCATCGCCGCGGAAACCACCGGCAAGTATAAGATGGCGCTGCAAGTGGTGGCCATTGTGCTGTTGATCCTGGAAGGAACGGGGCTCGCCGAACTCGGCAACCTCCATTTGGCCGGCCTCGCTACGCTCTATCTCTCGCTGGTGCTGGGCTACATCTCGGGCGGGCAGTATGTGTGGAGTTTCTGGAAGCAGGTTGTCGCCAAAGGGCTATAGCCGAATCCCTGTGACGCGTGACCAGTGATGGGTGGAGTCGGTGAATAAGCTGTGACTCTCGCTGCCTGCGCGATAGTTCTCTTACCGCTTTTTCTTCGAGCTTGTCGGATATCTCCATGGACATGAATTGGCTGCTAGTTGCTCTGGTCGTGATCGGGTACCTGCTCGGCGCCGTGCCCTTTGGCGTGGTGGTGTCGAAGGCGATGGGGCTGCCAGACCCGCGTACGGTCGGCAGCAAGAACGTCGGCTTTACCAATGTGTTGCGGGTGTCGGGGAAGAAGGCCGGCATTCTCACGCTGGTCGGGGACATGGGCAAAGGCTGGGTCATGGGGTTTGCGGCGACGCAGTTGCTGCAAGACGAATGGACCATCCTGCTCGTGGCGCTCGCGCCGTTCCTCGGGCATCTCTTTTCCCCGTTTCTCGGCTTCTCAGGCGGCAAGGGCGTGGCAACCGCGCTGGGCTCGGTGCTCGGTGTTGCGCCACTCATCGGACTGATCCTGCTGCTCGCCTGGCTCGGCGCCGTCGCCCTCTGGCGCTATTCGTCCGGCGGCGCACTGACCGCCTTCGGCCTCTTTCCGCTTATCGCCGCGCTCGTCCATCCCACGGTCAGTTTTGTCCTCTTCTCCGTCGTCGTCAGCGGCCTCATTGTGGTAAAGCACAAGGGGAACATCGGACGGCTGTGGAACGGGACGGAGAGCAAGATCGGGCAGAAGAAGACTTGAGCAATCGTATCCTTAAATTGACTCTCTCCCCACCCCTTCCTATAATGCCCTTCCATAATTGTTTTTGACTGCCTTTCCACACACTTATGGCTTCCTTCACCAAGGCGTCGCTGGCGGAAACATGGGGCAAGGTCCGTGCGGAATTCTCGCATGCCTTTTCAACTCAGCCGGACACCGAAGTATTCACGAACGACGATCTCTCCTTGCTCCAGCGCGTCGCCGATGCGGTGGTGACGCGCGGTATGGCGGCGCCGGCCATCGTGTTCCTGGAGTCCCTCGGCCCCATGAGTTTCCTGGGCAGCCAGGCGCTGCATTTCTTCAGGCCGATCATCGAATGGGCCTTCAATGCCTCAGAGGTTGAGCACGTCGCGCGGTTGCTTGAACGGCGTGACACGATTGCCCGCCTGATCACCCTTATCGAGGCGAAGTCTGTTTGATGAGCGCTCCAGCCTACGCATCCGACAAACCCAAGATCGACTATCCGTTGAACGTCATCGTGGCTACCGACTGTGGCAGCACGACGACGAAGGCCATTCTCATTGAGAAGGTCGGCGACGAATATCGCCAGACCTATCGCGGTGAGGCGCCGACGACGGTCGAGGCGCCCTTTGAGGACGTGACGCGCGGCGTGCTGAATGCCATTGCCGAAATCGAAGAGCTTTCGGGCCGCAAGATTCTGGACGGCGACAAGATCATCACCCCCTGCCGTGATGCGAAGACCGGCGTCGATATCTACATCTCCACCAGCAGCGCGGGCGGCGGTCTCCAAATGATGGTGACCGGCGTGGTGCAGAACATGACGGGTGAAAGCGCGCAGCGAGCCGCGCTCGGCGCCGGCGCGATTGTGATCGATGTCCTGGCCTCGAACGATGGCCGCCTGCCGCACGAGAAGATCGAGCGGATTCGCTCCATGCGGCCGGACATGATCTTGATGTCCGGCGGCACTGATGGCGGCGCTGTGACGCATGTCGTCGAGATGGCCGAGTATGTGGCGGCGGCGGAGCCTCGTCCACGGTTCGGCGCGACGTACAAACTACCGCTGATCTACGCGGGCAACAAGGATGCGCAGGGACAGGTGAAGAAGATTCTGGGCGAGAAGGCCGCTCTTGAAATCACTGAGAATATCCGTCCTGTGTTGGAGCGCGAGAACCTGGCGCCGGCCCGGAACAAGATTCATGATCTCTTTCTTGAACATGTCATGCAGCAGGCGCCGGGCTACAAGAAGCTGATGGAGATGGCCGGTGCGCCGATCATGCCGACGCCGGCAGCGGTCGGTGTCATCATGGAGACCATTGCGAAGCGGGAACACCTCAACCTGATCGGCGTCGATATCGGCGGCGCGACGACGGACGTGTTCTCGGTCTTCGAGGGGGTGTTCAATCGCACGGTCAGCGCGAACCTGGGCATGTCCTACAGCATCTCGAATGTGCTGGCCGAGGCGGGGCTCGCGAACATCATGCGCTGGGTGCCGTTCGATATCGACGAGCAGACGCTGCGGAATCGCATCAAGAACAAGATGGTGCGGCCTACGACGATTCCGCAGACCCTCGACGAATTGCAGATCGAGCAGGCCATTTCCCGCGAAGCGCTACGGCTGGCCCTGATTCATCACAAATCGCTGGCGACCGGCCTCAAAGGCGTGCAACAGGAACGGACGATCTCCGACGTGTTCGAGCAGGGAGCCTCCGGAAAAACGTTGATCGACATGCTCAAGCTGGATCTCATCGTGGGCAGCGGCGGGATTCTCTCCCATGCGCCGCGCCGGATCCAGTCGATGCTGATGATGGTGGATGCGTACGAGCCGCTCGGGTTCACGATGTTGTCGGTGGACAGCATCTTTATGATGCCGCATCTGGGTGTGCTCTCGACCATTAACGAGAAAGCCGCGACAGACGTGTTCGTGCGCGATTGCATGGTCTACCTCGGGACCTGCGTGGCGCCGATCGGACAGGCCAAGGACGGCGAGCGGCTGGCCGACTATGAACTGACGGTCCCGGATGGGCGTGTGGTGAAGGAGCAATTGAAAATGGGAGAGTTGCGGCTCTTCTCTCTGGGCGTGAACGAAAAGGCGACGTTGACGATGCAGCCGGCGAAAGCGATCAATCTGGGGCAGGGGGCCGGCGTGCCGGTGACGCGCGAGGTGCAAGGCGGGGTGGTGGGTGTCATGCTCGATGGACGCGGCAGGCCGTTGCAGTTGCCCGCCGATTCGGCGGCCCGCGTGGCCGCGCTCACGAAATGGTTCAAGGCGGTGGAGTTGTATCCGAAGGTGTAGGCGAGGGGCTTGAGGCTAGAGGCGATGGGCGTGATTTCCTCTAGCCTCTTGCCTCGTACCTCTCGCCACAGGGTTTACCATGGCACATTCCTATACACCAGGGCTGACAGTGACCGAGCAGACCGTCATCAGGCGGCGGCGGCAATTACCGCTGCCTGGCACGGTACTGGTTAATGTGGGCGATCAGGTGCAATCGAATCAGCCGGTGGCCAAAGCCGAGCTGCCCGGCAAGGTCTATCCGCTGAATCTCGCCAACCAGCTGGGTGTCGCGCCGGACGAGATTTCTGACTATCTCGTCAAGAAACCGGGCGAGCCGGTGCAGAAGGACGAGATTCTCGCGGAGAACAAACCGCTCATTAAGTGGTTCAAGACGGAGATCCGGTCGCCGATTACGGGGACGGTCGAGTCGGTTTCAACGGTGACGGGGCAGGTGTTGTTGCGGGAGCCTCCACGGGTTCTGGAAGTCTTAGCCTATGTGGATGGTACGGTCGTGGAGGTGCAGCCACAGCAGGGGGTGACGGTCGAAGCGGTCTGTACGCTGATCCAGGGCATCTTCGGCATCGGCGGGGAGACCTGGGGGACACTGGCGATGGCGGCCCGGTCGCCTGACGAGGTGCTGACTCCGGCGCAGCTGACGGCCGACATGAAGGGGAAAATCGTCGTCGGCGGGTCGTTCCTGCCGGCTGAAACGCTGGCGAAGGCGAAGGCCGTGGGTATTGCGGGCTTGGTGGTCGGGGGGATTCATGATAAGGATCTCCGGGCCTTGCTCGGGTACGACCTGGGCGTGGCGATTACCGGGACAGAGCAGGTCGGGTTCACACTGATTTTGACAGAGGGATTCGGCACGATTCCGATGGCGCAAAAGACGTTCAAGCTGTTGTCGGCTCATGCCGGGCAGAAGGCCGCTATCTCAGGGGCGACGCAGATTCGAGCCGGGGTGATCCGGCCGGAAATCGTCATTGCGAAGCCAGCGGGGGCCGTGTCGGCTGGCGTGACTGTGGCGCCGCAGCGCGAGGGTATCCAGATCGGCGATCCGGTGCGCATCATCCGCGATCCACTGTTCGGCAAGATCGGCCAGGTGTCGGCGCTGCCGTCGGATTTGCAGAAGATTCCGACCGAAAGCGAAGTGCGTGTGCTGGAAGTGCAGTTCCCTGACGGCCAGGTGGCGGTGGTGCCTAGAACCAACATTGAAGTCATCGAAGGCTCGTGACAGGATGTTGAAAAAGCCCCCCAGCGTCGTTCTCGCATCGTTCAGACCCTCAACGTACCCCAGAGGGTACGCCTCGGCCCTTCACTCGCTGCGGCCTTGCTGGATGGTCTTTCTGAACATCCTGTTGTTGATAGTTGTCTGTGGCGTGTCATCTAACATTGTCCTTGCGGAAGACGCCTTGATGCCGCCCGGTCAGGTGCAGGTGTTCGATACACCGAATGACGGAGGGAAGAGTCTCACGGTCGTGTGGGCGGCGGGGAGCCAGGACCGGGAAGATGTCCGCTATGAAATCTGGTTCGGTGAGGTCGGCGACTCCACCGAATTAGGCCCACTGAAAGTGATCGCGGAGTTTCCCGCTGCGACCCACTATGTGCGTGAGTCCAAGCAGGGGTGGTGGACGAGAGTCGGCGCCTCGACCGATCATCTCTTTGTCGTGCGGAATGGGAAGGGTGTCGAACTCAAAGATGGGGTCCGCTACCAGGTGGCGGTGGCTTCGGTGCGAAGGGCGGAACGGCTCGTGGGGCCGACGATCATCGCGACACCGCAGGCGAATTGGTTCAATTGGAATGCGGTGAACAACCTGGTGCTGGCGGTCCTCTTCGGCGGGCTGGTGTTCTACAGCATCGGCCAGGCGAAGAAGAAAGAGATCTTCCTGCGGCGGATTCCCGGCCTCGACGCGGTAGATGAGGCCATCGGCCGGGCCACCGAATTGGGCAAGCCGATTCTGTACCTGACCGGCGCGCACGACATGAGCGATCCCTCCACGATCGCGGCCGCGGTCATTCTCGGGCGCGTCGCCAAACGCACGGCTTCGTATGAAACGGAGTTGATGGTCCCGCATCGCGATCCCATCACGATGGCGGTGTGCCAGGAAATCACGAAACAGGCCTACCTCGAAGCGGGCAAGCCGGATCTGTTCAAGGAAGATTCCAACTTTTTCATCACCAGCGATCAATTCAGTTACACGGCGGCGGTGGACGGCATCATGTTGCGCAAGAAGCCGGCGGCCAACTTTTTTATGGGCGCCTACTTCGCCGAATCCTTGCTGCTGACGGAGACCGGCGCCAGCACGGGCGCAATCCAGATCGCCGGGACCGACTCCGATCACCAGCTGCCGTTTTTCGTGACGACCTGCGACTACACGTTGATCGGCGAGGAGCTGTATGCGGCCAGCGCCTATCTCTCTCGAGAGCCGGTGCAGATGGGGACGCTGCGGGGGCAGGATCTCGGCAAGGCCGTGCTGTTGACGGCCATCGGGGTTGGGACGGCCCTGGCCACGCTGGGTGTGATCCTTCATGCGGAGTGGCCGCAGTTGTTTCTTGAACTGTTTAAGGATGTGAAATGATCTTTTTCCGCCGACAGCTGCCGCTCTTGATCACCATGATTACGGGGTTGGTGTTCGCGGGACAATACTATGTGCCGCATCCGGCGTCGGAGCAGGTCCTGACCTCGGCGACCAAGTGGATGCAGATCATCGGTGGATTTGCGCTGGTGCTGGGCGTGACCAGCCTCTTTCATGTCCATGCGGCCAAGATCCGCCGCAAAGAAGCGGGGTGGGGCTACAGTGTCGTCCTCTACGCGGGCATGCTCGGCACGATTGCGGTGGGTCTCTGGGCCAATGGAAAGGAAAGTGTCGAGGGGGTCTCGACCGCGTTCGGGTGGGTTTACAACTTTATGATGGTGCCGCTGCAGGGCACCATGTTCGCCATTCTGGCCTTTTTCATCGCGTCGGCCGCGTACCGTTCATTTCGGGCCAGGAGCCGGGAAGCCGCTGTGCTCCTCATTGCGGCGGTGATTGTGATGATGGGCCGGGTGCCGCTCGGCGAGTATCTGATTCCCGTGAGCGGCGACGTGTCGCAATGGATTTTGAATGTGCTGAACGCCTCGGTGCGGCGCGCAATCCTGATCGGCGTCAGTCTCGGCACCGTGGCCCTGTCGCTGAAGATCATCTTCGGCGTGGAACGGTCGTATCTGGGCGGGGGGAAAGAGTGACGGCTAGGGGTGCGAGGCGAGTGGCAAGAGGAGGAAATCGGAAGATGTCCAGTCGTGTGACCTCTCGCCTCTCGCCTCTGGCCTCTTGCCAGTGTCATTGGAGTAGATGGTGACTTTCGCGGAACGCATGCTCAAGATCGACCGGCGGATCATCTTTGCGGTGATCGGGCTCTGCACGCTCTTGCCCTTGCTCTATCCGGTCGGGCTTCCAATTAAGATTTCCTCGGAGGTCCGGGGCGTGTACGACTATATCGAGCAGATGCCTGAGCGCTCTGTCTTCCTCTTGTCGATCGATTTCGATCCGGCGTCGAAGCCGGAATTGTATCCCCAGGCGGTCGCCATTCTCCGCCACGCCTTCCGCAAGAATCTCCGTGTTGTCACGATGACGCTATGGGTGTCAGGCACGGGTATGGCCGACCAATTGGTCACGCAGGTCGCCCAGGAGATGGGGAAAGAGCGCGGCAAGGACTACACGTTTCTTGGATGGAGTCCCGGCGGGACGGCGGTCATCATCAACCTGGGCCAGGATCTCTATAACACCTTTCCGAGCGACTATGGCGGGAAGCCGACGAAGGGCCAGGCGGTGCTGGAGGGAGTACAGAGCCTCAGGGATGTCACCTATCTCGTGAGCCTTGGAGCCGGGAATCCCGGTGTCGAGGCCTGGTATGTGTTCGGCAAGGACAAATACAAGTTCGAATTAGGCGGCGGGTGTACCGGCGTCATTGCGCCAGGCCTCTATCCTTTGCTGCGCAGCGGGCAGATCAATGGATTGATCGGCGGCCTTCGCGGCGCAGCGGAGTATGAGACTTTGATTGGACAAAAAGGGCGGGCGGTGGCGGGCATGGATGCCCAGTCTGCGACGCATTTGGCCATCATCGTGCTCGTCGCTCTGTGCAACATCTTCTATTTTTCAATGCGGCGGCAGGCGCGGCAGCAAGGCGAACGGTCGTAGGAAACGGATAACGATATGGACGCAACGCTGATCGGGGCTTGGGTGGCGACAGGGCTGACGCTTTTTATCCTGTCGTTTCTCTATAAAGATAACCCGCTCTTCAAGCTGGCTGAGCACCTCTATGTGGGCGTTTCGGTCGGCTATACGATCGTGAAGGCCTATGACACGGTCCTGGTGCATCTAATCATCAAGCCTATCGTCGAGAACGGAGAGTGGGTGTTGCTGGTCCCCGTGATGATCGGCTCGTTGATGCTGACCCGCTATGTTCCCAAGGCGTCCTGGTTGTCGCGCTATGCGTTTGCGTTCATCGTCGGCGTCGGGTCCGGGCTGGCGATTCCCCGGACGATCTCGTCGTTCATTTTGAAACAGATCGAAGACACCGTTCGCCCGCTGCTGATGCTGGCGCCCGGCGGCGGCGTCACGTTTTCCTGGGATCTGCACAATCCCGCCAGCAGCCTCAACGTGATTATCATTCTGATCGGCGTCAGCTCGGTGCTGTTCTATTTCTTTTTTTCGGTCGAGCACACTGGGCCTGGGAGGATGGTGGCGCGGACCGGGGTGATGTTTCTGATGATCTCCTTCGGCGCGGCCTTCGGCTATACCGTCATGGCCCGCATGTCGCTCTTGATCGGCCGGCTGACCGACCTGATCGAATTCTCCGACGCCTCCTATGGCCGCCCGACGATTTGGCTGGCCCTCGTGACCATCGGCACGTTGATCTTCCTCAGCCGACGGACGGAGGGCGAGCCGCCGGAATCTCACTGACTAGAGGTTTGCGGCCAAGGCAAATGTTCAGGGGGGAACTCCCCCTCGACCTCCCCCCCTTTAACCTGAGCCTTTTCCTGCCGGTTGCAGCTTCTTCTCTCGCTCTATTACAATGCCGGTCAATAAAGGAGCGTTATGACGACTACCACCGCGGCCAAAGATCCCAAGCAGTACCCGGTCCTGCGCAATCTCCAATTCTCGCCCATTAAAGAAGGCGAGGAGCAATACATCGTGCTGTGGGACCCGACCGGCCTGAGCAAAGAAAAGCTCGTCCTGCCGCTCAATTACTTCTTCATCGTCCAGCATTTCGACGGCGAACATTCGCTCCAGGAAATCGGCGCCCTGTACTTGAAGCGGTTCGGCGAGTTCCTCATGCCCGATAAAGTGGGGCAGTTGGTAGCCGACCTCGATACAAAGCTCTTTCTCGAAGGGGACCGGGCGGAGGAAGCCCGCAAGACACAGCGGGCGCAGTATCGCGAAAGCCCCTTGCGGAGGGCGGCTTTTGCCGGCCGTGCCTATGAGGCGGACGGGGCAAAGCTGAAAAAGCAGATCGACGGGTTCTTCACCTCTAAAGAAGGACCGGACTTCAAGCCATCAGAGAATGCCGGGAAACCGATCAAGGCCCTTGTGGCGCCGACCTATGATCTCAAGCAAGCCGGCCCGATCTACGCCTGGGCCTATAAAGAACTGCAAGAAGCGACGCAGCCGGATGTCTATGTCATCTTCGGGACGGCCTACGCCGGCCTCGATAACCTGTTTGCCGTCACGGACAAAGATTTTGAAACGCCGCTGGGCGTGGTGAAGGCGGACCAGCCCTTGCTGGCGAAGATCAGAGAGCGGTTCCCCCTGGCCTTTGAAGAAGATCTCTGCCATCAAGCCGAACATGCCATTGAATTCCAATTGCCGTTCCTCCAAGACATCGTCGGCAGCAAGAAGCCCTTCACCATTGTTCCGATCCTCTGTTCCTTCTCCGCGTTGAGCGTGGCGGAACCGGCCGTGCTGCAATCGGTGGTGGCGTTTCTGGATGGATTGCGCGAGATCCTCAAGGAGTCCGGTCGCAGTTATTGCGTGATCGGGGCGGGAGAACTGGCTCATCTCGGCATGCGCTATGGCGACAAAGAACCGCCGACCGATTTCTCGTTTCATCGCTCGATGCAGCACGATTTGGAGATGTTGAAGCCGGTGGAAGAGCGGAAAGCGGACGAGTTTGCCAACTACATCATCAAAGAGAACGACCAGCGCCGCATCTCCGGGTTCGCGCCGATCTTCTCTCTCTTGCGATTAATCGATGCGGAGTCCGGCCAGGTCCTCCGCTACGACCGCGGCATTACCGATCAGTACAACTCCACCGTCACCTACGCCAGCATGGCGTTCTTCTAGTCCGGCGGTTCCTTCTTCACTTATTCAGGCGGGGCGCAGGAATATTTCCCTCGCACACACCGACGGACCACCGCCTATTCTGGTGAGAGCGGTGAGCCTGAAGGAAGGTGTCCGGTTCTCTGAATCGCCGCGCCGGATGCGTCCCCATATGATGCCGGCAGGGACGGTCATAGCGATTGCGGCTTCCAAAGCGGCCAGTCAGTCCGAGGGATTTTGCTGGTGAGGACGCGATACTCACAGTCATGGCCCAACTAAGGTTGACTCGGCGAGAGCCTTGTCGATCAAGGCGTGAAAATCAGCGGCGGGGTGAGCCCCAATCAGAGGGCGGCCGTTGACAAAGAAGGTCGGAGTGCTGGTAATCCCGAGCTTGAGTCCGTCCCGAAGGTCTTTGGCCACCTCCTCCCTATAGCGTGCTGTGTCCATACATGCAGCAAAGGTCTCCTGTCTCAGCTCAATCTCTTTGGCCAGCTCGATGAAGTTCCACCCTGTCCCTGGCGCTTGACGATCAAACAACAAGTCGTGGTACTCCCAAAACTTGCGCTGGTCTCCCGCGCATTGGGCGGCTTCGGCGGCTTGGGCCGCATAGGGGTGGTTTGGCCCGGGATAATCCCGATACACCAGGCGAATCCTTTCACCGTAGATCCGGCGGAGTTCTTTCATGACCTCCACGCTGTTCCGGCAGTACGGGCATTGAAAGTCTGAAAATTCCACGATGGTGACCGGCGCATCGGCGGGACCGATCGAGGGATCATCATCAACGCTGACCGAGAGCATTGGCGGCTCCGGGGGCTTCATGGCAATCCGAATGTCTGATTTGCGGCGAAGGGTGACCAGCAGTGCCTGCCGAATCCTGGCTTGTTCCTGAAGGTCCTGCCCGGTCTCCTGGTGTGAACCGTTCTGGCCCGGGCTTGAGTTCAACCGTCTGACCGGACCCGGGAGGTTGGCAAGCCTGGCGACGGATTCCGATTGAGCAGCCTCGTTCAGAAGCTGTGAGACGGTGAGCCCTTTCCGCGATGCCTCAGCGTCCAGCAAGAGATCCTCGATTTTCTGTTGGAGCGTCTGGTGCAGCCGTTGGCTGCGCAGTTGATCTATTTGGTAGAGGGGAATGGCCGCCGCCAGCTCCACTTCCTGCACGGTGATGGAACGGCCGTTCACGGTTGCCGCAACCGCGGATGTGGCAGGCTCCGCGCTTGACGACTGAAGCTTCGCCGCGGAGCTGATGAGCCAGGCCAGGGCAATAATGGGGCCGAGGGCGATCAAAAGGCGGGAAGTCAGCATTGGCGTCATCTGTTTGAGGAGTTGTAGAGTCCGTGAATCAAGTCGCTATCGAAAACCATAGCGACGAGGTCCCTGAAAATCCATGATTTGTTGATAATTCGCACCAGGCCTGAGTTCCGTCTCCGGATGCCATGACTCGTGCTACTCGGGTGCGGCGCGCTTGTCCCCCGCTCAAAGAAGTACTCGCCAGTGGATAGCGCGTCCTCCAACTTATCGGTATAGGCGGAGGGGGCATTCCCTTCCAGGCCGAGTCATGCATGCCGCTGAGGAATAACTGCCGCAGAAATTCGGTTGTAGCCGACCGATAAACGCACGATTTACAGAGAGATGAAGCAATGGGAATGCCCATGACGTGGCTTGATCAGTTTGACCGCCCCTCCGCGGCTATTCCGCTCTCCCTTACTATGACGCTGGCGATAATCAGTTTCTGAACTGGAGAAAAGTGAGCATCAGGTCATTTGGGTGCTGACCCCTATTCTCGTCTGTGCGGTATCTGCTGTGGCAAGGCTTCTGATCGTCGGGCACCGGTGACTGAGCCAGTTTCGTGGTGAGTCAGACGGTGCATGCGGCGGGGTCGAATTCTACGTCATTTCCTAAAACAGCCATGCAGTAGCAAGTTCTCCGATAGGACCGGATTGATCTGCAGAGATGGGGAAGCGGGAGACAGGTACGTCCGTAGAGCCTCCATCATCACAGCCGGCTCTTTCCGATCCGCAGGAGGCAATCCGGGATCTCGCAAGATTATCATTCGGCCGGGTTCCATAGAGGAGCTTATCATTTGCGCCCGCAGGACACGGGGCAAGGTCAGATTGACGGCCAAGGGTGGAAGAAGAATGTTGATGCTTTCGCCTTCAGCATTCAAGAAGCTTTGGATATTCTCATGGAGAGCAGCGGCGTCAACTCGCTGTTTACGTAGACCACAACTCTGAGAATCGGAGGATATTTTCTGTCCCAGGGGGCCGGTGACACTTGGAATTGAGAAGGGGGATTCTTGTGGCGCAAACGGGGACTACGGTGGGAGTGAACATGGTCGGTGCGCCCGCCCGCTGAAAGACAGCGGTTCAAATAAGACTCTCTTCCTCTACGATGGACAGGCGGATGGCTCGACAGCAGCGGGGGGCTGGTTAGTCCGTTTGCTTTTTTCGAGCGCGCGTTTAGCCAGCATCAGGTTCTCGTTGGCTTTCTCGTAATAGCGCGGAGAAAGGTCGATGGCCTTCTTGAAACAGGCGATCGCATTTTCCGTTTCATTGCTACTCAAGTAGGAAACGCCAAGGTTGTTATACGCTTCCTCTTCGCTGGTCGCGTGCCTGAAAGATTCCAGCGCGTCGTGGTAACGGTTCAGTTTGGCCAACGTGAGTCCCAGATTATTGTGGATTTTCGGTTGGCCTGAACCAGTGAGCAAGGCGCGATGAAATGACTGGACGGCATCCTCATAGCGTCCGAGAAGATAATAGGCGAGGCCGACATTGTTGAGCAATGTAGCTTCTTCTGGGCGAAGCCTCAGGCCCTGCATGTATTCGGCGATGGCGTCCTGATGGCGTTTTTGCCGATCAAGTACCATCCCGAGAAAATTGAACGTTTGCCAGCGATCAGGTTTCAAGGCGATCGCTTTCCTAAACGAGGCTTCCGCCTCCTCTTCTTTGCCCATCCGGAAATAGGCTTCACCGAGTCCTTCGATCGTGAGGGCATCCTGATCGTCATGCTTGAGGACTTCTTGGAAATGTTGGATCGCATCCTGCGGGAGCCCCTTTTTCAGAAACATGTTTCCAATTTTGGAGTGAATGTGAAACAGGGATGGATCCGCCTCAACGGCGTTTTGGTAGTGCACGATGGCCAGAGAGGGATTGCCCTGCTGCAGATACAGATCTCCCAACCGGTTGAGTTCTTGCGGTGAGATGTCTTTCGAGGTGCCGCTCACCTCATCTGCAGAGGGGGCTAGGCCGGACTTCTGGCGGTCGACAACCTGCTGGTATTCCCCCGGGGTGTAGTTCACTTGCCTTTTGGGACCCGCACATCCGTCCAGGGAAACAACTAGAATCAAGAGGGTCACGCCTAAAGCGCCAAAGGTTCTGTCGATCTCATGGGGCATTCGCTTCTGACTCATATGCAATGCGACTCTCTCGGCATGCATGGTACGACTCCTATCTCCCGACGTGATGGTAACGACTCAGGTGTTTAGGCTGAAGGCCGAAGGCTATCCATTATCTCGCAAGGCACGGATCAAGCCATTCAACACCTTCTCGGTTTCTATGGTCCTGGTTTCAAGCGGAGATGAATCCTCGTCGCGCAAGAAGCACAAACGCTGCGACAAATTTAATTGATAGTGTAGTTCCCTCAATGATCCGAAGGCGATATTGAGAAATCTGAGATACTCTGCCTCACTGTCACGAGCGCAGCCCTCTACAATGTTAGAAGGGACGGACACGGCTGCCCGGCGTATTTGAGAAGTCAGTCCGAATAGTTCTTCTTTCGGAAACCCTGCGGTCGCCCGATACACCAATATGACTACGTCATCAGCCAACTCAAATGCCCGAAGTTGTGTGTGATCTCGCACGATGTGCCCCTAAAAGCCTTCGGTCTATCTACCTAAGTCGTGCTCTTTCTTCCTGCCGGTCATACTGAAATAGAGCCCCTGTTCTGTAAAGGCTTTTTAACGTTTGTGTGGGGACTCCTGAAAAGGCCTATGGAGATTCGCACGGTCATCATGGGTTAGTCGGTACAGAGGGCGTAAGCCAGTCGCTACCTCCCTCTTTGGTATGCCCACCCCCCAGAAGAGATTCCTGAGTACCCCCACTAGGTATCTAGGCAGAACAGCGCTTCGGTGAGATAAACGAACCATGACGACGCGGCCGGCAGCGCAAGCAGCACTGAGGTCGGCGGAGTCGGTGAGAAACAACCTACTAACCAAACGGAGGGATCAGATGGGGAAGCACATTGTACGGTTCATGCGGGAAGAAGACGGCGCGACGGCGGTGGAATACGGGTTGATGGTGGCCCTCATTGCGGCCGTCATCGTGGGTATCGTCACGACCCTGGGCACCAACGTCCGGGGCGCCTTCACGACCGTGTCAAACGCGATCGCGAGCTAAGCGAGGTGGAGAACGCGTGCGGGCCGGCCGTGAGGTGCGGCCGGCAGCGCAAGCAGCAATGGGGTCGGCGGAGTCGGTGAGAAACAACCTACTAACCAAACGGAGGGATCAGATGGGGAAGCACATTGTACGGTTCATGCGGGAAGAAGACGGCGCGACGGCGGTGGAATACGGGTTGATGGTGGCCCTCATTGCGGCCGTCATCGTGGGTATCGTCACGACCCTGGGCACCAACGTCCGGGGCGCTTTCACGACCGTGTCAAACGCGATCGCGAGCTAAGCGAGGTGAAGGAATTCGCGGCTGCCGACCACAGTATGGTTGGCAGCCGCAAACCCCAAAGGGTACCAGGCGTATGGACGAAAACCGATACAGATTGTGGAATAGGGAAGAGGGCGCAACGTCAGTCGAGTATGCGCTGGTCGCGTCTTTGATTGCGGGGGTAATCGGCCTGGCCGTGTCCGTACTTGGCGGTCAGATCCTCAATATGTTCACGGTCGCCGCTGCGATGTTTCCTTGATTGACTGAGAGATCATGGGGAATCTGATGGAACCGATGCTGTCGCAATATCTACTGCTGGTCCTCTTGGGCGTGGCTGCGGTGACTGATCTCCGCACATATACCATTCCCAATTGGCTGACGGGACCGGCTGTTCTCGCTGGAATAACTCTCCATACGGTTACGACGCAATTCACCGGACTTGTGTTCAGTCTGGAGGGCGCTGCCTTGGGGTTCGGTTTGTTCGTCATTCTGTATGTGTGCGGATGGATGGGGGCCGGAGACGTCAAATTATATGCGGCGGTCGGCAGCTTTCTTGGTCCCGCACAGACAATCTCAGCTGCCATTGGGATTGCGATTGTCGGGGGGCTGTTGGCCCTCGTGGTTCTCGCCCTCCATCAGGGGTGGAGAAAGATTGGTGTATGGTTGTGGTCTATGGTCTTAACACGGTCGGTGCAACGATTAACTCCAGGCCAAGGTGAAGATCCAAAAGTGCCCTATGCGGTCGCGATCGGTCTTGGGACGATCGGTTCATATTGCTGGCATCTCTAGGGTAGACGTCGCGCCACATGCTTGCAGGCAAGGCCGTGAGTAGGTTCGGGCGGGATTCGTAACAGGTTTTGACGAAAATCAAGTCGGCATCTACACTTCAGGGAGGAGTCGTCATGAAAAAGTATCGTCCGCAGCTCTTCTTCGCGGCTGCAGTTGTGATCGGATTGATAACCAGCCTGTTGGCGATGGGGTGGCTGCGTAACGCAGAGTTGCGGCATGTGGCAGAGGCCGCCATGCCCGTCGCCACGACGACCGGAGTGGTTGTGGCCAAGGCTGATCTCGCATGGGGGACCAAGCTGACTCCCGAGATGTTGCAGGTCGTGAATTACCCGGCCGGCGCCCTCCCTGACGGGTACTATAAGAGCGTCGATGATTTGAAGGATGCCGTGTTGCTGAATGATCTCAAGGCGAACGAAGTCATTCTCCGATCGAAGCTGGCGTCGGGGAAGGATGTGGGGTCGGGCGTGGCGGCTGTCACTGATCCGACAAAACGAGCAATGTCGGTAAAGGTGGATGAAGTGATCGGAGTGTCCGGGTTCATCAAGCCGGGCGACCATGTCGATGTGATGGTGACCATCGAACCGGACTCAAAGTCTCAGAATCCGATTGCCAAGATGATTCTGGGAAACCTGAAAGTTCTTGCGGCCGGCATGCAATACGAAAAGAACGGGACCGAGAAGGATCCGAAGCCGGTCCAGGTGATGACCCTCGAAGTTGATATAGAAGAAGCGGAAAAATTGGCGCTCGCATCCACTCAGGGGAAGCTTCGCCTCGCGCTCCGGAATCCGCTTAACGTCGAAAAGGTGCTGACGAAGGGCGCCAACGTTGCCTCGCTCCTGGCCTCCTTTCGCCCCAAGGAAAGCAAGAAAGAGGCTGAGCCGGAGTTTCATGTCGAAGTCATCAAGGGTGGCGACCGCAAACAAGTGAAATTCTAAGAGGAGAGCACCATGAAATCGATTATTACAGTGAAAACACGGAATACGAGCTTCGCCAGTGTGATTGCGGGAACGATTGTGGCGGCCGGGTCATTGTTGTGGCAACCTCTGTTGGCGAGCAGCTCCGGCCCAATGATCTCGGCCCATGCCAGTAAGCATGTGCAGGAGTTGGATCTCGTACTGGGGAAGTCAACCGTCGTCGATGTGCCGGTTGCGATCAAGCGGGCCTCTCTCGCAGATCCGGCGATCGCCGATGCGATCGTTCTGTCGCCGAAACAAATTTATGTGACCGGAAAAGGCTACGGATCGACCAACTTGACGCTGTGGGGGAAGGACGATCAGATCCTTGCCATCTTCGACGTGGAGGTGGCTCTCGATGTGGCGCGACTCACGGAGCAGTTTAACCGGTTGTTGCCGGAAGAGACCAACCTTCATCTCGCAAGCAGCAATGACCATCTCACTCTCTCGGGAACGATTTCCAGCCCCGCCAAATTGTCCCAAGCCTTGGCGGTGGCGGAAGCCTATGCCCCCAAGAAGGTGATCAATCTGCTGAAAATCTATCCCGATGTGCCGAGCGACGCAAAGCCGGGTGAGCTTGATCAGGTGACCGTCGAAGTGATTCGTGGAACAGCGGTCAATGCGGTGAAGTTCTGAGCCTGATTCGACAGCCAGCGTCGACGAGGGCTCAGCAGAATAACTCGACAAAAGGAGCGAAGTGATGAAGCGATCGATGGCCTGCAGTTGTCTCGTAGCACTCTGTGCAGCCTTGTGGTCTCCAGGGGTCGACGCGCAGGGAACGGCCGACTCGAAGGCCGTAGCCAGCGAGGCGCAGCGTCTGGAACTCGGGGTTGGAAAGTCCAAGGTGGTCGATCTCACGACGTCGATCAAGCGGGCGTCCCTGGCGAACCCGGAGGTGGCCGACACGGTCGTGCTGTCGCCAAAGCAGATCTACCTGACCGGCAAAGCCATTGGCGTCACGACGTTGACCCTGTGGAAAGAGAATGGCGAGCTGTTTTCAGTATTCGACATCACTGTCACTCCGGACTTGAGCCAACTGCGCGAGCAGTTGCACCAGATGCTCCCTGGTGAGAAGGATATTGCCGTGACGGCGACGCACGATCACGTCACGCTGTCCGGCACCGTGAGCAATCTGGCTCGTCAGTCACGGGCGCTGGAAATCGCTGAGCCCTATGCGCCGAAGAAAGT
Source organism: Nitrospira sp. NS4 (assembly GCF_049546785.1). Lineage (NCBI taxonomy): Bacteria > Pseudomonadati > Nitrospirota > Nitrospiria > Nitrospirales > Nitrospiraceae > Nitrospira > Nitrospira sp. NS4. Next base: position 415,314 of record NZ_JBMWAN010000001.1, on the reverse strand, counting down.
CGTGAACTTGCTTCAGGTGGGAGGGGCACAGCAAGTCATGCTCGAGGTTCGTGTCGCAGAAATGAACCGGGACCTCATTCGGCAGATCGGCGTGAACATGGCCGGAGCTGATCAAGCGGGGAATTTCGGCGTGACGGCTCTCAACTCCATCACGTCATTGACTGGTTCGCCCACGATAGGTCCTACACCTTTGGGCCAGCTTGTGACAGGTGCGGTCAATGCGCTGGTGCGGTTCCAGACCGGCGACATTACCTGGACCGGATTCATCGATGCCTTGAAGCAGGAAGACGTGGTGAAAGTCTTGGCGAAGCCGACGCTGGTGGCGATCAGCGGTCAGGAGGCCCAGTTTCTCTCAGGCGGAGAATTTCCATTTCCCATTCCGCAGGCATTCGGAGTCGTCACGATTCAGTATAAGAAATTCGGGGTCGGGTTGGCCTTTACGCCCACGGTCCTCACGAATAATCGGATCAGCATGGCGGTGTCTCCGGAAGTGTCCGAGCTGGATTTCTCGAACGCGCTCCAGCTGGAGGGATTCACCGTTCCCACGATCGCCACGAGACGAGCCACAACCGTGGTTGAACTCGCCGACGGTCAAAGCTTTGCCATCGCCGGTTTGCTGAAGGACAACGTGCGTGAAGCAGTCAAGAAGTTCCCGGTCCTTGGCGATATCCCGGTTCTGGGAACGCTGTTTAGAAGTTCGCGTTACGTGAAGAATCAGACGGAACTTGTGATCATCGTGACGCCCCACTTTGTCAAACCGCTGGATATGGTCCAGCAGACGTTGCCGACCGACACGTTTACCGAGCCGAACGATTGGGAGTTCTACCTGACGGGGCGGACAGACGGATTCGGGTATGTCCCGCAGGCCAAGCAGGCTCGTGACGGACGAGTTGTCGAGGCGACGGTGTCCCGGCGACTGGAGGGAGAGTTTGGCCACATGGTCCAGTAGCAGGCATGAATGATCACGAATCGCAAATCGTTCGACCAATGATGAAGGAGCTGTTATGAAAGGATTGCTGCTAACAGGAATGGGGCTCTCGCTCCTCGCCGTTATCTCCGTGACGGGATGTACGACACGGCCCACGACATTGGGGCCGGATGTCGGGTTGGCTTATACCATGGCGCTGGATCATCAGCTGCTCAATCCGGAGGCGGGAAAGAATCTCGATCCTGTTCAGGGGGTAGAAGATCCGACAGCCGCGAAGAACACCTTAGAGCGCTATCAATCCTCATTCGAGAAGCCGGAAGAGTACCGCAAACCCATGGCGATCGGTTCTGTGGTCGGCCAAGGAATGACAAAGTAGGAGGTTGATACAAGTGCGGAAGAAGCTGCGATCAGAATCGGGCGCGTCGGCGGTAGAGTTCGCCCTGTTGCTCCCGCTGCTCATGATGATCCTGTTCGGGATTATCGAGTTCGGCATGGCCCTCTACCGTCAGGCGATTTTGACCAATGCCAGTCGCGAGGGGGCGCGGATTGGAATCGTCCAGTCTGTGCCTGCGATTACTGATGCTCAGATCAATGCCGCGATCGACAACTATTTGACGCCGGCCGGGATCAATCCGGGAAATGTGAGTCGCGCTATTGTAAACGGACTTGTCACCGGCACCCCTGTGCGGGTCACGCTCACGCTCCCGTATACATTTACGGTCCTGCCAGGGCTTACGTCGGTCGCTCCGCAAATCAACCTCACCGCCTGGACGGAGATGCGACATGAGTAAGGCACGATTGGCGCAAAGAATAGGCCAGGCCATTTGCCGCCAGCCGGTGATTCACGATACGAGGGGGGCTGTGGCGGTGACGGTTGCCATCGTGATGGTGGTCTTGTTCTCATTCGCGGCCCTGGCGCTGGACATCAGCAATGCCATGATCGCGCGGAACGAGTTGCAGAATGTGGCGGATGCCTCGGCCCTGGCGGGGGCGAGGCAATTGGGCGTGATCTATCAGGCCCTGCCGGCAGGAACACCCTACACCACTTATCAGCTTAGTGATGCCAGCGCTGTGGTAAATGCCGCGACTACGGTCGCATCCCAAAATCAGGCTCGAGGCGTCGCAATATCCCTCAATCCCGCTGATATTGTGATCGGTGTGTGGAACTCCGGTCCTCGCACGTTGACTCCTGGAAACGTCGGCGCGACAGGGGTGCGGGTGACGGCTAGAAGAGACGGGGGAGCCAACGGGCCGGTGGCGACATGGCTGGCCGGCATCATGGGCATCAACAGCATGAATGTTGTCGCGACGGCGACAGCCGCCCTCACTGGAACGGGCACTCTCTTGCCGGGAGAAGCAAACGCGCCCTTTGGGCTTGACCAACTGATTTTTGATAATCCCGCCTATTGTAATACGCCGATCCAATTCTATCCGACCAACAATCCACCGTCAGGTTGCGCCGGCTGGAACACGTTCCTTGAGAATCCTCCCAATGCCAATACGGAGAGGCAGATAGTTCAGGGACTGACCCCCAGCCCACCAACGTATGTCACTCCTCAAATATCGTCAGGGGTAACGAGTTTGGAGTATATCGGAGGAAATGTAGCTTCCGCCTTCCCAAGCTTGATTAATCTCTACCTGGCCAAGCGGGTGCCGGCGGCAAGCCCTAGCGGATATTGCTGGAATGTCACGGTACCGGTGTACGCGAACCAGAACTGTACGAATCCGGGCGGTCCGTTAATGACCATTGGGTTCGCCTCGGCTTGTGTATGGAATGTGCAGGGTGTTCCCACGCAGCAGATTGACGCCACCATAACCTGCGGTGAAGTCACGAACGGAGCTGGTGGCGGGGGGAACTTCGGGACCTTGGGCAGCATTCCCGGGCTCGTCGAGTAAATTCGCAAGAGGAGGATCTGATCACATGTCTGGATTTGTGACGGTATGGCTCGAATGTCGGAGTGATTCGGTCCGGCGCATGTTTGAGGAATTGCTGGCTTCCCATCGGGCGTTCCTGATCAAGCAAAGCGGCGGTCCTGCGACCGTCGATGTGGTCTGCGTGGAGTTGGATGAGATCAATCCGGAGCGAACCCTGGCCTCGATGAAGGGGCTGTTAGAAAAGAATCCCGCACTCGAAGTGTTTCTGACGGGCGGCAGGACGGATTCCCAGGTGATGCTGGAAGCGTTCCGCATCGGGATTAAAGAGTTTCTTCCACAGCCGATTAACCGGAAAGAGTTCGACGCGGCCCTGAGCCGGTTGAAAGACCGCCTCATGTCGAAGGCGGGGAACAGAAGTGCCAAGGGAGGGAAGATTATCGCGTTCCTGGGTGCGAAGGGAGGAATTGGGACCAGCACCTTGGCCGTGAATTTGGCGATGAGTCTGCGACAGCTCAAGCAAGCGAAACAGGTGGCGTTGGTTGACCTGAATCTCGATGACAGCGACCTGCCGCTGTTCCTAGACCTTCAGCCGGGAAAAGGCTTCCGGGACCTTGTGCGCGACCTCTCGAGAATGGACGCGACGTTTGTGCAGAGCCTCATGAGCAAACACGAATCCGATCTTCATCTCCTTCAATCGGGGTTGACAGGAACAGAGGGGCCAACGGGCGAGGCGATTCCGGGGGGGGCCGCGTTACACACGTTGGATGTCATGCGGTCGATGTATGACCATGTGTTCGTCGATTGCGGGCACACCCTCAATCCCGAAACCCGTGAGGCCCTGGATTTCGCCTCGATGGTGGTGTTGGTCACCACCCTCAGCCTTCCCGCCATCCGCCGGGCAAAACAGTTTCTCCAGGTGATGAGAAATGCAGGGTTTGATCGTGACAAAGTCACGATCGTGGTGAACCGCTATCAGTCTTCAGATGCCGAATTGCTTCAACATGCTGAGGAATTGTTCGAGCAAAAAGTCGGGTGGTTGGTACCGAACGACTATCAGATGGCCAGCAGTTCCTTGAACAAGGGTGAGCCATTGACGGTACATGCCCCTCGTGCTGCCCTGACCCAGTGGTATCTAGCCCAAGCGGCATCGTTGGCAGGGGACAAGTCAGTGAACGCTGTCGAAGCCGGGGGCGGCTCAGAGCAGAAGAGTTCTCTCTTCTCGCGCTATTGGGGAGGATTGACCTTCTCGGCAAAGGCGAGAGGATAGTTGTACCTGCTCAGGTCGATAGACTGAAGGCTCTTAGTTGTTAGCCTACAGGTCTTCAGCCTGAACACCTGAGTTGTCACGCGTAGTCTTCATGAGAAGAACCACGAAGGGAGATCGATTGTGCTAAGCGCCAAACCGATTGATCAATCCACACAACAGGCCTATTACGAAGAACTCAAGGCGAAGGTGCATCAACGCGTCATCGAACTGCTCGACTTAACGGTGGCGAGTGCGATGGCGGAGGAACAGTTAGGTCAGGAGCTCAGTCGCCTGGTCGAGAACATCTTGCAGGAGGAGAAAGTCGCCCTCAATCAACGGGAGCGCGGGCAACTGGTGCAGGATATTCTGCACGAGGTCAGCGGACTCGGTCCCTTAGAGCCGTTGCTGAAGGACCCTACGATCAACGACATCCTGGTGAATACACACAAGCAGGTCTACGTCGAGCGCTATGGGAAGCTGGAGAGAACGGCTGTCCGGTTCCGGGACGAGGCCCATCTTCGAAGAATTATCGAGCGCATTGTGGCCCGGATGGGCCGTCGGGTCGATGAGTCGTCGCCCATGGTGGATGCCCGGTTGGCGGATGGGTCACGCGTGAATGCCATTATTCCTCCCTGTGCCATCGATGGCGCGTCCGTGTCGATCAGAAAATTCAGCAAGGATCCGCTGCAGGTTTCCGATTTGGTCGAGAAGCGCTCTCTCACTCCTGAGATTGCTGAGTTGCTAAGAGGGATCGTCCGGGCGCGGCTCAATGTGCTGATCTCCGGTGGGACGGGGTGCGGAAAAACCACGATCCTGAACATCCTCTCCGGGTTTATCCCGGCGACTGAACGCATCGTGACGATCGAGGATGCCGCCGAACTTCAACTACGGCAGGATCACGTGGTGCGGTTAGAGACCAGGCCGGCCAATATCGAAGGCAAGGGAGAAATCGGCCAACGTGAGCTCGTGAAGAATGCGCTTCGTATGAGGCCGGATCGCATCGTCGTGGGCGAGGTCCGAGGCGCAGAAACGCTGGATATGCTTCAGGCCATGAATACGGGCCATGACGGGTCGCTCACGACCGTTCACGCCAATTCCGCCCGCGATGCCCTGACCAGGATTGAGACGATGGTGGCCATGGCGGGTTTGGATTTGCCGAGCAAGGCGCTGCGGTATTACATCTCCTCCGCTCTGGATGTGATTGTGCAGCTGACGCGTATGTCTGATGGTTCCAGAAAAGTGGTGAGTGTCCAGGAAGTGAGTGGCATGGAAGGCGATGTGGTCACGATGCAGGAAATCTTTAAATTCGAGCAGACCGGCGTGGACCAGAACGGGAAGGTCAAAGGGCGATTTCGAGCGACCGGTATCCGGCCCAAATTCGCCGAGAAGTTTCAGGCTATGGGCATCCAAATCCCCAATGAACTGTTCGATGCAACCAAGGTGTATGAATGCTAACCCCGTTGATCGCCTTCGGCATTTTTATCACGGTCGTCCTCCTCTTCGAGGGGCTCTACTACTTTGTCGGGTCCAGGTCACGTGGCGCCCGCGATGAGCAACGTGTGAAGGAGCGGTTGCAAAGCTGGACGGAACGGCCGGATCTGAACACAACATCGAACCTCGTTCGGAAGGAAACGTATAGTGAGATCCCCTGGTTGAATGAGCTGCTGGCAAAGCTGAAGGAGGGCCGACACGCTGCCCGGCTTGCAAAGATTCATGATCAGGCCAAGGCTCCCTACTCGCTGGCTGTCTATGTTCTGGCTTCGGCACTCCTGGCCGTTCTTGGAGGAGTTCTTGGAAACAGAGCGATCTTTGGGCAGCCGTTCATCATGCTGGGCAGCGCGGGAGTCGGAATGGTCCTCCCTTGGGGACATCTCTACTATAGAAAGTGGCGCCGGCTTAGCGAGATCCATCGGCAACTTCCGGATGCCCTTGAGCTTATGGGGAGGGCGCTTCGCGCCGGACATGCGCTGTTCGTCGGCATGAAGATGGTCGGTGGCGAAATGCGGGACCCGATCGCGGGGGAATTCCAGCGAGGGTTCGACGAAATCTCCATGGGAGTCTCCGTGCCGGAATCCCTGAGTCATATGGCCGATCGTGTGGAACTGATGGACGTGAAGTTCTTTGTTACCTCCGTGAACATTCAACGGGAAACGGGCGGTAATCTGGCGGAGATTATTGATTCGCTGGGGCGATTGATCAGGAAACGCTTCGAGTTGAAGATGAAGGTGCGCGCCTTATCCGCCGAAGGTCGCATTTCGGCCGTCGTGTTGATGTCGTTGCCGATCGGTCTGGCGTTGGTTCTCCATCTCGTCAATCCGGAATACCTGGAGCCGCTCTTTACCGACCCTATGGGGCGGATGATGGTCGCTGTCGCAGCGACCATGATGATTCTTGGTGCTTTTGTGATGAAGCGGATGATTGCCATCAAGGTTTAACGAAGGACACGCGATATGGATATGACCTGGATTATCAGTCTGTTGATCTTCATGATGGTGCTGCTGTGCAGTATGGGGCTGTATTTTGTCCTGGGGTCCCGGGCAACGCTGAATGCCATCAAGCGTCGCGCCGAAGGTCATGTCGGCGTTGCCCCCTCTGAAAATGAATCCATTGGGCTGAATGTTAAGGGCAAACTTCATGCTTTGGTCACGCGTCTCGGAGAGGCGAACAAGCCATCCAGTGAATCGGAAGTCTCGGCCATTCGGGAAGCGCTCCTGACCGCCGGCTACCGGCATGCTCAAGCCCCGATCCTGTTTATGGGCGCCAAACTCCTCTCCGGTATCCTCGCTCTCGGGATCGTGATAGTGCTTCCCGCCAATCTGCTGGGGTTTCCGACGGCGACTGCGCAATTAGTGATTTATGTCGGCGCGGCCTCGGCTGGATATTTTCTCCCGATGTTGTGGCTCCGCCAGGCGATCGCTCAGCGAAAAGATAAAATTCTGACAGCTTTTCCTGACGCGCTGGACCTCATGGTGGTCTGCGTCGAGGCTGGGCTGGGATTGGATGCGGCGATTAGCCGGGTGGGCAGCGAAATCCGGTTTGCGCATCGGGAATTGGCGGATGAGTTCAATCTGGTGTCACTCGAACTGCGCACCGGCTTATCCCGTGCCGAGGCGCTGAAGAACCTGAGCCGACGTGTTGATCTGGAGGAGGTCGGCAGCCTCGTGGCCTTGTTGGTCCAGACGGACAAATTCGGGACGAGCGTGGGACAGGCGTTACGGGTCCATTCTGATGCGATGCGGGTCAACCGGCAACTCCGCGCGGAGGAGTTGGCGGCTAAGCTGCCGGTAAAATTGCTCTTCCCTTTGGTGTTTTTCATCTTCCCGAGTTTGTTTGTGATCATCGTCGGACCTGCGGCGGTGAAGATTGCCAGAACGCTGTTGCCCTCGCTAGGAGCGCAATAAGTTGATATCTTGCCACTGAAACATTCTCAACTCGACCACGCGCTGAGATTCCTCGATGCGCGTGCGTTGCCCGAAGGCGGGTTTTCGCCCAGGAGGGGGGAACCATTTCGTAGTGATGCCACTGCGTGGGCGATCTTGGCCCTGAGCCGGCTTGCCCCTGGTCACACCCTGTTGGGTCCTGCAAGGGATAGATTGACAACCGTTCAAGAGCCTGATGGTAGGGTCTCGATGAGTAGGGGGCATGAGGCGGCTTTTTGGCCAACCGCCCTCAGTGTTCTTGCCTGGAATGGGTCTCAGGTGCATGAGCGTCACTCTAGTCGAGCAGTTGCGTTCCTTCTCAATACGACAGGGAATCATTGGAAGAAAGGGCCGGATGATCCATTCGGCCATGACCCCAGTGTTCTGGGATGGCCCTGGATTGAGGGCACGCATTCGTGGGTCGAGCCGACTGCGCTGGCCGTGATTGCGTTGCAGGTTGCCGGACATGGACAGCATGATCGTGTCAGGCAAGCCGTCCGAATGATGCTCGACCGACAATTGCCGCATGGGGGATGGAATTACGGGAACACGATGGTGTTCGGGCGAGAGCTTCATCCAATGCCGGAAAGTACAGGCGCTGCCCTGGTTGGCTTGGCCGGCGAGGTTGAGCAGAGAACTGTCGCCCGAAGTCTTGACTATCTTCAAGGTGAAGTTGATCGCTTACGCACTCCGGTCTCGTTGGGTTGGGCTTTGCTTGGTCTCGCGGTATGGGGCAGATCCCCGTCTAATGCCGCATTCCTGGTCGAACGTTGTTTGACCAATCAAGCCCGCTACGGCGAATACGATTCATCGGCGCTCTGTCTCCTATTATTGGGCGCGTTAGCCGATGAGGCTGACACAGGAACCGCTCTGTTTGTGCACGCAAGTCGCAAGCTGGCACCCGGGGTCTTCACTCAGTGAGGAGTGCCTTGTCAGGCCACATGGATCCCACATCGAAAGGCGGTCTCACGCGCCGCGATCTGCTTCTGGCAGGTGCAGCCGGTCTCTTGCTCGGTTCAGGATTACTCCTGGTTCCGAAGCGGCATTTTAGGATGCCGCAACAGGCGCAATCGTTCGTGACCAAGGTCGCCCACTACCACGTGGAGATTGCCGATGCGATTACGAGAGGAATTCGGGAGTTGGGTGTTACTCCGGAGGAATTGAAGGGTAAACGGATTTTACTGAAGCCGAACCTGGTCGAGACCGCCTCAGGAGCGCCCCACATCAATACGCATCCGCTGGTCCTGCGCGGCGCGATCGAGGCGTTTCTTCGGTTGGGTGCGGAAACGGTGATGGTGGCCGAAGGCCCAGGCCATCGGCGTGATACGCTGGCTGTCTATGAAGAGTCCGGCTTGGCTGATGTGCTGACGGAAGATCGCATCCGGTTTCACGATCTCAATTATATTACGGGGTACGAGCTGCCGAATGCCGGTCGTCAGTCTTCGATGCGAACTCTCACGTTTCCGGCCCTTTTCCAGGAAGTGGATTGGATCGTGTCGGTGGCAAAGATGAAGACGCATCATATAGCCGGAGCCACGCTCTCGATGAAGAACTTATTTGGCGTCATGCCGGGCATTTACTATGGCTGGCCCAAGAATGTGCTCCATCACGCCGGGATCGAGAGTGCGATTCTGGACATCAATGCGACATTGAAGCCGCATTTTGCCATTGTCGACGGGATTGTCGGAATGCAGGGCGATGGTCCGATCCTGGGAGATCCCAAACAGGCAGGAGTCTTGGTGATGGGACGCAATCTTGCGGCGGTCGATGCGACCTGTTGCCGGATCATGGGCATTGATCCTTATAAAGTCTCCTATCTGGAGAGGGCCGACAATTGGCTGGGGCCGCTCAGTGAAGGGGCGATTGAACAACGCGGCGAAGCGATTCCTTCCGTGCGAACGAACTTTGAGCTGATCGAACAGATTCCAGCTCACCGGGGGATTCGTCTCGTATGATGGGGGCATGGAGTATGATGAAAACATTTATACTGGGTTTCTTTTTCATAATCCCGCTTGGCGTCTGCCTGGCGGAGACTGAGCCGCCCACGTCCCAGACACAGGAGCAGGACCTGTACGACCACTTTGTGGGAATGCAGCAGACGCAGGAGCGATTACCGCAACGTTCTCTTGAGGAGCAGGAACGGCTTCAACCGCAGATACGGCGGGCCGAGCTCCAAGCTTGTCAACGACTCAGGAAAGACCGGCAGGAAGGCATGCGGGATGACGATTACCGTCGTCAGGGCGGGGTTGAATTCGAGGCGTACGTGCTGCAGTTCGAAAAGTATTGCGAGACGCTCCGCTAAGAAGCCCTACGCGATAGGCCTAAGCGAATGGCTCCGGGTTATGCAAGGATGTTGTTGCTCCACAGTTATGCAAGGACATGCCCGGCAGGTAGGCGAGCTAGTGGAAAAAATCCGGCCAACTGCGGGTTGGTCGATAAGATTCTTCCGTCTTGCTTAATCAGCATGTTCGATCCGGCATTCGGAATCCAATTCCAGCCTCGGGTCTGTGCGTATTCTTGTGGCAGGCGCTCCTATCACCCGTAGAGGCGAGATGCAGGAATCGAAGGCCCGCAGTCTATCCTCAGGTCCAACTTTCAGTTACGGGGCCTCTACCTACGTGCCAGCGGTCGATGGGCTGCGAGGAATCGCCATTCTCTTGGTCCTTTGGTATCACGCCCCATTCCTCTTTCGTGATCTTCCTGAGTTTACTGCCAGCCATTCTCCCTGGGAGGTCCTCGGTCTTGCCGGAACAATGAGCCTCGGTGGCTGGATCGGAGTGGATCTTTTCTTCGTCGTGAGCGGGTTCCTCATCACAACGATTCTGCTTCGCTTGCGAGATCGGGGAGGCTCCTTATGGGTGTTTTGGGGGAGACGGGGACTGCGAATACTTCCCCTTGCCACGTTGTACCTCCTGGTCCTATCTGTCCTTACGTGGCTCGGCGATCCACTGAAGATGGTATCTCACTTCGAGGGGTGGGCGTGGTATGCCTTGTATCTCGGGAATATCCATATCACCTTATATGGATGGCAACCGCTGGCCATTATGATTCTGTGGAGTTTGGCAATTGAGGAGCAGTTCTACCTCGTCTGGCCTTTGCTCGTTCGAGCCTGCAGTAGACACCGGCTGCTTTGGTGGAGCGGGGGCATTATGGCTGCGGCGCCTGTGGTGCGGGCCATCATGCTCTCGGTAGCTGATTACCCTGCAACATACGTCTTTACCATCTGTCGGCTGGACGGGCTTGCTGCCGGCGCGGTGGTGGCGGTTATATTCGGCAATCCCAAATGGCAAGCCGAGGCCACCCGTTTATGCAATAGACTCGCACCTTTTGCGTCGGTTGTGATCCTTTTGGCCTTTCTTGTTCCATTTAGCCCTTCTCTTCCTGAGACAAGGCCATGGTTCTTCAGCGTTTTCGGGTACTCATGGTTAGCTGTGAGTTTTGCCATTCTCCTCGGCGCGAGCCTTAACGCAGTTGGACTTTGGGGTGCCCTTCTGAAATCACCGCTCCTCACTTTTTCAGGGAGGCGCTGTTACGGACTCTATCTGTGGCATGTTCTCATCGCGGGCTGCATCACCGCCGGGTTGCAACCGTTCCAATTCGGTTTTCATGTCCACCTGTGTCTTTGGTTGGCGGCTCTCCTGATCGTCGCAAACGGGTCCTGGCTGTTCTTCGAGGAGCCGCTTCTTCAGCTTAAACAATTTCTCCCATACGTGGGGAATGAGCCATTGCGGTCGGAGTCGAAATTAGTAGCCTGAACAGCGGCCTGGTACCACCTGTAGGATGTCATTGATCCTGCATCCAGGCACAGTGAAATTCAGGACCGTTTGTTCCCCGTGAGGTGGACACGGGAAAGAATACAGATCCTTTACAAGGACGCACGGCGCACATAGCGACGTTTCAGTGCGCCTTCCTTCAAGGTGTCATGAGCTGTCCTTGGTGCTGGCGTCCCTCTCACAAACCGAGAGGGGGCCTGCGGATTATTTCCTGCCCACACCTGCGAGCCCCCCCCTTCGAGGTACCTCTTTTCGGTCTACCGCGTTCGCCCCGGCCCTTCTATGCTTGTATCACCCAATGAGCTCCACGGAAAGATTCACAGTGCAACAGGATCACTGGACCAACGTCAACTGCGGCCATGCTGTAGGTTCCGTCATGGCAGTGATTCGGCAACTTCTGAACACCGCTGCGCTACATCTGAGAGTCCATACAGATGTGATGCATGACGCAGAGCAAGCGGAACAACCTATGACCCTGTTGGCCGCATGATTCGATCGTGGCAATTGATAGGGCTCGCGGCGCCTCAGGAATATCGGGCCGCAGTGATCTCCGTGCGAGGCGTACTCCTATGGGAGAGCAAGTCTCCCTCGTCTACATCCCCTTCAAAAGAGAGTGGTCCAATACCCCACCTGGGGAGCTTGGCAAGAAGCAGATCTTCGGAGATAAGTGACCTATGACGGTGCGGGACTCGATCAAGAAGACAGTAGCTGCGGCTGGAGGGGAATGTGTTGACGGCGGGAGCCCCATGTCGAGACTCATGGTCATACCCATAACGATGCTCGGAGGCCTGAGGCTCTCAGTTGTTGAGGGGCTCGGGGCGCGTCCGTTCATCCCGTACCGGTGTGGAAATTAAGCAATGAACGCTCTTGCATTGGATAAAAGATTGCACCCGGACCGAGCGCCTGAATTCGGCAACGAGGCTAGCGTGTCCACCGGTCTCCTCAATCAATCGGGAGCAGCGGTGACTCTGCCGCCGGATCACTCAACCCATCGCGACAGTGTCCCGCCAAATGTGGCGCAGGCCATAGCCGCGATGAGAGGAGAGGTCCGATCGGTGTTTATCTTCCTGCAAATCCTCGTGCTGGGGGTGATGGTGGGCAGCGCCGTCTTGCATTTCAAGGTCCTCCAGCTTGAATACGCGCTGTGGCTGCCCTTTGCAGGGCTTCTTGCCATCTTCGGAGGGTTGTTGTTCCTGCCCATTCGCCTGATCGCGTCGGATTGGTTTCCAGGTCTTCTGGCGATACTCGACACCGTTATCACCGCCACGCTGTTCTATTATTCCGGCAGCGCGGGAGCCGACGCCTATGCAGCGTATTTCCTCATCCTGCTCATCGCGGTCCTCACCCGCACCAGACAACAGACCATCCTCTATGCGGCCGTCGTGACGACCATGTACGGGTTGGCCTTCTATCAGGATGCGGGGCGGGCCGGCGGCACACTGGATTACCATGTATTGCAAATGCCGCTCACTCTGGCCGTGGCAGTCGCGTGCGGGCGGGCGATGGAATCAGTGAGGCTCCTCGCCACCTGTGACCCCCTGACCGGCTTGCCGAGCCGCACACAATTCGCGCATCTCGTCAGTCGCGCTGTGAAGCAAGCCCGCCAGTCTCGCGAGAAACTCAGCGTGCTCGTTCTGGAAATCGCCGGGATGGACCAGATCGACAAGACGAAGGGGCATGCCGCAAGCGATCGCGTCATGAAGCAGCTCGTGAACCGGCTCGTCCCGCTGCTCAAACCGGGCGACGTGGTGGCCCGACATGGACAGGCGAGCCTGGCTATTCTCACAAAAAGCTATGACACTCCGGCGGAGGTGGCGCAGCTGGCGCATGCCTCCATCGATATGCTGCGAGTCCCGCTCATCGAGTCAGGCGAGAGAGTCTCTCTCGCCGCCCATATCGGGGGAGAACTCGTTCCTGACGCGCATAAGGTTGTGGTCAGCGGAATACTCAACAATGCCAGCAAAGCGTTAGCTTGCGCCAAAACGCGAGGGAAGAACCATTGCGAGTTCTACGCAGCGGACATGGCGGCTCGGCCCTATGACCCCCTGTTCATGGAAACGAGCCTGCGCCATGCGCTCGCTCGCCGTGAGCTGTCCGTGTCCTATCAACCCAAAATCAATCTTGCGACTGGCCAACTCGTCGGGACAGAAGCCCTGATGCGGTGGCAGCACCCGGATTTTGGTTTGGTATCCCCCGTTCATTTTATCCCGTTAGCGGAAGAGTCCGGCCTGATCGAAGCCATGGGAGAGTGGATTCTTCGTGCGGCCTGCTTGCAAGGCATAGGATGGCAAGAACGGGGCCTACCGCCTCTCTATATCGGGGTCAATGTCTCGCCCAAGCAACTGCGGAATCCCCAGTTGGTCAGTACGGTTGCACGAGTCTTGAAGGAAACCAATTTAAATCCGCAGTATCTTGAGTTGGAAATTACCGAGAGCGTGCTGATCGCAGAAGCAGATGCCGCGTTGGAGAATCTCTACAAGCTGAAAGCTCTGGGGGTGCGCCTTTCCGTGGATGATTTCGGAACCGGGTATTCGGGGTTGAGTTACCTGACCCAGCTTCCGGTCGATGCCCTGAAGATTGACCAATGCTTTGTGCGAGAGATTGGCAATGGGCATCAAGCCAAGGCCATCATCAAGGGAGTCATAGGCATGGCATTGAATATGGGGCTGAAAGTCACCGCCGAAGGCGTGGAGAGTCAGGAGCAAGCCATGGTCCTCCGGGATCTTGGCTGCCATGAGGGACAAGGGTTTCTGTATAGCAAACCGCTTTCATCCGGAAAGATAGAACAGTACATCCAAGGCGAGCAACAGCGTCAGCGGGTGGAAGCCACCAAAGACGCATTGATTGAGGCATTGTCGAGCCATTATGCGAAAAAGCATTCGCCGCTTACGGGAGGGGTGTGACCATGGCAACCATACTTGTCATTGATGATCAGGAGCCAATACGCGCGCTTCTCCGTGCCGTTCTGGAAGGGGCCGGCCACCAAGTCCTGGAAGCCTCAAATGGCCGTCGCGGACTGGAGGTGTATCGGGAACGATCTGCGGACTTAATCATCACCGACATTGTGATGCCGGAGATGAATGGTCTCGAACTGATGTTGGAGTTGACCAGGAGTTTTCTCAACGTCAAAGTCATCGCGATCTCCGGCAGTCTCGAGAGTGAGGGCGGGATCAACGTGGCCAAGCTCCTGGGTGCGCGTCAGACGTTTCCCAAGCCCCTGGATATGGAACAATTACTCAGTGCCGTGCGCTACGAATTGGCACATTAGCTGGCCAGACGACTGCTTGCCGACCCGCACACGCCGGAGGTGCCATAGAGGCAAGGCGTGGCCTGCTGTGTTCCCTGGCCCCCCTCTTCCGAGGTACTGCCTTTGGGTCTTTCGCGCCCCATGGTGTGCGCTATGCTTTCTCCATGGGCGATGAGTGCCAAGGCTTACAACAAGGAGAAGAATCATGAATTGCTCACGTTGCCAGGGGCTCATGGTAGAAGACCAACTCCTCGACCTTGAGGGGGGATACGGAGAGATGTGGACGACGAGCTTGCGCTGCCTGAATTGCGGTCATGTTCACGACTCCGTGATCGAGCAGAATCGCCTGCTCCAACAGGCGAAGGTCTCGGTGCTTTCAACCGGTGGGCCGGACTATCAAGAGGACGAAGGCTCTCTTGAGGCAGAGTCCTTCATCAGGTTAGCAGCCTAACTGATCTGGTCTGACGGTGAAGACGGGTTGGTGTGTCCAAACGATGGGTCTTTGACTGAGCGGAGGAGCCTGAAGCAGGCAAGCCACTAGGGGACATGGAAACCGAACCCGCGCTTCAGGGCGGAAGCGGCAGACCGGTCGATTACGAAATCAGTCCCCACGTGCTCCAGACCAGAATTCCGGCAATGGCGAGCATGATCCAGGCCAATTCTCGATCACCCACCGATTTCACCAGCTCTTTCATAACCGCCTCCCGTGTGAGCGTGATTCACTGCCTACTGGTGTGTCTAGCAAGCCCGATGCCGATGCAATAGGCTCAGTTTTCGGCCATTTCCACCTCGGACTTCGATCAATCTGAGCGAATCCGCACAGGTAGCACTGTGCGGCTGCTAGGGCAGAGGGTGGATGCACCTATTACTATAGCGTTCCGACCGATGATCAATGGGGGGGCGGATGCGGATGGAACTGCGACGCGGAGTCAGCAGACCCGGCTAATGTCTTCCCGAACCGAGGGAATGTCTGCCACGCTCTTCACCGGATTCTGACCGAAGTCGGGAGGGACTGCGCCCCCCTTCCGGTCCCAGTAATCCAGAGCCTGGTCCGATGGAGGGTGTGAGCGGAGCGGCCGCTTCCCCCAGATCGGGACTGCGTCGTGGAACGAATGAACGGGGAGCAGGAGCAGGGCGCCCGGTCACCACGGCCGGATCGACAGGGCGATGGATCTCTTTGGACGCTCGCACGGTGCTTCGGCCAGGGGCCGCCGGGCGGGTTTCCGTCTCCTCCTGTGCGATCATCATGTCGGTCGACTCATCGAGTTCCGCAATTACGAGATTGCCGGCCATGACTTCCTTGGCCAGGGATTCCGCCGTGGGCAGCTCGTCGGCATAGACGTCGGTGGCATATTCCGCCGTCGACGGCGCCGCAGAAGACGACCACACGGACTGGCCGGACTCACCGATATTGATCTTCGTCACGGTCGAGAGGCCGGGCCTGATCGGATGTTCTCGAATCTCCTCCTCCGGCAACGCGATGCGGACCGGCACACGCTCGACGATGTGAATGAAATTTCCGGTCGAATTATCCGGTGGCAATAGCGCAAAGGCGCTCCCGCTGCCGGGTACGAGTCCTTCAACCGTGCCGTGAAACGTGTGTTGCGAGCCATACAGGCTGACGTTGACCATCGCGCTCTGCCCGGGCCTGATATGTTGCAACTCTGTCTCACGGAGATTCGCTTCGACCCACAAATGATCGAGCGGCACGATCGTCATCAGCGGCGCTCCGGGTTGCACGCGGTCGCCGACCTGCGCTTTCCGTTTCGCCACGTAGCCGGACACCGGCGCCTTGATCTGCTGGCGGGTGTATTCCAGATAGGCTTCGATGAGCTGATGTTTGGCCAGTTCGACAGCCGGATGTTCCATGACCGTCGTGCCGCCCACCTGCGCATCGAGCGTATCGAGTTCCGCCTGCGTCTCCCGCACATCCGCCTCAAGCGACAGGATTTTATCCGCCGTATTTTGGAGGATCTGCTTGGAAACCGCGCCGCTCGGCGCCGCCGCCTGATAGCGGTCCATGTCGTGGCGGGCCAGGTTTAAGCGGGCAGTTCGCGACGTTAATTGCTCCGCCAGTTGTTTCCTGGTCATAAACAGGGCGGCGATGCGCCGGACTTCTTCCCCGAGCCGTCCGCGCGCGCGGCCCAGCGCGGCATAGGCCTGATGTTCGTCGAGACGGATCATCACGTCGCCCCGATTCACAAACTGGGTTTCCTCGGCGAGCACCTGGGTGACAATGCCGGAGGCTTGGGCCGCGACCGGAATCAAATTGCCCGTCACGTAGGCGTTGTCCGTGCGGATCCAGAACCGTTCGTAGTTCGCCCAATAGCCGAGATAGCCGGTAGCCCCCGCGAGGACCAGCGCCGCGACGACGAGGAGCCGCCGGTTCCGGCGCGCGCGAATGACCTTGGGGTGGAGGCGTGGCGCACCCGGCGAGAGGGGCGTATTGGGCGAATCCGGTGTCGTATTGGTTGTGGTCATGGGTTAACTCGGGTTGTTGTGTGGACGCTTCTCGAGGTCCGTGTTGCGATAGCCTCCGCCCAGCGCTTCGATAAGATCGACCGCTGCAACCAGCTGATCGCTCTCGAGCGCCCGTAAGGCATATTCCTGTTCCAGGACCGGCTGGCGATGCCGCAAGACTTCGCGATCGTCGTCCAGGCCGGTCACGAGCCGCACCTTCGCCAGGCGCCAGTCTTCGCCAAGCGAGGCGAGCAGGCGCTTGTGGGACCCGATCATTTCGCGCGTCGATTGCCAGGCGCTGAGGCTGTCGGCCACTTCTCGCATCGCATCGAGCAGGGTTTCGTTGTAGAGTTCCACGGCCGCATCGTATTCCGCCCGTTGTGCCGCCAATTCTCCCCGCAATCGGCCGCCCTCGAACCACGGCATACGCAGGCCCGGTGCGAAACCGTAGGCGTTGCTTTGGCCGCTGAACAAGAGGTTGGCGAGTTTGTCGGCGTGTTTCACCAGCGTCAGGGCATTGAATCCCACGAAGGCCGTGAGATCGATTGTGGGATAAAATTGCGTCTTGGAAACCTTGACCAACCGGGCGGCGGCGTCGGCCCGGTAGAGGGCTGCGGCCAAATCGGGCCGGTGAATCAGCAGTCCCATCGACAGATGATCGGGGGCCGTGATCTCTTCCGGAATGATGACCGCCGGTTTGGTGAACAGATGAAGGGCTTGATCGGGCCCTTGACCGGCCAGCCGCGCGAGGACATGGCGCTGAACGTCCAGTTGATCGCGGATGCCGGCTTGCCGTTTGAAAGCCGCTTCATAGTCCGCCACGGCGACTTTCACGGGCTGCTCGTTGTCCAGACCGAGGCGGAACCGGGTCTCCGCGAGCGTCCGTAGATTCTGTCTGATGCCGACGAGCGTTTTGACGATGCCGAGTTGCTGCTGAAGCGCCTGCCCTTTGAAATAGGCCCGCGCGATAGCCGCGGTCAGCCTCAGGCGTACCTCGGCCTTTTCCGCTTCTTCGGCCGCCGCCTGTCCCAGCGCCCCTTCGAGCATGGCCCGGTTCTTCCCCCAGAAATCGAACTCGTACCGGAAGCTTAGCGGGTTGATGATTCCCAGGAGAATCTTGTCCCCTGCCACTTTAGGATTCAGGGCTGCGAAAACGCCGTGCTGGGAAATGCGCTCGTAGGTCAGGGAGGCGTCGGCCTCCAGAAAGGGCAGGAGCCGCGCGCCTTCCACCTTGACCAATGCGTCCGCCTCGCGCAGCCGCGCCCCCGCGACTTTCAAGCCCGGGTTGTTCGTGAGGGCCGTTTCGATCAGTGCGTTCAATTCCGGATTGTCGAATTGTGTCCACCAGCGATCCTCCGGCCATTGCTGGAGCCGGCTCGTGACCTCAGCCAGGGTTTCTTTCATCTCCGGGGCCTCGAGAAATTCGGCGGGAGGATCCCCCGGCGGAATCCAGGCGCAACTGCCGAGGAGCAAGGCGCAGCCGGCCAGGAAACTGAGTGATATGCGGTTGATTGTCGTGCTATGCGAGGTCATGGCACCTCCTCGATCAATTCCTCTGCGCGGAGTTCACGCAGTTCTTCCGCCGGGGACGGCGAGAGCGGCACGTGGGTGGGATGCGCGAACCAGACCAGCAGGCCGATGACGATAAACAGCGCACTGGCGACGAGAAAGGCATCGTTCAGACTGAGAATCGCCGCTTCTTGCTTGATCAGGGCGCCGAGCTTGGCGTGCACCTGCGACGGCGAGACTCCTGCCTCAACCAGTTTGGCCGTCAGTTGCCCCACCGGATCGTAGGAGATCGCCAGGCGCCCGCCGAAGTGATCGGCTAGATTGAGCTGATGGAAGTGGGTGCGCCGAAAGAGCACGATGCCTTGGAACGTGATGCCGAATGCGCCGGCGGCGACGCGTAGCAGATTGGCCACCTCAGCCGCCCGTGTCATCACCGGGCCGGATAGGCCGTGCAGGGTGAGCACTGTCAGGGGAGTGAAGAACGATCCCAGGAAGATCCCTTCCGCGATCATCGGCCAGAAGAGTTCTTCATATGAATGGGGATCGTCGAACAGGCCGATCCAATAAAATGTTGCGGCGAATCCGAGACTGTTCAGCGCGACCAACCAGCGCGCGTCGATGTACCTGCAGAGCAGGTGCATGATCGCGATGACAGGAGCCCCCAGCAGCACCAGCGGCAAAAGGGCCAGACCGGCCAGTTTCGACGAATATCCGAGGATCAGCTGGATTTGCACGATCAGGAGCGAGAGCAGGCCCTGGATGGAAAAGAATCCGAGCGTCAGGCAGATGACGCCGATCGCGAAATTACGATGTTGAAACAGGCGGAGATCCACTGTGGGATGCCGCTCCCCGAGTTCCCAGATGACGAAACAGGGCAGGGCGATCAGCAGGACGACGGCGATGGCCTGGAGAAACGGGGAGTCCAGCCAGTCGAAATCATTCCCCATGTTGAGGAACGTCTGAAGCCCCAGCAGCAGCACGAGCAGCAGCAGAAAACCCACGAGATCGAAGCGCCCGTAGCTGCGCCGGAATCCCCTCCCGTAGAGCAGGGCGCCGAGGGTGCCGACGATGATCATCGTCAGCACAAAATCCAGATAGAAGAGAGACCGCCAGCCGAATAAGTACGCAATGTAGCCGCCGGCTGGCATGCCGATGGTGAAGGGGGTGATGCTGAACAATCCCCAGACGCTGAGGGCCACCGCTTTCAACCGCTTCGGATACTCGTTGAGCAGCATCGATTGAGCAATCGGCAGGGTGATGCCTCCCGCGATGCCTTGCGCGATCCGGGCCGGCAGAAATTGCGAGAGCGTTTCGCTGGCGCCGCAGAGATAGGAGGCGACGCTGTAGACGATGAACGCGCCGATCAGCAGCCGATAGTCGCCGATGCGGCCGGAGAGATAGCGCGCCAAGGGAAACCCGAGCGCCAGTCCGACCATGAAATCGGTTTGGGCCCAGGTGAGAAAGCTCGGCAAGACGCCGCCGAGGTCGCCGGACACGTGCGGCAACAGGGCGATATACGACCCGGCATTGAACAAGACGACGATGTGCGCAAGGCCGAGGATGGCATTGAAGACCACGAACCGCCAGCCGCGCAGCCGTCTGAGATACACCGTTGCCATCGTCCCCTCACCTCACGTCAGAAAGACGGAGAATAGCCTTGCTGTGCGGGCGCCGGGTGCGGCTGCACCGCCGGAACGGCCTGACTTGCCGCCGGCATGGCCGTTCGATGAGTCAGATAGATGGCCAGTCCGGTGAACAGCATCCCCCCGACGAGATTCCCTAACGTCACCGGGATTTGATTCCAGAGCCACCAGGCGGGCGCGGTGACATTGGCGCCGAGCAGCATGCCGACCGGGATGACGAACATGTTCACGACGGCATGTTCGAACCCTTGGGAGAAGAACAGCACCGTCGGTCCCCAGATCGCGAACAACTTTCCGGTGAACGAGGTGGAGGCGAAGGCTGCGACGACCGCCAGGCTGACCATCCAGTTGCAGAGGACGGCCTTGGTAAAGACCGTGAGCAGACCGGCGGAGCCATGTGCCGCATAGTAATTCGTCTTGGCTTCGGCCATGGCGATCAGCTTGGCACCGACGGGAGGTACTGTGCCGTCCCACGCCGTCGTGATGCACAAGGCGAAGAGGAGGGCGTACAGCGTTGACCCCAGCAGATTGCCGAGAAAGACCCATCCCCAATTGGCCAGGATGCGACGCATGCCGACCTGGCCTTTGCTCTCGACAGCGGCGCAGGGAAGCAGCGCGAAACTGCCTGTGATGATTTCCGTCCCGAGCAGGACGGCCAGCGCCAATCCGAAGGGAAAGAGGAGGCTGCCGACGATCCAGAGCCCGGTTTCGACCGCCGCGGTGACGGCCATGCTGGTGGCAATGCCCAGATAGGCACCGGCCAGCATCCCTCGAATGACCAGATGTCGAGGGGGCACGTTCAGCTTGACGGTACCGTAGGCCAGCATACTTTCCACAACGCCGAGGGGTTTGACGTAGTCCATCACGGTCCTCCTGTATGTTCCCATGTTGCGGTCGGTTCGTCGCTCGCTGCGCAGTTGCGAGGAACACTCAAGCAATCACTAAGCAACCTCGGTGCCAACTGATATATGCTAAAAATATGGTCATTTTGTTCAATCGTGATGGTGGCCGAGTAAAACGAGCGATCACGCACGGTCCGCACGGTGCGGATAAACGATCGGGCGGGGCGACGCTCTATTGAGTCAGACAGCTGGATGGCATCTGAGTACGGATAATTAGGAAATAGCGCGGATTATCTGTGCGACGGAACGGGATCAAACCCGTATTTGAGGAGGAGTTTTTGTATCCGGGGACTCATCATGAAGTCGAGAAACTCTTCCGCGACACCAAGCGATGTCTCCCGACAGGTCCATACCACTGCCTGACCGAACTGCACCGGCATATAAGATCCGGTGGGGGCCTCATCACTGATGCGCACTTGCCCGCCGTTGATGGCGTCTACACGATAGACGAGCCCCACGTCGGCCTTGCCCGTGTGAATCAGATTGATGATGTCTTCGCTATGGGCTGCATGGACAATGTGGGAACGGCTCTTATCCAGATACGTCGGATTGAGTCTGGAGATCGCCCGGGCCGTGATATCTCCCAAGGAGGACGTCCGAGGGTCCCCGAGGGCAATGCGTGTGGTGCGATTGGGTAGCGCATCGTGAAGGGACACCAGCGTGGCCAGGGAGTCCGTTGACATCACGAGGACGAGGGATGTCTGCGCGTAAATCCGAGGCCTGCCGTTGAGTGTCAGTCCCTTCTTGTGGAGTTGCATGACTTCGTCAACCCCCGCAGCAAGGAATACATCAATCGGAGCCCCCTGTTCGATCTGATGGCTCAGGGTTTTCGAGGGGCCATAGACCACGTTGACCGACGCTCCATATTCTCGTTCGAACATCGGCAGGATTTCGGTGAATACAGCTCTGACGCTCGGGGGGGCTCCAACTGTGAGCGATTCAGCCTGAGCGAGCCCACCGGTTCCAAAGGCGCCAGCAAGTCCGCTCACGATTGCCACAGTCAGACTCACGCTTCGAATTCTCAGCATGGTATGCCACTTTCTAGCCCTGCCATTGGCGGCTTTTACTTGAATCTCTTGGATAAGCCTAAAACGATGCATGGTCGATCCCTTTGTGTCGCTGGTCACCGTAATCACAACTCTATGGATATAACAGCAAGATCAATACCAATGGCGGTAGTCATTCTCTGGTCTGTGGGAAACTGCCCAGGCGGCATATTCTCGGCACATTCCTTACGGATTGCTTTCCAGCACATGCTGCGCACTCCCGCACGTCTGGATTAATTGAGCGAATCCGCACGATTCGCTCAGTGCGAAAATAGGTGCCCCGTCAGACCAACGATGAGGGCGGCACTCTCCATGCTCCGTCCGCATCCTGTCGATGCCGATAAGGCTATGTCGCATGAATTAGATGATCGGCACAAAGATTGCTGTATTTCAGATTTTGCGCATGATGCAGCTTATCCACATCGCCCTGCGGAAGCCCTACACTTTTGTTGTCCTTGCCATTCTGATCGTCCTATTCGGGGTCCAGACAACCGTCCATATGCCGACCGATGTGTTTCCGAACATCTTGATTCCCGTCACCTCCGTGGTCTGGGCCTACGACGGTCTGCTGCCCCAGGATGTCGAAGGGCGCATCACGTATATCTTCGAGCGCTTTCTCACTTCGACAGTCGAGGGTATCAAGAGCATCGTCAGTCACTCCTATTACGGTAGCAGTATCATCAACGTCTATCTTCAGGACGGTATCGACCGCGGCGGGACCGAAGCTGATATCGCGGCGATCTCGCAGACGGTGGTCAAAGCGCTGCCGCCGGATATTTCCCCGCCCATGGTCATGCGTCTTGCGCCATCATCGGTGCCGGTGGCCATGTTGCAAGTCACCTCCGATACCCTCACGATGGCGGAGCTCTATAATCTCTGCATCATGCGAATCCGACCCCTGTTGGTCACCATCGACGGGGCAATTCTGCCGCATCCCTACGGCGGGCAGGATATGCAGATCATGGTGTCGCTCGATCAGCAGAAATTGCTCGCCCGTCACCTGACCCCATCGGATGTCCACATGGCCCTCGGGAGTCAGAACCTGGTGCTGCCCGGGGGCGACATAAAGATCAAAGCGACCGACTGGATTGTTCTGACGAACGCCTCCCCCCTGAAGGTCGAGGATTTCAACAACATTCCGATCAAGCGAGAAGGGAACGCCTTCATCCATCTGCGGGACGTCGCTGATGTGCGGCTCGCCGGCCGGGTGCAAACAAATGCCGTGCTGGTGGATGGCCAGCAGTCCGTCATCATCATTGTGATGAAGAGCAGCGAGGCCTCGACCCTGGACGTTGTAGATGGAATTAAGGAGATGATTCCGCGTATCGAGAAGGTTGTGCCGGATGGCGTGAAGGTGAAGCTGCTGAACGACGCCTCGATCTTCGTAAGGGATTCGATTGTGGATGTGGTCTCCGAAATGGTGATTGCGGCCGTCCTGGTCGGCCTCATCGTCCTCCTGCTGCTCGGCTCCTGGCAGTCGACGGTCATTGTGGCAACCACAATTCCGCTCTCCATCCTGACTTCCATCATCTGCCTGCACTGGGCAGGGCAGTCCATCAATGTCATGACGTTGGGCGGATTGGCGTTGGCTGTGGGCGTCCTTGTCGACGATGCCACGGTGATGATTGAGAATATCGACACCCATCTCGCCATGAACAAGCCGCTGGAGGATGCCATCATGGATGCCTCCAAGCAGATTCTTCTACCGACGTTTGTGGCCACATTAGCGATCGCGATCGTGTGGCTCCCGCTCTTCAAGCTGAGCGGAGTATCCGGGTGGCTGTTCATGCCGATGGCAGAGGCGATCATCTTCGCGATGCTTGCGTCCTTCATTCTTTCACGAACGCTGGTGCCGACCATGGCGAACTACATGCTGACCGGCCACAACGCATCGCATACGGATGAGCATGGGCAGCTCGACGTGAATAAGAGAGCGGGATTTTTCGTGCGCTTCCAGCAAAGCTTCGAACGCGGCTTCGACCGTTTTCGTGAACGCTACAATGCGCTGCTCGAACAGGCAGTCGCCCATCGCAGCGGCGTCGTCAGCATCTCTCTGATTCTCGCCGTCAGCTCGCTCAGTCTCTTGTATTTCAATGGTCGAGACTTTTTCCCCGAGATCAAGTCGGGGACGTTGCAGATGCATATGCGGGCGCCCCTCGGCATGCGGATCGAGGCAACAGGCCGCATCGCCTCGCTTGTGTCGAAAGACATTGAGCAGATGCTCCCCGGCCAGGTCGAAGGCATCGTGAGCAATTGCGGGCTGCCGGTCGGAGCGCATAACCTTGCCTTCATCCCAACCCCGACGATCGGTCCGCAGGATTGCGATATGACCATCTCCCTCAAGAATGAAAAGTCGCCGGTATGGGAGTATCGACGCATTCTCCGGAAGGGCTTGCGCGAGCGATACCCCGGCACCGAATTCACGTTCCAGCCGGCGGACCTGACCGCGAAGATTCTCAATTTCGGCTCGCCTTCGCCCATCGATGTGCAGATCAACGGCCCCGACCGGTACGCCAACTACGAGTTCGCACGCAATCTAGCCGGCCGGTTGCGCCAGATCCCCGGGACCACTGACGTCGTGATCCAGCAGACCATGCGCACGCCGACCCTCCTCGCCGAAACCAACCGCATGTTCGGCCTTGGTATGAACCTGACCCAGAAAGACGTTGCAGGCAACCTGCTGTTGACGACAGCCGGCAGCCAACAGGTCGACCAGCAATACTGGCTTGATCGGAAGACAGGCATGTCCTACCGGATCAACGTGTATACCCCTCAGCAGCAGCTCACCAGCATCAAAGATCTGTTGACCGTTCCCGTCGATCGAGACGATCGGGACGCGTCAGACAAGAGCCTGAAATTGCTCGGCAATGTGACCACGTTGTCAGCAGTCGGCACGCCCGGCGTGATTACGCACAAAGATATCATGCCATTAATTGACATCTATGTGTCCGCCGACGGGCGTGATCTGGGCGGCGTGCTGGCGGATGTCGAAAAGGTCGCCCATAGTATGGAAGGCGAGTTGCCCCGAAGTGCGGCGGTCGAAATCCATGGCCAGGCCGAATTGATGCGCGGGGCCTACACCGAACTCGTCATCGGTCTTATCGTGGCCATCGTGCTGGTCTATCTCCTGATTGTCGTCAATTTCCAATCGTGGCTCGATCCCTTCATCATCATTACGGCCTTACCCGGTGCCTTGGCGGGCATTGCATGGAGTTTGTTTCTGACCCACACGAATCTCTCCACACCGGCGCTGACCGGCGCCATTATGACCATGGGAACGGCGACGGCCAATTCGATCCTCGTCGTATCCTATGCCCGTGAACGGCTCGCCGAGCATGGCGATGCGCTACGGGCGGCGATCGAAGCCGGAAAAGCCCGTATCCGTCCCGTTCTCATGACCGCAGCAGCCATGATCATCGGGATGTTACCGATGTCGATGGGGAGCTCCCAGAATGCGCCGCTCGGTCGCGCCGTCATGGGCGGCTTGGTTGTTGCCACCTTGTTCACGCTGGTGTTCGTGCCCTGCGTGTATGCGATCATGTATAAGCGGCGCGCCGTCCGCCGACAGGAGCCTATCTGAGATGAATGTCCTGCGCGGAAAAGGCCTTGCGATCGCAGCCCTACTTCTGTGTGTGAGCTATGTAGGATATCGGCTGTATGAAGGCCGGCTCGAAGCTGCGGCGCTGCGTGAAGCCACCCTCGAACGCGCCGTTCCGACCGTGGCCGTGATCCATGCAACGCCGTTGCCGTCGAACGAGACGATTACGCTCCCCGGCAATATCCAGGCCTGGTATGAGGCGCCGATCTATGCGCAGGTCTCGGGCTATGTGAAGATGTGGTACAAGGATTACGGCGCACAGGCCAAGAAAGGCGATGTGCTCGCCGAAATCAACGCGCCGACTCTCGACGCCCAATATGCGCAAGCCAAGGCGGATTTGGAATCGGAACGTGCCAAGAATGCGTTAGCCGAACTGACGGCAAGGCGCTACGTGGCGATGCGCAAAAACCATGCACTCTCCGAACAGGCGATTTCGGTGCAAGTCGCCGAGGCGAAAGCCCAGGCTGCAAAGGTCAAGGCGGCAGAACAAAACGTCAAGAACTTCGAGGCGATGATTCACTTCAAGACCATCGTCGCGCCCTACGATGGCGTAGTCACCGTCCGCAATATCAATGTCGGCGACTACGTCAATAAAGAAGGCACGATCAGTTCCTCCGGCGGCTCCAGCACGATCAGTAACCTCTTTACCGTGGCCGACGTCAGTATGATGCGCCTCTTTGTCAGCGTGCCGGAGGCGTTCGGGCCCTTCCTCCAGCCAGGTCTGACGGCCGACGTGACGGTGCCGCAATTGCCGCAACGTCATTTCACCGCCAAGTTCCTGACTGTCGCCCGTGGATTCGACGTGAGCACGCGCACCGCCATCACAGAATTCACGATCGAGAACGAGGACCGGGCGCTGTGGCCGGGCTCCTACGCTACCGTCCATCTCACGGCGCCTGTGGAAAAAAGTGTGTTCACGATTCCGTCAACCGCCATGGTATTCCAAGAGCACGGTGCGCAAGTGGCAGTGGTGACGGACGGCGACCGCGTACATTTTACACCGATTACCGTCGGTCGAATTCTCGACAACGCCATCGAGGTGACGGACGGAATCTCCTCAAACGAGCACATTATCAATAACCCCAGCGCCGCGCTGTTGGAAGGCGACAACGTGCGCGTCGTGACGCCGGCGCCCGGCTATGATCTCGTGACGCCGGATGCGCCGGCCCCAAAGGAAGAGTCTTCAAAATGACGGTCCCTATCACATGATGAGCGAGCGCGTAGGAACACGATCACACTTGTCAGGCATCCTTCTCGCCGGTGTGCGGCGCAGCGGTATTGTCCTGCTGGCACTCAGTGTGTCAGCCTGTAGCGACTGGTTGCCGCATGTCGATCTGGCGCCTCCCTATCAGCCGGCTGAATTCGTCGTTCCGGCTTCGTGGCATGGGGCAAGTCCCTTCATGGAGGCGAAGCCGTCGGATGACGCACTGCGTCCGGATTGGTGGACCCTGTACGATGATCCGCTCTTGAACAGGCTCGAAGAGCAGGCGATGGCGGCCAATCCGGATCTCCAGGCCACGGCGGAGCGGTTCATCCAAGCTCGTGATGACATGATGAAGGCCCGGTCGCGCCGAATGCCGCAGGTCGGACTGGGGTTCGGTGCTTCGAATAATCGACAATCAGAAAATACCCTCTTTCGCGCTCCTGACAGTCCGCTCCGGGAAAGCTCCGTGTCCCTTGGAGGGCTCGCCTCCTGGGAGCCCGATTTCTGGTCGGCGATCCGCAATGCGACGCGCGTGGAAACGTACCGTGCCGAGGAACGCGCCGCCGACTATGGGCTTGCACGCCTCAGTCTGCAGGCGGAAATCGCGGCGAACTATTTCACGCTGCGCGGCTACGACGCCGAGGTCGCGATCTATACGCAATCGATCGACCTCTATAAACGGTCCCTCGCCATCGTGAAGACCCAGTTCGCCGGTGCGATCGCGTCGGCCCTCGACGTCGCCCGCGTTGAATCGCTTCTCTACAGCACCGAAACGAAATTGGCTCAGGTTCAAGGGCAACGCCAGGTGACGGAACAATCGATTGCCATTCTCGTCAACATGGCACCGGCCGGGTTTACGATCAAACCGGTCGATCAGCTTCGAGTTGCGAATATCACGATTCCACAGACGATTCCGTCGACCTTGCTGGAGCGTCGGCCAGACGTGGCCGGAATGGAGCGCCAGATGGCGCAAGCGAACCGAGCCATCGGTATCGCCCGCGCCGCGTTTTATCCGAATGTGACGTTCCGGGCCGGAGGTGGCTTTGAGGATGCCGGCTTCAATCTCATCCAGCTCGCCAACAGTTTATGGTCCTATGGCGCTACTGTCGCGGTCCCGATGTTTCAGGGAGGGTATCGCCGCGCCCAATTGCAGCAGGCCTGGTCGGCCTACCGCGAGACAGAAGATCGATACCGTGCGACGGTGCTCAACGCCTTCCGCGAAGTGGAAAACAATTTGAGTCTGACAAATCAGCTGAGTACTGCGGTCGACCGGCAAGAGGCGACAGTCGGGGCGACGAAGAAAGCACAAAATCTGACCACGGAGCTGTATCAGGGCGGGCTGGCCTCCAGCCTTGAACTGATTTACGCGCAGGTGGCCACGCTCACCGCGCGTATCGAATCGGTCCAGATCAAGGCCGAATTGCTGCGATCCTCGGTCGCGCTGATTCGTGCGCTCGGCGGAGGTTGGAACCGGAATCAATTGCCCGCCGACGAGCAGATCCAGCCCTTCGATACCTTCCAATATACCAATCTCGACAAACCGCCACCCGCTGGGGGAATCGATGTCAACGCAGCCAATAACTGGGCGAACAATGATCTGACCAAACCGCCCGCTCCTTGAGCCTGGCACTGGGACCAGCCAATCCGAAACGGCAGTTCCAAAGGGGTGGGCACTTGTCACCGAATGAGTTGCGAAGCCCCGTGTATTGTTCATGCTCCGTCGTATTCCTGTTATGTGGGATGAGATGCCTAATGTCGTACTGCCATGAAGGGCCTATCGTGTCGGCGTGAGGTTCTTGATGATGAGTGGCCGCGAACTGTGGTGCGTTCTTCTGTCGCTCGCCAGTCTGTATTGAAGGGCGGTCGACCAGTGCGATACGAGGCGGGTTTGACATGTAATGGGTCTGAATCCTACGATGCTCGATCGAGGGAGGAGCTCAATGCGGCAGCACGTCGCCCGCCTGTTCAACAATCTTCCCATTCACCGCAAGCTCCTGCTGGCGTCGATTATTCCTCTGGTCGCGCTCATCGTGTTGAGCGTGATGACATATGAGAGCGTCCAGAAGGTCTCGCAGGACGAGGAGCAGCTCGATAGTCTCTACCTGACGCAAAAGAATGCGGCTGAGTACATGCGGCTGGTCGTGGATCTGGAAACCGGGTTCCGGGGCTATGTCCTGACCGATCAGTACCGGTATTTGCGCCCCTTTCGGGTCGCGCAGGAAGGAATCGAGGCTATCGGCCGCGATCTTGCAGGCCGTGTTTCGGGCGAGCAGTCCGATCGCTTCAGGGACATTCAAACGCTCGTCGTTCAGTTGGTGACGGAGAAGGAGTCGTTGATCCGCGCGATCAAAGAGGGACACAAACAGGATGCGTTTCACTATATCGAAGAGGGGCGCGGGCGCGAACTGATGGTCGAGATTCGTCGGCAGATGGGGATCTTCGACCACTTTGAGCAAAAGAGTGTCACGGAAAAGCTGGCGCAATTGACTCAGGATCGCACCTCCACGCTTTTCGTCGTGCTGGGCGGCGGCGTCTTTACGTTCGGGCTGATGGTCGGGGCGCTGTATTTGATCGCCCGCTCGATTGCGGCCCCGCTCCTCAGTCTGGCCACGACGGTCGCGTCCTCTCCCGAGGGACTGGTGCCGGCGATTCCCGTGCTGGCGCGCAGGGACGAAATCGGGGACCTCACGAGGGTGATGCACGACATGAGCACCCAGATTCGCGGCCATTTCGACGAGATGGAAAAATCCGAGGCCGCGCTGCGTCAACTGAACGAGCACCTGGCGACCTCGGAGGCGAAGTATCGAGGCCTTGTCGATCATGCTCCGTTCGGGATCTTTACCACGAAGGGCATGCAGATCACGTTCAGCAATCGCTACAACCAGGAACTGGCCGGTTTCGATCCTGATGCGCCGGTCGATCCCGACGCCTTCAGAGAACGGATTCATCCCGAGGATCGCGAGCGCGTGATCTCCGAGTTTGCGGAGTCGGTGAGGCGGGGAGAGCCCTGCGAGACCGTATTCCGTTTCCTGCACCAGGACGGCGTGGTGCGTAAGGTGTTGAGTCGGCGGTTGCCCATTGCCGGGGGCGATGGTCTCCAGCCGGTCTACGTGGGATTCAACGTCGATATCACGGCGCTGGAGGATCTGCAGGCCCGGTTGAGCCGGGCCGAGCATTTGGCGACGTTGGGACAGGTGGCGGCGGGCATCGCCCATGAGCTCAGGAATCCCCTGGTCGGGATCGGGTCCACCGCCTCGCTGTTGCGGGACGATTTTGCCGGCGATGATCCCCGTCGCGCGGACATCGACGTGATCTTGAAGGAAGCGAAGCGGCTGGATCGCATCGTCAATCAAATCGTGGAGTATGCGCGACCTCGGGACCTGGCGCCGGTGCGGTTCAGCCTGGCGGATGTGATCGACGAAGTCGTCAAAACACTGGATGTGCAGCTACAGGCCAAGCATCTCCGGATCCAGGTGTCGCTGTCTCCGATCATCGGCCCCTTGCACGCCGATCGGGATCAGGTAAAGCAAGTGCTCTTGAATGTCATCCACAATGCGATCGATGCGTCTCCGATGGAAGGAGCGCCCATCGATGTGACCGCGTTCGAGCTGTCCCGCCAGGAACGGCCGGGGATGGTGGTGCAGATCAAGGATGCCGGCGTCGGCATTGCTCCCGAGGCGCTCTCCCGCGTGTTCGAACCGTTTTTTACAACCGGGAAGCGGCATGGAACAGGATTAGGACTCGCCATTTGCCGGAATATCGTCGAAGGGCATGGAGGCGATATGCATATGACGAGCGAGGTGGCGAAGGGGACAACCGTGCGGATTTGGCTGCCCCTGAGCCAGGAGTCGCACAGAGTGAAAGGCTGACCGATGCGCGCAGTCATTTTTGTGACCGACGATGAACAGGCCATTCGTTCCGCGATCGTCAAGCGGCTGACCCGGCAGGGGCATCGCGTCGCGGGGTATGAATCAGGCGAAGCGCTGCTCGACGCGCTGCAACATGACCTGCCCGATTTGGTGCTGCTCGATCTGAAAATGCCCGGCTTGAACGGGCTCGACACGTTGAAACAGGTGCGGCAGCTGGCTCCGTCCGCCACGGTGATCATGTTGACGGCCTACGGGACCGTGCAGGACGCCGTGGAGGCGATGAAGCTGGGAGCGTACGATTTTCTGATCAAGTCGGTGGATCTGGAGGGCATTGATCCGGTCGTGGCGCGGGTGCTGGATGTTGTGACCCTCCGCCGTCGTCTGGAGTCGGAACTGGGCCGGCAGGAGAGCCAGTACCAGTTGAGCAATCTGGAAGCCCATAGCCATGTCATGAAGCAGTTGCTCGAACAGGTGCGCGAGGTAGCCGAGAATCCCAAGTCGTCGGTCATGCTGCTTGGCGAAACGGGAACGGGCAAGGAGTTTTTCGCGCGCGTCATTCATCACAACGGTCCGCGTGCGTCGGGGCCGTTCATCGGCGTGAACTGCACCGCGATTCCCAAGGAGCTGTTCGAAAGCGAATTGTTCGGGTTTGAGCGAGGCGCCTTTACCGGCGCCAATCAACGGAAACTGGGCCTGCTTGAAAAGGCGGAAGGCGGCACGCTGTTTCTGGACGAAATCGGGGACCTCGATCAGTCAATGCAGGCCAAGCTCCTGCGCGTGATTCAGGAGCGTTCCTTCAGGCGCCTCGGCGGGACCGACGATCTCGGGGTCGACTTCCGTCTCATTACGGCGACCAATCGGGATCTCAAGAAAGAGGTTGGGCGCGGAGCCTTCCGCGAGGATCTCTATTTCCGACTCAATGTCGTGGCCTTCGAACTCCCTCCGCTGCGGAGGCGCACGGAAGATATCCTGCCCCTGTCCCGGCGTGCCCTTGTCCGGTTCGCGCAAGAGTTCGGCAAGCCGGTGCCGGATCTGGATCCCGATGCATGCCGGATGCTCGAGCGCTATGCTTATCCGGGCAATATCCGCGAACTGCAGAACATCCTCGAACGCGCCATGATCTTCTGCCAGGGACGGACGCTGACGCCCAATTGTCTGCCGGGTGAGCTACAGGAGAGTGTGGCGAAGGTCGCGGTGGCAGCGGGAACGGGAAGCGACGCGGTGGTGAGAGTCGAGATGAAGTTGGGACAACAGACGCTCATCGATGTCGAGCGGGCCTTGATCGATGAGGTGTTGCGTCTGGCGGACTATAACAAAAGCCTGGCGGCCAAGCATCTCGGCCTAACGCGGTTTGCCCTCGATCGCAGGCTCAAAAAGGCCGACGACGAGTAGCGCATTCCTTCCAGTCTCGTCCTGGTCCGCTTTCGTCGGGCTAGAGTTTTTTCCAGCCTGTTGCGTACAATGACGCTCGGTGTGAGAAGCGAGCGATGAAAATCAGAACCATACGCGGACGCATTGTGTTGGCCATCGTGCTGGTGGGCTGTATCCCGCTGCTGATTGGCCTTGTCCTGGCCTATGTGTCGGGCATGCGTTCGCTGCGCGATGTGATCGGAGGCAATCTCCAGGCCGTGGCGGTGCAGGCAGCGGATCGCGTCACGATGCTGGTGCAGAGTGAAGTCCAGGGTGTGCGGCTGCTTGGTTCGGCGCCGCTGCGTGTGCGCCAGCCGGTTGAAGTGGCCAACCAGTCTTATCCCATGGATCCGAATACGGCACAGGCGCTCATTGCGGAGCGGGTGCAGGCCTGGGAGAAAGGCGGAGATGGCGTCAGGCGGTTGTTGAATGCCGAACTATCGCATTTTCTGCTGGAAACCAAGGTGCGTGACGGCGACAAGGTGGTCGGGCTGTTGATTGCCGACCGGCATGGGGCTCTTGTCGCGGCAAGTTCCGAACCCGATCATTATTCCTTTGGCAATGAGCCCTGGTGGACGGCCATTCATGCGGGAGGCGTCGATCAGGTCTATGTCAGCGGACTGATCCCGGCACAAGAGGGGTCGTTCAGGACACCGGAGGAAACCATCGACATTGCCGTTCCGATACTCGATGACCGGCAGCACACCATCATCGGGGCGGTCAAAGCCTCGTACCGGTTCGATACGCTCTTCGCGATGATCAATCAAATCCGGATCGGACAGACCGGCCATGCGATGCTGTTCGATGCGGCGGGCAATCCGTTGGTCTGTCCCATCCTGCCCCGGCAGGCACATCGTATTCCCGGTCAATTGATGACGATGATTGTGTCTTCGCAGCCCGGATGGGGTATTGCGGAGAACGACGGGCATGGGGCCACGGATACTGTCGTGGGCTTTGCGCCGGTCCCCGGCCTCGCACTACCCGACAACTCCTGGCATATCTTCGTCCGGCAACAGCCGGGAGAGAGTTACGCGCCGATCCGGGATCAAGTCCGGAATCTGGCGGCCATCGGCCTGGTCATGCTGGGATTGCTGTGGGCGATGGGCCGCTACGTCGCGTCGAGAATCGCGCAGCCGATTCAGATTCTGCAAACCGGTGTGGAGGCCATCAGTCAAGGCACCTTTGACCGGCCCCTGGATATTCAAACCGGCGACGAGTTCGAAGAGTTGGCCGCCGCCGTCCATCGCATGGCCGACCGGCTGAAGGAGTCGCGTGCGGAGCTTGAAGCCTTGAATGCCGATCTGGCCCGGCGCGTCGAGGAGAAAACCGCCGAAGTGACGGAGCACCTCAAACAGTTGCAGTTCGCCGAGCGTCTGGCCACGCTGGGCAAGGTGGCCAGCGGGATTGCGCATGAAATCAATAATCCGCTGGGCATCATCCTGAACCGGATCGAGTGTATGGAGGTTGAGGCGGCGCAGCTGCAGGTCTCGGAGGAGCAGCAGCGGGACTTGCTCGCGATCCGCACCCAGGCCGATCGCATCTCCCGGGTCACGAAGAGCATGCTGGCGTTGTCCCGAGGGGCGGCCACCGTGCTGAAGCCCATGGATCTGAATTGCGTCCTCCGGGCCTGTATCGAGGCCACGCAAGACCGGGCTGCGGCCAAGGGGGTGCGGATCGAATCGGTGTTGTCACCGGGAGTGCCGCCGATTATGGGCGATCGTGACCGGATGGAAACGGTCATGTTGAATTTGATCAACAATGCGCTCGATGCGGCTCAAGAAGGAACGCCGCCCGGCATCGTGACCGTGCAGTCCGAAGGCTGTCCCGGCAAAGAAGGGGATTGGGTCGTGGTCCGGATCAGGGATACCGGCCCCGGCATTCCTCCAGAGATGTTGGGGCGCATCTTCGATCCGTTCTTTACCACGAAGGATGAGGGGCAGGGCACCGGTTTGGGCTTATTCCTCAGTTACGGGATCGTGGCCGATCATCGCGGACGTCTTGAGATCGAAAGCGGCCGGCGCGGGGCCGTGGCGTCCGTCTTTCTTCCCTCGCTTGTCTCAGTAGCGGAATCGCATCAGGAGGCCGGATGGGAGCAGGCAAGATACTGATTGTTGACGATGAAGTGGATGCGCTGGACAATTGCCGCCGCATCTTGAGCCGATTGGGGTATGACTGTCTGACGGAACACGATCCCCTTCACGCTGTGCAACGGATACGGCAGGAGCGTCCCGATCTGGTCTTGACGGATCTGCGTATGCCCGGCCTCGACGGGATCGGCGTCTTGGTCGAGGCGAAGCGGGTGGATCCCAAGATCAATGTCGTCTTGCTGACCGCCTATGCGACCGTTCAGACGGCCGTCGCCTCCATGCAACATGGAGCGCTGGATTACGTGCTGAAGCCCTACACCAGTAAGGATCTGGAGGACGTCGCCAAGCGGGCGTTTGAACAAGCGGGTCAGACGAGCCACGGCGCCCCCTCCTGGGCCGGTCTCGATGGACCGGCGGTGCGTTCCGACAGCGGCAGGAAGACTGCCATCGAGCTCATTCTTGGGAGGAGCCAGGCCATCCATGACGTGAAGGGGCTTATCAGAAAAGTCGCACGGACAGATGCGAACATTTTGATCTACGGCGAAAGCGGAACCGGCAAGGAGTTGGTGGCCCGCGCCATTCATGATGAAAGTGAACGGGCCGGCCAGCCGTTTATGCCGCTCGATTGTGTCGCCATGCCCGATTCGCTGCTGGAGTCCGAGTTGTTCGGACACGAGAAGGGTGCCTTCACCGGTGCGCATGCGGCCAAGGCCGGGCTGTTTGAAGTGGCCCATCGCGGCACGGTCTTCCTGGACGAAGTCAGCGGGATGAGCCAGACGCTGCAGTCGCGGCTCCTGCGGGTGCTGCAGGAACGGCATGTCCGCCGGGTGGGAGGCACGCGCTACGCTGATATTGATGTCCGGGTGATTGCGGCCTCCAATCGTGAATTGGAGGAGGCCTGCCGAAAAGGCGAGTTTCGGGAGGACTTGTACTATCGCCTCAACGTGATTCCCATCGTGCTGCCGCCGCTTCGGGACCGTGAGGGGGATGTGCAGGTGTTGGCGCAGGAATTTCTGACACGGTTCAAGGGGCGGAGAAGCGCCGGGGCCGATGCCGTCCCCTCGTTCGAGCCTGCCGCCTTGGCCTGTTTGAAGGCGCATGCGTGGCCCGGCAATGTCCGGGAGCTACAGAATGTGATCGAACGGGTGGCGGCTCTGGCCGATGGCCCCATGATCCGGGTCGAACATCTCCCCGAGCGGATTCGTGCGGCCCGAGCGGATGAATCCAACGCCGAGGAATCGGCCTCCTACAAGCAGGCCAAGCAGGAAGTCGTCCGCTCGTTTGAGCGGAATTTTCTGCTGGAGTTACTGAAACGCCATGGTTGGCACATGAGCAATGCGGCGCAAGAAGCCGGCGTGGACCGGAAGACGATCGAGCGCATGGTCAAGCGTCACGGTCTTCGCGGACCGAGTTAGCGGGAACCCCGCTCAGGTTCTTACGGTTGAAAAGTTTCGGGCGTGGTTGTACTGCATGGGGCGCCACAGTCCCGTCTTCCCCGTCAGCCCTCAAAAAACCTCCTTCTTTTCTGCGGCATCGCAATTGCTTCACATTGCCGGCTTGAACGGGCCCTGAGGCTATCGTGGCTTTGCGCGGTGAACGAGCATCCCTACGCGGCGGGGTCTGCCTGTGGCGAATGAGAGGAGCGGGGGGGGGGAAGATGGTAACGGATAAAATCTTAATTGTGGACGATGAGCCTGACGCGATTGAGAATTGCCGCAGAATGTTGCGTCGGCACCGATACGAGTGTGTCGGCGAAGCCGATTCGCACCGGGCTCTCGCGGCCATTCAGCGCGAACGCCCCCAGGTGCTGCTCACCGATCTCCGGATGCCGGGCCTTGACGGTATCGAATTGTTGAAGGCCGCCAAACGCATCGATCCCGGCATTAGGGTCGTGCTGGTGACTGCGTATGCGTCCATTCAAACCGCGGTGGCATCGATGCGGCACGGCGCGTTCGATTATCTCGCCAAGCCGTTTACGGGGCAAGAGCTTCGAACCGTGGTTCAGCGCGCCCTGGGGGAGTCCACCGGTGATTCGAGAGAGGGGGAAGAGTCTGCGATCCCTCCGACCAAGGGCCTCGCCCTGCTCGTCCGCAGCTCATACGAAGGGGGCCTGATCGGGCACAGCGCGGCCACTCAGGCGGTGCGGGAGGTGATCGAGCGGGTGAGAGGTACGGAAGCCGCGGTTCTGATTTCCGGTGAAATCGGGACAGGCAAAGAATATGTAGCGCGCATGATCCATGCGGGAAGTGCACGGCGGTCGAAGCCGTTCGTGCCGGTGGACTGCCTGGGCTGCGACGAGGCGGCGATGGATATACAGTTGTTCGGCACCGAGCCGTCTGCCGGCTCGCAGCCTAGCCTGCTGGAATCGGTGCAGGGCGGGACGCTGTTCCTGAGGGAGGTCAACGCCCTCAGCCCACGGTTGCAGGCGAAAATCGCGCGGACGATGAAAGAACGGCGCGGCAGACGGGCCGGGGGAACGCAGTCTTTCGATGTCGATGTGCGCATGCTGGCCGGCTCGACCCAGGATGTGCAGCGCCTCTGCGCAAGAGGCGAGTTCCGCGAAGATTTATACTCCTCTCTCAGCGTCGTTCCGCTGGCGCTTCGGCCGCTGCGCGAGCGTGTCGAGGATATCGACGCCCTGGCGGAATGGTTTCTTGCAGCCTTCCTCGCCCGTACCTACGGCCTACCGCCTGTTCGTCCGGATATCATGCCCCGGACATACAGGCGTCTTCGCCGCTATGCCTGGCCCGGTAATGTCCGTGAACTCCGGCAGGTCGTCGAGCTGGCGGCGATGCTTGCGGAAAGAGCTCCCATCGATCTCATCCACCTGCCGGACCGGCTGCGGGCGTGATCACGCCCTGGATTCATGGCAGACCGACGGGATCTCGCCGCTGGCTCAGGTTATGAGCGCGGCGCGCCTCCTGGGGAGTCGGGCTTCGGCGCCAGAGGGCTGACCGCGTTCTGGTCTCGTCCCGGCTGATACATCTCCAGCATTTTCGTGATTGTCGGCAGCAGGTCTGCCTGTGCCGCAACCGGCACCTTGATGCGCACCCCGCGTCCTTCATTGCGTCCCAAAGAAAACAGGTGGACTTCCAGCATCGCGGTCTGGTGCTCATCCTGGTAGGTGAAGGCCAGGCGCTTGGCGGGAAACCCGGCCAGCGTCGTGTCCTGCTCCTTCTGCCAGGTCAGCGTGACCTTCTGTTTCTCGAAGAGGTCGGTGATGATCCGCCGATGGGCGGTGGCAAATTCGCCGAGCGTTTGCCGTTTGTCTTGGCTTGATCCCTCCAGGAGATTCATATGGCCGGAGAAGGCGACCAGGCTCTGGTCGATCGGCGGCTGGAATGTGATGCCGATCCCGCCCGGCAGCGGGTTGCCCAATTTCCACGTCGCGGGATAGCGGACGGAAAAGCCGAAGCGGGCGTTGGTGTAGCCTTTCCAGACGGGGTGTTCTTGGCCAGATGGGGCGGAGGAGATGGCAGGGAGTGTCGTGCCAAAACTGAGCCCGATGACAAGCAGCGCACAGATCCAATGCATAGCGGTCCTCATGGTGTCGGAAGAGCGGAGGAAGTGACGGAGCGCGCGCAGCGAAAGCCGATGGTCGAGGCGCGCCGGTCCGGCGGTGCGCCGCTTCTGGTGGCCGTTCGCAGGAGCGCGGGCGTGCTCTTCCAGGATCCTCCCCGCACGACTTTGTAACGGCCGGTGGCCGGCCCGGGCGGATTCCGCCCCGGCATGGTCATGTAATAGTCGATGCCGAACCAATCGGCGACCCACTCGGCGGCATTGCCAGCCATATGGTGCAGGCCGTAGGGACTGCGTCCCTCTTTTCCGCCGGTCACGGGCGCGACGAGGGGAATCTCGTGTGCGTGAGATTGCCCGAAGATGGCAAGTGCGGGCGTGGGAGGCCGCTGTCCCCACGGGAACAAATTGGCCCGTTCTCCTCGCGCGGCTTTTTCCCATTCAGCTTCAGTCGGGAGCCGCTTCCCCTGCGCGCGGCAAAAATCCAACGCCTCCGCCCACGTCACATAGAGCGCCGGCCAGCGGGCCACGGTGTCCGGACGCAGCGCATGGACAGTTGTGACATGTTCAATCAGCGTCCGTATCTCGACAGGGATCGGTCGTTGCTGCTGTGTCAGCCACCGCAAGTACTCGCTCAGGCTCACCTCGTCCCGATCAATCTCATAACGATCGAGCCAGATACGGCGCTGGGGCTGCTCCGTGTCGTCGTATTGGAGTGTCAGGCTGAACGAATCGTGGCCGGTACGGACGGTCCCCATGAGGAAGAGGCCTTCTGCCACGGGCAGCATCGGTCCGCTCTCGGCGAATGCGGCGATGGCCTCATCAGGACTCTGCGCAGCGGTCGCCACCGCCGTGGCAGCGCACAGCTCGGAGGCGTTGAGGAGTAATGCGCCGAGCAATCCGCCGATGACGCGTCGATAGTCAGCAGGTCGGCGTATGTCTTCGGTGGCGCGGCGGCTGGGCTGCATGGCGATCGCATTCCGGAAAAAGATGGCGCCACTATAATGCGATGCCGTCATCAGCACAAGCTCATCGAGAAGTCCGGCGGGGATTGTGAACAGCGCGGACCCGGCGATTAGGCGTTAGGGGCGTGAGCGCCCCATTCTGCCTGCCTTCGTAGTCACTCGATACTGCTCCAACATCAAGCAGTTATGCGCTGATGATTGTTCTGATGGGACAGCGCTGCCCCATTGGTGGCTCCACCGGGTTCTTTGAATCTTCCCGATTTCCCACGAAAACAGAAAAACGTTCCTGATTGAGCGCAGGGAACACAATTTGCTCTGACTTGCGCAACGTATAGATGTGCACTCGATGGTTCGTGTGAGTTGAAGACTGGTCTGGTGGAGGAGCGGGAAAGGAAGGACCGGCCTCCTGACGATCCCTCCGATGAAAGTTGGCCTTCACCGGACCTAAACATATGTAGTGGGCGCAGTGTTGGTGTGCGTGAACCATGTGCGGACAGTAAGGAGGAGGCCGAACGTATGGGTTCTTCAAGCAAGTGGGTTCGAGCAGGTGTGCTAGGCCTGACGACCTGCCTCGGATTAGCCGGGGCGGTGGCGGCCGGGGCGGCGGTGTCCCATGACAGGCATGCCGCGGGGGATGGGGCGGCGGTGCATCAGCCGGCTGGTCCCGTGCTGCAAGACAAGATGTCGAAGGCGATCGAGCAGATCGAGCGCGAGGTGCAAACCAAAGGTCCGTTCCGGGGGGCGAGCGCCCATGCCATGCAGCAGGGCGTGTTGCTGGTCGCGGACGATCCGGACAAGGTGCAGGTCTCGCAGGGTGCGCGCTGTCCGGCGCAGGCACCGGTGCGCGCCTACGATGTCACGGCGATGAACGTGGAAATCACTGTCAACCGGTTCGGTGATTTTTATCCCGGCTTCATGTATGCGTTGACCGAAAACGTGGCCGGGGTGCGCGAAGAGGAAGCGAAGAACAAGGCCGCCCGGGACAGCGAAGATCCGACGTTTGCCGGCGGCGCCATTTCGAACGGGTTGCAGGGTGATTTGATTCAGCCGCTGGTCATTCGCGCGAACCAGGGCGACTGCCTGCGGATCACGCTGCGGAATCAAATCGAGAACGAACCGACGAACATGATCATCAACGGCTCCCAGATGCTCGTGGCGAGCACGGGCAAGCCGGCGACCGCCAACAATCCCGACGCCCTGGTGGCGTCCGGAAAGTCCGGCGAGTATGAATGGTATATCCCCATCGATACGCAGGAAGGCGGTCACGCTTTTCATAGCCATGCGACGAGAGATCAGTACTCGCTCGGCTTGCTGGGTTCTCTCGTGGTCGAGCCGCGCGGGTCCCGGTTCCTGAGCCCGTTTACGGGCGAAGAGATGAAGAGCGGCTGGGAAGCCATGATCGATCTGGCGAACGGCTCGGACTTCCGCGAATTTGTCATTTTTTATCATGAGGCGGGAGACGAGACATTCCGGTTGTTAGACCGGAAGGGCGACATGCTGCCGCAGCGCGATGCCCACACCGACACCTATCGGCCGGCGGCGCGCCTGCTCAACTATCGCAGCGAACCGCACGGCGAACGGTTGGAAATACAGGCGCATCTGGTCGGGTTCGCCGATGAATCGCAGGGCTATGGGTCCTATACGTTCGGCGACCCGGCGACCACGATTCCTCGCTCCTATCTCGGCGATCCGGCCAAGTTCCGCATGGTCGGCGGATCCGAGATTGTGCACTCGCACCATCTGCACGGCGGCTCGATCCGCTGGGCCAGACAGCCCGGCACGAGCAAGCTGGATCCGACGCTCTCCAAGAGCGGTCCGGTGAAGTTCCCGCCGATCAGCGATACCTCGGATCGGCTGGACGTGCAATCGATCGGTCCGTCCGAGATCTACGATGAAGTCATCGAAGGCGGCTCGGGCGGATTGCAGGCCTTGGCCGGTGAGTTCGTGTTCCACTGCCACATTCCGCAGCACTATGTGACGGGCATGTGGGGGTTCTGGCGCGTGTACAACACGCTGCAATCGCCTGGCTTCCAGACCGATGTGATGAAGCCGCTGGTCGAACTACCGGATCGCAAGGGGAAGATCAAGCTTGCGGTCTCGTCGGACAAGCTGGTCGGCACCACGGTCGATTGGTACGGCGGGAAGAAGTATGAGATCACCAAGGACAAAACGGATTGGAAGGCCAATCCGGTGAAGGTGTCGATCAAGGACTGGGTCGAGTACATGCTGCCTCCGCAAGGCTTGCCCGGCAAGACCGAGGATCAAGTCAAGCAGGCCCAGGCGCACGATGCAACCGTCGTGAACTGGAAGTGGGACGGCGTGCGCGCGCTCAACGAGCCGGAGACACCCCACAAGTGGGCGGACTACGTGTCGCCGACGCCGAATGAACGGCCGGCGATCACCTTCGACCCGCAGACGGGCAAGCTGGCATTCCCCTGGCTGCGTCCGCATCTCGGGAAGCGGCCTCCGTTTGCGCCCAATCATGGCGGCGCGCCCTGGTTGGAGCCGTTCCGGGTCCGGGAAGATGGCACGAGAGGCACAGAGCCGCCCGTGCCTGGAGCCCAGGGGCCCTGGAGCCTCTGTCCCGAGAATGCTCCACGCAAGTACTTTACGATCCATTCGATCACATTGCCGATTACCCTCAAGCCGGCGACGGCGAAAACCGCCGCGATTGTGGATCCGATCGGCATGATCTATGTGTTGCACGAAGAGGAAGACGAAGTCCGCAAGAATCCCAAGAAGCAGGTGCCGCTGGTGATTCGCGGCAATGTGCATGATTGCGTCGATGTGATCTTCAAAAACGAAATCCCGGACGATGCGCGGACGGGATGGGCGAACAAGATCAATCTCCACCCGCACTTCTTCCAATTCGATACGAGCGCGTCGGACGGTCCGACGATCGGATTCTCGTACGATATGTCGCTGCGGGCCTTCACCATGCTGGAAGATCCGCAACCGGACAAGGGCATGCCGTTGCCGGGGAACACGGTGCTGACGGTGGACTCGAAAGCGGGTGCGCGCAGCATCACGGTGAAGAATCCGTCCAAGTTCCACGTGAATACGGAACTCGGTGTGGGCATGGACGATCCGAAGTATTTCGAAGTCGCGCGGATCAAGG
This sequence comes from Nitrospira sp. NS4, assembly GCF_049546785.1. Taxonomy (NCBI): domain Bacteria; kingdom Pseudomonadati; phylum Nitrospirota; class Nitrospiria; order Nitrospirales; family Nitrospiraceae; genus Nitrospira; species Nitrospira sp. NS4. The sequence continues at coordinate 373,499 of NZ_JBMWAN010000001.1, read as the reverse complement.
ACATCAAGGGCAATACCATCACCTTCGATGCGCCCTTGAAATACGCGCACAAGAAGAACGATATCGCGAGCGTGGAGTTCATCCGCGAACGCTGGTACGTGGATGCGGACCTGGGCACGGTCTACTGGCACGATCACGTGTTCGGGACCGATACCTGGGGGCACGGGCTGTTCTCGGCGTTCATCACCGAGCCGCCGCGCTCGACCTATCACGATCCGGTCACTGGAAAAGAAATCCGCAGCGGTCCCATCGCGGATATTCACACGCTGGAGCCGGTCTCGGCCCATATCCGCGGCAGCTTCCGTGAAGTCATGATGCACATCATGGACAGCAATGCGCGGTCGGCGGAGTTGATCATGACCGACAATCCGCAGGCGAGAATGGGCGCGGTCACGGTCGACGGACCGCCGTCGCATCAGTTCCCGGAGCGGATCAACAAGTCGGCGATGACGTTCCTGAACGGCGGCGAGGCGACGACGGGAAGCGGCTACAGCATGCGCGTGGAACCGTTGAGCGTACGCCTGGCCAATAATCCGGATCCTTCGCAGTTGTTCGTGTCCGGTATCCACGGCGATCCGGGCACCCCGTTGTTGCGGTCCTATCTCGGTGACCCGATTCTTGTTCGGGCGCTGGTCGGATCCGCCAACGAAGTGCATACCTGGCATGTCACGGGCCACTGGTTCCCGATGGAACGGTACGGCACCATGGCCATGCCCCGGAGCACGGTGCACCTGGTGATCGGCGAGCGGTACGATCCGGCGATTCCTGCCGCCGGCGGACCGCAGCAGATGGCCGGCGACTATCTCTACTATAGCGGCCGTGCCTCGCATTTCGCGGAAGGCAGCTGGGGCATCTTCCGGGTCTTCGATGAGCTGCAGGGGGACCTGAAGCCCTTGCCCGGCCGCGAGCAGATTCAGAAGTCTGCGCCGTCGGTCTGTCCGGCGGATGCGCCTGTGAAGTCCTTTAACGTGTCGGCGATCGACCAGAACATCCGGTACCACGAGGGTGCGCCGGGTGTGATGGAAGTCGATCTCGAACGGAAGATGGTCTTCGGGAACGAGCAGGGCAAGATGTATGTGCTCGACGAGGATCGTGGACGGGTCAAGGCCGGCGAGTTGCGGCCGAGCCCGCTGACGCTGCACGTGAACGTCGGGGATTGCATCAAGATCAACCTGAAGAACGAGATGGCCAAGGAACGGGCCGGATTCCACGTCGATATGATGGCGTTCGATCCGAAGGATTCGTTCGGCGCCAATGTCGGCAACAACCCAGGCGATCAGACGGTCGCACCGGGCCAGAGCAAAACCTACACGTACTACGCGCATCCGCAGTACGGGGAACTGGCCGCCCTCATTCAAGACTGGGGGAACGTGGTGGAGAATCCACGGAACGGCCTGTTTGGTTCGATCATTGTCGGCCCGAAGGGGTCGCACTACCGCGATCCGGTGACGGGCGGTGATATCACGATGAAGAGCAGCTGGCGCGCCGACGTGCTCGTGGATCGCACGATCCCCGGGAACGAAAATCGGAAGAACTACCGCGATTTCTCCTTGATGTTCCAGGATGAGGATAACATCGTGGGTGTCAGCTTCATGCCCTACATTCAGCAGGTGGCCGGTATTACGGCGGTGAACTACCGGTCGGAGCCGACTGCCTGGCGGATGGAAAAGGGTTGTGACATCTCCGAGGTCTTCAGCTGCGTGAAGGCCGGGAACGAGCCGTCTACGCCGCTATTGCAGGCGCATGTCGGCGATCCGGTGGCGATTCACGTGCTCGGTGCGTTCAGCGAGCAGGTGCAGTTGTTCACCGTGGACGGCCACGAGTGGCCGCACGAGCCGTACATGCAGGGTGCCGACCAGGTCAGCACCATGGAGTTCGGCGGATCCGAAATCATCAACGCCTATCTCACCGGAGGCGCCGGAGGTCCAAATAAGATCGTCGGCGATTACTTGTGGAAGAACCAGCGTCCGGCGTTCGCCAATGCCGGGCAGTGGGGCCTCTTCAAGGTCCTTCCGGTCGAGGATCCACGGATTCTCCCGTTGACGCCGCAAGTTCCCTCAACGAAGACGGCGGATCAGGAGAACGGCGGTGGGAGTCCTTCGCGGACTTCGATGATCGGACAGTAAGCGTGAACGTGGCGGCATCCTTGCTTAACAAGCGGGGATGCCGCCGATAGAGGTGCCAGGCCGGTCAGAATCACTCAGGCCATGGGGGAGCCGTCAGGCTCCCCCATCTATCTTTTGAAGGGTGGTGAATATGACAAAACGTGCGCGACGCGTCGTGAGCTGCTGTTATGCCCTGATGCTGAGTACCTCGATCATGGGCGCGATCCCCGCCGGAGCCTACGAAGAAACGACGGTGTCCAATGGCGGCACGGTCACTGGAACCGTGCAATTTACCGGGGATCTGCCTCTGCCCCAGCGTTTCGAATTGCGCCGGTACTACGATCGGGCCTATTGCGGGGCGCTTTCCGACGGGTCCGGCTATCGGCTGCTGCGTGAGGTGTCGGTCGGCGACCATCAAGGGCTCAAAGACGTGATTGTCACAGTTGAGGGAGTTGAGAAGGGCAAGCCATTCGACTTTCAAGAGACCACGCTTGAAGCGAATATGTGTCAGTTCGTCCCGTTCGTCTCAGTCGTGCGGAATGGACGTCCGCTTCGGGTGACCAATCTGGATTCGGTTTCGCACGACTTGCAGTTCTACGAACGAGATCGGGAATATATTTTCATCATGTTTCACCGCCCTGCCCTGACCAAGGCCGGGACCAGTGATGTGGTCAGGTTTACCGGCAACCGGAGAGGTGTGACCATGCAATGCGGGATGCATCCCTATATGCAGGGCCACGGGCTGGCGGTAGAGAATCCTTATTATGCTATTACCGGACTGGAAGGGACGTTCTCCATCAAGGATCTCCCGGCAGGGACCTATCGCATCAAGGCCTGGCATCCGATTCTCGGAGAGCGTGCGCAAGAGATCACGGTGGCGGAAAACGGGAGTGCGTCGGTGGGATTCACCTTTGAGGCAAGATAGACCATGAAGCTGCATCGAGCTGTGCGTAGTATCACAATGGCGCTCTCTCTCAGCGCGATGGGAGCGTTGACGGCTTTTGCCGATGCAACCCCGGCGCCTCCGGTGAGCCGTGTCGAGGTGGTACTCGCCAATCAATTCAGAACTCAGGTGGCGGAGCTGACCGAGGAGTTCGCGCAGGCGGGACTGACCAATGTGCATTTTCAGTTTGCGCGGATGGGGCAGCCTCCGCAGAACATCGGTCTCGGTCGCGAGGTGCCGGCGGACAAGGCGCGGGAAGTCATCCGGCTGGCGCTCAAGTACAATCTCGGCATAGGTATTCTCTTGCCGGAACGCCTCTTTCCCCCGCGCTTTGTGACGATCGCCTCGTCGAATTACGACGATACGGTGGAATACCCCATCAACGGGTCGGCGCTCGAGCAACTCCGGAATCCCGAGCTCACCACGGAAGCGTTCCATCGCCTCTATCATGAATTGACCACGACGCCGAGGGAATGGAAGGGACGGTATTAACATGATGCAGGTGCTGTTGCGTGTCAGAGTCGGGGGATTGATCATCTCGGCCCTGCTCTTCGGGATGGGTGCGTCGGTGGGGCTGCTCCCAGTCTGGGGGGGAGCGGCAGCCATGGCGTTGGAGCCATCCAAGCTGCAAGCGGATGCCGACGGGTTGATGAAGAATGTCGAAGAGATGATGGCGCATGGGGGGATGGGCGACGCGAAGGCCATCGTCCATCATTGCGGGGAAGCGGCACGTCATGCCGAGACGCTCATGACGCAACTCACGGAGTCAGATCCTCGTGCACAGGATGCGCGCACGTCGTTGGACGAGGTGGTCCGGCAGTGCCGCCGGGTGTCCGAGCGCGGGGTGCATGCCGATCCTGGTTCGCTGCTCAATCCCGCCATCAAAGCCCGCGCGGCTGCGCGGGACTCTGTCAAAGCGCTTGGATTGAACCGAGTCAACAGAAGCTAGGCGAGGCGCTGATTATTTGTGAGGCCTGGGGCTACGGGTACATCGACAGCGCTACAGCCAAGAATAGAATTATACGGTGGCTTCCTCTGACGCTATTGTTTCGTCATGGGAGTCAGGCGCTGTTCTGCCATACTGCGCAAATCTGCGATAGACGGCAGGGATGACCAGTAGCGTGAGGGTGGTGGAGGTGAGCAGCCCTCCGATCACCACTGTGGCCAGCGGCCGCTGCACTTCTGCGCCCATGCTGGTGGCGAGCGCCATCGGCACAAATCCCAGGCTGGCGACCAGCGCCGTCATCAGCACCGGCCGCAGCCGATCCATCGCGCCTTCGGTGACGGCCTGGTCTGTCGAGCGCCCCTCTGCTTCCAGTTGCCTGATATGACTCACGAGTACCACGCCGTTCAGCACGGCGATGCCGAAGAGCGCAATGAAGCCGATGACGGCGGATATGCTCAGCGGTAATCCACGAGCCCAGAGAGCGAGAATGCCGCCCGATAAGGCGAGCGGGACATTCAAGAAGATCAGGAGCGCCGGGCGAATCGCGCCGAAAATGACGGTTAAGACCCCCAGGATAAGCAGCAGTGTGATCGGGACTACGATGGCCAACCGTTGCGATGCCTCCTTGAGGTGCTCGAATTGTCCGCCCCAGGTCAGTTCGTAGCCGGAAGGAAGCGTAACCGCTTGCGCCACGGCACGCTGAGCGTCGGTCATGAAACTGCCCAGATCGCGGCCTCGAATATTGCACTCCACCACAATCCTGCGCTGGACGTGCTCGCGGCTCACCTGAGCCGGTCCTGAATCCACCCGGATTGTTGTGACACGCGACAGGGGGACGAGTTCTCCATGCATCGTCGGGATGAGCAGATTGCCTAAGGTGGCCGGATCGCGTGATGCGCTCTCCGCTAAGCGAACCACTAGTTCGAACCGTCGAGGGCCTTGCACGACTGTTCCAACCACCGCGCCCACCCGTGTCGTCCGGACGAGGGTCAGCACCTCGTCAGCCGTGAGCCCGTATCGGGCGATCTCCTCACGGTTCACGATGATGCGAAGGAGCGGCAGGCCGGCTATCTGCTCGACTTTCACATCCGCTGCACCCTGTACCTGTTCCAATGTTCGGGCAACGATGTCGGCTTGCTGTTTGAGCAGGTCCAGGTCCGGACCGAAGATCTTCACGGCGAGATCCGACCGGACACCGGCGATCAATTCGTTGAACCGCATCTCGATCGGCTGGGTAAAGCTCAGACCGACGCCTGGAACCGTGCCGGTGATGGCCTCTCTCATGGCGGCGATCAACGAATCACGGTCGTGAGCCGTGGTCCATTCCCGTTGCGGTTTTAGGATGACGAACACGTCGGACATGTCCACCCCCATGACATCGGTGGCGACTTCGGGGCTGCCGGTTCTGGTGACCACTTGTGTGACTTCGGGGAAGCGGCGGAGCACTCGCTCGATCTCGAGCGCGGTTGCCACGGACTCGCTCAGCGAGACGCTCGGCAGCCGCCAGACTTGTACGGCGAGATCACCTTCGTCCAGCCGGGGCACAAACTCGACACCCAGCCTGGTTCCGAGGCCGAGACTGAGGAGGAACAGTCCCACCGCGATCGTGACCGGCCAGACCGGTCGTGCCAGTGCCCAGCGAAGGCAGGGGGCATAGAGGCCGCGCATGATCCGAATCAAACGCGTCTCCTCATGGACTGCACTGGCCCGTGCAAACCAGAAGGAGAGGAGCGGTGTGACGGTGACGGCAAGCAGCAGCGATCCGGCGAGGGCCATGATGACCGTGGACGCCATCGGGCGGAACATTTTCCCTTCGATGCCGGTGAGCGTGAGGATGGGCACATACACCAGAATGATAATACCCACGGCAAACGTCATGGGGCGCAAGACTTCGCGTCCGGCCGCCAATACCACCGCCAAGCGGTCCTCCCGATTCTGGTTTTTGGCTTTTGCCAACCGTCGCAGGATGTTGTCCACCATGACGACCGAGCCATCGACCAATAAGCCGAAGTCGATGGCGCCCAGGCTCATGAGATTGCCGGAGAGTCCTGCCTGCATCATGCCGGTGAAGGCGATGAGCATGGAGAGCGGAATGGCTGATGCGACGATGAGACCCGCCCGCAGATCGCCAAGAAAGAGAAAGAGGACGGCGATGACCAGCAAGCCGCCTTCCAGAAGATTATTCCGCACGGTTCCGATCACCTTGGACACAAAGAGCGTGCGATCGTAGTAGGGCTCGATCACGACGCCAGGGGGCAACGTCTTCTGGATCTCCTGCACCCGCACCTTCACCTGCGTGACAACGCGCTGGGCATTCTCGCCGGCGAGCATCTGGACCATGCCGATCACGGTCTCGCCGTCCCCCATGGCCGTGGCGGCGCCGATGCGGAGCGCCGAGGCCTCTTTGACCTCCGCCACATCGGCAATGTAGATCGGGACGCCGCCCGATCCATGGGCAACCACGATACGAGCCAGATCGCTCACCTGGGTTACCAGCGCTTCCCCTCGAATCAAGAGTTGTTCGCGCTGGTGTTCGATGTAGCCTCCTCCGGCGAGCGCATTGTTGCGTTCTAACGCGTCGAAGATCTGCTTGAGCGATAATTTCAAAGAGAGCAGCTTCGTTGGGTCCACGATGACGTGAAATTGCTGCGGCTCGCCTCCCCAGATATTGACCTCCACCACTCCGGGGACCGCCCGCAGTTTCATGCCGATGTCCCATTCCAGCAGGGTGCGCAAGGCCATGGGACTATAGCCAGGTCCTTTGAGCGTAAACTGATAGACTTCTCCCAGCCCGGTCGTCAGCGGCCCCATGATAGGACGGCCATACTCGGTGGGAATCCGTTCCACTGCGCGGGCTAACCGTTCAGCCACGAGTTGTCGGGCCCGGTAGATGTCGGTACTGTCCTCGAAAATGGCGGTCACCGCCGAGAGGCCGTATCGCGACACGGAGCGCAGTTCCCGCAAGGCGGGCAATCCGTTCAATGAGGCTTCGATGGGGAACGTCACGAACTGCTCGATCTCAACCGGTCCCAGGGACGGGGCGCGGGTGAGGATTTGTACCTGCACGGGCGTCAGGTCCGGGACGGCATCGATCGTGAGGTGCGCAAAGGACCAGAGGCCCGCCGCGATGACCATGATGATGGCCACGAGGGTAAAGAATCGATACCGCAGTGAAAGGGTCAGCAAGCGGTCCATCAGGGCCTCATTCACCGGTTCCGATATGTTCTTTCAGCTGCACGTTTTTTAGATCGAAGACGCCTTCGGTCACAACGCGATCGTTTTCTTTCAATCCATTCCGGATCTCGACCCAGCCTTCGCCTTCTCGACCGAAATCGACCGGCACAAAGGTATAGGAAGATTCCCGTTCAATGAATGCTCCTCGGACTTGTCCCACGGTGGTGACGGCTGACACCGGGATTGCAAGTACCGGTGATCCTGGCAGCGTGAGGGTCACATCCACATATTCCCGTGGCTTCAGTTGTCCTTGAGCGTTCGTGACCTCAAAGCGGACATGAATGGTTCGGGTGGTTTCGTCGGCCATGGGCGCGATGTAGGTGAGCGGCGCGGTTACCGCCTCGGCTCCTTTGGGTGTGATCGTCCCCTGGTCTCCTTCTTTGAATTTTCGCGCCTGCTCGATCGGCAGATTGGCGAAGACCCACACACGGCTGGTATCGACGACTTCGAACAATTCCTCTCCCGGTGCCACCCCTTGTCCGCGCACAGCATTCTGTGCCACCACGGTGCCGACGATGGGGGAGGTCAGCGTATAATGATGGCCTTCCTCATGCCCGCCGCGTTCGAGCCCGGCGAGCTCCGCCTTCGACAGCCCCATAGCCAGCAGTTTCTCACGCACGTGCTGGTAGCGTGCCTTCGTTTCCAGGTATCGGCCCTTGTCTTCAATAAGCTTTCGCTCGGGCACGATGTCGTCCGTGCGCAGTTTTTCAGTCCGTCGGAAGCTGTTTTCGGCTACATCGGCCTGCGCTTTCCCGACAAGGTATTCTTCCACCAATTGATCGAGCTGCAAGCTGCCGATGGCCGCGAGCGGTTGACCGGGCCTGACGCGATCGCCCAATTGCACGTGAATGTGTTCAATTTGTCCTGCGATGCGCGAGGTGATTTTGGCCACCAACTTCAGATCCAACGCCACTTCTCCGGGAGCCGTGACGAGCTCAGGAATCGAATGCTGCGTGACCGGTTCCGTTCGCAGGCGATCCCGGACCACCTGTGGAGGCTGGATCGAACGAGGGCCGGTCTGGTCCGGCTGGCGTGCTGCCGCGGGAGGATGTGCGGGTGGTTCTGTGCCACGGTCGCCGCAGCCTGCAAGCAGCAGCATGGCTGCAATGATCATCCCGGTTGGCATAGTTCTTCGTATCATTGGCATGCTCCTGTCTTACTCGCTGCCAACCGTCGTGCGCTCATAACGGTGCACCAAGGGATCGTTCCAGCCGGACTAAGGCGATCGAGAGATCCGCGCGTACTTGGGCATATTCCAGCAGCGTCTGTCGATAGACGCGCTGGGCATCCAGCACGTCCAGCAGGCTTGCCGCGCCTTGTCGAAAACTGGTGCGCGCGACGGTCAAGGTCTGTTCGGCTTGTTTTAATAAGCCGGTCTCGAAGACCTGAAGTTGGTCCTGCGCGGTTCGAACCTCTTGCGCATGTTGTGTGATGGCCTGTTCCAACTCGTTTTTGGCCCGCAGCCGCTCAGCATCCGCCCGATACTTCGCGCCCAGGGCCGTCTCGATCTCACCTTGCCGCCGATACCAGAGAGGAAGCGGCACACTCAGGCCGGCGGTCAGCGATTCATCGCCCGCCTCCCGGTGATAGTTGCCTTGCACGCTGATGTTGGGCACACGGGATTCCCGCTCAAGTCGCACGGTATGCTCAGCCTGTTCCGCGAGCTTGGCCACACGTCTGAGGGCGGGATGTTGCTCAAAAGCCTGGGCAGTCAGCCGTTCTACATCCAACCCTTGCCGGGGAGGCAGGAAGTCTCCTTGGATCGAGAACTGTTTGCCGAGTGACCCGGCGGTGAGCGTATTCAGCCGGGTCTTGGCCACCAAGAGGGCATTGTATGCACGGGCGACTTCCTTCTGGGCCTTCTGCACCTCGACGCCGGCTTTCATTGTATCGAAGGAGGTGGCTTCGCCGGCTGCGACTCGGGCTTTTACCGTGCGCAACACCTCTTCGACCATCGCCACGTTTTGTATGGCGAGTTCGGCGTCGCGTTGGGCAAACAGCACTGAGTAAAATGCCACTTTGACATCGGCGAGGAGAGCCAGGCGGGTGGCTTCCAGCGCGGCACTCGCCTCGGCGACTCCTGCATTGGCCGCTTCCTGACGCGCCTGCCGTTTTCCCGGCCATTCAAGCGGCTGTTCGACAGAGATTGTCCGTTCGGTGATGCGCACACCGGTGCTCGGGTCCCGAATGGCGCCGGGGCCGGCACTGCCCGAGATAGACGGATTTGGATAGGCGCCCGCCGTAATCCGTTGACCATGACTTTGCTTCACCAGCCCTTCTGCGCCAGCCAGTGTCGGGCTGTGCTCCACAGCCAGCGCCAGGATGTCGGTCAAAGAGTAGGTGGGTGTCGCGGACTCGCCAGCCCATGCGGTCACGCCGCTTGGACTGGGCTCCACCATGCAGCACAGGATGAAGACCAATGAGAATATCCGAGGACTCATCAGGAGCCTCCTCTGCTTCGCCAGGATGTTCGAGTGCCGGCAAGATGACGATCTGCCTTCACGGACATACCTGCGACTATGTCACGATAGGTTATGAACAGTGAACGCTAGACGAGCAGGGATGGCGGCGCGCGCGACGGGATGTTGCGAGTGAGGAGGGGGAGCGAATGAGAAAACGTCAGGTCCTGGATCACTGAGCGGATCGCGGTCAACGCCAGGTGAGCGGGAGGCTCAATAAGGAACACAGAGGTGACAAGCGGCTTGGGGAGGTTTCGATCGGTCGAATCGCTGACGAAGGAAAATCCGAGTTCGGTATAGTCCGAAGCATGATGCCCGGAGACGATGACCTGACTTGCAGGCCGCTGGTGGACGGCAACGGTCGTGTCCTGGTAATTGCCGAATTCACCCTCCAGGTCGGGGGAGAAGACTGTATGCACGGTCCCGCCATGGACATGGCCCGCGTCACCGTGGTGATGGTCCGCTTCCGGATGTACGTGGAACAAGGGAACGGCTAGGAGCCAGATGATGATCCAGGCTCGCAGCATGATGTGCGACCACGACTGTTGGTTGGGCAACCTTCCCACGCAGGCACTCCTTTGATGGCTAAAACCTAACACACGCCATTGCAGGCAGCAAGGAACGGCCGCTTCGCGCGGGGAGGACGGAGGGGAAAAACGCGATGTCGTCTGTCCAGGGTTCAGCCGGTCAGAGAGCGAGTCGTTTGCAGAAGGAGTGGGACTTGGTCAGTGCGTGCGGGGAACGGTACTGGGTCACCGTTGCGGTCGACGTGATGGTCGCTGCCAGCGCATAGACCCAAGTCATGCCAGATGCTCGCTCTCTAATTCGCTGCTGGATGCGGGCGGCAGTACTATATCGAGGCCCTTGGCGAGCCGAATGCTGACTGTATTGATTCCGGACTCGGCATCGAGCCGGGTGGCGAAGCTATCGACCACCACGCCGAGAATACGCTGGAGTTCATTTCCTAGCAGGGTCTGACCCGAGTGGAACGCGGCTGCGTGCATCTGCTGCAATTCGACTCTGCCTTCTGAGGATCGGGCAAGGAGTTGTTCCGCCGGGATTGGGTTACGAGGGGCCAGTGTAACTTCAATCACGTTGTCGGACAAATGAATCTTGGCACGGGAATAGTGCAGATGAAGGTAGTCCCGATGGAAGTTCAGAACCGTCAGCATCACCTGGTATTCCATATCCGCCCTGGATTGTGGTGCAGAGGGGATCATGTCAGTGCTCCGTCACTCATTTGATTCGACGGCCCGTGTCGGGATCTTCCAGTGTGATGCTGAACCGGTCACGCACAAAAGCGTCCTGCTCAGGGGATAAGACCCATGGGTGAGTCTCCTGCGACATCGGGAGTGAGGCGTGCGTTGTCTTTCGCTGGAACGGCCGGACGTCCATGTCTGTGGCTGGGCCGTTGAGGAGTGCCAGGTCGATCATCGCACCCTCCTTTCCAACTGCCGGGTTGGGCTTTCGCCGAGGCGCTGCTGCGAAGGCTGTGTGCCGCCGCAGCAGCGCTTGTCAGGCTATGGTCAGTAGGCTTTGCTGAATCCAGGCTCGCCGTCGTAGTTCCATAACTTCTGAGCCGCCGACCACCACCAGCCCTTCTTGGTCAGCGCGTCCAGGAATGCATTGACATCCGCGTCCTGCACGTCTTTGGTCGCCATGAAGCGGCAGCGGTACCAATTGACCTGCAGCAAGTCGGGGCTGACAAATCCCGGCCAGACTTTCGTGCCCCGGTTGGAAATGAACTCACACTTAAACGCCCCAATGTCATCGAACTTCGGGATGCCGTTCTCGGTAATGATATACATATCGATCCCGACCAATTTGATCTCTTTCTTCTTCTTCGTCGATTTAGCGACTTCTGTAAATGTGGGCATTGGCTTTCTCCTTGTTCAGTCAGTCCTCGTGCGCTCAGGCCTTCGCATGCATCTTGTCGACGATGGCTTGGGCATATTCGTCGGTTGTCGCCGTTCCGCCGACGTCGTACGTCACGTGCTTCCGCTCGTCGAGCACGGCGAACATGGCTTTTTCGATACGGCTGGCGGCGGCCTCTTCCTTTAACCAGCGGAGCATCATGATGCCGGAGACCAGCACGGCCGAGGGATTGACCTTCTTCATGCCGGCGTACTTCGGCGCTGAGCCGTGTACCGCCTCGAAGATCGCGCAGCCGTCGCCGACGTTGGCGCCCGGCGCAAATCCCAAACCTCCCACCAGTCCGGCGCAGAGGTCCGTCAGAATGTCGCCGTACAGATTCGGCAGCACCAGGCAGTCGAACTGAGCCGGATTTCTCACCAGCTGCATGCAGCAGTTATCCACGATGATGTCGCCGGACTCGATGTCCGGATACTTTTTGGCGACCTCACGGAAGGCATCGAGAAAGAGGCCGTCGGTCATCTTCATGATGTTGGCCTTGTGGACGCAGTAGATCTTCTTGCGCCCGTTGGCCTTGGCCCACTTAAACGCAAAGTCCGCAATGCGATAGGAGCCAGGCCAGGTAATGACTTTCAGACATTGCGCGACTTCGTCGGAGACCATGTGCTCGATGGCGGCATAGCAGTCTTCGGTGTTCTCGCGGAAATTGATGATGTCGATCTTATCCCAGGGCCGCTTGAGCACCGGGATCAACTTGGCCGGACGCACATTGGCGTAGAGATCGAAGACTTTGCGGAGTGTCACGTTCGCGCTCTTGTGACCGGTTCCAATCGGCGTCGTCGTAGGGCCCTTCAGCGCGACTTTGTTCTTCGCGATGTTTTGAATCGTTTTGTCCGGCAAGAGGGTGCCATACTTGTCGAGACAGTCGAGCCCGATGTCTTCGTACTCCCACTTGATGTTGACCCCGCTGGCATCGATGACCAGCCGCACCGCTTCGCAAATTTCCGGGCCGGTGCCTTCTCCCGGTAACATCGTCACGACATGCTGTGTACCCATTGATGAACCTCCCTTAAGCAGCAAGGGCAATCGGACCATCCGTTCCCTTGACGGGTCATGATTGCAAATCAGATTCCAGAATGACTGATGGCTGCGCAGCGAACGGATGGCCGAATGTACTCAGCAATTGCATGGTTCAGAAGGATCGGGAGTTCGCATGGCGTGCCCGTTGTCCAGTAGGCAAGGGAATACCCGTGCATCTACACACTGACTGCACGGTGGGCTGTGCGGTGATGCTCGAAAAGACTCGTCGTGAGACGGTGGGAACGGCCGACATTCAAGAGCCGAGAGTGACGGCGCCGATGGCAGCGGTGCATCTGTCGGGGAGGGTAAGGCCTCAGTGACAGAACAAGCTGTTCACTGTGCCCTGCTGATACAAGCGTTAGTTGGCGGGTGTTGCACAGCGTCGCAGCCGGTCCATGATCGCCAGTCCCAGGCCTCGCTCGTCGCAGGACTCGGCGTACAGGCGGTCGAGGCCTAGTGCATCCAGACGGCGCAAAGCCGCGAATAAATTCCGCGCGGCCTCCCGCAAATCGCCGGTCGCCGAGAGCACTTCGATGGCAGAGAGTCTGTCGTCCCTGTGATTCGGCTGCGATATGGCGAGCAGGCCAACGCGTTCATGGTCAGGCGCCATGAGTTCGATTCCGGGATCGGCAAGAATAGTCATCGGGGTGAGGGTTGCATAATGGCGGGGGAGGTGGCCCGGCGCTGTCAGGGTCTGGTTGGGCGTTGCTCGCACGACCGGGCCAATGACTTTTCGGAGCGCTGCGATCGTAATACTCCCCGGGCGGAGGAGTTCCGGCCAGGTTCCGCCCATCGATACGATGGTGGACTCGACACCAATCGGGCACGGCCCTCCGTCGAGAATCAGGTCGACGCGATCGCCGAGCCCATCCACGACATGTTGCGCGCATGTCGGACTGACGTAGCCGAACGGGTTGGCGCTGGGTGCGGCAATCGGGACACCCGCTTCCCGGATCAGCGTCTGTGCGACCGGATGAGAAGGCATCCGGACTGCAACGGTGGGGAGACCCGCCGTCACGAGATCGGGAACCCGCGCGTGCTTCGGTAGGACGAGCGTCAGCGGGCCGGGCCAGAACGCCTCCATGAGCCGGCGCTCGCGCGTCGACAGGAGCGGGATCAGCGTCTCCAGCGCCGATCGATCGGCAATGTGCACGATAAGAGGATCGAACGATGGCCGTTGCTTGGCCTCGAAGATACGCGTTACTGCATCGGGATTCAGAGCATCGCACCCGAGCCCGTATACCGTTTCGGTCGGGAATGCGACAAGACCGCCGTTCCGGATCACGCCGGCGGCCAGCCGAAGGGACTCAGGATTCGATGCGGGCAGTACTTGAGCAGCCGCCATTATGATGACCAAGAGGGGGTGAGTGGATGTTGCATCAGCGCACTGATTGTGTCACCGTTCAACCGTATGACCCTCCCTCCTTTCGCCTTTCACCCCACGGTGTGCTTTATTGACTGGTGCTGGCATCCGGCCGATTGTTATTCCAATAGCCGGCGTCCGGCAGACCCTTCGCCTCGATCGTAAACTGCCCGGCTTCAATGGTCAGCCATTGCTTCTGCGTGCAGCAGGTCCCGTCCGGCAACACATCCCACGAGCCTCGCCGGACCACCAACGGCCCGGTCGAAAGGTCGTCGAAGAACGCCCCGCGCTTCCCGATCCCATAGAGGTTCCGATGGGGCACCTTCACCACGATCTCCGTATCGGTCCAGGATTGCACCAGCGCCGCCGCGCCATTGAAGAGCACTTCCGTCCGCGACACGTTGGAGATGACCGTACTGCCGGAATCCGGCTCGTTGATCTCCACGTCCAGCCGCCGCTTATAGGCCTTCCGACTCAATTCCAGCCCGGTGTGTTCCGCCGTCTTTAAGAACGTCCCGAACCCCTTGCCCTTGATCGTCACCAGCTCGTCTAACCCGGCGGACTTCGGCTCGTAAGACTCCACCACCGGTGTGACCAGGGTGAACGTGCCGGCCTCGGTGACGAGTTCGCCGCGCTCCTGACAGCAGGACCCGTCCGTCTTCGGCGTGGTCGCGCTGCGATAGATGCGCACCGGGCCGCTCTTCACACTGAACGGCACCCACACGTCGATCCGGTCGTCGTTCCACCGGTAGATCACCGCCGGCACTCCGCCGATCTCGACACGATTCTCGCCTTTATTGAAATCCATGAAGCTGTAGGGTGTGGAGCCGCTTTCGGAGTAGAACCCGAAATGCTCGCCATCGATCCGGAGCAGCGTCCCGATCGGGGCACTGGCCGGCGTCATGGACAGAGCCTTGGGCACATGCACGGTAAACGTCCCAAGCGTCCGCTCACGCCCCTGGCGTTTCAGCACCAGCGGCCCGGTCTCCGCGCCCAGGGGCACGTGGGCCACAATCACATCATCTTTCCACTGGGCGATCGTCGCGAGGTGGGTCCCGATCACCACGGCATCCTCGGCCCCCTTGGTCCCGAACCCTTGGCCGAATAACACCACCTTCGTGCCGATCGGCCCGCTCATCGGATCGACGCGGACACTGGAGACCAGCGCCAGCGGGACGGCATTGCTCGCCAGGTACTCCACCGGTGCACAGCAGGCCCCATCGGGGAGCGGATCGGAGGAGGCCAACCGCACCACGACCTCGCCGGGCGCCGCATTCGTGGGAATCTCCACTTCGATTGTGTCGTCTTTCCACCGGCGGGGCCGTACCACCACGCCTCCGATGACCACGTCGTTGACGCCGAACATCGTATTGGGATCGCGTGCGCCGGCCGTGGCGCCGAAATGCTCGCCGGTAATCGTCACCATCGTGCCGCGCTCGGCCTCCGTGGGCGTGATGGACTCGATGCGCGGCGTCACGACCGCGAACGTGCCGGCGGAGAGTTTCTTCTTCCCGATCACCATTTCGACCGGACCGGTCGTGGCCTTGAACGGCACCTTGACCTCGACCAGATCGGATTCCCAGCGCTGGATCAGCGCCGGCACCCCGGCAAACGTGACTTTATTGAACTGGACGGATTTGAATGAGCCCAACCCCTTGCCGCTCACGACGACTGTCGCGCCGGGGGGCGCGTGATGCGGTTCGATCATAAGGTGTTGAGCGGACGCGCTAACGTCCTGAAGGATTCCGGTAAGCCCGAGCGCGATGAACAAAGCCGTCATTCCCCACGGTCTCCGGTACAGACTCATCAATCGACTCATAGGGACTCCTCGATCGTGTGGTGTACAGAAATCCATTGTTCCTCCGTTTTCAGCCCGAATGTGCTGTGACTTCTGGCGGCTAACTATAATCCTGAACGAGGCATGAGGGCCTGTTCCGGAGACACGTACATCTGCCCGGCGCCGACGCTAACGAGTTGCGCGGCGGGCTCCAGAATGACCGGGGCCCAGCCTCCCGCGCCGTCGTATCGGTAGTATGTTCGTGTCTCAGGTTCCAGCACGATCAGGCGAAGCCAGTGATTATGAAACAGGGTCTCCAGAAGCGGTTGCCTGGCGATGATGGCAGCCACTCGCGCCCGCGGCGCCTCGATAATTGCGGTGAGACGGAGCGGATCGTGATAGGGCGTTGCGCCGTTCATCACCGACTGAACAGGGAGCCCCATGCGGAGGTCGCTCTGGTTGCCGGTCATGACACCGATACGGCCGGTCACATTGTGATACACCTTGCTGCCGCTTCCGTAGGTGTCAGGCGCCACCGTCGAGAAATAGTATTCGCTGTTGATCCATTGCGCCACGATTAACGGCGCCGTCATGATGATCTCGAGCAGTTTGCCGTCCGGATCGGCCCCATGGTCATAGGAATGGAGAAACGCGCGCCCCTCCAGATTGTGACCGGTCGTCAAGTGGCGGTTGCCGATAATGAACCAGCTGTTTCCGGCGAGGCCCCATTCCGGACGGACTTGAGCCCAGTCGAGGCTGCGCCGTTCGATCGCACGGAGCGCCGCGTCCTGCACCGGCTCCATGCTATCGCCGGTGAGTCTCCCGTACCGTTCCAGGGCCGCTTCGGCGCCGGCCATCGCGATGTCCTCCAATACCTGCGTCAGTTCTTTGCGGTGCGTAGAGGGCACGTCCTCCAGGTCGCCGACGGTGAGACGGTCAGTCGTCGTGTCATGGCGCGCCGCGACAAAATGGGTATCGCCGGGAATGACGAACCCCCGCTTTGCCAACAGCTCTCGAACCTGAGGCCGGTTAGCGATCGTGGCAAATACCCGGGCGTTGGGCAGTCCCTGGCTGCCGCCGCAGGCGCCGCAGTCGAGCGCTGATTCGTAGGGGTTGTTGTGGGAGGTGCTGCCATGTCCGCACAGAAAGACCAGTCGCGAGAAGGATGATGTGAGTCCCATCAATCTCAGCGAGGTTTCCACGTAATAGGCCTGCTCGTTGGGACTGAACCCGGTGCGGGTAATGCGGTCGATGCGTGCCGCGGTGTCCAGTCCCGTCATGCGGCATTCGCGACGGAGATCCTCGAGGACTTGGGCCTCGCGAGCCGGCCCGAGCACGAGCAGATGGCCGAGTTCCCCCGGGATCACGGAGGATCGCGGGGTCTCGGACAAGGCCTGCAGCCGGATGTTCTCCAGCCGTTGCGGCGTCAGCAGCGCCCCCTCCACGTGATGGTGCGTTCTGAGCCACCGCAAGATTCGCATCCGTTGCTCCGCCGCGACCATCTCATGGGCTTCGGAAGTGGTGAGCTTATCCACTGTCAGAGACGTGGCGACGGGCGGCATCAGCGTGCGTCCGACCCATGCGGCGATCCGGTGATACCAGCGTGGGAAGAGCGTTTTCCCCAGTAACGCCCAGCCGAAGAACCACCCCACTGCTTCGACCATGACGTACGGGGTGATGACGTTATGCTTCAGATCATGCAGGAGTTCCTGCCCGGCTTTCACCGTAGAAACGGTCGCTCTGCGCCTCCGGGCCGTCCCGCCGTCATAGGTCCGAGGGACTTCCCGCAAGACGTGCTTGGGTTTCAGTAGGACCGGGCACAGTGCGGTCTCGTGCGGGTCGTCCAGAGACCGGTACGAGACAGGGAGGCCGAAGAAGCCGGCAAAGCCATACGTTTCATAACCGCCGCGCTGTTCGAGTCGGCGACGGAAGACTTCAGATCGGACGTCGATGCAGAAGACAAACTGCGCCAACGGTCTTGCCGGAGCAGACAGTTCCGTCCTCACCTCTTGTGATTCGGCCGGAGTCAGTCTTGCGAGCACGGTCCGTTCGGCGGTCCGTTCGGCGGCTTCCAGCCATCGCCTGCTTCGCTCAGGGGCAGGGAACCCGCTCAGCCACGTTGTGAGTTTCTCGCGCACGTCAGGAGAAGCTCCCGTAACGTGTTCCGAGGCGATGCCCAGGGCGTCGGCAAGGCGTGCAAGGGCTTGCGTGCTTACCTGGTGCGAACGGGCCCGCCGGCTGTCCTGTTGCTGGGCGTACCACCGTTGCCCCGTCTGCTCCCATTCCTCGGGCCGCGCCGGCCTCCACCGGCGGCGGAGCCGTCGGGCTTCGGCGACAGCCTGCGTAGGAGCCAGTCCTGCCTGTAGCACACGCCTGAACCAGAGGGCATGGGGGTGACGGCGTGAATAGGCCTGGATGGCCTGGAAGTCTCCCGGGCAGCCGAGCGCTGAGGGGCAGGCGAGGGCCACCAACTCGCGTTCGTAGAACAGGCGGACAGCGAGATATTTGACCAGGTCAATGCGATAGGCCTCCTGCCAGGGGTCCGATGTCTGGTCGGCGCGCCATTTGATGTAGCCCGACCAGCCGGGCAGGGCCGCCAGATGGAGGGACAGATATTCCTGCCAGAGGGCGATCGGGACCCGCATCATGTGGAGGGATTGCAGCAAGGCATCTTCCGGGCGGTCTGAGAGCGATCGAATCTTTTCCGCTCGCTGCCTGATGCCCAGGAGTGAGAGCGTCCAGTCGTATTGTGCTGAATGTTTCCAGGCCCGGAAAAATGTCTCTTCCCGATGAGGCATCGACCAGGCCGCTTCTCCTTCGTCACAGAACGCGACGCACCACTTGATCAGCTCGCGGTCTATCCGCTCCGCAATGCGGGTACCGAGGGTGCGGTCGCACCAGGTGGCCATGGTTTCGCGAAATGGCCATTCATCGGAGGGGGGGTGAATGCGGTCCTGGCTTCTTTCCCCACGATAGGTCGGAAGGATTTGTTCCATCCAGGATTCCAGCAGCTTCACCGCTCGTTCCTCGTCCACTTGGGCGGGAGATGACGTCTGTGTGAGGCGCTCCGAGGGCTCGACATCATGAACCAGCGCTGCCCGGAGGACGTCACGGTGGGAGAGGGTACGGCTGCCCACTCCCACGGGGCCATCAGTTGCCAGCGGGGTCAGTACCTGGTCGATGGCATCGTCGGAGATACGTCCTGCACGATAGGCCTCACGATAGAGCTGAGGTGCCAAGTAGCCGGATCCGCCGAAAAGCTCAGTCCCCCGTTGAACGGCTTCGGAAAAAGGCAGGTGCTCAAGTCCCTGCAGCGGGTTGCGGGAGATGAACGTTCGCATCGGCCAGAGCCGCGCCACGACTTCTCCGGCCAGGTTCACGTACGAGCGTAACTCCATGCGGTCGGTGTCAGTGTAGTGGTGTATGTGGTTCATGGTTCCCCCGTGATGACTGCATGGCAAAGCAAGAATGAGGCCGATCGGTGTGTGATGGAGAGAGCGCTGTGTTTGCAGGGAATTCCCGAAAGAACAACCAGGCCGGATCCACTTGGCGGTGTAATGCGCAATGGGCAAGCCTGTTCGGCAGTGCAGGGACGCACGCGAGTGCAAGTGCGCACGGTATGGATCGGTAGCAGCAGGTGACGGTAGCGGGGGTGGTCGTGCCGGAGAAGGTGCCGCTTACATGTGGCCCAATTTCCTGAGCGTTTCCATCCCGCGCCCTTCATCCTGCGCGCGGCCGGACCGCTCGGCGACTGTTGTGCTGCGCAGTTCGGTGATGATGTGCGGGATAGTGGTGGCACAGGAGTTCACTGTGCCCGTGCAGGGCACGCATCCCAGGCTGCGATAGCGGGTCCCATTGCCTCGGTCAAAATACAAGGTGGGGAGGGGAATCCGTTCCAGCTCCAGATACTCCCAGATATTCAGCTCCGTCCAGTCGAGTAGCGGGTGCACGCGCACATGAGAACCGGCGGGAAACGTCGTGTTGTATTGATCCCAGAGCTCCGGGGGCTGGTCGCGAAAGTCCCATTCGCCGTGCTTGTCCCGCAATGAGAAATAGCGCTCTTTGGCCCGCGTGCCTTCCTCGTCGGCGCGAATCCCCAGAATGACCGCCGTCCACTGGTGCTTCGCGATAGTCTGTTTCAGCGCCTCAATCTTCATCGCCGTGCAACAGGTGACACGGCCCTGGTCCGGGCCCATGCCCCCGGCCAGTGCCTCGCGGTTCTGGCCGACGACGAGATCGATGTGCCAGTCTTTGGCGAGCCGATCGCGATAGTCGATCAACTCCGGGATTTCATAGCCGGTATCGATGTGCACGAGCGGAAAGGGAACGTGACCGAAGAAAGCCTTTCGAGCGAGCCACAACAGCACGGTCGAGTCCTTGCCCATCGACCAGAGCATGGCGAGGTCGTCGAAGTGCTTATAGGCTTCACGAAGAATGTAGACGCTCTGATCTTCCAGCGCTCTCAGGTGTTGCACGGGCATACTCCTCTTCAATAGGCCGCCGGTCCGGAGAGCGTGCGATTCGACACGAGGTCGAGCAGATGCAGTCCGTCGAATTGTGCCGCTGTCCGCCCCACTGTAATCAGTCCGATCGATCCCTCCTGCGTGATCCACTCGTCCGCCACGGCGGCGACCTGGGCTCCATCGACAAACACGCTCAGGCGTCCGCGATCCAGGTGCAGGAAGTTGATCCGTTGAACCCGCAGGCTGTGCCAGGGACGCGGGGCGAGCTTCACGGTGATGTCTCCCAGTACGGTCGTGCGGCCGTCGGTGACGCGCCTGGTGGTCAGCTTGCCGGTGGAGGGATTGAGCGTGACCGAATAGAAGTTCTTGCTGTCGCGTACCGCCAGCGCGATTCCGGCTTCGCCGCCGCTGCCCGGCGACAGTTCTGCCATCTGCACGGTGGCGTCCGGATAGGTGGTGCGGATGCGCTCGGCCAACAGGAGATGGGCGCAGTCATCGGTCCCGCAGGGGCGGTCCTGGATGACCAGTTTGTTCGCCACGGGGAGCTGACGGTCAGCCTGCACGCGCCAGCCTGAGGCTTCCGCTCCGGGTGTGCTGAGCGCGACGAATCCTGCCGGCATTGATTCGGGAGTGTCCTGCTCGAAGTTCCACTGCCAGACGATATCTTGCTGCGGCGGCTTGGCATGGACTTCGACATTGAGCACATCGGGTGCCCGGACCGGGGTGGGGAGGGTGACGCGCTGGCCATCCTGGACCAGGGCTTTCACCACATCGTTTCCGACGAGGTAGGGCCACAAGCCGGTTACGCCGCTCAGGCGCTCGTGATGGTCTTTCACGGTCTGGAGGCGCGCCTGCAGGCCATCGGGCGTTCTGGTAAAGGACAGGGCCTCGCCAAGAAGCAGGGCTTGAGCCGGTACCAATCGCGCGATCGGGGTATCGGCCAGTTCCATCGCCTGGCGCGCTTCGTCCTGAGCCTGCTGCAGCCAGGGATGATCATAGCGCCGCTCCCAGCTGACCCATTGAATGCGGTCCCAGGCGAGGTCCGCAAGCAGCCGGCTGCGTGCGGGCAGGTCCTCTGTCCTGGTGGCGCGCAAGAGGGACTCATGGAGCGCGAGGGCCGCCGGCACATCGTTATTCCACCGGTGCAGCACTCCCAGTTGACGCTGTAAATCCGGTGACGCGGTTCCGGTTCCGACGGCCGCTTCAAGCGCTTGGAATGCGGCATAAAAGGCTTCCGCTGCCGGTGAATGTCCGACGGCGACGTCGGTCAATTCCTGGCGCCATGTCTGTGCCTGCAGATTCCAGTACAGCTCCGCCACTTGCCGCTTCATGGCGTCATCAGGCGCGCCGATCCCGGCCTTGGCCAGTCCTTCGCGGAGAAAGGCCTCGAACTCAAGTGTGCCCAGCTGGCCGTTGACGTACGGATCGCTTGGATCGAGGAACAACAGGGATGCAAACAGCGCCCGCTTCTCTTGCTTGTCCGCCGTCAGTTCCGCTTGCTTGAGTACGGCGGTGTAACGCTCGCCTGCCAGGGCGCGCGTCCACCATCGTGCGGAGCCCAGGACGAAGTGCCCTCTGATCTCCGGCTGAAGGGACGCGTCGGTCGGGTTGATGCCATAGGATGTGGCGGGAATCCGTGGCGCATCGCGGAGCGCTTCATTGATGACGGCGCGATCTTCCGCATAGCCGAGGCGGCGCAGGTTGCTGGCGACGACCAGCCGGATGACGACACTGTGGACCGGCTGGTAGCGGCGAGCCGATCCGCTCGCCCACCAGACTTCATTGGGCGCCAGGGCGATGGGCGCGGCGAAGGGATCCGGGTAGGTGACGGCCAATTCGACCAGCGTGCCGCCGACTGTGGTCGGCGCGGCGGTTCCCCGACCGATTGCGATGGGACGTGTCGGGGAGACAGTGCGGAGTTCGACCGTCGGAGGCGTTTTGAGACTGGACCGGACCGCAGTGGGCGACAGGAAGAGCGCGGGTGGATAGTCCTTCCAGAGGCTGGCATGGCGATGGGTTTCTGACAACAGGCCGAGGCCGCGTCCGCGCGCAGTCGGTCCGAGCACGCCCGGTTCGGAGGTGTCTTCGATCATGGCGCGATAGGCGTTTATAGTGTCGTCGTAGCAGGCGCGTGCGATCTGTGACCGGGTTTCCTGCGACCCCGCTGCCGCGCCCCGGATGCGGCTGAGGCAGCCTAAATCGAGGCGCGCCCAGTCCTCGGCGCGGCCCGCTGAGAACGCCTCGGCATACCGCAACGCCAGGCGGGCCGATTCGTCCGCGCGGGCTTTCCCCCGCGCCTGTCCGGCCGACGCAAGCCCGCTGTGAGGCAGGGGCGTTCCGATCGCTACCAGCAAAACAAGGAGACACTTTCCGATCAGTCGTGGTGTGTGCATAGCGCCTCGATGGGTTCCTTATGGAGTAAGTGAATAGTCGGTCTTCCCCCCGTGCGGGTAGGTTCGTTTGCAGCGCACGATCAGAACCGGTGTTCCTCGGCCGCCCACACATTCATCGAGAGAGGGCGGGTAGGCGACCGTTCCTTTCTGCGAGACCTCAAAAGGGAAATCGAATGTGAAGCTGATAAATTTGTAGGGTCCCGGTTTCAGGTGAAGCACCCGGGTCTCCGTCGTCCGAAAGGCATCGGACGTTTCCGGATCGGATGTCCAGATCGATGGAGTCACGCCTGGCACGTGCCACCAACTTTGCGACACGATCGCCGTCGCATCGATCGTAATGGCATACGTCTGTTCGTCCGTCTGGAGTTGTTCTGCCTGTGCCGGAAGCCCCCTGCCGGCACAGACCAGCAGGCCGGTGAGGATGACGGCCACCAGCGCCGGGGTTTCCCCGATGGACCGTTTGTGTATGCATGCAGTCATAGGCGCCTATCGTCCTTTCGCCGAAGTCGTGGCGACGCCGGGCGCGTCGCGAAAGATTTCCTCGACCGCACGGCTTTCCCACTCGGTATGTGTCTCAAGTCGGAAGGCCCGCAGCACCGTGGCGCCGGTATCGACGATGGAGACGGGCTGGCGAATCGCATGTCCGTTCTTGATCCCGGCTCCGGAGGCAATCCAGGGAACGGGCGATGAGGCCGCGGTGGATTCCCCCTGCGCCGCGCCGGTTCCGCTCAACGACGTCACGAACACCGTGGTGCGTGCGAGCAATCCGTGGTCTTTGAAAATCGCCAGCACCGACTTCATGGCCTGATCCACTGACCGGAGCGCTGTGCGATAGCCCCCTGAGGACCAGCCGTGTTCCATGCCGGCACGAGCCCCATCCGGCAGATGCACGACAAGGAAATGCGGCAGTCCGAGAATCGCATGGCCGTATCCTTCTCCGCTGGCTGCTTTCCTCACGTACTGCTTGATGTAGGACACCAGCCGTTCCGGGCTGCATTCCGGCTTGAGCGGTCCGCACACCTGATAATCCGTATAGGGTTCCGGTTTTGCCAGCTGGTAGAGCGACTCGTCCATGAAGAAGATGGCGCTGTCCCGACCGCCGCTGAGGTCGAGATAGTCGAAGACTGTCGGAGGTCTCGGATAGCCCCGGCTGAATTCGAACGTGTCCCAGGTGATGCCGTGCTTGCCAACGGGAAGTCCGGTGAGGAGCGAGGCCATTGCGGGGAGACGGTGTGGGGGGGCGACCGTGCCGGCCGACCAGGTCGCGGCTCCTTCTTTGGCCAGCCGCGAGAGGGCAGGCATCGGTCCGGTCTTCAAGGATTGCCGGTCAACCCCTTCCAGGACAAATAAGATCACATGGTCCGCGGCAGCGGAGGGCAGCGGCGCCGGATGGCCTGGAGGGGCGGCTTCGGATTCCGGGTGGTGTACGAGCAGGCCGATTACGATCAAGACGAAAATTATGAGCCTCAGGGTCATCGCGGCCTCCAGATTGGACTCGCGCCGTTTTGTTTCGGAGAGAACATCAGTTCTTCACCGTCGAGCGTGGCGCGTCGATGCCGGATCAATGCAATCGCCGGTCCTGATGTCCAGGGCGATCAGGAGGTCAGATCGCGTGTGATTTCAGAGGAAATTGACGGGTGTGGCGTTCGCTGGTTTGAATCAGGGATGGTGATCTCTGCAGGCGTGTGCGCGGGCGCACGGCCGGATTGGCGATGCGGTGCGCCAGCGCTCGACCTCGGTTGGATCTACGGTTTCCGGCGCCGGTCGAGCATCCAACGGGTGATGCCGAGGTGCTTGGCCGCGAGGGTTTTGTTGCCGTCGGAGCGCCGAAGGACTTCGGCAATGATGCGGTCTTCCAGATCCGAGAGCGTTTGTTCGCCGAGCTGAAACGTCAGGTGGACCCGGTTCGGGTCGTCCGGTGCGGGAACTTCCGGCGCGGGAAGGGGCTTGGTGTGACTACTCGTGGAATGATCGGCTTGTACCTCGGCTGGAAAATTTCCGGATTCGAGCGAATCGCCCGGGCAGAAGAGCACGGCCCGCTCGATGAGATTGCTCAATTCGCGAACGTTACCGGGAAAGGCATAGCGGCGCAGGAGGGCTTTGCCGCTCTCTCCGATCGTGCGCACCGGCTTTTTGAGGGCGATGGCGGAGCGGGCCATGAATTGTTCGGCGAGAGGGATGATGTCTTCGCCTCGGTCGCGAAGCGGCGGGACGGTCAACGTGACCACGTTCAATCTGAAGTAGAGATCCTCGCGGAACTCGCCTTTTGCCACGGCCTCTTTGAGATTGCGGTTGGTTGCCGCCATGAACCGGACATCCACCGGGATGGTCGCCGATCCCCCGACGCGGCGCAGGGTCCGCTCTTCGATGACGCGGAGCAGCTTGGCCTGTAACGGGAGCGGCAGGTCGCCGATCTCGTCGAAGAGGACCGTTCCGCCCTCGGCCATCTCGATCAATCCGGCCTTTCGTCCCAGGGCGCCGGTGAAGGATCCTTTTTCATGCCCGAACAATTCGCTTTCGAACAGCTCGCGGGGGATCGACGGACAGTCCACCTCGATGCAGGGTTTCTGTCCCCTGGCGCTGTTGTAGTGAATGACGCGGCTCATATACTGCTTGCCGGTGCCGGTTTCGCCCTGGAGCAGCACGGTGACCCGGTCGGTGTTGGCCAGTTCCCGGAGCTGACTCAGGAAGGCCTGCGTAACGGGGCTTCTGGCGATAATCCGATCCAGCGCGTACCGTTCCGCGTCCTGCCCGCTCTGTAACCGGACCTGGCGTTGCAGGGTGAGCAGTTCGGTGGCGCGGCGGAGCGCATGCTGCAAGTCCTCCATATCGATCGACTTGGCGACGAAGTCGAAGGCGCCGAGCTTCGTGGCTTCCACCGCATCCTTGACGGTTCCCCTCGCCGTCAAGAGAATGACCAGCAGATTGGGGGATGTCTGTTTGACCCGGGCCAGCACATCGAGCCCCGAGAGGTTCGGCATGACCAGGTCGAGAATGAGGATGTCCGGTTCAAACGAGCGCAGCAGCGCGAACGCCTCTTCGCCGGAGCCGGCTGTCTGCACGATATAGCCCTGATCGCTCAGCCGGAGCGCAAAGGCCTCGCGAACCGAGGGCTCGTCTTCTACCAGTAATAGTTGCCAGGTCATGCGAGGCCTTGTGCTCCAACAGGCAGCCACACATCGACCACGGCGCCGCTGCCCGGCGGGCTGCTGATGGCCAGCTGTCCGCCATGGCGCTCGACGATGTCATGCGTGATCGTCAGCCCGAGTCCGACGCCCTTGGCCTTGCCGTTGGTAAAGAAGGGTTCGAAAATCCGCTGTAAGTTGTCCGGGGCGATGCCCTTGCCGGTGTCCGAGAAGCGGAGGAGAACCCCGGCGCCGCGCTTGGTTTCAGGACTGATCGTGATCGCCAGCTCGCCTCCGTCGGGCATGGCATCGATCGCATTCATGGTGATGTTCAGACACACCTGCTGAAGATGGGCGCGCGAGGCCTCGACCATCGGCAGGTTGTTCGCAATGGTCTTCCGCACGGCGATGCGCTGTTTGGACAGATTGGGACGGAGCAGGGCCAGCGTGTCGTCGATGAGCGAGGGCAGATCGCAGGGCCGAAGATCGAACGGCCGCGGTCGCAACTGTCCCAGGTGCGATTCGAGCAGTTCGTCGATCCGCGCCGCCTCGCGCGCGATAAGGCGGCAGCGGTCTCTGGCGGACTGGGGGAGCTGGCTCTGCTCGGCCAGATGGGTGGCGAGGCTGCCGAGGCCGATCAGGGGATTGCGTACTTCATGCAAGATCCCTCCGGCCAACTGTCCGACGAGCTTGACCTGTTCGGTATGGCGCAGCGCTTCCAGCATCTGTTCCCGTTCGCTCAAGTCGGTGAGGATGGCCATATAGAATTGGGTGGTGCCGTCCCGGTCCTTCACGGGGCTGACGCTTTCCCAGACCAAGAATTCAGACCCGTCTTTGCGCCGGTTGACGAAGCGGTCGGCGAACGGCTGGCCTGCGCGAATCGCTTGCCAGAGCCGATCGTAGAAGTCCGGCGTATGCTTGCCGGATTTCAGGATGCCGGGACGCTGCCCGAGGGTCTCCTCGCGGCGCCAGCCCGTCATCCGTTCGAGGGCGGGGTTCCATTCCAGGATGCGGCCGTCGGTGTCGGTGAGCATGATGCCGTCCTGCGCCGACATGAAGAGCCGGTGATAGAGATCCCGCTGGGTGTCGGCACGCCGCCGCCGTTCCAGGACCGTGGCCACCGTGTTCGCGACGGCGCAGAGGAATTCCCGCTCTTTCCCGGTGAAGTCTCTGACCTGTTTCGAATGAGCCGTCATGACCCCGTAGACGCGGTCTTCGACCAGCATCGGGACGCACATGCCGGCGATGCCGCCATGTTCCGTGAGGAGCTTCGACGGGGTAAACCGGGTTTCGTTCCGGAGGTCCCGCACGACCACGGGCACGCGCTCGCGAATGGCAAAGCCGGCTTGAGAATGCGTGCCGCCCTCGATCGTCAGTTTGCCGATCAGCTCCTCTTCGAGGCCGATCCCCGCCACGACGGCGAGGTGATCGTCGGACTCCCTCGCGATCAGGATCTTGCAGAGCTCGACGCCCAGAGCGTGCGCCGTATGTCGCACCGCCTCGTTCATCAGGTCTTGAGCCGAGGCGTCGCTGACGGCAAGGGTTCCAATTCTGGCCAGCACCGTTTGGAACCGGGCGACCTGGGAGGCTTCATGCGCGAGGATGGTCCGCTCCGTCACGTTCTGCAGGACGAGGAGCACGCCGGTATCCCCGTGGTAGGGAACCACGTTGAATCGGCAGTCATAAATCAGCGGCTGTCCGTCACGACCTGTCAGGTGATAGGTCATGGTCCCGCGAGTCCCCAGGGACTCTTCATTCCACGCGAGCGCGTCGGCGAATAAGCGTGACCGCAAGGAGCCACCGGACTTCGAGGAAGCAAGATCCTCCTTGGCAGGGGTCTCGACCAATTCACCGAATTGCGCATTTTCAAAAATCAGGATGCCGCGCGCGATCAGGCAGAGCCCTCCCTCGATGCAGTCGCTGACCCACGCCAGAATTTCAGCGGCGGCGACTTCCGGTTTTGCGACGGCAGGTTCGCGGGAACTGCCGGGTTGTACGGACGGCATAGCGGTGGCACCTACTGAGAGCGCTTGTTGGGACGATCGTGCACGCGCATCTGACCGCGCAGTATACCGAGTCGAACGGGAACCCGTCGAGCGGATGGGAGGAAGCCCGGCCGAACGAGGCGGCTCACTTGGGTGCAAAATGGTCCCGCCGGCTGACCGCCACGTCGGTCACGAACATCGCGCCCGAATGCCGGTTGAAGAGCGGACCCAGACCGGCCAGAATCGGTTCCACCTTGTCTTCGGGGACGACGGTGAAGACCATCACCTGGCTGCTCGTATCGTTGAACAGCAGATGTCCCTCGTGAAAGCCGTGATGGCCTTTGCCTGAGATATTATTGATGATCGTATAGCCGCTTGCTCCGGTCCGGTCCAGCAGATCGGTGATAAACTTCAACTGGTCGCCTTGCACGATGATCTTGATTTCTTTCATCGGATGCAGTGTCAGGCCTCTCATCATGATCTCCTCCTCGGTTCAGACTGTCGCATCTCCATCTTGTTTGTTCTCCATGTCGCCCGGCCTGCCGCTGATGTCCCGTTCGAATCGTGCAATCTCCTGTATCAGCAGGGCGGCCGACGAGCAGCCGCACGTAACGGTGTGAGCCTCGGGCGCAGGGCCCGCACCAGATCCTCGACGTAGAGGCCCGCGAGGAACCCCACGTAGAGGCGCGTGTGCAGAGCGGCGAGCCCTGCCGGGAGCAGTGGCTGGTAGCCGTGAGCCTTGCCGTAGAGGAGCATCCAGACTCCGATGATGATCAGGGCTGACACGACGATGACGGCATCGAAGAGGCCCTGGTGCCAGGCGGCCGCTTGGAAAAATGCGGCGACGCGCCCCGGCTCCGGATAGAGGAAGTGTGTAAAGGCTTCCCCCGCCCAGAGATAGGTGAGGCCGATCAGGGTCAGGGTTGCGAGCATCGTGAGCGAGATCTTCCAGGAGGCGACAACGTTCAGCCGGTAGAGGCTGAAGATGGCCTGCGCCGAGGTGACCCAGGCGAAGAAGAGAAAGATCATGGTGCTCTGTGATTCGAACAGGGAAATATGGACCAGGCCGTGGGCCATCAGCAGAATCAGCAGCGGCAAAATGAGCGTGATGGCGAGTCCGGTTCCCCAGGGAACGAACGAGAACGCCGGCGTGTCGCTGACCCTGCGAGGCTCGGGCAGCCTGTACTCGGTTCTCGCCTTGTGGATGTGATCGCCTGAATTCAAGAACAGCGTGGCTTTGAAAAGGCCGTGGGCGCAGAGGTGAAAGATGGCGAGCGCGAAGGCGCCCAGGCCGCATTCCATGACCATATAGCCCATCTGTCCCATGGTGGAGTAGGCGAGTGTGCGTTTGATGCTGGATTGGGTCAGCATGGTCGAGGCGCCGATCAAGGCGGTGAGCGCGCCCACGACGAACAATATGTAGAGCGTGGTCGGAGACTGGCCGAACAGCGGCGCCAGACGGTTCACCAGAAATCCTCCGGCATTCACGATGCCGGCATGCAGCATCGCCGAAACGGGGGTCGGTGCTTCGATCGTGCCGGGCAGCCAGATATGAAACGGAAACTGCGCGGATTTGGTCATGACAGCGAAGACGAGCAGCAGCGTGCTGGCCGTGATCGCATCCAGTTCGAACCGGGTTCCGGGCCAGAGGGTCGGACGGCTCGGCATCTCACCGAGCGCGTGGAACAGCATCGTCAGGTCGAGCGTGCCGAAGGCCGCATAGAGCGCCACGATCGCCAGCAGGAGTGCGACATCCCCGAATCCTTGGATCAGCAGGGTCGTCCGTCCCGCCTGGCGGGCCGCGGCACTGGCGCGGTTAAAGGAAATGAATGTGGCGAGCAGCCAGGTCACGGTGTGCCAGGCGAGGAAGAACCACAAGAGGTGTCCGCTCGTGACCAGGGTCAGGAGCACGAAGGTCAGCAGGCTGAGCAGTGCGAAGAATCTGACATAGTCGGGATCGCCCTGCATATATTGTCGGGAGTAGACGTGAATCACCAGGCTCACGACACTGATAAGGATCACCATGATTCCGGCAAGGCGATCGACGAGCACCGTGGGGGTCAACAGCGACGGCAGCCCTGGAATCGTGAGCGCGAGAGAGTCGGCAATGAGGATTTGGTAGAAGGACAGCAGAGCGGTTCCGGTTGAGAGCATCAACGCGGCGATGCTGATGTTCGCAACCCGCTCGCCGAGCAGCCGTCCGAATAAGACAGTCAGGGCGCTAGCGAGCAGCGGAGACGCGATTGTGATGAGTATGGGTATCGAGTCCATGACACCTCACGCCTTAAAAGTGACTTTGCAGCAAGGCTGAGCAAGAACGGTACCGCTACAATCCAGGCGTTGATTATCGTTGGAATGGGGAGCAGTAAGATGTGAGTGGCGATGCGGCGCAAGGGGACTGAGAAGCTGTGTGTTGCTAGTAAGCGGAGATGAGTGCGCGGGTGCACGGGCGTGCAGGCGTGCACAAACGGGAAACGAACCTTATTCCTTCACCGTCACGGTCATCGTGATCGGTTCCAGCGGGTTGTCGGCGGCGTCGCGGGCGGCGGCGACGATCTTGTCGATGACCTCGATTCCCCGGAATACTTCCCCGAAGACGGTATAGCGCCGGTCGAGGCCGCTGTTGTCTCCGACGCAGATAAAGAACTGTGAGCCGTTGTCGTTAAAGTCGCGGGTGCTGTTGCTCTCGCGCGGCATTTTGGCCATCGACACGGCGCCCCGCTTGTGCGGGCGATCGTTCGGCTCCGGCGGGAGGAAGTAGCCGGGGCCTCCGGTGCCATGAACGGTGCGATCCGGGTTTTTGCTGTAGGGATCGCCGCCTTGGATGATGAAGCCGGGGACGACGCGATGGAACGTGGTCCCATCGAAGAAGCCCATCTTGGCAAGGTTGACGAAATTCTCCACATGGCGGGGAGCGTCGTCCGGGTAGAACCGGATCTTGATCTCGCCGAACTTGGTGACAATCGTGGCGCGGGGATCTTTTTTCTGAAATTGCATAGTCATAGAGGGAGAATGTAACAAGGGCAAGGGGCGAGGGGCAAGGGGTGGAAGAAGTGATCAGTGATGAGTGATAGGGATGGCGGAGGTGCTGATCGGACGCATCACCGATCACCCATCACTCTTTACTTCCGCGAGTCCCTTCCCCGGATCAATCTTGAGCCACAGAACTCCCCCGACGAGCGCGATGAGCGCTGCGGCTCCCAGCGAGACGGGCCAGCCCCAGTGCTCGGCGATCCAGGGGGTGACGGTCGGCGAAATGGCTCCGCCGATGTTCGCGCCCGTATTCATCAAGCCCGATAAACTCCCTGCATGGGTCTTGGAGAGGTCACTTGTCGAGGACCAGTAGGCTCCGACCGTGAAATAGAGCCAGCCAGCTCCGAGCGAGAGGCTGGCGATGGCGAGATAGGGGGAATCGACCAGGGCGCCGATTCCGATCGCCGTTCCAGCGAGGATCATGCCGGCCATCCCGGCCTTCCGCCTTCCAGCGGTAATCCCATGCCGCTGTGCGAGGCGATCCGTTACCCAGCCCCCGATCGGACAGAAGATGAGAATGGCCAGGAACGGAGCGGAGGCGAAGAGGCCACCGCGCAGGATGTCGAAGCCCCGTACATTGACGAGATAGAGATAGAACCAGGACATATAGACGTAGGCGACGTAGCCGAGGCAGCTATAACTGAGCACCAGCCACCAGACTGTCGGGGTGCGGCGCAGCGAGGCCCAGGGGATGGCGGCCGAGTCCTTGCGCGGGCCTGCCTCGTCGACTGCAGCGGCGTGCTTGCCGACCCAGGGATGGTCGGCCGGGTGGTCGCGGGCCAACAGCCACCAGACGGCCGCCAAGACGATCCCCAGCGCCGAGGAAAGATAGAAGGCGGTCTGCCAGCCGTAGTTGACCATGATCCAGGCGGTCAGGGGCGGGGTCATGGCGGCGCCGACACCGATCCCGCCGATGGCGATCCCGATGCCGAGGCCGCGTTCCTGTGCCGGCAGCCAGTCCGTCACAGCACGGTTGAAGTTCGGTAAGGCCACGGCTTCGCCCACTCCCAGCAAAAACCGCACAAGCGCCAGGGCCCACACGATGCCCAGCCACTCCGCCAACTGAGAAGCGGGCGCCATCGCGGTCCAGGCGGTGAAGGCCGACCACCAGAGCAGGGCAATGGTCAGGATGACGCGCGCTCCCCACCGGTCTCCGAGCCGGCCGCCGGGAATTTGGAACAGGGCATAGCCGATCACAAAGGCGGAAAAGACAAACCCCATCTGCTGATCGGTGAGGCCCAGCGCCGGCATCATGTGCCGGGCCGTGACCGAGATATTGACCCGGTCGATGTAGGTGACCACGCTAATGGTGAAGAGCAGTCCCAGGATGAGCCAGCGGACGCGGGTGAGCGGCGGGGAGGCGTGGTCAGTGGAATCTGTATGGTGCAACGGTCGGATCGATCCAGTGGAGGCCGGCATTATAGCGGCTTGATGAGGACGCCTCTAGGGGAAACTGCGGGGCCGGTTCTCGGTCCGATGCCTGGCTGATCGAAAATCCCCTTATCTCATGCAGGTTTGGTAGATTTCGCTCCGGTCTTCCGGTAAGATCAAAACCATCGGAATTTTTCTTATCGAGAGGGTGGAGTGTCCCGTCTTCGGCTCGGTTTTGTAGTGGTGCTCGCCCTGCTGGTGCTAGCCGGTGCCGCCTTCCTTTTTTCCAACACCTTGTCCGGACAAGACTACCTGAAAAATTTCGTGCTGCAGCAGCTTGAGGAGAGCCTCGGCCGCAAGATCGAAGTCCATCGGGTGAAAGTGGTCCTGTTTCCGAGCATCCGGGTCGAACTCAGCCAGGTGGCGATCTACGATCCCGGTTCAGAGCAAGTGGTGCTCTCCGCGAAACGGCTCGATCTCGTCTTGCGGTTTCTTCCCCTCTTGCGGAAGCAGGTGGTGGGCAAGCGGCTCTTGGTCGAAGAGCCGGCCTTGACCATTCGGCGGAACGAAGCGGGCCATTGGAACATCCTGGACGGGACGAGCCAGGCGGCGACCGATCAGCGCACCATGGAGATGCTGGCGCGGGTCTTTCTGATCCGCGAGGCGCGAGTCGTCAACGGCACCATCACGGTCGTCGATGCGGGCCGGCCTGATGGCGTGCGTTCGCTCACGCTGGAACGGGTCGAGGCGGGGCTGGTGATCCGTCCGGAGCAGGGTGTGGCCGATGTGCAGCTTTCGGTGGCGCAGACGGCGGAGGGAGGGCTCGCGGCCGTCTCGCTGGAGGGCCGGGTCAAGCGGGTGGAACGGTCTGCGGCGCTGACGGCGGAGGAAGCCGCTGCTCCGATGCCGGTGTTTCAGTTTGAAGGCCGGGTTGAGGCGGCCAATGTCGCCTTGCGGGAATTTGCCGATTTTTTCGGACCCCGGCCGGTTCCGGAACAGGTGCGGGGGGTGGTCAATCTCCAAGGCCAGGTGCGCCTCTTCCCCGGATTGTCCGGGTACGATGCGGTGCTCTCCGACCTGACGGCCCAGGTGAATCAGCTGAGCCTGAAGGGAAAGGCGAACCTGTCGGGATTGCTGACGACGCAGCCGACCTTTGCGGTGACGTTCGATTCCTCGTGGGTGACGTTGCCGGGATTGCTGGCCACGATTCCGGCTCAATGGATTCATCCGCAGCTTCCGGCAATTCTGACCGAATACCAGATCGACGGAAAAGTGCAGCTGGTGAATGCCACGGTCACCGGGTCGGCGACCTCGGGCTCCCGGTTATCGGTGAACGGGGAATTTCACATTCAGGAGGGCCGGGCGTTACTGGGGCAGGAACGGGTGCCGACGAAAGATCTGGCCGGTGTTGTGGTGGTGGAACCGGGGCGCGTGCGTGTTGCGCAATTTACCGGGGTTTACGGGGCGATGCAGATCACGGAGGGGAAAGCGCAGGTGTCGTTTTTGGAAGCCGGCCCGTGGCTGGAACTGGATATCACCGGCAGCATGGCGGCGGGCGACTTGCTGCAGTTTCTCGGCAAGACGGTGAAATCGGAGCAGTTGAGCCTGCTTCTGGCGGGGATGCGGGACGTGGAAGGTCTGGCGCTGCCGACGTTTCGCCTGGTGGGACCGCTCGCTCAGTCGGACGGCATCACCTTCGCCGGAGGGGAGATTACCGCCCGGTACGTCAGCTTCACGCATCCCTCGCTGCCCGAGCGGATCACCGGGGTGCAGGGCCGTTTGATCCTTGCGGAAGGCACCACGCAGTTCGACCGGGTGACCGCGCATCTGGGGGATACGACGGTGCAGGTGCAGGGGGGGATCACGGGGGGCGCAGCCAGCCAGTTTCAGGATTTGGTCATCCGCACAAACGGCGACGCGGGCCTGATCGGGAGATTTGTGCCCGGCGGGGTCGTTCCGGCCGGGATGTTCGAGGGCATTCTCGGCGCGGCGGTGCGGCTGACCGGGGCGACGGGCGCGCCGCATGTGCGGGGCAATCTGGTGCTGACGGAGTCGAAGGTGGTCGTGGCGGATGTGATCGAAAAGCCGGTCGGAGCGCCTGCGGCGCTTGAGTTTGAGGGCGATCTGACGCGGGCGAACGCCGCCACCGTCACGCTGGTTGAGCTGGTCCTGCCTGCCGCGCGAATTCCGGTCAAGGGGGCGATCAAGGTCGGCGAAAAGTTTTCCATTGATGTGGCGGTGGCGACGGGCACGCTGTCGTTGTCGAGTTTGCCGGAATGGATTGCCAAGGGCGGCTTTGAGGCGGGCCAGGTCGAGGTGTCGCTCGATGTCAAAGGCAAGAATACTGATTGGAAGAATTGGCGGACAACGGGCTGGGTCGCGCTGACGAACGGGCTGCTGCTGGTGAAGGGGGCCGGGTATGTCGTTGAAGATCTGTATGCGCGGGTGAAGCTGGTGCGGAACGGCGCCGAGATCAAACGGCTGTCGTTCAAGGTGCAGGACACCGATCTTGGGCTGGAGGCGACGGTGCGGAACTGGTCGAGCAAACCCGTCATTACGGGCAAGATCGAATCCGATCAGCTGGATCTTGATCTGGTGATTCCCAAAGGCGAACGGTCGCCGATGCGTGAGTTTCTGGAGTATCTGGCAGCCACGAGCCAGACGACGATGACGGTCTCGGCGGCACGGGCGCACTACAAGCATCTCAAATTCGGCGGTCTGACGGCGCGGATCATGCTTCAAGACGGCATTCTGGACATCGATCGGATCTCGGGCGGTTCAGCCAACGGTCAGGTGGCGGGGCGGGTGGTGGCGCAGCTCCCGCGGAACGGGCCGACGGACGTGGACGTGTCGCTGCGCGCGACCGGATTGGAAGTCGAGGACCTGCTGCGTCTGACGAATTCGGAGATCCAAGGCTACTCCGGCATGGTGCGTGTGAGCGGGTCCATTCGCGGACACGGTCGGAATCCGCATGGCGTATATCCCTCTCTCAACGGAAAGGCCGAGGTGCTGTTGGAAAACGGGCGAATCTTGAAATCCGAAGAGCGGGCCATCTGGAAGATTCTCAGTATTCTCAACCTGCCGGCGGTCCTGCAGGGCAAGGTCGATCTGGAAAAGTACGGCTTGCCCTATGACAAAATTGCGGCGACCCTGAGCATTCAGCACGGGTCGTTTCAAACGGAAAACCTGATTATCGATAGTCCGGTTCTGAAAATTACCGGCGCCGGGAATTATGACCTGCCGACCGATCAACTCGATATGATTGTGGCCGTCAGTCCCTTCGGGTCCTATTCGCAATTTCTCAATACGATTCCCTTGTTCGGACGTATTTTTGCCGGCGAGCGTGCCGGCATGACGACCGCGATTTTTTCCGTGAAGGGAGCGGTGGAAAATCCGGAGGTGATTTATCTGCCGATGAAGTCGTTCACGACCGGACTGTCGGGGTTGGCGCAGTTGGCCATCGATGTCTTGAAGAATACCCTGATGCTTCCGATTGATCTCGTCACACCGAACGAAGAGAGGCCGGCCGAGCCGCGGCGCGAGTCGGCGCCGGAGCCCGCGCCGGTCACGCCTTGACCGACCCGAGACCCCATGTTAGCATCGGACCATTCATGAGACGAAAGGCTTCGGGCGCGTCCGCTTCCCTGGTTATAATCCATCCATGAAACGATCCCCCTCCGTACAGCCTGACATCGCCACCCTGTTTATTGCCGCCAGTGAAGGTGATTCGAACCTCTACTATGCCACGCGATTTGTGGCGCCCGATCCCTTCATCTATATGGAAGTGAAGGGCGAGCGGCTCCTGGTGATGAGCGATCTCGAAATGGATCGGGCCAGGACGCAGGCATCGGTGGACCGCGTGCTCTCGTACTCGGAGCTTGAAAAACAGGCCAAGGCCCAGGGGGTGAAGGAGCCTGGCACAGTCGACATTGTGAACGTGGTGCTGCGCGAAGCGAAGATCCGGCAGTTGCTGGTGCCGGCGAATTTCCCCTTCATCCACGCCACCCGGTTGCAAGAGCTGGGATACAGCATGAAGCCGAAGCGGGATCCCTTTTACGAGCGGCGGGTCATAAAAACCGCCGAAGAAGTCCGGCATATCGAAGCCTCGCAGCGCGCGACGGAAGAAGCGGTGGCCGCGGCCCATGCGACGCTCAAACAGGCAGAGATTCGCGGGGAGGAGCTGTGGCTGGACGG
The DNA here is from genome assembly GCF_049546785.1 of Nitrospira sp. NS4. NCBI lineage: Bacteria > Pseudomonadati > Nitrospirota > Nitrospiria > Nitrospirales > Nitrospiraceae > Nitrospira > Nitrospira sp. NS4. The sequence continues at coordinate 337,156 of NZ_JBMWAN010000001.1, read as the reverse complement.
CGAACCCCTGACCTCCGAACGGATCAAGAAGCTCATCAATGTGAAGCTGATGGAGCGCGATTGTGTCGCCCAACATACGATCGTGGCCGGCGGCGAGCAGGCCTGCGATCCCCATCATGAGGGCAGCGGGCCCCTGCCTGCGCACCGGAGCATCATTTTCGACGTGTTCCCGCGTTCGGCCGGCAGCCGGTACTTCGCCGACATGTCCCGCACCGTGATTCGGGGAACGGCCAGCCCGGAACTGAAGCGTCTCTATCAGACGGTGAAGGACGCGCAGGAAGAGGCGATCACGAAGATCAAGGATGGCGCCGACGGCATGAAGATTCATCAGGGCATCTGTACCCGCTTTGAGAAGGCGGGCTACAAGACGGGTATGGTCGATGGCCGGATGCAGGGCTATTTTCACGGCACGGGGCACGGAGTGGGGCTGGATATCCACGAAGCCCCGCGCATCAGCCGAACCGGATCGCTGCTGCAGGAAGGCCATGTCGTGACGGTCGAGCCGGGACTCTACTATCCCGGGTTAGGCGCCGTGCGTATCGAAGATATGGTGCTGGTCACGAAAGACGGCTGCCGGAACCTGACGAATTTTCCGAAGGTCTTCGAACTCGATTAAACCGATGTGGTGGGTGATGAGTGATGCGTGATGGGTAGGAGAAGTTGCCGATCTGGCACCTGCCTTCCGTTCTTATCACGCATCACCGATCACTGGTCACCTTCCTATGCGCCTCACCATTACGCTCCAGCGGTTCAATCCCGAACAGGACGCGGCTCCGCACGATGAGCAGATCCGCCTCGATGTCAGGCGGGGCACGACCGTGCTGGATCTGCTGATCCGCATCAAGAACGAGGTCGACGGGAGTCTCGCGCTCCGGTATTCCTGCCGTTCCGCGATTTGCGGATCCTGCGCGATGGATATCAACGGCGGTGAGAAGCTGGCTTGCCGCACCTCCGTCAGGAAGGAATATGCCCGCCACGGGCGGCTCCGGATCGCCCCGCTCCGGCGCTTTCCGGTGATCAAGGATCTTGTGGCCGACATGGGCCCCTTCTGGAGCAAGATCCGGAACATCACGCCCTGGCTGTCCACATCGGCGTTCGCCGGCCATCGATCCGACGGGACGGCAGAGTCGCTCCCTGAATCAACGGAGTCCCGTTATCACAATGTGGATGCCTGCATTATGTGCGGGGCCTGCGTGGCGGCCTGTACGGTCCACGAGGTGTCGCCGGGATTCGCGGGACCGGCGGCGTTGGCCAAGGCCGACCGGTTTCTCTCGGACCCCCGTGAGTCGGAGCGGGTCAAGCGGGCGCGGCTTGAGGTGCTTCAGGAGGCGCACGGCATCTGGGATTGCACCCGCTGCAACTACTGCGTCGAGGTCTGCCCCAAAGATGTGAAGCCGATGGAAGCGATCATCCGCTTGCGGAGGGCGTCCCTGGACCATCGGTTGGCTCCCACCGCGGGGGCTCGCCATATCACGGCCTTTGCGGATCTCATCGAGGGGCAGGGGCGGCTGAATGAAGCGGTCATGCCGCTCAAAGTGGTGGGGCCTGACGTGTCCCGCTTCCTGCAAGTTCTCCCGTTGGGGATCAGGATGTTCTTCAAGGGGAAGGTGCCCAATCCCATGGCCCACCGGCTTGCAGGCCTCTCCCAGATCCAGGCGATCTTTCGGCGGGGGCGTCGCCCTCCGGTGGCGTAACCGCTGCCCATGGCCGCGTCCTTGGACTGTGCCGGAATCACAAAAAAGGTGGCGGAACTCAGGCCGATTGGCAATAGTACAGGCTAGGAACATCGAGTTCGAGAGCCTGGCCTATGGAACATCGGCAGCACCCCCGTTTCCCCGTCTTGTTTTCGAGCTCCTTCAGCTCGATCAATCTCGTGAAAGGAGAGGGCAATGTTGTGGACCTCTCCATCCGGGGCTGTCGTATTGTCAGCCCGACCGAGGTGCAAGTCGGCACGACGCTGCAGCTGGCGATTCATGTGTCGAAACAGGATCCGCCGATTCAGGTCACGCAGGCCGTGGTTCGATGGTGTCGCGCCGGTTCCTTCGGATTGGAGTTTGCGAGTCTTCCCCCCGAGGCATGGTCCAGGCTGCAACAGCTGGTCAAGGAGCTGGAGCGCGAGCCTTATCAGCGCGAGGCCGTTTCGGAGGGGGGCGGGCGGCCGTGATAATCGACCGGATGATCCGTGCAAGGGTTATCCACTCGCAGGCGCCGAGGCGAGTGCGCGGCGTTCTGCTGACAGGAGACACCGACTGATGCTTCGCGTGGGATGTGTGACGCTAGTGGCAATCCTGCTCATTGGAAGCCTGCTCTATTACACGCTCCACCGGTCGGATCTGGCGGAAAGCCGTCATGGCGAGCGACAGGCCAGCCAGGCGGCCCGGCAGCGGGCCGTGGCGGTAAGCCGGGTGTTTGCATCGCTGAGTGCAGCGGTGTTTCAGGTGGATGTGCCCAAGATGCAGGAGCTGCTGGGCGGTTCCTGGGGTGCGGAGGGGCTTGCGGACGCGATGTTGATCGATACGGGCGACCGGGTGCTGGCTGCGACGAATCCCGCCTATGTCGGCCAGCAGATGCAGGATGCCGGCTGGGCCTCCATCCGGGCGCAAAGTCGCGAATGGGTGTTCCTGGATGAACCGACTCCCGGGCAGGAACGGGTGACAGTGTTTGAGCCGGTGATGGACAAGGGTTCGACCATTGCGTGGGCGCGCTTGAGCTTTCTGCGGACCAAGGGAGAGGGAGCGGGGCGTACCCAGGAGGAGCGGTTACGACTGGTGGCCGGGGCGCTGGTTCCTGTCGGCATGATCCTGGCGGGCCTGGTCGCGCTCGTCATGCGGCTGGCGACGAGCCGGCTGCGAGAGCGGATCAAGTCGGTGGTGGTCGAGGCGATGGCCGATCCGCAGCCGGTGTTATCCGGACAAGGGACGACGGAGGGGGAGCGCGCTAGGGTTGGTGCCGGTACCCATAGAGCAGCGTAATGTTGATGCGCCGGCTGGGATAGTCCTCCCGGAAGGTGATCTCGTCCGTTTCGTGGAAGAGGTCTGAGTTAAAGACCACAGCCCGGTTGGCGCGATAGGGAATCCGGATGGTCCGCGCGCCCGACTGATCCAGCCACTCGAGGATTTTCGGTTTGTTCTGCTCGCTGTTGTAGGCCGCAAAGTTCCAGTCCGACGGGGCCTCCTTGTCATAGACCACTAAGCCCCCCTTCTCAGGATTCAGGTTTGCCTCGTCCGGCGTAATCCAGAAATTCACATTCACCGCCGCGGCGTCGGCATGCAGCGTGAGCCCGCGCCTGGCGCTGTCTTGCTTGAAGGCCCAGGCCTGCGTGAGGCGATGCTGTTTGAAGATGCGCGGGAAAGCCAGGCGCAGCTCCTCGGCGATCTGTAAGAGAAGCGGGGTGGCAAATCCATCTCCTAGAAAAGCTCCGAGATAGCCGTTCTCGTAGTCCTTCTTCCAGATCGTGGACTCCAGGCAGAACCGGCGCAGGCCGATGAGGGCTTCCGGCTGCAGCAACTGGTCGATAAAGGTGACTTCGGGCTGTGCTCCCAGATAGCGGGATTCGATGGCCGGCACATCGAGGCCGGGATTCAGCGCGCCCCCGGCCAGCCGTTCGCAGGGGGCACGATAGAGGAACTGATTGAAGGAGGGCGCAATCGGCGTCAGCGCGGCGGGATCAATAGGGCAGCGGTTTTGTGTCGGGTATTGTGCGGCCAGCGTGATCGTCAATCGGTCCAAGGCCTCCACATAGCGCTGGTGTGACGCATCGAGGATCCCGCGCTCGATGAGGTAGCGGGTCTGCTCGGCATCGTGTTTGAGGCGTGACCGGAACAGGCTGGTCTCCGTGACGGCCCGGCCATGGTCGTGCTTGGTTGTCGCGATCCGGGTGAGGAGGGCGAGGGCCTTGTCCTGCTCGCCCGTCCAGATGCTGGCCACGCCTAGGTTGTAGAGGGCTTTGGGCGAGTCTGGCACGATGGTCAGGGCCTTTTCGAAGGAGGCGATCGCCTCCTCGATAGGGCCGGTCTCCATCAGCGCGAGCCCCAGATTGTTCCAGGCCTCGAAGTGTGTCGGCTTGAGCCGGATTGCTTCACGATAGGAGGCGATGGCGTCGTGAAGATGGTTCTGCTCCTTGAGGGCGACTCCCAGATTGTTATGGGTATCGGCATGGCTCGGGTTGAGGGCCAGGGCCTTGCGGTAGGCCTGGACTGCGTCGTCGAGGCGCTGCAGATCTTTGAAGACGTTGCCCAGGTTGATGAGGGCTTCGACATATTTGGGATTGAGCGTGAGCGCGCGCTCATAGGCCCGCACGGCCTCGTCTTTTTTTCCTGCCCGTTGCGTCACGACGCCGAGGTTGAACCAATAGAGCGGGGTCGAGGGAGCGGCGTCGAGGGCCTGGGTAATGAGGTCGATGGCCTGGTCAAAGTTGCCGACCCGATAGGCGAGCAGGCCTAGAAGCTGAAGCGCTTCGGGATGCCCTGGCGCCATATTCAAGGCGAGCTGATAGCTCCGTTCGGCCTCCGCCAGTTGTCCGGCCTGATGGTGGCGCTTGCCCTGGTCGAGCAGGTTGCGGAGGGCAAAGGAGTCAGGCGCGTGGCCGGTCTTCCCCTGGATGGCGTCCTGTCGGCGTCGGTCTGATCGGTTCATGGCTCGGTCCTGGATCGGCTGCAGATGGTTTCAGTCAGGAGGAGCCTATACGAAAGGGATGTGTGGGGTCAAAGGGCGGGGAGGCAAAGGCCTGGTGATTTATGGGGAGGAAAGGGGTATTCTGCGGCGGCAAAAGTGGAAAGACCGACGGCCTGTCTGGAGGTCTCTAAGGCGAAACAGGGAGGCAAGGTTGCGATCCCTGAATGAAAGTATGATCGCAAGACCTGACCCTGTTGGTTTTCGTAAGAACAACTACCTGGAAATCGAAGTGCTTCACCAAAGTCTTCGTCGCTTGTATCCCGACTCCGAAACCGAGTCAGTCTCCTGAAGATCTCGCTATGCCAATTCAACATTGCGTGTGGACTGTTCCGGTAACCCAGCTTCTTCCGGCTATGTCTATTTGAGACGCGACAATCATGACTCAGCAAGAAGCCTACAAATTAATTTGCGAGAAGGTTTCCGTGACACCGCAACGAGTTGTTTTGGCCAAAGGAATCATACTGGACAATGTAGCCAAGGAGAATGATTCCCAGAAACTGATCGCCGGAGTTCTTGCGGTTAACAAAGTCGAGATGCCCAAAGTTATTGTCCTTCACCCATCAGTAGATTCAATTCCGGCAATCGCTGCCGCGGCTGACGCAATGTCATGGCGGCTCGCGGCAAGCGAGGCGATGTGGTCACTTATTCATCATGGCTTCATAGTTTCCATGGCGCAAGCACAAGGTGAACCACCAACCTTGAGTTGGACCACTGTCATTCCAGGGAGCGGTGGTGAATCCTCCGGATGGACCTTTAACGAATTCTTCATCCCATGCCCAGCCCGCGTGAAGCGGGCTCCATCACGAGAAGGGGCAGCCAATCAGTTCTTAGCAGAACCTGATCTCTACCTAAGCACCATGAACATTCCAAATATACATCCAGATATAGCGGATGCGTTTCGGGAAGCCGTGAAATGCTTTCGCAATGAACTTTTCACGGCTGCTATTACGATGCTAGGCAAAGCATCGGAAGGAGCGTGGCTTGAGTTGGGCGGCTCATTGATTGCGGCCGTCCCGCAAGGCCAGGAGCAGAAGTTCCAGAAGCAGAAGCTACAACTCGAAGATCCTATGGAAGGCGTCCTAAGGAAAATCAAAGCTGTGATTACTGTATACGAGCACCAAGACGTGTTCCAGGCCATTGCCAGAGCAAGCGGAATCCGACTTGAGGAGTTGCGTTCAGTTACCATTTGGAGCGATGCAGTCAGGGACTCTCGAAACACCATCCACTTCGGAGTTCGCCCATCCACACCAAATACGTATGAAAAGGTTTCCGCCCTACTAATTGGGGCAGTTCCGCACATTCGCGTCTTATACAGGCTGAAAGAGTCAGCAGATGCAACAAGGAGTCTCCAAGCGTAGGGGGAAGAGAGCGATGTCAGGCCCAATTTATTCGGGCTCAGAGATCGTCGACGACCTCGAGGCGCCCTTGAACAGTTCAGGCTGATTGCGAATGACCTAGGAAATGATGCAGAGAAAGGCTGATCTCATGAGCAAAGAACCCTCGGCTCGCCCGCCTCAATATACTGACTACATCAATCCCGTCCTTGAGAGTTTGAAAAAGCTGGGAGGATCAGCCCGTCCAGCCGAAGTCTGCCCAGCTATCGCAAAAGAGCTTTCTCTATCGGATTTGATTCTTGAGGAGCGCCTTGCAAACGGTGTTTCAAGGTTTGAAAACCAAGTTCATTGGGCACGCTTCTATCTGGCGAAAGATGGCTATATTGACTCGTCTCGACGAGGCGTGTGGTCCTTGACGGAAAAGGGGCGAAATGCGGCTCGGCTCTCTGAGGGAGATATTTGAGAGATGACGAGACGTGTTCAGGAAACTACCGCACGTCCTGAAACAGTGGATCCTCCAACAGCTCCGGCTGGTGGAGCAAGAGCGATTGCGATCGAAGAGCTCACTTTGCCCGGGATGCCTGATGCGACCTATCGGGAACAACTGCTAGCCACGATGAAATCCTTGCCGCCTGGAGGGTTTGAAAGATTATGTCAGCGTCTCTTGCGGGAGTCTGGGTTTGAAGAGGTGATCGTCACCGGACGTTCTGGTGATGGCGGGATTGATGGACATGGCGTACTTGAGCTCAACCCATTTGTTAGCTTCCGAGTGTACTTCCAATGCAAGCGGTATGACGGATCAGTCGGGCCCGGCGCAGTTCGAGATTTTCGTGGTGCGATGATGGGTAGGGCAGATAAGGGCCTTATTCTGACCACCGGCACATTTACTTCTGATGCCAAGCGAGAAGCGGTTCGAGATGGGGTGCCCCCAATCGAACTAGTAGACGGGGAGCGATTAATAGGAATGTTTGAGGAACTCGAACTCGGACTTACTCCTCGCAAGACCTATGACGTAGATCTCGAATTCTTCAAGCCGTTTAAGGAATGAATTCGAGGGGAAGAAAAGGCGACAGGCTACTTAATCCGAAGCCGTCCCGTCAGTCACGCCGGCTCACGCCTCGCCCGCCTCTGACTGTCCGTCTCCACCACGCCGCCGATGGTGAAGAACAGTGCTCCACGGAAGTCCTGAGTCTTGAGTGCTGAGCCGAGCTTCTGTTGACCGCCCCTTACCCTGACCAGCGCTGTCAGTGCTGAATCTCTGGATATTTCCATGTGGCGTTCCTCTTTTGCTCATCGTGCGGCCTGAGTCGATTCGGCTGAGAGAGGGGGGGCGGCTTGAACTGTTCCCATTGGTTTTCTTCTCCACTCAAGTGCGCTATCATGCACCCAGGTGAGGTGGCCCATGGATGAACAGCTCCTTCTCAAACGCATCACAGTCAATCCGAAGATTTTCGGGGGGAAGCCCATTATCAGGGGCCGCCGACTCGCCGTAGAACATGTGCTCGGTATGCTCGCGGCAGGGGATACGACGGATATGATTTTGCATGGTTATCCATGGCTGGAGCGTGAAGACATTCAGGCGTGCCTCGCGTATGCGCATCGGATCGTCGGGCACGAGCGCATTGAGCCGTTTCCTCTTGAAACCGCTTCGTGAAACTTCTGTTAGATAGCTGTCTCTCTGGCGGGGTGGTGGCTCCGCTGAAGGTCGCAGGGCACGATGTGGTCTGGGCGGGGGACTGGCCTGCCGATCCTGGGGATGATGAGATCTTGGCGCGGGCTTCTCACGAAGGGCGTATTCTCATTACCCTCGACAAGGATTTCGGTGAGCTGGCGGTGGTGCGAGACCAGGCCCATGATGGAATTGTCCGGCTAGTGATCTTGTCAGTTTCTCAGCAAGCAGCAGCCTGCGTGATGGCTCTCACCCGCTACGGGACCGAACTTCAATCGGGGGCCATTGTGACCGTTGAGCCAGGGCGTATTCGCATCCGTCCGGCGACTTCCCATCTGGAATCTTCATAACATCGCCCGCCTCTGAGTGTCCGTCCCCCCCCCCCACGCCGCTGCTGGCGAAGCAGAGCGCTGGGTCCTGAGTCCTGAGTGCTTTTCTGAAGTGCTGAGTTTGGGATGTGGGACACCCGTATTCCCGGGCGTGAGGTGAGCTAAAGGGAAAGCAAAGGGGGCGGGACTCGTTCCTCGCCGCCCGCAACGGCCTCTGCTTGACGTGTCCTCTCTGGGGCATCTCATCGAGATCCTGCGATGCGAGCTGGCCTTCACACGAAAGTCCCTGGTAAGATCGAATCCCCTCACCACAATGTACCCAAGGAAAAACCTGCGATGTCGACGCCCTCACAATCGAATGCCGTTCTTGTGGCGATCCAGACCCCTCGTGTGACGAGGGAGGAGCTGGACAGTTCTCTGCAAGAACTCACACGTCTGGTAACCACCCTCGGGTACAGAGTCGTGGGCCAGGTGACGCAAAAACGCAGCTCCGATCAATATGCGGCGGTCCTGGGTCAGGGCAAACTTGCCGAATTGGCGCTGTGGACCGGTGGTTCTGGAACAATAGCGGCGTCGTTTGAACGACCGATGCACAAAGCGGCCTCGAAGCGCGAGGCTGCGGCACCGGACGTCACGGAGGAATCTGAAGACGACGAATCGGATGACACACTCGAGCCCTCACCCGGCCCTCGCGAACAGGCGCAGATCGTTATCGTGGACTGTGATCTGTCGCCGTCACAATTGAATAACCTTGAACGTGCCACCGGAGTGCCTGTGCTCGACCGTACCGGCGTCATCATTGAGATTTTCAGCCGACACGCGCGGACCAGAGCGGCCCGGCTCCAGGTGGAGATCGCGCGGCTCAATTATCTTGCGCCACGGTTGCGTGAAGCCAGTGGCGCCAGAGAGCGGCAAAGCGGGGGAATCGGGGGCAAAGGGGCAGGAGAGACAAGTGTTGAGCTCGATAAACGCCGAATTCGCGACCGCATGAAAGAACTCAGGGCTGAATTGGCGGCGATCGGGGACGAGCATCAGACGCGCCGCGCGAGACGGGAACACGAATTGACGGTCGCGCTCGTCGGGTACACCAATGCCGGCAAATCATCGCTGATGCGCGCAATGACGGGAAGCGAGGTGCTTGTGGCCGACAAGCTGTTCGCCACCCTCGATACCACGATCCGGCCACTGTATCCTGACACGCGTCCCAAAGTGCTCATGACCGATACGGTTGGATTCATCAAAAAGCTCCCGCATGACCTGGTGGCGTCGTTCAAGTCGACGCTGGATGAAGCGGCCTCTGCCTCGCTGTTGCTGTTTGTCGTCGATGCCTCAGATCCGTCCTTTCGATCCCAACTCGACGTCACGCGGAAGGTGTTAGCCGAAGTTGGCGCCACGGATATTCCCAGTCTCTTGGTGTTGAATAAACAGGATCGTCTCGGACCGGACGATCTCGCGTCTCTGAAGGTGGAATATCCCGACGCCGTGTTTCTTTCCACGAGACGCAAGGAAGATCTGCAGGCGTTGCGTGAGCATATTATGCGGTACTTTGAGAGCGATATGATCGACGAGGAATTACATATTCCGTTTACTGCTCAAGGGGTGGTGGCAGAGATCCGCGCTCGGATGCGTATCTTGTCCGAAGCCTATGATGCCGAGGGACTTACGATACGGGTACGATCGACCCCTGAGAACCTGACTGTGATCAAAAAGAAGCTCGCGCATAAGACGCAAGAAGAATAAATAGCCCCGGAGCCGTATCTTACGCGCCGTCTCTGGCCCAATTATTGTGAATGGCTATTTATGCGAATGCATGCTAGAGTGTCCGTGTTTCATCGCGGCGGGCCTCGCGTGAAACATCACACCGAACGGCCCATTTCGGATGTTGTTGTTACCGAGAATCTGATCGGAAGTCTGACCTAGGTCGCCTTGTTCTTTGCGCCTTCGGCCCTCTCCTTCCCCTCTTGAAGCTGTTCTCGTGTTCTCTACAATATCAATTTCAGAAGGAGGACCCCCATGGGTTCAAAACTCTATGTTGGCGGATTGCCCTATGCGGCAACGGAATCGCAGTTAACCACCTTGTTCGCCGCACACGGGACTGTTGAGTCCGCGCGTGTGATCACCGACAAGTTGACGGGACAATCGCGAGGCTTCGGCTTCGTCGAAATGGGCTCGCAGGCAGAAGGCCAGGCGGCAATTTCCGCCTTGAACGGCACGCAGATGGACGGACGTGAGTTGACGGTGAACGAAGCCAAGCCGCAAGAGCCCCGCACCGGTGGTGGCGGCGGCGGTCGACGTGGCGGCAACGATTTCGGCGGCCGCAGCCGCTTCTAAGCCCTCCGCGATGCAACGAGCGGGGCGTCTCATCCGAGGCGCCCCATCTTCATTCCCAGAATCATATCCACATACAGAAACGGTACCGGGCGCTTTCCCCTGCGCACCCCCGGCGGGACCTTAGGCGTGAAACGTTACACGTGAAAGGTGAAACGTGGGGGCGGGGGGGGGGGGGGAAGTGCTTCGTCACGCTCCGGTCTCGCCCGCCTCGATGCTGTTTGATCCCGCCTCTGTGTGGCCTCTCGTCCTTATTCGGATCGGCGTGCAGGATGTCTCGTGCGCTGTGGAGGCTGCGATACGGCCGGGCGGTCTTGCCCTTCACTGTGTCGAACACCGGATCAGCGTTGATGGCGAGGGCTTGAGAGGCGAGTGTAGTGTGTCAGGCGGCGGCAGTTCGACGTCTCCCCCTTGATTTTCTGGATCAGTGCCTGTTCCAGCTTGTCGGTGGCGCGGTCGGGCTTGGGTATCGGGGGCTGCTGGTTTCGTGGCGGTTCAGTTGATTGTTGTCGTTGTCATCTTCCGCCGTGTTTTGGTCGGTCCTGGTGAAACGTTGAGCGGGCGGGGGCTCGTGACAAGCCCCGCGGGGCTGACTATACTGCAAAGGGTTTCCGGCGCGCTGGATGGGAGGCGTGAGACGGTGGCCTATGGCATGAGGAGATCGTCCGCAGGATCGGCGTGCGGCCGGCCCCGGGGGGTGGTACGAAGTAACCGGTGCCAATGGGGATGGTTGCGCAGGATCCGCAGGCGGCAATTGAACCCCCTTTGAGAAGTCAGAGAGGGCATACCGATGAAGAACGGGAGTGGAAGATGGCCTTGAAATTCGCTCTCTATCCGGGTTGTGCCGCCAAGGGCGCGACCCCCGAGTTGTATCAATCGACCATGGCGATTATTGGACGGCTTGGCATCGAGGTGGTCGAGTTGGGTGCCGCATCCTGTTGCGGGGCGGGAGTGGTCACCGAGGCTGAGCCGGATGTCGCGCTGGCGCTGAATGCTCGAACCTTTGCCCAAGCGGAAAGCCTGGGTCTTGATGTCATGACGATCTGCGGGACCTGTCAGGGGGTGATGGGGGCGGCCAACAAGCGCTTGAAGACCGAGCCGGGCTTGCTGGAGCGGATCAACCGCCTGTTGGCACCCGAGGGGATCACGTACCGGGGAACCGTGCAGGTCAAGCATCTGCTCTGGATTGTCGTCCGGGAGATCGGGGTCAGGCGGCTGAGCGAGCTGGTCAAGGCTCCCTTGCGAGGGTTGCGTATCGCGCCGTTCTATGGCTGCTATATTCTCCGGCCCTCCTGGGATCTTGGGTTCGACGACCCGGAAAACCCGACCTCTCTGGAGCAGGTGATTCGTGCGTTGGGAGGGGAGTCGGTGGTCTATACCGGTCGGACAAAGTGTTGCGGGTTTCCGATCATTCTCGAAAAGGAAGCTGTTGCGGTGGCAATGGCCGGGGCGAATATGCAAGAGGCCAAGGAGCAGGGGGCGGATTGCATGGTGACGCCCTGTCCGCTCTGTCACATGAGCCTGGATATCTATCAAGAGCGTGCCGGGCGGGCCGTGAAGACATCGCTGGATCTTCCTATTCTTCACCTGCCGCAACTGCTCGGGCTTGCGATGGGCATTCCATCTAAAGAATTGGGCGTATCCCGCCATCTGGTTCCGGTGGATTCGATTGTCAGGCGAATTGAGTCGCCCGTTCGTCACTCATAATTCGGGAGGGGTGTTTCGTTATGAAGGTTGTGAAATTGTCGGACTATCAGCAGTTTAGCTCAGAGAAGATGAAGAAGAACAATATGTTTCAGACGGAACGGTTCTTCTGCGATGTCTACTGCTTTGAGCCGGGACAGGAGCAGAAGGGGCATATCCATGGCGAGCAGGATAAGGTGTATCTCGTGCTTGAGGGACAGGGAACGTTTCAGGTCGGTTCAGAGCAGCAAGTGCTCGGTCCCGGCGAGGGAACCATGGCTCCGGCCGGTGCAGAGCATGGGGTGAAGAATCATACGGGCCAGCGATTGAAAGTTTTGGTCTTCGTCGCGCCCAACCCGTAATGATCAGTGTGTAGCCGGAAGGGCTTCGCTGATCGTGTCGGTTGACTTATCTCCGACCGGTCCTGCTTTGGGGTACCCGGACCCGGAAACATTGAGCTGCCCTGTCGGCGCGTGGGGTGCCATGTCTGCGGTGATGCAGGATTTCATAACATCAATGTGACATTTGGCATCTTGGGGGATGGCGGCATTCGCAAGGGCGGCGAGGTCGTCTTCGGTCAGCTCTTGGCCGATATGATCAATCAGCACATGGTCAGGGACCAGATCCATATCGACGTGCAGGATCCCCGTATGCTGCCGAAGGGCGGCTGTAAGATTCCGGCGAAAAGTTGGGCAGTCCGTCCCGGATAGCATCAGAGCCGTACGCTGGTGGGGCGACTCGGCGAGTGCCGTGAGGTCGATGCTTAGGATGAGAAAGATTCCAGTGATGACGGTGATGAAGGTATTCGGCATTGAGTTCTCGCCATGGGCCTTGAGGGGATGCTCCGGCCGGTCGTGAGACCAGCCGGAGCGCGTGGAGAACCTTACTTCGCTTTTGCCGGAAGTTCCCAGGGAACCATGGGCATCAAGTTCGTCGAGGGTTTGGCATCGGGGGATGCCAGGAGGACGGCGATTGCACCGCGGAGTGCGCCGGTCAAGGAGTGCGTGACCAGCGGATAGGCTCCGGCCGATTCCACGACGACATCGAACGTCGCCGCGCTGCCCGGTCCCACCACGTAGGTCTGTACGCCTGTCAGCTTGTTGGCCGGATTACCGCTCTCATACACATTGTCCCAGATCTCACCGATAGGGTGGAATGATGAGAACTCGTTCGGACCGGCGTTGACGAAATAGACGCGCACGCGCTCGCCCGGCTTGGCATCCAGCTTCCCGCCGCCCGTGACAAACGGGTGATACTTGAAGATGCCGCCGTTGAACATCATCCCATCAAACTTGCGATCGAACATTGCTTGCACATCGTTGGGGTTTTTGAAGTATTCAGATTGGACCAGGACATATTCCCGATCCGCCTTGGGCCAGGCGCTCGCGTCCTTCGGATCGACAATGATGGCGCCGAACATACCGCGCGCGATGTGTTGGATCATCGGCGGCGCGCCGCAGTGATAAAAGAAGATCCCGGGTTTTTTTGCGACGAAGGTGTAGCTGATCGTCTCGCCGGCATTGATGGCCTTGTAGTTCTTCAAGAAGTCGATCTCCGCGGCATGGAAGTCCATGGCATGCGGATTCTTGTTTGTTGCGGGGTTGGTCAGGGTGAAGTTGATCGTGTCGCCTTCGGTGACGCGGACGACCGGTCCGGGCATCGTACCGTTGAACGTCCAGGCGGCATACTTCTCCCCGCCGCCATCGATGACGACATCGGACTCGACGGCGGTCATGTGAATGTCATGGGTCTTCGCCGATGCCTCGGGCGGGACTCCCATCCATCCTGCGAGCGCAATGGCGGTGGTTCCTGCCAGTGCAGCGAACTGATTGATTCTTTGCCTCATCATGGTCCTGCTCCTCTCGGTATGGTTAAAAAGAAACCGACTACATCGTCTGGATGCCTGTCGCTTTCAGTGGTCCGATCACGCTTCGATCGTGGCTGTGAGGATACGGAGGTTTCCGGATAAAAAACATGACGTATGTCATGTTTATAAAAAGAGGTAACTGATGGTTTGGAGGGGGGGATGCGCTAGCCGGAGGCCAGGGCTTTCAGTCGCGGAAGATCGCGGATAATCAGGCGAGCGGCGGTGCCGGATACGAGGCGGTCGCGCTTGAACCGGCTCATGATGCGAATCGCGGTCTCTGTCGTGGTGCCGACCATATTGGCCATGTCCTGCCTGGTGAGCCGCACGGCGAGCTTGATGCCCTGCGGGTCCTTCACGCCATTGCGCGTGGCCAGGTCTACCAACAAGGCGGCCAGCCGCTGGTCGGTTCGATCGAGCGCGAGGATCTTGGCTTTCTCCTGGGCTTCATTGAGGCGGTTCCCGAGATGCTTGATGACTTCGAGCGCGGCCTCAGGGTTCCGCCGCAGCATCTCAAAGTAGGCTTTCTTGTTCATGCGGAGGATGCTGACGTCGCCCATCGGTTGGGCCGTGCCGGGGTGGCATGAGCCTTCGAATGCTGCGGCGTCACAGCAAAAGAGATCGCCCGGCATAAGCATCTTCAGCGTACATTCCTTCCCTTCCGGAGTCGACTTCACGCATTTGACGGTGCCTTCCTTCACGATGTGAAAGTATTCGGTCGGGTCGCCTTCCCGAAAAATCACATCCCGCTTTGTGTAGTGCTGTTCGGTGAGATCCTGCAGGACCCGTTGACGGTCCACAGTGGAGAGAATTTTGAGCAGAGGGATATGGCTGAGTTCATCCGGGGGCGATGAACGTAAGCGATTACTTGAGGATCTGTCGGCTTGTTTTGACAATGGGTCGCACTCCGATGCCTAAGCGATTGACGAGTTTGTCCGGTTTGCTGCTGTGGGGGATTGTCCGAACTGCGAGCTCGTGCGCCATTACTTACTCTTTGCCCAACGCGCTGAGCAGGGCATCGCCGCCTTCGTTGTGGCCGTTGCCATCTGAGACGTTTCAGAGATGGGCGGGAACGCGCTGAGTTTCAGGCTAACAAAATGAATTTCGGGAGTCAATGAAGGGATCGTTCAGTTACGGGGATGGAGGGAGGCGAGAGAGCTTGTGAGGCGGGATCAACAAGGTGGACGGCTTGAATCAATGACTTCGTGTTCCGGCAGGTGAGAGGGAAAATCGGGATGGCGGACCTCCCTGAGGGAATTCCCGAGTGATTTATCCGCTGCTGAGCCGGGCAGTTCGGTGACCATTGTCGTCGGCGGCTTCAATCATTCATTCGTGAGGCTTGTCATCCCTGGCGGGCGGCATGGCACCCACCGGGGATGATGGAGAACGCTTATGGCGAGGTATGTGGGCGGCCTTCTTAGATCCTGGTGGTTGTGGTGGCTCCACTCATCGGGGTGGTGATTGCGATTTCACTTGAGCAGGTGCTTTCAACCCCGTTATAGGCGCTCACCGCGAAGTAATATTGGGTGTCGGGAGCAAGATCTGTCAGCGTTACGGTCGGCGACGATACAAAGTGGGAATATTGATAGGCGCAGGATCCCGGTTGATCGGAGGATTGCGTTCCATAGTGAACGTAGTAGCCGGTCACTGTCGGGTCTTGAACCGGCTCCCAGGCAAGAGTTGCCGCGGCTCCCGCAGCGCCGGATGTACTAGAGGCAGAAGGGGCGACTCCTTCGCCGCCTCCCTCGCAGCCTGTCAGAATGGTAGCGGTGATCAGGATAAGGCCGGCAGCAACCGACCTGATAAGGAGGGGGCAGCCTGCTGATGAATGGTGCTTGCCAAGAGAGGAACAGCTCAGCGTGCTGTCTCTTTTTGACGGAGAAGGGGTGGTTGCGAACTGAGTTGTAATCGATCTCACGGTTTCACCTCTTTTAAAAATGACGGGGCCTGGATGAAGTTGATGGCCCTGGATCGTGATGTCAGGGATGAGCAAATTGCATGCCCATTCGTTCTTGTTGTATTTGCTAGATATTCTGATTTCTAATCCGGCAAAACTTGTACGCGTGACGACCTTCGTGAAGGTAGTTCCCTACACATAGCCAGAAATGTAGGTATCTGAAGGCCTGCGGCCATAACTATTTGACAAGTGAGTACCTTGCGAATCTGAACGCGCGTATTCTGGTAATCGGGCAGTGGAGTGGGAGGGGCAAGGACAGCGAAGAAGAGATTCTAATAGCCAGTGATGATCGTAATGGGGCTGATACGGTCTCTGGAGACGGGGAGAGTGTACGGATTGGGAGGGAGGGGCCAAATCCAGTACATGGAACGCGCACATTGAATGCACAAATTCTTTTCTTGGAGGGGCATCCAGAGGGGCCCTGGCAATGTAGTCTTGTTCCTCAAGCGATCCGAGCTTGTGACGGTCTTTCGTTGCTCGTTGAGAATTTTGGGAAACGATTGGCGGAGATATGTCTCGTTTGGATCTAGATTAGCTCAGTGGTGGGCTCATTCAATCCATTGGGCATGGGAGATCCGCTGCAACTTCGCGTGGCCTTCCGGTTTTCGTTGGTGAAGGACGGTAGGAGAAGACTGCTCGAACGTTATGGTGTAAGGGGGCCGGCAGCTGGTTCGTGAGGGGGCCCTGTGGGAGGAAGCTGTTTCCCTTCTTGCGGAAGGAAGCGAAACTGCGTCACGGCGTATGAGACCTGCTGGCCGACTTCGAAGCGGTACTGTCGAAACTCTTCTTTGTTCATACGGGATCGAAGAAGAATTCCTTCCTCCGTCTCTATCTCAAGGCGATAGGCCACGCCCAGAAAGTAGATATGTCGAAGCCTGGCGGACTGACGGTACCGCCGGGGGTCTTCCGACACCTTGACGTAGTAGGGACGAAATCCAACTTGCAGGCGGGATCCTTCAGGAAACCCGGGGGCAGGAAATTGAAGGGAGCCGATGCCGACGGTCCCCTTTCTCACCTCGCCTTCGACGATGTTCATGGCCCCGATGAACCGGGCCACGAATTCTGTGGCGGGCTCCTCGTACACCTCGGCTGGAGTACCGGCTTGTTCCAACTTGCCCTTTGAAAACACGATGATCCGACCGGAGACCTCCATTGCCTCCTCTTGATCGTGTGTCACGAAGAGGCTGGTGACATTGAGGTTGTCGTGGAGCCGGATCAGCCACTCCCGCAGTTCCTGCCGGACTTTGGCGTCCACGGCGCCGAACGGTTCGTCGAGCAGCAGCACGCTGGGTTTCGGCGCCAAAGCTCTGGCAATGGCGACCCGCTGGCGCTGCCCCCCGGATAATTGATGAGGATACCGGGCGTGGAGTCCCTCAAGGCTCATCAGCCGCAGCAGGTCGGTCACGCGCTCCTCGATGTCTTTCGTGCCCCATTTCTTGATCTTGAGACCGAACGCGATGTTGTCGAACACGGTCATGTGTTTGAACAAGGCATAGTGCTGAAAGACGAATCCGATATTCCGTTCCTGAACGGACAGATCGTTGACCCGCTTTCCATCAATAAAGATGTCTCCCCCTGACGGCGTCTCGAGTCCCGCGATCAACCGCAGGACCGTCGTTTTGCCGCTTCCGCTCGGTCCGAGCAGGCCGAGGAGCTCCCCTTCCTTCACATCAAACGACACTCCTGACACCGCCAGAACCTGACCGTATTGTTTTGCGAGCCCCCGCACCTCGATCTTCACGTCGTCACCTCGATCCGGTTTTCTAAGCCACGGTTGCCGCGGCCCTGGCTTTTGCAAACTCGAGCAGGGTCAGGATTGCAAAGGAGATGGCCAGGAGTGTCAAGGCGACCGCGTTCGCGCCGATGTAATTGAAGTCCACGTAGCTCTGGTAGATATGCAAGGTCGCGGTCTGCGTCAGCAGCAGAATGTTCCCTGATACGACGAGCACCGCGCCGAATTCACCGATGGCCCTGGCCACTGTCAGGGTCGCGCCGTAGACCAGCCCCCAGCGGAGTGCGGGGAGCGTTACTTTGAAGAAGACTTGCCACTCGCTCGCCCCCAACGTTCTGGCGGCCTCCTCTGCATCCGTTCCGATGGTCTGCAACAGGGGCGTCAGTTCACGGACAGAGAAAGGGAACGTTGCGAACAATGTCGCCAATACCATGGCGGGCATGGCAAATAGAACTTTAATCCCCATGGTTCCGAAGAAGATGCCGAGAAGGGTTTCGGGACCGAACAGCAGGATCAGCATGAATCCCGCGATGACCGGAGACACCGAAAAGGGCAGGTCGATCAATCCGCTTAGAATCGTCCGCCCGAAGAACTGTTGCCTGACGAGGACCAGAGCGGTGATGGTGCCGAAGATCAGGTTCACGACCAGCACGATTGCCGTAATTTCGAGTGTCAGCGTGAACCCGTGCAACGCTTCCGGTTTTGTAATCTCGCTCCAGAAGGTGGAGAGTCCTTCGCCGAAACTCTGTACCGCCAGATAGAGAATCGGTCCGACCAGAAGGACGGCAAAGTACAACCACACAGAGCCGATGAGTATGCGGCGCATCATGGCTGGTTATCCGATCTCCGAAGGATGACCGGTCGCGAATGACTGTTTCGACCCGCTTGGCCGGCGAAGCCACAGCGGCAGCCGTTCGCCGGGCGGCCTCGTCAGCCGCTCCAACAGCACCAGGACCAGAAACGAGATCAACAGGATGAAGATCGAGACCGATGTGGCGCCCTGGGGGTTGTAACTCTCGATCTCCCCGTACACATAGACCGATGCCACCTGGGTCTTCATGGGAATATTGCCGGCGACGATCACAATGGACCCGAACTCGCCCAGTGCGCGCACAAAGGTGAGAAACACACCGGTCAAGAGGCCTGGCAGCACGGAGGGGACCGTGACTTTCCAGAAGGTCGTCCACTGACTTGCCCCCAGCGAAAAGGCCGCTTCCTCCTGATCCCGCTCCAACTCCATCAAGACCGGTTGGAGCGACCGGATGGTGAACGGCATGGTGACGAACAGCATCGCCAGCACAATGCCGGGTTTGTCGTACAGCACCGTGATGCCGCCTTGTTGCAGCCAGCCTCCCAGAGGGCTCGTCGGCCCGTAGATTGCGGCGATCATCAAGCCGGCCACCAGTGTCGGAATCGCGAAGGGAAGATCGACGAGCGCATTGAGGAACCAGCGGCCGGGAAAGTCGTAGCGTACGAGCACAATTGCGGACAGCGTTCCGAACAGGGCGTTGATGACGGTCGTGATCAAGGCGGCTTCCACGGTCAATGCCAAAGCGGCGGACGCCTGAGGGGTACTGATATCGGTGACGAATTGGCCGACCCCCGCGACAAACGACTGATGGGCGATGGCGGCGAGCGGCAGCAGAATGAGCAGCAGCACATAACCGACTGCCATTGACCGGAGCGCAAGTTTGATGAGGTGGTGGGCCGTCATGTTCAGGAGGTCGCCTATTTTCCGCGTGCCAGATCTTCGACGACGGTTGTCCAGATTCCTTGAGGACCGAACAGCTTCGTGCTGATCGTGTCCCACCCGCCCAGGTCGGCAATTGTGAAGAGTCGAGCCGGGCGGGGGAGTGAGGCTGCGGCTGCCTGTGATGCAGCCTGCGTGACCGGCCGGAATCCAAGCTCGGCAAATGCCGCCTGCGCTTCTTCGCCATGGAGGAAGGCGACAAACGCTTCGGCGAGATCGCGCACCTTGTGACGATCCACATGACGGTCCACAAGCGCCACGGGATTCTCGATCCAGACCGTTTCCTGGGGGACGATGATTTCGTACGGGCGATTGCTCTTGATGCGCGGGATCAATTCATTTTCGTAGGTCACGATGACGTCTCCCACGCCTCGTTCGAAGGTCGTCACCGATTCACGCCCGCTCTTGTCCATCACCTTGACGTTTTTCTGGATGCGTTTCAGCAATCCTGCCGCAAAGGCCTCGGTCGTGGCTGCATCTGCGGTTTTGCCGGCTCCGGCCTGTAGTTCGGCGAGCTTCAAACCGGCTCCATAGATCGCGATCACATCCCACATCGCGCCGCCGGAGGTTTTGGGATTCGGGTACAGCACCTCCACGCCGGGTTTGGCGAGATCTTCCCACACCTTAATACCCTTGGGGTTGCCCTTGCGCACTCCGAAGGCGACCACGGAGGCTGAAATGACTCCCTTCTGGGCTCCGGCGCGCCAATCGTGGGAAATCAATCCCGCCTTGCTGATCTGATCCAGGTCGCCCTCGAGCGAGAGTGCCGCCACGTCGGCCTCGAAGCCCCCGATGATCGCTCTGGCCTGCGCCCCGGACGCTCCATAGGAACTGCGGATGCGCACGTCCTGTCCCGTCTTCTGTTTCCAGTGCCGTTGAAACGCAGGAATGATCTTTCGTTCGTAGGCCTCCTTCGGCACGCTGTAGGCAGCCAGCGTCAATTCTCTGGGCTCTCCGGCTATGGCGGAGGCAGCGGAAACCAGCATCGAAATGAGCGTGAGGGGGAACAGCAAGGTCATCAACACGATGAGGCTCCTTTGGTTGTGGCAGAGCCGCCGGTCAACTCGCGCGTTGTGCCGGTTTGGTCTTGGCAAACTGGCTCAGCGTGTAATGGTCCAAAATATCGGCGATGGCGTTTCTGACTTCGCCCATCGCATCCTGCAGAGGACAATAGGCCTTGGTGGCATAGGGGCAATCGGAACATTTTTGATAGGCGGTCTTGCTCACACAGGAAATCGGCGCGAGCGGCCCGTCTAAAATGCGGATGACCTGGCCCAGGGTGATCTCCTCGGGCGACTTGATCAGCGTATAGCCGCCCTTCATCCCGCGGCGGCTTGCCAGGAGTCCGGCGCGTTTGAGTGCCAGCAGAATCTGTTCGAGGAAGTCGACCGGGATATGCTGACGGATGGCGATCTCATGACGCTGCAGGGTCGCCGTCCCGTAGGCGAGGGTCAGCTCCAGGAGTGCCCGGAGTCCGTACTCACTTTTCTTCGACAGCTTCATTGCAGGACCGGCATAATTCCGAGTGAGTTAATCAAGAATGGGGACAATAGAGGATCGTGCTCTCTTCCGTCAAGAGGTGACCGGTGAAATTGAAGGGAATTCGCGTGGTATTTTCGCTTTAGGCGCGCCAGCGTCATTGCGGAGAAAGCGTGATGCAACTCTTTGATCCATGAGGGAATGTTGCTTGACAGGGTGAAAGCATTCTTGTTAGCTTTGCACTCCGTTTTTGAACCATAGGCAAAGTTGACGCACACTTCCTTTTAACCGCTGCTGGATCTTCTGTGACCTTTCAGGATCTCATTCTTACACTGAGCAGGTTTTGGGCTGATCGGGGCTGTGTCGTCCATCAGCCGTATGACATGGAAATGGGTGCGGGCACCTTTCACCCTGCCACCTTCCTTCGCTCATTGGGTCCGGAACCCTGGCGTGCCGCCTATCCGCAACCCTGCCGACGACCGACCGATGGCCGGTACGGGGAAAACCCCAACCGCATGCAGCACTACTATCAGTATCAGGTCGTGCTCAAGCCTGCGCCGGACAATATCCAGGAGTTGTATCTGGAAAGCCTGGCCCAGCTCGGGATCAATCCCAAGCAACATGACATTCGATTTATTCAAGATGACTGGGAGTCGCCCACCCTCGGTGCCTGGGGGCTGGGATGGGAAGTCCGCCTCGACGGGATGGAAATCACGCAATTCACCTACTTCCAGGAAATCGGAG
The DNA here is from genome assembly GCF_049546785.1 of Nitrospira sp. NS4. Taxonomy (NCBI): domain Bacteria; kingdom Pseudomonadati; phylum Nitrospirota; class Nitrospiria; order Nitrospirales; family Nitrospiraceae; genus Nitrospira; species Nitrospira sp. NS4. The sequence goes on along the minus strand of NZ_JBMWAN010000001.1, from coordinate 315,613 downwards.
GGATCGAGCTGAGTCCCATTACCGGCGAGATCACCTACGGCACGGAACGGATCGCGATGTATCTGCAGCAGGTCAACAACGTCTTCGACCTTGCCTGGACCGACTCGATCAAGTATGGCGATATTCATCACGAGACCGAAGTGCAGGGCTCCCGCTACAACTTTGAAGAAGGCGATGTGCAGATGTTGATGCAGGCCTTCCAGTCGCATGAAGCGGAGTGCAAACGACTGTTGGCGCAAACCGATAAACGACTGACCTTGCCGGCCTACGACTATTGCATCAAGTCATCGCATGTCTTCAATTTGCTCGACGCCCGCGGGGCCATCAGTGTGGCCGAGCGGACAGGATACATCGCGCGGGTCAGAGCGTTGGCCCGGCAGTGTGCCGAACGGTACATCGAGGAGCGAGCCGCCATGGGGCACCCCTTGTTGAATCCTCGCGGGCCGAAAGCCGGCGGCACTCGAAAGACAGCCGGATCCACCAGATCATAACCGTCCATGCCGAAGACCAAGAAGACTTCTCGCGCCAGTGTGGCTCCCAGGAAAACTGCGGGACGGGCTGCTCCGTCCACAGCGGAGTTGCTCGTAGAAATCGGGGTTGAGGAGCTCCCCTACCAGTTCATCAGTCCCGCTCTCGCCGGTCTGAAAGAATCCGCCGAACGACTGCTCAATGAACAGCGGTTGACGTTCAAAGAAATCCGGACCCTGGGCACCCCGCGCCGCTTGACGCTCGTGGTTGAGGGGCTGGCCATCCGGCAGGCGTCCGTGATGAAGGAGGCCATGGGGCCGTCGAAAGCGGTCGCATTCGATCAGGCGGGCCAACCGACCAGAGCGGCCATGGGGTTTGCAGCCGGGCAGGGCGTGGCCGTGCAGGAGCTCCAAGTCCGCCAGACGCCGAAGGGCGAGTATCTCTTTGCGGTCAAGCGGGAAGAAGGGCGCCCGGCCAAAATCGTGCTGACGGAACTTGTGCCGCAGTTGGTGGCCAAGCTGTCATTTCCCAAAGCGATGAAATGGAATGAGGCGGGCGTTCGTTTTGCCCGACCGGTGCGATGGCTGGTGGCTCTCTATGGCGGAGCCGTTCTTCCTGTCGAAGCTGCCGGTATCAAGGCCGGGAATCGGACCAGGGGGCACCGGGTGCTTGGCGCGAAACAGGGGGTGGTCGTGCGGGATTGCGCGACCTATGTGAAGGCGCTCGAAAAGCAGGGCGTCATTCCTGACCCGGAGCGCCGGCGCACGATGATCCAAGAGCAGGTGGCCACCCTCTGTAAGAAGACGGGCGTTGTCCTTAACCACGATGAATCGCTACTGGATCAAGCGGTCTATACCACGGAGTGGCCCAACGCGATTATCGGATCATTCAAGGATATGTATCTCGATGTGCCTGAGGAAATCCTGATCACGTCGATGAAAGAGCACCAGGGGTTCTTCTCCTTGCGGGACAAGAACAGCGGCAAGCTGGTGGCGCACTTCATCGCGGTCACGAACAATCGCGTCAAGGATATGGGGTTGATCCGCGAAGGCAACGAGCGGGTGCTCGCAGCACGGTTGGCGGACGCCAAGTTCTTCTATGACGATGACCGGACTTCGCCGCTGCAGGAGCGTGTCGGCAAACTCGCCGGGGTGACCTTCCATCAAAAGATCGGGACGATGGGACAGAAGCAGGAGCGCGTGGCTGCCATAGCGGCGACGCTGGCCAGGTCGGCCGGGCTCAAGGATTCCGTCGTCCAGGTTTGCGAACGTGCCGGCGTTTTGTGCAAAGCCGACCTGCTGACCGGTATTGTCGGAGAATTCCCGGAGTTGCAGGGGATCATGGGCGGCTACTATGCCCGGCACGATGGGGAAGATCCGGCGGTCTGTCAGGCCATTCTTCAGCACTATCGGCCGCATTCAATGGAAGGACCCATTCCTGAATCGGTTGAAGCCCAAGTGTTGTCGCTGGCCGATCGTTTGGACAGCCTCGCCTCATTCTTTCACGTCGGGATGGTGCCTACGGGATCTGAAGACCCCTTCGCGCTGCGCCGTCATGCCACGGCGATCGTGCGCATTCTGTTGGAGGGACTTGTTCGGTTGGACCTCGGTCGCGCGATCGGCGAGGCCAGAGCGATCGTTCAAGCGGCAGGTGTCAAGTCCGGCGCCGCCCAGGGTGATGGCCAGCAGCGGCTGGTCGAATTTGTCTTTGAACGGGTGCGGCACTATGCGCGCACGGTCCATGGGTTGCGGGATGATGTGGTGAACGCAGTCGTCAGCGCGGCGGATCGCCAGTCGTTCGATCTGCGGGACCTGGTGGCCAAGATGCAGGCACTTCACTCGGTCGCGAGCCGAACCGAGTTCGATCCGCTGATTGTCGGATTCAAGCGTGCGCATCGATTGGTGGAGAAGGAACAGTGGGAGCGCCGCCCGGTCGAGCCATCCGTCTTTCAAGATCCCGCCGAGTCCGCCCTTCACAAGGCCGTATCGGATGAGCGGGACCAGATGGCCGCGTCGATGCAGGCGAGCGACTATGGCAAGGCCCTGGAATCGCTGGTTCGGCTGAAGCCGGCCATCGATGCCTTCTTTGCCGCGGTGATGGTCAACGCGGACGACCAAGCGGTGCGCAGGAATCGCCTCTCGCTCCTGAAGGATGTGGATGATTTCTTCATGACATTCGCGGACTTCTCCCAGATTGTGGTACAAGGGGGGTAGGCAGGGCATGGAGTCATGGCGCAGGATTCCGCATCCAAAGTCGGGACCGGGGCGGACGATGACGATGCCTCACGCCGTGCACGGGTTCGACGCTTTGCCAGAGGGGTGACAGTCGTCCTGATTCTGGTCTGCAACGGGATGTTCCTCTTCGGCATGTGGGTGAGCGGCGTCAACCTGGATGAGTTGGTGAAGACGCCGGACCGGTTCGATCCACAATCGGATGTCTGTCTCCGGTTGAGCTGGCAGCGTCTGAAGGGAGCCACGGAGCCCATCCGCCTCTGTTCTGAGTGGATCAACTTGTCGGATCCGACAGGCAAACCTCATGTCTTGGATAAGAATACCCAAGTGCGCCAGGGCCCCGATGGCCGGTACTATGTGGACCGCGGCGTCCAGGCTGATTACCGCCTTGTGTGGTTTGTGGGGTTTGTCGCGGCGATTATCCTGTTCGGCATGATGACGCGCCGCTATCTCGTGAATCGCTACCGGCTTCAACTCGAATTAGCTGCAACCAGACCATCAGCGTAGATGCGTTGAGTCGATCGCAAAGGAGAGTCAGGCGTGGCAAAGAAATACGTGTACTACTTCGGTGACGGCAAGGCGGAAGGCACCTCGAACATGAAAGAGCTGCTGGGCGGGAAAGGCGCCGGCCTGGCGGAGATGACCAACCTCGGTATTTCTGTCCCGCCTGGTTTTACGATCACGACCGAAGCCTGTGTCGAATATTACAAGCTCGGGAAGAAGTATCCGCCCGGCATGTGGGATGCGGCGTTGGCGTCGCTCAAGCGGGTGGAACGGTCGATGGGGATGGGGTTCGGCGATCCGGAAAAGCCGCTGCTCGTGTCCGTGCGTTCCGGCGCGCGCGCCTCGATGCCCGGCATGATGGATACCGTCTTAAACGTCGGTCTGACGCTCAAGACGGTCGAAGGTCTTGCGGCCAAGACGCGCAACGAGCGGTTTGCGCAGGACAGCTACCGCCGGTTCATCACCATGTTCGGCAGCATCGTGATGGGAGTGCCGCGCGAGCATTTCGAAGCCATTCTGAATCACAAAAAAGAAGAAATGGGCGTGGCGCACGAGACGCAATTGGACGCGGGCGCCTTGCGCGATCTCGTGGAGCGCTTCAAGTCGCTCGTTAAGGAAGAGACGGGCAAGGACTTCCCGGACGATCCGAACGACCAGCTGCGGATGGCGATCAATGCCGTGTTCTCATCCTGGAACGGCGCCCGGGCCATTACCTATCGCAGGCTGAACGGCATTCCTGACCACTGGGGGACTGCGATCAACGTGGTGGCGATGGTGTTTGGAAACATGGGCGACACCAGCGGCACCGGCGTCGCCTTCACGCGGGATCCCAATACCGGCGAACGGAAGTTTTTCGGCGAATGTTTGATGAATGCCCAAGGGGAAGATGTGGTGGCGGGCATCCGCACGCCGCTGCCGGTGACCGAGCTCGGGCGCACCGTGCCGGCTGCTTATAAGGAGCTGGAGACAACCTACAAGAAACTGGAGAAGCACTACCGCGACATGCTCGACCTGGAATTTACGATCCAGGAGGGCAAGCTCTACATGCTGCAAACGCGCGTCGGAAAGCGGACCGGCATTTCGGCGGTCCGTATTGCCGTCGAAATGGTCAAGGAAGGGCTTATCTCGAAACGCGAAGCGGTGCAGCGAGTGGGGCCGGAGCAGTTGTCCCAGTATCTCTATCCCATTTTCGACACTAAATCAGAGTCCAGCGCGACTCCATTGGGCAAAGGCTTGCCCGCCGGGCCCGGGGCGTCTGCCGGAAAGATCGCCCTGACCCCTGATCGCGCGGTCGAGATGAAAGCGGCGGGGGAGCGGGTGGTGCTGGTGCGGGAAGAAACGAGCCCGGATGACATTCACGGGATGAATGCCGCAACCGGTTTTGTCACGGCCCGCGGCGGCATGACGTCGCATGCGGCGGTGGTGGCCAGGCAGATGGGTAAAGTCTGCGTGGCAGGATGCGAGGCGGTGGAAGTCATCGACAACCAGTCCGTCAGGATCGGCGCCAAGGTCTTTCATGAAGGCGATTACATCTCCGTGAACGGCTCGACGGGAAATGTCTATGACGGCGACATTCCCGTGATGGAATCCGAGATCATTCAGGTGGTCCAAGGCAAGCTGGATCCGAAGAAGTCGGAGAAGTACCAGTTGTTCTCGACGATCCTCTCGTGGGCGGACAGCATGCGGACGCTCCGGGTTCGCGCGAACGCGGATGTGCCCGACCAGGCGAAGATTGCGCGCGGCTTCGGCGCCGAGGGCATCGGCCTCTGCCGCACTGAGCATATGTTCTTCGCCGAGGACCGGATTCCGATCATGCAGAAAATGATCCTGGCGCGGACGAGAGAGGAACGGGAAAAGTTTCTCGATCAGCTCCTGCCGCTCCAGAAGGCCGACTTTATTGGGCTCTATCGTGAAATGCATGGCTTCCCGGTGACGATCCGGTTGCTCGATCCGCCGTTGCACGAGTTCCTGCCGAAACGCGAGGAACTGATGGTCGAAATCGCGCAACTGGAGTTGACCGGGGCCGATGGCGCCAAGATGGAAGAGAAACGGCGCTTGCTGGCGCGGGTTGAGGAACTGCACGAGTTCAATCCCATGCTGGGGCTGCGCGGATGCCGTCTCGGAATCACGATGCCGGAGATCACCCGCATGCAGGCCAGAGCCATCATGGAAGCGGCCTGTGAGCTGGTCAAAGAGGGCAAGAAGATCGTGCCGGAAATCATGATTCCGCTGGTCGGCATGGTGTCGGAAATGAAGTCGCAAAAAGATCTTGTGCGCGAAGTCGCGCAGGAGACCATGAAGCGTTATAACGTCAAGCTCTCGTATCTGGTGGGGACGATGATCGAGCTGCCCCGCGCGGCGGTGACGGCCGATCGCATTGCGCAGGAAGCGGAATTCTTCTCATTCGGGACCAACGACCTCACGCAAACCACGTTCGGGTTCTCCCGCGACGATGCCGCCAAGTTCATCGATCATTATAAGACGGTGAAGATCATGGAGTCCGATCCGTTCGCCGTCCTCGATCGCGAGGGTGTCGGGGCGTTGATGAAGACGGCGATCGCCGGGGGACGCCAGACCAGGCCCGGCATCAAGCTCGGGATTTGCGGTGAGCATGGCGGTGATCCGAGTTCCGTTGAGTTCTGCCACCAGTTGGGCTTGGATTATGTGAGCTGTTCGCCTTTCCGCGTGGCGATTGCACGACTGGCGGCGGCGCAGGCCGCGATCGCCGAAGGCGACGCCAAGCCGGCTGCCTCCAAGAAAGCCGCGCCGGTACGAGTAAAGGCGGCGAAAGCCGCGAAAGTCTCGAAGCCCGCTAAGCCGGCCAAGCCGGCTAAGCAAGCGCGCAAGAAGTCACCCGTGAGACGTAAAAAACGGTGACGGACCGTACCCACGACCTTCACTACATGACACAGGCCCTTCGCTGTGGGGCGGGATGATGTCGCGGGTAAGATCAGGGGATTCGGGAACGGATCAGTCTCAAGCTCTTCGCTACATGACTCAGGCCCCTTGTGGTGGCGCGGAATGATGCTGCCGGTAAGACCAGGGGCTTCGGGAACTGTTCAGCCACGCGACCTCCAGTACATGACACTGGCCCTTCGGCTTGCGGAAAAGGGCCGCGGCAAGACCAGCCCCAACCCGATGGTTGGGGCCCTCGTCATCTCCAAAGGCCGTATCGTCGGCCAAGCCTACCATCACGCAGCCGGACAAGCACATGCCGAAGCGCTCGCCCTCCGACAAGCCGGGCCTCGTGCCAGAGGAGCGACGCTCTATGTCACGCTTGAGCCCTGTAGTCATCTCAACAAGCGGACGCCTCCCTGTGCGCCGACGGTGATCCAGTCCGGCGTGCGCCGTGTCGTCGTCGCGATGGTCGATCCCAACCCGCTGGTGCGAGGGAAAGGGATCTCGCAGTTGCGCCGTGCCGGCATTCAAGTGACCGTCGGAGTGGCGCGGCAGGGAGCGGAAGAGCTCAATCGCGCCTATCGTCATTGGGTCCGCACCAAACGGCCGTATGCGATCTTGAAAGCCGGCATGACTTTGGACGGACAGATTGCGACGGCGGGCGGCGAGTCGAAGTGGATCACCGGGCTTCAGTCTCGCCGGGAAGTTCATCGCCTGCGGAGCGCCGTCGATGCGGTGATCGTAGGCATTGGTACGGTCCTTCGGGATGATCCCTCACTGACTGCGCGCCGGCCGCCGAGATTGACCGCACTGGCCGCCACACAACCCTGCCGGATTGTGATTGATAGCCGTCTGCGCATCCCCCGTTCGGCAAAGATTCTTGGACAACAAAGCCAGGCAAAGACCGTGATCGCCACAACCAAGGCTGCGCCGAAGGCTCGTCTACGCTCGTTCGAGAAACAGGGGATTGAAGTGCTGGTGCTTCCCGGGGAGCGAGAGCGTGTGTCGCTGAAACAGCTCCTCGCAATCCTTGGCCAACGGGGTATGATCTCAGTGATGGTGGAGGGTGGCGCGGAGCTGAATGCCGCATTTCTTCGATCGAAACTGGTCAACCATGTCCGTTTATATGTTGCTCCGACTCTTCTTGGGGGAACCCAATCCAAGGGGGTGATCGGAGGAACGAGTCCCCGTCGCCTGGCCGATGCGTGGAAGTTGAAGCAGGTGCGAACCAGGTCGTTAGGGGCTGATGTTGTCGTCGAAGGTGACTTATAATGCACCTATGCCCACTCAAGTAAATATCGGCGTTGTCCTGCGATGGCTGTGTTGCCTGGCGTTGCTCTGGACCTTGTGCCTGGCTGGAGAGGCTGCCGACGCAACAGAGGCTTCCCCGCAGCTCCCGGACCTGACCGCCGATGTCTTCTCCTACCTCGATGAGCCTGATGGCGAGAAGGCAGAGGCGGTGCTTCAGCGGCTGCTCGCAGATCCGGGAGCCACCATCGACCTGATCAGCCGCACTATTCAGACCGGCCGATCCTATGATCCGCAGCCGGTCGGGACGATGGCGGAGGAGCAGATTGTCGTTCGCGAGCGGCCCTATCACTATGCGCTCTCAGTCCCGCTCACCTATCAGCCGGCGAAGGGCTATGGGCTGGTAGTCTGTCTGCATGGAGCGGGATTTTCCGGTGACGCCTATCTTGAACGGTGGCAGAGCCGATTGGGGGACGATTATGTTCTCGTCTGCCCGACCTATCCCTCCGGAGCCTGGTTCACCAGATCAGCGGAGGAATTGGTACTTGCCCTCATTCAATTGGTCCAGACCAGGTACCATATCGATCCTGATCGCATCTTTCTCACCGGTATGTCGAATGGCGGCATCGGCACCTGGTTGATCGGGATGCACCACGCGCCGCGTTTCGCCGGCCTCGCGCCGATGGCCAGTGGCCTCGACGATGTGCTCATGCCCTTCCTCGCCAATCTGCGCAATACGCCGGTCTATATCATTCACGGGGCGAAGGATCAGGTGATGCCGGTCGAACTGAGCCGGTCGATCTCGCGCGAGCTGGCGGCAATCGGTTACCCGCATGTCTATCGCGAACATCAGCGAGAGCATCCCATGGCCGGCGGCCATTTCTTCCCCCGCGAAGAGCTGCCCGACCTCGTCGCCTGGTTCAATGTCCAGCGACGGAATCCGCTTCCCACCATGATCACGCTGGTGCGGGAGGCCAGTCACTTCCAGCCCTTCGGCTGGGTCAGGATCGATGCCACCGATGCGATCGCCGCGTTTGCCGAAGATCTCGTTTCCAAGCGCGATGAGCTCACCAAGAAGAAACGCTATGCCCGGCTGGACGCATCGGTGACGGCGCCTAACCGCATTGAAGTCGAAACGGGTCTGGTGCAGCGGTACACACTGTTTTTGAACGATCAACTGGTCGATCTCTCCAAGCCGGTTACCGTGGTCACCAATAAGCAGGTGTCATTCGAGGGGATGCTCACGCCCACGGTCGAGACGCTCCTGCGGCAGGCGCGTCTGCGTCAGGATGCCCGCCAGCTCTTTCCGGTGCAGCTTGCCGTTCAGGTTTCGAAGCCGGCGCCATGATCCCGGTCCAAGTCATGTGGGGGGTGCGGGGCACGCTGCTGGCGGTGTTGTTGGGTAGCGTACAATCGCCGTCTGCGCTGGCGGAATCCTGCCGCTTGCCTCCTCGGCATGCCGGGGTCGCGTTTCCGGTCGAACAAGTTGAGGCCGGCTGGGCCTGCCGTCTCCAACCGATCATTGAGGATTTCACGACCGCCAATAAGGTCGGCCCTATCCGAACGCCGTTGCCGGAGTCGCTCTATGTCTATTTGTTGGACCGTCCTCCGACCGCGGCGGCCCTGGTCAATCGTCTCGAATTGGGGTTGTACAAGGCAGAGGAGCGGGGACCGGGGCGGTATTGGGGAACTGACGGGGAGGGCACCTCGGGACTCGTGGAGTTGGTCTATCAGGACCGGACGCATCGGATGTACTATCTGGAAGGAACGCACGACAGCGCGCTGCTGCGGCATATCGTGGGGAAGGCGGTGGTCTTGCTTCACATGAGTCCCGGCAAAGATGCCGTAGGCCATGACGTGGTCGAGACGACGCTCGTGGCCTATACGAGATTGGACAATCGCCTGCTCGCGGGACTGGTGTCTTTGGTGCGGCCGTTGGTGAGCAGTACGATCACGCGCAAGCTGACGAAAGGGGTCGAGGCGGTCAATCGACTCGGGCTGGAGATGCGGCGGAATCCCCGCCGTGTCCTCTTCGAAGCGATGGATCCCCCGGCATTGCCTCCGGAGGATGTCGTCTTCCTGCAAGAGGCGCTGGCCGGCATGCACGCATCTATCAGTGCCCCACAGAAGGATCAGCCATCCAAATGACCGCGTCGCGCAGTTTTCTGCTGATCTGTACCGTCGGGATTTTCTGCTTCATCAGCTACAACATGGTGCGGATGCCGGTGCTGGCCCTGTTCGCCGAATCGCTGGGGGCAGGCCCTGAGCGCATCGGCTTGATCGTCTCGGTCTCGACGCTGACCGGCGTCCTCCTCAAACTCCCGTCCGGTGCGCTGTCCGATATCTATGGCCGCCGCTTCCTGTTGCGGATCGGCGTCGTGGCGTTCGGTCTGCCGCCGTTCCTCTATCCGTTCATCACCGACCTGAATACCCTGACCGCGCTGCGGTTCGTGCATGGGTTGGCGACGGCGATCTTTGCCCCTAGCGCATTGGCGACGGTGGCGGAACTCTATCGTGAACGGCGCGGGGCCGCGCTCGGCACCTATACGGCCTGCACCCAGTCCGGCGCGCTGCTTGGTCCGTTCATCGGCGGGTACCTCGTTTATGCGGCCGGATTCAATTGGTCGTTCGTGACGGCAGGCATATTTGGCTGCGTGGCGATCGTGCTGTTCTACAGCCTGCATTTGGATGTGGCGACGCCGCGGGTCCAGCAGAAGGGGATGCAGCCGCTGCTGGCCGATATGTGGAAGGGGTTCGTCGTCGTCGCGCGGAATCGAAAGGTCCTCATCACGAGTTCCACCGACGGCGCGAAAATGATCGCCAACGGGGCCTTGATGGCGTTTCTGCCGCTCTACGGCGTGGCCGCAGGGTTAAATCCCGGCGAAGTGGGGCTCTTGTTCACTGTCCAAGCCGCGACCTCGTTCTTCTCCAAGCCGATCATGGGGCGGGTGTCGGACAGAATGGGGCGGCAGCCGCTGATCGTGGTCGGCCTGCTGATCTGTGCGGCCACATTCGTCTGCATGCCCCATGTCGCGCTGTTTCCCGTCCTGCTGCTGCTGTCGGCCGGTTTCGGATTCGGTGAAGCCGTGGTGTCGTCCTCCTCCTCCGCACTGGTGGCCGACAGTTCCGAGTTCAAGACGTTGGGGGCGGGGATGGGCATGCAGGGGACGATCATGGATATCGGCCACGCCAGCGGGCCACTGCTGGCCGGCGTGCTCATCGAGCGCATGAGCTACTCCAGCGCTTTCGCGATCATCGCTGGCATCCAGCTTGTGGCCGCCGCCGCATTCTGGCTGACGATGAGGAATAAGTAGCCCGGTGCTATAATGGCGCCGCCATGAACACTCATTCGACCGAAGATATGGTCATCGGTGTGCTGACTGCGATCGGTGCCGTGTTGTTGCTCGTAGCCGTTGTGTATGCCGCGAGGCGGATCATCAAGAGGGAAGACTGATGTTTACCGGAATTGTGGAGGAAATGGGCGCGGTCATGTCGTTGGACAAGACGCTGGCTGGGACGAGGATGACCATCCTGGCGTCACTGGTCATGGGCGATCTCAAGATCGGCGACAGCGTCAGCGTGAACGGGACCTGTCTCACCGTGGTCACCAACGACGAACGCAATTTCACCGTCGAAGTGTCGCCGGAAACGCTTTCGGTGACGACGCTCGGGCACCTCACCGCCGGGGCGCCGGTGAATCTCGAACGGGCGATGAAGCTGAACGAGCGGATCGGCGGCCATCTCGTCGCGGGGCATGTCGATGGAGTCGGCACGATTCGCAGCCGGCATCAGGAAGGGAACGCGATTTTCTTCACGATCGAAGCTCCACCGGAAACCCTGCGCTATTGTGTCGTGAAGGGCTCGATCACGGTCGATGGCATCAGCCTGACGATCAACGAAGTGAACGATAAGGGGTTTTCCGTCGCCATCATCCCGCACACCGCCAAAGTCACCACCCTTGGGCTCAAGCAGGTCAACGATCCCGTCAATCTCGAATCCGACCTCATCGGCAAATACGTCGAACGCCTCCTCCAGGAACGCAGCCAGCTTCCGAAAAGCACGCCCATCATCGACAAAGACTATCTGCAAAAACGCGGGCTGATTTGACGATCTCGTCTAGCATGCGGAATCTCTGCGCTCACGTTCTTCGGCGATCCTAGTAATACCCCGCGTCGTTTCCCCTCCTTCGTAAGGAGGGGCGAGGGGAGGTCGAGGTTTTGTTAGGCAAGTGGGAACAACGCGGGTGCGCTGCTTGACCTATGCCGCGTAGCGGAATAGACTGACGCCCGATGATACGGTCATTCCGATCAATGGCGACCGAGTCGTTGTTTGCCGATGAAGATGTACCGCGCTTTCGTGCGTTTGAGCGGATAGCCAGAAGGAAACTCTTAGTGTTGCATCGGGCGAAATCGCTCGATGATCTGCGTGTTCCGCCGGGGAATCGTTTGGAAGCGTTGAGAGGGAATCGAAAGGGGCAACACTGTATTCGAATCAATGACCAGTGGCGGATTTGTTTTGTGTGGGATCAGGGCGATGCCTGTGACGTTGAGATTGTGGATTATCATTGAGGTGTGGCATGGCGCGCAAACGGTTGCTTGAGCCGATTCATCCAGGAGAGATTTTGTTCGAGGATTTCATGGAGCCGATGGGGATCAGCATCAACCGGCTTGCCCGCGAGATCCACGTATCGCCGGGGCGGATCAGCGCGATCGTCAACGGAAAGCGTGCCATCACGGCCGATACGGCGCTTCGCTTGAGCCGGTATTTAGGAACGTCGTCGGATCTCTGGATGGGGCTCCAAAGTGAGTTCGATCTGCGTGTGGCGAAGCGGGCCGTCGGGGAGGAAATCGAGCGGCGTATTCAGCAGCACGTCGCATGATTGGCTCCCTGTGGGCCGACGTGAGATTCCACGGCGTCTTATACGGACAAAAATTGGCAGATGCGGGTCTTATGCGGATCGGCCTAAACATTGTTGGGCGGACCTATGGCGATGACGCGCGAGGACGTTGAGGCCTTCGTAGTTCGCTGGGCGCAGGCCTGGAATGACCGTTCCGTCGAGACCGTGCTCGACCATTTCCACGAGGACATCGTGTTCACGAGCCCCACAGCCCTCGCGGTAGTGGGCTCCGCCACGGTCCGTGGCAAGGCCGCGCTTCGGGCGTATTGGCTCGCGGCTCTGCGGCAGATCGGCTCACTTCGGTTCAGCGTTGATCACGTGCTGTGGGATCCCATACGTCGCGAGGTCGCCATCATCTACACGTTGAAAGTCGATGGACACACCAAGAGCGTCTCCGAGAACCTCAGGTTCAACGAGAGCGGTCAAGTAGTGGGCGCAGAGGTGTTTCACGGTGTTCTTCGTCAGGCTTAGCCGCTCAAGGCCGCCCAACACCCAGATGAAGCTGACTGCGCCTCGCGGCGCGGTCTCGCGTTTCACCGCCGCCGCAGCTTATCTGGGTGTTAGCTGGCGCTAAGAGTTCCTCTCAAGGCTCGCATGGACCCAATAGCCCTCGATAGCCAGACCCTCCTACGCCCACTCAATCCGGCTGACTCGCCCGTTGTCCATTCCCTCATTCTGAAGAACCGCGACCACCTTGATCGTTGGCTGCGCTGGTCGGCTCCCGTCCAGACCATCGGGGACGTGGACGCCCTCATCGCCCGCTTTCAGACCCAAGAGCAGGAGGGGAATGGATTTCATCTAGGGATCTGAACCCAAGGAGAGCTGGCCGGCGGCTGCGTTTGCTGGTACATCCATCGCCAGAATCGGAACGCGGAGATTGGCTATTGGCTGGGCACAGGATTTCTGGGCCGCGGCCTAGCCACACGGAGCGCCGGTGCCGTCCGCAACTACCTGTTCCACATCGAGCGTTTGCATTGGGTCGAAATGCAATGCGTCGTGGCTAACCAGGCCAGTCGGGTGATCCCTGAGCGGCTGGGCTTCCGCTTGGAAGGAATGCGCCGGGAGAGCCACTGGATCACCACCAGCTTCCTGGACCATGTGGTCTACGGGCAGTTGGAGAGCGAATGGCGCCAGCTAACCACTGCATGAAGCTGACGTCCTCGGCCGTCGGCTTGCGCCGACGCGCCTCGTCCGCAGCTTATGAGGGGTCGTTAGGGTGCGCAGGAGCCCGACGCTGTTGCCATGACCGACGCGGCGAGCGAGAAGTTCGACGATGTGATCCGTGAGTACATAGACTTCGTCCATGAACAGGTAGGCACTTACATGGACGCGTTAGCGGGGTTCGCAGGCCATGACACAAAGGTTGAGCGGCAAGTGCACTGTATGTCTCTTCCTGTCAGAAAAAGGACAGAGAACGGTCAGGCTATCATCGTTTATGCGAGTTACAAAGGCCCGAGCAAGCCCGACATCATTCATAACCGCATCGTGCGCGCCGCTACCTACCTGAATCCCAACTGAGCCTTTGATCGTCCTCTCCTACGCTATTTTTTCCCCTCAACCCCGAGCTCCTGCAGTTGCGCTTCAACGCGGGTTCGCATTTCCAATTGATCTCCGGTGTGCGGGAGAACCGCGAGGGCCTGCTGGTAGGCTTTGGCTGCTTCGGCCTTTTGGCCGGTGGATCGAAGTGTTTCGGCGTATTCGATATGGAGCGTGGGGTCGGTATTCTGGATCTTGAGGGCCTCACGATATTCGGCCAAGGCCTGTGGCAGATCGCCTTTCCGTTTCAGTGTCAGAGCGAGGTTGCGGCGGGCTCGCGGATGTCCCGGTTCGGCGGCCAGCGCGGCGCGATATTCCTCGATGGCCTGCGCGAGGTTCCCTTGCTCGTAATAGATGTTGCCCAGGGTGGTATGAGCGCCGGTATGGCCTGGGTCCTGCTTCAGGAGGACTTCGAAGTGGCGTTTGGCCCAGTCCTGATCGCCGGCTTTGCGGAAGGCCAGGCCGATATTGAACCGGGCGGCGACGTGCTCGGGGTTGAGGCGCAAGACGGCGCTGAAGGCTCGAATGGCGGCGCTGTGTTCTCCTCGTTGTTCGTAGAGGAGGCCGAGGCGAAAATGACTCTGGAGATGGTCCGGGGCCTGTATGACGATGGTCTCATATTCTTTGATTGCGCCATCTCGATCGTGGGCCTCTTCCAGCGCCGTTGCCAGGAGATAGCGAGCCTCTGTCTGATTCGGCTGGCGTTCAAGCACCTGTCGAGCCGTCTTAATGGCACCTTTCAGGTCCCCGTGGGCCTGCATCTCTTGCGCGTTGAGCAGCAACGCGGCGAGGCTGTCCTGCGACGCCGGCTGATTCGGCAGAGCCGATTCCTGGGCTGTGAGAGATTGTGCTGCCGGTGTTTCCGTGGCGGACCAGGTGCAGAGTCCGATCAGGAACAGAGAGGCGCCCAAGGCCGGCCGGTGGATAGCGGTGCGATGGTGTTGGTGTAGCATAAGGCCTGGTGTTGGAAATAATGATGTCGAGGGTCTGGTGTTCTTGCCTTCTTAAGCGAGTCTCCGCGGGGGCCGGCTGCGAGAGCCAGCCCCTGCGAATCCTGCCATGGTTATGGAGTGTGAGGCCATCGATGCCGGGTCGATGTTCACGATCCGGTTATTCCTCGATGGTGGAAATATCTCCAGGGTCCTGGCCCAGCTCTTTGGCCTTCAGCACGCGCCGCATGATCTTTCCGGAGCGGGTTTTGGGTAAGGATTGGACGATGTCGATTTCAGCCGGGACCCCGATCTTTCCAAGCTCGGCCTTGACCTGATCTTTGATCGACTGGATCAGTTCAGGGCTCTCTTTTTCTCCCTGCTTCAGGATGATGAAGGCCTTGATGGACTCGCCGACGGTCTTGTGCGGCTTGCCGATGACTGCTGCTTCGGCTACGGCAGGGTGGCTGACCAGGGCGCTTTCCACTTCGGCGGTGCCCAGCCGGTTCCCGGCGACTTTGATGACGTCATCGGCGCGGCCCATGAACCACATGTAGCCGTCGGCGTCCTTGTGGCAGACATCGCCGGCGGTATAGCAGTTGGGGATCGTGTTCCAGTAAACCTTGTACCGCTCCGGGTCTTTGTAGATCGTCCGCATCATGGATGGCCAGGGTTTCTTGATCACCGCGAAGCCGCCCGCGTTCGCCGGGAGGCTGTTGCCCTGGCGATCCACCACGTCGGCCTCGATGCCGAGGAACGGCCTGGTGGCAGAACCGGGTTTCAGCGGAACGGTCGGCAGGGGGGTGATGAGAATGGAGCCGGTCTCCGTTTGCCACCAGGTATCCATGATCGGCTTGTCGCCGCCGGTGACGCGATGGAACCACTCCCAGGCTTCCGGATTGATCGGCTCGCCGACGCTGCCGAGAATGCGCAACGTCGAGAGGTCGGATTTCTTCGGCCAGTCTTCCCCGTAGCGCATGAGCAGGCGAATGGCGGTCGGCGTGGTGTAGAAAATCGAGACGCCGTAGCGCTCGATCAAATCCCACCAGCGTCCGGGATTGGGATAGTCAGGCTTCCCTTCGGCGGTGAGGATCGTCGCGCCGTTCAAGAGCGGGCCATAGACGATGTAGCTGTGGCCGGTGACCCACCCGGGGTCGGCGACACAGAAATACACGTCGTCCTCCTTCAAGTCGAAGACATATTTCGAGGTGATATAGGTGCCAACCATGTAGCCGCCGTGGACATGGACGACGCCTTTCGGCTTGCCGGTGGTGCCGGAGGTATAGAGGATGTAGAGCGGATCTTCGGCGTCCAGACGTTCCGCTTCGCAGACGGGTTTCTCGCCCTTGAGCCAGTCCGCCCAATCGAGTTCTTTGGGTGACGAGAGAGGAATCGCCGGCGTCTGGCGGCGCACGACCACCACGCTTTCCACCGTGCCGCAATTGGCCAGGGCCTCATCGACGACGCTTTTCAGCTGAATGACCTTCCCGCGGTCATAGCCGACATCGGCGGTAATGACCGCCCGTGCTTCCGCATCCTGAATGCGGCTGGCGAGGGCCGGCGCGCTGAAGCCGGAATACACGACACTGTGGATCAGCCCGATGCGCGCGCAGGCGAGCATGGCGATGATCTGCTCCGGAATCTTGGGAAGATAGATCGTGACTCGGTCACCTTTCTTCAATCCCAGGGCCTTGAGCGCGTTGGCGCAGCGATTCACCTGGCGATACAACTCGCCATAGGTGAAGACCCGTTCTTGATCGTTCTCGCCGACCCAGATGACGGCCACTTTGTTTTTGCGGCCGCCTTGTACGTGGCGATCGAGGCAGTTGTAGGAAATATTGCAGGTGGCCCCCACAAACCATTTGGCCAGGGGGTAGTTCCATTCCAGGACTTTACTCCAGGGGGTGAACCAGTCTAATTCTTTGGCGACGCCGCTCCAGAAGGCCTCCGGATCAGCGATCGATTTCTTGTATTCGGCGTCATAATCCTGAATATAGGCGGCGGCTTTGGTCTTGTCGGTCGGGTGATAGGTTCGGCTTTCCTTCAAGAGGGTCTCGATTTGTTCACTCATGACGCACGTGCCTCCTCGGTCAATCACTGAACGATCGTTGCGCAATTATGGAGAAAGGTGGCCTTCCCTGCAACCCTGAAGCGAGCGGATCTTTGAGGCCATCGGTTCCGCCGGGAATGGGCGACGTTGAAGCCGGGGGCCTGATTTCTTGACAGCCGCAGCAGCGGAGGGGTAGTCTGACCCGGAGCCGGTCATGCCAATTTCTCTTCGACTCATCCCACGTCTGTTCCCGCGAATCCCGCGCGCCTTGAGCCTTTCCGTCGCTGGGGCTCTGGTGGCCGTGTGTGTGGGAATCCAACCGGCTCATGCCCAACTGGGAAAGCCGGAAGGACTCTATTATAAATCCTGGGCCGTCGTCATCGGCGTTGAAAACTATCTCCTGGCGCCGCCGATTCCCGGTGCGGTGAACGACGCCAAGACGGTGGCTCAGGCGTTTCGCCAAATGGGGTTCGATGAAGTCCTTGAGGTGTATGACAAGGACGCCAGTTTCCGGCACCTTCAGCAAGTGTTCACGAATTTCCTTCCCAGGAAGGTCGGTCGGATGGATCGGCTGGTCGTGTTTTATGCCGGTCATGCCGGGGTTACCCAGGACGCCGATGGGAAAGATCTCGGCTATCTCGTTCCGTGGGATGCGCAGGTGAACAATGTTGCGAAGTCGGTGACCTTCGAGCAGCTCAAGGAATTCACCCGCCGGTCTGCTTCAAAACATACCCTGCTGATCATTGACGCGGCGGTCAGAGGGTGGGAAACCACTGCGCCTCAACAACTTTCTCTGGAAGGTCGGGTATCGCCGGAAGAGGATACGGAGCGGCGGGCGGCACAGGTTATCACGGCGGGAGACAAAGGCGAAGTGTCGCTCCGTCCCGGAGGAAAGAGCCTCTTTGCGACGGCGCTGCTTACCGGATTGCAGGGTGCCGCCGACCTCAATAAGAACGGCTGGTTGATGGCGTCGGAACTTGGCGCCTACCTGGAGCAGGAAATTGCAGGCCTGTCGCAGGGCAAACAGCATCCGATCAGCGCCCGGCTTGATGGCGACGGGGATACGGTGTTGGTCGAAGGGCGAAAGAGCGCCTTTATCCTGGGCGCCGGCCCCCAGACACCGGCGGAACGGCAGCAGGCGGCCAAGGCGCAGTATGAGCAGGCGTTCGCGTTGCTTCAGGAGGGAAAGCGGGCTGATGAGGCGCTGGAGCGTTTGAATCGCGCGATTGAGTACAATCCGGCCTTCGGCGACGCCTATGTGCTCAAGAGCTATCTTCTCCTGGAGGTGCTTCCGAACCTCGATGAGGCGCTGGTAGCCGGGCAACTTGCCGTCCAGCACGCGCCGGATAATCCGGACTCTTCCTACACGCTCGGCTTGATCTATGAAAAACGGGGCAGCTTCGTGGAAGCGGAACAGGCTCTGTTGCAGGCGCTGAAGGTGAATCCCGGTTATCAGGACGTCTATTTCTCTCTCGGGACGCTCTATGCCGATCACCTCAATGATCAGCCGAAGTCAGTCGAGGCCTTTCGTCGCTATCTGGAATTGGGCGGGAGCCACTCCCGCGCGAAGGCGGTGGTGCGAGAAGCCGACGCCGCCACAAGGCGTTAATCCTTTCCTCCGCCCTTGAGATAGCCCAACCCGATTTTCAATGCACGCCGTGTGATTTCCGCCCAGCGGACTTGCGGGTATTCCGCAAGGACGGCAGCGGCCTTCGGGTCTTGAATGTCGAGATTGGCGATCTTGATGATACCGTCTTCTATCTGAACGTCGGCCACGGTGAGTTCCTCCCCCTGTGAGCGTTGCGTCGTTGCGGATGTCAGGCGCTACTGCGCGAGAAATTTCTTGTGTCCGCCAACCGGAAACCGGTCGTTTCGTTGACGCATCTGGACACGCATGTTAGCATGAATCCAGGTAAATTCTCGACTTGCTGACACGCGGATGATCACCCCCAATTTCGTGACGAAGGAGGATCAGATGGCTACAGCACAGGCATGTGTGAAGAGAGTGGCCGGCGGCGGGCTTGCCATGGCTCTCTTGATCGGGCTCGCTGCATGCGGTGGTCCGCCAAACTGGGTACAAAAAGGATCCGGAGCCTTCAATGAAAAGGACAACAAGGCGTTCTATGGGGTGGGCTCGGTGGTCGGGGTCCGGAATGAGCCGCTGGCCTGGGATACGGCGGAGAATCGGGGGCGGGCGGAGATTGCGAAGACCTTTGAAACATACACCGGCTATCTGATGCGGGATTATGCCGCTTCGACGACGGCGGGTGATTTCACACGCAACACGGAAGAGCAGAACGTCGAACGGGCCATCAAGACGATCACCACCGTGACGCTCAGCGGTGTGCGGCCGATCGATCGCTATAAGGATGAAAAGACGAATACCTACTATGTGCTGACCAAATTGAACTTAGAAGATATGAAGAACAATCTGGAGCAGGCCAAAGAACTCAACAAGGATGTCCGCGATTTCGTGAGGAAGAACGCCGACAAGATGTTTGATCGGCTCGAAAAAGAAGAAGACAAGCGGATGAACCGGTAAGGTTCTGCGTGAAGGCCGGATGAACGTGCGGGAACTGTTTCTCCTGGAGGGGCAGGCGTGATGGGATTGAAACACGGATGGCTGGGGGTGGTGGCGGCGGTGTGGCTCGCGGTGTCGGGGTGCGGGCACGAAACCACGATTACACGAGTCGATGCCGGGGTCGTGACCGACTTGAGCGGCCGATGGAACGATACGGATTCCCGCATGGTGGCGGAAACCATGGTCAAGGAAGCGCTCGCCTATCCCTGGCTGGGAAATTTTACGCAGGGTAAGCAACGCCAGCCCGTGGTGGTGGTCGGCACCATCCTGAACAGCAGTCACGAGCATATCAGCATCCAGACATTCGTGACGGATCTTGAACGTGAGTTGACCAATTCCCAGAAAGTGACCTTCGTGGCGGGAAAAGGGGAGCGGGAAGAGCTGCGCACGGAACGAAAAGAGCAGGCGATGTATGCGCGCGAGGATACGCAAAAATCCCCGGGAAAAGAGATCGGCGCCGATTACATGATGAAGGGGACGATCTCCACGATCCTCGACGAAGCCGACGGCACCAAGGCGGTCTTTTACCAGATCGATCTGCAGATGGTGGATCTGGAAAGCAATGCCAAGGTCTGGTACGGACAAAAGAAGATTAAGAAAGTCATTGAGAAGAAACGCACGATATTCTAACAGGCTGTTGATAAAGCCCGCCAGTGGCGTTCTCGCGGCGCTCAGAGGCTCAACGTACCAACCGCGTACGCCTCGCCTCTTCGCTGGTTGCGGCCTTGCTGGACGGCCTTTCTGAACAGCCTGTGAAGAGTCGTGAACGATTGTGTGAGTGCCTGGACCTCATGGTGTTGAAGCCCGTAAGTCGTTTGCCAACCACTTGCTAGGTATCAGCGGATTCCGTTGAGCTCTCTCCTCTCACGCTCTGCCCGGAACGGTCTTGTGCGGCGGAGCGCTGCCTCATCGCTCTCCTGTTTCAGCCTGCTGGCCGTCGCGCTGCTGCTGACGGCGTGCGGGCCCCCTCTCAACCGGTATGCGCTGATCGAGCAAAGTCTGTTAGCCGGCGACGCGAAACAGGCTGACGCCATCGTCCGGCAGGCCGAGGAGTCCTACGGGAGCAAGAGTCGGCTGCTCTACGGGATGGACCGGGGCATGATGCTGCAACTGGCGGGAGACTATCAGCAGAGCAATGCCGTGCTCGAACAGGCCGATGAAGAAATCGAGCGGCTCTATACCAGGTCGATCCGTTCGGAAACCGCCGCGTTTCTCACCAACGACAACACGCTTCCGTACGAAGGGGATGCCTACGAACATGTCATGATCAACGTCTTGAAGGCCTTGAACTACGCGGCCCAAGGACAGCTGGAGGAATCGCTGGTTGAAGCGCGGCGCATCGATCACCGGCTCAATGTGTTGTCGGATAAGGTCAATGATAAAGCTACGTACAGGGAGGATGGATTTGCACGGTACCTGACGGGCATCCTCTACGAGTCCGCGGGCGACATAAACAACGCGTTCATCGCCTACCGCAAGGCCTACGAGGCTTATGAGGCGATGAGCGGGTGGGCGCGCACCCCGGCGCCGGGTCAGTTGCGCGCCGATCTGTTGCGGACGTCCGAGGCGTTGCATCTCACCACGGAGTTCGAAGAGTACCGCCGGTTGTTTCCGGACACGACGTGGCGGTCTTATGAGGCGGTCCGGGATCTCGCTCAGGTCGTGCTGATCAGCTATAATGGCCGCGCCCCGCGCAAAGAGGACCGCTATCTTGACTTGCCGGTCAGTCTGAATGCGTTGCAGCTCGTGCTATTGAACCGCGGGTTTTCGCAAGGCGCGCGACAGCAGAATCGAGGGGTGGATAGCGTGCTGTACGGCCTCAGTGGACGCGTGGTACGCGTGGCCCTGCCGCAATTGATTTCCCACAAAACGCACGTGGCTGCGGAGCAGCTGATGCTGACGGATGATGCCGGCCGTCAGATGGCCGTCCGTTCGGAGCTGGGCCAGAACATCACCGCCCTGGCCGAGAAGAGTCTGGCGGACCGGCTGCCGGGAATTGCGATGAAGGCGGTGGCCCGTGCGGCGGGGAAGTTTGCCATGGCGGAGGGGGCGACGCGAGGGGCGCAGCAAGCGGCGGGCAAAGATGCGGGCCCCTGGGTGGGACTCATTGTCGGTGTGCTGACGAAAGGATGGGCTGTGGCCTCCGAAGAAGCGGACAAACGCAGTTGGCAGACTCTCCCGGATGAAATTCATATCACACGGGCCTGGGTTGCACCCGGGCGGTACCAGGCGTCGGTTCAGCTCGTCGGGCGTGGGGAGAGTAATACCAAAGACTCCGGACGCACACTCACGCTGGTCCCCGGACAAACCACCGTCCTGATTCAGCGGGTGATGCAATGACACGGATCGTTCCTGCTTCGCGGCGCGGCGCCCGCGTTCTCCTTCTCGGACTCCTCGGAGGGCTCGCGCTCACCGGCTGTTCCTGGTTCGGGGGAAAGGCCAAACCGGCATGGGTGGACGGCGGGAGTGCGGAGTTCTCGTCGTCTCAATACCTGCTTGGCGAAGGACAGTCGGCAAGCAAGAGTGCGGCCTCCGACCAGGCCTATGCGGCGGTCGCCAGAATTTTTAAGGCTGAGGTGGCGGCTCAAGCCAAGGATTGGGAGTCCTACCTGCTTGTCGAGACCCGGGGAGGGTCGAATGCCGAGCGACGATTGACGCTGGACACGATTACGAAGGTCTCCACCGATAAAGTGCTCGAGAATGTGACAGTGCTGGACGCCTGGTACGACGCGTCGAAAGGGTTGCATTACGTGCTGGCCGGGATGCACCGGGGGCAGGGGGAAACCGCGCTGCTGGAGAAGATGCGCGAACTCGATCGGGCGATTGAGTCCGATCTGACGGACGCCCGCCAGACGGCCGACAAGTTGACCAAGGTGCGCGATCTCCGTCGTGCCACAAGGACCCTGGTGATGCGGGAGGCGTATAACGCGGATCTGCGCGTCATCCGGCCATCCGGACAGGGAAGTCCGTCCGCTTACCATGTGAATGATCTGACCAACGAACTGGATCAGTTTCTTTCGGCCAATCTCCTGTTGGCCGTCGAAGTGGCCGGCGACCATGCGGAGCCCATTCAACGGTCGCTCACCGAGGGATTGATTCGGGAGGGCCTGCACGTGACGCATCGTGCGGTGAACGGGGACGGGGCGGCTCCGGAGTTGCTGGTCCGCGGGACCGTGCGGATTTGGCCCATCGAAGTGGGGGATCCGAAATTCAAGTACGTCCGGTGGTGCAGCGACTTTGAAGTGGTGGAGTCCGTTTCGCAACGTGTCCTCGGAGCCCTGTCGAGGGGAGGGAAGGAAGGCCACCTCTCCGATCGTGAGGCGACGGCGAAAGCCCTGCGGGTGATTCAACAGGAATTTTCCTCAGACCTTGCCAAAGCCATCGCTTCTCATGTATTTGGAGAGGCGCCGTTACCGGCTGCCGCTGCACCACCGGCCGGGTGTCCACGAGATCCGCTCCCGGTCACGCCGGGGCCAGCCACGCCACCTTCATTCTAACGAGGAGGGAATCAGCACTGTGACACAGCCTACAGAAAAATCGATGGGCCGCGCCCCACGGAGCCGCGGACGCGGGCTGACCAAGCCGGGCCGCAAGCTCTCCAGTCGTCTGGCCAAGCGGCGCCTGGGGGACCGGTTGAAGGAAGATACGGCGGCGTTCAATCAGGCCAACCTGGCCGAGACCTTGCGGAAACAGGGGTATGAGGAAGTGCCGCTTGATGAGCTACAAGACAGGCTCTCCAAGCTCCAGGGACCCTTGGCCGCGGTGATTTTGAAGGGGAGGGTCTAGCGAATGCCGTACTATTACTTCGACTCCTCGGCGCTCGTGAAGCGCTACAGCATGGAGCGTGGAACCCGTATCGTCAACAAGCTGATGGTCAAACGGGGAAAGGTGGCCATTCTTCCCACCTGGACCGTCACCGAGTTTTACACGACGCTGGCGAATCGGGCGCAACAGGGTGACATCACCCGCGATGACTGTTACTCGGTGATCCATAAGTTTGAGATTGAGTCAAAGGATGGCCTCTATCAGTTTATTGCGCCCACGATGGCCACCTACTTGGCCACCAAGGAATTGGCGTTGGAATATCCCTTTCTGCGAGCGGCGCAGGTGATGCACCTGGCACTGGCGTTGGAGCTGAAGCCCTTGCGACTGACCGTCGTGAGCGCCGATACGCAGTTGCTGGCGGCTTCCAAGACGGCCGGATTGCACATCATCAATCCAGAAGAAGACTGAGCGATCGAAGGGCGCAGGCAGCCTCACGGGCACTGGTACTCGGCAATCATGGATGCGACGACCGTCATCCACGTCTCGACGGTCTCAGTGAGCTGCGCCACGTCCTCGGGCAAGCGGGGAGTCGGGGGCGGCGAGGGGAGATCGCCAATCGGCTCTGCGGCCTGACGCAGGCTGGTGAGCGCCAGGCTGAGACTTCCGCAGACGCCGGATGAAGCCGGCAGCTGATTGCCGGCTCGCCGAAAGAGGCTCATCGCGCGATAGGTATGTTCCTGGGATCGAAAGAGCGATTCCATCCGCCTGGAGACCACCCCGGAAATGCCCTCCCGTTTCTTGGCCATTTGCGCTGAAAGCAGCGCGGCCCGCCCCATCATCATCGCGGCTCCGTCGGGATCGTCGGCGGCCATGGCATCTTCGGCTTTGTTGCGCAGGCGAGTCAGTTCCGCTTCATCGCCCATCACCTGGGCCGGGACGTTATCGAACAGAATCGCACAGGAAGCAGTGAGGCAGAGGCAGGCGAAGATCCAGCGGCCTGCCAGGCGTCGTTCGGACCGTGGACGGAGGGCTGGATGGCATTCGTGCATGAGGTCTTTTCCGCAAGAAGGATCTTCCGCGGATACTCTACTCAAGGCCTCGTCCTGCTGGCAAGTTGCCAGGGTGCAAAACGGATCAGTATAATCGCGCGGTCTTCAGTGCGGGTTGTGTTCAGTCGGTGTCTAGGGAAGGAGTGACACGGTGCAATACTGGGTGAAAGTGGTGTTTGTGGACAATCAAGAGTTGCTTATCAAGGATGCGGTCAGCCATCGGTTGTCCGAGGACCAGGAGTTTATTTACGTGGAGTCGCCGCGGGAAATGATCCTGGTTCCGATCAAGCAGATCAAGTACCTTTCCTGCGACGCCACGGTCTTTTCAGGCAGGAAATCGTCCTGATCCTGTCCGGGTGCCGGCCTCCTGACCCGTGTGCGCCAGGAGCTGGAGCACGGCGGCGTTCCATCCCACCGGTCCCACGCCCGGTGCCCGGATCAAGCGCGGAAGCGAGATGCCGGGATCATACGAGCCGTCCCCCTTCTGAACCAGCACGGGATGATCGACCGCGAGCAAGAGCGGAAGATCGTTCATGTTATCGCCGATGCCGATAGTCACGATGTGATCGAGCCTGTTTTCCCTGTGCCAGCGTTCTCGATAGCATTCGAGTAGGCGCAACACAGCCAGACCCTTGTCGTGAGATCCGGTGAGGTGGAAAAACCGCCCCCCCTTTGTCCAGCGCAATCCACGGAGCATGATTTGCCGGCCGACCTCTTCGGCAATGGACGGAGGTCCTGCCACCAGGTAGGGCTCGTCATACTCCCGCAGCTTCGCCCGTATCGCCGCCTCCCGGTTTAATCCCGTTGCACGCATGAGTTCGTCGATGGAAAGGTCGCCGAACCCTTTCAGCGGGGTGCAGACCGCCTCTTCGATTTGTTTGAGCACGTCCCGCAGCATGGCATAGGGAGTTCCAAATTCAATGATCTGGTAATCCTCCCGCCGTCGTGTCCGGTCGAGCGGAAAATCAAACGTGCCGAGTGGAACCACAATCGCCCCGCCGTTTTCGACGATGAACGGGTCGTGGTGATTGAGTTGTTCGCGCAAGGGCTCGATTTCAGCCCGTGTTTTGCTGGAAACCAGCACCACGGGAATATTGCGGGCCTGGATCTCCTCAAGCGCGGGACGCGCGGCGTCAAATGAATAGCTCTGGCTGTCCAGAAGGCAGCCGTCAAGGTCTGTAAAAATGAGGTACTGTGGCATGATGGAGCCTGAGTAATGACGGATATCGTTGGCGGCCCGTTCACTGGCGGAATCTCTCAGCTTGCGCGCAGAGAATGCGTTCGCAATGTGTTCCCTACGCCTGCGCGTATCTGACATATGCACAACCAGATAGAAGCAATGCCTGTACCCATCATTATCTCATGCGAATGAGAGGCTGCATAACGGACTCAGATCGATATTTCTCAACGATATCGCCGACTCGGCAGGGCGCGATCTTGGCGTGAACAAGTGCTGTGCCCGTCTCGACCGTAGGAGGGTGATGGTCAAACCCTTCACTGGCGACGATCACGGCCTGGATGGATTGCGTTTAGCTGTATTCAGGATTGTCTCCGCGTGCAAGGGGCTTGTTGTGCTGGGCGGTTCACGAGGTTTGGGTCGTGAAATGCCTAGCAGGATGCTGAAAACGTCCGCCAGCGGCGTTCTCGCGTCACTCAGAGACTCAACGTACCAGAGCGTACGCCTCGCCTCTTCGCTTGCTGCGGCCTTGCTGGACGGCCATTTTGAGCATCCTGTGAGCGATTTATATACGGTTGTCTATAGAAAGCGTTCGCTGTGCTTTGAAAGAGAATCGAGTGTGTCCGCAGCCTGCTATGTGTTTTCGTGAGGGTCAGCTGCGGGTTTAGATGGTTCGAGCTCCTGGCTGTAACGGGATTCCAGCCAGCGATACAAGACCGGCAGCACGATCAGCGTTAATGTGGTGGAACTCACCAGCCCTCCGATGACCACGATCGCCAGCGGGCGCTGAACCTCCGACCCGATGCCGTGCGCGAAGGCGAGGGGGACCAAGCCCAGCAACGCCACCAGGGCGGTCATGAGGACGGGTCTCAAGCGCAGCAACGCTCCGGACACCACGGCCTCGTCCAAGGCGGTGCCTTCTTCGCGGAGCGCATTCATGCAGGACACCAGCACGATGCCGTTCAGCACGGCAACTCCGAATAGGTTGATGAAGCCGACCGAGGCCGGCACGCTGAGATATTCGCCCGTCAGCCAGAGCGCCACCACCCCGCCGATCAGCGCGAAGGGAAGGTTCAGGATAATGAGGGCCGCCTGGCGCAGCGAGTCGAAGGTGGAGTACAGCAACAGGAAGATCAATCCGATGGTGATGGGGACGATGAGGCGGAGCTTGGACATTGCCCGCTCCATGTTCTCGAAGGAGCCTCCCCAGGCGACGGTGTATCCGGCAGGGAGCGGCACCTGGGTGGCGATCTTCTGTTGGGCTTCCGCCACCAAACTGCCGATGTCGCGTCCCAGCGTATTGAAGCCGATCGACACGTAGCGCTGGAGCCGTTCCCGGCTGATCCGGCCGGGTCCTTCCTCCAGCCGCACGGTTCCGAGGTCGGCCAGAGGAATGAGTGCGCCGTCTCCGCCGGTGACCAGAATGTTACTGATGGTCTCGACGCTGTCTCGGTGCTGTTCCGGAAAGCGCACAACCAGTTCGAACCGTTGCTGGCCTTCGTACACACGGGTTGCGGTTTCACCGCCGATCGCAGTGCCGATAATGTCCCGCACCTCGGAGACATTGATCCCGTGCCGGGCAATTTTGCTCCGGTCGATGTCGATCGTGAGATAGGGCTGCCCGAAGAGCTGTTCCACCTTGATGTCCCGCACCCCGCGCACGGTGCTGAGCTGCCCGGCGATCTCCTCGGCTTTGCTGCGCAAGACATCCAGATCGTCGCCGAACAGCTTGACGGTCGCTTCCGTCCGGACGCCGGAAATCAACTCATCGACCCGCTGCTGGATGGGCTGGCTGATCAGGAACGTGGCGCCGGGGATCCGTGCCAGCCGCTCGCGGAACTTTTGCATCAACTCGGGCATCGTGCGTGCGGTCGTCCACTCTTCCAGCGGGCGAAGGCGGACCACGGGGTCGCTCTCGTTCGGTTCCTGCGGGTCGTTTCCCAGCTCGGTGCGCCCGATCTTCGAGACCACCATCTCCACTTCAGGAAATTCCATCATGGCCTGCTGCATGCGCTTTTCGATCTCGATGGAGGCGGGCAGCGACACGCTCGGCAGCCGGATGGTCTGCGGGGCGACGGACCCTTCATTCAGGATCGGGATAAACTCGCTGCCGAGGAACGGAAACAGCGCCAGGCTGCCGAGCAGCGCACCACACGCTATCACCAGGACCACCGCGGTATGTCCCAAGGCCCACCGGAGCGACGGGGCATACAGGCGTTTGGCTATGCGGACGATCCAGGGATCTTCCTCGCTGCCGCGCTTCAACATGAGCGAGCAGAGGACCGGCGACAGGGTGAGCGACAACACAAGGGAAGTCAGCAGGGCGATCATGATGGTGTAGGCGAGCGGTTTGAACATCTTGCCCTCCATCCCGTGCAGCGAGAGGAGAGGCAAAAATACCAGGATGATGATCAGGATGCCGAACACGACCGGCTGTCCCACCTCCTTCACAGATCTGGTAATCAATTCGAGTCGCGGGACGGCGGCAGCCGAGTGTTCCGAGAGATGCCGATAGACGTTTTCGACCACGACGACGGACCCGTCCACGATCATGCCGATGGCGATGGCGAGCCCGCCCAGTGACATGAGATTGGCCGTGAGCCCGACCTGGCCCATGACGATGAAGGTGGCCAGCGGGGCCAGCACCAGGGTGGCGACCACGATCAGCGCGCTACGGATGTTGCCCAGGAAGAGGACGAGCACCACGATGACCAGCACGACCCCTTCGGCCAGCGATTTATACACGGTGTTCAAGGCGGCGGTGATCAATTCGATCCGGTCATAGAACGGCACGATGCGCAGTCCGTCCGGCAGCAGATGCAGGCGATGAATGTCCTCGATGCGCGCCTTGATGCCTTCGACCACGTCGCGCGCATTGCCGCCTCGCAGCATCAGCACGATGCCGCTGACCACCTCCCGGTCTCCGTTCAACACGGTCGCGCCGTGCCGGACCGCATGGTCGATCAGCACCTGCGCGACATCGCTGACAAAGACCGGCGTGCCGCCGGCTTCCTTGATGACGATGCGTTCGATGTCTTCGAGCGTCCGGATCAGGCCGACGCCCCGCACGATATATTTTTCGTCATGTTTTTCCAGGATGTTGCCGCCGGCATTGGCGTTGTTGCTGGCGACGGCGTTGAACACCTCGCGGAGAGTCAGATTGTATTTCCGCAACATGGCCGGCTCGACCAGCACTTGATACTGTTTGACGTAGCCGCCCATCGAATTCACGTCGATCACTTCCGGCGTGCTTTTCAGCAGCGGCCGGATGATCCAGTCCTGAATCGTGCGCTGATCGATCAGGCTCTGGTGCTGCACCGCCTCGTCCGTGACGGGGCCCGGGCGGGCTTCGAGGTAGTACTGATAGACTTCACCCAGCCCGGTGCTGTTCGGCACCAGCATCGGTTCCGCGCCGGGAGGCAGCAGCTCCTTCACCTCGATCAGACGTTCGAGCACGAGCTGGCGCGCAAGATTGATATCCATCGAGTCGTCGAACACGATGGTGACGAGCGAGAGGCCGACCTTGGTCAGCGAGCGCATTTCCGTCAGAGCGGGAACGCCGGTCAGCTGCAGTTCGATCGGATAGGTCACCAGCCGTTCGACTTCCGCGGGGGATAGGCCGGGTGCCTTCGTCACGACTTGCACCAGCACGCTGGTGACATCGGGAAAGGCATCGATGGGAATGGTCCTGAAGGCGTACAGGCCCCCGACTCCGATTATGATCGCGAAGAGCACGATGAGCATCCGCTGGCGGAGCGAGATATCAAGAAGCCGGGCGACCATCAGATCTGTTTCTCCAAGAGTTCGGATGTGAGAACGAATACGCGATGCGTCACGAGCGAGTGCCCTTTCCTGCCTGAGGAATATGGGTTGAAGGGACTGGCACCCATCAGATTTGCTTCTTCAAGAGTTCGGATGTGAGAGCGAACAGGCCGTGCGTCACGATCGAGTCACCCTTCATGCCTGAAAAATTTGTGTCGAGGAGACTGGCCGCCATTAGACTTGCTTCTTGAAGAGTTCGGATTTCAGGACGAAGGCGCCGTGCGTCACGACCTGATCGCCTTCGCTGAGGCCGCCGAGGATGGTGGTGATGGTGCCGTTGGATTCGCCCGTCTGAACATCGCGGACTTCATACTCGTTGGCGTTCCGTTGGACGAAGACGAAGGTTCGATCCTGGTCCCGTTGCAGCGCGGATTCCGGCACGGCCAACCGGTCCGGCTGCGATTCGGAGTAGAGGCGGATGGTGGCGAACATTTCCGGCTTCAATCGTCCCTCAGGATTGGGCAGCTCGAGCCGGAGCTGCATCGTGCGGGTGGCGGGGTCCAGCACATCGCCGACATAGGTGATCGTGCCCTTGAAGATCTCGCGCGGATAGGCATTGATACGCACCTCCGCTTGCGTGCCCCCGGACGCGTGGATGGAGTGGACGAACGGAATGTCCTTTTCCGGAATGTTGGCCCGCACCCAGACTTCAGACAGGTCCGCGACCACGAAGAGTTTCTCGGTGGTCTCGACGACCTCCCCCCTGGTCAGGTTGCGTCCGATGATGCGGCCGGCGAAGGGCGCCACGATCGGTACATGGGAGCGAATGTCCCGGCTCTTGTCGAGGCGGCGAAATTCATCGTCGCTCATGCCGAGGAGTTTCAGATGGTCGCGCGCCTCATGGGCTTCCGCCTGCATGCTGAGGAGTTCCGCGTGGCGGCGCTGGGCCTCCGCCTCGCCGATGACTTGCTCCTGCAGCAGAAACTTGGCCCGGGCATAGGCCTGCTCGGCGACATGGAGTTTGGCTCGCGACTTCAGATAGGCGGATTGCGCCAGGCCCAGTTCGCTGCTGTACAGGATGGCCAGGAGCGCGTTGGCTTCGACCTGTTGGCCCAGATCCGCGTAGACGTCCACCACCCGGCCGCGGACCAGGGTCGTGATGTCCGCCATGGCCCGCTCGTTCGGCTGCAGGATGGCGGGAAAGTCTCGGTAGGTGCGGAAGTCGCTACGCGTGACCGGCTGGACGACGAGTCCGACGCGCGAGGATTCCTCGGCCGGAAGGAGGACGACTCCGGGGGTAGCCTCGGCAGCCGGCGACTGGGCCACGACGGCATTGCCGGGGGCGCGGTCACACCCTGACACAGTCAGGAGCAAGCCGGGGAGCAGGCTTAGAACCAAAAGGGGATGGTTAGAAGATATTGCGTTCATGAGGGGGCTTTCTCCGTCTTGCTCCGTCGCGGGCGACAGACTCTCTGCGCCGTCATAGTGAGCCACCAACGGCGCGCTCGAGACGAGCCAGCGAGACTGATAATTCGTATCGTGCCTGGGCGTAGTCCATCTGAATCTGGCGCTGGACCCGCTGTGCGTCGAAGACGTCCAGGAGGCTCGACGCTCCCTGTTGGAAACTGAACTGGGCGAGCCGCAGAGCTTCCTGGGCTTGCTTCAAGAGGCCTTTGTCGAAGACCGCGATCAGGTCAGCCGTGGTCCTGGCATCTTGATAATGCTGATGGATGGCTCTGGCCAGCTCGTTGCGGGTGCGCAACAGTTCCGCCTCTTCGCGGCGTTTCTCGCCCAGCGATGCGGCGATCTCTCCCTGCTTCCGGTACCACAGCGGCAGGGGAACCGACAGGCCTCCTTGCACCGCTTCCCGTCCGATCTCCCGCCAATAGCTGCCGTTCACGGTCACGCTGGGAATCCGCGATTGCCGCTCGAATTCGACCTTCCAGTCCGACTGCTCCACCGATTTCAGGAGGCGTTGAATGGTCGGATGCTGGGTCGCCATGCGGGCCATCAATCCTTCGATCTGCAGGTCTGTCATATTGCCCGCGAATTCGCCCCGGACGAGGTAGGCGGATTCCAGCGCGCCGCCGGTCAGCGTATTGACCACGACACGATTCACGCGGACCGCGTTGTCCGCCCGCGAGAGTTGCTGCCTGGCCTTCAGGACTTCGACTTCGGCCTTGATCGATTCGAATTGAGGCCCCTCGCCGGACTTGACCCGGGCCTTGACGATCCGGGCCACGCTTTCGACGATCTCCAGATTCTGCCGGGCGAGGGCGGCGTCCTGCTGGGCCAGGAGCAGGTCATAAAACGCCACTTTGACCTGTGTCGTCAGATTCAGTCGGGTCTCCGACATACCGGCGTTGGCCGTTGCCAGTCCCGCGTCCGCTACTTGCTGACGGGCGGCCCGCATCGCCGGCCATTCCAGCGGCTGTCCGAGGGTCACGTTGTATTCTGTGATGCTCTGCCGTTCGATCGTATCTGCGACATGGGCTCGACCGGCGTCCCGGATCTCACCATAGCCCAGGTAACCGGTGACGCTGGGGTTGGGATAGGCGCCGGCGGCGGTCTGCTGGCCGCGCTGCCGGTCAATGAGCCCTTCTGCGGACGACACCGCCGGATTCCTCGCCAACGCCAGGTCAAGAATCGAGTCGAGCGTATAGATGTTCGGGGGCGGTTCCTGCGCCAGGCCGGGCGACGAGAGGAAGGCTGCCCCCCACAGTGCGGCGCTGAGGCAGACGAGAGAAAGAGAGACACGAGTACGCATATACATCACTCCGATGACAGACCATCCCGCTGCGATGACCGTCTCTGTTGGTTGGTATGTTCTATACTAGTACGTTGGCCGGCTCCTGCGCCACCTTTCAATGGGCCGTTATCGGCTGGAATGCCGCCTCACTATAAATGGGTGGAACAGGTCGTTATCATTCGTTGGGTGTGGCTCATGGGGCGCCACGAGCGGCTGCGTATGTTGTCAGCCTCTGTGCGGTGCCGTTTGGCGCGAACCTGCAACGCGCCGGCTTCATGATGGTGCGATGCGGCGGCGGTCATCAGCGCTCGATGCCGGTCTGCACCGTTCAAGAGGAGACGTGTGGACACATCGGGCCGGTTTTCACGTTGTGTGAGGCAGCGCACATGGAATGGCATGGTGTGAGTGACTTGAGTAGGGAAAACCTTATTGAGTGAGCCGGATGAGTTTGGCCGAAACCGTGCCCCTTGCTCCGCGCATCCCTTTCGCGTTCATTGACATCGGGCCCCTATCTGAATCGCATTCCCGATTGTTCAGAATCACCGGATCGATCACGTCCCCGCAGTTGAGACAGAGCCAACCGTCAAAAGCCCACCATTGGTCGTCCCCAAACCGTGTCGCCACGCTCAGCCCGTGACATCGACGGCATTTCACGCTGCGGCATCCCTTCCTTATCAGGCAATGGATTACGAGGCTCCTGGCGTGCTCTCCCCAGGGTCAGATCAACCAGTGAACCGGGCATTCCGGCAGATCCCGCACACGGGGGTATCATGCAACGGGAGGTGCCGTCGGTTCCCGTTCACTGATCGATCTGACCGCGCTGGATACACACAATAGTCCGCCTCAGGTCCTCTGACGCAGAGTCGGCGAACACATAGTCGCATTTCATCTTCAATAATTCCGTATTGAACGGTTTGACGATATACTCCCGCGCCCACATTATGACCGCGCCGCGGAGCTTCTCGATATGGCGCGCTTCCGCCATGACAAGGACCGGAACGACGGGGTGACGGTCTTTCATTTCCTGGAGCACCGCCATCCCGCCAAGCACGGGCATGTCCAGCTCCAGCAGCATGCCGGCGAAGGGGCGGTCGGGTGTGGCTTGGGCGAGAAGCGCCAAACCTGACAGGGCGTTGGTTTCGCCGACCGCATCGAATCCCCACTGAGTCAGTCGATGGCAGGCCTCCAGTCTTGTCTGATCATCGTGATCGATGACCAGAATGCGGCGGGGCTTGGCCGTCGGCTCCACCGTTTCGGGGTTCTCTTGTGCGTGCGTGGTCTTTCGATCGAATGTTCCCCGTGTCATGGTGTGACTCGATGTCCTCCCTGGCAGTTGGTCCAATTTCAACGGTGGTCCCGGTGCATGACCGGTCCGGTGCCGTGCCGCGTGTGACGGGAAAGCGGCTGAGGCCTGGCCGCACGGTGAGACAGGATGACCGAGTCGCTGATATCTCCGCACATGAGACACCGCCATCCGGGGAAGGACAGATGGCCCCCGCCGGATCCCCAGTCGACAAACACTTCGGACACAGTCGGTCCCTGACAGCGCGCGCATCTCATCTGACCACCCTCACTGACGGCGGACGTCTGTACCTGCATCCTCACGCTCCCGTGGATGGTGTCCCTGCTTGCGGCGGGGGAGGCTCATTGAAACCCCGATCGGAGTGGATCCGTTCTCCGCGCCCGTAAGTGACCAGCTGCCGGTAAAACGTGTCGCATTCACTGCAATAGGTCTCTCTCAGCAAGACATCAGCAAGCGGCGGCGGCAGGGGCTGGTCCCGGGAAATGCCTGGCGCATCCTGCCCTACGGCTTCTGAGCCGCTTCCGCTGCATGGGGCGGTGATGCGCCGGCAGAACCCACAGTGTGTGACGATGGAGGCCATCGTTTCTTTCTCTCTCGCGCTGTCTTGCGGATGCCTGAACGGGACGAGCATTCCCCAATCGTTAACGGCCAAATTGTCCTCCTGCCGACGGAGGCCTGTGCTGTGACCGCAGCGAGGTGAGGCCCGGTCTCGCCAGAGGATTCTGAATGTTCTGGATCGTCGTTCTCAGAGAGCCTTGCAGATCGTTCGTTGTGCCTTTGACGAGGTAGCCTGCGGCGCCTGCCGCAAATGCCGCTTCAAGATAGGTGTGTTCGTCGTGGCCTGTCAGGAAAATGACGTGCGTGTCAGGTGCCACATGTTTCAAGAGTGGGAGCGCTTCCAGGCCGGTGACCTTGGGCATGTCGATGTCGGAAATAATCACGTCGGGTTGCAGCGAATGAGCCACTTTCAGTAATGCTTCCCCGTCGGCGACGGAGCCGACGACCTGAAATTCAGGCTCCAGGAGGATGCGGAGGAGTTCGCAGATCTGGGGGTGATCATCGGCCAACAAGATACGTGTCCGTGGCATGGTGAGCCTCCGTCCCGTGAATGTGCGCGATGGTCCTGAATCGATCCCCTGCATCACGCCCGCACTGTACAAGCCGGTGGACCGGGGAGGTACTAGGCATTTCCCTGGGTCGGGCGGGAGAAAACCCCGGTTCATTCGGAGGAAAGACCCGGAGACCGGTGAGGGACGTGCTACGAGGAGATCAATCCGTGCGTCAGCGCGTATCGGGTGAGTTCGGCTGTGGTATGAAGATCGAGTTGCTCCATGAGCTGGGTCTTGTGGAACTCGACGGTCTTCGGTGAAATGTCCAGTGCTGTGGCAATTTCTTTCACGGTGTTGCCCTCTGCCACGAGTTGCAGGACTTCGCGTTGGCGGGGCGTTAACGGTTGTCCGGTTGTGAGGGACGGTTTGCGCCCGGTCACCATGGACTGTACCAGGCTTTTGGCAATAAGCGGGGTGACGTAATTATGCCCGTTCATGACCGATTGAATGGCCTGAAGTAGTTCCGATCCCGCGGATCGTTTGAGCAGGTACCCGGTGGCTCCCGCTTTGAAGGCTTCGGTGAGGTACGCCTGGTCCGCATGCATGGTGACGAAAATAATCTTGGTCTCCGGGAGTTCCCTGTGCAGCTTGCGGGCCGCATCGATGCCGTTCAGCTGGGGCATGGAAATGTCGAGCGTCACAATGTCCGGCAGAAGCTGGTGTGCCATCTTCAGGAGGGTGCGGCCGTCCTCGGCGGTGCCGACGATGTCGCAGCAACCCTCCAGGATTTTCCGGTAGCCGTCTAAGACCAGCGTATGATCGTCGGCAAGGAGCACCCGCGGTTTCATCATATGTTCGTCTCCGCAAGGGGGATCATGGCCTGCACCCGCGTTCCCGTTCCGATGGCTGACTCGATCCTCAAGATCCCCCCGACCAGGCTCACGCGCTCTTTCATGCTCAAGAACCCCAGCCCTCCCGTGTCGCTGTGCGGAGGGTCGGCGTGAAACCCGACCCCGTTATCGGCGATGGATAAGGTGAGGCCCCTGCTCGAACGCCCCAGCTCCACCTCGACGCGCGAGGCCTTTGCATGCCGAATGATATTGACCAGACTTTCCTGTGCGACCCGATAGATGCAGGTCGCCACGTCTAGAGATAGCCTCTCCGGCAGCTGGTCGCAGTCGATGTGCGCTTCAATCTGGCTGCGGGCGGCGACATCTTCTACCAGCCGTTGCATTGCGATGGAGAGGCCGAGATCGTCCAGGATCGACGGGTGGTATTGATAGGCCAAATGGCGGACATCCTCGGAGAGTTCCCCCACGCGGTTCGACAGGGATCTGACGGCCTCTGTGTGGAGTGCGGGCAGGTGTTGCTCCAACCGCTCCAGTTCAATGGCGACCAGAGCCAGCCGCTGATTGATGTCATCGTGCAGGTCGCGTGAAATACGGCGGCGCTCCTCTTCCTGGATGCGAATGAGTTGTGAGGCCAGCCGCTTCAATTCCTGACGGCTGGATTCGAGCGACCGTTCGGTCTGCATGCGCTCCGTCACCTCGGTGACCAGCGCGTCGTTCACGTCGGCCAACTGCTGCGTGCGCTCCTTCACGCGTTGTTCGAGTTCGTCGTTCAGCCGCTGGAGGAGCCGCTCATGGTTGCGGCGCTGGGTGAAATACCAGACGGGCACCCACATGGCCCAGATGCTGAATGCGCGATTGGAAATAGGCACCCAGAGCGGCACATTATGCGGATTCTCGCTCAGAAGTCCTGCCACGACGATCAAGACTGTGACGGTCCCGGACACGATGAAGGGAAACCATTGCTGTGGCGACAGGAGCGACAGCAGGACAGGGGCGAGGTAGAGAATGTGGTTCGCCACTCCCAACGGGGTATGGAGATCGACCACAAGGAGGCCGGCCGTCAGCGCGGCGACACCGGATGAAACCGCCCATTGTTTCACTTGTGCATTCATAACAGGATGTGACGTGAATTATCCTCTCCACGCGCCGACCGTTCAAGCCACCCCCGGGGGCTGGTTGTGAAGGTCGCTGAGGTGCCAGCTGCTGGTGGGCGGGTGCCCTCCTACGGCTTATCCGTCGATAGTTTCTTGCCCAGCCGGCGTGCGAGACGGACCATCCCGGGAGAGCGATCGGCGGGATTCAGGAGCACGTTGAGCAGATGGACCTGTGAAGAGTCCGCGAGGGCTGCGGCCAGGCTGCGCTCGAATTCCCGTTGTGTCGTCACGCGCGAGCCGACGCCTCCGCCGATCACGTCGCAGAGACGTTCGTATTGCCACTCGTGGACGTCGTTGAACGGCCCTTCGAGAATCTCCCGTTCGGTGGAGTAGCCGCGGTTGTTTAAGACGATCACGATGGGCGACTGCCCGTAGCGGACACAGGTGGCAAGCTCGGTGCCGGTCATTTGAAAGGCGCCGTCACCGACCAGGACGATGGGGCGCAATGCGGGTTCCGCGAACGAGGCGCCGAGTGCCGCGGGAACGGCAAATCCCATGGAGGTGTAATAGGCCGGAGAGAGAAATTCGAACCGGCGGTGGACGCGCAGGTCGGCAGCGGCAAAGAGCGATTCTCCCACATCGGCGATGATCATGGTGTTTTCGGTCAGCACGCTGTCGAGGTGACCAAAGAGCCCCTGGAGCGTGACGGGGGCGTCCGGAGCGGGCGACGTTGTGACTGTGGCGGCCTGAGCGGGGAGGGTGCGGGAGGGACACGCGGGAAGCGGAGCGTCCACCAGCGCCCGGACGAAGTCCTGGAACCGGATGGCCTCATACCGGTGGTGCTTGATGGCCACGCGATCGGCTGTCGCGTGGATGGTGCGGCCTTCGGTCATGAGCGGCGACTGAGCATCCATATCTTCCACGTCGGAGAGAATGGAGCCGAGGATGAGCAGACAATCGGAGTCATTGATGAAGCGCTGCACCTCTTCGCGTCCGATGAGCCCTCCGTAGACGCCGACGTACAACGGATGATCCTCGCGAATGACGGATTTCCCCAGCAAGGTGGAGGCGATGGGAATGTTCAGCCGTTCGACGAGCCGTGTCAGGTGATCGTGCAGGCCGAACCGGGCCACTTCCGCTCCGACCAGCATCGCCGGTCGCCGGGCTGACGCGAGCATGGCTTTGACCTCGCCGATGGCTTCAGCCAGCGCGGCCGGGTCGCTCGGCTCATCTTCGATGGATGCCGGTTTCCCGGTGTGTGGCAGCGGCGTGTGGACCATGTCGCGGGGAATCTCGATATAAATCGGGCGGCGGTATCGGAGCAGGGCGGCAAAGGCCCGATCCATTTCCCGCTCGGCGGTCAGCGGATCCTCGAGTGCGACGGCGGCCACCGTCATACGCTCAAAGACTTCCCGTTGTGTCGAGAAGTCTCTGACCATGTGGTGCATGTACGGAGTGCGAGTCCGTTCCGAAAGCCCGGGCGATCCGGTGAGGAGGACCACGGGGGATCGTTCGGCATAGGCGCAGGCGATCGCATTGACGGTGTTCAGCCCGCCGACGCAATAGGTGACACAAACGGCGCCGATGCCGTTGATCCGGGCGTAGGCATCCGCCGCGAATCCTGCGCAGTCTTCACGCGTGGTGCCGATGTGCGTGATCGGAGAGGCTTCGATGAGTTGATACAGTGAGAGCACATAGTCGCCCGGGATGCCGAAGATGTGGCGGACGCCGAGTTGGTGAAGCCGGTCGAGTACGGTCGATCCGATTGTCGGGGTTCGGTTCATCGAGATGCTCCGGGCGAATCGGTCAGGATCACAACAGTATTGCCAGCAAACCACACTGGCCTAACACCGTCAAGCCTTGTCTTGCACGGAGGACCGCCTGTCGGGAGGCTGGGATTGTGCTTGACCTTTGGGGCTGCGCAATCGGATAAGAGTAGGATGACCACACACAGTGATATGCCGACAGCGCGAGTCACACTGACCCAGCCGCGAGGCTCAGACGGGCCCGGCCACCTCTGGGTCTATGCCGGTCATCTCGGAAACATTGACGGACAGCCGGTCGCAGGCGACCTGGTCGATGTCGTGACGCCGGCCGGCCGGTTGTGCGGGCGCGGCCTCTATAACCCGGAATCCAAGATCAGGGTTCGCTTCCTGACCTTCGGGGATGTTCCTATTAACGAGCAGTTTTGGCGGGAGCGCATCCGTCAGGCCCTGCGCCTGCGGAAGCGGATCGTGAAAGATGCCACCGCGTACCGGTTGATCCATGGCGAGGGGGATCGCCTTCCGGGGTTGATCGTCGATCGGTACGACCAGGTGCTCGTCATGCAGACCCTGTCGTTCGGCATGGACCGACGCAAGGACCTGCTTGCTGAGTGGCTGGCTGAAGAAACGGGGGTTCAGACGATTTACCTTCGGAACGACGCCAAGAGCCGGACGCTCGAAGGACTGCCGCTGGAGCGGGGATTCATCAAGGGGGCCGGGGCGACGACGGTGGAGATTGCCGAAGGGCGAGCGAGGTTTCTGGTCGATATCGAGCGCGGGCAAAAGACCGGCTGGTTTTGCGACCAGCGGGAGAATCGACGGGCTGCGGCCGCCTATACCGGCGGAGCCGATGTGCTGGAGGTGTTTTGTCACACGGGCGCCTTCGGCATTCATGCGGCGCTGGCCGGGGCCAAGTCGGTGGAGGGCCTCGATGTGAGCGAGGAGACGCTGGTGCTGGCTCGGGAGCATGCGAAGCGGAACAAGGTCGAGGCGCAGTGCCGCTACCGGGCGTGCGATGCCTTCAATGAGTTGCGGACGCTGGTAAAAGCGGGCAAGCGCTACGATGTCGTCATGCTCGATCCTCCGGCCTTTGCCCGGAGCCAGCAGGCGGTGCGGAAAGCCCTTAGCGGGTACAAAGACATCAATCTCCAGGGGATCAGGCTGACGAAGCCCGAGGGATTTCTGGTGACGAGTTCCTGCTCGCACCATATCTCGGAGGAAGATTTCTGGGGCTCCGTCAGGCTGGCGGCACGCGATGCCAAGCGCGAGCTTCGCCTGATTGAGCAGCGGGGGCAGAGCGGCGATCATCCGATCCTGGCCAGTATGCCTGAGACCCGGTATCTGAAGTGCCTGATCCTCCAGGTGCTGTAGCCGGATACTGTCAAATTCGGCTCTCGTCCATTGTGAAACGTCCCTCGCGAGCGACGAGATACGAGCGACGGACCACGGTGTTAGTCGCTGGGCGGCTCGAAGTGTCCCGATGGCCGTTGCAGCCACGGAACGGTCGCCTGGCGGGACTGTTTTACGAGGCTGCGCAAACTCATCTCCGCTGCTCTGAGTAATTTCGGATCTCCTGCCTGCATCAACGCCGTCAACATTACATAGAGCGAACGGTCCAGGCGTGAGCCCGCGAGGATCCGGTCCGTGACAGGATCGGTGTGTGACGGATCCGGTCGGTCGCCGTCATCGGATTGCTCGAACAGGTGTTCGAAGGATTTCGGGGAATCAAACAGCCAGGAGGGCGGAATGTTGAGCGCCGAGGCGAGCGATTCAATGGTCGCGGCAGAGGGATCTGCCTGATCGGTCTCGATCTCCTCCAGCAGGGCGGCCGAGATCCCTGCCGCATCGGAGAGCGCTTCCAGAGATTGGTTTCTGGACAGCCGCCACGCCTGTATCAGGGCACCGATTGCCATGCGGGGATGATACAGAAAACGGACGGGGGGCGCAACCGGCTCCACGGCGTGACGGCGCATGTTAGTCAAAGTAAATCAACATCTTATGGTTTGCCTGGCTTGGTGGAAGGTGAGGGGGGAAATCGGGTACAATGCGTTCTCCAGTGTGGTCGTTTCAGAAGGAGGCGGGATTATGTTGGGAACAGATATTCGCGGCATCATGGCGGAAGAAGAGGAAGTGACCAGGCGTCAGCAGGCGTTGAAGTCGCTGGTGACGATGCGGGCGCGGCAACTGCGCGAGTCTTTGGATGCCCGGATCAAGCGTGCACAAGGCACCGGCGATTGGACGCACTTGTCCAAAGCCGAATGTGCGGACCTGCATAAGCAGGAAAAGGCGCATCTGAAGTCTCAGTTGGAGAAACTGCAAACCGAACAGGACCGGACGCGCGGCAAGCTGACGGCGTTGAAGCGTGCCAAGGCGCGGGCGCAGCGGATTCGGGCTGCGGAGGCTGCCTCCGAGCGGAAGCGACGGTAGTGTTCTGACGGCCTTGTCTCACGATAGCGGTTTCGGACGGTAGGAGGAGTGTGAGCGTGTCCGGTGCCCTCCGTCCTCTCACCCGAGCCCAGGGGGCCTTGATCAGGCACCTGCTCCACGAGAAGAAAACACGACAGTCCGAGGGCGCCTTCGTCATCGAAGGCGCCCATGCCTGCCGCGATATCATCCAGTCCTATCCAGACCAGATTCTCAGCCTCATCGTCGCCCCACAATACCTTCAGAGTGAAGATACGGCCAGTCGCGCAGCCCGTGCTGTGCTCACTGCGAACCAGTTCACCTGCTCTGACCGCGATTTTGAGAAACTTTCCGACGTCGACATGCCGCAGGGCATCGTTGCCGTGGTTCGCCAGCCGGGATGGAGCGAAGCGGACCTGTGCGCGCAGGCACGGGTGTTAGGCGTGTACGGAGAGCGATTACAAGATCCGGCCAATGTAGGGACCATCATTCGGACAGCGGCGGCGCTCAATCTGACCGGGGTGTGGCTGAGCCAGGATTCCGTCGATTGCTTCCACCCCAAGGTCGTACGGGCTACCGCAGGGGCGATTCTCGCTCTTCCAGTGTTTCAAAGCGCGGCGCTCTCATCTTTTTCGAAAACCGGCTGCTCGGTCTATGCTGCGGTGGTGCCTTCTCCGGATGCGGTCCCGATCAGAGCCATCAAGACCGTTCCCGCACGTATGGTGATAGCCGTGGGCAACGAAAGCCAAGGCCTGGCTGACGAGTCCATAGCCGCCGCGCAAGTCAGATTCACCATCCCCCTGTCGCGGGGCGTGGAATCATTGAACGTGGCGGCCACTCTCGCCATGACGGCGTTTTACTTCAGTGAGCTTCCTGCGACAGCCTAGCCCCGCCCGCTTAATCCAGCACGAACGTGACCTTCATGTCCACGCGATACAAGGTAACCTTGTTGTTCTCAACCAGCACATGCTGTTCTTTAACCCATGCCGATTTCATGCCGTGCACGGTCTTGGCTGCCCGGGCGATGCCGTTCTGAATGGCATCTTCGAAGCTCTTGGGCGATTCGGCGCTGATCTCGATGATCTTGGCGACAGACATGGGATTCCTCCTTTGTGAGGCGCCGGAGGGCGCTGGTAGAGCGGGCCGTCCGTGGACGGTGTCTGTATTTCTGGAATGCAGAAAACGCTATGAATTGCAGCAATTGCTATGCCGTGAGAGGGCGGATCGTCGATTGTCGAGAGCCTTGATTGCACAGAGGGTTGCAGCCGGCGAATCAGAAGGACGGCCAATGGTTGAGGAAATCCGCTACATAGCTTCTCTCAGCGCTGTAGCGAAAGGGCGCAATGTCTCACAGGGGGCGCGCGACGGGGAATCGTGTTTCGTTGCGTGCAGAGGCTTCACGTCACCCGATCCCGTGAAAATTGTTCTCGAAATGGAGATTCCGGTGGGCGGAACCTGCTGGCGAGTAGAGTGCGGCACCGCGATTGCTCATTGTGTAGGTGGTGAGGAGCCGATGTCTGGCTTGGCCGGTAAGGGGGCATAGCGCACGGTCTCGGACTGCTGCTTTTAGCGCCCAGGGAGGGAGTCATGCCATGGACGTGATGGAAGCGATCTACAACCGCCGTGCCGTGCGGGCCTACACCGATCAGCCGGTTGAGAAAACCGCCATCGAGGCCCTGATCAACGCGGCGATCCAGGCTCCCAGCTCAATGAATGAACAGCCCTGGGCCTTTGCGGTGGTTCAGGACCAGCAACAGCTTGCCCGCTGGTCCGAGCGGATCAAGACCTATGTGCTCAGACGGCTCAAGCCGGATTCCCCCCTGGTGAAGTATCGGGATATGCTCGCGAGTTCCGACTATCACGTCTTCCATCGAGCGGGAACGCTCATCATTATCTGCTCGAGACCGGATACGCATAACGGTGCGGAAGACTGTTCCCTGGCTGCGCAGAACCTGATGCTTGCCGCCTGCTCGATGGGTTTGGGGACGTGCCCCATCGGGTTTGCGCGCCCCTGGTTGAGCCAGGCCAGGATCAAACGCAGTCTCGGCATTCCGGAGGCCTATGCGCCGGTATTCCCGGTTGTGGCGGGCTATCCGGGCGGCGAGACGCCGCCGGTTCCACGGCGGGCGCCGGAGATGCTTTTCCGGCAATAGGGAGAGGACGTCATCCATGAAGCCATTGCGTCTTGCCGTGGTAGGGTTCGGCAGGGTGGGACAAGTCTGCGCGGAACTCATCGTGCTGAGCCACGATCTGAGCCTGGCCGCCATTGTGCGGCGACCGGCCAGTGCAGGCGGGAAGCTTCCGGAGATGCTGCGATCCATTCCGGTGACCACCCACATCGGTCAGGCGAAGGATGTCGATGCCGCGCTCCTCTGTGTGCCAACCCACGCCGTTGTGGAGATTGCTGGTCAGATTCTTCAGCACGGCATTCCGATCATCGACTGTGTCACGCTCCATGGGGAGGCGCTTCATAGCCATAAGCAAGCGATCCACAAGGCGGCCCTTCATCATCGGGTTCCGGCCATCGTGGGGGCGGGCTGGGATCCAGGCGCGCTGTCGGTGTTCCGTTCATGGTTTGCCTTGCTGACGCCAGGAGGAGCGACGGAGACACGGCATCACAGCGGCCTCAGCCTTCGCCACACCACGATGGCTCAAAGTGTGAGGGGGGTGAAGGATGCCCTGTGCGCCGAAGTACGGGGTCCCGATGGAAGAGTGCAGCGGTACGTCTATGTGGAATTGGAGAAGCAGGCGGACGCGGACAGGGTCGCGCAAGCCATCCGTGCCGATCCCCTCTTTCTCGGGGAAGACACGCAGGTGTTTCCCGTCGAAAGTCTCGCGGAACTGGAAGAAGAAGGGCGGGGAGTGGTCCTTGATCGACGGGGCCCTCCGGGACGATTGGGACACCAGCATCTGCTGCTGGAAGCGCGCTGTGATGACACCCTGCTCACGGGGCAGGTCATGCTCGCCGCCGCTCGCGCCCTCCCGGAACTTGAGCCGGGCGCCTACGTGCTGCCCGGGATCCCGCTCGGGGCAATGTGGGGAGAACGGGCGGAGAAGGCGCAGCGGGACTGGCTGTAACGCACGGGAGGCAGGTCTCAGCCGGAGCCTCCACCGTTCCATAACGGTAGGACGAGGACGGCGGTTCACGTGATCGAGAAAATGCAGCACAGTCAGCCTGTCATCTGGGAATCGTTCCCCTCCTGGGCGCAGTTTAGCTGGCTCTATCTGTTGAGCGCCATGTCCCTGTTACGCGGCGCGCTGTTTTTCAGATTCGGCCTCGCCGGCTGGGAAATGTGGATCCTGGGGGCCGGGACCCTGCTCGCCTGTGCGGCGATCCTGAGACATTGGGTCCGCTACGACCTGACGAGGGATCAGATTACGGTGCGGAATGGCTATACCAGGCGCGAGATGCAATCTGTCCCGCTGAGCGACGTGGGAAGCGTCACCATACAGCAAGGGCGGATTGCGGATTTCTTTGGAATCGGCACGGTGCTGGTCCACGTTCGAAGCAGCGACCGGGTGCTGTCGCTGCGGGGCGTGCGTGATCCCGAAGCGGTGAAGATTCGCATCA
The DNA here is from genome assembly GCF_049546785.1 of Nitrospira sp. NS4. NCBI lineage: Bacteria > Pseudomonadati > Nitrospirota > Nitrospiria > Nitrospirales > Nitrospiraceae > Nitrospira > Nitrospira sp. NS4. The sequence continues at coordinate 271,735 of NZ_JBMWAN010000001.1, read as the reverse complement.
ACGCCTTAGCCTGGAGACAGGATCGTGCAGCGAACCATTATTCTGAGCATCCGGCAGGGAAGGAATGAGCGGTGAAGATTGCGCTGACGGGGGATGTGATGCTGGGACGGATGGTGGATCAGTATGTCATCCAGAACCGGTCCGTGCGCCCGGAAGCCCTGTGGGGTGATGTGCTGCCGGTCATGCTGGCCGCGGATTGCCGGCTGATCAACCTGGAATGTGTCATCAGCAGCCGGGGAGAAGAGTGGCATCCCGCGACCAAGGCCTTTCACTTTCGTGCCCATCCCCGTGCGCTGGAATTTCTCCAGGCGGCCGGGATCGACGGGGTAACCCTGGCGAACAATCACGTCTTGGACTTCGGCGCCGACGCGCTCCTCGACTGTCTGACATTGCTCGACCGGGCGGGGATCAAGCGAACCGGCGCCGGCGGGACTTTGCAGGAAGCGCTCACTCCGGCCCTGCTGGAATTGCCGCAGGGACGTGTCGCGGCGGTGGCCCTCACGGACAATGAGCCGGACTGGGAAGCAAGCGGCACGAAGCCCGGCGTCAACTACGTGGCCTATCAGGGCCGTGGGTTGCTGGAGCCCTACCGGTCGCGTATGGGCCAGGTGCTCTCCTCGGCCAGGAGGCAAGCGGACCTGGTGATCGTCAGCGCTCATGTGGGCCCCAACTGGGGCGCGCCGTCGCGAGCCATCCAAACCCTGGCCCGCGAACTCATTGATATGGGGGCCGATCTCTACTGGGGTCATTCCAACCATACTCCACAGGGGATTGAACTCTACAAAGGGAAGGCCATTCTCTACTCCACCGGCGATTTCGTGGACGACTATGCGGTCGATCGGGACGAGCGCAACGATCTCTCGTTTCTGTTTGTGTTGGAAGTTGAAAAGGCCCGCATCGGGCGAATCCGACTGTATCCGGTCCGGATCGAAGATCTCGGGGTGCGCGTGGCCAATGAGCAGGAGTGGCAGTTCCTCAAGCGAACCATGCAGGCCAAGTGCAAGGCATTCGGAACCATGATGGAGGGAGAGGGAAAGACGGGGACCGTCGAGGTCAGGTAACCGGCAGTGCCCATGACGGACACAGTCGGGAGGCTCGTCCTTCCGAAACCATGGAACCAATCTGGGAACATTTTCCGCACCAGTCCGATATCGGAGTGCGAGGGATCGGCCAGACGAAGGAAGCGGCATTTGAAGGGGCGGGGCTGGCCATGACCGCCGTGATCACCGATCCGGAGTCCGTGACCCCGACGCGATCGGTGTCGATCGCCTGTGAGGCGCCTGACGATGAATTGCTGCTGGTCGATTGGCTGAATGCGCTTGTCTATGAAATGGCCACGCGCAAGATGCTGTTCCGCCGCTTCGCCGTGCGCATCAACGACCATAGGTTAGAGGGGACGGCGTGGGGGGAGCCGATCGAGGTGGCGAAACATCAACCGGCGGTCGAAGTGAAAGGCGCGACCTACACCGGGTTGTCGGTAAAGCGGGATGAGCGAGGCCGGTGGATTGCCCAATGTGTAGTGGATGTGTAGAAAGCATTCACGCAAACAAGGCTAGGGGCTAGGGGTACGAGGCCAGAGGTCGGAAGGTCTTTCCCCCTTGCCTCTTGCCTCTCGCCCCGTGCCTTGCGCCTGAAGATGCATGGCCGCGGCAGCAGTGTTCAGGAATACTGTGGGTTAGATCGGATAAAAACATGAGGCGATGATGGATCTGAATCTCTTGAAACGACGAGGGCAGGATGAATGGCACATTTCTCCCCGCGGCAAGATGCTGGTGCCGGGGGTGATCTATGCCACCGAAGACTTGATTCGCGGTATGGATGAGAAAGTCTATGAGCAGGTGACGAACGTCGCCACGCTGCCGGGGATCGTCCGCGCCTCCTATGCCATGCCCGATGCCCATTGGGGCTACGGGTTTCCCATCGGCGGAGTCGCCGCCTTCGATCCCGATCTCGGCGGGGTGGTGTCTGCCGGCGGGGTGGGTTTTGACATTTCCTGTGGAGTCCGGGCGCTTCGCACCGGACTCACGGTCGAGGATCTGCAGCCGGTGAAAGAACTGCTGGCCGAGACCTTGTTCCGTCGGATTCCCGCCGGTGTGGGGAGTACGGGGCTGGTACACCTGGATAAGCATGAGATGGATGCCATGCTCGCCGGAGGGGCTCGCTGGGCGGTGGGGAAAGGGTACGGGGCACACGAGGATCTGGAGTTCATCGAAGAGCACGGCTGCATGGCCGGCGCCAAACCGGAGTGCGTGTCGGATTACGCCAAGAAGCGCCAGCAGGATGAAATGGGGACGCTCGGTTCGGGGAACCACTACCTCGAAGTGCAACAGGTCGTGACCGTGTTTGATGCGGGGGTGGCGTCGGTGTTCGGAATCCGCGAAGGCGACCTCGTCGTGAGCATTCATTGCGGCTCGCGCGGGCTCGGGCACCAGATCGGGACGGAGTTTCTCAAGCGCATGGCCGTGAGCGCGGCGCGCTACCACATCGAATTGCCGGACCGCGAATTGGCGTCCGCCCCGATCAATTCGGAGGTGGGGCAGGAGTATCTCGGCGCGATGCGAGCGGGGATCAACTGTGCCCTTGCCAACCGTCAGATGGTGACGCACCTCGTCCGGCAGGTCTTCGCCGACCTGTTGCCGCAGGCGACGCTCTCGCTCCTGTACGACGTCTCGCATAACACCTGCAAAGTCGAAGAGCATATGATCGACGGGACGCCCACGCGTCTCTTCGTCCATCGCAAGGGGGCCACGCGGGCTTTCGGTCCCGGCCATCCTGATATTCCTCCGTACCTCCGGGCCGTGGGGCAGCCGGTGCTGATCGGCGGTACGATGGGCACGGCGTCATACATGCTCGTGGGCACCAAAGAGAGCATGGAGCTCGCCTTCGGGTCCGCCTGTCACGGGGCGGGCCGCAGCATGAGCCGCCATCAGGCGCTCCGGCAGTGGCATGGCCGTGACGTGGTGAAGGACCTGGCCGCGCGCGGCATCCTGATCCGCAGCCCGTCATTTCGGGGCGTCGCCGAAGAAGCGCCCGGGGCCTACAAGGATGTCAGCGAAGTGGTCGATGCGGCGGACGACGCGAAGCTGGCGCGGAAGGTGGCCAGGCTGGAGCCGCTGGTGTGCGTCAAAGGGTAGCGAAGGATACGATCGGTTCAGTGGTGCAGGGAATTGGGTAGGGGGCTCCACAGGAAGAGGCGGTGCACGTGGCAAAAGAATACGTCATCTTTTCGGGCACAGCGAACCCTGATTTGGCGGCCGCAATCGCGGCAGATCTGGGAATGTTTCCTGGAGCCTGCGCGATCGAGCGATTCCCGGACGGAGAGACTTCTGTTCAGCTGTTGGAGTCGGTACGACGAAAAGAAGTCTTTCTCGTCCAGCCGCTCTCGCCTCCCGTGAACGACCATCTCGTCGAGTTGCTGGCCTTGGCGGATGCCTGTCGGCGGGCGGCGGCTGCGCGCATCACGGCGGTGGTGCCGTATCTCGGGTATGCACGGTCGGACAAGCGGCATGGACGGCGCGAGCCCATCTCGGGGAGGATGGTGGTCGATGTCCTCGAGGCTGTCGGGATTGACCATGTCGTCACCATGGATCTCCATGCGCCGCAGATCGAGGGATTCTTCCACATTCCGGTGGACAGCCTGACGGCGGTTCCCACGCTGTGCAACATCCTGCATGAGAAACTGCCTCCGGGGGTTGTTGTAGTGGCGCCGGATGCGGGTGCCCTTCGAATGGCGACGGACTATGCGCATCGCTTGAAGGGAACGGTCGCGGTCCTTCACAAGCGACGGGAGAGCGGCACGGGAACCCAGGTCACTCATCTGGTCGGCGATGTCGCCGACAAGCCCTGCCTCATCGTGGATGACATGATCTCGACCGGGGGCACCCTCGCGTCCGGCATTGAGGCGCTGCTCCGGGCAGGGGCTCGTCCGGAACTGACGATTGCGGCCACACACGGGCTGCTTCTTCCCGGAACTCGCCTGAAGCTTGAGCACGAAGCAGTGAAGAAGGTTTTGATCACCGATACCGTCGCCGGGGCCCCTAAAGATTGGGCCCGCTTGCAGGTTGTTTCGATCGCTCCGGTCATTGCCGGGGCGCTCAAACGGCTCCTGGAACATCGGTCGCTGGGTGATCTGTACTGAGCAGAAGGATCATTCCAAAAACCAGAAAACGTACCGGGAGTTATTGTTGTGCAAAGGCAAACAAAGCGGTCTGGCCCATTCAGTCTGCGCGACGCAGGTTTTTAATAGGCCGATTATCCTTCAGAGGAAGTGAAGCATGAAACTTGGGGTCATCATCTACTCAGCGGACTCGGAAACGGTCTGGAACGGATTTCGCCTAGGGGGCTTCGCGCTTAAACAGGGAGACCAAGTGAAGGCCTTTCTGCTGGCGAAAGGCGTTGAGTGTGAAAAGCTGGATACGGATCAATTTAAAGTCACAGAGCAGATGCAGACATTCGTGGATAACGGCGGGAAAATCCTCGCATGTGGGACATGCCTCAAGCTCCGGCATTCAGAAGGCTCGGAACTGTGCCCGCTCTCAACGATGAAGGATCTGTACGACATCATCAAGGAATCCGACAAGGTCGTGACCTTCTGTAGCGCCCGTCCTTTGGGGCGGGCGAGGATTGAAAGGCAGAAAATGTACCGGGAGTCTTTTTTGTGGCACGTCCCTGGTGCCTTTGATAACCGGGACTTTGTTTTCTCTAACAATCACTTGCCTCCTCCCTCGGAGCCTGGGTCCGCAGGTTTATTTCTGCTATCTCCGGAGCAAAGGTGTCTGCCCCCTTCAATCTAACTCTGGACCGCGCATCGTCGGACAACGACTCGCCCATGTCACCGTTCGGTTCTTCCAATGCCTGCCCGCCGAGGGCCGTCTCGATTCAAAGCCCACAACAGCCACTATCAACCAATGCCGCCCGCGGTTTGGATCCTATTTGATTCAACAAGCATTAGTTTTGATCCGCTGATAGGGATTGGTCCGGGCGCTGGAGCAATCCTGAGGGTCGGCAACTCATTCACGATCCTCTCTACTACTGCGGCGTTGTGCGAACCTACCGCCGTCACAGCCACGCGACGATTCTCTGGCCTGGAGCTTGCGCTTGCTTACGGCAGATGCCAGTGCCGGAAGGCGATAGGCGGATCACAACGGAAGGAGATCACCATGGAAGTCGGTATCATTCTCTTAGTCAGCAACACGCTCATGGCGATCTTTCTCTATGTTGTGGTGAAACTGATTTGGCATGGTTAGCCATGCGAGGGGATCGCGGCCGGCAGGATGGGCCATGGTTCGCCGTTCCGGTCACACAGGATGCACTGGCGCCGCAGCGTCCTCTTCATCCAAGGTTCGAGCGGCTCTCTCTGGCAGCAGTCTCTTGCATGTGGATTCAGAGGGCTGGCGCTCACTGGGAAGGACGACCGACTATCCACAGATTGCTGGCCACATTTTGCCCGGGAGGTTGTTATGGACAGCAAGACGTTCATAGGACTCAGCCTGGTGTGCAGTCTTCTGGTCCCGCCGTTTGTGTTTGTGCCTTCAGCGGCATGGGGGGGGTGTACCGCGCAGGAGCGCATTGAGCTGGGGAAGCAAGGGTATGACAGGGAACAAGTAGACAAGGCTTGTGCTGACGTTGAAGAGAATTTCTGGGAAAGCCTCGGGAGAGGGTTGGCGACAGAACTCGCGAATGGTCTCACGAAGGAACTAAACCGTGCGTTGGGCGGGCGGGAGAACAAACACACAAGCACGACCTCGGCTACTGCCGGCGCACGCGTATGCGTTACTGAGGGCGGAACCTGTCCGTTATCCGGCGGGCCGACGGGATATCCCTGCTATTGCCGCGCATGGAACGGCCTCACGTTTACCGGTTTTTCCCGATAACTGACTCAGTCTTCAGTGACACCCCCGTCCGGAAGGGCGGGGGTGTGAATCCTCCAGCGGCTCGCGCGCCATACCTGTTGATCGTGACGCGAACCCGAAGTCCTGTTGCTGAGGCAATTGGCGACAATGGCCGGGCTCTTCATGGCCTAATATACCCCGGCGGCCGTTCTCCTCCTGCGGGCTGACCATCCGGGTTAGATCTTAACCCGTTGTGATTCCATCCAGATTGACTTTTATGGATCTCTTCGCCATCGTGGCATTGTGAATGCTTCGGGTTTTATCTGTCGGCGGCTCATGAGAACGGTGCCGCTGTCCGGGGGACAACCTCCGACAACGATCAGAAGAGCCAGAGGGGGTCACATTAGATCGGGCGGATGAGCCCGGAGGTATCTGTATGAGGCTGGCTGGTGAGGGTCGTCATTCTCCCGATCATTCGCGGCCGGTGCGTTGTTTTCACTGCCGGAAGCTCGCGCCGGTCCTGGTGTTTGATTCGCCCGCTGTCGGGATGGTCTGTGAGGATTGTCATCGAAGCTGTACGGATTTGCGGAAAGAGGCCGCCTTGCTGCCCGGACACCTTCGTGCGCAATTGCTGGTCAGGACCAGACCGGTGCGATGCCATCGATGCCAGTCCCTGGCGTTTGTCGTCAATGTTGCGCCTCCAGTGGAAATACTGTGCCCACACTGTCACGAACGCGCCAGGAGCATGTAGGCGGAGTCTGTTGGGGATGCCTGAAGGTTTCCTCTGATGCGATGATCCGATACTCTGCACTCCAGCGCGAGGATGTCGCCGTGAAGCCGACAGGGGTCTTCCCTATGAACGCCAGTCGCTCATGGCGGATGCGCACGGGCACACACCGTTTGATGGGGGTGACGATGCGTTGACGTAAAGGAGTGCCCCATGACCACAACAAACCTCCTGTTTCTGAGGCAAATGGCGACAATGACCAGGCTCCCCATGGCCTAATATACCCCAGCATCCGTCCTCTTCCCTGATCTGTGACCATTCGGGTGAGATCTTAACCCGTTGTGATTCCATTCGTATTGGCTTTCACTGATCTCTTCGCCATCGTGGCATCGTGAATGCTCTGGCTTCTGTGAGCGGGCGGCAAGGGGGGCCCTGCCACCTGTCAGCCGCGAGGGCGCCGCAAACCTCTCACAATCAAGGTGCGAAGTCGCACAGGGCTCATCAACAGAAGGGAAAGGACATCATGCTGGCTTTACAGGACTTTCGGAGCAAGCTTCTGGCGCAACGGCGGGAGCTGTTTCGTCAGGCCGCGCAGACGGAAGAGGATCTGCTGTGGCTCGAGACGGATGTGGAGCGTGAAGCGGAAGAGCGGGGGCAAACGGAAACGATGGTACGGTTGCTCGATCGATTGGATGAACGGGCCAAGAGGGAAATCGAAGCCATCGACCTGGCCCTCACGAGAATCGAGGCCGGTTCGTATGGGCGCTGCGAGGGCTGCGGCAAGGACATTCCGGTCGCCCGACTGCAGGCCGTGCCTACGGCGACGACCTGCCTGGCCTGCGGCGAGGCAGGGGAGGCGTTGAAGAGATAAGGTGAGGGGCGGGCCCTGTCCTGTGCGGGGCCATGCGTGATCTGTATGAGAGCAGACCCGGGAGTGATCGTGCGAGTGGAGTGTGCTCAGGGGCAGGGAGGGGAAGAAGTGCCTCGCCTCTTTTTCCTGGGCGATCGTCGCATCGCGATTGTGGCAGTCCTCGATTGCTGGCCCGGCATGGACCACCGCTACTTCAAGGTTCGGGGTAATGACGGGGCACTCTACATCTTGCGGCACGATATGCCGTCCGGCGAGTGGGAGATCATCTTGTTCGAGCAACGATGAAACAAGGTGATTCGAGCACTGTCCCCCAGCGCAAGCCTCACGCGAGTGAATCCTCATGAGAATTGTCGGCCACCTCGATATGGACGCCTTCTTTGCGGCGATTGAGGAGCGTGAAAATCCGTCGCTGCGCGGGTTGCCGATTGTAGTGGGGGCCGATCCCCGTGGCGGGAAGGGGCGCGGCGTGGTGTCCACCGCCAACTACAAGGCCCGTGAGTACGGAATCCATTCGGCCCTGCCCATCTCAAAGGCCTGGCGGCTGTCGGAAGCCGCAAAGAGGCAGGGACGGCCTCCGGCCAGGTTTCTGCCCGTGCGCATGGAACGGTATGCCGAAGTCTCCGCCCATGTGATGGAGACCCTGCGGCGGTTCGTCTTTCTGGTTGAGCCGGCCAGCATCGACGAAGCCTATTTCGACCTGAGTTCGTGCGAATCCTATCGCCTCGCCGAAGAGGTCTGCCGCAAGATGAAATGCGCCATAGGGGATGAGGAGCATCTGACTGCCTCGGTCGGCATCGGCCCCAACAAGCTCGTCGCCAAAATCGCCTCCGGTCTGCGCAAGCCCGATGGCCTGACCGTCGTGAGAGAAGGAGAGGTTGCATCCTTCCTCGCCCCACTTCCTGTGCGGACCATCCCGGGGATCGGCCCCAAGACCGAAGCAGAACTCGCCAGAGTCGGCGTCAAGACCGTCAAAGACATGCGGTCGTTCTCGCAGCAAGAGTTGCGTGGAATGTTCGGAAAACGAGGGGGGGATCTCTATGAGAAAGTCCGCGGCAGGGACGAGTCTCCGGTCGAGGAAACGTATGAAGCCAAATCCGTCGGGGAGCAGGAGACCTTCGAACAGGACACCGGCGATTCCTCCTTCCTGACCGAACGACTCAGGGCCATGAGCGAGGATGTAATGCGCCGGGCCACCGCCGAAGGATTCACGCATTTTCGCACGGTGGTGCTTACGGTGCGCTTTGCCGATTTTGAAACGAAATCACGCAGTCACACCTTGTCCGTTCCCACGAACTCGCTCGCGGTCCTTCAACGGGAGGCGATGAATCTCCTGGCGCCTTTCCTGGACGATCGTGAAAACCCCCTGGGGAAATTGATCCGCCTCATCGGGGTCCGCGTAGAAAAATTGGAGCAGTTCGGCGTCCACCCGCAGGCGCTCCTCATTGAGTAAGTCGGCTGGCCCATCCGCTCCGCCTCCCGGCAGGGCGGAACGTGAACGGTGCTCCTTGGAGAGGCTCAGTGAGCCTTGAGGATGTCGAGCACCGCGCGATTCCATCCGCTCGGGCCGGGCCCCGGAGCGAACTCCAGCCGGGGGATTGCGATGCCGGGATCATATGATCCGTCGGGCTTTTGAACCGCAATCGGTCGATCCATCTCGGCCAGCATGGGCAGATCGTTGAGACTGTCCCCGATGCCGACGGTGACGACCCTGTCGCCTCTCATTGCGGCGGCTTGTCGGTACGTCGCGATGAGATGCCGGCAGGCCGCTCCCTTGTCCGTCGCTCCGCTGAGATGATAGAAGCGGCCGGCTCGCAGAAGACGGAGTCCCTTGGCTTGGACCAGGGGAGCGAGACGTTCGATGAGGTCCGGCGGGCCGTCGATCACCAACGGCTCGTCGTACTCCCTCTGCCTGGCCAGCGCGGCGGCTTCCACCGTGAGTCCCGTCAGATCGGCGATCTCTTGCCGGGACAGGTCGCCGAATCCTCGTAGGGGCGTTCCTGACTCTCGCACGAGGCTCTTGAGGGCCGCGCGGAGCGCTGCATAGGGGGCTCCGAGCTCGGTCACGTAATAGGCGCCTCGTTGAACGGAGTCTTTCGGGGGGACGCTGCAAGACTCCCTCGGCACAAAGACCGCTCCCCCGTTCTCCACGATAAACGGATCGTGATTCCCGAGTTGCGCGCGAAGCGGTTCCATTTCGGCTCGCGTCTTGCTGGAGGCGAGAATCAGCGGCGCTTCGCGGGCGCGCAGCAGGTCCAACGCCTCCTGCGCCGCTGCAAAGGAGTAGGAGCCGGCATCAAGGAGCGATCCATCGAGATCGGTAAACACGACCACACGGAGCATGCGCGGTTCTGTTCCTTCCTCTGTCCTGACTCAGCGAGACGAATGCTCATGGAAGCGCTGACGGATGCGCGCAGGCCTGTTCCCGGATGACTGAACCGGGACTGAGTCCGTTCGTCCGTCTCCGCTGCCGCGAGCGAAGTCCGCCCATGGGCGGAGAGGTCATCACGCATCGCGCTATGCGCCCGAGGATTTCACGCGACGCCTCTTTGTGCCATGGACTCGAACTGAATTACCAGCGGGAAGGAGATTAGGCTGACTTGATTGCAGGCATCGTGCTTGCCATACTCTTCATTGCTTGTGTAAGGAATAGGTTGGTGAATCATCCATCGACGAGGGAAGGACCGGCTTGTGAAACGGGGCTTGCGCTGAGGCAGGCCGGATTCGTCGAAGGGACCCGCGCTGCCACGGACGGGAGGTTGCGCATTGTCGGATTTTTTCCAGAACGGGGTCGTGACGGTGTTGCATCGGCTGGGACAGCCGAACATCGACCGGCTTGAGGCGGAGTTGGAGCGCCATGCCCGGGTGAATCCGATCGCGTTGGTCTTGCCGTCGCTGTATGCGGAGTTGGAACGGCCGGCCCTGCAGGGTATTCTCGATGAGCTCGGGCAGGTCGGTTATCTCAACGAGGTCGTGGTCGCGCTCGGCCGCGCCTCGGCGCTCGAATTCCGCCGGGCGAAAGAATATTTTCAGCGTCTGCCGCAGAACGTGCGGCTTGTCTGGGTCGACGGCCCGCGCATTCAAGAGATCCTCCGGGGACTGACGGGTTTGGGGATCGACGTGGGCCTGCCGGGGAAAGGCCAATCCTGCTGGCTGGCCTTCGGGTACGTGCTCGCCCGCGGGCGCAGCAACGTCATTGCGCTGCACGATGCGGACATCGTGAGTTATCGGCGGGAATATCTCGCGCGGCTCTGTTATCCGGTGGCGAACCCGAATCTCGGCTACGAGTTCTGCAAAGGCTACTACAGCCGGGTGACCGATCGTCTCCACGGGCGTGTGACCAGGTTGTTCATGACGCCGCTCATCCGCAGCCTGGGGCAGCTGGTCGGCCCCCAGCCGTTGCTGACGTTCCTGGACAGCTTCCGGTATCCCCTGGCCGGGGAGTTTGCGATGGTGCGCGATCTGGCCTGGATCAACCGCATCCCGGGTGATTGGGGCTTGGAAGTCGGCGTGCTGGCCGAAGTCTATCGCAATTGCGCGCTGCGCCGGGTCTGCCAGGCGGATCTCGCCGATGCCTACGAGCATAAACACCAGGCCTTGTCCGCCGATGATCCGGAGGGCGGTCTGTTGAAAATGTGCGTGGATATTTCCAAATCGCTGTTCCGGAACCTGGCCAGCCAGGGCGTCGTGCTCTCGGATGAGCTGCTCAAGACCCTCCGCGCCACCTATCTGCAGGCGGCGCACGAGGCGATTCGCCGGTACGAGGACGATGCCGCCATCAACAGCCTGCAGTTCGATCGCCATCAGGAACGGACCGCGGTCGAGGCGTTCCTCACCGGGATCAAGCTGGCGACGTCGGGATTCCTGGAGGATCCGCTCGGCGTGCCGATGATTTCAAACTGGAGCCGGGTGGTGCACGCGGCCCCGGACATCTTCGAGCGAATCGTCAGGGCGGTGGAAGAGGATCATGCGTGGGAGCCGGCGAGCGGACTGGGGGCGGAATCAAAGCCCTGACGGGCCGGTTCCGGCCGTCGGATACCGCCGGACACCCCGCCGCCCTCCGTAAACTCTACGGGTACAGGAGGTACGAATAGCCGTGCCGAACATCGGGACACCGCTGGCGTCCGAGACCGAGTCGGCGGTCCAGCGAATCGGAGAGGTCGACATCGTGGTCGGCATCCCGAGCTACAACAACGCCGACACGATCGGCCATGTGGTGCGGGCGGTCAGCGCCGGTCTCGCCAAATATTTCCCGGACCGGCGGGCCGCCTTGATCAACTCCGACGGGACCTCCACGGACGGGACCACGGAGATCGTCAGCCGGACGCTCGTGGATTTCGGGGCGCTCCTGATCAGCGACCGTCAGAGCCCATTGCACAAGATCGTCACGCCCTACCACGGGATTCCGGGGAAAGGCAGCGCGTTCAGGACGATCTTCGAGATCGCGCGCCGGCTGGGAGCCAAAGCCTGCGCCGTCGTGGATTCGGACCTGCGCAGCATCACTCCGGAATGGGTTGAACTGTTGATCAGGCCGGTGCTGGAGGAAGGCTACGATTACGTGGCGCCCTACTATCTGCGCCACAAGTACGACGGGACCATTACCAACAGCATTGTCTATCCCCTGACCCGCGCCCTGTACGGTCAGCGCATCCGCCAGCCGATCGGCGGGGATTTCGGGTTCTCGGGGCGGCTCACGGAACACTACCTGGATCAGCACGTCTGGGAGTCCGAAGTCGCGAAATTCGGAATCGATATCTGGATGACGACCGAGGCGATCGCGAGCGGCGCGCGGGTCTGTCAGAGTTTTCTTGGCGCCAAGATTCATAATCCGAAAGATCCGGCGGCGGACCTCTCGAGCATGCTCGTACAGGTGGTCGGCGCGGTCTTCGCCTTGATGGAAGAACATAACTCCATCTGGTCGACCGTGGAGTCGTCCAATCCCGTGAAGCTGTTCGGTTTTCAGTACGAAGTCGGCGTGGAGCCGGTCAACGTCAATGTCGACCGGATGATCGCGCATTTCCGGCAGGGCCTTACGGACCTGGGAGCCCTATGGAGGCAGATGCTGGCGGCGGACACGTATGAAGGCCTCTTGCCGCTCAAAGACTGTCCCTCCCAGCGTTTTTCCCTGCCGGACGAGTTGTGGGCGCAGCTGGTCTATGATGTGGCCGCCGCCTACCATCGGCGCGTCATGCCGCGCGACCATCTACTCAAGGCCATGACGCCGCTCTATTTGGGACGGACCGCCACGTTTGTCCTGGAGACGGAGGGATTAACCTCGAAAGAGGCCGAACAGCGGATTGAAAGGCTCTGCGAGGTCTTCGAACGCAGGAAGCCCTATCTGCTCGAGCGCTGGCGGTTCCCCGGAAGCGATTTGCCGTCACAGGGTGAGTCTGCCGGTCCGGAAGGAGGTCATGATGAGTGATTTTTTGGATAAGGCCGTGTTCAATCCGCTGGCGGTCTTGGGGCGGGACATCCTCGCGATCCTGCCGAACGTGTTTGCGATGTTCCTCATCGTCATGATAGGCCTGATCTCCGCCTGGTTGCTCGGCTATGCGGTGGAGCGGGTGTTGAGGATCATCCGTCTGGATCACCTCGCCGATCGGCTCGGCGTGACCGCGGCCCTGGCCCGCGGCGGCGTGAAGAAGAACCCCTCCTATCTCATTGGTCGCGCAGCCTATTGGATGGTCTTTCTCTTTGCGGCCCTGGCGGCGCTGGGCGCGCTGAACCTCAAACCCATCAATCAATTCGCCCAGTCCTTTCTGGCCTATCTGCCGCATCTCTTTCTCAGCACGGTGATTCTGGTGGCGGGGTATGTGGTCTCCAACTTCATCTCCCAGGGCGTACTCATCGCCGCCGTCAATGCCGGGCTTCCTCCGGCCCGGCTGGTCGCCGATGTCGCGCGCTGGGGAGTGCAACTCACGGCGATCGCCATGGCGCTGGAGCAACTGGGCATTGCCCAGCACGTCGTCGTCGCCGGGTTCGCCCTCACGTTCGGCGGGGTAGTGCTCGCGGGCGCGATCGCCTTTGGCCTCGGCGCGAAAGATCTGGCGAAGGACTATCTGGAAGGAAAACTGTCGAGTCGAACGAAGGATCGTCCGCCGGAGGATCTCAGACACCTATGAGCGCGGTTCCGTTGACACGCCGGTGGCCGCCGCCGATCTGTTCGGCGCTGACCTGTGCGTGCATGCTCCTCGCTTCCTGTCTCCCGGCCGCCGATCACTCTTCATCTCCGCCCCCGACCGTCGTCGTGTTCAAGCACGGTAAACTCTCGGGCGACCCGCAAGTCCTCTCCGGCCTGCTCCGCGAATTCGAACAGGCGCATCCCGGCGTGACCGTGCGGGAAGAGATCCTGCCGTCGTCGACCGACCAGCAGCATCAGTTTTACGCCATCAATCTCGAAGGCAAGAGCGTGCCGTTCGATCTTCTGGCGGTGGATGTCATCTGGGTGCAGGAGTTCGCCCGAGCCGGATGGATTCAGCCGGTGGACCAGGGGCTGCCGGATCCTGAGCGTAAGACCTTCGTGGCCGGCGCGCTCGAGTCTGCCACCTATGAAGCGCGGCTCTACGCGCTCCCGTGGTATGTGGACGCTGGGGTGCTCTACTACCGGCGGGATTTGCTGGAGCGTTACGGCTTTGCTCCGCCGAAGACCTGGCCTGAGCTCGCCCGCATCACCCGCGCGATTCTCGATCGGGAACAGGATCCCGATCTCAGAGGATTTCTCTGGCAGGGCAAACAATACGAGGGGTTGGTCTGTGTGGCGCTGGAATTTGTCCGGGGGCACGGAGGCGGGCTTCTGGGCGACCGCAATCCGGAGGGGGAAGCGGCGCTCGGGTACATGCGGACCCTGGTGGAGGAACGACTGTCCCCGTCCTTCGTGACGACGGCGGACGAAGAGGCGACGCGGCACCTGTTCGGCGCCGGACGCGCCGTCTTCATGCGGAACTGGCCCTATGCCTGGTCGCTGCTCCAGGCGGAAGGTTCTCCGGTCCGCGGCAAGATCGGGCTGGCCCCGGTCCCCTCGTTTCCCGGCCATGAGTCGGTCCCGACCCTGGGCGGCTGGATGCTGGCCGTGCCGGAGCGGGCGCCTCATCCCCTCGAGGCGAAGGATCTGCTCCGGTACCTTGCCTCTTCCGCGATTCAGAAACGGCTCGCGCTGGAACTGGGCTATCTGCCGGGACGATCGGATCTCTACCAGGACTCGTCCCTGCTCGAGGCCAAGCCCTGGCTCGCGGCGCTTTCGCCCGTCATTCTCAGGGCCAAACCCAGGCCGGTCACCCCGTACTATCTGATGATATCGCAGGTCCTGCAACCGGAACTCAGCGCCGTGGTCGTGGGGTTGAAAACTCCGGAGGCGGCGCTGGTATCGGCGCGGAGGCAGATCGACCGGATTCTGGGGGCGCCATGATCCACGGTCTCAGGCGGGTATTCTCCGGAAAGCTCCGGACTCCCGGACGGATTCTGACTGATGCTGCGTGGAGTGTCCTGTTTGTCGCGCCGGCGCTCACGCTCCTCGGCGCGTTCGCTCTGCTGCCGGTTCTTGCCGCCGGCTGGCTGGGGTTCCATCGGCGCCTGCCGATTTTCGGCATCGACGAGTTTGTCGGCCTGAGCAATTACATCCGGCTGGCCGGTGACGAACGGTTCCTGGCCGCTTGCCGGACGACGCTCTACTTCACGGGACTGTCGGTGACGGCCGAGGTGCTCCTCGGGCTCGCGCTGGCGCTGCTCCTCGCTCGCGGGATACAGGGAGGGGAGCGGGGCCCGGCATGGGGGCGCGTCCTGATTCTGATCCCCTGGGCGATCCCGACCGTAGTCTCGGCCCGCATGTGGGAATGGCTCTACCACGGCGAGTACGGATTGGTGAACTATCTGCTGCTGAGAACCGGCCTCATCGCCGAGCCGGTCAACTGGCTCGGTGATCCGGCCTGGGCGATCCACGGGGCGATCCTGATGGACGTGTGGAAGACGACCCCGTTCGCCGCCCTGCTCCTGCTGGCCGGTCTTCAGGCGATTCCACGGGAGCTGTCCCTCGCCGCGCAGGTCGACGGGGCGGGCCCCTGGACGATCTTCCGCCGGATTACACTGCCGCTGCTCCTGCCGGTCATCGTGATCGTGCTGATTTTCCGGACGATGGACGCGGTGCGCGTGTTCGACGCGGTCTATGTGTTGACCGGCGGCGGGCCCGGCAACAGCACCGAAACCCTGTCCATTTATGCCTACAAGACGCTGTTTCAGACGCTCCAGTTCGGCTATGGCTCGGCCCTCGCCACGACCATGTTTCTGCTGGGGCTGATGCTCACGCTCGGCTACGTGTTCCTGCTGCGGGGCTACCTGCGGGAGCTGTCGCGATGAGCGGGCCGGGGATCCGGTCGCGGCTTCGTGACGCCGGAGGGAGGCTCGGGCGGATCCTGCTGCTGACCGGCGCGGTCGTCTTCTGCATGGGACCGGTCACGTGGCAGGCCGTCACCTCTCTGAAGCCCGACTCCGATCTCGTTCGCCTCCCGCCGCTGTTTCCCGAACAGCCCACCGGTGATCATTATCGGGCGGTGCTCGCCCGATCCACGCTTGACCGTGAATTGCTCAACAGCGCCCTGGTGGCCGTTGCGAGCAGCGCCCTCGCCGTCGGGGTGGGGGGACTCTGCGCGTTCGCGCTGGCCCGTCTGCCGCTCGGCGGGAAGCCCTGGATTCTGGGGCTGGTGTTGGCCCTGTCCATGTTCCCGCCCATCGCCGTCGTCGGCCCGCTGTATCTGCTTGTCCGGGCGTTGGGCCTGCGCGATACCCTGGGCGCCTTGATCCTGACGCACGCGACCTACTCACTCCCGCTGGCCATCTGGATGCTCAGCAGTTTTTTCCGGCAACTTCCGGTGGACCTCTACCGGGCCGCGCGGGTCGACGGCTGTACTCCCTGGAGCGCGCTCGTTCGCGTGGTGGCGCCGCCGGCGCTCCCCGGCATTGCCGTTGCGGCCCTGCTCCTGTTTATCTATTCCTGGAATGAGTTCATGTTCGCCCTGACCTTGACGGCCACCGACGCCTCGCGCACCGTCCCTGTGGCGATTGCGTTATTCCCGGGGCTGCACGAGGTGCCCTGGGGGGATATGGCGGCGGCGTCGTTGATCGTGACCGGTCCCGTCGTGCTCCTGGCGCTGGTCTTCCAGCGGCACATCGTGGCGGGGCTGACGGCGGGAAGCGTGAAAGGATAGCAAGGCGAGGGGCAAGGGGCTGTGGGAAAGGCACATGCGCCCGGTACCGCTCGCCTCTTGCCTTCGGGGGAATATGGCGGAAGTACGGCTGGAAGGATTGCGGAAACGGTTCGACGGACCGGACATCGTCCGGGGGCTCACCGTGACGATCCGCGACGGGGAGTTCTTCGCCGTCGTCGGTCCGTCAGGCTGCGGCAAATCCACGCTGCTGCATCTGCTGGCCGGTCTGGAGTCGCCCACCGGCGGGCGGATCCTGTTCGACGGCCGGGACGTGACAGCGCTGGCCCCCCAGCACCGCGACGTGGCGCTGGTCTTCCAGAGTTACGCGCTGTATCCGCACATGACGGTGGAAGAGAACCTGGCGTTTCCGCTGCGGGTCGGGCCGCGGCGGGGTCGTCTCGATCGCGCCGGGATCGCCGGGGAAGTGCGCCGCATTGCGGAACTCCTGGGGCTGACGGACCTCCTGGACCGGCGTCCGCGCGAGCTGTCCGGAGGTCAACGACAACGGGTGGCGCTCGGACGGGCGCTGATCCGGAAACCGCAGGTCTTTCTCCTGGACGAGCCGCTGTCCAATCTGGACGCACGGCTCCGAACCGGGATGAGAACCGAGCTGCGCCGGCTGCACGACCAGCTGAAGATCACGATGATTTATGTCACCCACGACCAGACGGAGGCCATGACGCTGGCCGACCGCGTGGCTGTCTTGCACGACGGGACGCTCGAACAATTGGGGACGCCGAAAGAACTCTACGATGCGCCGGCCAACGTCTTCGTGGCCGGCTTCATCGGTCAGCCGGCGATGAACATGATCGATGCCGTCGTCCACGGCGGAATCCTTGCGGCGGACCCCTTCCGGATTCCCTTGCCGGCGGATTGGCCTCATCGTGTGGAGGGGAGCGCGCTCACGCTCGGGATTCGTCCGGAGCATATCCGCGTGAGCCGTCC
Organism: Nitrospira sp. NS4; assembly: GCF_049546785.1. Classification (NCBI taxonomy): domain Bacteria; kingdom Pseudomonadati; phylum Nitrospirota; class Nitrospiria; order Nitrospirales; family Nitrospiraceae; genus Nitrospira; species Nitrospira sp. NS4. The sequence goes on along the minus strand of NZ_JBMWAN010000001.1, from coordinate 254,167 downwards.
CTCGGGAAGAGCCCGATCGGGGATGATCGCCGATGGGACGGTGCGGCTGGTCGAGCGGGGCAGCGGCCATCCGTGGGTGACTCTGGAGCCGGTCTCCGGTCGAGCGACCGGCCGCATGCTCGTGGCCTTGCTGGACTCGGGACAGGAGTTGCGCGCCGGCGACGCCGTGACGATCTCGATCGGGGACGCCGTCGTCCATTTCTTCAATCCGGTCACGGGGGCGCGGATCGGAGGCCGTCGCGTCGGCCCCGGTGAACGGCCCGGGTAACGTTACTCGCGCAGGCGGAGCACGGCCAGCGCGCGCGCGTTGAGCTCATACCGGTCCCCGCCTTTCAAAAGGAGGGCTTCCCTGGAAGGCTGGAGCTTCGTCGAGGTGTCGAACAGCCATTCCCAGCGGACGCCCCGCTTATGGGCCGGGAGCGTGAAGGTGAGCGGAAGGTGATGGGCATTGAGGAGGATGAGGAGCGTGTCGTCCGTGATCGGGCGCCCTTTTTCGTCCGTTTCGGCGATGGCGTCGCCGGCTAGGCGAAGCGCCAGCGACTTCGCGTAGCCGGCGTTCCAATCCTCATCGGTCATTTCTTTCCCGTCCGGCCGGAACCACGACACGTCTTTCACTTCGGAGCCTCGGAGGCGGCGCCCCTGAAAAAATCTCCGGCGCCGCAGCACCGGGTGCCGTTTTCGAAATGCGATCAATTGCTTCACGAACGCGAGAAAAGCGCGCTGGTTGCGATCGAGGGTCCAATTGAACCAGCTGAGTTCATTGTCCTGGCAGTAGGCATTGTTGTTGCCCTCTTGAGTCCGGCTCAACTCATCCCCCCCGCAGATCATGGGAACGCCTTGCGACAGGAACAAGATTGCCATGAAGTTCCGCTTCTGGCGTTCCCGCAGCTCGGCGATCGCCGGATCGTCCGTCGGTCCCTCCACGCCGCAATTCCAGCTGGCGTTGTCGTCTGTGCCGTCGCGGTTGTCCTCCCCGTTGGCCTTGTTATGCTTGTCGTTGTACGAGACGAGATCCTGAAGCGTGAAGCCGTCGTGGGCCGTGATGAAGTTGACGCTGGCGAAGGGGCGTCGCCCGCTCGTGCTGTACAGATCGCTGCTCCCGGTCAGGCGGTAGCCCAGTTCGGCGACTTGTCCGCCGTCGCCTTTCGCATAGCGACGGATGGTGTCCCGGTATTTGCCGTTCCATTCCGCCCAGCCCACCGGAAAGTTGCCGACCTGGTAGCCCCCCTCGCCGATGTCCCACGGCTCCGCGATCAACTTCACCTGGGACAGGATCGGATCTTGATGAAGAATGTCGAAAAAAGCGCTCAGCCGGTCGACGGCGTGGAACTCCCGCGCCAGCGCGGAGGCGAGATCGAAGCGAAACCCGTCCACATGCATCTCCGTCACCCAGTAGCGCAAGCTGTCCATAATGAGCTGCAAGGTCCTGGGATGGGTGACGTTGAGCGTGTTGCCGCATCCCGTGTAATCCACGTGATAGCGCTTGTTCTCCGGCGTGAGCCGATAGTACGAGGCATTGTCCACACCCCGAAACGACAGGGTCGGTCCGAGATGATTCCCTTCCGCCGTATGGTTGTAGACGACATCGAGAATGACTTCGATCCCTGCGCTGTGCAGCGTCTTGACCATGGTTTTGAATTCCCGCACATGGCGGCCGCGAACAGGGGAGGTCGCATACCGGATATCGGGCGCGAAAAAGCCGATGGTGTTGTACCCCCAATAGTTCGTCAGCCCGCGATCGTGCAGGTCCTTGTCGCGAACGAACTGGTGGATCGGCAGAAGCTCCACCGCGGTGACACCCAGGTCGAGCAGATGGTCGATGACGGCGGGCGTGGTGAGCGCAGAGTAGGTGCCTCGCATGTGTTCCGGCACGTCGGGGTGCCGGGCCGTAAATCCTTTGACATGCACTTCATAGATGATCGTCTTATCCCAGGAGGTTTTGAGCAGGTGGTCGCCTCCCCAGGTAAAGGCCTGGTCGATGACGACGCACTTGGGGATGTTGCCGGCATTGTCTCTCGTATCGAACGACAGATCGGCCTTGGGATCACCGATTCGATATCCGAACATGGCATCGGACCACTCGATGACGCCGGCGATGGATTTGGCGTAGGGATCGATCAGCAGTTTGTTCGGGTTGAAGCGATGTCCGGCCTCCGGCGCATAGGGGCCGTGCACGCGGTAGCCGTAATGTTGACCCGGCCACAGACCCGGGAGGTAGACGTGCCAGACTTGATCGGTCTGTTCCTCCATTCGAATGCGCGCCGATTCCCGCTGAGCGTCGGCCCTGTCGAAGAGGCACAACTCGACGGCGGTGGCGTTTTCAGAAAAAATCGCGAAGTTCACGCCCTCGCCGTCCCACGTTGCGCCAAGCGGATAAGGGCGTCCCGGCCACGTTCGCACTGTGGTTCCCTCCGTCATTCCATTCCGGCAGCGGCGACGCATGGTCTCTTGTCGCGGCCGCAAGCCGGGAGCAGAGTACCTATAGCTTCCTCTGCGCTCAGGCGCAAGTGCGACAACCGAAATTCGACGCAGTGATTGCACCCCTCTGGCATAGGGGCGCGCCTTCTGGCAGACTGGGCTCCCAAGGGACGGTGAGGGGAATGGCTTCGCGCAGAACCGGAGAATGGCGGCTGAGTCTTGGCGCCCGGCTTGACGGCCCATCGACAACGCACTTTCGCGTCTGGGCTCCTCGTGCCGACAGGGTTGCGGTTCATCTCGTCGAGCCGGACATGCCGCCGGTCCCGATGGAACCGCGGGAGTTCGGCTACTTCGAGGCGACCGTGCCCGGGGTGGGGGGCGGGGCGCGTTACCAGTTTCTGCTGGACGGCGAAAAGGCGCGACCGGACCCGGCAGCCCGGTTTCAACCTGAGGGCGTACACAAGCCTTCGGCCGTCGTCGATCCCCATGCATTTCACTGGACGGATGAGACATGGCGGGGACTGTCTCTCAAGGACTTCATCATTTACGAGCTTCACACCGGAACGTTCACTCCCGAAGGGACGTTTGACGCGATCATTCCGCGTCTGAAGTACCTCAGGCAGGAAGTGGGCATGACCGCCATCGAACTGATGCCGGTCGCGCAATTTCCGGGAAAGCGCAACTGGGGTTACGACGGGGTTCACCCGTTTGCGCCGCAAGCCAGTTATGGCGGGCCGGAGGGACTCAAGAGGCTCGTGGATGCCTGCCACCGGGAGGGGCTCGCGGTCATTCTCGACGTCGTCTACAACCACCTGGGTCCGGAGGGCAATTATCTCGGAGATTTCGGCCCGTATTTCACGGACCGGTATCGGACTCCATGGGGCGCCGCGATCAATTACGATGGGCCGGAAAGCGACGAAGTCCGGCACTTTGTGATCAGCAACGCCTTGTATTGGGTGACCGAGTACCATATCGACGCGCTGCGCTTGGACTCGATTCACGGCATTTTTGATTTCAGCGCCAGACATATTCTGCAGGAACTGGCGGACGCGGTCCATGGCGAGGCTGAGCGGGCCGGTCGCACGATCTCCGTGATAGCGGAAAGCGACCTGAATGACGCGCGGGTCATCTGTCCTCCCGCGATGGGAGGGTTCGGACTCGACGGACAGTGGAACGACGATTTCCATCACGCCTTGCGCGTCACGCTGACGGGGGAACGAAAGGGCTACTACCAGGACTTTGACGGACTCGTGGATCTGGCTGCCGCGCTCCGGGACGGATTTGTCTATCAAGGACGGCGGTCGGCCTATCGCCGCCGTCGACACGGCAATTCTTCGCGGGCCTGTTCCTCGTCGCAGTTCGTCGTGTTCGCCCAGAATCATGATCAGGTCGGAAACCGCGCGTTGGGAGATCGATTGAGCACGCAGATTCCGTTCGACGCCCTGAAGGTCGCTACCGCGCTCGTGCTGCTGTCCCCGAACATACCGCTCCTCTTCATGGGCGAGGAGTACGGTGAAACGGCTCCGTTTCAATACTTCATTGAACACGGGGACCCGCAGCTGATCGAGGCGGTCCGGCAGGGCCGGCGAAGGGAATTCTCGCACTTTGGGTGGAAAGAGGAAGACATTCCGGACCCTCAGGATGTCGCGACCTTCGAGCGGTCGCGCCTCCGGCCGGGAACCGGGGATGATCCGCAGCGGGCGGCGATGCTCCGCTGGACCAACATGCTGATCACACTCAGAAGGGGCATCGCCTCGCTTGGCGCCGAAGACTCCGGGAAGATGCGCCACCTGACCTGGCACGAGGAGGCGGAACAGGTGTTGATGATGCATCGTCAGGGGCCGGATGGGCCGGAGGCTCTCCTGGTACTGGGGTTCAATAACAGGCCGGTCACGGTCACCATTCACAAGCCGCAGGGGGAATGGAATCTTCGTCTGGATTCTACCTCAAGCGATTTCGCCGGGTCGGGGCAGGCAACGATGCCGCGCCGGTTGATCGTCGATGAGAGCGGGGTTGCGCTCTCTGTTCCTCAGTTCTCCGCATTCCTTTATCTACGATCGGCCTCCGGATTTGAATGAGGAGTAAGACCGGCCGATCCTGTTAGGGGAGTGGTGCTCAGCGGGGATTGGACGATGCGGAAATATTGCGTCGGCGTAGGGCCTCGACGCATGTGCCTCGGACAGGATATGGTCATGACTCATCGAGGAGAAGGGGCTGAGCGATGATTGAACCAAAATCCAGACAGCGGATTCTCGCCATCATCATGGCCGGGGGAAAAGGAGAGCGCCTGATGCCGTTGACCGAGCTGCGCAGCAAGCCGGCCGTCCCGTTCGGAGGCAAGTACCGCATCGTTGATTTCGTGCTGAGCAATTTTCTCAATTCCGGCATCATGGCCATGTACGTGCTGGTGCAATATCGGTCGCAATCGTTGATCGAGCATCTTCGTCGGGCCTGGCGGATCGGCGGGCGGATCAAAGAGAATTTCATTACGGTCGTTCCGCCCCAGATGAAGGCGCGCGGGGGCTGGTACGAGGGGACGGCGGACGCGGTGTATCACAACCTCAATTTGATTCAGGATTTTGCTCCAGATCTGGTGGCGGTCTTCGGGGCCGACCACATTTACCGCATGGATATCGGGCAGATGATCCAGTTTCATCTGGAGCACGCGGCTGATGTGACCGTGGCGGCCAGGCCCGTGCCTCTGCATGCGGCGAAGGGGTTCGGCATTATCGATGTCGATCGGGAAGGGCGGATCGTCGGATTCGATGAAAAGCCCAAGCAGCCTAAACCCATGCCTGACGATCCCGGGCAGGCCTTCTCCTCCATGGGCAATTACCTGTTCAAGACCGACGTGCTGTTGCGCTCGCTGGAGCAGGATGCTTCGCGGCCCGGTTCCCATGATTTCGGCCGCGAGATCATTCCTCGCCTGCTCGCAACGCATCGTGTCCAGGCATACAACTTTCTCGACAACCGGGTCCCCGGTTTGAAACACTATGAAGAACGTGGGTATTGGCGGGACGTGGGGACTTTGGATTCGTACTGGCAGTCCCATTTGGATCTTCTCGGAGAGGCGCCGGTTTTCGATTTGAGGAATCCGTCCTGGCCGATTCTGACCGATACCTTCGACGGTCCGACCGCCAGCATGGTCCGCTCCCGCATCGACGACGCGATGGTGGGGCAGGGGAGCCAGGTGATTGAAGCCGACATCCGGCGGTCCGTGATCGGACGGAACGTGTACATCGAGGCCGGGGCCCATATCGAGGAATGCGTGATCCTCGACGGCGTCCGGATCGGCTCCAAGGCGAAGCTCAAGCGCGTCATTGCCGATCGATTCAACGTGATTCCGGACGGGACGGAACTCGGGTGGGACCAGGCCGCCGACAGGAAGCGGTTCCAGGTCACCAGGAGCGGACTCGTGGTGCTCCCGCGAGGGCCATCGATCGGCGAACGCCCCATGCGCTCGCAGCCAGACGGGAGCGTCATGTGACTCGACCGGACAGTATGCCGCCCTGCCCCAGCGCAACCTATCGGGTGCAATTCAACCGGCAGTTCACGTTTGCCGATGCTGCCGGGATCGTTCCCTACCTGCACGCGTTGGGCGTGACGGACTGTTACGCCTCTCCCTATCTCCGGGCGGTGCCGGGCAGCATGCACGGCTACGACATCATCGATCCCACCGTCCTGAACCCGGAGTTGGGAACCGACGAAGAGTACCACGAGTTCGTCCGGACGCTCCAAGCGCATGACATGGGGCACATTCTCGATGTGGTGCCGAACCACATGGGCATCGGGCAATCGGCCAACGCATGGTGGCTGGACGTCCTGGAGAACGGCCCCGGTTCCCGCTTCGCCAACCTGTTCGATATCGACTGGCATCCGCTCAAACGGGAACTGGAGAACAAGGTCCTCCTGCCGATCCTCGGCGATCTCTACGGCACCGTGCTGGAGAAGCAGGAGATCGCTCTGGCCTATGAGGACGGCCGGTTCGTGATCCGGTACTATGACCACCGCCTTCCGGTCGCGCCGAAATCGTCGGCCATGGTGCTTGGTTACCGAATCGACGAACTCATCGATCGGGCCGGGACTCCGTCCCCGTCGGTGCAGGAACTGCAAAGCATCATTACGGCCCTGAGAAATCTTCCTTCCCGCACGGAGATCGAGCCCCCGCGGGTTGAGGAGCGGAACCGGGAAAAAGAAATCGTCCGGCAGCGGCTCGCGAGGCTGGTCCTGGACAGCCCGGTCATCGCCGGCTTTCTCGAGAACAATATCCGGGTTTTCAACGGAACCAAGGGAGAGCCGCGGAGTTTCGACCTGCTGGATGCCTTGCTGAACGACCAGGTGTACCGGCTGGCCTACTGGGGGGTGGCGGCGGAGGAAATCAATTACCGGCGGTTCTTCGACATCAACGAGCTGGCCGCGATTCGCATGGAAGACGATGCGGTGATGCAGGCCTCCCACACACTCGTGTTCCGGCTCGTGAAGGAAGGCTGTGTCACCGGGTTGCGCATCGATCACGTGGACGGACTGACCGACCCCGGTCGCTATCTCCGTCAGTGGCAGGTCTGGGCGCAACGGGAGTTGGGGCGGCCCCTGTTCCTCGTGGTCGAGAAGATCCTCGGAAAGCATGAACCGCTGCCCAGGACCTGGCCCGTCTCCGGCACGACGGGTTATGACTTCCTGAACCTGGTCAACGGCCTCTTTGTGCAAACGGCCAACGAGCGGGCGATGGATGATTTCTACGCCCGCTTCATCGGCCGGCGCATCTCCGTTGACGACCTGGTCTATGAGTCGAAGAAATTGATCATGCAGGCCTCGATGGCCAGCGAAATCAACGTCCTCGGGCACCAGTTGAATCTGCTCTCCGAGCGCGACCGCCGGTCGCGCGACTTCACGCTGAACAGCCTCACGAACGCCATTCGCGAGATCATCGCCTGCTTCCCGGTGTACCGGACCTATGTCACGGAAGATCCCGAGCCTCTGCTGGAGCGCGACCGCGCCTACATCCGTCTCGCCGTGGCCAGGGCCAAGCGCAGGAACCCCGCGTTGAGCGGGCTGGTTTTCGACTTCGTCCGGTCCTTGCTGCTGAAGGAATGGGATGAACGGACTCAGCAGGATCGTCGTGATCAGCTTCAGTTCGTAATGAAGTTCCAGCAGATGACGAGTCCCGTCATCGCCAAGGGGATCGAGGACACGACCTTCTACCGCTATTACCGGCTGACGTCGTTGAACGAGGTCGGGGGGGATCCCCAGCAATTCGGCGTGCCGCTTGCGGCCTTTCATGCCCGCATGCGGAAGCGCCAGGCCTCTTGGCCGTGCTCTCTCTCGGCGACGTCCACGCACGACACCAAACGGAGCGAGGATGCGCGGGCGCGGATCGATGTCCTGTCGGAAATTCCACGGGAGTGGAAGGCGCATGTGACTCGCTGGGCGAAACTGAACCAGAAGCAGAAAGTCGATGTGGAGGGGCAACTCGTCCCCGATCGGAACGAAGAGTATCTGCTGTATCAGACGCTCATCGGGATCTGGCCTCTGTCGCCGCTCGACGATGCGCAATATGACGCGTTCCGAAACCGGATCCAGGGGTACATGAGCAAGGCGTTGAAGGAAGCGAAGTTCCATACCAGTTGGGTCAATCAGGATCAGACCTATGAGGGAGGGGTGCGACAATTCGTCGAGGCGATCCTCGATCGCGCCAGACCCAATCCCTTTCTTGACGACTTTCTCCCGTTTCAAGAGCGGGTCGCCCGTGCCGGCTTATGGAATTCGCTCTCTCAGGTCCTGCTGAAGGCGACGGCTCCCGGCATCCCGGATTTCTATCAGGGCTCTGAACTGTGGGATTTCAGCGTCGTGGATCCGGATAACCGTCGCCCGGTCGACTATGAGAGGAGGGCGTCCATGCTGGCCGATCTCCGGCGCGCGCTCGCGGATGCCGGGCTGGACCTTCTGCCTCTGGTCCGTGCCCTCCTTGATCGACCCGCGGACGGAAGAATCAAGCTGTACACCACCATGATGGCCCTGCACTATCGGCGGGCGCACCGCCCCCTCTTTCAAAGCGGAGAGTACATCCCTCTCGACGGGCAGGGAAGCAGGCAGGAACATCTCTGCGCCTTCGCCCGCTTGCGTGAGGAGCAGGCCACCGTCACCGTCGTGCCGCGGCTTGTGGCCTCGCTGACGGAGGACTCGAGCAGGCCCCCGGTCGGTTCGACCACATGGGGGGACACCCTGGTGGTGGTCCCCTCCTGGCGGCCGGGTTCTCCGTACCGCAATCTCTTCACGGGCGAGACGTGGGAGTCCCGGACCGTCGGGGAACGGCAGATGCTGCCGGTGGCGGAAGTGTTGAAGGAATATCCTGTCGCTCTGCTGGAGCGCTTGACATGAAAGATCGAGACAAACGAGCCTCCTCCCCTTTCCGTTTCGTCAGTTGCATGGAACTCCGTGAGGTGTTGGGGAAGGAGGCGATGGACGAGCAACGTTTGCTGGAACTCATCGAAGAGGTACCAGGGGACAGCATCTACTACCACACTCACAGTTATTACCTCCGGCATCCCTATGCCCAGCGGCTGTTCCCGAACGACTTTGCGACGTGGGTCACGCTCTTTGCTCAGGATCGAAAGCTCGGTGAGCGTCTGGGCGTTCTGGACCCGTTTGAATTTGAAGACATCGAACAGCTTCGCGGCGAAATCGTCTCGATCATCGGGGATCATTTGAGCCAATTGGGTTTCGTGCCGCGTTCAGCCGCGAATGAACCCTTCGAGTTTGTACGGTCACACATCATCGAGTCGGACCTTGACTTGGAAGCCCGGACCCTGCGCGATTTTCGGAACGCCCTGGCGCAAGTTGAAGTGGGAGCGATTTATAACCATGTGTGCGAAGCGCGCATGAGAAAGGGGCGGCTGACGGGAGATTTTGCCTGTTGGCTGGCCGCGGACGAGGGGCTCGACATGCCGGATCTGGCGGCTCAGGTGGCAAAGGTCGGCCGGCTCGGACTCAATCTCGAAGGCATTCGGGAGCATATCGTTCGTCTCTGTGATCGAACCCTGGCGTCCTGATCGACGCCGTATTCGGAGGAAACGCCGTGGGAAGTCTGCTGGACCAGTACCGCGAGGTCGCCCCGCCGGGAACGGTCGAATTCTTGAAGCGTCTCGGCCGTTTGGTCGAAGGAAAGCGCATGCTGCACGTGAATTCGACGCGGTATGGCGGCGGCGTCGCCGAGATCCTCCATCGTTTAATCCCTCTGCTCGAGGAAATCGGGGTCCACGCACGCTGGGAGGTGATGACCGGCTCCGAGCCGTTCTACCGGACGACCAAGAGCTTCCATAATGCCTTGCAGGGGATGAAACAGCATCTCACTGCTGACATGTACGATGCATACCTAGAGTGCAATCGGGAGAACGCCAAACGGATAAACCTCGAGGCGGATGTCGCCATGATTCACGATCCGCAGCCGGCGGCGTTGATCGATGCGCGCCCCCGGGGTGCCAAGTGGATCTGGCGCTGTCATATCGACATCTCCACCCCGCAGCGGACGGTGTGGCAGTTCCTGCGCCCGTACGTGGTCCGGTACGACGCGGCGGTCGTTTCTTTGCCCAAGTTTTCCCAGCGACTGCCGATTCCTCAGTTTCTGGTCTATCCCTCCATCGATCCGCTGAGCGACAAGAACCGCGAGCTGACAAGGGAGGAAATCCATCAGATCCTTGATCGCTTGGGGGTGCCCCGAGACAAGCCGATTCTGCTCCAGGTCTCACGATTCGACCGGTTTAAGGATCCCGTGGGCGTCGTGCAAGCCTACCGCATGGTCAAAAAGAGTCATGATTGCCGGCTGGTGCTGGCCGGCGGCACCGCGACGGATGATCCGGAGGGAGCTCAAGTGCTCGCGGAGGTCCAGGAGGCGGTCGGGACTGATCCTGACGTGCACATCCTCCTCCTCCCGCCGACCGCACACATCGAGATCAATGCCCTTCAGCGCGCGGCGACGATCGTGTTACAGAAATCGATTCGGGAAGGGTTCGGTCTGACGGTGGCGGAAGCGCTCTGGAAGGGCAAGCCCGTGATCGGCGGGGCGACCGGTGGGATTATGATTCAGATCATTCCCGGCCAGACCGGCTACACGGTCTATTCACCGGAAGGCGCGGCCTTTTATATCAGGCGCCTTCTCAACGAGCCTGACAGACTTGCCGTTATGGGCCGGCAGGCCAAAGAGTATGCCCGGCACCGCTTCCTCATCACCAGGCACGTACAGGATTATCTGGGCTTGATCCTTCACCTGGCTCGTCAGGCCGCCTGACGGGCGCCGGAGAAAACGGCGGGCGGAGATTGGGTGCGGTCCATGCCGGGGGTGTCAGCAAGAGGGAAGGGAGCAATCAGTCTTACGCCGCTCGCCTCCTCATGATTTCCGCTTGTGGATGGTGATGTGGTTGCCGTCCTGGTCCTCGATCACCGCCATGCGGCAGACCGGTGTGTCGAACGGTTCCGTGACGAAGGATACAGCCCGTTCCTTCATCTTGTGCGCAAAGGCTTCGAAGTCCGAGACTTCAAACGCCACGATGGCGCCTTTGGCCCCCGGCGTATGACCCGTCTCCGTCGTTGTAATGGCGAAGGTCGCGCCGCCAAGGTCATATTCCACCCAGACATCCTGATAGTGGTAGCTCACATGCAGGCCGAGCACATGCTCGTAGAAAGCTCTCGCCCGTTCCATGTTCGAGACCGGATAGACGGTGAATGCGATGGACGTGATCATGAGAGGATTCCTTCCGTGAAATTGAGCCAGTTGCGTCTCATGCTGGTGTTACATGGTTTCTGGCTGCATGGTCGAGCACCTGTTGGATGTGCACGTCCACCTGCCTGAGCACGGAGGGGGACACGGCATAGCCGTCGCTCTCGTAGGTGAGTATGGGCATCCCTTGCTCGATGCTGAGCGGTTTGAGAATGGCTTCTGAAATCCGGTAGGGGAGACAGTTGAACGGCCCGATGACGAGCATGCCGTCGTATCCCTCGCGTGCCGCTTCCATCCCCCTGCCGACCGTCGGGAGGAGTTCCCCATAAATGGCCGGCGAGACATGTTCGGCGCCCTTTTCGAAAATCGTTGAGACCGCATTGGGACCGGCCACCAGCAGCCCGGTCTCGCGAAAGAGCGCGCGGTACTGTTCCTCTTCATGCTTCAAGGTCTGGTAGCTCATCCACTGCTGAATGTACTCTTTCCCCTCCGGCTGGAACATCCTCGTGCAGGCCTTGGCCAGGGCCATGCCGCCCGGTTTCATGCCCCAGGTACCGGCCGTTTCCACCATCGGGTGATAGGCGATATAGAGAAACAGCTCGCTCAGATCCACCGGCTTGAGGATGATACCCCGTTCGGCATAGAGGTCGCGTACGCCATCCATGAAAAAGGAACTGAAGCGGGTGAAGAAGTCGCCGGCCACGATGACGCGCGGGCAGGTGCGCGGGTCTTTGTTGCGCGGCAGGTGCGCCAGGCGCTCCACGAATGCAGGCAGCGTGGTTTGGAACTCGTCGAGCGAGCGGGCTTCCTGAGCGAACCGCTCCCATTCGTTCCGCAGTTGCTCGAGCGCGCCCGCTTCTCCGACGACGCGGAGCACATGATCCATCTCCACCAGAATGTCCGCGAGGATGATCGCCGGCGACATATGTTTCGCCAGCACCTCTTTATCGAAGCCGAGGAAGTCGTTATCCGGCTGGGGATTGAAGAGGAACAAATCAGTCAGCCGTTGTTCGGCGAGGAACCGTTCAAAATACCCCATGTAGGCGTCGCTGACGCAGGGCGCCCCGCCCTGGAGCATGTAGAACCCTGCGATTTCACCGGCCTGGCGATGTTCATGGATCTGGAGCAGTTGACCGATGCAGATCGGCAAGGGGAGGCATTCGCGACCCGAGGTATGTTGGAGCCCCTTGTCGAGCTGGGTTCGGTCCAGCGGGATGACCTGGCCGGGGTGGAGCCCGAGCCACCCGGCTCCCATGGCAAAGGCCCTGGTGTGGTAGGGGGAGAAGTTCGGAAAGTACACCTTGACCCGCGGGTCGGTGAGCGGCACCGACTCGCCGTTCGAGCGGAGGACCCGGCCCCCGGCAACGACCCGGCAGGGGGCAAAGGGGCGCGCGGCCACGGTTTGCACGTCCCGATAATTGTGGATGATGTCCAGAAACGCTTCCAGTCTGGTTTGGACGCCGGCATCGGCGGTATGTGCGTCGATCTCGAGGACGAGATAGGGTTTCGATCCCAACTCAGCGGCGAGCATGGAGTGGGTGAATGCGTCGATCGTGCAGCTGAAATTGCTGACGCTCAGCAGGAACAAGTTGGCATGCTGCTTCGCGATGCCGACCGCGTTCAAGATCATGTTGGCAAAGTGCCAGGATGTCGGCCCCTCACCACCCTGCATCAAACAGTCGGCCGGGATGACGGCCACTCCCATGCTGGAGAGTTTCTTGCCCACGGATTGCGAGGCCTCCGGAGTGAAGGCGTTATAGCTGTGGCCGGCGAGCAGGATGGCCGGCTTGCCCCCCGCGAGGGCCTCCTCAAGCGCCTGTTTGCCGAGCTCGCGGAGGGTCCGCTCGGCATCCGTCTGAGCCTGCACGGCGGCGTCCCACGCGCTGACGGCCACCTCGCGCCCGATACCCAGTTCCGCGACGGCCATATCGACCAGGGCGGTGCAGCTTTCGTAGCCGTTGATGAATTCCAGCACCGGGGAGAGCAAGCGGCGATCGGGAAACGCTTTCGCCAGGAAATAGGGCCCGGCCTGCGTGATCGGACAGAGGTACGAGTCTTTGCACTGGTTCGGATGGGGCATGCGCACCACGTGCGGGATGAAGATCAGGCCCACGTCTTTCTTGACCAGATCCAGGACGGCCCCGTGCGCAATCTGCGCGGGGAAGCAGAATCCCGAATAGGACGTGAGGTCGCCACGGGGATCCACATCGGACAGCACGACCTCCATGCCGAGCCGGGAAAAGAACGTCGAGTAGAGCGGAAACAGCGAGTGCGTCGTCAGGGCTCTGGGAATGCCGATGCGCGTGCCGCTTGCCACCGTTGTGCCGTTGGAACGGCCCAGGGACTCCCGCACAAACGCCTTCGCGCTTTCATAGGCTGGTCCCACGCCCCAGTGCTGGCGTTCCACCCGCTCATGCTTTGGCGTGGCGGCGGGCCTGGGCGGGGTGATCTGGAAAAGCACCTCGGCTCGTTTCTCAACCAGGTCGCGCGCCGCGGCGGTCCGGGCCTTTCGCTTCCAGACGTTCTCGTAGAGGCTGCAGCGGCCCCCGAAGGGAAACCGGCGTCCGGCGACCTCGAACCGGTCGATGCTGCAGTACATCTTGCAGGCGCCACAGGTGAAGCGGCCGACACGTTGCATCTCCGGTGCGCCGAGAGCGAGGAGTTCGACCGTGTGGCCGAGCACCGCATCAGACCGCTTCAGGGCAAGGAGTCCGACCCCCAGCGCGCCGAGCAATTCCGGGCTGGGCGGGATCACGACCTGGCGGCCGACGCTGTGGGCGAAGGCGTAGCCGACGGCGCGGTTCAGCGCGACGCCGCCTTGCAGAAACACTTTCTTTCCCACGTAGCGCGGTCCTTTGACGCGATTCAGATAGTTGCTCGCAATGGCATAGACCAGTCCCGCGATGATGTTGTCGCGGGGATGGCCCTGTTGCTGGGCGAGCCGGATATCGGAATTGATGAAGGCGGCGCAGGTCGCCTTGAAGTGCACCGGGGATGACGCGGCCAGCGCCTGGTCGGCGATGTCCGAGACGGTGATGCCGAGGTCGCTGTGGGCGCTCTCTTCCAGGAAGGAGCCCGTGCCGGCCGAACAGGCGTTATTCATCGCATAGTCGATGGGCACGCCGTTGCGCAGATAGATATACTTGGAGTCCTGCCCGCCGATCTCGAAAATCGTGTCCACGTCCGGATCGAAGTGGGTCGCGCCCGCCGCATGGGCCGAGATCTCGTTGTACACATGCTCGGTGCCAAGGTAGGCGCCGGCGAGCTCACGGGCCGATCCGGTGGTGCCGATCAACCCGATCGGGCGATTGCCGACCTGCTCGATGAGCGCCTGGAGGCACTCACGGGTGGCTGCCACGGGATTCCCTTTGGTGCGTCCGTAATAGGAGGCCACCACGGCCTGCGTTGCGGGGTCGAGCAAAATGGCTTTGGTCGTCGTGGATCCTGCATCCACTCCCAGGACCAGCGGTCCGGCAGGAGGAGCCTGTAGGGGCGGGGCGGCGATCACTTGCACCCGGTCGCCATAGAGATGGAGCGGGGGCAGGCGGCCCAGGCCCGGCTGCGCGGCAATTTTGGGAGAGGTTTCGCTGGGTGAGTCCTTGACGAGCAGGGCGGTGCCCCAGGCTTCAAACCAGGGACTTTCCGGCAGCACCACAAATTCCGTGGCCGGGAGTTTGGCGCGCAATGCCGCCAGCATCGCGTCATTGCGCGTCACGCCGCCGATCAAGAGGACTCGTTTCAGATCGCGCGAGCCTTTCTCCAGCAACGCAATCACTTTGTTGGACATGCTGTCGTGCAGTGTGTGGAGAATATCTTCGGGCGTGGCTTCGTTGCGGTTTAGTTTGTGGGTGATGTCGGATTTGCAATGCACGGAGCAGCGTGACGCCAGCGGCACGACTTTGCCGCTGAAGGACCGCTGGATCGCTTCCTCCATGCCCAGGCCCATTCGCCCGATCTGCTGCACGAAAAATTCGCCGCTGCCCGCCGCGCATTTATTGTGGGACACCACATTGGTGATTCTTCCGTCTATGAGGAGGTACACCAGGAAGGATTCCCCGCCGAGCGAGGCTACCGCATCAAACTTGCCCTCCACCTCTCGGAGCGCCCGTTGAACCGCAGCAACTTCTGATACATGTCCGAGCTGGCCGGACACGCCGAAATATTCCGCATCGGCGAACTCCGGACGGGCGAGCACCTCGTGGAGGATTTCCAGCGGCCGGCCTTGATGGGCCAGTAAGATGGCGCTCCGGCTTTCGCCCCTGAGAGACGCCACCTTGACTGTGAGAGCGCCGATATTCACGCCTACGTATGACATGAGAGATCCTCCAGGAACCGGAGTTGTGTCGCTGGCTGAGCTCGTTTCATCGCGAGAGCAGACGGCACGGGAAAACGATCACGTAGACGCTCGCCGGAAAGAGCGGAACGAGAGACCCATTCCTCAGACCGGCGGGATCTGGCTGAGTATGTCCCGCTCCGCTTCCAGCCAATCATCGAGCGAACACCCCTGTCGGTAGCCCCGCTCGCAGTAGAGCTCATAGGCCCGCTTTGCAATAAGCGCTTGCAGGTCCTCGCATGGCGACACCCGTTGAGGCCTGTGGACGGCGGTGGATGTCGCCGCCCGCGCAGGCTTGCTCGTGGCTGCTGTCTTGGCCGGCTTGCTTGCGGGTGCCTGCGGCTTGGTCTTTTTTGTCTGGCGTGAAGGTTCTACGTTCATGGCGTGGTCATCCTCCTGTAAGCGTTCGGCTGTGTGTTGCCCATTCCCTGAAGATTAAGTCCATGAAATGGGATTGTTGAGACCAGGTCACGATCAGGTGAAGGCTTTCAACCTCATCATGAGGATGGGCCCGTACTCATTCTTCTTCAGCCGGTGTATGAGCAATGATCATGCCTTGCTGTTGACTATCGAAGAGGCAGGAAAGAGGCCTGTTATGTTGAAAAATGTACCATCGAGCGACCACCACGTCGGCTTGTCACTGTCGCATTCTTACACAATCGGTTGAAGGTCGATGGGGCAATCCGCTTCGGACGAGGAGGCAGAGCCTTCACTGTGTGCAGGAGGAAAAACTCCGAATCACGCCAGATACGCGGCGACGATTCCGGAGAGGACGATTCCGTCGAACGTACCCGCTCCGCCGATGCTGGCGATGCCGGTCGAGATTTTTGACACGTCGCGAAGGTGGAGCAGATCCGCGCCGATGAGCGGGCCGAGGACGCCGGCGACGAAGGCGACCGGAGGGGCCTGGTCCGGCACCAAGAGCAAGGCGCTCATGGCAGCTATCAGCGGAGGAAGGAGACCGGGCATGGCAATGCCGATCCCTTCAATCGGCTTGGCCATCCGGTAGCACAGCACGGTGTTGAAGAAGATTGCCAGGAGCAATCCGGAGAGCGATTGCCAGCCGGCTGCCATCAGGTGGAATACTTCATAGCAAGCCAGCGCAACCGGAATCACGCAGCCTCCGACATTGACGGCGATGATCGTCTCCCGGCGTACGCGCATGGTCGAGGGCCACCAACCGGATAAGCCGAACACGGCCAGCGGGTCTGCCAGCATCGATTCCGTTCGGGGAATCCGCTTCACCGGGATGTTGATCGGGCTGCCGAGGAAGATCCCGATCACCAGGAGCAGGGCGGTCGTCGGAGCGAGGTTGAGTTTGATCAAGGCCACTGCAAACAGTTGACCGAACACAAACGGGAGCATCGCCAGCAAGACCAGGAAGAGCAGGAGCGGCAATACGATCGGGATGCCCGGCGGTGTCTTGTCGTTATTCATGGCTGCTGGTCCAAGGAGCGCTCCCTGATGGCGGTGAGACGGCGGTCGAGATTCTGCCAGTGGGTGCCGGGCCAAAAGACCCGGCGACAGCGGGGACACTGGAGAAACTCTTCATACTGCTGTGCGACGAAAGGAGGGACGATCGGGGCGGCGTCGGCATGTCGAATGGAGGTAAGGACAACATTGCAGCATGCACAGCGATACGCTCGTTGGTGAGTCAGGTCAAGGTCAATCTTGAGTTCCCGGTGCAGTTGGTGCAGTTGGCCTTCGACATCATCGCTGACGATGAGCGTGTGACGACTGCGGACGAGTTTGCGCAGCGCCAGGCGCCGATCGCGCGTGAGCAGCCACCGGTTTTCCCGCACGGTTTGCTCGATCAATGCCTCGTCCGTGATCACCTTCTCGTAGGCTGTGTCGTAGCCGAGGATGCGCAGCCAGCGGGCCAGGCGACCAAGCATGGCGTCGGCCATGAATCGAATGACCGGCGGATCGGGCTGGGGCATGTTCATAGAGAGGAGCGCCCTCCTAACTCCCTGTGCGATCACGATTTGGCCGGAAGGCGACCCCGTGAATCGTGAGCCGCTGGCCGTCGATGGTGACCTGAGCGCCAAGGAACAGCTCCGCCAGCCAGGCGCTGGTCAGGATGTGATCGGTCATGCCCGGTATGACGAGACGGCTTTCGCCTTCTGCCAGGGCCGCGAAGGGAATGATCTGGTCCGCGGCGAACCGGTCCACAGTCGCTCCGGTCGCGAGATCGTCAAGCAATTGTCCGGCGGCGTGTTTGCCGATGGACTCCGCGCTGCGTCGCAACGCACCGGCCCGGTCCGCTCCGAGTCGCACGGCCCCTTCTCGATCGGCAAAAATCGCCAGTGCGGCGCCCCGTTGAGGCGACAGGGTATCATGACGGATCTCGATCTCAGCCGCATAGCCGGATTCTTCGAGCCGCTCTTGTGCGGCCTCCGCCATCCGCCGGCTCACGTGGCGTTCCTCCAGATGCGAGGAGAGCGCGATCCCCCACAAGCGTCTCACCGGGCCTGCTTCCTCCCTGATGAGGGGCTTAAATGGCTTGCTGAGCGGTGAGACTGTGAGGCGGAGTATGCCGTCGCCGCGGGGCACGTAGCCGGGGCGCACGATCTCGACTCCCGCAGAGAGGCCCATGCTTCCAAGCATCGGGAGCAGCACATGCTGGAGATGAAAGACGGACGGAGCAAAATCCTGGAAGAGGCCGCCGCGCAATTCGACACAGACCGGTGCCCTCGCAAAAGCCAGCACCGGGAGGATGCCGAGGCCCAGCATGGTCGTCGAGCCGGCCGAGCCGATGTCCCAATGGTAGTGGCGTCCGGTTTTGAGTGGGCCGGGTTGGAACGTGAATTCCTGCGACCCTTGCGTGAGCCCCTCCGTCCGACCGTTGACGAGTTCGGCGATAGCTTCTACGACGCGGAGGTGCTGGGGACGCAACCCCGGCTTCTCCCGCTTCGCGCGGGCATTGATGACGTAAATGGCCCGGCCGGTCAGGGCGGAGAAGGCGACCGCCTGCCTGACGATCGAACCACTGCCGGAATAGCGGGAACCGTCAATCGTCAACATGGCTCGACCATTCAGGGAAAGAAGCGTTCACGCGGGATAGGATGTGATTGGTATAATGCTCGCACACCGCCGTGATCTCAAGGGAGCCTGTCATGATCTCAGCACAACCGTCGGCGAGCGTGCCGACGAAATATTGGCATCAACTGAAAGACGGACGCATCCAGTGCGATCTCTGTCCGCGCTATTGCGCGCTTCATGAAGGGCAACGGGGGTTCTGCTTTGTACGGGTGCGGCAGCAGGGTCAGATTGTGCTCACGACCTATGGGCGATCGAGCGGGTTTTGCGTCGATCCGATCGAAAAGAAACCGCTGAATCATTTTCTTCCCGGCACCTCGGTGCTTTCCTTCGGTACCGCAGGGTGCAACCTCTCCTGCAAGTTCTGTCAGAACTGGGATATGAGCAAGTCGCGGGAGATGGATACGCTGGCGGATGAAGCCTCGCCGGAGACGATTTCGCGCGCCGCTGTGGATTTGGGGTGCCGGTCAGTGGCCTACACCTACAATGATCCGGTCATCTTTCATGAGTATGCCATTGATGTGGCGCAGGCCTGCCGCCAGCATGGCATCAAATCCGTGGCCGTCACGGCTGGATATGTCTGCGATGAGCCCAGGGAAGAGTTTTATCGCCACATGGATGCGGCGAATGTGGATCTGAAGGGATTTACCGAGCGCTTCTACAAACAGGTCTGTGGCGGGAGCCTGCAACCGGTCCTGGACACGCTGGTCTACATCAAACATCACACGAAGGTGTGGCTGGAAATCACGACTCTGGTCATCCCGGGTGAAAACGACTCCGAGGCCGAGCTCGAACGGCTCACCCAGTGGGTGGTGGAGCATCTTGGCCCGGACGTGCCGATCCATTTCAGCGGCTTTCATCCGGACTATAAGCTGCTCAACGTCCCATCCACTCCGGCGAGCACGTTGACGAAGGCGCGCAGGATTGCCATGAAGAACGGCATCCGGTACGCCTATACCGGCAATGTGCAGGACGAAGAGGGGGGCAGCACCTATTGCCATCATTGCCGTGAACATCTGATCGGGCGGGATTGGTATGAGCTGAATGAGTGGAATGTGACGGCAGACGGGTGCTGTCGATTCTGTCTCAAGCCCTGCGCCGGTGTCTTCGAATCGCAACCAGGACGCTGGGGCGCCAGGCGGCGGCCTGTGTTGTTAAAGCAGGCTCACTGAGGAATGTCAGTGGGAGCCTCGCGCGGATGGTGAACGTGATCGCCTGCTCTGTTGCGCCTGCTCCGATGTAATCTCCGCCTGGGGGGCGAAGCTCCTCGGCAGTTGAAGGGATACCATCATATTTAGAAAGTGCCACTAATCGGCACAATACGTGTGTGCCTCGCTGAGAATACCCGCTGCAGGCGAAGCGGAGCTTTCCCTCATCGAGTCGTGTATCTCTCATGACCTGCGCCGATAAAGGACAAGGGCGCTGCCCGGCTTTCAGAGTGATGCCCGGCAAAGAAATTGCTCGTGAGCGACCGTGCCTACGACAGTGATGGGCTCGATGGAGACCCTAGGCACGATGGAGTGGACATGATTGTGTCGTCCTGGTTCCCTGGATATTCAAGAACCTAGATGGCCGTTCATTCCGCCGCTCTCAACGGCGAGGACTTCTTGCCTGGTTACAATGGAAGCAGTGTGTACTTGTCCGCTGTGAGTATTACCCAGCCAACTGTCGGGACCGTGTTTAACTCGCATTCATCACGATGTTGCTCAAGCGATTGCGAAATAGGTTCGAGCGTTCCCTGAAAAGCTTCCATGTGGGCGGCTACGTAGCATGGATCGTCTTCTGACGCATGGGGCAAACCACGTATTGCTCGTCTCCTGTATTGCGTATTCAATGGCACCTCAATCGATTCGTCGAAAGGGCTGCATTTAAAGCCGGATGGCAGAACCGGTAACTGCTCATTCCCGGTTCGAGGTAATCCTTTCACCTGGCATCCGTGAACGGAGGGGAGGTTTGTCTGTGTACACGTACCCACACCTTGTTGAGGTGCCCATGCTGTCCTGGTGATTCGGAAGATCGTCATCCCTCGCAAAGGAGATTCGTGATGAAGTGGAAGGTCTGCAGTGTCATCGTCGGACTGGCTCTGCTGCTCATCCCTCAACAGGGGCATGCGCTGTCGCTGGGGGTGGGCAGCGCCGCCTTCGACGTAGGGAACACGTTTTCTGTCGGGGTGTTTGTGACCGATGCTGTTGACCTCACCTCGTGGCAATTCGACCTGCGCTACGATCCCACCATCCTCCAGGCGAACTTCGTCACGGAAGGACCGTTCCTCTCGTCTGCCGGCGCCACACTCTTCGTCCCCGGCGTCATTGATAACACGACCGGCCTCATCAGTCTGGTGGCGGGGTCCTTCGTGGACCTCACGCCCCCATCCGGGAGCGGCGTGCTGGCCCGTGTCGAGTTCACTACCTTGAGCCTGGGAGTCTCGGCATTGGAACTCGACAACGCCTTTCTCAACTTCGGTGACAGCGGGTTTACCACGACGACCGGCCTCGTCACCGTCAGGACGGCCGGCGTGCCGGAGCCAAACACCGCTGTGTTGCTGAGCCTCGGAGGACTGCTGTTCTGGGCGGTGCAACGATGGAACCGAACCAGATGTGCGATCATCTAACGATCAGACGCCCGGCCGGCAGGAGGAACCGCCTCCTTGTGCTCCTGCTGCTCTGCCTGAGCGGGTGCGGCAGTCCCCCGTCGGATGGGCCGGCTGGAGGACAGGCGACCGGTGCGGCACAAAGCGCGGCGCCCTCGACCGTGAGCGGCATGCCTACGCCTGGAGAGGCCCAGCGGTCGGATCCGAGGCCGGGAAACTCTTTCCCGGCTCAACCCGCTCAAACCGTTTCTTCCAGGGCCCCCAACTCTCAGACAACGAATAATCCCACCTCCTTGCGTTCTCCTGACGACCGCGCTCAGGCCGAACAGGCAGCACGCCAGGCTCGTGAGTCCTGGTACGCCGAAGCCCGTGAACACCCGGATGCCACGGTGAGGCTCCAGGCGATCGAGCAGTGGGCTCAGCAGCCGGGCGAGTCGATCGATGTCCTCACTCAAGCACTGGTGGACGGCGACGAGCAAGTGCGCGCGCGAGCGCAAGAGCTGTGGGAGCAACAACTCGCGCGAGAGGTGGTAGCGGGGTTGCCCAGGCCAGACGACACGTCAGCCCAACAAGTAGAACGGTAGCCATTCACATTCTCACCATGAGGAGGTAACTCATGCGGAAAGAGATGCGATGCAGAGGATTCATCGTTGGACTCCTGTCACTGGGCTTGTTCTTTGTGGCGGCCCTGGCGGCTGGCTCGGCCCAGGCCCAAACTACCAGGCCAGGACCCTATTATGCCACGCCGTCGTGGGATCAGACGCTGCCTGCTGCCAGGCGGTTTATCATTCTCTCAAACTTCAATAGCGAGGCGGTCTTGGATCAGGAAACCGGCCTGGTCTGGGAGAGGTCTCCCAGGGACAGCTCTTATTCAGGAGTGGCGGGAGATGAATCGTGCACGGGGGGCCCGATCGCTGGGCGTTACGGCTGGCGGCTACCGTCGGTGCACGAACTGGCGAGCCTGCTAGACCCCGCCAACCATGATCCGGCCCTTCCCACGGGCCATCCGTTTATCAACGTCAAGCTGGCTCCCTACTGGTCGGCGACAAAGGATGTGTTTGTTCATACCGATGGGTGGGTCGTGGACTTCAGGAATGGCACAGTGAGCTCGGTGGCTCTACTTGAAGAAGCCCAGCATTGGTGTGTGCGCGGGGAGATCAATGCGGGCCAGTTTTGAGGTTTAGGGCCACACCATGCGAGTGGCGAGGCCCACAATGACGCGCTGGTAGCTGATTGCGAATGGCCTGACGGGCAACAGCTTCTAGCGGCTAGATCACCGTCATCAGCGGTGGGCAACTAACGAGACCGATGAGCTGAACATACACCACCCATGCCGTCCTTCGGGTCTCATCCCTTGGGACGCCCCACATGACCAGAGGAGGTCCCATCATGCAAAAGAGCATGCTCCGAAGAGGATGTATCCTCTCACTCCTATTACTAGGCTTGTTCCTTGTGGCAGCCCTGGCGGCCGGCCCAGCCCCAGCCCAGACCACCAAGCCGGGGCCCTATTACGCCATACCCTCGTGGGATCAGACGCTGCCGGAGCCCAGGCGGTTTATCATTCTCTCAAACTTTAACGGCGAAGCGGTCTTGGATCGGGAAACCGGCCTGGTCTGGGAGAAGACACCCATCTCCAGCTTGTTTCCCTTGAGAAACGCGCGGGCGGAGTGTACGAGCCACACAACCGGGGGACGGAAAGGCTGGCGGGTCCCGTCGGTGCACGAACTGGCAAGCCTAGTAGACCCCGCCAACCATGATCCGGCCTTGCCCACCGGCCATCCATTTACCAACGTCCAGCTAGATGTTGCCTACTGGTCGGGTACATTCCAACAGTTTTTAGGTAGTGTCGACGTGTGGGGTGTGTACTTCTCCGGTAGTGGCAGTGTACCCGGCTTCTTCGCTTATACCAGCCCGCTCCACGTGTGGTGTGTGCGCGGAGGCATGTACCGGGAAACATATTGAGGATTCGCTGAGTGGACGGATGTCCTCGCCCAAGCACTGGTGGACAGCAACGAGCAAGTGCGCGCCCGAGCGCAAGAGCTGTGGGAGCAACAACTCGCACGAGAGACGGCAGCGGCGGCATCCGGCCAAGGGGGCACATCAGAACAACAAGCAGAACGGTAGCCATTCATATTCTCACCATGAGGAGGGGACTCATGCGGAAAGAAATGTGATGCAGAAGATTTGTCGTCGGACTCCTATCACTGGGCTTGCTCGCCGAGGTGGCTATGACGCCCAGCCTCACGCAGGCCGAAACGATCGCGCCGGGACCCTATTATGCCATGCCGTCGTGGGATCAGACGCTGCCGGCGGCGACGCGGTTTATTGTCTTGTCGAACTTCAACAGCGAGGCGGTGTTGGATCGAGAGACTGGGCTGTTGTGGGAACGGTCGCCGAGTGGCACTACATCTTGGAGCGAAGCATTTACTGTTTGTGCCCAACGCGAGGTTGGCGGGCGCAAAGGCTGGCACTTGCCGATGATAGAGCAACTGTCCAGCTTGGTAGACTCAAGTGGCATCAATGGTCTACCTGTCGGTAACCCCTTCCAAAATATTACTATGAACGACTATTTGTCGGCGACCACTGTCGCATTTAATCAGGATGCCGCATGGGTGGTGGAGTTCTCAAATAAAGGCCATGTCTCCGCGGAGATCAAAGTCAACGGTGGAGCTGTTTGGTGTGTCCGTGGCGGTCAAAGCTTTGATGGTCTCACTCCCTAAGGCAGTATTGGTCGGCGACAAGGCGCGCGGACGATCCGACCCGCGTGTGGGGCGTGACATTCGAAAATGGCCAGATTACCTACCTTAAAAAGATCAACGCCCTCGCAAGTCTTTGGTGTGTGCGCGGCCCAATGAACGCGGATGCGTACTGAGGAGGTGGGCGCTCTGAGTGATTTGAGCAGTCAGGTTCCTCAACCTTTCATGATCAGGAGGTCCAGTATGCAGAACACAGTGCGAGTGCCAGGATTCATAAGGGGATTTCTGTCCCTGGGCTTACTCGCCGTGGTGGCCCTGGCAGCCAGTCCGGCTCAGGCGGCCACGTCGAACGGGCCGTACTATGCCGAACCGGCTTGGGACCAGAAGCTTGACGCGGCCACGCGGTTCGTCGTCTTGTCGAACTGGAATAGCCAAGCGGTCTTGGACCGGGAGACGGGGCTCGTGTGGGAACGCGAGCCGCATTCGATGGCAAATTCTTTTTGGAGCAGTGCGCTCGGGCTCTGCGCGAACCACACGACTGGCGGACGCAAGGGCTGGCGGCTCCCTTCGATATTTGAACTGGCGAGCCTGGTTGATCCCTCCGTCATATTCCCCTCCCTCCCGGCGAGCCATCCCTTTATCAACATCCAGCCGACCTTATATTGGTCGGCGACGACGGCCACAGACCTTTCGACCGACGCGTGGTTCGTGAACTTTGCCAATGGCCTCCTGAGCCATGAGGCTAAGGGCCTTGCCCACCCTTTCTGGTGCGTGCGCGGGGGCATGAACGCCGATGCATACTGAGGCGATGGGTGCTGGGAGTGTGTTGATCAGTCAGGTTTCTCATTCCTTCATGATCAGGAGGTGCCGCATGCAGATGATTAGGCGACGCAGAGGCTTCATCATTGGAGTTCTGTCTCTGGGCTTACTCGCTGGGGTAGCCCTGACGGCCAGCCCGGCCCAGGCGGTCACGTCGAACGGGCCGTACTATGCCGAACCGGCATGGGACCAGAAGCTGGACGCGGCCATGCGGTTCGTTGTCTTATCGAACTGGAACAACGAGGCGGTCTTGGACCGGGAAACAGGCCTCGTGTGGGAACAGGCGCCGAATCCGACCCAACAAATATGGGATAGATCCATTAACCAATGCCTCTTTAGTAGAGTCGGGGGGCGGATGGGCTGGCGCCTGCCGTCCATATCAGAACTGGCGAGTTTGATCGATCCCTCCGTGGCCTCTCCGGGTCCAACCCTCCCGGTGGGGCATCCATTTAGTAATGTCAGTGGACCGGCCAAGCTCTATTGGTCAGCGACGACACGTCCGGATGAACCTCTCGATGCGTTTGCCGCGAGCTTTGAAATTGGCGCTGTCTCCGCCGGTCTTAAGGCTTCCCTCACCTTACGCGCCTGGTGTGTGCGCGGTGGCATGAATGCGGATGCGTATTGAAGGATTAGGTGCTGTGAGTGATTGGGGCATTTGGGCGCCAGAAGTAAGGTAGGTGAGCACGGACCTGTTTCGTGAGAGACAGGTCCGCTATGCATGGTCTTGGGCCAGGCTCAGGGGCAGCGGTCACGTCCTTCATCTTCAAGTGGGTCGAGCGTCTTGTTGCATGGCCAGATCCATTGCTCTGTGGCTCCGCACTCGGGCAGCTAGAGACAAACGTCGGCGCAGGTGACACCCTAGTAATTCCAAATGAATGGGATGACGAGCTGATGAAGAATCCTCCGGCGGCCCACTCAGCACATCCCCTTCTACTGAGACCTATTGCAATCGTGGCATTCTGCGGCAGAGGAACACGGTCAGTGGGGAGTTAGTCTACAGAGTATATTTGCTCTCCGCTCGATCAACAGAGTCTCAATCACATCATCTCCTGAATCTTCAACGGGTTCGCGATACCGCGCGGCATGGCATTGCTGTTGCTGTGTCTGTGGTCGAGAGTCCGGTTCTTGAGGTTATAGAGAGGTACTACTGATGTCAGAGCGAGAGAGAGTCCTCAAAGAGGTCCGTGCCGAATTGGAGCGTGAGCCCCGCATTAATCTGCACAGGTTTCCTGTCAAGATGGAGTTCAGCGACGGTGTGCTCACACTGGAAGGAGAAGCGGAGCATATCGCCGCCAAGAAGCTGTCTATGGAATTAGCGATTGCCGTGTCCGGCGTGACCGGAATCGTGGATCGTCTCCACGTCATGCCCGCTACCCGCATGGGAGACGGGGCCGTCCTGGATGCGGTGCGCGATGCGTTGCTCCAGGAGTCCACACTGATGAATTGTTCGATCCATGTGATTCGCAAGGGGCAGCTTGAACCAGTGCGGGAGGTCACCCACGAACCTCGCGGGGCCATTCGGGTGTCTGTGAACGAGGGAGTCGTGTTACTCGATGACCATGTGACCGGGCTTACGCAGAAGCGCTTGGCCGGTGTTCTCGCCTGGTGGGTGCCTGGCAGTCGCGATGTGATCAACGGGATGGCCGTAGTCCCGGACCTGCCGGATTCGGACGAAGAACTGGCCAAAGCGGTGCGAATCGTTCTGAAGAAAGACCCCTTCGTGAACGGCGATCGTATCCGCGTAGCCGCTCGGCAGTCAGTGGTGACGCTCGAAGGCGATGCCCCCTCTGAACCGCAAAAGAACATGGCGGAATTCGATGCCTGGTATGTGTTTGGTGTCGACAAGGTTGTGAACCGCCTAGAGGTCCGCCCATGAAAGGTTGTGAACCGCCTAGAGGTTTGCACAGGAAATGAGCGAGGACCGAATCGCTCTGCCGAGCAGGGCGAGCCCCGACTGATGGGACGAAGCGATAGAACTGAAGAAAGTGTGGCCGGATGCCAAGAGACAGTAGGTCTCGCCACATACCATAACCCACCAAGGAGGAGAGACGATGACGAAAGCCACTACTGAGGAAAAGGAAGACAAAGCTGTCGCAACGAAGAAACCCAGCGAGGTGGTGTCGCGCGGAGAAGAGTTCGAACATTGGGTGGAGCGTTTTATGGAGGACATGTGGCGCCGTCCATTCCCGAGTCTCTTCGGGCGGGATCGGTGGTTGCCCGTTCGGCCCCTGGGAATCCGGATGCCGTCGCTCGATGTCTATGAGGAGAAAGACAGCGTGGTGGTCAAAGCCGAACTGCCGGGCATGAAAAAAGAAGAGATTGAGGTGAGTCTCACCGGGGAGAACCTGACGATCAAAGGGGAAAAGAAAGAGGACAAGGAAGTCAAAGAGGACGACTACTATCGCCGGGAGCGCTCCTACGGCTCGTTCTTGCGGACGGTCTCCCTGCCGTGCGAAGTGAAGAGCGGCGAAATCAAGGCCTCATTCAAAGACGGAGTCCTGGAAATCCGGATGCCGAAGACGGAAGAAGCCAAGAAGAAAGCCGTGTCGGTCAAAATCGATTAGTTGTTCTGAGAAAGTCCTACGTATGGCCTGCAGCGGGCGAGGCGCCCGGAACACCGCGCCTCACCCGCTCTGGTTTGATTCAGGCGACTCACAATGGTTCCGATCTTCTTGTATGACGCTATGTCTGCTGAAGTCTTCGAACTGATCCTCGCCGGCGCCGTGGTTGCGGTGCTCTTCTGGATATTCTGGAAGAAAGGGAAGTCGGACTAAGCTGGCCCGTCCCGGATGATTCAGGTCCGATGGTTCAGCGGAGTAAAAGGCGTGGCCGATCCCGTTCCCCTCACAGGAATCCTCGAGTCCATCCCCGAAGCGGTTGCGGCAGCGGTCCGCCGGTCCGGCGGACGCGTTGCGCTGCAGATCAAGGAGGCAGGTGAGTACAGACGCTATACCTACGAGGAACTCGATCGTCTGGTCACAACCCTGTCTTCTTCATTGTCCTCTCTCGGCTTTTGTCCAGGTCAACGGGCCGCGATCTTGTTGGAGAACCGGCCCGAATGGGTCATTGCCTACTTCGGGATCCTGTCATCCGGCGGGACCGCAGTCCCGTTAGATATCCAACTCACCAGCCAGGAGATCCAGTCTCTGCTCGCCCGGTCCGGCAGCCGGTTCCTGTTTGTGAGCAGCAGGACGCGGCCACTGATCGGCACAGCATCGCTTACCGATGTGACGATCGTGACGGTGGATCAACCGGAGGCCTGGGCCCTGCGTAGCCTGCAGGAACTGCTCCGGGAGGAGGGGGGTGCCGGGACTGGGGGTAAAGCCGTGACGGTGCATCCGGACGATATTGCCGCGCTCCTCTATACCTCCGGGACGACCGGGGAACCGAAAGGCGTGCTCCTCTCCCACTGGAACCTGGTGTCGAACGCCAGGGGGTTGATCATGTCCGGCTTGGCCGGCCCCGATGACCACTTCGTGGCCCTGCTCCCGCTCCATCACGCCTATCCCTTCATGGTGAGCTGTCTGGTGCCGTTGCTGCTCGGGGCCGAGATTACCTTCGCGCCCACGCTCAAAGGGCCGGAGTTGCTGGAGTGCCTGCGCGAGGCCCGCATCACGTTCTTTGTGGCAGTCCCGCAGGTCTATGCCATGATCCGTCGCGCCCTCGGGGAAGAGATCAGCCGTCGCCCGGCGCTGACCCGGGCCTTCGTCAGGCTGTTACTGCCTTGTTCCGGATGGCTGCGGCACCACCTGCGGATCAATCCCGGGCGTACGTTCTTTGCCCCCGTGCATCGTCGGTTCGGGCCCTCGCTGAGGATCATGACCTGCGGAGGGGCGAGGCTCGATCCGGAGGCCGCCGAAGAGTTCCACCGATTCGGATTTACTCTGCTCGAAGGCTACGGTCTGACGGAGACGGCGCCGGTCATCACCTTCAATCCAGGCAGGAAGCCTAAGTTCGGTTCCGTGGGGTTGCCGATCCCGGGAGTCGAGGTCCGCATTGCAAATCCGGACGAGCAGGGGATCGGAGAAGTGACGGTTCGGGGTCCCAATGTGATGCTCGGGTATGACGGCAATCCCGAGGCCACGGCCGCTTCGTTCATCGACGGGTGGTTCCGTTCCGGGGACCTCGGCTATCTGGATGGCGAGGGGTATCTCCACCTCACGGGTCGCGCGAAGGAACTCATTGTGACGGCAGGGGGCAAGAAGATCGTTCCGGAGGAGTTGGAAACTCTCTATGAGGCCAGCCCGTTGATCGCTGAAATCTGTCTCGTCGGAGCCGTTCGACCCGGAGAAGGCGAGGGACTCTACGCGGTCGTCGTACCCGATCTGAACTATGTGAAAGCGGAGAAGATCCTCGATGTGCGCCAGGAGGTGAAGTCCGAACTGGCCAGGATCGGGTGGTCTTTGCCTGTTTACAAGCGGATCAGCGGGCTGTCGATCCTGTCGAGCCCCTTGCCTAGAACCAGGTTGGGGAAGATCAAGCGCTATCAGGTGGCGGCTCTGGTCGAGAGCATGGGGAGGGGGATGGCTCAGCCGGGCTCGCTCTCCGAGGCTGACCGGCGGTTGCTGGAGACGGAAGCGGGAGTTCATGTCTCGAAGGCCCTGAGACCTTTCCTTGAAAAAGGGCGGGTTCTGTCGCCGGAGGATCATCTGGATCTGGATCTGGGCTTTGATTCGTTGCGGCGTCTGGAACTACTGAGTGCGCTTGAGCAATGGTATGGCCATCTGCCGGAGTCTCTCATCCGGAATGTGATGACGGTGCGGGACCTGATCGAGCAGGTGAGCGGGCAATCCCCCGGCGGCGCCGTTATGGACGCCGGAGGGAAATCCTGGCGAGATCTGCTCAAGGCCGATCCCCCGCCGGACATACGGGAGAGGCTTCTGAGACCTCCCGCCCCGCTGTTCCGGCTGATGCTCTCTTTCGCGCGGCGGCTGGTGCGACTGTTGTTTCGTGTGGCGTTCCGGTTACGGGTGACCGGCATTGAGCAATTTCCCGTCACCGGGCCGTTCCTGTTGGCGGTCAATCACGCCAGCTATCTTGACCCGTTTCTACTCCTGGTTGCGGTGCCGGATGAGGTCTCCGGCCGGGTGCACTTCATCGGGTGGGAACCCTATTTCCGCAGCAGGGTCAGTCGATGGATCAGCAGACTGGGTCGTGTCATTCTTATCGGAGCAGAGGCGTCGTTTGTGACGGCGTTGCAAGCTGCCGCGCTGGTTGAACGCCGTGGTGGAGTGCTCGGAATTTTCCCTGAAGGCCAACGGTCCATCGACGGGAACCCGCTGCCGTTCCAACCGGGGATCGGGATCCTCGCCTGCGAACTGGGCGTCCCGGTGGTTCCCGCCTGGATCGAAGGGACTTATCAGGCCTGGCCGGTCGGGCGAACGCTTCCCCGGTTTAGTCCGGTGTCGCTGGTTGTCGGCCCTCCTGTCCTGGTCACGCCGGAACTGATCCAACGCTGGCAACAGGAGGGATCTCCCGTCTATGAAGCGGCCACGCAGATGGTTCGTGATGCCGTTCTGGCCTTGGCTCCGCCCTCGCCCTCGATACCCCCTGATACATAGGAAGGGGTGGCGCGGTTCACGCGGTTCATATGTAAGAGTGGATTCGGCCTGGCGCCGATGTGCCGGTGCTCTAGCGGTCTGACTCCATCGTGCGGGAGGGGGCGTTCGCCAGCTCCGTTATGACGCGTTGGAGGCCGAAGACCAGGCGGGCCATCCGGGCGTAGTCCACCTTGTCCGGCGTGTCGGCGGCTGTATGGTAGTGGGGATAGCGATTTGGCGCCGTGTCTGTCACCATCACGGCCGGATAGCCTTCCTTCCAGAACGACCAGTGGTCGGACCAGGCTACGCCGGGAATCCATTCCCATACCGCTCCCCCTTCAGACGGAAATTGTGCGTGCCGGCGAAAGGCCGTGAGGAGCCGCCGTACCCAGGGGGCGCATTCCATGTTGCTGACAAACGCGATGAAATTAGCGGTGGAAGGATAGAAGAAACTCAAGGGGAACGGATAGCGCTGGCTTCCCGGCTCATCGGAGTAATAGCCGATCGTCTCCAGGCTCAGCATCAGCAGGATCTTCTCGCCCTGCGCACGGCTCTGTTGCGCGTAAACCCGGCTTCCCATGTGGCGGCTCTGAAAGAACGGCGGCTCTTCATTGGTAAAGGCGACGAATCGGACGGTGCGCGAGGGTCTGGTCCTGGCGAAGGCCCGTGCCAGGGCGAGCAGGGCGGCCACGCCGCTGGCGTTGTCGTTGGCGCCGGGACTGCCCTGGACTGAATCGTAGTGGGCGCCGATGAGAAGAATCTCCTCGGGCTTGTCCGTCCCTCGTACTTCCGCCTCCAGATTGTCACAGGCTTGGCCGGATACCTGGTACCTCTGCCGACCGACCTCGTAGCCGAAACCAGCGAGCGTCGCGTGGATATACTCTGCCGACGCAACGAGTTGCTTGTAATGGAACAGATTGCGCTCTCCGATGGTGCCGGCGAGCTGCTGCACGGAGGCGCGCAGGTTTTCTTCGAGCCTCCGCTGTTCGTCTGTCAGAGGAGGGAGCGGCCCTCGAAAGCTGTCGCCCGGCATGCGGATCATAGGGGCTATTGTTGCACAGTCCGGCAAGCCGGTGTAGAGCGGTGTTGCCCCTCCATGCCGCAGTGCCAGCTGGACTCTGTGGCAATCTCCCCCAGTTTCCTCTCCGGACCGAGCCTGACGATTAGTCTTTCCTCCAACTTCTGCTGGAGACACAGGGGTTTCCGTTCGCACCGCTGATCGTGTTCCGGGCACTGGTCTTGCTCGTCTTCCTGACATGGCCGTCAAGGATCGGGTAAGCTCTGTACTCGCACTGATGACGATCCGTTGCACCGTTGGTCATGCTTGTCATGGCGGCAGTATTTGCGGGTCGGTTGATAGGAGGGAGGAGACAGATGGCGTTTGAACTCACGAGCCCGTCATTCAGGGAAGGTGATCGTATTCCAGACCGGCATACTTGCGAAGGTGACGATCTGTCGCCGCCGCTTCACTGGGGAGTGCCGCCGGCCGCCACGAAAAGCTTCGTCCTGATTGCAGACGATCCCGATGCTCCGGCCGGCACCTGGGTCCATTGGGTCATCTACAATCTGTCTCTTGATCTGCGCGGGCTGCCGGAAGGCATTCCTGCCAAGGACCATTGGCTCAACGGAGCGCTGCAGGGTCTCAACGACTCCAAGCGGGTCGGCTACGGAGGGCCCTGTCCTCCGCCGGGCAAGCCGCATCGCTACTATTTCAAGCTGTATGCGCTGGATGCTGTCCTCACTCTGAAGCCGCGGGCAACCAAGAGCCAGGTGTTGGAGGCGTGCAAGGGGCATGTGCTGGCAGAGGCCCAGCTCATGGGACGATTTTCCCGCTAGCAGGATGCTGAAAAAGTCCTCCGGCGGCGTTCTCGCATCGTTCAGAGCCTCAACGTACGGGGGAGATCACTGGAGGCAAAGTACTTCTCCGCTCGCAGGCGATCGAAGCGAGCGGATCAAGCGAATCTTGGTCTGTACCTCCTCTGCCCTTCCCTCACTGCGGCCTTGCCTGCGGAATGGGGCGTCTTGGCGCGCCGGGGTCGGGCGGGTGAGAACCGGGAGCTTTTTGAGCATCCTGCAGGATCGTGCTCTGTTGTTCCGATCATTCAGACTATTTGATTTCCCGTTGAGCGAACTCGTTTTTCCGTAACCTGCCAGGGAGGAGAGAGGAGTCGTCAGTGGCAGAGACTGAGACCAAGAGAGACTACTATGAGGTGCTTGGCGTAGATCGGTCCGCGACCCGCGAGCAGATCAAGCACGCCTATCGGCGGTTGGCGCTGCAGTACCATCCTGACAAGAACAAGGATCCCGCCGCGGCGGCGAAGTTTCGCGAGCTCGCGGAGGCTTACGCCGTGCTCTCCGATGACACGAAGCGGAAAGAGTACGATGCGACGGGTCACGTCGGCGTGAGCGAACGATGGTCGCAGGATGACCTCATGCGGGATTTCCAGTTCGGGGACTTCTTCGGCGGCCGCTTCGGCGATCTCTCGGGCATGTTCGGGGATCTGTTCGGCCGCCGCACGAGGCCTGGTGCAGGCGCGGCGAGAGGGGTGGATCTTCGATATGATCTGGAGCTCACGCTGGAGGAAGCGGCTCGCGGGGGAGAGCGCGAGATTCAGATCACACGATCAGAGAGGTGCGGGCCTTGCGGAGGCAGCGGCGCCAAGGCTGGCACCAAGCCGCTCTTCTGCCAGGATTGCAAGGGAACCGGGCAGAAGCAGGAGGTGAAGACGAAGAAGGATATGCGGCTCGTGACGTTGACTACGTGTGCTCGCTGCCGGGGGCGCGGACAGATTGTGGAATCTCCCTGCCCGATCTGTCAGGGAAACGGCTATCAATTTCTCCCGCACACGTTGAAGGTGAAAATTCCTCCAGGAGTCGATGACGGCATGATGATCCGTTTGGCCGGTCAGGGAGAGGCGAACGCGAATGGAGGGGCCCCGGGGGATCTCCTCATCCGTCCGCATCTCCGGCGCCACCCCCTATTTGAACGTCATGGCGACGATCTCTATATGGTTCAGTCGGTCACATTTCCTGATGCGGCGTTGGGGAGAAAGCTACGCGTGGCGGGGCTGGAGGGGGAGGCCTTACACGTTACGGTTCCGGCAGGAACCCAGAACGGCACCGCGCTCCGGTTGAACGGGAAAGGCATGCCCAAAGTTGGAGGAAGAGGGAATGGCGATCTGTTTGTGGTCGTGGAGGTCCGGACTCCGACCGATCTGACCGAACGCGAGCGAGGGCTCTTGCAGGAACTGGCGAAGTTGCAGCAGGCGCAGTCACGGGAAGAAGCGCCACCCCACACCTCACAGCCGTACACGCAGGAAGCGTGAGTAAACCGGTTGCATTCCTTCGTTCACAAGGGGGCTTCAGACCGGGCGGGAACAGATGAGGTGGTATGTAGTGAGCTGGCGGACAGGATGTTCGTGACGTTCCAATGTTCTAGATGTACTGTCTCAATGCTTCCTTGGCTTTGGTAAAACATGTCGGGCAGTAGGTGTGTGTGTGAAGGATATCGGTCGGGTTCACGCCATGGGTTTCGCGATATGTCCGCTGGGTAACCCAGTGGACGTGATCGACGGGAGATCCTGTCTCATCTCGAATGAATCCGCAGAGACAACAGACGGCGAGCAGCGTCGGAGCGATGAATGGTTCGCTCATCGAAGCAGAAGGAGCCTCACGAACGGTTCGAGCGAGCAGTTTTTTAAGAGACATATGCCACCCTGTTGTTCATTCACGCGTCCGAAGGAGGCCGGCGTCTTCGTTGCCTGATTCGGCCACGCCACGAAAGGCTCGGTCTTACAGGGATTCTTATAATCGCCTACAGCCATATACGGAACTGGGGCGCCTGCCAGTTCCAGTGGATCAGTTTACTAGCGTCTGAAGATTTGGACGGGAGTCTGCGGGGGGAGGGTCCAGAAGAGCCGGACCGGTTCCTTCACTCATTCCTGAGCAATTGGCCGGGTGTGTTGCTGGAAGCTGCGGCGCTGGCGATTTCTCTTACATATCGATTGTACCCTGCGAGTCATCCCCCAACTGGTCGGTGCCGGAGATCCTATCCGAAGATTCTCATGTGCCGATTCCAGGCATCGAGACGGAAGTGTGCGGAGAAAGCAGGATCACGATACGGGAATGGGGCAGGCCCCTCCGGTCAGGGAGGCCGAATCCTTTCAAGAGGAGCGGATTGGCGGAGTCGCCGATCGTGCGGGATCGATGGAATTGTTGCCAGTTCTGCGCTGCCTGGCGTTCCCGTAAGGTTTCAACGATGTCCTGGCAATGCCGGTGCAGTGGAGCGGTGACGCCCCGCTCTGTTCCTATACTCCGTGCAGTGCATTCCAATTGTGTAAGCAAGGCTATCGCTCGCCGGTTCATGTGTAAGACTTGCAAAGCAGGTGACAGCACGACGATGCCGGGTCCGGTCGCCTCTCGTTCCAGATTCACTGCGATGGCTCCTTGTTTCATGTGATGATGTCGTTGACGAGACAGTCGATGGTGTGGGGCGGGATGACGAGGACGCAACGAACGGCATGGATGGCTCAGTGACATATGGAAACATGCGTGTGACCGGCTCGATCCGCATTCAGGCCGGCATCAGGCGCCTGCTTCGACAGACTGAAGCGGTGCGAGCGAGAGGAGGTAGAGGAACGGACCTGGGTGCTGGAAGCTGAGGGTGCCTTCTCGCGTCAGCCGGTCCACGGCGTCAAAGACTTGGTTCCAGGAATAACCAGGTAGCAGATCGACGAGTTCATCCAGCGAGCAGGTGCCGACCCGGGCGAGTTGCTCGTGGATGGCCGATTCGATCGAATATGCCTGGGCCATAAAATCCTCCTCTGCACGACAAGTCACGAGTGGTGAAATCTGTGCGCCCTCTCGCGCGCAACCCTGTGGCTCAACTGACAGATAAATAACCCAAGGCCCTCTTCAGGGATACTAGGATGACCCCTTGTCCTGGGGAGAGACATTACTAGAGCCTGGTTTGCGACGGTTGGCCTGCTTGTCCGGTATGGGGAAAAGGCTTAGACTTGAATTCGTGAACAGCCCTTCAGCCGCGGGCGACGGCTTCTCAATGCCGCGGCCTATGTCATGCCGAGGAGGAGATTCTGTGGACGCGGCACGAAAACCCTCAAAAAGAAAAGCTACTGCCAAGACCGCCGCCAGGAACAAGGGTGCCAAGACGAGACCCGTAAGGATACTAAAGACACGGTCGCCTCTTCAGGAAAGCAACGCGTCTCAGACGCTGCGGGACGACGAACTCGACCGGGATCATCAGTTGGAGCTCGAAGCGGCCCATGACCGCGATGCGGACCTCTACGATTTCTCTCCGGTTGGCCATCTCACCCTGGATCGGGACGGCACGATCGTGGAGGCCAATCTGATGGCCGGAACGCTGCTCGGCACCAACCGGAAAGCGCTGATCGGACAATCGCTCGCGCGCTTTATCGCAGCGGAGGATGAGGGCATATTTCACCGGCATTGTCAGGAGGTCCTGAATACAAGCACACGACAAGCCTGTGAGGTGCAGCTACGGAAAAAGGCCGGCGCATCCCACTACCTTTATCTCAAGAGCCTTGCGGTCCACAAAGGGTCGGGGCGCTTCACCCACTGGCGGACGTCGTTCCTGGATATCAGTGATCGCAAACGGGCTGAGCAGGAGTCGGAGGCTCAGCGGGCGCAGCTTGAGGCGATCATCGGGGCAGCGATGGATGCCATCATCAGCGTGGATGAGACCCAGCGCGTCATCGTCTTCAACGCGGCGGCCGAGTCTGTCTTTCTCTGTCCGGCGGCAGATGCCATCGGGCAGCCGCTGGAGCGATTTATTCCACAACGGTTTCATGAGGCCCATCGGAACCATATCCAGACCTTCGCGAAGACTAAGGTGAGCACTCGCAGCGCGGGCCGGCTCGAGTCGCTGGTGGGGCTTCGGACCAATGGAGAGGAGTTTCCGTTCGAGGGATCCGTCTCACAAGTCACTGTCGGGAATAGCAGGCTCTTTACAGTGATTCTTAGGGATATCACCGAGCGCAAGGCTGCGGAGGAGGCACTCCGGTCTAGCGGCGCGTTCACTCGCACTGTCCTTAATTCGCTCTCCGCGCATGTCTGTGTGTTGGACAAGGACGGGGTCATCCTGACGACGAACGACGCTTGGAAAGAGTTCGCCCATATCAATTCGGATCGCGCGCTCACCGGTATCGATGTCGGGCAGAATTATCTGGAAGTGTGCCGGCGAGCGATCGCCGAAGGAGAGTCGATGGCACAGACGACTCTCGAGGGTATCGAAGCCGTGCTGGCGGGGCGTGCACCAATTTTTACCCAGGAATATGACTGTCATTCGCCGATAGAAGAACGCTGGTTTCTGATGCGCGTGACCCCGTTGAAAGGGGCGCAGGGCGCCGTTATCTCCCATACGGATATCTCAGAGCGGGTCAGAATGGCACGGGCGTTGGAGCAGCACATCCTCCTGCTTGGCGAAAAGCGGGAGGAGATGGAATCCCTGGCGGGGAAGCTGATCGAGGCCCAGGAACAGGAGCGCAAGCGGATCGCGCGCGAATTGCACGACGACTTCAATCAGCGACTGGCGGCGCTGGCCCTCGAACTGGAGGCGCTAGAACGTCTCTCCATTGGCCACTCCCCTGACTTGATCCCCAGGCAGCTCGCGGGGATTCGCGCCGACCTCGGGCGGCTCTCCGATGACCTGCATGATCTCGCGTACAAGCTGCATCCCTCGTTGATTGAGCATGTCGGCTTGGAGGTCGCCATGCGGGACCATGTCGCCGAGTTTACGAAGCGGACGGGGGTGCCCGTGACGTTCACTGCCCGCGAGGTGCCCGCGGCGCTCTCACCGGCGGTGACCACCAATCTGTATCGCGTGATGCAGGAGAGTCTCCAGAATGTGTTCAAGCATGCCCAGGCGAGTGCGGTCACGGTCAGGTTGAGCGGATCGTCGAAGGGGATCGGCGTGTCGGTGCGTGATAACGGCAAGGGATTCGACCTGGAGAATAAGGGCGCGCGGATGAAAGGAATCGGTCTCACAAGCATGCAGGAACGGGCGCGTCTCCTGGGCGGCTTTCTCAGGATCCATTCCCTCCCCAAGGAAGGCACGAAGGTCTGTGCCTGGATTCCCTCTGCGCGGGAGGACGCATGAAGAGGCCGCGCGTCCTCATGGCCGACGACCACTCGCTGATTCTTGCCGGTTTGCGGAAGCTGGTAGAGGCGGAGTGCGACGTGGTGGGCACGGTGGAAGACGGACGGGCGCTGGTGGAGGCGGCGGAAAAGCTGCGGCCGGACCTGATTCTGCTGGATATCTCCATGCCGCTCTTGAACGGACTCGAAGCGGCCCGCCAGCTTACGAAGCTTGTCCCTGAGAGCAAGCTCATCTTTCTGACCATGCATGCCAGCCCGACCTATGCGACGGAGGCCTTCCAGGCTGGGGCCTCCGGGTATCTCCTCAAGCGCTCCGCTGCGTCAGAGCTCAGTCTGGCGATCCAGTCGGTGCTCCAGGGCCAGCACTATCTCACGCCCTTGCTGACGAAGGATGTGCTGGATTCGGTCCTCAAGCCATCCACCGGCGAGCGAGGCAAGGCCGCCTCCGCCACGCTCACCGCGCGCCAGCGGGAAGTCCTGCAACTTGTCGCCGAAGGCCGCGGCACGAAGGAGATTGCCACGATCCTCAACGTATCGGTGAAAACGGTGGAGTTCCACAAGTTCCGCATGATGCGGCAGTTGGGCCTTCACACGATCGCCGACTTGACCAAGTATGCGATCACCCACGGCATCACCGGCATTTAGCGGATTACTGAACAGAGCATGTGGCGTATGATGGAGAGCATGCCCGTGGAACCGGTAGGGGATTGTCTGGGTCCATGCGATCCACTATGAGCTAGCAGCTCCGCTCTCCCACGAGATTCGTTTCACGGCTCACGTTTCACGCTTCGGAATCGGTTCCGCTCCTTAGACCTCTAGTAGGATTGGTTCTCAATACAAGGGGGGTTCCTAGTTCCAGCGTCTCTCCTAAGGACGCTAGGATGCGCCGTCTTGTCTGAGCGAAGGACGGCGGCGCATGGCAAAACCACGAATCCTGCTTGCGGACAATCATCCGGCAATACTAAACGCGTTATCCGGCTTGCTGGCAAACGGCCTGGGTGAGGTGGTGGCCGCCGTGACCGATGGCGAGGCGCTCGTGGGAGCCGCACAACGGCTGAAACCGGACATTATTTTCTCGGATATCTCGATGCCTGGGCTGAACGGCCTCGATGCCACTCGCACCCTCCAGACCTGTGCGCCGCAGAGTAAGGTGATCATTTTGACGAGTCATCAGGAGCCAGCGTACGTCACCATGGAGTTCAATGCTGGGGCTTGCGGCTACCTCCTCAAGAGAACGGCTATCTATGAAGAACTGTCTCAAGCCCTCACACAAGTGCTCGCCGGCGAGCGTTATATCGGGCGAGGGGTGAGAGAGGAATGGCCGCTTCACGACGGAGACGAAGCGTCGAGGCGGGTGCCGGAGCGCTAAAGGCGAGACACGGGGAATCAGAAGTTTCGTGCCGTGCCCGTCACGCGCTGAAGGGGCTGAGTGGTAGTGAAAGGGAGACTGTGATGGAGGAACAGCAATTCCGGGAGGAAGTCGGGGATGAGGTCTCTGGCCCGAGGATCTCCATGGCGCGGCGAAGCGGCGTATCAGGAGAAGCGGGGGCGATGCCGCCAAAGACAGAGGCGGCAATGGAAGCCGTAACGTTCCAGAATAGCAGCAAGGTCACGTTCATAAACACATGCGCTCACCAGCGGCTCATTGACGAGGTCCTGACCAGAGACGGCAAGCGGACCGGCAAGGTTCGATGCCTTGAATGTGGTGAGGTAATTGCCGACCCCTACCGGGGCGTGAAATGACTGGTTGAGCCAGTGGCTGGGCAGTTCCCCGTCGTTGGGGAAACGCCCGCCTGGAAGATCGCTCCTTAACGTAGAATCCCGCTCACGATCAGTTCGATTGCTTCCTCGGGACTCAGTCCCCGGGCCATTAAGGTTTCCAACTCCTTCTTATCCACACTCCCGATCGCGGCTTCGTGCGTGACTTTTGCTTCCGGGTGAAAGACCCGCACGATCGGGATGGCGCTGGCGTGGGCCTGGCCCTGCACGATCTCCATGCAATCGACGTGACCGCGTGCCCCTTTGGCATAGGCTTCGGTGATGCCGGTGATCTCGGCCTGTGCCTGATCCTCCAGCACCACACGGCTTTTGATGAGGCTGCGCGAGCGCTCCCCCCGGAGCATCACGGCTTCTTTCAAGATGATGCGGTCGGTCTTGTGGGCGAAGATCTTCGCGCTGAGTTCGGCTAGGCCCTCTTCCTCCACCTCGACGAGATAGTCGATATCCAGCCTCCCGACTGAGCCGGAGAGCAACGAGAAGTCTGAAAAGTAGCGGGCGCCTTTCCCGATCTTGATCGTCGCATGGGGCAGGACCTGCATGCCGCCGTGGGGGCCGTGGTAATGGCCTTCGGTATAGACCAGCGACGCCCCCGGACCGATCTCCATGACGGCCTGCATCCGGTGTTCTGCCGCTTCCGCGAAAGGAAAGAGACAGTGCGAGAGCACTCGCGCCTGTGCCCCTTCGCAGATCTGTACGTCGATCCTGATTTGTTGTACCCCGGTCGGGTGGGCGAGGCCGAAACACATGTGGATCGGCTGGGCGATCTGTGCCCCTGCTTCCACGATCAGTTTCCCGACGATGGCGTCCGGCGTTTCTTCCATTTCGACGCGGAGACCGGGTACTGTCCGCTGACTCAGGATGTGATGTCCATGAGCCACGACATGCGCGATGCGTGTATCGTCAAGGATGGCCGGTTCGGCTCCGACCATCGGGAGGGTGCGTCTCAGGTCGTCAAGCCCGGACATAGTTACAGACTTCCCCATCGCAACGAACGCAGGTCCGTCCGCGGAAATGATCGACGGCTTCGCGTGGACTGCCGGAGAAGATAATGCGCCCGGCGCAGAGCTGCGAAGCCCGGTCGGCGATGAGGGCGACTTCTTCCTGGTGCGTGATTAAGAGGACTGATCCCCCGCCTGCTTTCACGGCGCGAATGATGCCGATAATGTGATTGATCGAGAGCATGTCGATCCCCGCCGACGGCTCATCCAGGATGGCCAGTTTCGGCCTCATGGACAACACCGAGGCCAGCTCGATCCGGTGGCGTTCTCCGCCGCTGAGCGCTTTATCCACCCGGCGAGTCAGATAGCGTTCCGGATCGAGGCCGACTTGTCTCAGTGCCGGCTCCGGGGCGCCATCCGGTTTTCCCAGGGTGAGGTACTCGCGAACGGTGACACCTTCGAAACGGGCCGGCTCCTGCCATGCGAGCGTCAGGCCCAGCCTGGCTCGCTCATGCATCTTGAGGGGAAGCAGGTCGGTGCCATTCAAGAGCACGCGTCCGGCACTCGGCGCATAGCCCTCGCAGCCCATGAGGACATAGGCCAGGGTGGTTTTCCCGGACCCGTTGGCCCCGAGGAGTGCATGGATTTCTCCCGGTTGGACCGCCAGATTGAGCCGGTCGAGAATCGTATGGCGATCCGCCTCGTAGCTGAGCCGTTGTATGTCGAGTAGGGGATTGGACATTGTCGCACAGACTACTCCATCTCTGTACCTGCTGCATGAGCTGTGCCCGGAGCCTGAGGGCGCATTTGTGGGATAGAGACGCTAAGGTGGATCGTCAGCGTAGCGTTTTGCGGCATTCAGACAGGGGCGTCTGGGGAGTTCCTCCTCACCATGCCGGATTTCAGTGTCGAACGCATCGTGTCTCGGGTGGTGAAAAACATATATACCCAAGGACTTGTTACGATCGGAAAGCATGGCATTACCGTTGCGTTATCTCAAGGAGATTCAGGTTCAGAGGCTGCGATGTCTGTCATCTCTGCGGGGGCTGTATGGCTAAGCACATTACCATCATCCAAGGTCATCCTGATGCAGGTGCTCGCCATTTCGGCCATGCATTGGCGGATGAATATGCGAAGGGCGCGGAAGACGGCGGGCATGAGGTGAAGCGCATTGAGGTGGCCCGAATCGATTTTCCCCTCCTGCGGACGAAGGAAGACTTCGAGAAGGGGGTGCCGCCGGATGCGATCAAGCACGCGCAGGCGGCGATCGGATGGGCGGACCATCTGGTGGTCATCTATCCCCTCTGGTTGGGTTCCATGCCCGCGCTTCTGAAAGCGTTCTTCGAGCAGGTTCTTCGACCGGGCTTTGCGTTCGAGTATCAGAAGTCCGGCGGCATGGCGAAGAAACTGCTTACCGGCAAGTCTGCGCGCATTGTGGTCACGATGGGGATGCCGGCGTTCGTCTACCGCTGGATCTTTTTCGCGCACAGTCTCAAGAGCCTCAAGCGCAATACCTTCTGGTTCTGCGGAATCGGGCCGGTCAAAGACACCATCATCGGGTCCATTGAGGGGATGACCGAGAAACAACGTGCCGCATGGCTGGACGAGATGCGGGGGCTGGGAGATGTGGGGAAATAGTAGGACCGAGGAACGGTGGTGGTTCGCTCATCCTGTCATCCGTTGATCATTGAAGCCGGTTCGATGGAACACCTCGCATGTTGCGCCTGATGAGCTATCCCCATAGAATGCGCCGATGTTGGACGGGGCGCAGGTTGTTCGGCGTGGATGCGTGCCGTCCCAGTTCCCCTGGCAGGTTACACACGAGGTTCATATGATGAAATCCCTCATACTGGCCGGTATTATTTTGGGCTTTACCGTCGCTGCAAGCCATGCGGAAGAACAGAGCGAGGCGCGAGAAGCGGCCCGACTGCTGGCGGTACTGTTCGATTCTGGGCGCATGGCCGTCGGGAAGAACCAAGATCTCATTAACGATCCGGCGAAAGGGGACAAGGGATTCACTCCGGCGGTATTTGAAAAGCAGGCGTTGGCAGTCTTCGAAGAGCGAACCGGGATCAACCTGTCCGATCCCCATGCGAATGTTCCGGAGATGGCACGGCCGCTCCTCGCGCGACTGCTCG
Organism: Nitrospira sp. NS4; assembly: GCF_049546785.1. Lineage (NCBI taxonomy): Bacteria > Pseudomonadati > Nitrospirota > Nitrospiria > Nitrospirales > Nitrospiraceae > Nitrospira > Nitrospira sp. NS4. Next base: position 212,030 of record NZ_JBMWAN010000001.1, on the reverse strand, counting down.
AAGAGGGCAAGAAAACGGTAGCCAGCTACCAGCCGGTCATCAATATTCCGGGGGTTCGGTATAAAGGCCTCATCCCTGCGACCTTCGGAACGGAGACGGCCGCGCGCTTTCAAAACTGGTCCGGTATCTATCTTCGGCAAATCGCGCCTGACCGGCTGTTGAGAAATCCCAAAAACAAGGCCGATGAGTATGAAGCGGGCGTGCTGAAAGCCCTGGCTGAACAGGCCTCCGGTGCAGGCAATACGAGTCCGAGTGCCGAGGTGACCGAGGGGGGGCGAATGTTGCGCGTCATGCTGCCCTTGTACTATGGCAAGGCCTGCCTGGATTGCCATGGGCAACCTCAAGGCGAGCGGGACATTTCGGGGTATCCGCGTGAGGGCGCCAAGGAAGGCGATCTAGGCGGGGCAATCAGCGTCAAAATGCCATTGAAATAACCGGCTGTGGCGAACGCCTTGTGGCCTGCGCGTCCTTCCGGGCGGGCACGGATTGAAACCTCTCCGCTGGTCCCGGTTTCCGCACGGCCGAGCTTGCTGGACATCCGGCCTTCGAATATCTTCCGGTTAGAGAAGAGTCTGAGCCCCTTTCCCTCTCACTCCGGCGGTCCCCTGTGCACCTCGTCAGTTGGTGACATTAACGGAGGGGGACAATGATTGCTGACATGGAGTATAATACGACTTCAAATTGTCCATCATGATCAGAGCGGAGTTGTGATCATGAGATGCGTTCCCGCCACAATTGCATCGTCAGTGTTCCTCACTCACTTCCAGATCGACCTCTCTCGGAAGTTTGGTCACCTCAGGAGGTGTCCTCATGTCCATTTCACAAACACTTAAAGCGTATCTTGATCGTGAACGGGTGCATTATGACGTGCTGCCCCACCCGGAGGTGTACCGTGCCGTGGCCATCGCTCAAACGCTTCATGCTCCGGAGAAGGAGATGGCCAAGGTCGTGATCGTGAAGGTGGGTGAGCGGTTCGTCATGATGGTGTTGCCGGCGAGCTGCCGCGTGGATCTCCATCGCCTCCGGGAGATCTTTGTGACGAACCATGTACGGCTCGCGACCGAGGATGAGTTCAAAGGTCTATTCCCCGACTGCGAGGTGGGGGCCATGCCGCCTTTCGGCATCCTCTATGGGCTTCCTGTCTATGTGGATCGGTCGCTTACCGAGGACGAGCAGATAATCTTTGAAGCCGGAACCCACTCAGACGCGATCCGTATGCGTTACTGGGACTTTGCCGCGCTCGTCTTTCCGGTGGTGACGGAGTTCCAACGATCACCCTCAGCAGTCTGGTGACATATGCTGCCACAAGATCCCGCCGCCGGATTTTCTCAGGGGAGTCGCAGTCGATCACGAATTTTAATTGGGGTCGATGACTCGGAGGGTTCTGCCCGGGCGCTTGGCTATGTGGGCAACCTCCTGCGCGATGCTCGCGACGTGCAGGTCACGTTGTTTCATGTGCTGAAGCCGATGCCGCGCGAACTTCTTGAGCATGGCGGATCCGAGGATCCGGCAGAGGAGAGACGCCTGGCGGAGGCCTTGCGCCGGGACCAAGAGGACTGGGTTCGCGCGGAAACCGCGATCGAGTCTCCGATTTTGGCGAACGCGTTGGAACTGTTCGGGAGGACCGGGTTCCCTTTGGAGCGCGTCGCGGTGAAGAGCGGCTGCGAAGATAGCGTCGCCCATACCATCCTCGATGAAGCACGCTCCGGCGGCTATGACACCATCGTGGTGAGCCGCCATGACTCGAATGGGCTCAACCGCTTGATGCACGGAAGTGTCACGGACCAGTTGCTCCGGGCCGCAGCCGGCTTCACGTTGTGGGTCGTGGAATGACCGGGACCCACGACCCGGGTTCCGGCTGAATCCTGGGCGCGTCTTCCTTGATGGATCGCATCATGTATGCCAGGTTGTTGTCTTGATCGTCTTGACGCCGTTTACATGGATTGTCGCGATGCGGGCCTCGTGCGATGAGAGTGACGAGCCGCACCAGGCCTGGAAGCCGGACACGAGCGCCGGCGAATACCATCATCGGAACGCGGCCTAAGACCAATCGTCACGCGTATGGGTTGGAGGCCCTCGAGGAAGCGAGCCGGGCAACTGCGCGGGCGGGTCCTGTCGTCGCAGCGGCCCGAGAGCTGCCATGTGATTGATGCGGGCATTCCAACCGGGAAATACCGAGTCAGCTCCTTGCCGTTGCCGCTCTTGACCGGTGTGTGACCGGGGCGTAGAGTAAAGACTCCTCTTACGAACCGCCTCAGACGGGGGTGGTGGCCATGATCCTCCGTGGAAGACAGATCCAACGGTGCGGACATGGCAAGTGCGGCCTCTTCTCCGATCACGCTTTCCCCATCAATCTAGCTGAGTTGGCGACGTCCGGCGGCCTTGGCCCATCCGGATGGGCCTTGCGACGGTGTCTCGCGTCTTCGCCATTTCAACACCGGGAGGTTCAACTCGTGTCCGACTGTAAGGACCGGAAACCGGTTCTTGTGGCTCGCGCAAGATGGCGCGGGGTGCGCCGGCCACGCGCCGAATTGCCCGATCCCGAAAGGAGGTCGTTATGCCGTACCGCTTCAACACCTTCGATGTGATCGTGGGAGTCGGGCTGTGCGCGATTGTCTTTGGCGCCCTGCTGTTTGTTGTCGCGGCCAGCGGGACGTTCCAGGCCGTCATCCCACAGCCCCTCTCGACTGACCAGCCCGCCGGCCGTGAACTCGGCATGACCTGGCTCCAGCCCGCCTTGGGCCAAGCCATTGTCGAGCAGTCGCTGTTCGAGCGCCGTGCCAATCAGGTCATGGCCCAATCCGCATCCGAGTGGAACCGGGCGACACTGGCGCATCAGGCCTTCCAATCGCTCCCGGGCGGTCCCTTCGGAGCCGTCAGCCAGCAAGCCGTGGCAGTCCCCGCTGAGCACATGGCCCGCGTTCAGGCGGTCATGGGGCGGGCGATCGTGAATTTCACTCAGCGCGGCATTCGAACCGGAGTGTTATCCGCAGATCAGTTTCGTTCGGGTTACAACATCCGCATGATCCGCGCGACCGAAGCCAGAGGGCAGCGCCTTGATCGCGAATTCTTCTCCACCTGGCAGGCGACTCTCGGGCGCGGGATTGTGGCTGCCATTCAAAATTACATTAGGCAGGCCGGCGCGATCCAAGAGCGGGTCGGGATGGCGCTTCTGCAGGTCGTGCGGGCTCAAACAGGAACGGAAGAAGTCCGAGCTGCGAAACAAGAGCAACTGGCAAGCCTCATCGTGGCCGCTGTCCGAACTGAAGCCTTGGCGGATCGGTTGACCGTGCTGGCGGCGCTTGAGGCCCTGCCAGAAGAAACGGGTGTCGTCTCTACCGAACCAGCCTCCTTGCCGGAGGTGCCGATGGGCGTCGTGATTGTCTCCAGCCTCATGTTGGCGGCGGTCTTTTTTGGCGGACTGTCGCTGGCTGCGCAGAGCAGAGAATCCAAATTCCTCGACGCGAGGAGAAGGGACGATGCCAAGTGGGTGTATCGCATCGCAGCGTGAAGGGCGAGGGAAAGGAAAGGACTCGCGCGGTTCTCACGCGAGTGTGTGACTTATGTCATGGGGATATTGGGGAATCGTGGGAGGTCTCCTGGCGATGGTGGCAACCTTATTCGTCTGCATCGATATCCTGTATCCAAAAGCGAAGGGGTTGCCGCCAGCACCGACCGGCAGGATTGATGAGCCGAAGCAGGCGGTGACTCAAGCCGCAGCCGGCCACCGTCAGGCTGCCTAGGTTCGTGGCCTAGAGACCTTCATCGCTGATATCAGTGAGGTGCTCCATGGTTGAGATCATCGGTCTCGGAACGATGGGTGCGCTCGTGTGGCTGATCGCCTGGTCGATGGCGGGCGAAAGCGAGTCTGAAAAGAGACGGATTGCGATGTCTCGCGAGGGGAGTCGCTCCGTCGAACCCGCCGCAAGCGACATACCAACGAGGCACGCCGCCTAATTTCAGCGATGCGCGGCTCCCAGGGAAGAGGGAAGGGGGGCTTTTGTCCGGACGGAAGCAGAACACTCTGAAGCGGGTAATGGCGGCTTCTGTCGTCTCGACGGCAATGCTTCTCCGGCATCTTGCCGGACGGATCACTCGACCGATGTATTCGCTGATGCGGCGGCTGTGCTGCATCGATATTCCGGAGGGGCCCAGCCGACCTCAGGGCGGCGGTCTTGACGGCGCCAATTGCGCCATCGCCGGATCGGAAGAGCATTACCGAATGGTCTGGAACCATTCGCTCCACCTGGGAATTCTTGTTGATTCCAACGGAATCATCCGGGATCTGAATCGGCGCGGTGAGATCAAGCTGTGGCGATCTGCCGCTCGTCTGCTCGGCACACCGGTGTATGCGCTGTTTCGCCCAGAGGATCAACTCCGGTTGTATGACTTGTTGGCTGAGGCATTCGCCTCAGGCAAGGAACGACCGGCCGGAGAATGGAGTGTGCCGGCTCCTACGGGGGACTTCTTTGTAATGGAGGTTGACCTCGTGCCACTCCGGAAGGGCGGTATGGTCGAGATGGTCATGCTGCAGTTGACCGATTGGACCGAGAAAAAGCTGCTGCAAGACCGATTGCTGCGATCGGAGCGTCTGGCATCCTTGAGCCAGTTTGCCTCCATGTTTGCCCACGACATCAGGAATCCCTTGGCCGGCGTCAAAAAGACTTTGGAACTGATGGGACAGAGAGTGGAACTTCAGACGGATCCGGTGCGACGCTGGTGCGAAGACCTCCAATTTACGATCGAGCAGCTCCAGGGGATGATCAACGACATGCTGGACGTGTATCAGGAGCATTACTCCGGCCTGCCGCTCATGACCTCGTCGGTGTGCCTCAACGACCTGGTCCACGAGGTGCTCCATCTCTTTCGACTGGAGGCCGAGAGCCGGGAGATTACGTTCAATCTCCGGTTGCCCGATGACCGTCTCATGCTCGAAGGCGATCGCCGGCGTCTCGAGCGGGTGTTGAGCAATCTGGTGCACAATGCCCTGAAGTTCTCGCCCCGGCGAGGGCTCGTTACGGTGTCTGCCTGGAGTGAATGCGGGGAGAACCCTGCGGATGGCGCGGGGGACGCAGCCGAAACGGGAGACCGTATATCTATTTCGATAGAGGATGAAGGGCCGGGCATTGACCTGGATGTGCTTCCGCATATCTTTGAGATGTTTTTCCGGCCTCAGGGCGGGCAGGACTGGCGGACCGGCCGAGGGCTGGGCCTGTATTTCTGCCGACTCGTCGTCGAAGGCCATCACGGGTCGATCCGTGCCGCCAATCGACACAATGGCGGCGCCAGATTCCAGGTTGAGCTTCCGGCGGGAAAATCGAGCCATGTCCATCACCTTGCTCATTGCTGAGGATCAACGGCTCTTCAGGCAAAGTCTGCGGTTGCTACTCGAGCGAGAGCCGGACTTGATTGTGGTCGGCGAAGCAGGAGACGGTCGCGAGGCCTTTGACCTGGCGATGCAACACAAGCCCGATATCGTGCTGATGGACGTCGATATGCCGAAACTCGACGGGGTCACGGCAACCAAACTGATTCACGCCTGCCTACCTGACACGAAAGTGCTGATGTTGTCTGTGCATGACGAGGATACACGGATTATCGCGGCCGTGGAGGCCGGGGCCTTCGGCTATATCTTGAAGGACGCCGACCATGCGGAGTTTTTGCACATTATCAGGGCCACCCATCGCGGTGAGCATGTGCTGTCCCCATTCATGCCGGACCGATTTGCGCGGAGCGCCGTGGCGGCCGTCGCAGAAGCGCGTGGCAGTGAACCCTCGCTCTTGTCGACCCTTACGGAACGGGAGCGGGAGATCCTCGCCTGTGCTGCGGCCGGTCGTGGCAATAAGGAAATTGCCGACCAGCTGTGTGTCTCGGTCGATACTGTGAAAACTCATCTGCATCATATCTATCAGAAGCTGTCCGTGAAGGGGCGAGTCGAAGCCGTGCTCGTCTATCTGCACACCACCTAGCGCGTCTGTATCCCTGCCCCGTGTCACCTGCCGGATGGAGGGAAAATCCATCCTTCCGGTAATAGTCTCTTTCTCACGTGTCTTTTATAAAAGAAGCTACCGTTGCGGAGCGCATTGCATGGTGCAAGATCACGGCCGTGATCGGCAACGAGCATACCGGTCTCAAGCGGGGAAGCGCTTCTGACCCGGGCGTGAGGAGATCAGTCACAGAAAGGAGGCGGCCATGAGGAACACACGAATTCATGGCAGGCTATGGGGAATGCTTCTCGGTGTCTGTGTGATGGCCCTGTTGCTCACCAGTCCCGTGCTTGCCGCAGGGAACTGGGTAGACGAGATCTCGAATATGGTGGCCTATGAGAGGGACGCCAATCCCGGATCAAACTTTGATCCGTATTTTGCGCAGTTGAACAAGATCCAGGCCGGGGTATCCGGAGGGGATCAACAGGTTGTGAAAAATGAGACTGAGCATTTTCTCAAGATGTTGGCCAATCGTGACAATGGCATTAACGATGTGGCCGCTGATGAGATTTACAACTTTGCAATGACGGTGAGGCCGATGGAAGAGACACCCGCTGCCGCGGCCCCTGAGCTGGGAGCCGGCAGCGAACGACTCATGTCCGTGCCGGACCATACGATCAACACTCCCTACGAGGGCGGACCGAAATGCCCGGCGGGAGGTTGTGACTATTGGAACGACGATGTCTTCGATCCCGGGGCTTCTTGAGTTGTCATCACCGGGTGGGGACTCTCACCCGAAGGGTGTAGTCCGATTCAACCATTCAGGCAATGGTTCGGATCTCCCCATCGGCGTAGCATCCAGCCAAGGTTACCATAACGGGCCAAACGCACCCCGGAAAGAAGAGGCGGAAAGCGCGAATTCTGAACGCGAGCAGGGGTGCCGTCCGGTGTCGTGAGAGGTGTTCTCGTTCTGGTTAGGCTCTGGCAGAAATGTCCTTAGCGGATCACTGAGCGAGTGCCGTGGGAGGGCGCTTCCCTTTCCCCTCCCACGGCCGATATCCGGCTGTGAGGTTCAAGAAGGGGGAAAGAAGGTGAGGACATGTTCAAGCATTGGATATTGAGTATGGCCGCCGTCATGTTCTTTGTGACGCCGGTCGGTGCCGGTGAGCCGTCGCGGGAGATTACGGCTAATGCCCACTACGGTTTCAGCGGGGTCATCAACAAGATCGAGTCGGGGATGTTGTTTATCCATACCGACAAGAGTCTGCAGGATCGGACAATCAGTCCGAACAAAGCGGACCGCGTGGGGCTGCACAACGCGAAGGTTGGCGATACTGTGAACCTCATGGTTGATTCGGGAAATGTGATGGTCGATGTGTCCGGGGCGGATCGCTTCTTCCCGGATCACCGGTTTGTCGTCGGGACAGTGAACTATGCTGATCCGTACTGGAAGGAGATTCAGCTGTCCACGCCGGACGGGACCGCCACCTTCGAGGTGGATACACTGGCCGGCAACAAACTGTCCGTGCTGCCCGATGGAGCACCGGTGACGATCGAGCTCGATGCTGACAATGTGATGGTTGACATTCATCGAGATCGATAGCCCTGAGGAATTCGAGCTCAGGGGTGCTGGGCACTTCACCAGATGGCCACCGTACGATTTTAGCAGTACGGTGTTCGCTGGCTCGATCCAGAATGGCTGGCGGACACCGGACGGGGCTGGTAGTTGGCATGGCCGGTGCGTGGGAGACGACCGTATGGCGAAGCCTCTGCGCGTAGTCACGGCGGCGCTGCTCTTCCTCACGGCAATTGCTGCGACAGGGGGGCGGCCGGTCTGTGCGAAAGAAGCGGCAGCGGATACGGGAATCACGTTCGAGACGATTCTCGAAGTGGAGCATACGGCCCGTCTCCTCGCCATTCTTCTGGATTCCGGCCGGTCCGTCATCAATGAAAACCAAGACATCTTCGATGAGCCAGGAACATCCGGCAAGGGGTTGGCCCCTGATGTATTCGAACGACAATTGACCGATATGTTTCGCAGCCGGTCCGGGGTTGACCTACACAACCTCAATGCTGGTCACGTGCCGGGTCAGGCCAAGAAGTTGATGAAGGAACTGGTCGCGGTGAGTCGGCACGTCGTTGCCGATGTGCAGTCAGAGAGGAATCCATCGGGGAAGCCTGGGAGATTTATCCCGGCGATATTTGGGGACCGCGTGGCCGCGCTCTTCACCGAACGGACTGGAGTCCGAATGAAACAGACGACGCTGGCGCCTCGCAATGTCGCCAATGCCCCGGACTCGACCGAGCGATCCGCGCTGGAGTTCTTTGCCGATCCCAGTTATCCCCGGGAAAAGCCGATCGGCGAGACGACCGCAAAGAGCGGGATATTCCGATTGATGTTCCCGCTCTATACCACCAGGCGCTGTCTCGATTGTCACGGGGAGCCGAAAGGGGAGCTGGACCGGACCGGCTATCCAAAGGAAGGCTTGAAACTGGGACAAAATGCCGGAGCGATCAGCGTGATTATCCCGATTGCCAAATGAAAAGCGTGGCGTTGACCATAGGGTTGCTGGTGATCGGGCTGGGATCGGCCTTGGCAGCGGAGCGTGTCGGCGGAGTAAGCGAAAAACCCTCCGGAAGCGGGGTGATCGTCGATTCGGATGGGTACGTGCTCACGGCCTCTCACGTGGTGGCGAATGCGCGGCGGATCGTGGTGGTGACGTACGGGGAGGTGCGTGTCCCGGGGGTGGTGGTGAGCATCGATGTTGAACACGATCTCGCGTTGCTGAAAATCGAAATCGCGGGCATTTCTACCGCTCCGCTCGGATATGCGGGATCGGTAAAATTGGATGAGGAAGTCGTGGTCGTTGGTTTTCCCTTCGGACTTCGCGAGGTGTCGGTGACCAGGGGGCGGGTTGCAGCGGTGCGAACCAAAGGCGTCCGGCGGGTCTTCCAGGTTGATGCCGCGGTCAATCCTGGCAACAGCGGTGGTCCGGTCTTCAATGCGCGGGGCGAAGTGGTGGGAGTGATCATCACGAAGTTTAGTCATCCCTCTGGTGTCATCTCGGAAGGGATGGCCTTTGCTGTTCCAATGAGTTATGCCACCCCGCTGCTGGCAAATATCGAATCGTTTGATTTCACGACGCTTGGGAAAGGGCGCAAGAGACCGAAAGGACCGAGCGGGCAGAATCTCGTCGAGGCGCTGGTTCGCGCAACGGTCAGGATCGAAACTGTGCGGGGGGGAGATGGCGCACCACCTCAAGCTGCGTCCCCACCGGAGGCGAGCGGCAAGAGCGAAGCTGCGTCTGCGCGGGTCCCTCGTGGGCCGGTTCCCAGAAGCCATGATTCGTCCGTACCGTTGCCGGATGAGGCGGCGGTTCAGAAGGTTAATGAAGAGCTTCGCCGGGTTCAGCAAAACGAACTTGAGCAACTAACCCAGCGCGGGGTTCGCCCTCCCGAGCAGATGGTGCTGATTCCGGCCGGTGAGTTCTTGATGGGGTCGGAAGATGGATTGGCGGATTCGCGTCCCATGCATCGGGTATATGTGAGCGCCTATTGGTTTGACAAATATGCCGTCACGAATCGCCGGTACCGGCAATGTGTGGAGGCAGGAGCGTGCCCCTTCCCAAAGGATCGGTCGAGCTACGACGATACCGCGCGCGGAGAACATCCGGTGACCAACGTGACATGGAGCCAAGCACGCGGGTATTGCCGCTGGCTGGGCAGAAGGCTTCCGACGGAGGCGGAGTGGGAAAAAGCGGCGCGAGGGACCGACGGGCGGCTCTATCCCTGGGGGAACAGCGATGAGGTGTTCAAGGCCCGGGCGAAAACGGTTGATCAGCAGCTCATGAAAACCGGCACCGATCCGGTCGGCACCATGGATTTTGCCGTCTCGCCCTATGGAGTGGCGGATCTTGTCGGCAATGTGTCGGAGTGGGTCAACGACTGGTACGCGGAGGATTATTATCGCTCGGCCCCTGCGCGCGACCCGCAAGGGCCGGTGCGAGGGTCGTTCCGTGTATTGCGGGGAGGCGACTCCGGCGATCGTTCACTGGAATTGCGCGCCAGCTATCGGGGCTGGGACGATATGACCTATTGGGGGCCTTCGCTGGGATTTCGCTGCGCGGAGGATCTGCCCTGATCGAGGCTTTTCATCCCAGTGTCGGTGCCGCTCTTCATCCATGGCCCAGGTGCATTAAAGACGAGACGAAGCCGCGATGAAGGAGATTCAGAAGGTGGTAAATCTCCGGTCCGCGACGCTCGGATTTGCGGAGAGCCCTGAGCTGATTTGCAAACAAAGCGAGCGATTCTGCTCAGTGCGCTCAGTGCCATTCTCATACGTAAGTTGTTCTACATGCCAAAGAAATAAGCCTGCACGAGAACTACAAAAGAGCTAAATCTCTACAACCCATCGGTTTTGTGGCTTTAGTAGCCGTCACGGTCTCGTTACTCCGATCAAAAAGCAGCACGATCACAAGGCATCTCGACAGGCAAGGATATTGCGTTCGGAAAGCCCGTGGCTTCTGTACACCATCGGGCACGGAGCGAACGAATACCGGTCGAGGCCCGCCTGTCACTAAGAGATTCCACTCGTATAGCTATGTGAATATGAGCGAGGTTTATCGTCGGTACAGGGCCTTGCTCGAAGTCTCTAATGTGCTGAACTCGCAGCGCGAGATGGCCAGCCTGTGGCAGGCATGCACCGAGCGCATCAAGGAGGTCGTTCCGTGGGAACGAGCCGGTGTTTTGCTCTATGCACCTGAAGAAGATGGGTTTCGGTTTCATGCCCTTGAAACCAGCGTCCCGAAGCGGGTGCTCCAACGCGACACCATCATCCCGAGAACCGGCAGTGCCGTGGGGTGGGTGTATGACCATCGCAAAATCCATGTCCGGCCGTATCTCCAAGAACTGCAAGTGTTTCTTGAGGATCAGTACTATGCGGAAGAGGGGCTCGGCCGAATGGTCAACTTCCCGCTTCTTGCGCGCGGGAAGTGTCTGGGAACTCTCAACATCGGGAGTATTGCGTCGGGCGAGCCGGATTCAGAGACATTGGAATTTTTGAGCCAGATTGCAATCCAGGTTGCGTTGGCCATTGAGAATGTACAGGCGTATGAGCAGCTGACCCAGTTGAGTCAGCAACTTGCAAAACAGAACGCCTACCTGACTGAGGAGATTAAACAGGAATATAATTTCGGACTGTTGGTCGGCAAGAGTGAAAGCCTGCGCAAGGTAATGGCGCAAATCGAGGCGGTGGCCGCGACACCCACAACGGTTCTGATCACGGGGGAGACTGGCACGGGCAAAGAGTTGGTGGCGCGTGCTATCCACGAGAGCAGTCTGCGGCACAAGAAACCCTTTGTGCGGCTCAATTGTGCGGCCCTGCCGGGCGGTCTCGTAGAAAGTGAATTGTTCGGCCACGAGCGGGGGGCCTTTACCGGAGCGGTTCAGCGGCATCAGGGCCGGTTTGAACTCGCTCACGAAGGAACACTGTTTCTCGACGAAATCGGGGAGATGCCATTAGAAGTTCAGGCCAAACTCCTACGGGTATTGGAAGATCACCAAGTCGATCGGGTTGGGGGAGTGCGGTCGGTGCCTGTGGATGTGCGTCTCATTGCTGCGACCAATCTAGATCTCGCCCAAGCCGTCCTCGAGAGACGTTTCCGAGCCGATTTGTACTATCGACTGAACGTATTTCCGATCATGCTTCCCCCTTTGCGTGACCGTAGCCAGGATGTCCCGCTTCTGGCACAACATTTTCTCCAGCTCTGCCGGGTGAAGCTCAAGCGGGGCAACCTCACCTTCCATGACTCGGCGTTGACACGGTTGGCGCAGTATGACTGGCCCGGAAATATTCGGGAACTCGAGAACGTCGTTGAACGAGCGGCAATTCTTGCCTCGACCCATATCGTCGACATTGACGAACGCGTCGTGATGCCCCGTCCGAGGCAATCGACGGTTGTGGAACAACCCACATCGGTGCCCGACTCAGAACGTCTTCACATTCTTCAGGTTCTTGAGCGCGCCGGGTGGCGGATTTATGGTCCGCTTGGAGCGGCCAACCGATTGGGGGTTAACCCCAGCACGCTGCGCAGTCGGATGAAGAAGCTCGGGCTGTCACGGCCCACCTTTCCCGCTCCCCTTGAACAAGCCTCTCCATCATGTTCCTCAACCATCGCGGCCAATCGCGAGTCTGTCTGAGCAGCATGGAGCGATCGCGTCCTGAACCGTGACGATGGTAAGGCTGATGACCTCCCACAGTACTAGCTCAAATGCTGAAACTACTCTGATTCTGGCCCTGTAGTTTCCCAACTTACACGTATGAAAGAAGCTAAAAGGTAGCCGCAGCCTCTACGTTGCCCGGCCACGACGCGCAGGCCTCGGAGGTGCAGAACTCCTATCCGTCCTCCAGGCCTATGCCTTGCGTTCAACAGCGTGGAGCGCCGTGACTGTTGTCTCATCTCACGAACACCTCTTCATTGAAACTCCCCGTCCGTTCGCAAGGTTCGCGGTAAAACGCGAGTCTTCGCGATAAATGATGCGTCCTGGCGACAGGCAAATAGGTACGGCAGGCCCCTTCCACGAGCAATGGCCCAGCAGCGCAGCTAAGTAGTTTAAATTGCGTGCATTATGTTGGCAGTGGAGCTGCGTGTGTATCTGGCACGTGGCTTGCTGGTCTTGTAGCCCAGAAATCCGTATACGCGTGAGTTTGGGCGAGGTGATGTTTCAAGAAGGTATGTGACGTCCTGAAACTCAGAGATACCCCGGTATTCAACGCCACGAATTGTTACGAAGAGGATGGGCGATGGCATCGGCAAACAGAGAACGAGGTCATTCCGCGGTCATAGCTCATGCGGCTCTGGCGGGAAAGCGGTGCCGATCCGGAGTAGTGGGATTGCTGTTGCTCATGAGCCTCGCAGGACTGAGTGGTTGTTACCTTTCGTGGCCATTCGAGAGGCCGGCACCTTCTCTCGACGACGCTGAATTTATGGCCGCATGGAAGACATACCTCCATTGCCGTTCGAGCAGAGAGCCTGACGAGATCCATTCCGACCTGCATCGGTTGAAGCGCGTTGCACATGCGGTGATTACCCAGGACCAGGCCTTTGTTCTTCTGCCTGCTGCGGTCCGGTCGCTGATTGCGGCACTTCCGTCCAGGCTGGCTGTTGATCCTGAAGCGATGGTTGTCGCCTGTGCGCTGCATGGCAACCATGTGGCCCAGGCGGCAGGACAACCTGAGCTGAGCATGGAACTGTTCACCACGGTTGTAGCGGCACAGAAGGGGGCTGCCTCTACTCCTACTTCCTATGCCGTTGAGGTCAGCCGAAGACTCAGTGACATGGAGTAGGGGATTCCCATCCGATCGCAGTGGACTGAAGTGGCTATGGGGGGCTCAGACATAATCGAATCGTCATGAGTTCTAAAGACATTGGGGGGAACAGATGTACATGATCAGTCACACCCAGGGAACGCGCAGAGGTATGTGCAGCAGGCATTCTAGGAGCATGACCTACCTCAAGACGGACGGTAGGTGGTCGAACGCGGCGGAAGGCGCAGGTGGCGTCCTGGCGCAAGGAGGCGATAGCCATGAGCGCAGGGTATGACTTTGATCTGTTGTGCATCGGCAGCGGTCCCGCAGGTCAGCGGGCTGCGATTCAGGCTGCCAAACTGGGGAAACGGGTGGCAGTCGTGGAGAAACGCCCCTCTATGGGAGGCGTCTGTCTGGACATGGGAACCATTCCGAGCAAGACGTTTCGCGAAGCCGTCTGTTCCCTCGCGCAGGGGAATGGCCAGTTCGGCCATGGGCCGGCGTTTCGCCGCGATCTCAACCCAACACAGCGATTCTCCGTGGAAGGACTCCTTCATCGTATGGGGGTGGTTGCCCGACGCGAGTCTCAGGTGATCGAGCAGCAACTGTGCCGGAATGACGTCCAACTGATTCGAGGAGAGGCTTCGTTCAGCGGTCTTCATACCCTCGTCGTGACCTCTACGGAGGGCCAGCGTACGGTGACGGCTTCCAACATTCTGATTGCCGTGGGCACGTACCCGGCCTCGCCTCCCGGCGTACCGGTCGATGGAGACATCATCCTCACGAGCGATGACGTCGTCCGGCTCAGGCGGCTGCCTAAGAAGCTCGTTGTCGTCGGCGGGGGCATCATCGGGATCGAGTATGCCTCGATGTTTGCCGCCCTTCAGGTCGAGGTGGTCGTGGTGGACAAGCGCGAGCGGCTCCTGGAGTTCTTGGACAGGGAGAGCGTGGATGAACTTATGCACCAGATGCGGCGCCAGCGTGTCACGTTCCGGCTGGGCGAAGCCGTCGAAAGCCTGGAAGTGACAACGAGCACTCCCCCGCAGGCCGTCGTTCACCTGGAGTCAGGGAAGTGGATCGTAGCCGATCAAATCCTCTTTTCGGTTGGGCGGATTGGCGCAACTAGCCGGCTCAACCTTGAAGCCGTGGGGCTCAAGCCCGATGCGCGAGGACGGTTGACAGTCGATCAGCAGTTCCGAACCGCGGTGTCGCATATTTATGCAGTGGGCGACGTCATCGGCTATCCGAGCTTAGCCTCCACGTCGTTCTCGCAAGGACGGCTTGCAGCTTGTCATGCGTTTGGTGTGGAGACGGGGCCGATGATTGAACATCTCCCGATCGGCATCTACGCCGTGCCTGAGGTCTCGGCAATCGGCCAGGCAGAACATGACCTGACGATCAAGAAGATCCCCTATGAAGCCGGCATTGCTCGCTACCGAGAGATTGCACGAGGACAGATTCTTGGGGATGACAGCGGGTTTCTCAAATTGCTCGTGCATCGCGAGGATCAGCGATTATTGGGGGTTCATGCCGTCGGGACCGGCGCCACGGAACTGATCCATATCGGACAGGCCGTCTTGGAGCTGGGCGGCGGACTCCCGTATTTCTTACGGACCGTGTTCAATTATCCCACGTTGGCGGAGTGTTACAAGGTCGCGGCCCTCGATGCGTTCAACAAGTTGTCCAAGTAAAGGCGGTGAGAATGGAAGGAAGATGTGATTGTGACGCCAGCCATTCACGCTTCGGACCGCGCGTTCCCGGTTTGATCTTTCTGAGTCGTGGCATCCTGAGCGGTCATCCCCAATCCGCTGAAGGCAGCGGGATTGTGCCTATGGCTGCGAGGAAGAACCTTCGGCGTAGAGATCAATAATGTCTGACAACTGATGGCAGGGAAGGAGCAGACATGCAATGCAGACTGTTGGGCACCTTGGTGCTGATCTCACTGGTTACTTATTCTGGCATCGTGCAAGGCCAGTATCATGGAGCAGACAATCCGAGTGATGCCAATACTTCTGGAACGTCTGGGATGTCACAGACACCGGGAAGTCACGCGGAGAACTGGCTTCGACACGGAGAACGTCCACCCACGCCGGAGTCTTACGTGCCACCCAGAAGTCCTGATCTCGGCGAACCGACAGCTCCGCTTTCTCCATCAATTGGGCCAGGGGCCGGATTACTTGGGCCAGAAGCAGGCCGCAGTCCGTCACGACTCAGATCGAATATTGAAACTGAACGCGGAGAGCCAGGATCCGGCAGAGGTGGGCGGTAGCATCACTGTCTCCGGGCGCACGATCCGGCTCTCGATCAGGGGCCCTTCCAGGGGGGAGGATGAGTGACGCTCGATCGTGATACGGAGTTCATAACGTCAACACCAACAAGCGACGGAAGACGGTTCGAGCAGATGCGGGTGGCCTGCATTCCATACGATAGCCGTGGAAAGAGGGGCGTATGACGCAACGGAACAGCAAGGGGAGCCCGTGGTCGATCATCTTGGCCGGCGGTGAAGGTACGCGCCTGGGGTATTTCGTACAGCGGTGGTTAGGCCGTCAGAGACCAAAACAGTTTTGTGCCTTTGTTGGCACGCGATCCATGCTCCAGCATACCTTGGATCGTGCGGCGCGTCTCGCGCCGGTGGAGCGGTCTGTCCTCGTCATCGCGCGGACGCATCGCCAGGAGGCGATGATGCAACTGGATGGAGGCAGGGTCGGAACCATTTTGTTACAACCGGCCAACCGGGATACGGCAGCCGGCGTATTCTTGCCGTTGACCTATGTGCGGGCGCGAGATCCCCGGGCCACCGTCGTCATCTATCCCTCCGACCATTTTGTGTACCCTGAAGACCAGTTTCTGGACAACGTGCGGGATGCGATCCTGGCCGCGGAGCGGTTGGCAAACCGCATCGTCTTGCTGGGAGTGGCGCCGGATCGCCTCGAGCCGGATTATGGCTGGATTCTGCCGGGGCGACGCATTGTCCATTCCGGAGCGAAGCAGATCCGGACGGTCCTGAAATTCTTGGAGAAGCCCACGGCGCAGCAGGCTGATGCGGCGTTGTCGGACAACGCGCTCTGGAACACATTGGTGGTGACAGCGAAGGTGAACATGCTTTGGAAGTTGGGGCAGCAGTGTTTCCCTGACCTGATGGAGCGTTTTGAGCGCCTTCGTCGTGCAATCGGTACCGCAGAAGAGATCCGTGTTTTGGATGAGATCTACCGGGATATGCCGGAAAAGAATTTTTCTTCTGACCTCCTGCAGCAGGTCCCCGATCGTATCGCGGTCACCGAACTGACGAATGTGCTGTGGAGTGATTGGGGGAGACCGGAGCGCATCACAGAGGCGCTCCGGCGGATCAGCCGAATACCCGCCTTCCCTTTAGAAACACTGAATAGTCCATTTGCTCCGATTGCTCCGATTCGCAACAGGAATCGTTTCGCTGCGGGCAGTTGAAGGGAGGCCGCGATGATCCTGTAGGCGTGAACTGATGAGATGGCAGGCGGGGGAATTCATGGCTGTCTAGTTTGAACAGGGCATCGTTTCAAGTGAATCCAACCACGCACGCTCAGAAATGGAATGGACAATTCTCAAGGAGGTAACTGGATGAACGTCATACACCCCGACATCGTGAACCCGGTTCGTGCCCTCCAGACATTCGGACAATCCGTCTGGCTGGATCATATCGGGCGGAGCTTTATCGTCAGCGGGGCATTGCAACGTCTGATCGCGGAAGATGGACTATGCGGCGTGACGTCCAATCCCACCATCTTTGCGAAGGCTATCAGCGGCAGTACGGACTATGTTGGGGCAATGCGCGCGCTCAGGCGGGAGCCTGGTTTGGACAGGAAAGCGCGCTACGAGCGGTTGGTCATCGAGGATATCCAAAACGCGGCGGATCTCCTGCAGCCGGTCTATGCACGAACGAAGCGGCGCGATGGCTATGTGAGTTTGGAGGTCTCGCCCCATCTGGCCCGGGATACCCGGGGCACGCTTGAAGAGGCACGGCGACTGTGGGATGCCGTCGGACGCGACAACCTGATGATCAAAGTTCCTGCCACCCCCGAAGGGATTCCCGCCATTGTGCAACTGATCGGTAGGGGGATCAACGTCAACGCGACCCTTATATTTGCGCAGGAGACGTATGAACGTGTCGTCGAGGCCTGGCTCATGGGATTGGAACAGTTGGCGGCGCGCGGCGGCGACATAGGGACTGTGGCCAGTGTGGCCAGCGTGTTCGTCAGTCGCATTGATACGGCGGTGGATGCTGCGATTGCCGCGCGCCTCAAGGGATCAACGAACGAGACGGAGCAGGCTGTACTGAGAAGTCTTCAGGGGGCAGTTGCCATTGCCAACGCCAAATTGATTTATCAGCGGTACCAGGCGCTGTTCTCCGGCACACGCTGGGACGCGCTTGCCAGACGCGGGGCGATGACCCAACGGGTGCTCTGGGCCAGTACCGGCACGAAGAGTCCCGCTCATCGTGACGTGCGGTATGTGGAGGAACTGATCGGGCCTGACACGGTCAACACGGTTCCCCCGGCGACGTTCGAGGCCTTTCGCGATCACGGACGCCCTGACAGTCGGCTTAGCGAAGGAGTCGGTGACGCGAAGGTTACTCTGCTTACGCTAGCGGAAGCAGGGCTCTCGATGGAGGAGATCACGGCCCGGCTGTTGGAGGAGGGGCTGCAGTCGTTCCGGGACTCCTTCGACCAGCTCCTTGCTGCCGTAGAACATCACTCCAAGGAGGACGCATCTGGTCGACCCAATGGCTGTACTTACAGCTTGGAAGCCTCCTTAGCTGCCGGGGTCCGATCCTCTCTTCAGGAATGGGGCGACTACCACAGGGTACGACGGCTGTGGTCGTGCGACCCATCTCTCTGGACTGATCAGGATGAGGACCAATGGCTTGGCTGGTTGGGGATTACTGACGATCAGTTGGCCCATCTCCCACTCCTCACCAGCCTTGCAGAAGAAGCCAGGCACAGGGGCTTTACTCACGCCCTGGTCCTGGGTATGGGTGGTTCAAGCCTCTGCCCGGAAGTCATGAAGATGACGTTCGGAAAGAACGCGGGCTATCCGGAACTCCACGTGCTGGATTCGACAGACCCGGCGCAGATCAAAACCGTCGAGGGGACCCTGAATCTTGCGAGCACTCTCTTTATTGTCTCGAGCAAGTCCGGGAGCACCCTGGAACCGAACATCTTCACGCAATACTTCTTTGACCGTGTTCAGTGCCTCGTCGGAACCAAAGAAGCAGGCCAGCGGTTTATTGCGATCACGGATCCTGGCTCGACGCTGCAGCGGGTTGCCGAGGTAAGTGGGTTTCGGCATCTCTACTTTGGGGTTTCCAGCATCGGAGGCCGGTACTCCGCTCTGGCGAATTTCGGTATGGTGCCGGCAGTCATCATGGGTGTCGACGTGGCTCAGATTCTTGAGCGCGCGCAGGAGATGGTGGAAGCCTGTTCCTCCTATGTCCCGCCCGAGGAGAATCCCGGTTTGGTGCTCGGTACGATCCTCGGCGTGCTCGCCAATCACGGCCGCGACAAAGTGACGATCATCGCATCACCCGGTTTGTCAACGCTTGGTGCCTGGGTTGAACAGCTTCTTGCCGAGTCAACCGGGAAAGAAGGCAAGGGGATCATCCCGGTCGATCGCGAAACAGTGGGGGCTCCGGAGGTCTATGGACGAGACCGCCTGTTTGTCTACATCCGCTTGCAGCCCGAGCCGGAGCAGAGCCAGGACGAGGCCGTCGAAAGGCTCGAGCGGGCGGGACAGCCGGTTGTCCGCATCTCGGTGGCGGACCCTTATGATCTGGGCCAGGAATTCTTCCGCTGGGAGTTTGCCACGGCGGTTGCGGGAGCGATCATGGGGCTCAACCCGTTTAACCAGCCGGACGTGGAAGCTAGCAAATTCGTGACCAGACGCTTGACGGCCCAGTATGAACGAACCGGGGGGCTTCCGCCAGATTGTCCGATCATCGAAGAACAAGGAATCAGATTATATGCCGATCCGGTCTATGCCAAAACGCTCGCGGCTGCGATGGGCGGCTCTTCTTCGCTGAAGGATTATCTAACAGCGCATCTCAATCAACTTGCTCCGGGCGATTACTGTGCTTTGCTGGCGTACATCGAAATGAATCACGCGCATGAGGCAGGACTCCAAGCCATGCGTCATTCGGTGCGGGACAAGAAACGGGTGGCCACGTGTCTGGGTTTCGGGCCTCGATACCTGCATTCGACAGGGCAGGCCCACAAAGGAGGGGCGAACAGCGGGGTGTTTCTCCAGATCACCTGCGAGGATGCGGTGGATCTGCCGGTTCCCGGACAGCGCTACACCTTCGGCGCCGTCAAAGCCGCGCAGGCCCGCGGCGATTTTCATGTCTTGGCGGAACGAGGCCGACGGCTGTTGCGGGCGCATCTGGGCGCCGATGTCCAGGCGGGATTGGCCACTCTTCAGACGGCGATTGAGCAGGCGTTGATATGATTAGACTGCGGATCGATCCCACGTCACGTGCGATTGGCCGACGGAGGCATCGTCCTGCCGTACTGGCAAACACGGACATTGTCGCGGTGTCTTGAAGGAGTCTCATGGAGGCCATGATGACCGAGTCACAATCAGATGCGCTCGTACTGTTCGGCGCTACCGGGGATTTGGCATTCAAGAAGATCTTTCCCGCCTTGCAGGCCATGCTCAAGAGAGGTCATCTCACGGTGCCGGTGATCGGGGTAGCCAAGGCGAACCGGCATGTTGCGGAATTGCGGGATCGCGTCCGCGAGAGCCTTAAACAATTCGGCGGGGGAGTCGATGAAGCCGCCTTTGCCAGGCTCGTCCAGTTGCTACGGTTTGTCGATGGCGACTATCGGGAGGACGAGATCTTCATTCGCCTCCGCCGGGAACTCGGCAGCGCCCGGCGCCCCCTCTATTACCTGGCGATCCCGCCCAGTATGTTTCGCACGGTGGTCGAGGGACTCGGCAAGTCGGGTTGTGCTCAGGGAGCGCGAGTGGTGGTCGAAAAACCATTCGGCCGGGATCTGGCATCAGCTCAAGCATTGAACCGGACCCTGCACAGCGTCTTCGACGAATCGGCGATCTTTCGTATCGATCACTATCTGGGGAAAGAGTCGATCCAAAACCTCTTGTATTTTCGTTTCGCCAATTCGTTCCTCGAGCCGATTTGGAATCGCGAGTACGTCGAATGCGTGCAGATCACGATGGCGGAACAGTTCGGCGTATCCGGTCGGGGAAGTTTTTATGAGGAGGCCGGGGCTCTGCGCGATGTGGTCCAAAACCATCTGTTGCAGGTGGTGGCGAATCTCGCGATGGAGCCGCCCCTCAGCGGAACAGGTGAGGCGTTACGCGACGAGCGCATCAAGGTCTTTAAGCGCATGAGGCCGCTGACGCCGGACGATGTGCTGCGCGGGCAGTTTCGCGGCTATCGGAACGAACCGGGAGTCGCTTCCGACTCACGAGTAGAGACGTTCGCCTCGCTCCGGATCCATCTCGATTCGTGGCGATGGGCGGGAGTCCCGTTCTTTATCCGTGCCGGAAAGCAGCTCCCGGTCACGGCCACGGAAGTGTTTGTGGCCTTGAAACGTCCCCCCCAGAACGTGTTCGGTGAGACAGGCGGAGGAGCACGAAATTATGTTCGGTTCCGGCTTGGCCCTGATCGGGTGGCGATCGCGATCGGGGCGCAGGCCAAAGTTCCAGGAGAGAAGATGATCGGGCGTGAGACCGAGCTTTTCGTGAGTCATCAGCGGGGAGACGAGATGGAAGCCTATGAGCGGCTGATCGGCGATGCGATGGTCGGCGACGCCTCGCTCTTCGCCCGGCAGGACGGGGTCGAAGCCTCCTGGCGCGTGGTGGATCAAATCCTGACGGCGTCGACGCCGGTCTACGGGTACGAACCCGGCACATGGGGGCCAGGCGAGTCCCAGGCGCTGCTCGGTCCGTTCGGCGGATGGCAGAGCCCGAAGGAGCATCAATGAATCATCGGCGAATAGACCGACCGTTTCACCGTGTGGCTTCCGGACCCGTCCGCGGCCAGATGCTGAAGGTTCTGGTTGTGGACGTGGGCGGTACAAGTGTGAAGGTCTTCGCGTCAGGACAGCAGGCCTCGCGAAAGTTTCGCTCGGGGCCGGCGTTGTCGCCCAAGCAGATGATCGCCGGCGTGGTAGAGGCGGCGGAGGACTGGGCCTACGATGCGGTCTCGATCGGGTACCCCGGGCCTGTAAGTCAGGGCCGGTTGCTGGAGGAGCCGAGAAACTTGGGAGTCGGTTGGGTAGGATTCGACTTCATGAAGGCCTTCGGATGTCCCGTCAAGGTCGTCAATGATGCAGCCATGCAAGCTCTGGGAAGTTATGAGGGGGGCAGGATGCTCTTTCTCGGCCTGGGAACGGGATTGGGCTCGGCGTTGATTGCGGACAAGGTCATCCTGCCGATGGAATTAGCCCATTTGCCGTATCGACATGGCAGAACCTTTGAAGACTATGTCGGCCTTCGCGGACTTGAGCGATTTGGCAAAACGAAGTGGCGGCGAGCGGTGAATGATGTCGTGACTCGGCTGAAGACCGCTCTGGTAGCCGATTATGTCGTGCTTGGCGGCGGTAATGCCAGGCAACTCATGCAGCTCCCGGAAGGTGCTCGCCTCGGCGACAATGCCCATGCCTTCATTGGCGGGGAGCGATTGTGGAACGAACCAGCGTGACGCGGGTGTTGGCCTGGCCGACGCAGAAAGAAGACAGCCTATGCAACTGGGAATGATCGGACTCGGCAGAATGGGGGGCAATATGGCGCGGCGGTTGATGCGCGGGGGACATCACTGTGTGGTGTTCGACATGAATCCAGAAAACGTGCATAGGCTGACTGCTGACGGTGCCGTCGGATCGAGTTCTGTGGACGATCTGATCAGCCGATTGACCACACCACGAATCGTATGGGTGATGGTGCCGGCGGGAGATGCGACAGAAGCTACCGTGGAATCCCTTGCCGAACGGCTAAGCCCTGAGGACATCGTCATCGATGGAGGGAACTCGTACTTCAAAGATGATGTCCGGCGCGCGAAGGCTCTTAGGGCCAGAGGAATTCACTACGTGGATGTCGGCACAAGCGGGGGAACCTGGGGGTTGGACCGGGGCTACTGCCTGATGATCGGCGGATCGGAGCCAGTGGTGAACCATCTTGATCCGATATTGAGAACCTTGGCACCTGGCCGGGGCGATGTGGCACGGACGACTGGTCGAGAGATTCTGCAAGGAACAGCTGAGGAGGGGTATTTGCACTGTGGATCTTCTGGTGCAGGGCACTTCGTCAAGATGGTCCACAACGGGGTTGAGTACGGCCTGATGCAGGCCTATGCGGAGGGGTTCGATATCTTCCGCCATGCCAACTCGGACAACCTTCCCGAGGAAATGCGGTATGACTTGAATCTGCCCGATATTGCCGAAGTCTGGCGACGCGGAAGCGTGGTGGGATCGTGGTTGCTCGATTTGACCGCCGCGGCCCTGGTGGAGAATCCCGATTTGTCAAAATTTACCGGCTCGGTCCAGGATTCCGGCGAAGGTCGTTGGACCGTGATGGCGGCGGTAGAGGAGGGAGTTCCGGCCGAGGTCCTGTCCGCCTCTCTCTACACCCGGTTTCGTTCTCGTCAGGACCATACGTTCGCCGAGAAGGTGCTTTCTGCAATGCGCTACAAATTCGGCGGCCATGTCGAACGATCCGGGCCATGAATACTCACATCACCAGTATAGAAATGATAGTCCTCACATGTTCGGCTTAACCATGCGGAGGAATAATGCAGGTCAGAGATAAACGTTTTGTGAGGTGAGGGTCAGGTGAGGATCTGCGGTTGCCCGACCCCGGCAATGACCTCTTCGGTGATCATCACGGATTTCACCCCCCCGAGCGCTGGTACGTCATACATGAGGTCCAGCATCACTTCTTCCAGGATCGTGCGGAGCGCCCGTGCACCGGTTTTCATGATAGCCGCCCGGCGGGCGACGGCTTTTACGGCCGCGTCGGTAAACCGGAGTTCGACCCCTTCGATCTCGAAGAGGGCCTGATACTGCTTCACCAGCGCGTTGCGCGGCTCGGTGAGGACGCGAATCAGGGCCGGTACGTCCAAATCCGACAGCGTGGTGAGGACGGGGAACCGGCCCACAAATTCGGGAATGAGTCCGAATTTCAGCAGATCCTCGGCTTGCACGCGGCGCAACACATCGGTGTGGCCGTCGATCTCGCAGGCGGGATCGACGGCTCCAAACCCCAGCCGCTTGGGCATGGTGCGTTGGGCAATGATCTGATCCAAGCCCACGAAAGCGCCGCCGGCAATGAACAGAATATTCGTCGTATCCACGCGCACGTAGTCCTGTTCGGGATGTTTCCGTCCGCCTTTGGGCGGCACATTGCAGACTGTCCCTTCCACCAGTTTGAGGAGCGCCTGTTGAACGCCCTCGCCCGACACATCGCGGGTCAATGACGGATTCTCCGACTTGCGGCTGATCTTGTCGATTTCATCGATGTAGATGATCCCTGTCTCGGCGCGCGCGACGTCATAGTCACAGCTGTGCAGCAGCTTCAGCACGACATTCTCGACATCTTCGCCCACATAGCCGGCCTCTGTCAGCGCTGTCGCATCGGCGATGGTGAAGGGGACATGAAGGATGCGCGCCAAGGTTTGGGACAGGAGCGTTTTGCCGGTCCCGGTCGATCCGATCATCAGAATGTTGCCCTTTTGAAGGTCGACGTGTTTGAGCCGGTCCCGGTTCACAATGCGCTTGTAGTGGTTGTGTACTGCGACGGAGAGGACCTTCTTGGCGCGGTCCTGCCCGATTACATAGTCGTCGAGCGTCGCTTTGATTTCAGTCGGCTTGGGGATCACCAACGGCAGGGACGAGGATGAATTCTTCTGCTTCTCCTCCTTGGTCATGGACACGGAGCAGTGGCGAAGGCACTCCTCACAAATCATCAACGTGGATGCCGTCTGGCAGGAGCGACAGGTGTATGGGGCAGGACTGGGGATCAGGTTCTGAACCGCCTCCTGCTGCTTGCCGCAGAAGGAACAACGTCGGTCTGGTTTCTGTGAAGGCTGCCGCGTTTCCCAAAACACAGCCGCTTCCTCCATGCTGCCAGGTCAGGCGAGGAGGGGTCTCATCCGAAAGGGCTTCGGCCCCTGGCTCGCGTTCGGTGCCAAAACATCACGGGCGACCCTGCACGAACGGTGGGAGGTCGCCCGTGGTTTGCGCTTAGGACGCTGAACGCTATTGATCTTTGTGAATTGGGCCTATGAGCCCGTGAAAAGACCCGCGCGAGCTACAGGTATCGGCTTACTCGTCGGGGGGCAGTTTGATGCAACCCAGGCGCTTGTGTTCCTCACAGGAGCTGCGCCTCTCCGTCATGGCTTGTATCCAATGATGTGTTCCCTACGCGGGAATTGGTGTTGCCCCGGGAGATGCGGCTCGTGTGACCGACGAGACACCCGCCGTTAGCTTGGCGGGCCGTTCAGGTCCGGTGGACTGAGGTCTTCCATCATGTACCTCCTCCCTGGTGGTGAAACAGAGGAAATCATTCGACGGACGACGCGGACATTCTCTTCATACGCCTCCCCGGTTCTTCTGTCAACTGGTCTTCCGGCTGCAGAGCGGATGCATTCAGGATAAGTCGATCACACAACATCGACGCCAAGGGAGAGGACGTGCTGGTTGTCATGCGGGGTGCCTGCTGTGGATACACACACGAGCAGACCTGCCTGGTGGCAGGCATCGCCGAGACGGCCTGCGGCTGCGTTGTGTCGAAGGCCGACGTGTGAAGCCCCATGTGTGACAGCACGGACGACGGGATCCCGGGGCAACCTTCCAAAGGGCACCATGAGCGTGGCTTTCGGGTCAAACGTATGAACCTGTGTCAGCTCGTCGTGCAAGAAGGGCGCGTAGATGACGGGATCGGTGAACCCAACCCTCTGTACTGATTCAAGGGGCTGCTGCGCCATTCCTTCACCCGCAACTCCAACATCAGTCCCGCTTATCCTGCAACCGCCTTGAGCACGTCCTCAATTGTCGGAATGGTTTCGACGTTTTCTGTACTGAGCTTCGTGACCTCCTGGAGTGACACGCGATCGATCCGTCCCTTCCCATTGGTCGTCCGATTTACGGGTTCAGCATGGAGAACCACGAGCACGTGGTCCTCCGTGCGAGGCACGTCAATTTCCACGAAGTCGACACCTTGGGCGCTCCCTGTCTGGATCTCCCCCAAGGTATTCTCCGGGGCATGGCCCGCTGCCCCACGGGGTGGCCGATGTTCAACGCCCGCTGCATCGAGGCTCCTGCCGCATCCATCGGGGAGGAACACGCAGCCGGGTCTAACGAATCGGTGGCGCAAATCGAAGATTGTGTGCGTCCAGATTTGCGAGATAATCCTTCATCCGTCTTCGCTCGCGGTTCTTCACATATTCGATCATTTTGTGGTCAATCTCCAGCAGCCCGAGTCCTGGCGGGATTTCGTCGGGGCTGATCACAAACAGGTTGACTCCCAGCTCCTTGGCTTTCACCTGCGCTTCCTTCAGACGGTGCTGGATGTACCGCTCATTCAACCGCAGGAAGGCGTTCAACTCCAGCAGGTCCCGCAGCGGGTACGGCTCAACACGCACGCTTTGCCTCGGTACATTGAGGAAAAGGAACACCGTATCGCATCCACAGCTGAAGGCCTCTTCAAGCGGAAGCGGGTTGGCCAGGTCGGCGTCAAGATACCGGTAACCATCCATCTCGACCAGCTCAAACAGAGGGTACAGGGCCATGGACGCGCGAATGCGTTTCATGAAGAGGTCCTCTTTGGCCTTCAGGCTTCGCCCACCCTCATTCTCCGCCATGGCAAGATCCTGATCCTTATTGGAAAACACCACGGTCGCGCCATCCTCGTACCGTTCAGCAATGATTTTCCAGTTGATGGGGCTTGTCAGCACTTTGTGCAGATCAATCTGCTCGGCCAGCCTGCTCAAGAGCGGGAATGGATCAAGGAAGGCTTTCATTTGCTTGAGCTCAAAATACTTATCCACTTCATCGAGCGTGTCTTGAATTTCCGGCGCCTGCACAAGCCTCCGAAAAGGCTTGTGCGGGGACTCAAACGCATCCATGAGACGAAACAGGAAGCTCACCGTCCGGCCTGCGACGCGAATAGGCATACGCACACAAAAGGACACGACCAGAGGCAGAAACTTCATCGCTCGTCTGAAATCATGAAGCATCGACCCGCTCGGGCCCCAATCTTGAGTCACCTGCGGCACAACCCCTAAGAGCCGTGCCAGCTTCTCCCGGAGGTAGGGGTGGATCTCATAGATCGCGTCCGGGGAAGTGATATAGTCTTCCCAGATACGGATGGTGTTCTGGGCACCGGTTACACCGGGATTCTCGACAAACCCGAGGGCATTGCAGGTTCCGGCTGAGGAGCTCACGATGTGGGTCGGATGAAGGCCGGCTTGTACCAGTTCAGCAGCCACGACCGCCTGGATAATGGCTTTGCAGCCGCCCCCGCAAAATACAAACAGGATGTTCCCGTACTTATTCGAGAAATTATCGGACATGCCCATTCTCCGGCCTGGTCTTTCCGGAATACCTCCAGCATTCAGACCGGATTCGGCTGTGCCGTAAGCATTCTGGATGTATCCCGACATCACACGTACTGTGTGCTCGATCTGTCTTTGTATCCGGAGGACCCGCCCAGATGAACACGTATGATGTCTGCATTGTCGGCGCGGGGGTCGTCGGGTGCGCCATCGCCAGGGAGTTGGGGCACCGGCGCCGGAATGCGCCGCTCCGCATCATCGTCCTTGAACAACACGAGAGGGCAGGCGAGGAAACCAGCAGACGCAACAGCGGCGTACTCCACAGCGGAATCCACGAACGACCGTTTTCGCTGAAGGAGCGGCTCGCCCGAGAAGGGAGCGCGCTGGCAGTCTCATACGCGGTACAGCAGGGCATCCCGCTGCTCAGAACAGGGATGGTCATCGCCATCTCACGGGAGGACATCCGTCGAGGTCTGTGGCGGGAGGTTGCTTCGCTCCGCCGGCTGTGGTTCAACGCCTGGAAGACAAAGACGCGGGTCATGTTCGTCACATCCTCTGGTTTGCGTGCCTGGGAACCGCATCTCCGGGCTTGCTGCGGGATCGTCATTCCGAGCGTCTCTGTCATAGACCCTCACGCCTTCGCGCAATCTCTGAAGGCCGACTCAGAAGCTACCGGCGCGCACTTTGCCTTCAACAACCGGGTGATCGGTATCGATATAGACACGAGTGCTTATATCGTTACCACCGAACGTCAGAGAATCCGTGCCACATGTCTGATTAATGCCGCCGGTCTCTATGCCGACGATGTTGCCGGGCTCGCCCTGCGCAAGACAACGTATACGATCCACCCACTGCGGGGTGAGTATTACGAACTGGTCAACCCGGACAAGAAGCGCCTCATCGGCCGCCTCGTATATCCTGCCTGCCCTCCTCACGCGACCGGCAAGGGGATTCATTTCAGCCCCCGCCCGAACGGACAACTGTTCGTGGGGCCGAATGAAGTCGTCATCCAAGACAAGACGGACTATACGTCGCGCAAGACCCCGCCTGGCGTCTTCGTCGAAGCCTTGCAGAAATTCCTGCCGGCCCTGGAAGAAGGGGATCTCCGGTGGGCTTACTCCGGGATACGCCCCCGCGTCATCACTGCGGAAGGCCGCACAAGCGATTTCATCGTCTCGGTAGACAGAGAAGACCCGCCGCTCATCAATCTGATAGGCATTGAATCCCCGGGACTTTCCGCCGCTCTGGCTCTCGCCGGGCATGTGGGAGACCTCCAGTGCATCCGGAGACGTGTGAAATAGAACGGCTCTCGCGCTCTCCCGCGGCGACTACGACTGTTGAAGGTGGAGTCGCCTGCTTTCCTCGACTCGTAATATCCGATGCAGTGTCTTCCCAAGAATGGTTTTGGGCAGCTCCGTGCGGAACTCTATCTTCTTGGGCACTTTGTACGACGCCAGATAGCGCCGGCAGTGCGCGAGGAGGTCGTCCACAGACACTGAGTCCACCGTGAGCACGACAAACGCCTTGATCGATTCGCTCCCGTCCCCAAGCTGTACCCCGATGACGGCTGCCTCACACACACATGGATGGAGAAAGAGCACCTGCTCGATTTCGGCGGGGTACACATTCAACCCGGATGTGGACAGGATCATGTCCTTCTTTCGATCCACGATATAGAAGAAGCCGTCTTGATCCACGCGCGCGAGATCACCGGTCGCGAGCCACCCATCTGGCGTCAGCGCGTTCGCCGTTTCCACAGGGTTGTTCCAATACCCCTGCATCACTTGCGGGCCCCGGACCCAGAGTTCGCCGATCTCCCCCGACGGGACCTCCCGGCCCGTCTCATCGACGATTCTCGCTTCGGTGTTCGCAATGGGCAATCCGATGGAGCGTTTGACCGAGAGGCCGCGGGGGATGTTGCAGTGCGTGACCGGAGAAGCTTCAGAAAGACCGTATCCCTCGATAATCAGGTGACCGGTCCGTTCTTTGAATTTCTTCAGGAGTTCATAGGGAAGCGCGGCCCCGCCGCAAATCACGAATCGTGTCGCCGTAAAGTCCTTCGCATCACAGTGGTCGAGCAGTTTCCGCACGAGAGCCGGCACGAGTGTAATCACGGTGGGCTGCTTTTTGCGGAGGAGTGTCAGCAACACCGGCATGTTGCGGGGATCGGGGACCAGCACCATGCATCCTCCCACAGCCACGCAGATATTTTGCGTGACGGTCATCCCGAACACGTGAAAGAGCGGAAGCGCCGCAAGAAAGCTCTCCACTCGTTCGGCCGGAGAAAACCAGCTGATGAGTTGCCGAATGTTGGCCGTCAGGTTGCGGTGACGCAGTTCCGCTCCTTTGGACACGCCGGTGGTGCCGCCTGTGTATTGAAGGAGCGCGATATCGTCCGGGGTCACAATCGGGAGGGCCTCCGGGGCTACGGGGGGCACGCTGTCCAACACATCGTGGAAGAACCACGTCGTGTCGCTGTGGGGAATCGCAATCGGCGGCCGGGGGTTGCGACGGTGATAGAGATACCTCGCGATCGTCGTCATGTAATCGGTGATCCGCGTCACGATGATCAGTTCCAGACCGAGATCCTGGACTTTCTGGTACATCAGGTCGAGCACCACGATCGCTCGCGCCCCCGCGTCTCGCAGTTGGTGGGACAACTCATGTTCCGTGTAGGTCGGGTTGCAGGCGACGACAATTCCTCCGGCCCTCACAATGCCGAAGTAGGCGATGACCGCCTGCGGGCAATTCGGGAGACAGAGCGCCACCCGATCTCCTTTGCGAATTCCCAATGCCGCGAGGCCGCATGCAAACCGTTCAACGAGGGAGTGGCATTCGTGGTAGGAGAGGGTTCTGCCGAAAAAATAAAGAGCCGGCCGGCGGGAAAACCGCTGGGCACTTCTGGAGAACAGCTCCGGGAGCGTCTCGGGAGGAAGCGGCAGCTCACGGGGAACTCCCTCGGGATAATAAGGAAATGACGGTCGCTTGGACATGATGCCTCCCGTTTGGCTCAGGTCTGATCAAGATATTCCCGGCACTACCATCCTCCGTTTGAGAGACCAGCGCAAGGCTCGAAACGTTTGCCATATTGGGCTGCCAGGGATTCCAAAGTCTGGGTTATGCTTCCGGGTGTCATCGTTTCCCGCGCCCAGGTGAGAAGGCCTCCACGGAATGCGGGAAATCCGATCCCATGGATCAGCGCGAAATCCACCTGCCATGCCTCTTCCACAATGTGGTCATGGAGACAGCGCACGGCTTCATCGACCATCGGGAGCAACAGCCGCCGGTGAATGACGTCGTCAGAGGAAGGCTCTGCTCCGGAGGGGAAGGTTCGGCGATAGCGTGCAATGATTTCGGCCGTCTTTGGATTCACCCTCCCTGACTCCCAGAACGTCGCGGGCGCTGCTCCCTTCGGCAGCAGGGCTTGAAGCAGTGCATCGCGAGATTCGATGCGCGACCCCAGCACGGCGAGAGAACCCAGTACGTGCCAGGCGACCCGAAGTCCGATCAGATCGAGGAGTTCCAGAGGCCCCATAGGATGCCCGCTGTCCACCGCCATGCCGAAGTCCTTCGCGACGGCGTCAATGCGTCGAATGGCGACTCCCTCGCCGACCAGGATCATGGCCTCTGCCAGATACCGCGACAGAATCCTGTTCACGAGGAAGCCCGGTCCGTCGTTCACCACCAGCGGAAACTTGCCCAGCCGTTTGGCCAGGCCGCAGGCCTGTGCAAGGGCCCGGTCGGAGGTGAAGGGCGCGCGTACCACTTCGACCAACTGCATTTTGGCCACAGGGTTGAAGAAGTGGAGCCCCACGCAGCGTTCCGGATGGACGGCCTTCGCCGCAATGTCGGCCAGGGTATAGGACGATGTATTCGTCGCAAAAATTGCATCGGGCCGTGCCTCCGATTCAAACTCCGCAAGCACGGCCCGTTTTATGTCCAGTGTCTCCGAGACTGCCTCAATGGTCAGGGACGCGGTGCCCACATCCTTAATATGAGTGGTTGGAGCGATCCGCATCATTCGATAGCGCAGATCGGACGGAAGAATGATGCGTTTGCGAAGCTGGGCAGTTTGGGCGGCATGGATGCCTCCGATCGCTTTTGCAAGAATGTCCGAAGACACGTCTCGCAGCACCACCGCGTACCCTTTTTCGGTGAGCTGCCCCGCGATTTGGGACCCCATCAATCCGGCTCCCAGCACGCCGATGCGCGTCGTCACGGTCGGGATTGTGGCGACGTTGCGTTTCAGCTTCTCGCCGGCCAGGAACAAGCCGACGAGTTGCGCGGAAATCGGGCCGGCCATGAGATCCATCAGGAGGGGTTTTTCGATGTTGAGCGATCCCTCCAGAATCCTCACCCGCATTCCTCTCTCGATGGCCTCGATGGCACGGAGCGGAGCGGAATAGAAACGCCGGACGCGTTTGAGCACCTGACGTCCGGCATAGCGACAGAGGAGCGTCCGAATCACGGGCGTGGTCAGGATTCTCTGGCTTGTCCGGAGGGGGCGCAGTCTGAGGGGGGCTCGACAGAGACTGTGGGCTTGTGCAATGGCGGCCTGCACGAGGACTTCTTTCCGGACGTCTTCCAGAGTCCTGGTGCCGGATGGAATGGAGGCGGCCATGCCATCGATCAGGCCCATCCGCAGAGCTTGCCGGGGAAAGATCGTTCTTCCCGTCGTGATCATGTCCAATGCCGCCGGCAGGCCGATCAGCCGCGGGAGCCGCTGGGTGCCACCGAACCCGGGAAGAATGCCCAGTTTGACTTCCGGCAGCGCAAAACTGGTCCTCGGATGGGTGGTGGCGATTCGCGCATGACAGGCCAGGGCCAGTTCACATCCTCCTCCGACACAGACCCCTTCCACCGCTGCCACAAAGGGCTTCTGCGATCGCTCTATCGCGTCAAAGAGCCTGTGGGTGGTGATGACGAGTTGCTCCATCTCGTGAAAGGAATGCCGGCGTTGCGCATCGTGCATCTGCTCCAGATCCGCTCCCGCGCAGAAGTTTCCTTCCTTCAGGCTCACCAGCACCACGCTCTTGATGGCATCGGATTGATCGGCAAGCTGCACGATCTCCTGCCACTCCGCCATGCTCTCCACATTGAGCACATTGACCGGCTTGCCGGAGTAGTCAAACCCCGCCAGCAGGATCCCGTCGCCAAGCACTTCGGTCTTGAAGTGCTTGAACCGGCCGGGAGCCATGGTGTGGCCCTGTGTCATGCCTATTTCCTCTCCAGGATCATTGCCACACCCTGTCCGCCGCCCACGCAAGCGCTGATCAGCGCCCGCTCGGCGTTCCGCCGTTTGAGTTCGAACAGCGAGGTCATGGCCAAACGCAGACCGGACACGCCGACCGGGTGCCCGAGCGCGATGGCGCCGCCGTGCGGGTTCAGATCATCGGGCGGGATTTCACCGAGGCGTTCGGTCAGCCCGTGACGGCCAAACTTGGCTTCCATGAGCGAGGATGAGTCAAGGATGCGGCTGATCCCCAAGACAACGGATGCAAACGCTTCATTAATCTCAAATACTGAAAAATCCCTGAGCGCCAGGCGAGCCTTGGACAACACTTTGACGATGGCCCCGACAGGGGCCAGGCCCATACAGGCAGGCTCATAGCCAAAATCGGCGTAGTCTTTCACATACCCGAGGATCGGCAAGCCGAGGAACTTGGCCTTGTCCTCTTCCATGAGAAGCATGGCGGCGGCTGCATCCGTGATCTGTGAAGAATTGGCCGGTGTGACCGAACCGTAGCGCTTGTCGAACACAGGTTTCACCGTACCAAACATCTTCTGACTGGCGTCCTCACGAATGCCATTGTCTCGCTCGACATGAGTGCCTCTCTCGGAAAGGTAGACGGGCACGACCTCCTCCGCGAAGAGCCCATTCTGCCACGCCTGCGCCGCGAGCCTGTGTGAGCGGACGGACCACGCGTCCTGATCTTGCCGGGACATGCCGAGGGCAGGATCTTTTGCAATATTCTCTGCCGTCTGTCCCATGATGAGGTCGCACATCGGATCCGTGAGTCCCATCATCAAACCGACCCGAGGAGGATATCGCTTGAGGTTCAGGAGTTTGGGAATGAGGGCGAGAGCACCGGCTGTTCGTTCGCGGAAGTGTTTGGCTTTGGCGGACTGTATAACAAGGTCGGCAACCGTAGGGTGGTACAGGACCGGAATACGGCTCATCGACTCCATACCGATGACGAGCACCGTGTCGGCGTCCCCACTCCTGATGCGCAAGCTCGCATAGTAGAGCGCCGTCACGCCGGATCCGCAGTTTTTCCCCGCCACCGTGTCGGCGGGGATCGTTGATGGGAGGCCGCCGGTGACGGCCGCAACCCGAGTCGGGTTGACCGCGTGCATGGGCGTGGCCACGTTGCTGCCTAACACGCAATCGATGGTCTCAAGGGGGAGATTCCAGCGATGACATCGCTGGACCATGTCGCGGACAACGCTGGCGCCAAGCACTTCCGCATCCGTGTCGCGAAAGTCTGTTCCCTCTTTGCAAAGGGGGGTGCGGAATCCGTCTACGATGACGACATTGCGCATACCGTTGTCCGCCACGGCATTAGGAACGATGTTCAATCGCGTGCTGGCAGCGAGCCATACGCCGGACCGTGGTACATCCTACCACGGAACCGATACGTCCTCTCCTCTCTGAAGTATCAGAGCCTCCCCTATTTCGAGGGGGGTCGCCAAATCCTGGGATACAAACAATGACAGTGGTGGTAGAGTATCAAATCGGAAGCGAGGCTCGTCGTCTCACAGTAGGGAACGCTCATGGCCAACCCCGAGCTGTTTCAAGGGTCTGTAGCAGTTGCTGAGACCGCCCGTGACAAGGCTTCCTATGACGGGTTTCTTGCAGGGTTGTTCGAAGCGAACGTTCGGTGGGAGCTCCTCACCTCCATCGGCCTCCCAGAGACGAGTCCTTCTGCCTGGAAGTTCCTGGAGCAATTCAAAGCCGCCATTCTCCCCCTCGATCCTGAACGAGTTGACAGAGAGGGAGAGCTGCCCGAGCCGGTCTTGAAGACGCTCGCGGATCTCGGCGCGTTCGGTATCAAGATTCCCAAACGCTTCGGTGGGCAGGAGTTCACCCAGTCTGAGTATCAGAAAGTCGCCACCCTGTGTGGAAGTTTTGATGCATCGCTCACCGTGTTGCTGTCGGCAGCGCAATCGATCGGCGTTCCTGAACCGCTGCACCTTTTCGGGACAGAAGAGCAGAAGGCCAGGTATCTTCCCCGGCTTGCGCGGGGAGAAGTGTCGGGGTTCGCGCTCACGGAACAACAGGTCGGGTGTGACATCGCCAAGGTGGAAACCTGCGCGGTTCGTGTCACAGAGAGCGGGAAGACCGTCGGATATCGCCTCTCAGGAGAAAAGTTTTTCATTACAAATTCCGCCAAACAGGATGGCGAGTTCCTGTCTTCGCTGCTCGTCGTCATCGCACGCATCGTCGATCGGCCGGAGGAGCTTCAAGACCCCCAGGCACAGAAGCATTATGGGGCCTTCATTGTTGAAACCCGATGGCCAGGGTGCTCCGTCACCCGTCTACGTTTCGAGGGTGTGCGAGGGATTTACAACGGCGTACCGACGTTTAAGAACGTCAACGTCCCGATTGACAACCGACTCGGCAGCGAAGATGACGGTCTGAGGATCGCACTTGCCACGTTGACAGTCGGCCGACTGACGCTCCCCGCAGCTTGTCTGGGAGGCCTCAAACAGTGTCTGTCCGTGATGCGCTGGTGGGGGCGCACGCGTGTTCAGTGGAACAAACCGATCGGCGAGCACAATCTGATTGGAGAAAAACTCTGTCGCGCCGCGGCCTATACGCTGGCCCTCGAAGCGGTCATGGCTTTCTGTGGCGCCTGGGCGAACAGAAAGGGCGACCTCCGTCTGGAGTCGGCGGCGGCCAAGATTATCGGGAGCGAGTGGTACTGGGAGGTGGTCAACGACCTGTTTCAAGTGCGCGGGGGGCGGGGGTTCATGACTGTCGAGTCACAGCGTAAGAGCGGGGAACTCGCCATTCCGGTCATGCGCATGTTGCGCGACGCGCGTATCAATCTGGTATGGGAGGGGACAAGTGAGATTCTGCGCATCTGGATGGCACGCGAAGCCCTTTCCCCCTATATCGAAAAGGGCATCGCTTTTCTCCAGGGGTCGCCTTCGCAGCGGGCAGAGGCGGCGTTGTACTATGCGCGCATGGCGCTTCGTTCCAGCCTGCCTTTCTTGCCTCCGGGGCCCGGTGCGAATATATTTGGACCGGATCACGCCAGGTGGGTTCGCTTTATCGAGTCATCCTCCCAGAGCGTGACACGGGCGACGCTTGCCGCCACGCTGCGCCACCGGCAGAGCCTGCACCACAAGCAACTTCTGCTGCAACATGTGGTGAATGACAGCCTCCGGCTCTTTCCCATGGCCGCGACGCTCTGGTTTACGTCCCAACCGGAGATGCGGACAAAACCGGGCATCCGCGAGTTGGCCGCCTACTTTTGCGAGGACATGGAGGAGCGGCTCTATCCAGCCTCATCCCCAACGCGGCGCGTCCTCAGTCGTCAGAAGGACGCCACCGTCTACAACTTGGCAAGGCGGATCATGCAGGGCCACTATGCGTGGCTTGAAGAAGGGATCGTGCCGCTGATCGATAAATGAATGGTCATGCCGGTCACTTCAGGCGAGCGAGAGGCGGCTTTTAGTCGGCCACTCGCACCAGTACCTTTCCCATAGGCCCTTGTGCCAGCCGGGCGAACCCCATCTTCACATCCTCGAACGGGACAATGGTGTCCACTTGTGGCCGTTGCCCTATGACTTCCAATCGATCGACGATCTCCTTCCAGGCCGCATGGGCTGCTTGAATTGTACAGTCTCCAACCGAGACTCCACCCATCCGAATCCGGCGGAACAACAAGGTCGCAGAGTTGAACTCCGGCACGCTTCCTCCGCTCCTGCCGACCACGCTGATTCGGCCGCCATGGCCGAGCAGCGCCACCATCTGAGGCAACAAGGCACCTCCAACGCTGTCGACGGCCAGATCGACTCTCTTCGGACTGATCGCTCCCGTCACGGTTTTTATAAGGTTGCCGTCCGTAGGATCAAAGGCGAAATCGGCTCCGAGCATTTTCAACCTGGCGCGTTTCTCCGCACTGCGTGACAGGGCCAAGACGGTGAGATCCATCGATTTCCCAAGCAGCACTGACGCCACGCCGACGCCGCCCGATGCGCCGGTGACGAGGAGGACTGATCCTGCTAGCGGAGGCGCCGGAGGATCCTTCCACTGCGTCAAGGCTTGCCAGGCAGTCAAGAAGACCAATGGGGCACCAGCCATCTCTTCGAGGGACCAGTTGGGAGGAATTCGGGTTACACTTTCCGCGGGAACCACGACTTTCTCGGCCAGCGTTCCCCACACGTCCACTCCCACGTCGCAGCGTAGAATGCCGACGGTCTCGCCCGCGCGGATGTGATTCACTCCGGCCCCTATCGACACCACGTCGCCCACGCCATCACGCCCGAGAATGTGCGGGAGCGCCGGCTTGGCCGGGTACATCCGCCTCGCCAAGAACGCATCCGCGGGGTTGAGGGCTGCGCACCTCATCCTGAGCAGCACCTGTGCCGGGCCCGGTTCAGGATCCGGCACCTCGCCGAGCCGGAGTCTTTCGATGCCATCATAGGAATCCATCAACCATGCACGCATAGGCTCATCTCATTGTGGTCGGTTCGTTGGTGGCGTGGGATCTTCCGGGACCACCAGATAGATGGCGGAGCCTTGGCTCAGATCGCTTTACGCTGACTTTCTTTTCCGGTCCTGATGGCACTCTCCCGTCTGCCCAGGTAATCCTGAAGGCCGCGCGGGATGATCCCATGGGAGAGTGAAGGGTACGTGCCGCTGAGTGCCCTCTTCCCAACGTCGGTCACCGGTTTATCATGATTGCGGATCAGTCCTCGGATATTGTGGTCGATGCGTTGCGTGGCCTCGCGGAACACTTCATCAGCAAGGTCCCAACCCTCAAGATTTCCGTCGATCCGCTCCTGTCGCTCGGCATAGAGGGCGGTCGCTGCAATCACCAGCAGATCTTCGCCGGCGATCTCGATCCGGTTTTGGCGCCCTTGGTCATCCTGAAGCGCGTGCCGATGGAAGAGCAGGGCATAGAAAATCGCCCGCGCAAGCCTGCGACTCGTACGTTCGACGAACGCCAGTTTGGACCGGACGTGAGGGGATTGGAATTCAGGCCGAGCCGGTAGCGGATTGCGCATCCATTGCCCCCAAAACCAGGGAAGATAGAATCTCGCGAGCCGTCCCAACTCCGTGAGCCGGCGAAGGCCGGTCACCCGTTCATCCAGGTACTGTTTCGCGCGCTCAAGATGCATGTTCAGGCCCTCGCGCGCGACGAACGGGCGCAAAATATCGGTGGCCCCTTCGCCGATCCGATACATCTCCGCGTCACGAACCAGTTGTTCAACGCCGAACGCAGGCTCGCCGCGCAGCCGTTTGGAATCGGCCGTTTCGTACCCCATCCCCCCGAAAAGAGTCTGGGCATCTTTCAGAAACTGGATCGTTCTCTCCGAACAACAGATCTTGGCAATTGCCGCTTCGATGCGGACATCGTAGGTATGGTGATCGGCCAGCCGCCACACAGAGAAGGCGAGCGCTTCCATCGCATACAGATTCGCCGCCATGCGGCCCAGCCTCATGCGTTGTGTCTGCCGCTCGCTGAGGGGTTTCTGAAACGTCAGCCGCTGGTTGGCCCGATCGAGCGTCGGTTGCCACGCCTGCTTGGCCATGCCCAGGCATATGGCCGGGATGCTGATCGCGCGGCCCACGTTTAGGATGGTCAAAGCATATTTCAGACCACGACCGATTTCCCCGATCACGTTGGCCGCTGGGATCCGGACATCCGTGAAGGTCATGTAGGCGTTCTCAATGCCCCGGCAGCCTTCGAATTGACAGCGCTGTCGTATTCGTACGCCTGGCTGGGTCATATCGAGAACGAAGGCGGTATGGACATGATCCTCCGCTCCCTTGCCATCAGGAACTGGAACCCACAAGGTCTGCCCGCCGTCCTGGCGACGCCTCGCCGGCACTCGCGCGATCAATGTGATATAGCGGGCGATCGAGCCGTTCGTACACCAGAGTTTCTCGCCGTTCACCACAAATGCCGTGCCGCTGGAATCGAGCACCGCTTCGGTCCCGATATTGGCCGCATCGGATCCGGTGATCGATTCGGTGAGTGCGAAGGCCGAGATGGCTTCCCGCGCAACGATCGGCAGGTACTTGCGTTTCTGCTCCTCATTGCCGAACAGGAGCAGCGGCATGGCGATGCCGATGGACTGCGGCACAGCGACGGTCAGGGCCAGAATGTTGCTCCAACTGGCCATCAACATCAGGGCGCGGCCATAGTTTGTATAGGAGAAGCCGAGCCCTCCATACTCTTTGGGGATTTTCATGCCGAATGCGCCGAGCGCAAACAACCCTTTCAGCACGGAATCGGGGATCTTTGTCGTCCGTTCGATTTCATCCGGATCGACCTGCGTGGTGAGGAAGGTTTCAAGTTGCGGGCGATACAACTCCCAGGCAGCCTTCTGCTCCGGTGATTCTTCCGGCGTGAGCAGCAGTGAGAAGTTGGGCTTTCCGACAAAGAGCCCTGTCATGAAACTATGGCCGGTTACCTGCTCTCGGGCTTCTTCGATTCGTTCGAGGCCTTTGAAGAGGGTTGCCATAGGTGCTCCATCAGGATGCCGCTTGCTACGAGAGTGGCTGCGGCTGGAGTTCCTCAAATCGCGCTGTGAAGTGGCGCAGCGCCGGCGCCTCGTAGGTCAAACTGAGGCCATGAATCATCTCGCGCGTCCGGTACAGTTCGATAATCGATTCGGCGACATAGGTAATCTGCATGTTGGTATAGACCCGGCGCGGGATGGCGAGCCGGACCATCTCGAGGGCAGGATGGATTGTTCGGCCGGTAGCCGGTTCTTTTTTGCCGAACATCACTGTCCCGATTTCAACTCCCCGGATCCCGTATTCCCGATAGAGGGCGACGGCCAATGATTGGGCGGGAAATTCGGCCTGCGGAATGTGCGGCAGGAACTCTTTGGCGTTGAGGTAGACGGCGTGTCCCCCGATCGGTTTGAGAATGGGCACGCCCGCCTGGTCCAGCAGCTCTCCCAGAAAGCGGACCTGCCCGACCCGGAATCGCAGATAGTCTTCGTCCAGCACCTCGCGGAGCCCTCGGGCCATCGCTTCGAGATCCCGGCCTGCTAAACCTCCGTAGGTGGGGAATCCTTCGATCATGATGAGCATGTTGGTGATGTCCTGTGCCCACTGATCGTGGTTGAGCGTGAGAAAGCCCCCGATGTTCACGAGGCCGTCTTTCTTGGCGGACATGGTGCAGCCGTCGCCGTAGCTGAAGAGTTCCCGCGCAATGTCGAGAATCGACGTGCCGGCGAATTCCGGCTCCCGCTCTTTGATGAAGAAGCAGTTTTCGGCGAATCGGCAGGCATCGAAGAAGAGGGGGATGCGGTGGTGGTTCAACAGCGCACGGGTCTGCCGGATGTTCTCCATCGACACCGGTTGCCCGCCGCCGCTGTTGTTCGTGATCGTCAGCATCACCAGCGGAATGCGATCCCGCCCGATATGGTGGATCGTTTCCTCCAACCGGACCAGATCCATATTGCCCTTGAACGGCAACTCGCAGTGAGGGTCGTAGGCTTCTTTGATCACCACATCCAGTGCCTGGGCTCCTTGATGCTCCACGTTGGCGCGTGTGGTGTCGAAATGAATGTTGTTCGGGACGCACATGCCCGGCTTCACCACGGTGGAGAAGAGTAGATTCTCGGCCATGCGCCCCTGATGGGTGGGGATGACGTGGGTGTAGCCGAAGATGGACCGAACGGTTTCTTCGAGATGGTAATAGTTCTTACTGCCGGCATAGGACTCATCGCCGAGCATCAGGCCCGCCCACTGGTCATCGCTCATAGCGGAGGTACCGCTGTCGGTCAGGAGGTCGACGTACACACTCTCAGCCGGCACATGAAACAGATTGTAGCCCGCTTCTCGCAGCAGACGATCCCGCTCTTCGCGCGTGGTGCGTCGAATCGGTTCGACCACTTTGATTTTGAACGGCTCGGAAGGGAATTTCATGCGACCGACCTCTTGAACCGCGCCAGTTCCATTCTAAAGGCCTGCGGTCCTCCGTACTCAAAGACATACCGGGTCATATCGAAGAGGGGAGCGGGATCCAGATCGCGCAGCAGTTCGGGTTTCCACGTGATCTCCAACTGCTGGATCATCGTCAGCGCTGTCGGCGTACCGACCACGCCGAGCTGCACCTGGCCGTAAGATTGGGAAAAGATGAGAATCTCCCGGTCGAACATGGCTGCGTTGAGATCCGCCGCCGCTCCCTGGATTTTAAAGTCCTCTTCAAATCGTCGAAACGCGGGTGCCCGCTCGAGTTCTTCGCGAAAGGCGAAGAAGATCTGGATTCCGGCTCGCTGCTGGTCGTTCATGACCTGGATGGCATCGGCCACGACCGGCTCTTGCTGCATTTGCTCACGCGTCAGGACCAGTAGCCGGCGTATGGCCACCCCGCGCTTCGCCGCCGCCTGGTTCGCCAGAAGGTAATTCGGATAGAGAGCCTCACCCTGTTTCCAGATGTTCCACCGCTCCATGATCGCATCGATAGCATGTTCGGTCGTCTGAACGAGTCGAATCGCCTCGGCACTCGCTTCCGCCCCTTCGTAGGTTAAAGTCTGGGTTTCAAGCTGGCGCAGTTCCCGTCCGATGGCTTCCACCTTTCGCGGAATGTACTTGGGGCTCTTGGGGACGTGGAGCATGACGTCGACGGCCGTCAGCGCCAGGGTCCAGTATTCTTTGGCTGAGGACGGCGCTTTGTCTTTTTGCGCGATCAGTAGCAGTTCGACAGGATTCTTATTGAGGAGATTGGCGATCTTCATGCACAGCTCAGGCTTCGGAATCTTCAGCCCGCGGCGCATCAAATTAGCCTCCGGTTGGGCGATGCCCAGTTTCTCGGCCAGCGCATAATCGCTGCTGAGGTCATAACGGTCTTTCACGGCCTCAAGGTACCGAGAGATTTCAGACATGCAGCGCTCCTTTCACTTTCAATTAGACGGCCGGAATTGTTCTCATCTCATGGATGACGTCATGCCGCGTGATGGTGGAGGTCATGGGCATTCCGGTCGGGAGCCTCTTTCCGCTCCAAGCCCATCCAGAATCCCTCGAGATAACGGAGGACGGCATCGACCCCGAACCGAAAATCATCCCTGTCCTGATCGGACATCCCGGCATCGCCCGCTGTCTGCACCGCCGCCACCGCCTGAGCC
Source organism: Nitrospira sp. NS4 (assembly GCF_049546785.1). NCBI lineage: Bacteria > Pseudomonadati > Nitrospirota > Nitrospiria > Nitrospirales > Nitrospiraceae > Nitrospira > Nitrospira sp. NS4. Next base: position 170,935 of record NZ_JBMWAN010000001.1, on the reverse strand, counting down.
ATCGCATCCTCATGGGTGGATTCGAGTTCCCGGTGAAAGGCGAAATAGGTGATGTCCATGTGCGGATAGCGAGTCGTCTTCAAGGAAGTGAGTCCGGGGATCAACTGGTCCCACATCGTGATCGCCATGTTTTCAAGGCCAAAGGATGCGCCCAGAGCCTTGGCGTGGTTCCTGTCGCTGTACAGGTGTTCCATCCCTTCGATATAGGCCTTGGTCGATGGGCGCATGGGGCGAGACATGGCCCAATGCACATCAATGCCGATGGATCGCAAGAAGTCTCGATAGAGGAGTTCATGGCGATGGCGGGTTTGGCCGTCACCCAACTCGGAATACAGGACCTTGGTCAGTTCATCGGCAACCTGTTCGTCTTCGGTATTCACAAGCTGAGACATCAGGATTTGAGGGAAATAGCGGACAAAGTTATAGAACTCGGTTGCAAATTCCCTGAGGTCTGTATCGGTCAGGCTTCCATTTTTGAAGCGATCGAGGTAGGGATTGTGAATGGCCCCATGTCCAAGTACGAAATTCTTCATCTCTTGATAGAACGTCATGGGCCACCTCCGAATGTCGGACTGATGGGCCTTTCAGATCAAGAACGGCTTTGTTTCTATGCTGGATGATATTACTTTTACATTAAACTATCAATATCTTGGAGTGAGAAATAGGCGCAGTACTTCATTGAGTTGTGTCAATACTGTGAATGTGGAGGTTGTGCCGATCGTTCTGTGTGCCATCTGAATAATAAAAATATTATATTGCTCAATATAATGTTTCTGTTATATTGTGTCTGCGAAAAGATTTGTAGTGAGGGCGAGCAACAGTGAAGTGAAATCCGTTTCCCAGAGAAGAGGTGCCACCATGAATCACGCACCTGGGATTGATCACATCACGCTCTGTGTGGAGAACCTCGATGTGGCGGAGTTTCTCTTCACCAAGGTTCTCGGTTTTGAGGTGCTCTGGTCGGCTCGTGACGTGGGGAGCGACAGATCATCGATGGATACCGTCGTTGTACAACGAGGGAACGCTAAGGTTGCACTGATGCAGGGGCGAGACAAGACGGTGAAGTCCCAGATTAACGAGTTTATCGAAAAGTACGGGCAGGGGGTGCAGCACTTCGCCCTTGAGGTTGACGATATCGACGCAGCCTGTCGCGAGTGGGAGGTTCAAGGCGTCAAGTTCAGCGGGCCGGTGAAAGAAGGGCGTGACGGGTTCGGCCCTCTCAAGCAACGGTTCACCTATCCACTCTTTCCGGCCAGCGGTTTGTTTATTGAACTCATCCAGCGGGAGCATGGAGGGGAAACGGCGAAGACGTTTGTCCGAAGCACCGTTGAATCGCTCTACAAAGACATTGAACGTGATCAGGCCTCCGGTCTTGAACGGACGATCATCGACTACGACTCAATTCCGATTCCCGTGGAGAAGAAGCCGCTGAAGCAGGCGTCATGAAGAGAGCCTGGCTCTGAGGGAGACCGGCCATGTATCTCAATAAAAGAGGCAAAGCTCCCAATCAGGCCCATGTCGGAATTCCCGAAGGACTGTATGAAGACGAGCATGGGCGGGACGGATTCGCCGGACCCGTTTCCCATCTGTACCGGACGCATCCCCCCACAGGCTGGGTACAGATCGATGGGGCGCTGAAGCCAAGAGCCTTTGTCTGCACCCAGGTTTCCATTACAACCACGCCATCCGCTGCCACCACCCCAACTCTTATGATGCAGAGCCGGGATGTGAGGCTGTACGTGCGGTCTTCTATGGAGACCATGGCCCATTTCGTCCGGAACGCGGATGGGGACGAAGTCTATTTTGTGCATCAGGGGACAGGGGCATTTGAGACGGACTATGGAACCCTGTCTTATGAGCCAGGCGATTATGTGGTGATCCCCAAAGGGACGACCTATCGAACCCACGTCGATGCCGGTCCTTCCCTGTTCCTCATAGTGGAAACTCCAGAACGAATCCTGATGCCGGACCGCGGACCGCTCGGCCAGCATGCCCTGTTCGACAAAGGTGTGCTGGTGGCACCGGAGCTTGGCCTCGTGGAATCGGCAGCGGACCAAGGCCTGGAATGGGAAGTCCACATCAAGCGGCAAGGGGAGACGACGCGAGTGGTGTATCCGTTCTATCCCATGGACGTGGTCGGGTGGAAAGGAGATCTTTGGGTCGCGAAATTGAACGTGCGCGATTTTCGGCCGGTCACAAGCCCCCGCTACCATTTGCCCCCTAGCGTGCACGCGACGTTTCAGGCGGGCGGATGTCTTATTTCTACTTTTGCGCCGAGGCCATTGGAAAGCGACCCTGAGGCGCTCCATGTCCCGTTCTATCATCGCAATACAGATTACGACGAAGTGCTCTTCTATCATCAGGGAGACTTTTTCAGCCGTGCGGGGATTCGACCGGGCATGTTGACCTTGCACCCGCAAGGCATCCACCACGGACCACAGCCGCAAGCGGTGCAGGCCAGCAAGGGCAAGACGCATACGAGTGAAGTGGCGGTGATGATCGAATCGAAGACACCGTTCACGGTGAGACCGGAGATGGAAGCGGCAGAGATCGTGGACTACGCGCTGAGCTGGAGCCGCTGATGAAACTCGTCAGTTTCCGTATCACAACTCCTGTCGGCCCATTCACGAGAGTGGGGGCCATTCACGGCCAGCACGTGGTCGACTTGAATCTGGCCTATGTCCGGTGGTTGAGCGACCAACACGAAGCACAACCGTATCGCCTGGCCAATGCCCAGGTGCCCTCGAACATGCTGGAGTTTCTTGAAGGAGGTCTGTCGACCATGGCCGCCGCCCGGCGGGCGGTTGACTATGCCGCCATGCTCGGTCCCTCAACGAAAGGCCCTGTGGGTGAAACCATTGCGCACGGTGCCGGCGACGTTCGGATCATCGCTCCGCTGCCTGCTCCGTCTTCACTGCGCGACTTTATTGCCTTTGAAGATCACATTGCCGCCACCTCGCAGAAGCGGGGACAGCCGATTCCGCCGGAATGGTACAAAGCCCCCGTGTACTACAAGGGAAATCACCGCACCATTATCGGGCCGGACGAAGACTTGCCGTGGCCGCTGGAGACAACGAAGTTGGACTATGAGTTGGAACTGGCCTGTGTCATTGGACGCACAGGCAAAGACGTTGCCGAACGGGAGGCGGAAGACTACATCGCCGGCTACACCATCATGAACGACTTCAGCGCACGCGACGTCCAGTTTCAAGAGATGGCTTGCCGGTTGGGGCCTGCCAAGGGCAAGGATTTTGCGACGGCCCTCGGCCCTTGTCTGGTGACTCCCGATGAGATCAGGGATCTCGGCGCCCTGACGATGACCGCCAGGGTAAACGGAGAAGAATGGTCGAGGGGGCGGTTCGGGACGATTCATTGGTCGTTCCCGCAGATGATCGCCCATGTGTCTTGCGGAGAAATGATCTACCCGGGCGACGTCTTCGGCTCAGGAACGGTGGGAGGCGGATGCGGGCTTGAATTGGATCGCTACTTGAAGCCGGGAGATGTGGTGGAGCTGGAGATTCAGCCGATCGGCTTGTTGCGAACAAAGGTGGTCGGGCCAGCGCCGAGGGGGTGACAATGAGTGTCATCACGGGTGAGCAGGCGGTAGCTGAATTCGTGCAACGGCAGCGTACGTTTTACGAGGGACCGGCGATCGATGCCAAGCTGGAGGCGATCATTCGTGAGGGCTCGCACTCCACACTCACGGAGTGGGATATTCTACAGATGCTGCGAACCTCCCGGTCGGTATTCTTCGACACCCATGTGGAAGTGGTGTCAGGCCACCACACGGCGACCTATCTGCGGTTCGATTCCATTGCCCGCTTCCCGGAGCTAATGAAGCTGGTGGCCCGGGACATGGCCGGCTGGATCGCACGGACATTTCAGCGCGAGCCGATCACCGGCATTGTAGCAACGGCGTCGGCCGCCAGATTGCTCGCGGAAGGGGTTGCGGACATTCTTCACAACACGATGCGATTGCGCGTGACGCTGACTCCCTATAGTGACGAGACCGGACGGATCGGAACGGATATCGCGAGCGGTGCGATCAATCCAGGGGAACGATTTCTGGCACTTAACGACGTCACCACCAGAGGAAACTGTGTGAGCAAGCTCGGGAAAGTCATCACCGACCATGGAGGGCTGCTGGCCGGGATGATGGTCTTCGCGCGTCGTGACAGCGGCCAATTCCCACTGATGAATGAATTGACCGCACAACATCCGTTCTATTACGCAACGGATCTCGACCTGCCACAGTGGGAGCCGGCGGACTGCCCTCTGTGCCAGCGGAAGACGCCATTGTTGTCATGGAAAGATATGCCTGAACTGTGATGCCGTTCGACCACTCTGCGGGAGGGCTTTATGAACCTGGCAGACGTGACGAGAGAAATCAAGCGAGCCGATCTGCTTCAGATGTATTACTACCTCCGGCTCACCAGAGCCCTGGAGGACCGGATTACGGCGCTCTATCGGCAGGGACGCATTGTCGGCGGGTGCTATACCAGCCACGGGATGGAAGCCATCTCCGTGGGCTATGCCTCCGCGCTTGAGCGCGATGATGTCATCGCCCCGTTTCATCGCGACATGGGGGTCTTTCTCGTTCGCGGGTTCACCCCCGGAGAAGTTCTCGCCCATTATCTTGGCAAACGGACCGGACCCACCAGAGGGAAGGATGGCAATGTTCACATGGGGGATCTCAAACGGGGGGTAATCGGCTTCGTCAGCCACCTGGCCGACAATCTGCCGGTCGCGACCGGCGTGGCGCTGGCCTTCAAGATCCGGGGAGAATCCCGTGTTGCCATTGCCGGCACCGGGGACGGAGGGACAAGCCGCGGTGATTTCCATGAAGCCATGAACTTTGCAGCAGTCCGTAAGCTCCCCGTCGTGCTCTTTTGCAACAACAACCAATACGCCTATTCGACACCTCAGCGTCTGCAGATGGCGATCCACGACGTGGTCGACCGGGCCAAGGCCTATGGAATGCCGGGCGAGATTGTGGACGGGAACGACGTGGCGGCGGTGTATCTGGCCTCCAAGCGCGCGATCGCGAGAGCCCGCGCAGGCGAAGGGCCGACCTTCCTCGAATTCAAAACAATGCGGATGCATGGTCACTCCGAGCATGACCCGGCCACATATGTTCCGCGCGAGTTGCTGGAGGAATGGAAGAAAAAAGATCCGATCCTCAAAGCGGAACAACTGCTCACACAGCTGGGTTACGGCGATGAGGCCTATTTCCATGAGGTCGGAGAGCGGGCGAAGAAAGAAGTCGAGGCAGGCCTGGAATTTGCCGAACAGAGCCCGCTGCCGGAAGGGCCGGAAGTATTGGAGGGAGTGTTTGCGGAAAAAGCTGAGAGCTATTAGCTGATAGCCAACCGCTTCGGAAGGAGCGCTTCTATGACGACTGAAACGGTGGAGCGGAAGCAGGAAGTCACCTATCTTGAGGCGATCTCGCAAGCCCTGGACGAGGAAATGATGCGCGACGAGCGCGTGTTTCTGATGGGCGAAGATATTGGCGCCTATGGCGGCGCCTTCAAGATCACCGAAGGCTTTCTCCAGAAGTACGGCGAGTGGCGCGTTCTGGACACACCCTTGGCGGAATCAGGGTTTGTGGGAGCCGCCATCGGCGCCGCGATGATGGGTCTGCGCCCGGTCGTCGAAATGCAGTTCGCCGATTTCATTTCCTGCGCCTTCGACCAAATCACTGAAGTGGCGGCCAAGAATCATTACCGGTGGGGAGCGGCGGTTCCGATGGTCATCCGGGCTCCCTTCGGCGGCGGCATCCATGGAGGCCCCTTCCATTCCGAATGTCCGGAAGGCTGGTTCTTCCACTCACCGGGGCTCAAGCTCGTGGCGCCCTCCACGCCCTACGATGCGAAGGGCCTTCTCAAAGCCGCGATTCGCGATCCCAACCCGGTCATCTATTTCGAACACAAATTTCTCTACCGGCGGATTAAAGCCACGCTGCCGCAGGAAGACTTCATCGTTCCCATCGGGAAGGCCGAGGTGAAACGGGCCGGCACTGACCTCTCGATCATCACCTACGGTGCGATGGTGCATCTGGCGCTGCAAGCAGCCCAGGTGCTGGCGAAAGACGGCATTGAGATGGAAGTGGTGGATCTGCGCACGTTGATTCCGCTCGACAAAGACACGATCTACGCGTCGGTGCGCAAAACCAGTAAGGCCATCATGCTGCACGAGGATAACAAGACGGGCGGGATCGGAGCGGAGATTGCCGCGCTGCTGGCAGAAGACTGTTTCCATTGCCTGGACGGTCCGATCATCCGCATTGCCCCGCCTGATACACCGGTGCCCTTCAGCACGCCCTTGGAAGAGTATTTTCTTCCGAAGACGAGCGATATTATCTCGGCAGCGAGGAAGTTGGCAGCGTACTAAGAGGCCGCATGTCTATGGACATCATTATGCCCCAGCTCGGAGAAAGCATCGCGGAAGGAACCGTTGTGAAATGGCTTGTCCCTGTCGGGGGGCTGATTGAAAAGGACCAATCCCTCTTGGAAGTCGAAACCGAAAAAGTGGCCTTGGAAATTCCTTCACCGGCCACAGGAACGTTGAGCGAGATCATCGTCCAGGAGGGCGAGACGGTACCGGTAGGAACCCGGCTGGCACGAATCGAGAGTACTCCTCTATCCGAAGTGATCAACCGGGTAGGGGGAGTGGTGGTCCGTCCGACTGAACCGACGCCCGAAGGCCATCATTCTCCTGTCGTCAGAGAACTTGCCAGGAAGCATGGAGTGGATTTGTCGCAGGTGACAGGGACCGGATCCGGAGGACGGGTGACCAAGAAAGACATACAGGATGTCATTGCTCGGAGTGGCGCTCCGGTTACGGGCGCACCTTCCAGCGGTGAGCGGTCAATGGGCGAAGAAATCGTGCCCTTCACCCAGATGCGGAGAACCATCGCCGAACGGATGGTCAGGAGCAGGCAGACGTCCGCCCATGTCACGACCTTCTTCGAGGCGGATTGTGCGGGCATCGCCAAATTCCGGGAAGGCCGTAACCTCACCTATCTGCCCTTTGTCATCCGTGCTGTGACCCGCGCCATTCGAGAGGTGCCGGTTGTCAACTCCGCCTGGGGCGAACAAGGCATTATCGTCAAGAAAGATATTCATGTCGGGATCGCCACAGCCTTGGAGGACGGGCTCCTGGTGCCGGTAGTGCGACATGCCGATCGGAAGGGACTGACGCAGCTTGCCAAAGAGGTGGCGGATCTGGCCGAGCGAGCCAGGTCCAAAAAGCTGAGCCCCGAGGAGGTCCAAGGAGGAACGTTTACGATTACGAACCACGGCGGGTTCGGCAGCTTGTTCAGCACACCGATTATCCATCAGCCGCAGGTTGCCATTCTGGGCGTCGGCGCAATTCAGAAGCGAGCTGTGGTCATCAATGAAGCGATTGCGATCCGTCCGATGGGGTATCTCAGTCTGTCGTTCGACCACCGGGTCATCGACGGGGCGACGGCGGATCAGTTCATGGCGAAGGTCAAGGGCTATCTGGAACAGAGTCAGTGGGAGCACATCCTGTGAACAGGACACAGCAGGCCGTCATTGTCAGCGCCGTGCGAACGCCGATGGGAAGCTTCAACGGGGTGTTCAGCTCCGTCCCTGCCACTAAGCTGGGCAGCATTGTCATTGCTGAGGCCCTCGGGCGCATCAATCATCCACCCGATCATGTTGATGAAGTGTATATGGGCTGCGTCCTCAGCGCCGGGTTAGGGCAGGCGCCGGCCAGACAAGCGTCGATCGGAGCGGGAATCCCCCACTCGGTCGGTGCGACAACGGTCAACAAAGTCTGTGGGTCAAGTCTGAAGACCGTGATCATGGCCGCGCAGGCGATTGCGCTCGGGGAGGCGAGGATTGTGGTGGCAGGCGGTATGGAGAACATGACCCGAGCGCCCTATTTGCTGGAGAAAGCGCGGCAGGGATATCGGCTGGGGCATGCGGAGCTGGTGGACAGTCTGGTCAAAGACGGTCTGTGGGACGTCTATAACAATTTCCACATGGGCCACGGCGGCGAACTCTGTGCAGCCAAGTACCGGCTCACGAGGAACGAGCTGGACGACTTTGCGTTGGAAAGTTACCGCCGCGCCCGGGAAGCCGTGGCGAGTGGGGCTTTCAAGCGGGAAATCGTGCCGGTTGACGTGCCGCAGCGGAAAGCCTCGTCCTTGACCGTCACGGACGATGAGGAGCCGAACCGGGTCGATCTGCGCAAGCTGCGCGAGCTCAAGCCGGTGTTCCAGGAAGACGGGGTCCTCACCGTGGGCAATTCTCCCTCTTGTAACGATGGAGCCGCAGCGTTGGTTGTGATGGCCGAAGAGGAAGCCGCGCGTCTCGGGCTCGCACCGATGGCGCGTCTCGTCGGCTACGCCGGAGCGGCGCTGGCGCCTGAATGGTTTACGATTGCGCCGGTGGAGGCGATCAAACTCGCGCTCAAACAGACCGGCCTGGCGATCGGGGACATCGATCTGTTTGAGATCAATGAGGCTTTCTCGGCAGTCTCCCTCGCGATCAACCGGGAATTAGGGCTCGACCACAAGAGAGTCAACGTCAACGGCGGGGCGGTCGCGCTGGGCCATCCGATCGGCGCGACCGGCGCAAGGATTCTGACGACCCTCCTGCATACGATGGAGGCTCGCGGTGCGAGGCGGGGGTTGGCCGGCCTCTGTATCGGGGGCGGAGAAGCGCTGGCAATCATAGTGGAGAGAGGCTAGCGGCTGTGGGCAAGAGGCCAGGGGTAGGATCGGAATGAACAATTCTGAGCGAGGGGCGAGACCTTCTGCGTTTCAGCGTAGGGCGTTTCTGACCCATCGCCCATCGCCGCGCACCTCTCGCCCGAGGCACTTATGACACTCGACGACATTAAGACGATCGGGATCGTCGGCGCCGGCCAGATGGGCCGCGGCATCAGCCAGGTTTGTGCCACGGCCGGTTATCGCGTCTTGCTGGTCGATGTCGCTGAACCTCCCTTAACGGAGGCCCTCTCCAAGATTCAAGCCGGCCTGGAACGAGCCGTGGAACGGGGCAGCCTCACCGACCATCAAGCGGGGGAGGTACTGGCGCTCATCCGTCCGATGGTGCAGCTCGAGCGATTGCGCGAGGTTCAACTCGTCATCGAGGCGATTCCGGAAGATCTCGCCCTGAAACAGGAACTCTTTGCCGAACTGAACCGGGTCTGCCGGCCGCACACGGTTCTCGCCAGCAATACGTCGTCGATTTCGATCACCAAGCTGGGGGCTGCCTCCGGCAGACCCGATCGAGTGGTCGGCCTGCATTTCATGAATCCTGCCCCCGTCATGCGACTCATAGAGGTTGTCCACGGCCTCGAAACATCCGAACGCACGTTGAATCTGGCACTTGAGCTGGCGAAGCGCCTGGGCAAGACGCCCGTCGTGGCCAAGGACGTGCCGGGATTCATTGTGAACCGGGTCCTGATTCCCATGATCAACGAAGCAATCTTTGCGTTGGAAGAAGGGGTCGCGACAGCCGAAGACATTGATCTGGCCATGACGACGGGGGCGAATCATCCGGTGGGGCCGCTGGCGCTCGCCGACCGGATCGGGCTGGACACCGTGCTCGCCATCTGCGAGGTCCTCTACCAGGACCTGGGCGATCCGAAGTTTCGCCCCTGCCCCCTGCTCCGCCGTTATGTCGAAGCCGGGTGGCTGGGGCGGAAAACCGGCCATGGGTTCCATCTGTATGAAGCTGCGGTGTCCAGCGGTTATCCGTCATCACCGAGCAGCGGATAAGGATTCATGGCTGATGGTTGACGGTGATCCAGGAGGCGAAGCATCATGGATGAACGCAAACCTCGGTTCACCTCTCTCTCGGGGCTCGACATCAATCGCGTCTACTCGCGCGACGATCTGAAGGGCTGGTCGCCCGAGCACGATCTCGGCATGCCGGGCAAATTTCCCTACACCCGCGGCGTGTATCCCACCATGTATCGGAGCCGTCTTTGGACCATGCGCCAATTCGCCGGATTCGGGTCTGCCGAGGATACCAATCGCCGCTTCACATACCTCCTCCGGCATGGACAGACCGGCCTGAGTGTCGCGTTCGACATGCCGACGTTGATGGGAATTGACGCGGATGACGTCCGGGCTCATGGCGAGGTGGGCCATTGCGGCGTGGCGATCTCGTCCTTGGCCGACATGGAACGGCTGTTCGACGGCATTCCGCTCGACCAGGTCACGACGTCGATGACGATCAACGGACCGGCCGCAGTGCTGTTCGCCATGTACCTGGCGGTCGCGGAGAAGCGCGGCTTCTCCGTCGGGAGCCTGGGCGGCACATTGCAGAACGACATTCTGAAGGAGTACATCGCGCAAAAAGAATGGCTGTTTCCGCCGGAGCCCTCGCTGCGCCTCATCACCGACACCATCGCCTTCTGCGCCAGGCAGGTTCCCAAATGGCACCCGCTTAGCATCAGCGGATACCACATCAGAGAAGCCGGCTCGACGGCCGTCCAGGAATTGGCCTTCACGCTGTACGACGGTGTGACCTATGTCGATGCAGCAGTCAGAGCCGGCCTCCCCGTAGACAGTTTCGCCCCGCAGCTCTCGTTCTTTTTCAACGTCCACAACGACTTCTTTGAAGAGATCGCCAAGTTCCGGGCTGCCCGCCGGCTCTGGGCCCGCGAAATGGCGCGCCGCTATGCCCCCCGAGACCCACGCTCCCTCCAGCTCCGCTGTCATGCTCAGACAGCCGGCTGTTCATTGACCGCGCAGCAGCCGATGAACAACGTGGTCCGCACCACGATGCAGGCGCTCGCCGCAGTGCTGGGCGGCACGCAATCCCTCCATACCAATTCCATGGACGAAACGCTGGCCTTGCCGTCTGAAGAGGCCGTGAAGCTCGCATTGCGTACTCAGCAGCTCATCGCCCAAGAGAGCGAAGTGACCAACACCGTGGATCCCCTCGGCGGGTCATACTATCTCGAAGCCTTGACGAATCGCCTGGAGGAAGGGGCGCTCGACTACTTCCGGAAGCTGGATGACAGAGGCGGCATGGTGAAGGCGATCGAACAGGGGTTTCCACAGCGGGAAATCCTCGATGCCTCGCAGCGGTATCAGCGCGAAGTGGAAGGGAAGGAGCGGATTGTCGTCGGGATCAATGACTATGTGGAGCGGGAGGAACGCCCGATCCCGATTCTCAAGGTCGGGCCTGAAGTGGAGAGCGAACAGGTGGCGCGCCTTTCGGATCTCCGCAAATCGCGCGATCCCTTCAAAATGGCCGGCGCCGTGGAGGAATTGCAGGAAGCCGCCTCCTGCGGCGAGAACGTCATGCCCGCTCTGATTGAGGCGGTGAAAGCCAAGGCGACACTGGGTGAGATTTGCTCAGCGTTGAAAGAGGTCTTTGGGCCATACAGGGAGCCGGTGGTGTTATAACGCCCGCGCTGGCGCGGGACTGGCTAGAGGCAAAGGGCTAGGGGCTCGAAGTAGGAACTGATTCTTTCCCTTCTGCCTCTAGCCTCACGCCACCCGCCCCTTCCGAAAGGAAGCCATGAAACTGGGATCTTTTGAAATCTATCCCGTGACCGACGGCCGGTTCAGGCTCGACGGCGGCGCCATGTTCGGGGTCGTCCCCAAAGTGCTGTGGGAGAAATGCTGTGCCGCCGACGAGCTGAACCGCGTCCCGCTGAGCCTCACCTGTCTGCTGATCCGGGCGCAGGGGAAGAACATTCTGGTGGACACGGGGTTGGGTTCGAAGGAAGACGACAAGTTTCACCACATGTTTGCCGTCGACCGGACCCCAACCCTGCTGGACTCCTTGAAGCGACTGGGTCTCGGTCGAGAAGACATCCACATGGTCATTAACACCCATCTGCACTTTGACCATGCGGGCGGAAATACCATGAGGGAGGCAGACGAGACGATCAGCCCCACCTTTCCGAAGGCCCGGTATGTGACGCAACAGGGTGAATTCGAGGATGCCGCCGGGGCCAATGAACGGACCAAAGCCAGCTACCGGCGGGACAACTTCGCGCCGATCGCCCATCGCAATCAGTGGGAACTCCTGCGGGGCGACACGGAATTACTCCACGGTATCACCGCCATCGTCACTGCCGGCCACACGCGCTGCCACCAGGGGGTCAGGATCGAATCGGAAGGGCAGGTGGCCTTCTTTCTCGGCGATCTGATCCCGACCGTGTCGCATCTCCCTCTTCCCTACATCATGGGTTACGACCTGCAGCCCATTCAGACGCTCGAGACAAAACGATGGATCCTGGACCGGGCCTGCGAAGAGAACTGGCTGCTGCTCTTCGAGCATGACCCGCTGATTCAGGCGGGTCATGTCAGGAAGGATCAGGCGGGCAGGTACGTTCTCCGTGAGGTGCAATCATGGCAGTAGCGGCGACACCTATCCGAGTCTTGATCGGCAAAGTGGGGCTCGACGGCCATGACCGCGGAGTGAAGCTGATTGCGCGCGCGTTGCGTGATGCCGGAATCGAAGTGGTCTATACCGGTCTCCACCAGACGCCGGAGCAGGTGGTGAGCACGGCGATTCAGGAGGATGTGGATGCGATCGGATTGAGCATCCTCTCCGGCGCGCACAATACGCTCTTCCGGCGAGTCCTGGCGCTGCTTCGAGAGCAGGGTGCCGAGGACATCGTCCTGTTCGGCGGCGGGATCATTCCCGACGAAGATCTTACCGGCCTCAAAGCGGACGGCGTTCGGGCGCTGTTCAGGCCGGGGACGTCCATGAACGAGATTGTGAACTTCCTGAAAGGGCTCCAATCATGAGACCGGTCTATATGATCAGCGGCGGAATCACAAAATTCGCTAAGGCGCAGCAGGATAAAGACTTCCGTCTCATGGTGAAAGAGGCGTACGACTATGCGCTGCATGACGTGCCGCGCTTTTCAAAAGCCATGATCGACGGAGCCGTCGGATCATATTTCTCCGATCATTTCACGAGACAGCTCAAGGCGGCGAGCATGGTGCAGGATTATCTGGGACTGTGTCCGAAACCCTCCAAGCGTGTCGAAGGGGGAGGCGCAACCGGAGGCCTGTGTTTTCAGTCCGCCTGGGAAGCCGTGGCTTCCGGGCGCATGAACTGTTGCCTGGCCTTCGGGTTTGAAACCATGTCGCGGGTGAATACCTGGAAAGGGAACGAGTTTATCGCGTTGGCCTCCGACACCAACTTCGACTTCCCGGTCGGCGGATTCTACAGCGGGTACTACGCCATGATGGTCCAGCGGCACATGCATGAATTCGGTACCACGGTCGAGCAGATGGCGATGGTCTCGATCAAGAACCATGCGAACGCCCTCTATAATCCTTACGCGCAGAAAGCCAAACGGCTCACGATCAAACAGGTGCGGGAGTCCCCGATGGTGGCCACGCCGCTGACGATGGAGGATATCTGCACCATGTCGGACGGTGCGGCGGTCTGTCTCCTGGCCTCGGAAGCGGTCGCCTCCAAGGTCTGCGACCATCCGGTCAAGATTACCGGCGTCGGGTCCGGTTCCGACGCGATGCGCATGGCGGACCGCCCCCACGGCAAAGTGCTGCTGCTCCCGCACGAGAGCGAATCGGACTATCGGCATCTGAGATATCCCGGCGTGCATTCTTTCAGGGGCGGTCGCATGGCGGCGAAACTGGCCTATGAGATGGCGGGCATCAGCAATCCGGGAGAGGAGTTGAGCTTCATCGAGCTGCACGACGCGTACAGCTCCTCGGAGATTCAGACCTACGAAGACTTGGGCCTCTGCAAGTATGGCGAGGGCGGCCGGTTCGTGGAGAGCGGTATGTCGTTCCTGTCCACCGTCGATTACGGCCTCGAGCTACCTGAGCGAGGCAAGCTTCCTGTGAATCCTTCCGGTGGATTGCTCGCCTGCGGCCATCCGGTCGGAGCCACCGGTCTGATGCAGGCCGTGTTCGCATTCTGGCAGTTGCAGGGCTCTATCGGGAAGCATCTGGGCGACGAGAGACTCCAAGTCCAGCAGGCCAAGCGCGGTTTGATCCACAGCCACGCCGGGACGGGGACCTATATCACCGTGTCGATCTTGGAGGCGGCATGAGGCGTGAAACGTATCTCGCGAGACAACAAAAGAAGATCGCCCGCGAACGACATGATCCGAGTTACGAATGACGTGCCACCAAAGGAGAGGAGCGACGTGATGCGAGAGAAAGGCACCATCCTGTACGGCATAGACCCGCTGGTCATTCATGATCATTACGACATTGATTACCGCCATAGCTACGCCCAAGACTCACCGTTCTTCATCGGGCTGACCAAGGGGAAGCTGCTCGGCTCACGTTGTACGGCGTGCGGGTATAGCTATGCCACTCCCCGTGCTCATTGTATGGAGTGCGGCGCACCGACGGCGTGGAACGAGTTGCCGCTCACCGGCCGCATCCACACCTTTACCACCTGTCACTATGGCGGTGAAGCATTCCTCAAAGACACTCCGTTCACGTTAATCCTGGTGGAATTCGACGGAGCCGACACATTATTCCTCTCGCGGCTGAAAGGCATGCCGCCGGACGAAGTCCGCATCGGCATGCCGGTGATCGCGCGTTTCGCCAGGACACCATCGTTCAAGGTGACAGATGTGTGGTTCGAGCCTGCAGACAAGGAGTGAAGCGGGAGACCCGGTGGCATTGGTCGATCGGGTCAAGGCCGGAGACGTCCATTCCGTCGCTCGTCTGATTACGTTGTTGGAGAATCATGAACCGGAGGGCCTCGCCATGCTCCGCCTCCTGGCCCCGGTCCCGCATAACGCAGCCGTGATCGGCATTACCGGATACCCAGGGGCCGGCAAAAGCACGCTCATCGATCAACTCGTGACCGCCTATCGCCGCGCGGGGATGAAAGTCGGGGTTCTGGCCGTCGACATGAGCAGTCCCCTGACGGGCGGCGCGCTGCTCGGCGACCGCATCAGGATGCAGGAGCATACGCTCGATCCCGGCGTCTATATCAGGAGCATGGCCACGCGTGGACATCATGGGGGGCTCGCCCAAACGACCGGCAACGCAGTCTTGGTGTTGGAAGCGGCGGGGTACGAGGTCATTCTGATCGAGACGATTGGAGTCGGTCAGAACGAAGTGGATGTGATGGATCTCGCCCGTACCGTGGTCGCAGTCGTGGCCCCCGGTCTCGGCGATGAGGTGCAGGCGATGAAAGCCGGGTTATTGGAAGTGGCTCACATTGTCGTCGTCAATAAGGGAGATCTGGCCGGTGCGGATACGACGTTGCGGGACCTGCGAAACTGGTGTCCGACCGTGCTCCGGACCGTAGCCATGAGAGGAGAAGGGATTCCGGAACTCGTCGCGGCCATTGCCGGGCATCAACGGCTGCGCGGCCTGGAAGGTTCGCCCGTTCGTCTTAACCGGAAAGTCGCTGCCTTGTGAAAAGCTGGAGGATGTCATGCCGCACCAATTGTTGACCATCACTCGCCATGTTGCGCGGATTACACTGCATAATCCACCGGCCAACGTGCTCAATCTCCCGGTGCTCAAGGAGCTCGAACTGGTTTTAAACGAGGTGGAAGAGGATGAATACGTTCGAGTGGTGATCGTGACCGGTACCGGACGGTTTTTCTGTGCGGGGGCCGACATGAATGAATTGGCACACCTCAATACCGCGCATGGCGGCTCGGAGTTTGCGGTTCGCGGGCAGTCCCTGCTCAGCCGCATCGAGCGTTCCGGGAAGCCGGTGCTCGCTGCCATCAACGGAACTTGTGTCGGCGGCGGGCTTGAACTGGCCCTGGCGTGCCACATTCGGGTCGCGGCAGCCGGGGCTCTGTTGGGGTTGCCGGAAATCAAACTCGGCCTTATTCCCGGTTTCGGGGGCACCCAACGACTGCCGCGCGTCGTCGGGGCTTCCCACGCGGCAGAGATGATCCTGACCGGTGAGAGCCTGGCGGCCGAGGAGGCTCTGCGAATCGGCCTTGTCAGCCGGGTCGTACCCCCGCATGAGTTGGTGGCACAGGCTGAAGCCATCGCGGCCCTGATGACGGCGCGGGGAAAGAACGCCATTGAGGCGGCGCTGCACGCGATCAGGGGCGGCCTCGACATTCCCCTGTCTGAAGGGTTGGCCAGGGAAGCGGAATTGTTCGGCCGGTTATGTGTGACTCCGGAAAAGCAGGAAGCCGTTCAGGCGTTTCTCGAAAAGCGGCAGCCGAAGTTTGCCGATGCGTGAAGAACGTGATTCGTCATGCGTCAACCGCCGGTTCCGTCAATGGTCACACGTCAATCGAAAGAGGAGAAGCGATGTAGAGAAATGGTTCCCTGTTGTTCCCACGATTGACGCATGTCGCATGACGGTTGACGTTCCGTCTGAGGTAAAGGATGCTCGCAGAACGTCTCGCTCGCTACAGCAGGGCGCTGGGCTACGATGACCTGCCCGGCGCTGTCGTGCACGAAGTCAAACGGCGAGTCCTCGACAGCCTCGGCTGTGCGCTCGGGGCTTGGAACGCGCTGCCCTGCCGGATCGCGCGCGGGATCGGTCGGACTGTCACCGTCCCCGATGGCGCCACGCTCTGGGGAACGACTCATAAAACGCTTCCTGACCTTGCTACGTTCGCCAACGGCGCGCTTGTCCGCTATCTCGACTTCAATGATACCTATCTCGCCAGGGAACCCGCACACCCTTCCGACAACATTGCCGCCGTACTCGCGGTCGGAGAAGCCTCTCGCGCCTCCGGCAAACGCGTCATCCAGGCCATTGCGCTTGCCTATGAAGTCCAGTGCCGCCTCTGCGACGCGGCGGCCTTGCGCCCGCGCGGCTGGGATCATGTGACCTACGGTTCCTTTTCCTCCGCCCTCGGCGCCGCCAAGGTGATGAAGCTCTCCGATGCACAGACCCTGCATGCCATCAACCTTGCGGGCGTCGCGAACATCGCGTTGCGGCAGACTCGGGTCGGGGACCTGTCCATGTGGAAGGCCTGCGCGTTCTCGAACGCGGCGCGCAACGGCGTCTTCGCGGCCACGCTGGCTCAACGGGGGATGACGGGCCCCGCTCCGATCTTCGAAGGGGAGAAGGGGTTCATGAAACTCGTGTCGGGGCCGTTCGAGCTTGCGCCCTTTGGTGGCGAGCAGGGAGCCTCAGAGCCGGTCACGTTCAAGATTCTGGACACCTATGTCAAGCATTACCCGGTGGAGTATCACGCGCAGACGGCCGTGGAAGCGGTCCTGGCGCTCAGAGCGGACATGCTCAAAGTAGAAGGAACCGATGCACTTGCGGGCATCACAGATGTCGAAATCGGCAGCTATGATGTCGCCATGGAAATCATCGGGCGGGATCCGGAAAAGTGGCGCCCTCAGACGAGAGAGACCGCCGATCACAGTTTTCCCTACTGTGTGGCAGTCGCGCTCCTCGACGGCAAGGTGACGCAGCGTTCGTTCGAAGCCAAACGTCTTGCCGATCCGGTTGTACATGAGTTGATCCAGAAGGTGCGCGTGGTTCCGCTGTCCGAGTTCACCGGCCGTTATCCGCTGGCGATGCCGACGCGGATTATGGTTCGGACGAAAGCCGGACACTCTTATGTCCAACAGGTGGATTATCCTCTCGGCCATCCCAAGAACAGAATGTCCGATCATGATGTCGAAGACAAATTCCGCCGGCTGGCGGCGGGGAAATTAGAGCGAGCCCGCATGAACAAGCTGATCGATTTCGTGTGGAAGCTCGACCAGGTCAAGGATGTCAGCGCGTTGATGCCCCTTCTCAAGCTGAAAGGCCGGGGTTAAGAGGCGAGACATGAAGGGCGATGGATCGATCCTCTCTTAACCTGAGCCTGAATGTCAGTCAGTCCCGGTCGTCGGAGAGCAGGATATGGATCACCCCGCCCAATCTAAGCCCCAACGCTTGCGTGAGCTGATCGAGCGGCAGACCGTCGTCCTGCCCGGAGCCTTCAACGCTCTGACGGCCATGCAGATCGAGCGTGCCGGGTTTCATGCCCTGTACGTCTCGGGCGCGGGTCTGTCGGCCGCACGAGGATTGCCGGATATCGGCTTGTTATCTCTGGCGGAAGTGGTCGCCGATGCCGCCTCTATGACCAAGGCCGTCACGATCCCGGCGATCGTGGATGCGGACACGGGCTTCGGCCCCCCGCTCGCCGTGATGCGGGCGGTGAAGGAATTCGAGCAGGCGGGGTTGGCAGGGATGCAAATTGAAGATCAAGAGCTGCCCAAGAAATGCGGACATCTGCCGGGCAAACGGCTGGTCTCGACGAGCGAGATGGTAAGCAAGATCTGTGCGGCGAGCGATGCCAGGCAAGACCGGGAGTTTTTCATTGTGGCCCGCACGGATGCGCGAGCCGTCGAAGGATTGGACGAGGCCGTGCGACGGGCCAGGGCCTATATCGATGCCGGTGCCGACGCGATCTTCCCGGAAGCGCTCGAGTCTGCCGACGAATTCCGCCTGTTTGCCCGGCAACTCGCCAGGGAGGGAGGCAAAGCGCCGCTGGTCGCCAACATGACAGAATTCGGAAAGACTCCCTACCTGAGCGTCGGCGAGTTCGAGGACCTGGGTTATCGTCTGGTGCTCTTCCCGGTCACAGCCCTGCGGATGGCGACGAAGGCTATCGACCAGATGCTGTCGGAGCTGAGAAGCCGTGGTTCGCAGCGCGGCCTGCTGGAGCGGATGCAGACCAGGGGGGAGCTCTATGACCTGCTGCGGTACGCGGAGTATGAGCGACGGGACCGGCACTTTCACTCCACGGAGGATGACCATGGCAGTGGGTGAGACCTCAAAAACTCAGGCGTACAGCCCGGGCCTCGATGGAGTCCTCGCCGGTGAAACCGCTCTGTGCCATGTGGATGAAGGCGAAGGGGGACTGAGATACAGGGGCTACGCGGTCAGCGATTTGGCGGGCAACGCCACGTTTGAGGAGGTGGCCTATCTGTTGCTTTTCGGCAAGCTCCCGACCTGGAAAGAGCTGAAGGGCTTCGCGATGCAGCTGGCGGCAGAGTCCATTCTGCCCGGCCCGGTCGAAGCGTTGCTCGGCATGGTTCCCCCCGCGGCTCATCCCATGGACATTCTGCGGACCAGCGTCTCTCTGCTGGGCATGACCGATGCGGAGGCCGCGGACAATTCCCATCAGGCGAACCTTCGTAAATCGCTCCGGTTGCTGGCGCAAATTCCGCTCATTATCGCCACGGTCCATCGGCTCGCCAACGGGAAACCCGGTCTGGAGCCGAAACCGGACCTGAGCTTTGCCGAGAATCTGCTGTTCCTCCTCACCGGGCGGAGAGGGGACGAGACGGCCCGGGCGATGGCCCGCGTGCTCGATGTGTCGCTCACGCTTTATGCCGAGCATGAATTCAATGCCTCCACCTTCTCGGCCCGGGTGACGGCATCGACGATGACGGACATGTACTCAGCCGTCACTTCCGCGATCGGCACGCTCAAAGGGCCTCTCCACGGGGGAGCCAATGAAGCCGTCGCAGAGATGTTTCTCGACGTCACGAGCGGCGACCGCGCGGAACAGTGGGTGCGGGAGGCCCTCGCACACAAGCGCCGGATCATGGGATTCGGCCATCGCGTGCTCAAGAAGGGCGACACGCGCTCGGCCATCATTCAACAACATGCCGACAGGTTGAGCCGGATCTGCGGCGACCTCCGCTGGTACGGGATCGCAACGACCATTGACCGCGTGATGCAGCAGGAGAAGGGGCTCTACCCCAACCTCGACTTCTATACGGCTGTGGCCTACCTCCTGATGGGCATTCCGCGAGAGCTCTACACGCCCCTCTTTGTATGTTCACGTATTACCGGCTGGTGCGCCCACGTCATGGAACAGCAGGATCACAACCGGCTGATCCGGCCCAGGGCGCTGTATACCGGACCGGCACCACAGATTTATGTCCACATTGATGGCCGTCGCTGAACATATTGCACAAGCCCGGCAGATGGACGAAGGCCCGCCACTGCTCCCGTGGAGTTCGTTCGCAGAGTTCTTGACCTCCCGAGTCGACGATCCACGATTGGCCAACCGGACATTCCTCACCTACTACGACGATGATCGACAACGCCGCTGTACATACAGCTATGCGGAGTTCGGCACGGCCGTTCAACGGGCCGCCGCTGTTCTTCATGACCAGGCCGGGCTCCGGCCCGGAGACCGTCTGGCGACCATTCTGTTTAACCATGACCTCACCGTGGTCCTGTATTTTGCTGCCTGGATCTCGCGAATCACGGTCGTACCGATCAACATCGAAGAGCCGACGGAGAAGAAGCGCTTTATCCTGGAGCATTCGGAGGCCTCGGCCGTCTGCTGCTGGCATAGTGCTGTCGAGGAAGTGACGGAGCTACAGCGGGACCTGCCGGCCTTGCGACATGTGATGGCGTTGAATGACGAAGGTTTCTTGGAAGGCGGGGGCGGGGAGGCTGGATGCAAGAGGGACGTGCCCCGTACGACCTCTCCCTCCCGGCCTCCTGCCCCCTGCCTGGATGATGTCGCCCTCATCGTCTATACGTCCGGGACGACAGGTCCGCCCAAGGGGGTGGTCCTGACAGTGGAGAATCTGCTGGCCGACGCCGACGCGATCGCCGATTGGCATCACCTCGGCGTAACCGATCGTGTGATGTGCGTGCTCCCGATCCATCATGTCAACGGAACCGTCGTTACGCTCGTCACGCCCTTCTATTGCAAGGGGAGCCTGATCCTCAATCGGAAATTCAAGAGCGCCACCTTCTGGCGGAGACTGCATGAAGAGCGCATCACCTGCGTCAGCGTCGTGCCTACCTTGCTGGAATTTCTTCTTGACGCGAACGAAGATCTTGGTCCCTACCGGCTCGACCGTTTCGGAGGATTCATCTGCGGCGCGGGACCGTTGCTGAAAGACACGGCCCTGCACTTTGAAGAGCGGTTTCATTTTCCGATCCACCATGGCTACGGCCTGTCGGAAACCACCTGCTATTCCAGCTTCTTGCCGAACGATCTATCGCCCGAGGAACATCGTCACTGGCTGAGCCACTATGAGTTCCCCTCCATCGGTGTGCCGTTACGGCATACCGTGATGACCATTCTCGACCAGAGCGGAATGCCTGCGCCGGAAAAGACACGGGGAGAAATTTGCATCCGTGGCGGAACCGTCTGCGCCGGATACTTCAAGCGCGACGACGCCAATGAGGCGGCCTTCAAATGGGGCTGGTTCCGTTCCGGGGACGAGGGATTTTACTCGCGGGACAACAGGGGGCGGCCGTTTTTCTTCATTTCAGGCCGGCTGAAGGAATTGATCATTCGAGGCGGCGTCAATATTTCCCCGCTGGAGATCGACGATGCGTTGAAGAGTCATCCGCTTGTCCAGTTCGCGATGGCCGTTCCATTCGAGCACCGGTACTACGGAGAAGAAATTGCCGCCTATGTGGTCCCGCGTCTCGGAGCCGCTACGGTGACGGCGCGGGACCTGCAGGAACACTGCCGCCGTCTGCTTCCTTTCTCCAAACGTCCGAAAATCATTCTCTTCGGACAAGAAATTCCCTACACCTCGACCGGAAAACCCAAACGCCTGGAGCTGAAAACCCGGCTCGCTGCCATCTTACTGGCTTACCGTGATCAGCAGTTTAAGGAGGAGTAACAGCATTGGTTCTGGACGACGAATCCGTAGCGGCTAGGCCGGAAGGAATCAAAACGGGAGGATGCTGCAGGTCAATGAGATTGTAAACAAGATGTGGTGCCGAGGGACAGAATCGAACTGTCGACACCAGCCTTTTCAGGGCTGTGCTCTACCAACTGAGCTACCTCGGCACGCCAGAAGAGTCGCGTTCTGGAAGGTGGTGACAATACCGCAGGAGCCGTGAGTTGGTCAAGGCCATTTGGGCCTGTCTTTTGGTCCTCTGGGAAAAAAGAAGGGCGGCAGCGCGATGCTCGTGCTGCCGCCCTTCTGTCTCTCGCTGTCGCTTACTTAGGGGCGACGATCTCTAAGAGTTCAACTTCAAACGTCAGGGTTGCGCCGGGCTTAATCGTCGGAGGCGATCCCCGATCTCCGTAGGCCAGGTTGGCAGGGCAGACGAGACGGCTTTTGCCTCCCACTTTGATCTGCTGCACGCCTTCGGTCCAGCACTTGATGACCTGACTCAGCGGGAAGGTGGCTGGTTCGCCGCGCTTCACTGAACTGTCGAACACAGTGCCATCGATGAGCGTGCCGTGGTAGTGGACCTTCACGGTATCGGTCGCTTTTGGCGTGGCGCCGGTTCCCGGCTTGATCGGGGTGATGACGATGCCGGAGTCCGTTTTGGTGGAGCCCTTTTCGGCTGCGGCTTTCGCGAGGTATGCGGCGCCGGCTTTCTTCTCGCCTTCGGCCACGGCTGCGGCTCTGGCCTGCTGGAGTTGCTGAATCTTGGGCCCGAACGCCTGGAGATCCGCTTTAGGGGTGCGCTTCAGGACCCCGTCGGTAATGCCGGTTTTCACAAACTCCAATTCCGACTCGCTGAGGGCAAACGTCCCCAGGGACTGGCTGATGGCCAATCCCAGGGCATACAGGGTCTTTTGGTCGTCAGTGGTAGGATCTCCCGAAGACGCCAGTGTGGGAGAAGCGGTCAGCAACAGAGCCGCAAGCAATGCAACGATGCGCATGGGTCATCCTTTCGTGATGGTGGCTCGATGATGAGATGGTGTTGTGTCACTCGTAAGATACGATACCGCTTCCGATCGCACAACTGAAAACGACGGAGCCGGGTCTCTTTAGCCATTTCAAAGGTGCAATCTGGTTAAGGGGGAGGCTCAGGAGTGTGCTCAAACAGCCCGGATGGAAAAAATGGCGGAGAGGGAGGGATTTGAACCCTCGGTAGAGATTTTAGTCCCTACGACGGTTTAGCAAACCGTTGCCTTCGGCCACTCGGCCACCTCTCCACGATAGGGCTGCGATGGGTCTCATGTCCGTGGGTCTATGACGGGCATGTTTTCGTCAGTGGGGAATCGTCCGCTAACGAGCGGGGTGATAATACCTCAGCCGGTATGAGCGGCACAAGTGAAAGGTCTTATCGAACAGAGGGAAAGTGCCAGTCCGACTTTGCTATGTCCCATTGTACCCTTCTCAGGCATTGGAGGACTTGTTCAAACCATGCTCTGGCGGTCACCAGGAGACGGTTTGCGGCCGGATGTGATTGACGCGGGCGCTGAGGCGTTTGGGCTTGGACTGTACCGAGGATGTTCCGCGGGCGCTTGGGGTGTTCGTGACGGTCATGAATCGCGGCCACTTTCAAGGGCGAGAGCGTATAGCGAGGTTCACTGGTGCTCGGGCGAACCACGCCGCTTAGTGCGAGCAGTTGCAGGGCTTTCCGTTTTTGTGCGCGAGTGCGGCGGTAACGATTCCATCGTGTGAGGGGCATCATACCTCTCTCCTCTGCCTGCGGTGGAAGAGCGACTTCACGGTTGTAGGTAGCCTACATCCAGATAATTTCGCCCAGGTTTTTGCCGATCGCATTTTGCCGGTGACACTGTGTGCAAAGGGCATGCAACTTCACGGTTCCAGGCTCAGGTGCGGGAGTTAGCCTGAGTTGGTACTGATGACCCCCGCAGAATACGCAGGGCTTCCCTTTCACTTCTCGGCTAATCGCTCCAACTTTGCCGATGTGCTTTTCCATGGGGCGTCCTCCTTCCGCTGGTCAGCCCGTTTGTTGTGGCGCGCGTACTCCGGTGCCTTTCGTCATCTGACCGGTGAGAGCGACATGCGACAAGATACGAGGTCCCGGTGAGGTGTGAAATACCGTAGAGGTAGGGTGTGCTTCCTAAAAGGAGGGACGCGTTTCGTCAGCCGCACCGGCAGATATCAGGTGTTCGGTCTATCCAACTTCTGGGGGATAGTGATGCCCGTCGTGAAGTAGTAACGTAAGAACCTGAACGAATCACCCAGGGGAGAATCATGTACCTAAAGTCCTTGGCAACGATCACGATTGACTGCGTGTTGAGTTCGGTGGCACCGCAGTACCGGGCGGATGGCTGTATTTATGAGATGTCCGGGACGGATCGACGGCTGAGAACTCCCGGCTCTCTCAAGGCGGGGGACTTGGTCAGGGTGCGTCTCTGGTTACCGGACGACGACACCCATGTTTTTATCCGGCTGGCAGAGGTCCGGTGGGTCAGAAATCAATGGGTCGGTATCGACTTCATTACGGTCGATGCGCGCGAGAGAGCGCGGTTGGAACGATACTCAGAGCAGCAGCGGAAAGAGCCCGTGAGTCAACCCTGTGAGCAAATCCTGATTCGCGCGTAGTAGTCGCTGCCTGTGGGAATGGAATCCGGTCTGTAAGAACAGGATTCTGAGACAGCGGTTAATGGCGGGGGGGCGAGATTTGAAGCCCGCGAAGCCTCCGGGACTATAGGTGCTGATCTCGTCCCATCCTTTCGTTTTCAATCACTTACAGTAGATTTAGGGGCAGGGGCGGAACCGATCAAGATTGATCGGACTGGATAGTTCTGCCACTGTTTAGCCACAGGTGTGGTGCCCCCCAATCTTTAGATCATGCTAATTGTCTATGACATGCCCGTTTCTTTGAGGGGCGAGATTCCTTTTAGGAACAAGCTATTAGAAAAAAGGCGTCGCTTTGTCGGTATACGGGCGTTGCAAACGGAATCCCACGCTCTAGCCTCCCTTAACTAAGACAAAAGGGAAACTGACGGTCATTGGGAACGAGAAAGCTGCTTCCTGAACAGTGCAAGGAACATCACGGTCCCAACCTAAAAGCAGCAGAGTGGAGGGTTAGGGAACGCTATTGAACCGGATGTTATCGATCCGTCTGAGAGTGGATCCGTCTGGTGGTCAGTTCCGGTCTCCATCGCTGCCACCGCTGGCAGATGACACCCTCCTTGTCCAGAATGAGCCTAAACTAGGTGTTCATAAAATCCGGGTAGAACCCCTCTTCCGTTTTGATGCAGGGATTTCCATACGAGAATGCAGATCATATGGCCTAGGCAGCTCTAAATTCCCCATTAGATGCGTAGATACCACGATTCGCGAAGTGGCATCGGCCTTGCTCATAGTCATCACGTAATACAGCTGACACCCATCAGACTAGAGAGCTTTATTCAAATTGAGTGTGGAGTGATGAGATGGCGCGACTGGCGACGCAGGAAGAGGTTTCCGAGGAACGCCGGAGGCTGAAATCCCAGCTTAGAGAATTGCAGTGGGCTGCATGGCTCGCCGGCACACCTGCCCTGCTATATTGCGGTGACTGTGACGCAGCGGTTTCCTGTGAGAAAGTCATCGAGGGGCCGCTCCAGGATTGGCCCTATTGCCCAGTTCACGAGAATAAGCCGCTGACGATTCACTCCGCCTTGCCGCCCGAGAAAATGTAACAATCTGTTCTTCACGCCATTGCTGTGGAACTGGACCGATCACAGGAGTGGTTTCACCCGGTACCAATTTAGGCCCACGATCAAGGAGCGAAGCCGGGACGGGCACGGTTGGTCTTTCGGCGTGAGTTTCCATTTTTCCGCCACCACCCCACAAAATCGCGATCGGGCGGGGTATCGGCTTAGGTTCGCCTGTGCGTCAGGTTCAATGACATACACGACAGTCCCAAACGCCTTATTCCTGTCGAGGCGGGGGGGCACGGCCCCAACAGCGCCGAGCCTCCAAAGATATGAAGGGTTCGCCTTGACCTTCCCCCAGTTCCGTGGACACCTGGTTAAGCGACTGCCGCCCCCGCTTCGTTTTCGAACCCTTCCAGCACCGTATCCTCCGGCGCATACTTCCGATACCACCAGGACCAGCTCTCTTTGATCAGTGTGTGATTGACGTTCGTGTCGTCCGGAACGAAAACATCGGCGATGGTGCGGCCAAACTCCTCTATTTCTTTCGTCACAAGCGTTCTGTTCTTAAGCCCATGTGTCAGATCAGGAGTGAGATTTTTGAAATGCCATTGCCCCATCGACTAACAAGTAGATGGCAAACACAAGCAGTAATGTTCCGCCCGCAAACCAGTCGAAGTCCGTGTGGTCCGCTATCTGATAAGTAGCCGGCGACAGCGTAGATCCAAGTATCCCGCAGAGGCAGCCAGCCCCTGCCATGAGACGAGCGATAAGAGTTCGTTTTGCTCCAGGCGACATCAATCACCTCGTGTGTGAGAGTTCAGTGCTAGGGGCGAATCTTTCATGGCAGTTTCTACTGCTTCGCCACGATCCTGTGATCTGCTCATAGGCGGCGCGTGGAAACATTGCCTTCCGCGCGTTCATCCTTCTGTGCAGAGGGTCGGCCCTTGATGATTTTCTTGGAGTCGGCGCTGCCGGTCAATTGTCGGGGAAAGGATGGCGGAGGGGGCGAGATTTGAACTCGCGGACCCCTTGCGAGGTCTCCAGTTTTCAAGACTGGCACGTTCGGCCGCTCCGTCACCCCTCCGTAGCCGTGCTTGCAATATGTGCCGTTATTTGCGGATGCAGTCAAGCCCTCCCATGTAGGGGCGGAGGGGTTCCGGAATGGTAATGCTCCCGTCTTCCCGTTGATAGTTTTCCAGGATAGCGAGCAAGGTTCGGCCGACGGCCAGCCCTGATCCGTTCAGGGTGTGGACGAACTCCGTTTTGGACTCTTTTTTGTTCCCCTTTGTCCTGTAGCGGATATTGGCTCTCCGGGATTGGAACGCCTCAAAGTTGCTGCACGAGGAAATCTCCCGATACTGTTGTTGGGACGGGAGCCACACTTCGATGTCGTACGTCTTGGCGGACGAAAAGCCCATGTCTCCGGTGCAGAGTGTCACAACCCGATAAGGCAGTCCCAACCCCTGCAAGATACTCTCGGCATGTCCGGTGAGCCGTTCCAACTCGGCGTGAGAGTTTTCTGGTGAGCAGAAGCAGACCAGCTCCACCTTGTTGAACTGGTGCAGTCGAATAAGGCCCCTGGTATCTTTCCCATACGACCCGGCTTCGCGGCGGAAGCAGGGGGTGTAGGCGGTGTAGCGAATCGGCAGCGTCTCTTCATCGAGCAGCTCGTCCCGGTGGAGGTTCGTTACCGGGACTTCTGCCGTGGGGATGAGAAAGTAGTCTTCATCCTTCAGGCGAAACAGATCCTCTTCAAACTTGGGCAGTTGTCCGGTTCCGGTCATGGTCGTCCGGTTGACCAGGAGCGGCGGCAGGATTTCCCGATAGCCGTGCTGCGTGGTATGCCGGTCCAGCATGTAATTGATCAAGGCACGCTCCAGTCGCGCGCCGGCGCCCAGCATCACGGCAAACCGCGCTCCGGCAAGCTTGGCGGCGCGGTCGAAATCCAGGATGCCCAGGGCTTCCCCCAGGTCCCAATGCGGTTTGGGTGCGAATGAGAATGCGGGATAGGTGCCCCACCGGCGGATTTCCACATTGTCCGCTGCGTCCTGTCCGGCGGGAACGGATTCATGCGGGATGTTGGGGATGCGCAGATTGAGGTCGGCGAGGGATTCTTCGACCGAGCGGAGGCCGGTTTCAATTTCGCGAATCCGGTCGCCGAGCCGTTTCATGGCGGCGACGGCGTCGTCGGCCGGTTGCTTCTCCCGTTTCAGGCGGGCCACGTCGTCGGATCCTTTTTTGAGGTCGTGGCGGAGCTGCTCCACCTGTGTGGTCATGCTCCGGCGCTCCTCCACCAGTTTCTTCATCGCCTCCCAGGGCACGTCGGATCCCCGGCGGCCCAGGCGTTCACGGATCGATTCCAGATTATCGCGCAGCTGACGTAGGTCGTACACGACTCAACTCCTCAAAAAGTCCGAGGAATCTAGCACCTGGTCGTGGCGGAGTCAACGAAACCGCTTAGTACATGTTTTCAAGCCGGCGATCCTCCGGCGGGGCGTGGTGGATTGACAAGGACGGAGACGTCTGGACAGGATAGCGCCATGCGCAGGGTTGCCAATCCGCCCAATCCCTTTGAGTCGCAGCACCGCGAGCTGCTGGAGCCGGCTCCTCCCGCCAAGCTGGTGGTCTTTGAAGACGCCAGCCGGGAAATCCTCAGCCGGAATGACAGCCCGGATCTTCCCTTTCGCTGGAGCGTCAATCCCTACCGGGGGTGCTTTCACGGCTGTGCCTATTGTTACGCCCGGCCGTCACATGAGTACTGGGGATTCGGGGCTGGAACCGACTTCGATACGAAAATCATCGTGAAGGAAGAGGCTCCTCAGCTCTTGCGTCGGGCGTTTGGGAAGCCCTCATGGCAGGGTGAGTTGATTGTCTTTTCCGGTAACACCGACTGCTATCAGCCGCTCGAGGCGTCGTATGGATTGACACGCGCCTGCCTGGAAGTGTGTGCCGAGT
This sequence comes from Nitrospira sp. NS4, assembly GCF_049546785.1. Classification (NCBI taxonomy): domain Bacteria; kingdom Pseudomonadati; phylum Nitrospirota; class Nitrospiria; order Nitrospirales; family Nitrospiraceae; genus Nitrospira; species Nitrospira sp. NS4. The sequence continues at coordinate 142,768 of NZ_JBMWAN010000001.1, read as the reverse complement.
ACCGGAATCCTGTGGGGGTGATCACCAAGGGGGCGCTGGTGAGGCGCGATCTCGATGTGTTGACCAGCTTGCGCCGGGAGGCCTGGGTGCAGGTGTACGTCAGTATTCCATTTGCGGACGACGACACGGCGCGACTTGTGGAGCCGCAGGCGCCCTCGCCGGCGAAGCGGTTTGAGACGATGCAGGCGCTGGCGGATGCCGGAATCCCGACCGGCATTTCGATTGCTCCGATTATTCCCGGTCTCAATGACGAGGATATTCCCGCGTTGCTGGAACGAGCGCGTGAAGCCGGAGCAAAGACGGCCGTATATAGCCTGCTGCGGCTCTCCGGCAGTGTCGAACCGGTGTTTCTCGAACGGATGAAAGCTGCTTTCCCAGACCGGTTCGGCAAGATTGTGAACCGGCTGCGAGAGACCAGGGAGGGGCAGCTGACCGAGGGCGCATTTTTTAAGCGCCATCAGGGGAGCGGGACCTACTGGTATATGGTTGAGCAGTTGTTCGAGGTTGCGAAGCGAAAAGCCGGGTTCGATGCGGGAGATGCGAGCGGGATCCCTCAGACATTCAGACGCCCAGAGGGCGCGCAAACTTCCTTATTTGATTAAGAGGAGAACCGATGCAGCACAACCCCGGATTTCTTCGATTGGTGGAACAGGCGAGGCAGCGGGTTCAGGTCTGTACCGTCGCCGAGGTGCAGGCCAGGCTGGCGAGAGGGGAACGGTTTCATTTGGTCGATGTGCGTGAAGACCATGAGTTTGTGAAAGACCATGCGGCAGGAGCCCGTCATCTTGGGAAGGGTATCATCGAGCGCGATATTGAGACGGCGATACCCGACAAGCAGGCCCCGATCGTTCTGTACTGCGGAGGCGGATACCGGTCTGTCCTGGCCGCGGATGCGCTTCAGCAGATGGGCTATACCGATGTGCTTTCGATGGACGGGGGAATCAAGGCCTGGCGTGAGGCCGGCTGTCCCCTGGACAAGGGGCAGCCGGCCTAGCGGGGGGTTACTTATTGACCCGGTCAAACTCTTTGACGACCTGTTCCGTGAGGTCAATGGTGTCTTTGCTGTAGATCACGATTTTGATGGTCTGTTCGCTGCCCTTGTCGACGACCAGGGAGAAGCCGCTTTTTTCGGCCACAGTCTGGGTGGCCGCGGCGATCCGCTTCATGTAGTCGTCCACCAGCTCCTTTTGCTTGCCCTGCAATTCCTGGTTGAATTCCTGTGCGCGGCGCTGGTAGTCCTGAATCTTGCTGCGGAACTGCGCCTCTTTTTCTTTCTTCTCGGCGTCGCTCAACTTGGCCGCTTGCTCTTTCAATTGCTTTTCGTAGTTGCGCAAGTCTTCTTCATCCCGGGAGAGCAGCTTCTGGCGGGTGGAGACATATTCCTTCAGTCCCTCCAGGGCTTTCTTGCCGGCTTTTGATTTTTCGAGCACGCTTTGGGGATCGACCACGCCCATTTTGAACGCTTCCGCGGCCTGGAGAGAGGCTGACAGTGGAGCGAGTGCGAGGGAAAAGAGGGCGGCCGCGAACAGGGTCCGGAAGACCGGGAGACGCATATGGATACTCCTTAGGCTAAGCATAACGCAGGACTCTCGCTGATCGTGGGTCAGAATAACGAGGCGATGGGTGCCTGTCAAGGCGCAGGACCGGGTTAGACGAAATAGCGGCTGGTGTCGAATTTGCGTTCGGTATTGTCGATGAGCCGGATGATCCAGTGACAGTGTTCGCCCGTCTCGTCCTTCTCGCGGAGGTCCAGTTCCCGGCCGTTATCGACGGGCGTGCCGGACGGGTCTGTGATCACCTTGACGTAGGGATATTCCGCCTCGGCCTGGTCGGCGGCGGGCTTCAGGACGATCGCGAGTTCGTTTGTGTTCAGCATGACGAGGCTGCCGATCGGGATAATCCCGACGCAGGTCATAAAGAGTTTCATAAGCGTGGGGTCGAAGGAGGCTCCGGCTTTGGCAAACATAATGTTCAGGACTTTGGCCGGCGACATCGGTTCCCGCCGATAGACCCGCGACGAGGTCATGGCATCGTAGCAGTCCGCGATCATGAGAATGCGTCCGGTCATGGACAGTTTCCAGGGCACGTTGAGTTTGGGGTAGCCGGAATAGTCCAGGTTCATGTGGTGCTCGAACGAGGCGGAGGCCATGCGTCCGGGCAAATTGGTGATCCCGCGCATCTGCGCCAAGCTGAGCGCCCCTTCGGTCGGATGATTGCGCATCATCTGCCATTCATCCTCCGTGAATTCGCCCGGTTTGTTGAGGACTTCCATCGGGATAGTGGCTTTCCCGAGATCGTGAAAGAGGGCCGCGAGCCCCAAGTCGGCCAGCTCGACCTTGGGATAGCCCGCCCGGTTCCCTAAGGCCATGGAGAGCAGAGAAACATTGACGGAGTGGTTGTGGGTATATTGATCGTGGCAGCGCAAGGTGGTCAGGCCGAGGAGGGAGGCTTCGTCGTTCATCATGAGATCGACGATGCTCTGAATGGCCCGCTTGGCCTGCTTGAATCCGATCGTGCCTTTTTCGCGGGAGTCTTGGATGAGCGTTCCGACAGCGGCCGCCGCATTGGCATAGCGAGTTTTCGCCGTGGCTTTGCCACGAAGGACCCGGCGCTCCTCGATCGCAATGCCGCTGACGGATTGTGTGTACAGCGTGGTCCGCAGGGTTTCCAATGAGTGTTTGGTGGCGTCAAGGCTGGCGAGGTGGAAGGCAAACTCACGGAGGTCCCGCGCCGTGGTCGTTGATGCAAACGAAACCCCGCCGATATTCCACTTATTGAACGTGTCGATCACGATCGAAAAGACCGGCATTTGGGCGGATGTGACTTTCAGGTGCCGCTGGCCGAGAAAGAGAAAATCGTTCTGGAGCCTGATGGAGGCCGGTTCCTCATGGGCCAGTGTCGCAATCACGGTCATGGCGGTTTCGACGGGGTTGTCGAGTGCGGCGTTCGTCCTCCCGTGTATGCGGAACATCTTAATGAGGATACTCAGCTGAGTGACTAATTGAGTGCCCAGCATGAGTACCTGCTGGTCGAAGATGTCTCCGGCTTCCGATCCCCTCGCTATCTTTTTCGTGAGCGATTGTTCATGGGTCAGAATGGGCTGGGACGCTTCGGCCGCGGATGTGACGGAGGTGGTAGTGCGCAATGGTTCAGTCACAAGACGACTCCTTGCAGGGCAAAATGGTGCGTCGGCTAGGGCGTATCCGCGTGTTTCGTCATATGGGCCAGAGCGGTCAGGCAGGCTTTCTTCACCGCAGCCGTGCCCTTATCGGCGCCGGTCTGCAGGGCACGTTGCGCGGCCGGGGTTCCGAGTTTTCCGAGCGCATCGACGGCCATGAGCGCCAGCTCTTCTCGTTTTTTCCGATTCGTCCATCCCCATTCCGTGAGAAGGGGGGTCCAGAATGGGACGGCTTCATCACCTGCCGTGGCGCGCATGGCGTGGAAGATATTGCGTCTTTCCGCAGGTGGACGGTCGCCGAAGGTTTCCGCTGTGACGATCGGTTCCCACACCGAAAACGGAGCCGTGTAGTGGCCGGTCAGCAGGGGCTTGAGCGCCGCCAGGCGGACGGCTTCATCCGGGTCGTTCAATAGCGGGACGATCTTGGCGCCGCTGCCCGATGGTCTGAGCACTGAGAGCGTCCGGATCACTTCACGCCGGATGAGCGGATCCGGGTAGCGGATGATCTTTTCCACAGCGTCTGCCAGGCCGGGATTACTCCAGTGAGTAATAATGTTCAAGAGATTGCGCACAAACGCCGGCCGCCGGTCGGTGAGATGTCGTGCGAGGATGTCCGGGGTCTCTTTGGCGAGGTCGGTCAGCACACCGGAAAGCAACGTTTGATGCGCGGGCTGTTCCAGATTGCCGAGCAGCACGCAGAGAGCGGGGATCGCGGACGGTGGCATCATAAGGAGCACCGATTGGAGCCCCTCTAAGGCAGGCTCCTCCGTGGTATTGAGGTACCGTTCGATCAGGCTGACGCGTTCCGGTTGTCCGGTCCGCTCCAGCATCGCCCTGACTTTCTCCTTGTGCTCCGGCGTCAGGTCCGGGCGCATGGCTTCGGCATCGGAAAGCAGGGTGAGGACCTGCTCCGTCAGGTGCCAGTGCCCGCCTTGGACGAGCGAGGTCAGAATGCCGTCATAGACGTCCAGGACTTTGAGCAGCAAGGCCGGGGATCGTTCTGACGAGAGAATGGCCCCGAGGATCTCCAGGACATAGGAGGCGCTGTCACGGGCCGACTCGGCCGCAATATCGCGTTCAAGCCCCGCCAGTTCGAATTCCGAGACTTCATAGCCCATGATGCCGGAGGTCAGTCGGGGCTTCTGGGTTTGATCGTGTTGTTTGTCGGTCGCGTCTTTTGCGCGAGCGTCAGCGAGAATGTCCCGGAGAGAGGCTTCCGGCGGGGTTTGCCCTTGCGGGGTCAGGATGTCATCGATCTCCGAGACTTTCATGACTTCGTCAGCAGTCACGATCGTGATGGTGGGGAGATTTTTCGTCCACAGGCGCGTCACGATGTCATCGTCCGCCGAGGCGGCAGGACCAGAGGTATCCCACAAGGCATCGAAAAAGAAGAGGACGTCTTCTTCCGTGATGTCGGGGTGAAGGGTCAACTCTCGAATGCCGTCGCTGTAGAGCGTAAAGGCAAAGTTTTCTCCGGCCTCGTCGGTTTTCGAACTATAGACCAGCTGTTCTTTGAGGTAGAGGCCGTCTCGTTGCACGGTGAAAGTCAATGCGTCGAATCGGGTCAGGTGGGTGGTTAGTTCGCTATAGAACTGGCTGAAAAACTTTTCCGCGACGCTATTGCGAAGGCCGAAGGTGCGGACATTTTTCGAGGCGCGGTCCAGAGATTTGAGCAGCTGGATTACCGACGTCAGTTCGGGATCGGCATGCTGCTTCGCGGCTATAGCGTCAGCCATCATCTGCTGGGCTGTTTTCAGGTCGGGCATAGGACTACAAATATCGGGACATCCGGAAATCGTCAAGAAAATCGGGATTCTTGACCCGCGGAGGCTCTGGGCGGCCGTGCTATCCGGCCGCTTGTCACGGGGCATCCTGGCCGGTAGAATCGCCCACCATGAATCAGCCCCTTCCCGTTCGGGTCATCTGCTTTGGCGACAGCCTCACCGCCGGGTTTCAGTCCCCGACCAGGGAGAACCCCCAAGGCCGGTCCACGCCCTATGGCGATTGGGTGCAGGAGATGATCGGCGCCGCTGGAGAGGTACGGACCAGCGGAATTTGCGGCGAACTGACCGGCGAGATGCTCGTGCGGTTTCGTCGGGATGTCCTGGCGCACCAGCCGCACTATGTCGTGATCCTGGGCGGGACGAACGACCTGGGCTGGAACGGGTCGCTGGGCGAGATCATGCGCAACCTGGCCAAAATGTATGAGCAGACCTTGGCCGCAGGCGGTGTGCCGGTCCCGGTCACGGTTCCCTCGCTGCGGGTCGAAGACGCAACAGGCGGCCGCGAGGGATGGGAGTGGGTGGCCGGTCATCTGGCCCGGCGTTTCGAGCTCAACACCTTGATCGGTGAGTATGCACGGACGAAGGGGTTTCCAGCTATCGACTTGTTTGCGGCAACCGCCGAATCCGACACGAATCTGCTCGCCCGCGAGTATTCCAACGACGGTCTGCACCTCAGCACGGCGGGGTATCGTCTCTTTGCCGATCTCGTCTACCGGCAGGTTTTACAGCCTGCGTTATCCAACAAATCGTAGCGACGATGTCTTTACGACTCCAGCCGGTGACCGATGCGGACTTCGACCGGATGGTTGAATCTGGCACGGTTCCCATGCTGGTGGAGTTTTGGAAGCCCGGTTGCGGACACTGTCGAGCCTTGATGGCTCAACTGGAGCAGCTTCAGGAGGAACTGGAAGGGAAGATCGTTGTCCTCACCATGAATGTCGAGGAGAACTACCAGATCCCTGCCGAACTGGAAGTCTCCTCGCTTCCCGCGCTGGCCCTCTATCGCAGTGGATCATTCGAGCGCTTCATCGGCGGGTTGGGGAAGAAGGAAGAGATTCGCAAGCAGTTGGATGTAAGGTGATAGGTCAGATGCATCCTGGTTGCCGGGCGTGGCCGTCGTTTTCAATAAGACGGTCGGCTTCGACCGGTCCCCATGTGCCGGCTTGATATTCCGGCAGCCAGCGTTGTCCGGGTTCCTCCCATCCTTCAAGGATTTGCGTCACTCAGGCCCGGGAGGTTTTGACGCGCGTCGGGCCGCATCAAAACGTGACGCATCGCCCGCCATCATGTCCGGGAGCAGCCTCCTTGCGACCTCTCAGAATGCAACATGGAGGGAGCAGATCATTTCCACAGCCTGCCGCCGTGCTGCATTGCGAAAAGGGCGGATTCGGCCCGGACCAAGTCCAATGAATGAGGATCACTGACCTGGCTCCTCGCGCATATCACGGGTCAAAGCCATTGGACTGACGGCTTATTCAATAGCAGGGTAGGTGAGTAAACTCACGGGATGGTGTGATCTGGTTTCCCTGGTCTGGCCGGTTGGTTGAACCGGACAGACCAGATGGACAAGAGAAGCCCGCAGGAGCTCGCCCCTCACGCACCACAATTTGTGGTGCGTGAGGATTGTCAGCACCCTGCGGGCAGAGCGGTCTCATCCCGTTACAGACAAGGTTTACCGCGGTCGGACAGTCATCGTCACCGGCACGGTAACCGATGTGGCGCCGGTGGCACTGATGGTGATGTTTCCATAATAGGTCCCGGCAGCCAAGTAGCCGGGGGTCGCAGTCACTCCCACGACACGATTTCCTGTGCCACTGGTCGGATCCACTTTCAACCAGGCGACATTGTCGCTGAGGCTCCAGGTGAGCGTGCCGCCTCCCGTGTTGGTGATGCTTAAGGTTTGGGACGGGAGGTTACTATCGCCTACGTACCCAATGAAGGTGAGGCTCGTCGGACTGACCCCGATGCGCGGAGTCGTGGTAGAGGAGGAGGAGATGTTGAATGTCACTGGCACGGTGACATTGGAGGCCCCGGTGGCACCAATGGTGATGCTGGCATAATAGGTACCTGCCGCCAACCCGCTGGCGCTGACAGTTACCGTCACCGTGCCGTTCCCTGTGCCGTTATTCGGGCTCACCGTCAACCAGGTGGCGTTGTCGCTGAGCCACCAGCTGAGGGTGCCGCCCCCTGTGTTGCTGATGCTCAAGGTCTGGGATGCGGGGTTAGGGCCACCAACGGTCGTGCCGAAGGAGAGGCTTGTCGGCATCACTCCGATGCGCGGTGTCGTGCTGCCTGTAGTGACGGTGAACGCCACGGGAACAGTGACCGAGGTGGCTCCAGTGGCACTGATCGTGATGGTGCCGCTATAGCTACCGGCCGCCAGGCTGCCGGTGGTCACACTCAGCGTCACTGATCCATTCCCGCTCCCCGAGGTCGGACTCACCGTCAACCAGGAGGCATTTTCGCTGGCGCTCCAGGTGAGGGTGCCGCCCCCCGCGTTGCTGATATTCAAAGTCTGGGACGCGGGGTTGGCGCCGCCCTGTGTCGCACTGAAGGAAAAGCTCGTCGGACTCACCCCGATGACCGGTGCCGTGGTCGGGGGCGTGTAGGTCATGACGCTGCTCTCGCCGGATTCATTGCTGGCTACATCATAGGCGGTGACAAAGAAATACCGGATTGCGGACGGCGTACCGACATTGTAGCTCGTCACCGGTCCCAGCGTGGCGAGAGTGGACGCATTGCCGGATGCCCGTGAACAGGGCAGCAGACTGCATTGATACACGCGATATCCTGCCAGGTCCGAGTCGGTGTTGGCGTTCCACGTCAACGTGGCACTCCACGCAGTACTTGACCACAACGCAAACATCAGGACAGCAGCGATAGCCTTGATCAGGTTCATGTGAAATCTCCTATTCGCGTATTTTCCGGCAGCAGGCACACCCACCACCCGAGAAGTCAGCTTCTCCAAAAGAAGCGACCATGTCGGATTGCACAACGGAATTTGCGATCTGAAGAGGGGAACTATTCACCCCGTTCACTGTGGCGTATGAGCAAAGTGCATGCCATAAAATGAAAATTATTTGATTGATAAAACGCTATGAAAATCAATAACAATGAGAACGAGATAGCTGGTGATGCTGAAGATACTGTAGGAAATTTCAGGAGATTGCTGGAATTCGAGGTTTCTCAGGGGGTAGACGACGTAGTTGTTTGCCTACAGGTCCGAACACCATCCGGAGAGCCAGGACCGACTGATTTTGGGGGTCTCCCTCGCTTATTACGGTTCACCCGGAGAGCTGAGTAAGTCGAGAGGCGGCGCAATCGGGTTAGTTGTAGCTCGTGTCTGCAGCGTGCGTCAGGTGCGGTCGTCGTGTTCAATGAGATGGTCGGCTTCGATTGGTCCCCACGTCCCGGCGTGATATTCCGACCGCCAGCGTTGCCCGGGTTCCTCCCACCCTTCGAGGATTTGTGTCATCCAGGCCCAGGAGGCCTCGACTGCGTCGCGCCGCATGAAATCTGACGCATCGCCTTCCGTCAAGCCCTGGGGCGCCTTCTTGCGACGTCTCAGAATACAACACGGAGGGAGCAGGTCATGACTCTAGCATGCGGGCCTGTGTCATTCTGAAAACGGAGGATGCGGCGCCGACTCTGTTTATTGAAGGATGACCGCATGAGTTGGTTCCTCACGCTTTTGACGGCTCAAATCCATAGGGCTGACGGCTAACGCACCAGCAGATTCGCCGGGTGGGACTGATGGGATGGCTGGCTCCGGTTGCTCTGGTTTGTCTGGTTGAACCAGAAACACAACGGAAACCCTCAGGAGGTTGCCCCTCACGCACCACAATGTGTAGTGCGTGAGGATTGTGAGCATCCTGCGAACAAGGCTGTTCTCATCCCAATACCAGACAGATTTTACCTGAAGAACCAACCGAGGAAACGCAGCCCGGTTGGGCTCTGCGGGCGTTGATAGGTCACGGAGGTTGTATCGACGGTCACCGTCACCGGCACGGTGACGGTGGGGGCACCGGTGGCAGTGAGCGTGATCGTGCCATTGTAGGTGCCGGCGGCCAAGGTGCCGATGTTCACGCTCACCGTCACCACGCCATTCCCTGTGCCCGAGGTCGGACTTAACGTCAACCAGGCGGCATTGTCGCTGGCGCTCCAGCTGAGGGTGCCGCCTCCCGTGTTGCTGAAGCTCAAGGTTTGGTTCGGGGGGGTGCTGCCGCCTGTTGTCGCAACAAAGGTGAGGCTTGTCGGGCTGACCCCGATGACCGGAGGGGCGGAGGAGATGGTGAACGTCACCGGTACGGTCATCGGGGAGACTCCGGTGGCACTGATGATGATGCTTGCGCTATAGCGACCTTCCGCCAAAGCGCCGGCGCTCACATTCACCGTCACCACGCCATTCCCTGTGCCCGAGGCCGGACTCAGCGTCAACCAGTCGGCGTTGTCGCTGGTGCTCCAGCTGAGGGTGCCGCCCCCTGTGTTGCTGATGTTCAAGGTCTGGGCCGCGGGGTTGGGGCCACCCACGGTCGTGCCGAACGAGAGGCTTATCGGTGTCATCCCGATGGCGGGGGGCACGGGGGCGGGGGTGTAAGTCACGACGCTGCTCTCGTCCGACTCATTGCTGGATACATCATAGGCCGTGACAAAGTAGTACTGAATTGCGGAGGGCGTCCCGATGTTGAAGCTCGTCACCGTTCCCACGGTGGCGAGAGAGGACGCATTGCCGGATGCCCGTGTACAGGGGAGCTCACTGCATTGATACACGCGATATCCTGCCAGATCAGAGTCACTGTTGGTGTTCCACGTCAACGTGGCGCTCCACGCAGTACTCGACCACAACATCAGGACGCCAGCGATGACTTTGATCAGGTTCATGTGAATTCTCCTCTTCGCGTATTTTCCGGCAGCAGGCGCACCCATCCAGGAGAAGCCAACTTCTCAAAAAGCAGCGACCATGTCGGATTACGCAACGGAATCGGTGATTCGAAGAGGGGGACTATTCACCCCCTTCACAGCGGTAGTAATGGCAAGGTGCGTGCCGTAGCAGGAGGAGAATGGGCAGAAAAAATACTAGGAAAATCAACAGTGGCGAGAACAGTGGTGAGGCTGAGATGGTTGGTGATGTCCAGGGTACTGTGGGAAATCTTAGGGGGACAATAAAACGCTAGCGTTTCTGAGAGGTTAGGAGATAGAGTTGTTTGCGTACGGATTGTGACAAAATTGAACGAGGACCGGCCGTTTGCTCTGGTCTCTCTCGCCTATTTTATGGTTTAACCAGTGAGCTGAGTAAGTTGAGAGGGGCAGCGCAGTCGGGTTGGTTGGGGCTCGTCTCTACAGGGTGCGCCAGGCGCGGCCGTCGTGTTGTATGAGGCGGTCGGCTTCGACGGGCCCCCATGTGCCGGCTTGATATTCCGGCAGCCAGCGCTGGCCGAGCTGCTCCCAGCCTTCGAGGATTTGCGTAATCCAGGCCCAGGAGGCTTCGACCGCGTCGCGCCGCATGAAGCGTGACGCATCGCCGGCCATCACGTCCAGGAGCAGCCGCTCGTAAGCTTCGGGAGACGGTTTGCCGAACACTTCCCCGTATTTGAAATTCATTTCGACCGGATGTGTTTGGGCTCTCGTACCGGGTACGCGTGAGACGATCCGGAGTGACAAGCCTTCCTCCGGCTGGATGCGGAGTGTCAGGACGTTGGGCGCCTGCGGGGCCTGGGCGTTGGCGTTGAAGAGAATCTGCGGAATGTCTTTGAACTGCACCGCGACTTCGCTGGCGCGGAGAGGAAGGGCCTTGCCGGTGCGCAGATAAAAGGGCACGCCGGACCAGCGCCAGTTCTCGACAAAGCACTTCACGGCCACGTAGGTCTCCGTTGTCGATGTCGAGTTCACGCCTTTTTCACGCCGATACCCGGGCACCGGTTCGCCGTGGGCTGTGCCTTCGGTGTATTGCGCCCGCACGGTAAATTGCTCGACGTCCTTTCCGGTAATGGGGCGCAGGCAGCGAAGCACTTCCATCTTGGCGTTGCGGACGACATCGGGGTCGAGCGAATAGGGCGGCTCCATGGCGACCAGGCAGAGCAGTTGGAGCAGATGGTTCTGCACCATGTCGCGCAACGCCCCCGCTTCTTCATAATAGCTGGCCCTCGTGCCGACGCCTTCCGCTTCGCTGACGGTGATCTGCACGTGGTCGATGTACTTGCGGTTCCAGATCGGCTCGAAGATGCTGTTGGCGAACCGCACGACCATGAGATTCTGAACCGTTTCCTTTCCCAGGTAATGATCGATGCGGAAGATTTGCGACTCGTCGAAGACGCGACCGGTGACGGCATTGATCTCCTGCGCCGACTTCAAATCGCGCCCGACGGGCTTTTCCACGATGATCCTGGCATAGGAGGTCTCGCCGCCCGCTTTTGCCGCGATCCCTGACGCAGACAAGCCTTCGCACACGGGGGTGAAGGAACTGGGCGGGATGCTGAGATAGAAAATGCGGTTTCCCGGCAATTGAAAGGTCCGCTCAAGCTCTTCGGCGCGAGCCTTCAGCCGGACATAGGTATTCGGATCGTCGTTTTCACCGGCCATGTAAAAGAGGTGGCGGGCGAAGGCGTTCCACGTATCTGCGATCAGCGCCTGGCGGGAATGTTTCGCGACACCGTCGCGGACGGCGGCGCGGAACTCTTCGTCGCTCATCGGTTTGCGGCCGAGTCCGAGCACGACATAATTCGACGGCATGAGGCCGTCGAGGAGCAGGTTGTAGAGCGCCGGGATCAGCCGGCGTTTGGCGAGATCGCCCGATCCGCCGAAAATGACGAGCGTGCAGGGCTCGACCGGCGGCAGGGTTTCCTGGGTCGGGTTGATTTCGCTTCGGTGGTCAGTGGGTGCCATGTCAGTGCCTGTGAGGGAAAACGCTCCAGCGGTCTCCCGTGAACGTAGGGATACTGGTTCCCTGTCTTCCGGCGTATCGAAGTCCGCAACGGACGCGGACGACCTCTCTGCAGATCGATGCCTCTAGTCGATCCGTGCCGGATTCGGGATGTCCTTAAAGAGGAGATCGGCAAATTGTCGTCCGAAGTTGAGCCGGTCGGCCACGTTGGAGGCGAGGAGGAAGCGGGCGGCCAGATCGGCCAGCGCCGGTTCGCGGGACGACATGAAGCGATGAATGTCCACGGGAGCGGTCAGCCAGAATCCCCGGATGCGAAAGAAGGCCTGGGTAGACTCCTCAAAGAAGATATTGAGCAGATATTGAGCAAGGGCCGGTTTATCCGTGACGTCCTGGGCCTTGCCCAGCCAGTGAAGGCATTCTGCTTTGAGGCGGATCTGCTCGTTCATCGAGGCGGTCGGGGGGCCCTGCCGGAACCGTTGATTGGCTTTGTCGATGAGGGTGCCGCAGGCTCCTTCGTGATCGTGGAGGACACGGGCTTTTCGCAGGAGCGAGGGCAGAACGAGGGAATAGGTTAATTCGTCCTCGACAAGCTTGTACCCATAATAGCGGATATCGACGAGGCGTTCGCCGGCCCGGAGAATTTCATGTCCCTCCCGGTCTCCCTTCACGAGCGCGATCAGGTCGATATCGCTGTGCGGGGTGATGGCGCGGCGTGCGCCGGACCCGACCATGAGAATGCCGGTGAGATCGCCGCCACGGCGTCCGCGGATATGTTTGAGCGCGATCGCGACGCTGTCGTCGAATCCGGGGGGCTCGGGGGTCGCCGGTTGCTCGGGCGGTTCCGGGACCTCCAGGAGTTCGGCGTTGAGTTCTTCCCGCGTGGGGAGCGGAGACGATACGTTCAGGTCCATGGTCATCCGTGCAGCTGCTGAATCTGGGCCGGAAGCGACGTGAGCCATTGGTCGAACGGCTGTTCCGCGTCGACGATGATTTCCAGCTTGCCGTTGGTCAGTTTGCGCACCAGGCCGGGGCTCTCCGGTGAGAGAGGAATTTCGACCCACTCCCGGTCGAGTCCGAGCGCATCGGTCACTTCGAGAATGCGGCTGATATGTTGAAACGAAACCATTTGGAGGGGCATGGGGTCTCTCGCTGATTGATGAACGGCATTGTATGTGTCGCGGAAAGGAGGTGTCAACGGACACGTCTCACGAACCGATGACACGCGCGAAGATTTCGACTGCTTCATCGATTTGTTTTGCTGTGACATTCAAATGCGTGACGGCTCTGAACCGGTGCCCGCCCACGGTATGGATCAGCACGCCGTGTTGTTTGAGTTGGGCGACGAGTTCGGCCGGTGTGAGGCGATGCTCGGGGATCTCGAACATCACGATGTTGGTTTCGACGTGTTGCGGCGCGATGCGGACGGAGGGGATCTGGTACAGGGCGCGTGCGAGTTTCCTGGCGTGGTCGTGGTCCTCCCGCAAGCGCGTCACATGATGTTCGAGGGCGTAGATGCCGGCGGCCGCCAGAATGCCGGCCTGGCGCATGGCGCCTCCGTACATGCGGCGGAAGCGGCGGGCCCTCTCGATGAACTGGGTGTCGCTGGAGACCAGCAGCGAGCCGGCCGGTGCGCCGAGGCCTTTCGAGAGGCAGAAGGAGACGGTTTCAAAATGCTGCGCATAGGTGGCGGGCGGCAGGGTCGTGGCCGCCACGGCATTGAACAGACGCGCGCCGTCGAGGTGCATGGGGATGCCGTGTTTCGTGGCGATGGCGCGGATCTTTTCGATCGTCGAGAGAGAGTAGATGGTGCCGCCGCCGCTGTTGTGCGTGTTCTCGATACAAATCAATCCGGTGGGGATGCTGTAGGGGTCCTTCGGGCGGATCGCCGTTTCGACCTGGTCCGCGGTCATGATTCCGCGGTCGCCCGGGACCCAATGGAGTTGCACGCCGGCCAGGGCGCCCGCGGCGCCTTGTTCGTAGCGCACGATGTGGGCGGTGCTCTCGACGATGACTTCCTGGCCCGGCTGGGTGTGGGCGCGAATGGCGAGCTGGTTCGCCATGGTCCCGGAGGGCACGAAGAGGGCGGCGCGTTTTCCCAGCAGCGCAGCGGCCATCTCCTGGAGGCGATTGACGGTGGGATCTTCGCCGTAGACGTCGTCTCCGACCTCAGCCCGCGCCATGGCTTTGCGCATCGCATCGGTGGGGAGGGTGATGGTGTCGCTGCGAAGATCGATCATAGTGCCTCCTGTCAAAGCCTGACGGTGCGCATTCTAGCAAATTTTCTCCTTGCAGGAGAGTGGAGCGGTCGGGCACTGTCGCGGGCATGAGGTGGAACAGGATGCCCGCGCGCTCCGTCATCTGGAGATGGATCAAGGTCGAGGCGGATGAGCGGGTGCCGCTGTCCTGGTCCTTTGCCTACTTTTTCTGTCTGCTTTGCGGCTACTACATCCTGCGGCCGGTGCGCGACGAGATGGCGATCGAAGGCGGGGTGCAGCATCTTCCCTGGATGATGACGGGGACCTTCCTGACGCTGCTGGTGGCGACACCCCTGTTTGGATTTGTGTCGGCGCGATGTTCGCGCGCCAGGCTGCTGCTGTCGGTCTATCTCTTCTTCATCACTCATCTGCTGTGTTTCTTCGTCGCGATGATGAGCCAGTGGCATCCCGAGTGGGTCGCGCGCGTGTTCTTCGTCTGGTTGTCCGTCTTCAACCTCTTCGTCGTCTCCGTGTTCTGGAGCTTTATGGCGGATATGTTTTCTCCGGAGCAGGGGGTGCGGCTTTTCGGCCTGATTGCGGCAGGCGGGAGTACGGGCGCCCTCTTGGGGCCCTTGCTCACAACCGGTCTGACCTATCTGTTCCCGGTTCCGGTGCTCATGCCGGTCTCGGCGCTCTTCCTGTTTGTCTGTATGGGATGCATCTACCGGTTGGAGGTGTGGGGGCGTGACCGGGCTGCGTTCCGTCACGAACATGCCGGGGAGCCGATAGGCGGCGGGGTGCTGGCGGGTGTGCGCCTGGCCGTTTCTTCTCCCTATTTGCTCGGGATTTGCGGGTATCTTGCCATGCTCACTATGACTGCCACCTTTCTGTATTTCGAACAGCTCCGTCTCGTGGCGGACTATGTTGCCACGCCGGAGGCGCGGACGCGTCTCTTTTCCAGTATGGATTTTGCCACGAACATCCTCACGTGGCTGACCCAGATTTTGATCACCAATCGTCTGGTGGGCCGGTTTGGCCTGGTGTCCGCGTTGTTGTTTCTCCCTTTCATCAGCCTTGTCGGTTTTCTCGGCGTCGCACTCTGGCCAGGACTCGTCGTCTATGTAGTGTTTTCCGTCCTGCGGCGGGTGGGTGAATATGCCTTGTCCAAACCGGCTCGCGAAGTTCTCTTCACGGTGGTCAGCCGGGAGGAGAAATACAAGGCGAAGAATTTCATCGATACGGCGGTCTCACGCGGCGGGGATGCCTCGACCGGGTGGCTGGTGTCGGGCGTCAAGGCGCTCGGGGTGACCACCATCCACATCGCGTGGGCTCTCATTCCGGTCATGTTTCTCTGGGCCTGGCTCAGCCGCTGGCTGGCTCTTGAGCACAGCCGGCGTGTCCCGCCGCCGGTCGGGTAAGCGTTGCCCCTGCCTATAAATGGGCAGGGCACGGGACCGTACGGTCGGCTTTACTCTCGAAAAAATCGCATGCTATAGTCCGCGCGGTATTCTGCGAAGAACTCCTCAGGGAAGGGGCCTCGATATGCCTGAAGTTCCAGTTAAGATATACATCGATAAACTGTTGAAAACATGTCGCGATGTCACGGGTCAACTTGCGTTGCTTCAGGGGCCGGTGAAGGAAAAGGCGCTGCGTGCGATGGCCGACCGGCTTGAGCAGGATGAGGCCGCGATCCTGGCTGCAAACAACCTTGATGTGGAGGCGGTCGGCAAGACGCTCTTGGGTGAAGGTGCGCGGGGGGAGCGGGTGAAGGAAGCGGTGACCCGTGTGCGAATGACGGCGGACGATGTGAAGGAGATGGCCGATCGCCTGCGTGTGATCGCCGACCTGCCCGACCCGGTGGGGGCTGTGACGAAGCGATGGGAGCGGCCGGACGGTCTTCAGGTCAGCCGGGTGCGTGTACCGATCGGCGTGATCGCGGTCATCTCGGAATTGAAACCCCTGATCACCGTCGAGTCGCTGGCGCTCTGCCTTAAGTCCGGCAATGTGTGCGTATTCCGCGCAGCCTTTGAGTGGAGCCGGACGCATCAGGCGATCGAAAGCGGGTTGCGCGAAGCGGCGGAGCTGGCGGGGGTTCCGTCCGGTGCGTGGTTGTTCATCGATCGGCCTGAAAAGGAGGTCGCGATGGAAATCATGCGGGCCGGCAAGAGCGTGGACGGGATCATTCCTCGCGGCGGAGCCGGTCTCCGCAAGACCGTCCTGGATGCGGCAAAGATGCCGATCTTGTGTTACGACGGCGGCATCAGCCATGCGTATGTCGATGCGGATGCCGATATCCCCATGGCGCAGAATGTGGTGATCAACTCCAAAATACAACAGGCGTCCGCGCCGAACTCCATCGACACCTTGTTGGTGCAGCAGGCCGTCGCGCGGCCCTTCCTGCCTGCCCTGATTCGCCGGTTGCTCGATGAGTACAAGATCAGGGTGATCGGGTGTCCCAAAACAGTGGCTCTGATGGGGCAAATGGCGATGACCGGGCACCAGGCGGTGGAGCCGGCGACTGAGGAGGATTGGAACAGGCAATTCCAGGCGCCGGTTCTGGCGATCAAGATGGTGGCCGGCCTCGATGAGGCGCTGGCGCATATCGCGGAACACGGCCCCGTCCTGACAGCGGTGATTGCCACCTCGGATTATAATAACGCCCTGCGGTTTACTCGCGAGGTCGATGCGACGGCGGTGATGGTGAATGCGTCATCACGGCTCAATGCCGGCGATAGCTACGGGGCGGGACCGGACATCGGACTCAATCTTTCACGCGTTCAGACGAAGGGGCCGATCGGGCTCGAGCAACTGACGAATGAAAAGTATGTCGTATTCGGCGGCGGGCAGCTGCGGTATCCGCATCCGGTTCCCGATACCTACGAAGACGCGATTATGCTCAAGCGCGCGTGACCGGTGACTCGCCGGGCGGCTGTCGTCGAGAGGAAAGTGTGCCGAGCGACAGGGGAGACGAGGAACGAACGGCGCTGGAGGCACATCTGGCCCGATGGGGACTCCGGCATGTCCTGTCGGATGCCGACTACTTCGCCTGGCAGCGGAAGACCCTCTCTGCCGCAGATCTCAATCAACTTAACCGGCAGGTTGAGCGCAAACGGAGCGGGGATCCCCGCGACGAAATCGCGTTCTATGATCTGACCGCGCAGCCCCACATCCTTCCTGTCCTCTACAGCCAGCGGTACGAGTATTACTGCGGGATCGGGTGGCGTGTGGCAGCCCGCATCAATTCAGCCAATACCGTGCTGGATGTCGGTTGCGGGGTCGGGATTCTCACCACATTCTATGCCCGGCGCTACCCTGAGAAACAATTCGTAGGGATCGACCGATCACCGGCGTCAATCGCGGCGGCGCGGCAGCAGGCAGAGCGGCTTGGCCTGACAAATGTTTGCTTCCACTGTGAGGACGTCGAAACGGCGCCACAGGCCGCTTCCTATGACCTCATCGTGGCCACCCACGCACTCGTGCAGGCCGAGCAGGATCCCGGCATTCCGAGCCGGAGCTGGCAGACGTTCGAACGTGCTCGGGATAGCCGCCTGCAGGCTGATTTTGAGCAACGAACGGGCGTCGGGGTTCGACTTGATCGGCTGACTGGCCTCCTGTCGCCGGGAGGAAGATGTATTGCCTTTGAGAAAACCAGGCAACTCGCGCGGCGGGTGCCGTTTCAGCGGGCGTTGGCGGCGAGAGGATGGCAGTTAGCCGAACAGCCGGAACTCATTCGCTACCGGCTCGTGGAAGAAGTGGCCGACGACGGGCCGTTCTATGTTATGCAAAATGATGGCGAGGGGAGCCGGGCGTGGGATGAATCGCCGGATCCGGATGAAGGTCAGCCGTTTGATGCCGGGGCGTTGCACGGCCGGCCGCGTGATCCGGACGCACCGCTCTATGAAAACCATTGGCCCTCTGCGCAGCAGGCATGGGAACGGCTGGTTGATCGAACGGTGATGAACGAGTGCACTCGACAAGAAGCGGACGGGCGCCAGTTCCATGTCGAACTCGGGACGATCTCAGCCGGGGCCTATCTCTACTGTGCGAACACCTTTGATCAGCGGCAGCTGGTGATCGTCGCGCCGGCTCGTGTGGCCGTTCTGGAAGGGTACTACCAGGAGATTGTGGCTGCCCCTTGAGGGCGGCTGTGTCCACCCGGCGATGGGCCGGCACTGCCCGGATACTTCCGGAATTTCCGGCAGGGATGAATAGCGAATCGATTGTGAATTGCGCTAAGATGCGGCTCATTTGCGAGGGGAACGTGGAGCAAGTAGGCGAAAAGAAAACCGGCACTGACGAACTTCTGAGGAAACTTCACGAACGGCCGCAGATTCCACTGACGGAGTGGCTGCGTCTGCCGGCGCATGTTCACTATCAGGCCTTCCGGATGGCCGATCCGCCGACTGATCGGCCGGCAAGTCGTGAAGAGTTTCGTCGCGTCGTCGAGGCCTTTCAGATGGCTCCGAACCATACGGTGCTGCGGGAGACCTTCGGGTACGGGGTCAAGGTCGCGGTGAACGGGGATCGTTTGATCGTCGTCTGGCAGGCGCACACGGAGTACTACAGTTATCAACTGTGGCATCTTCCCGCCGGCGCTGGTGCCAACGTCAGTTTCGGGACGCTGACGTACCCCGACTACCGTTTTCCGGTCACGCCACTTGGAACCGAGGTCTGCCGACTGGATATTGTCCTGGGTCCGGAGGCGATTCCTTTACGGGATGACCTGCACGCGCTCTTGCCAGGTCCGGTGATCTATGGGAGCAGGATTTTTGACGAGGACACGTCGCTGGTTACGAGTTTTACGCCGGACGAGCATCGGCGTGAACGCTACTTGGTGAGCGTGGGATCGGGGCGGACGGAGGCGTCGCATCTCAAGGACATTGTGGATGCGATCGTGCGGATTGAAACGTACTATCACTTGTTGCTGATGCAGAAGCCGTTGTTTTCAGCGGCGATTGACTCGGTCCATAAGTTTGAACAGGTCCATATGCAGCAGCGGGAAATCATCACCGGGCATATCGGTCATGCCGACGCGCTGACCTTGCAGCGGTGGCTGAACAGCCTGACGCAGGATCTGTTGAAGACCAATCGGCTGGCTGGCCGCCTGCAGTTCGAGCTATCGGCGTCATTGCCCTACGACAAAATTGTTCATGCCACGCTCGCGTCGTTGGTCGAGCGCCCGCTCATGTCCTATCGGCCCTTTTCCGACTATGTCCTGAGCGGAGTGACCGGTGTGGCGGAGGGCTATCAGCAGCTCTTGAAACGTATGGAGACGCTGGGGCGCGGGTTCGAAGGGATCATCTCGATCATTCGGGCCCGGGTGGACTTGATGCTGGAAGCGCAAAATCTGGCTCTGCTCACGAGCGTGGATAAGACGACGAAGAGCCAGGTTGTGCTTCAGCATACCGTTGAAGGGCTCTCGGTGATCGTGATCGCGTATTATCTCAGCGGGCTTGCCGGGTATTTCTTCAAGGGGTTTCATGAACTAGGCTGGCTCCACAATCCGAACATGGCGTCCGCTGTGTTTGTCCCTGTCGCCATCGGACTCGCCTTTCTCATCACAACGCTCAGCAGGAGGTTTCTTCACAAGAAGCTCTCCGGCGAGAAACCTCCGGCGTAACCAGCCCGATCAGACTCTTGCCAGGCGGGTCAGAGAGCTTGTTGGGTGCGGCCATTTGGCGATTTGCCTGACCATAAGTCTTTGGGCGTTCGAATTGGGCTCCATTGACAGTGCTACGTCGGCCCTGTAGGGTGGTCCATGACGTATTGAGCCACGCCGACTGTCCCATCTCTCGCGCATCCCTTCCTGCTCGATGCCGGCGCGTCTGATTCCCCGGTCTCCGCCGCTTCTACGCCAGAGTATCCGTCCCCGTTCGCGAGATCCACGGCCGTCCTGGCCCGGGTGTCGTGTCCCAGGGGAGTCGTCCGCCATCTCATAACCAAGGAGTTCGCGATGAATCAGGAACAGTTCGGACAGTTTTGGACACAGCTGAAAGCCCCGCTGAAGGCCAAATGGGAGAAGATTACAGATGAGGATTTGCTCGAGATTCAGGGCGATTTAGCCAAGTTTAGCGGTGTCCTTCAGAAGCGGTATGGGGAGGTTCAGAAGGAGGAGGTGAATACCTGGGCCAACCGTCGTTATTCCCACTGGACCGGGAACTACATCGGCTACAAAGATCCTGCGCCGAAAGCCTAGATGGTATGTGGAATCGGTCGGGCCGATTTATAAGGATGGGCCAAGGTTCATCTGTCGAAAAGAGGAAGAGGGAGGCCGCATCATGAAGAAAATCGTGATCAATAAAAGCTACGAAGAATTTTGCGTCAGTCATAAAGCGTTTCTGCGCCTGCGAGAGTTGGGGCAACAAGAGGCGTTGCAGGAGAAGGATCTTGGTGTGTATTGGCCGCAAGCCGCCGCGCCTCGCGAGCCGAGCTTGAATCAATGCGGTCACCTCATTCCACGGAACGACGCGACACTCGTGCGTGTCGTGGAAGAGATGGGCGCGGATGCCAACGGGCATTGCGCGGAACTCAAAGTCGTGACGATTCCCGACGAGGTGCAGTGGCAGATCAGCAAGACGAATGGGATCGAGCACGTGAGCGAAGTCCATCGGACCTGGGAATAGGACAATTCAGAGGAGGCTGCCTGCGCGCAAGGACATGAAGATGCAAGAGACGTCCAAGAATCCGGGAGATGAGAAGGTCCGTAAGAAAGTCGATCCGGCTGCGCCCGTGCGGGACTCCGAAGATTTGACGTGTAATGAGGGACAAGTCGAAGATCTCCTCTCGCAAGGAGAGTCGGCTGAGGCGGACAGGCCGAAGAAGCCCAAGCGACCGTCCGGTAAGTAAGCGATCATCCCACCTGCAATCTTGATTGCGTCTGAGGCCGAGTTCCGTGCAATGGTCGGCCTCAGCGCGTGATCGGGCTCCTGGGTATCCCGTTCATCGCTCGCTCTCCACGGGCCCTGGCACGGATGGTGAGGAGGTCGCCATGGGGGCCGTGTGCCGTATCTTTGACTGCCACGGGCACAGGCGCAGGATGCGGGGCTATGCGTTGGGTGTCGTGCGAAGCGAGGAGGCCAGCCCGAGTTTCGAAAAGGTAAAGATCAGCCATTTTGACGGATCAAAGTTGTACCAGCGGGGTCCGTTGCGGTAGTCGCTTTGGTGGGTGTGGTGATAGTTGTGGTAGCCCTCGCCGAACGTCACAAGCGAGACCAGCCAGCTGTCGCGGCTGGAGTCGGCCTGGCCATGTGGCTGGCGCCCCCAGAGATGGCAAATCGAGTTGATGCAGAAGGTTGAATTGAGCACGGCAAAGGTTCGTCCCACACCGGCCAGCAGGAAGCACCCCAGACCGCCGATCCACCCGTTGTGGAGAAATCCCACCACAAATGTGAGCGCGAGACCCGAGAGGACTATGGGCAGGTAGTACCGGTGCTGCCAGATCACGACGGGGTCTTGCCGGAGGCGCGAGGCATATTTCTCATTGGCGTTGATATCCTTGAAGAACAGCCACCCGCAGTGGCTATACCAGAATCCCCGCTGGGCGTTATAGGGATCGGTTTCCTGGTCGCAGTTGGCATGGTGGCGGATGTGGTCTGCCGCCCACTTGAGCGCGGAATTTTCGAGCGCCCATCCGCCGGCGATCAGGAAGCCCGCCTTGACCCAATTGGGACAATCGAAGCTGCGGTGCGCCATCAGCCGATGGTAGCCGACCGTAATCCCCAGGCCAGTCATAACATACAGCAGCCCGAACATCGTCCAGTCCAGCCAGGTGTAGCCATAGAAGTAGGCGAAGGCGGGAACTCCAATGACCGCGCCCAGTGTGACGAGACCGAACAGCAGCGCGGTCACATAATTGGGGGCGCCACGTTTGAGCTGCGGGGATGACATGGAGGCTGGGGTCATGAGGTGGTCCTCTCAGGGGGTGGGGGAGGGGCGCCCCTCAGGGAGGCGCCCCCTATCAGTCCGCCTTGTGGCGTTAGAACCGGCTGCGGCTGCCGAAATCGTTCCCGCGTCCGCCGCCTCCGCCACTGAACCGACCGCCGCCTCCGCCGCCGGAACGGGGTTCCTGGGGCTTGGCTTCGTTCACAGTCAGGGATCGGCCGTCCATCTGTGATCCGTTCAAGGCATCAATCGCCGCCTTGGCTTCTTCGGGGCTGGACATTTCGACGAAGCCGAAGCCCCGCGATTGTCCGGTGAACTTGTCCGCAATCACGCGCGCCGACTCAACGGTGCCGTGCGTGGCAAACAAAGTGGTGAGTTGCGATTCGGTCGCCGAGTAGGGCAAGCCGCCGACATAGAGTTTTGAACCCATGGGGGTTCCTCCTTCTGAGAATGACATTGTCTGAGACTCGAGCAGGAGAGGGGAAGGAACGGGCCGAAGACGCAATCACGAAGGCGGCTTAGGTCGGACTTCCGATCAGATTCTCGGTGACAACAACATCGGTGATGGGCCGTTCGATGAGATGTTCCATGCGAGGCCCGCCGCGTTGAAACAGGCACATCCTAGCACGTCTGCTGCGAATAAGCGAATGTATCGGCAAAAACCCCATCATGCCGATCCAACGCGGGTACTATTCATTGTCATCGCGAGGCCGTTGCGGGCCTGGCACCATTCCCTTGAGATCCGGATCGTCTTCACCGGTGGTGTGGGCGAATACAGGCTTGTCCTGTCTCCGTTGTTCACGGCGCACCGCCTTTTCCTGCTGTCTTTCCTGTTGAGTTTGTTGCCGCTGTCGTTTTTTTAGCGAAGTGTGGCCCATGATGACCTCCTGGGATACGGTCGTTCGCATCCGTCATGACTAAGTCGAGCACCCGCTTGGCCGCTTCAAACGCGACGGTCTTCGCGTCCCATTCGGATTTGTAGGTATCCAGGGGCTGGTTGCCGGATTTGCGGGGAGTGGCCTCCCATAGCCCCGGTATCGTAAAGCGAGAGATCCAGACGCCATGTCTATTCTGTTCTGTGTGGATGATGATCTTCCTGCCTCTTGAGTAGCAGATTTCGGCCATGTCTGCCTCGTTGAATAAGAGGGCTATCAGCAGTCGCGATGCCCGGTCCGGGACTAGGTAGACTTCACGAACCGGTCGTCGGCGAATGCGCTACGCAGATGCGCGGTGACAGACCGACGATAGGGCTCTTTCTGCCGTGCCATGATGATCAGGTTGTTCCCATCAAGCAGAATGGACAGATCGTGCTCGGTGACCAGCTGCCTGGTCTGAGAGCCGACGTTCAGCCGGTATTGAGTTTTTCCGTCTGGATTCCGGTCCGGTCCTGAGACGCATTCTGTCAGGCCATCGATGAATCCATCATGCCCCTCCTGACGGTGCCGAACCATCGTGCCATTTGGAATGCGGATCCACGTCTTCTCTGTGCGTGCGGGATGGGTTGGAACAGCGGTCATGCGGGCTCTCCTTTCGGCCTCATCCTGATCGACAGCAGCCTGCCGGCTCCGGGGATGATGCGTGACTGCCGCCTTCGGAATGAAGGACGGGCCACTTCGACAACAACGCACATGTCAATCATGCATGTGCGGCAAGCGGTGACGGAAGAACGGTGCGGACTATCGGAGCAATCGCGTGTCGACGCAGAAGAGACGGACGGAACGATGAGGCAGTAAGAGAATATCAGGAATACAACGAATGAATCACTCTACCACGGCACCGGGCCAAATAGCGAACGATGGCTCGTTTTATGCCCGAGCCGATGGAAAACAATTGAGTGACGATGTCGCTCTTGGCGGTGCGCTGCTGCCTGAAGTTTCGTTCGGAGAGTGTCCATGCTTGGAGGACTCTGTTCGGGATGATACGTCTGCGACGCGTTGACTCTCCTCCGAGCGCCTCCTAGAATGACACTAACGTATGGCGATGCTCCGCGATACGATCTTATCTCTCGCGCATCCTCGATCTTTCGTAGCTCGTCCGGCTTCCCTGTCCCCGCTGCCGCCTGATACTCACGTAGTCGATTTGTCCGTCATGCTCAGTAACGTTCCCGGCTCGTTCCTCCTCTGAGGATTGGGAGCATCACGTATGTGACCGGTACCGCCCACCCGGGAAGTCTGAAGTCTTATGTGCACCGGAGTCAGATCGGTTCCATCTATGCCTGTTCTCTATGGATGAAGAGATTGAGACGGGTGTTCAATCAATAGAACGTTAGGAGAACGTCATGAACTGTCTGCGCTGCCAAGGTCTTATGATCGCTGTCCAACTGAGAGATGTGTCGAGCCAGGACACGGTGGCCGGGTGGCGGTGCTTGCTCTGTGGCGAGACGACCGATCCCGGCATTCAGGCCAATCGAGTGAGCCACCAGCCTCCGCCCCAGAGCCGGGCACGCGTTCCCGGTTCTCCTGTGGCCAATCCCGGCAAAATCAGAGTGAAGAGCGGTGCCAGGGTTCTTGGAAGGGCCACGGGGTGATGGGCGTTGGCGCATGTGAACGGGAGTCGGGAGGATGCTGACCTGGGATTCGATTTGGCCTGCAGGTCTTTTGATGGGCCTCGCGATCCTTGCGATCATCGACGCTGTCACGCGAGCGATGGCATCGAGACGATAATCACTATGGAGGAGCTGATGGGCTGTGGCTGGCTGCGGAGGAATGCAGGCAAGCAGAGGGGGCGACGTTGGGTGGCAGGGGCTCCGGCCCTCTGGCTCTTGGTGATATTGGCCGGGATCCTCTTGCCGGTATCGGAGGCCGTATCCGGAGCGATCGCCATTGCAGGAAATGGTCCCGAACTGCGTGTATTTGAACGGCTGACGCGGGCGTTTGAGAAGAAGCACCTGGGTGTCGTGGCAGAGATCCGCTGGGATTCTTCATTTCATCCGATCGCGATGGTCAAATCGGGCGAAGCAGATTTGGCCGTGGCGGGAGAGCGCGATCCGGATCTCGATGCCGTTCCGATCGCCTGGGACGGAATCGCCGTCGTGGTCGACTTCACCAATCCCGTAAAAGGGCTTACGGCAAAACAGGTCGCGGCAATGTTCTCCGGCAGGGTGACTCGATGGTCGGATCTGGGCGGGACCGACAACCGGATCGAACTCATTGATCGGCCCTCGAATCAGCATATCCGTGGAACCTTCGAAACCGTGCTGGGGATTGTCGGGAAGATTCCGCTTTCTGCGCAGGTGAGGCGTTCCGACCAGCGGGCGATCAGCAGTGTCGCCGGCAACGGAGCGGCGGTGACCTATGCCTCGTTGGGGGTGGTCCTTGATGCGGTCATGTACGGTGTCGGTGTGTCGCCGTTGCTGATCGACGGGGTCGAGCCCGCCAATCAAACCGTCAAGGACGGCCGCTATCGCCTGCGCCGGCCGGTGCTGCTGCTCAGAAAGCCTGGCGCGAATCCTATCGCAGATTCTTTTGCGGAGTTTGCCCTCTCGAAGGAGGGGCAGGACATTATCGAAGACATGTTTGCTCCATACAACGACCCTGGCAGGTAGTTCCACGCGGTGTAGTTTGTTGGGGCAGGAGGAAGAGACCGTGTTTGCCATGGGGAGATAGGCACATCATCGGTCGTCACGCGAGGAGATTGTCATGCATATCCCGCGCGAGATCTGGCCTGAGCCTTCAGTATTGCTGGTGCTGATGGCGATGGTCGCTGCAATAACCCTGACAATGGTTTTCGCTCGCTGAGCAGAAGGGCAGCGGTCGGCTCTGCCAATCTGAACAGACGGATCCCGCGAGTGACTGGTCTGCCCTGGTACCGTCTTGTGTGTGGTTACCGCCCGCGTTTGCCTGGGGACACACGAAAATGCAGCGGGTCCCTGAGGCTCTGAATTTCGCGGTAATAGTACAATGGTGTTGGCCGCTTGTCCTGGAATGTGAGTGAGCGAAGGAACGCGATCTCTTCTTGGGTCGCATCCCCGCTGAGTGACGAATCCTCGAGAAATTCCTTGAGCCCTGCCTCCTCTTCCGAGGGGACCTCCGGTCCTCTTTCGATGAACTCGAAGGTTTTATGATGGCCCGGCGACACCCGGCGGTTGAGAACAATCTCAATGCAAAACGTCGCGAGGTCAATGTCCCAGGATTCGATCAAGAGGTCCAGGAATGCCACGCAGTTTTCATTCGAGAGATCGAAGATCGTCGTGTCGAGAAACTGCAGGACAGTGACCCGCATTTCCGGATAGCTCTTCTTGCTGAGGCGGGCGACACGGCGGAGCCACACAGGGTTGTTGAGTTCCTGCCGGGCGACGTTCTTCACGACCCCGAGCAGTTTCTGCGTGACGAACCGCTCGAGTTCTCCGAACGGTTGCTTTTCAAAGATCGTGCGGATTTGCCGGTGCTTGCCGGGATGGCATTTGCGGAGAATCAACTCCCGCACATTGTGGAGCAGGGCGCCCGGCTGGTCTCCCAACCGCTTCCTGAGATGCTCGTGACGCTGCAGGTCGGCAAGCTTGGCGAGCTGTCCCTCCGGTAATTGCAGGGCGCGGCCGATCTTGTCGTACATGTCGGTCCGGTTCGGCGCCGGAGGAAGCTTTTTCTCCGCCAGCAGTTGCGAGATGTACGACTCGGTGACGTGCGCCGCACGCGCGAGATCCCGCTGCCCCAGACCCAGTTCTTTCAGCCGATTCCTGATGAGAAGCGCAATAGGCACGAGTCATCTCCTTGTGAGGAAGGTTAACGTAACGTGGTTAATCATAAAGGGCCATGAATGGCAATGCAAGAATATGATTGACTAGTATTAGTTAAGTCGTTTATACTAACGACTAGTGGAGGAGGATCATGAACGGGGTCTCCGTAGCGGAGACGATAAGGGGAGGCGGTTTACGGGCCGTTCACACTCCTGACGTTTTAGTTCCGCTCCCTCGTGCGCCTCGTTTCTCTTCTGCGCGATCGATCCCTCTGTTTCCGCTGCTTCAACGCCGGAGTGTCACCGCAGTGCTGTGATTGTTGGTTAAGCCGGCAAGGCCGTCGTGTTGCGACCGACCTGCGGTGGATTTCGCACAGGGACCATTCAAGAGTAGTTCACCGCTCACGGAAGGAGTTCGATATGTTGTACTACGCACTGGTGTTCTTGGTTGTGGGACTGATTGCCGGGGCGTTGAATTT
Organism: Nitrospira sp. NS4; assembly: GCF_049546785.1. Lineage (NCBI taxonomy): Bacteria > Pseudomonadati > Nitrospirota > Nitrospiria > Nitrospirales > Nitrospiraceae > Nitrospira > Nitrospira sp. NS4. The sequence goes on along the minus strand of NZ_JBMWAN010000001.1, from coordinate 115,697 downwards.
GGCCGGGATATCCGCGGTTGCGACTCAGATTTCCTGGATCCTGTTTTTAGTCGGGATTGTATTGCTGGTGATCCACCTGGTCACGGGGCGTACCCCCCGGGATACCTAACCAATTCAGGTGCTCGATCAAGATTCCCAAGAAGGAGCGGTCTCATGACACCAGAAGAGCAAATCTCGAAAATGAAGAAAGCGATCATTCAGGCCATTAAAGTGATGGGAGACCGGTTCGGATCGACAGAGCAGGATGTCGTAAGGGCCATTGAGGAGCTGAAGGCCTCGATGCAAACGACGTCGCAGCAGGACCCTTCCGCAGAAACCGTGCCACGAGCGGACAACCGGTCGCCACGGAATTTGGAAGTACCTGTTGGGACGTAATCCCGTTTGCAGCGAACAGGAGGACGAGAAATGAGTGCTCAAGTCACAGTTTATAGTCATGTGGACATCACGGACACGCTGGCCAGGTTGTATCTGTTCCTGGCGCAAAGCATGGATCGTTGCATCAGTGAAGACGCACGCATCAGTTACCCGGAGGCCGAGTTACAGGCGCATCTCGAGGCGACCAGAGCCGCGGCGCTGGACATGCTGTCGGGTAATCCGGTGGTGAAAGGGAAGGTCGAGCAGGAGTATCGGCGCGTGCGAGCCCTCGTTCAGGCCTGCCATATCGATGGGCCCGGACGACTGGCGGCATTAAATGAGTTAAAGGCGGAACGGGCTGTTCTGCAACACAAGACCATGGCGTTGAGCGATCTCCTCGCCGTGTTTCGAGCCGCCTAACCAGAATCTGGACGGGCCATGCCGTTGTGCCTATGGATCCATGCAGCCGTTACAACTCAAAGGGGGGACTTATGAAGACCACAAGACGAACCTATGTGCTGACCTTGAATGCGCCGTCCAAGAAGGGACTTCAGCTCTGGATGGGCAAGAGTATCCATGCGTTGCGGCATTGCCCGAATAAGCAAATGGGACAGGCTTTACGGGAACTGCAACAGGATATGGACAGTCTGTGCCCGCCGGTCTCGCCGTCGGGGGGATCCTATTCCCTCAACCGGGGTCGATAATATGATCAATGTGCGCGCAGGGCAGAGACGGCGCGGTGGATGAACAGGCGAGCGCATCCGACCTCCTTAAACAAAAATAAGGAAGAAAAGCCATTGCAATTCCTGCCAAACCCGAACAGGCCTGAGTCTACCAGGCAGGGAGGTCTATGATGGCACGCAAACAAACGACACCGTTTAATCTCGATGCATTCCTCACCAGGGCGGGCAACGGCAACACGAGTTTGACTGTACCCAAGAAACGCACGATCTATTCGCAAGGGGAGGCGGCGGACGCCGTGTTCTATCTTCAGACGGGCAAAGTCAAACTGACGGTAGTCTCACAGCATGGCAAAGAAGCCGTCATCGCGATTTTGGAGCGGGGCGCCTTTTTGGGGGAGCCATGTCTTGTCGGACAGATGGTCCGTGCGGAAACCGCAACCGCCGTGGAAGACGCCGGTCTCGTGCGTATCGACAAAGAGGCCATGATTCGTCTGCTTCGCACCGAGCGCAAATTTACCGAGTTCTTTTTGACCTATCTCCTGACTCACACGATCCGCATCCAAGAGGACTTGGTCGATCAGCTCTTCAATTCCAGCGAGAAGCGGCTCGCGCGGGTGCTCCTCCTCATGGCGCACTTCGGGAAGGAAGGGAAGCCGGAGACGGTGATTGCGAAAATCAGTCAGGAAACCCTGGCCGAGATGATCGGTACCACCCGCTCCCGTGTCAGTTTCTTTATGAATAAGTTCCGGAAGCTGGGATTCATCGAATACAACGGTAAGTTGCGTTCGGACAGTTCGGACAGTTCGGACAGTTCGGACAGTGGGATGCGTATACACAGTTCGCTCCTCAATGTCGTCCTCCACGACTAGCTCCCTTCCGGTTCAGCAGATTTAGTCCCGTGGGGCTGAATCCAGCCGCGGCCAGCTGCGCCACCGCTTCAATTCCGCACCCCTGAGCAATTGTGATCAGACTGCAATGGGTCATCTCGGCATACTGTCTCTGTCACTTGCCGTCTGTTCGGAGCCAGAAGGAGGTGCCATCATGACCTGCCGAGTCGCCCGGTCGTTTCAACGCGAGATCCATACGGAGCCGGTCTGTTGCTGTGAGTGTAGCGCGAGGTATGGGGAAACGTTTGTGCGAGCGAACACCCAGGGCCCGCATCTCTGCCCAAGTTGTGCCCGGTCCATGGCCTGCTGCGGAGGGGTGGACAGGAGAACGTCATCGGGAATGACGGCGCAGCCTGTCGCCTGACCTGAGGGGATCAGGGCAAGCGGGTATAAACGAGGTCTGCGGTCGATGTCGTTTGTCCTGCGGCCAGTAGCGGATGCGATAAAGCGGGAAACGACGACCATGATCGACCATCACTGCGCAGGGGTGGCCTGTGCGCTCGCAAGCCGTCCGGGTGAGGCCTTGATTCAATGCCAAACTGGCACACGGCGAGGTTCTCAGGCCATGGCATCATCATATGCAGGGGCTGGGCGGGGGATTCGACCGTTACAGGAGCCATCGTGGCGGGAGATCCGTCACCCCAGGTTCCGCCTGTGTCACATTGAATGCAGAAGGAGGCTCAATGCTCTGCCAACGCTGTAGGGGACTGCTTGTCCCTGAAACATTTGACGATCTGAGGGAGGAAACGAACCGGATGAGTCCGGTCACGCGATGCGTGAATTGCGGTTGTATCGAGGACGAGGTCGTTCTCGCCAATCGCATGCGCCCTCCGATGCCATACCGGTCGGAGCCGCGCAGAAGAATCAGGAAGGACGGGGTCGTGTTTCTACGGGCCTCTGTTGAACGCTAGGACTTTGTCCAGCGCTTTCCTCGCCAAGCACACTGACTTGAGGGCCTGGCGACAGGTACACACGTCGCTCGCTACGTCCGACCCAGGGAGACAGTTATTTGATACACGACGGATACGGAACACGAGATGGTTCTGAGTCGCAGGGGCGGCATCAACCGGGGTTGTCCCCTCTTACGATGAGTACAAAGGGGGGCGCTACGCGATCGCACTCTGGCCTTGTGATCTTTTCGCAGCGCCAACAAGTGCTGCATATGAATCGACGGGCCTTGGAACTGACCGGCCAGCCTGATCTGCGGGACACGGGGTCTGCCAGCGAGAGTGTTCCGGCGCATACCCTTAGGATGATGATCCAGGAGATGCTGGGCCATCCCACAGGGGGGGGCATGTCTGAACTCTTCGAATTGAAGCGTGTCATCTGTGACGCGGGGCGAAAGATCTTCTTTCGCGGGTTCAGGTTAACGGACCGACAGGCTGATGAGGGCGCACGCATCGTAATCATTCTCGAAGAAGTCGGCCTTCCACAGCCCTGAGACTCGAAGCCGGAGCGGGCGCGTGTGGTGGCCTGGAGTCGGTTCAGCGAAGATCCAGCCGCCGGGTATTCATGGTGTGCCAGGGGGAACCCTCCGAGCCGTCATCGCTGTTGGATTGGAGCGGAATGGTGAGGACACTCCGGGAGGTCTTGCAATGAGGAATCTTCGTGTGTTGGAGGTTGATGACGCCCCCGCGTTGCGAGGCCTGCCGGTGATGCGGTTGGAGCATGTCGGGTCCACGGTGGAGACGGCCGAAGCCGGTTGGGACGGTCTCAGTAAACTCGCGTCTGCCGGGCACGTGGTGGTGTTACTCGACTACATGATGCCGGGGATCACAGGGTTGAAGGTATTGCAGCATATGCAGGTGTGGTATCCGTCAGTCCCCGTGGTGATGACGACGGCCAGATAGGTGGCGAGATTGAGACCCAGGCCCTTGCGGCCGGGGCATGCGGTTGTCTTGAGCAAGCCCTTTGAGTGCAAGGAATTGGAGCGGACCCTGCGCGGCTGCATCGATCGAGCTCACTTTGAGCCTGTGAACCGAGCCGCGCGAAACTGAACGTGTTCCAGGCAGACCCCCCCTCGGCCTTCGGGTTGCCAATCGTGAGGAGTACGATGACCGATTGGGAGGATGAGGAGAGCCCCATGATAACCCCAAAGAGACAGGCGGTTGCTGCACAGGGTATGAAGGCGGTCAATCCGGCTCAGATTAGCGATAACCCTCTTGTCTCTCATCGGGACCTACCCAGGCTCACGATCACGGTCGAGAAAATCGATCGTGTGTTAGCGGAGATTCAGGCAGAGATCGAGTGCCTTCGTCGGGAGAGAACGAATCTGCGATCGGTCAGGGGGAATTGGCCCGTATGGAAACACCGCGGAGTGGCGGCTGAACGCCGCAGTCGTGTCTTTATCCTGGCCGTGGCATGCTGCCTGCTTTGCGATGAACCGGGAACATGGGGGGCATGGAGGAGTTCGGATCACGTTTGCGAGAATGCGTCGTCGGACTCACGTGTGGAACTCTGGAAATGTGCAGAGCCGGAGCAGGAACTCGCCGGACCCTTCGGCCGAAAGTGACATGGCCATGAGGGGCATGTACGTCAGCGCCGGTCGCTCTCCTCACCCCTGATTCCCTCCGGATTATTGAAGCCAGGTCGCTATCGCATGCTGCACCCGGATCGAGTGTCCTTGATGACCAGAGCAATTCTCGACGCCTGTGCAATGGAGGCGCTTCACGAGAGATGTCTGACGACACGGTGCGCACGTCGGTGTGGTCTCCGGCTGCGCGATTCGTTTCTACGGTGAAGTTCTTGAAGACCGATGTGTCGGAGCAAGATGAACGAAACGGTCTAAGCCGTTCAGAAAGGCGCGATCATGTCTCTAAAAACACTCTTTGTCTCGTCCGTACGGCGCCCCGGTGTCTCTGCGCTTAGCCTGGCCCTTGTGCTGGCAGGTTGTCTGATGGTGACCTCCCAGGCGCCGTCCGGGGCGCAGGCGCCGACTGGCAGCCAGCAGTCGGCGCCCGAGGGACGGCACTTGGATCCCCAGCAAGCCGAGCGGCTGAAGGTGGTCATGACCCCTTTACTCCAGAAGATGGACCACCCGATTGCGCTGGATCAGGTTCGCATCGCGTTGATGGATGACTCGCATATTAATGCGGCCAATGCCGGTGGCGGCGAATTCTATGTCACGACCGGACTGCTTGCGAAGGCGAATGATGAGCAGCTCGCGGGCGTCCTCGCGCATGAGGTCGCGCATGCGGATCTCGGGCACGTGACCACGCTCCAGACCATTGGGACCGGGACGAGTATCGCCGCCATCGTGCTCAATGCGCTGGGTGTGCCGGGCGCAGGGTTGGTGCCGATAGCCGGGGACCTGCTGATCGCACGACCTTATGGGCGAGACGCGGAATACGCGGCTGATCGCCATGGAGCCGAACTCCTCCAACTGACCGGCCGCGACGGCAAACACATCATGGCAGCCACGTTGACGTGGCTGATGCGAGTGGAGGGTGCAGGGGACGGAGGATTCTTCGCGACGCACCCTGCGACCGACGATCGCATCCAACGAGTGCGGGCATAGCCGACGGGCACAACATGGAGGTCGACATCATGCTGAAGATCCCCGAAGTGAATACACCCCGCGAGTTCAATTTGCATGGGCTGAGAGGAATCTCCGATCAGACCATGGCGATGCATCTGACGCTTTATCAGGGATATGTCACCGCCACCAACGAGTTGATCGAACATCTGTGGGCCTTCTTGAAGGACGGGACGGTGGACCACGAGGGAATGCCGGCCTATTCAGAGCTGACCAGACGGCTGGGATTCGAACGCAACGGAATGGTGCTCCACGAGCAATACTTCGGTAATCTGATGCAAGGCGGTTCGGATCGTCCGGGCCGGCATTCTCTGTTTGCCAAAGCGGCCGAGAACAGTTATGGAAGCGTGGACCTCTGGAAAACTGATTTCTGCAGGGTGGGCATGCTACGCGGGGTCGGCTGGGCAGTGTGCTCCCTGAACCCGGCAACCCGTCGCTTGTCCAACCACTGGATCAGTCTTCATGAGCACGGGCACGTGGCCGGCTTCATTCCGATCCTTGTGATGGATGTGTGGGAACATGCGTATCTGCTGGATTACAAGCCATCGGAGCGGGGAGTCTACATTGAGTCGTTTTTTTCAAATATCCATTGGAAGACGGTTGACGAGCGCCTCGATACTGCTGTCCCGGCTTATGCAGGGAGCGTCCCGCGGTAATACGTGGTGAGCGTTTCCACACCGAACGGAAAGGGTGTCTCCATTTCGAGCAGCGACTTCTGTGGTGATCAGCGCGCCGTCATCCATTTCTGCTTCGCCGTTGGCGCACTGTTCCAAACCAGCGGCAACGAAGCAGGTCCACAGACGTTGCCTGGCTCTGTCTGGGGTATCGACGTAATTCCGGCGCCTCTTCGCATCCGTGCCTCTCTGCGCTATGCCGAAGCCGTCGAGGCCTTGCCATGACGCCGCGTAAGTGTTGGAGGGGGCTACGAAAAGCAATGTGCCTCTGGATACTGCAAGTTGAGCAATTGTGAACAGACTGTTGGCTGGCTTCTTGGCATATTAATCGCCAGGGAGGGAAGGCAGGTAAAGTGCCCAAGTGAAGGAAATGACAAGAATTGGGTGCTTAACATTCAGGATAGGTGTCGCGACAAGAAGGATGAGGTCATGAATCGGGCGGGCCCACTGGCGGCGGCAGTCGACACCGGAAGTTTTGGGGGCCATCCCAGCGAATGGATGCGCTTCAGGAGAGACGTTTGAAACCACATTGTCACCGTGCACGTAAGGAGAAGATCATGAAAACAAGCGTTGTGCTGATGCTCTGCGCCGCTCTGGTTGTTGCTGAGGCATTGATCACTGAACCGGCGAACGCGAAGAGTGATGCCAGGGAGAATATCCCGAATGTGGGGAGCAGTCTCGAGACAGTGCGATTGAATCCGGCGCCCACCTTTTCCGATCGATATCTCGATCCGCAAAGTTTTCATGCGGATGGAGGAAAGAGCGGGTTCGCGTCCGGAATGGCTCAGCAGGGGCAGTTATCGTCGAGCGAGCACAGAGGTTCTTCGAGTGTTCCAGAGCCGTCCACGTTGATTCTGTTAGGTGTTGGCTTTGCGGGTGTTGCCGTGTGGCGTTTTCGGCAGCCAAAGGCTTCTGCGGCATAAACGTTTCGGCTACCGCTGATTCTATGAGCGTGCCGCTTGGGTGCTTAAGCGGGTGAAGCTGTTTTTTGGTGTCAGATAAAGGGTTTCGGGGATTCATATACTGAGCTTGTAGGGCATAGCTTGGTGATGTCGGAGAGGGTGTGGTTTCACCGGTGCCCTTGGAGTTGACGCGGGAGTACCCTGCCTCGAGTCATTGCGATGCTTGGTCGCGGCGGTCTTGGTCGTTCTCGTGTTGACTGGTCGGCTTTAGGGGCCCCTGCGCCATCGTTTCTAGCAGCCTGACGGGAGCTTGCGTGACCAGAGGGAGAACTCGTATGGCTCGGACGCTACACATTCTGATGGCTGGGGCTGTTTCCATATTGCTCGCCACCGGGTGCAAATCGAATTCCCAGACCACGGGGCACTACATCGACGACACGGCCATCACGACAGCAGTCAAGACGCATCTTGCAACAGATGGTCCGCTCAAGACGATGACGCAAATCAGTGTCAAGACCGTCGAGAACACCGTCTATCTGAGCGGCGTGGCAGCGACTCTGCAAGACAAGCAGCGGGCGGAGGAGATTGCGCGTCAGGTGGAAGGGGTTCAAGCAGTCGTGAATAACATCACTATTCAGCCATAGCCAGTTCCAGTATATAAAATTCGCGTGCGATGAAATCCAGAGATTCCCCACCAGTGGAGAAATAAGCACAACGGGACTCAAGTCGTCCCTCTGCCGCATACACCGCAAGTCGGGCCTTTCCCACAAGAGCCGGGACTCCTTATTCAAGCTTGAGCGGGGTTGTTCCGGACATGAGGGAGGAGCGGGCTCAGTCAGTTCGGCACATGATCAATGCAGTCCGCTCATCCACCGCTCGTCCCTGACTAGGAACGGGCCATTCGCACCGAGGTCTTCGGCATCGGACACCTCGATCAGCAGGGTGAGCGTCTTGTGGCAGCACAGGGCATGTTTCCCAGGCGAGACGAATTCCCGTTCGTGCTTCGCATGTTCTGGAGACCGGCCGCTTGCTGCCGGGGTCCTACTGAATCATTGCACGGGCGGTTCAGCAGGAGCCTGCAACTTGTTGCCGGCTCACTTCGCGAAAGAAGATGAGCCCGACACAATCATTCCGAAGGTCAGTCACAACGCGCTGGCCGAAATAGTCGGCGCCACGCGTTCCCGCATCAAGTTCCTCTTGAATAATCTCCGGAAGCAGGGGGCATAGATTACAACGGCTGGTTGCACGTGCGCTCATTCCTCCTCGTTCGGATCCTGCACGATTAAACCGTCTTATTCCTGGTGATCTTTCCGCGGAGGCACTGCCAAGCCGCTACCGGATGAATTCGTCACAGCTGAGCAATTTTGACCAGCATGGAATGGAGTTGCCTGGTATGTGATACCGGTCATGGGAGGTTAGGCGGCGAATGGCGCTCCACACATGATGCCCGTTCGTCCCTCCTGGAAGGAGAATCATCCCATCACAGCTGTCCGTGAACTCTGCGCTCAACATCGAACAGGGCGATGATGAGGGGTATGAATCAAAAAGGTCTGTCCCCACAGATATGGCCATTTCTGTTTATCGTGATTGCCTTCATTGGTTGGCTTGCCACGGCCTTTATCTCACGATCTGAAGCAAACGGCTCGATGAGCGATACGGGGGCGACCATTGTTGTAGTCGGGGCCTCATATGTCGAAAGCTGGGATCTAAACAGGCCGATTGCCGGTTATCGGATGATCAACAAGGGCGTGCATGGGCAACAATCCTTTGAGATGTTAGATCGATTCCAACACGACGTCATCGCCTTGAAGCCGGAGGCGGTGATCATATGGGGCTTCAATAATGACGTGCATCGGTCTGATCCAGCTCTGATCGACAGAACGTTGAGGCGAACGAGGGAAAGTCTTTTGGCCATGGTTCAGTTGGCGAAACAGGCGGGGATTATCCCTATTCTTGCCACAGAAATACTCGTCCGGGGCCGGGATGATTGGTCGGAATTTTTCAAAGCATTGATTGGAACCATTCGCGCAAAGGAGAGTTATCAGGATTACATTAACCGGCACGTGGCCGAGGTAAATTGTTGGATCAGAGACACGGCGACTCGTGAAGGGATCATGCTCCTGGATCTGGAAGCGGTATTGACGGATCAACAGGGCCAACGGCGAAAAGAATCTGCTAAGCCGGATGGGCGTCATATTTCCCATGAAGGGTATGAGGCTGTGACACATTACCTCGTAAATCGGCTCAGTATCTCGTTCGCCGCCAGATAGTTCTCCACCGCGCGCTCAAGTACATGGGGAAATGGGTAAGCATCGGTTGCTCCATGGTGGGCCAGCACGGCTCGATAGGTCAGGGTGAAGCAAGCGGGAGAGGTGGAGCGCAGCTACTCCTCACTGTCTCAAGCGGAGGAGGAGAACGGCCAGAGCCGCATCTATCTCGGCATCCACTGGTCTTCGACAAGACCGAGGGCATCGCGCAGGGCCGCCACGTGGGCGACTACGTGTTTACGCATGCGAGGCAGCCGCGACCTCAATGAGGTGGCGACGGTGAGATGAGTCGGCGAGAAGTTTGTCTTCTGGATTCTTCAAATGTGAGCAATAGTGAACAGATTGCCTTCTCTGGAGTTCGATAAAATAGCCGGAAATACACACACGAATGGGCGTGTGTCGACTGGAGGACATTATGAACTATTCCGCAATGGCGATGTTGTTGTGTGTGTTGGGAGTGTCCGCAGGTTGCTCAATAACTGATACTGCGTCTGATTTGCGCGGCATCAAAGGGATGGATGGCGACAAGCTGACGCACATCAACACGAGGAACTACGCGATTAATTTCCTCATGGAGAGGCCGATGATTGGAGACGCCACACTCAACGCGACAGTCCAGAGCTTCGCCGATGAGGCCAAGAAACACGGTGCCACGAAGGTGCGGATTGTCCAATCGGACACGACGGTTATGTGGTATCTCATTCCTGTCTTGGGGTTCATTTTCACCCCGGTGTACACGAACGTTGCGGGAGATGCGCTGCTTCCCTAGGCTCACGCGATACGGAGGCCAATCCGGGGCACGAGCAGCCCATTGACGGGAGCCCTATGGTGCTGCTATTTCGTCTGCGTCTCCTATACGCTCTGGGACTTCAGAATGAGCCGGCTATTTTCACGAGCGCGACACTTCAGTCGAAATGGGATTGCAGGGACCCCGTCCCAGGCCGTAGCTGTGGCCTTGCCAGAGGTCTCGGCGAGGAATGCCGCCCGTTCGTCTAGCGCCGCCATCAACCAAGACTTTTACGACACGCTCTGGTCGACGAGCAGTGTGACGTCCCCGGAGCGTTTCAACACCTGGCCCCTCCTCTCGCAGCTCGCAGCCTCGGCGCCGGCACGGCTGGAGATCGGCGCAGGCTTGCGCCCGAGGCTTCCCATCGCAGGAACGTCCTTCGTTGATATCAGCCGACCGGCAGTTTCCTGCCTGAAGGCTCGCGGCGGTCTTGCGATGCTTGGTGAAATAACGGCACTGCCATTTCCCGACTCCAGCTTTGATCTGGTGTGCGCCTTCGACATCGTCGAGCACGTTGAGGATGATCGACGTGCTTTCCACGAACTCACGCGGGTCGCGAAGGATCATGGGACGGTGATTGTGTCGGTGCCCCTGCATGCCGGCCGCTGGAGTGCCTTCGACGACCTCGTCGGTCATGTGCGACGCTATGAGCCTGACGAACTCCTGGCTATCCTCGGAGAGCATTCTCTCGTGCTTGAACAGAGCGCGATGTTCGGCATGCAGCCGCGGAACGGCTGGTTGCTTGACCTCGCCGTGTGGAGTATGACGCACAAGCGTGCGCAGGCGATGCGCTGGTACAACGGGCTGTTTCTCCCCCTCGGGCTGCTTCTGCAACGACCGCTTGCCTGGGGCCCGGGCCTGATTGACGTGACGAACGTGGATGAGGTCCTGCTTGTCTGCCGGCGGGATGGTCGGCGTGCACGCACCGTGCCTGCCGAGGGCCTCAGGTCCGGGTCCATGGAGGCTCTCGACTTGGGCAGGGGAAATCGCGCTTAGAGGAAAAGGGCCTTCTCCAACGTCCTGTGGGCCGGGCATGATAAAAAGAGGTCACAGGGGACCCAGGGGCAGCGAAAAGGAGCACCGCGTCGGATACCGTGAAGACTGATATGCACAAGACGGTCGAGGAGCAGGAGCGCCGAGATCCGTGCGGCGATTCTTCAACCGGGTTGCCGGAGCAGTCGGAACGATCGCAAGCCCCCTCTCCTATGCCTGCAGGAGCCGTTCGGCGATGGCACTTTACCATCGATGTGGACTGGGTTCCCGGTTCCGAGGTCGGGTTGGAGGGTCTGCTGGAATTCTGTGACCGATGGAACCTCAAGGCGACGATTTTTGTGGCGGGGCGGTTTGCGGAAGCCTATGCGACTCTGATTGGAGAATGCCGGCGGCGAGGACACGAAATCGGCACGCACGGGTGGGAACATGGCGGTCTTGAGCGTGACGAGGATTTCAGGTCCGCCAGTTACGCCAGGCAGCGAGACTGGATCAGGCTTGCCACGGAGGCCGTGGAGAAGGCCTCAGGGGTTCGCCCGGTCGTTTTCCGCGCACCGAGCTTGTGGATCGGCGAAACGACGGTGCGCGCGCTTGAAGACGAAGGCTACCAATACGATTCGTCGGTGCCGGCGAGACGATTCGATTGCGGCTTCGGCCGGGTGCATTACCTGAAATACTTTCGTGCTCCGACTGAGCCGTATCGTCTCTCGTCATCCCATTTATGCCTGCGGGGACGCAGCGCGATCATTGAGATGGCGCCCTCCGCGTTTCTTTTCCCCATCAATATGGCGACGCTTCGGGTGCTCGGCCTGCCGGTCATGAAGTGGATGGTGCGCCGGATTGTCCGGCGGTCTCCGCGGCTGGTCTTCTACTGCCATCCCCACGAATTCGTGTCTGCGCATCAGCAAACGTTTCCGCACAATATGTCCATCTGGAATATGCAGGGCATGAGCCCCAGGAACTTCTCCCTCCTGCACGCCTTTGTCGAGCACATGGTACTGCGAGGGCATGAATCGTCGCTGTTTGCGGATTCCTTGAGCGGGGTGCCCGGTTCAGCCTATGACGCATGCGAGCGAAGCGGCGCACCTGCTATCGATCGCCTCAATGGGCCTGTGACTGCACTCGCAGGGAGCGACATCGCAGAGTCCCGCGTCGGGACCCATCTGTTCAGGTCTCGAGGATAAGACGGTTTATCTCCGGGCAGTCATACCTCTGGTCTCGACCAGGTTCTTGAAAGCCTGCTCCCGCTCCTTGTGGTCCGGCAGAGGTTCGATCTTGCCCTGTCCGGTATTCTCGGCATTGTGCTGACCTTCATTATTCTCAACCTCATCTTCTGGCGTTACTACGTTCGGCCCCAGCATTCATAAGGCTGTTTCATCAGAACGGGTATGTTGCTCGTGATGATCGTCGCAGGTCGATTCGAATCAGCGAGGCTCCATGGGGCCGTGTGGTGACGCACTGTCATGAACACTGAGGGTGCACGAGTGTCTCGCTGGACCGCCGGCCTGTCCCGCCAGGGGGGCTAGTGAGCAAATATGACCAGACAGCTCGTGGTGTTGTCCGCATACTGTGCTTGATATCACCGTCTATCCGGGACCCGAGGGGGTGGTCCAGTGAGCCTCAGACGTGATGGCCGCCTCACAATCCGGGACATCAGCAGACGCCTGCCCCGCTTCAATAATCACATTCGCGGCGGGATGAACCTGCTATCGGTGTTGGGTCACTCGTTCACACCACATCGATTGGAGAAGGGAGGGTCTATGCTCTGCCAACGTTGTAGGGGGTTGCTTGTCCCTGAAACATTTGACGGTTTCAGAGAGGAAATGACCCGAATGAGTCCGGTCACGCGATGCGTCAATTGCGGGTGCATCGAGGACGCGGTCGTTCGCACCAATCGTATTCGCCCTCCGACGCCATATCGGGGCGCGTCTCGCAGGACAGTCAGGAAGAGCGGGATCGTATTCCTGCGCCCTCACGCTGAAAGTGCTTATCCTTGAGACGGAGGCAAGGTCCTGGTCCGCGGATTCGGGTTGGCTGGTCGGAATGCGGATGAGGGCTCACGTCTCGAGGTTGTGAGGGGGAGTTCGAGTTCCCAGGGGGAAGCTCGTCTGCTCAGACGGATATCGCGGTTCAACCTTCCGCGCGAGCAGGCGCGAAAGCCAGGGGCGTTGCACAAGGGCGACTCAGGAGACCGATATCTTGTGTGCACACAGGTGGAGTGCCTGACCCACCATCATCCCATGACCCGGTGAGACAGGGCAGGCTCCGAAAGGATGCTCCCATGAAGCGGAAGCGTATTCTTGTGGTCGACGACGATGCCATCCTCCGGGGCTTACTGACGATGCGCCTGGAATAGAACGCGCATATTGTCGATGAGGCTGAGAACGGCTGTGATTGTTTGAACAGGCTGGCGCACGCGGACTATGTGCATGCGAACTATGATGTGGTGCTGTTGGATTATATGATTTCCGGGATTACCGGCCTCACGGTCTTGTTCCATATTCAAGTGCGGTATCCGTCTGTCTCAGTGATCGCCATGATCGGTCATCCGGGCGGTCAGATTGCGGGTCAGGCCGTCGCAGCAGGCGCGCGCGCCTGCCTGACCAAACCCTTCGACGCGGTGGAGTTGGAGCAGGCGCTGAAGTGCTGTGCCGGAATCGCCGCGTCCGCATACCTCGTCGGCCAGCACGAATCTGCTCCGAAGGTCGTGCGACAGGGAATGCCCCGATCGGTGCCGCATCGTCACGCGTGATCCTGCGAGGGGGTGGCCAGGGCTTCGATGCGTAGCAGCGTGTTGAAGTATTGGGCTCGCCGATGAATCTCTCGGAGCCTGGTGAGCCGGCGAGTCTTCAGATGAGCAGCTCGTCGATCGCTGCTCTGCGAGATACACGAAATAAACTGACGGACCCTGATATCAAACCTGACAGGCTCATAAGCGGTCCAATTCATGGCTGAGTTCTTGAGACAATGCAGACGTTATTCAGCATCCTTTCAGGTCGTGTCATGAGCACCGGTATGTCCATTCGTCAGGTCCGCATCAAGTTGGCCGTCCTCCTGCTCACGGCGACGCTCGGATCTGTCCATTTCGCAGATGCGGCGCCTGTCGCCGTCCGGTTTTCTGAGGGCGTCACTCATGCCTATTTGCTCGTGCGGTCGATTGCCGGGGAGATGCTCGGCCAGGGAGAATTGACCCAGGTGGTTAAAGAGGACGGTCTTGTCGAAAGCCGGATGATGTTCCGTTTTAAGGACGGCTCTCTCCACGATGAGGTCGTGGTCTTTTCGCAACAGCGTGTGTTTACGGTGATTCGCTATCATCTGGTCCAGCGCGGCCCATCGTTTCCGGACCAGATCGACGTCTCGATAGATCGAGGGACGGGGCAATATAAGGTTCGTTCGAAATCGGGAGAAGGCGCGAAAGAGGAGATCCTGACCGGGGCAGTGGATCTGCCTAAGGATGTCTATAACGGGATGCTGATCACGGTATCAAAGAACCTTCAGAAGGGAGTTGACGAAACGGTGAGCATCCTCGCATTCACCCCGACGCCACAGGTGTACAGACTGCAGTTACTTGCGATGGAGGATCAACCCGTCCGCATCGGCGACCAGGCAGGGAAAGCCACGCAGTATGTCTTCCAACCGCAGGTTGGGTTGATTAAGGAGTTTTTCGGGAAGATGACCGGCCAGCTCCCGGCGTCGTTTCACTATATGTGTTGGATTCTGGTCGATGAGGTGCCGGCGTTTGTCCAATTTGAAGGGCCCTTGCAACTCATGGGGCAGATCGTGCACATCGAACTTCTAACCCCCCGGGTTACCGCTGAGATGGCGGATAAGAAACGCTCTGCTAAATAGCGGTGCGCTAGTCGTTCCGATCAGCGGTGTCGCCATTCCGGTTCAGGTTTTTCATGAATCGGTTTCCCAAACTGGGCGTTATTGATGGCACTGTGGACGTGCACGTACACAGCTCCCTTCTCACAGTTCACCTCCACGATTAGGGACTCCGTCTGCTTCCTCTCCTGAGCTTCCATTGCGCCGGGGCCGTTTACCGCGTTTCCGGTTGCATTCGTCAATACTGTGCAATTTTGACCAGACCGCCGCGGTTCTCCTCGCCATACTGGTCCAGGAGAAGGGGGATTGGACTGACAAAGCCAGAGCGATAGGAGAACCAAGGCATCGTATCTCACACGGAAGGAAGACACCATGAATGCGGATCAATTCAAAGGAAAATGGATGCAGTTCAAAGGTGAACTGAAACAACAGTATGGCAAGTTCACTGATGATGACTTAACGCAGATCGAGGGGAGCTACGACAAGTTTGCCGGCAAAGTGCATGAGCGCTACGGCGACAAGAAGGAGGAGCTCATGAAGTGGGCGGACCAGTGGCTTCAGAAAGCGGCGCCGGAAACCCCGAAAGATAAGATGCGCTAACAGGAAGTCATCAAACAATCAATGCTGGAGCACTGAGCGATTTCACATTGAGTTAAGGGGATACAATCATGAACATACGCTATGTACTGACACTCTGCACGGCCCTGGTTATTGGTGGGGCTGTCATCACCGGATCCGTGACTGCTGCGAATAAGGCCACAGAGAAGACCCCGATCAACGACACGTGGCTCACGGCGAAAACCAAGATCGCCCTTGCGGCCGATGGCCGGGTTAAAGGACGGCAGATCGATGTCGAGACTACGCAGGGCGTGGTGATGCTCCGTGGCAAGGTCGATTCTGATGCGGCCAAGCATGCGGCGGGGGACATTACCAAACTGATCGATGGTGTGAAGAGCGTGAAGAACGACCTTGAGGTCGTGGCCCCGTCCAAACGCGAAGCGGTGGAGGAAAAGGACGAGACGATTACGGCCCGCGTCAAGGAACATTTTGCGAAAGACGCTCGTCTGAAGAAGGCCGATATTGCGGTGCAGACCAACGCAGGGGTCGTCTCGCTGACCGGCGAGGTCAAGGACCTCATGACCAGTGCGGACGCGTCGTGGACGGCCTGGTTCGTCCCGGGCGTGAAGTCCGTGAAGAACGATCTCACTGTGAAGGAGAATGCCTAGGGTTTTGAGGAAAGCATCGCTCGTTCCGGTTCGAAACGGCTGAGTCCGTGTAAGCTCGTGCCGCACAACCACATACAGGGAGGTTTCATCATGAAGAAGTCTATTGGTCTGTTTATGTGTGCCATGGTCCTCAGTGTTGGGACGGCAGCATTCTCATACGCGGCTGGTGATAAGGCTGCGCAAGCCAGCCAAACGGTCAGCGGGGATCTATTGAAGATCGACGGGGAGTTTTATGTGGTGAAGGATATGTCCGGCAAGGAAATCCGCCTGCATGTCGATAAGACCACGACTCTGGACGGCGCCGTCAAGGTCGGCGACAAGGTCGAGGCTCAGGCCACCGAAAAGAACCACGCAGTCTCCATGAGACACGTCACCCCGGCTGGTGGGATGGGCGCGTCAGGCACCCAGACCATCAAGGGGGATCTATTGAAGATCGACGGGGAGTTTTATGTGGTGAAGGATATGTCCGGCAAGGAAATCCGCCTGCATGTCGATAAGACCACGACTCTGGATGGCGCCATCAAGGTTGGCGATAAAGTCGAGGCTCAGGCCAACGAAAAGAACCACGCATCGTCGCTTCGCCACGTCGCGCCGAAGATGTAGGTTCAGGATATGAAAGTAGACGCTCAGACACAGAGATTGGACCTGTCCTCAGGGCTGGCCCAATCCATACCTGGATAGATTGGTCTGGGGGTGAAATAGTGGGATCCGAACACCGGGGGTGTCTTATGCGCATCATGACATTGAAGGGGCTCGTGGGTGCAGTGGTGCTGGCAAGCGCCGGACTCGTCAGTTCCGCCTGCAATACAACTAAAGCTACGTTCGACACGTTTGCCAAGTTCACGTCGAGTACGAGTCCGGGGGAGTTTTTCACCGCCGACGGCGTCGTGCGGGAAGACCAAAAAGCGCGATTGTTCGCAGCCGTGGCGTTTGAGAACCTGGAGCAGGACATTGCGCGTGGGCATGGCGAATATCTGACGGCCTTAGCGGTCTTGCTGAAAGTGCCCGAAGAGGAACAGCGCAAGTTCGGAGCACTCTCTCAGCGCCAATATTCTGTGCTGTTCGCGCCGGACCGGCGGACGGCAGAGAGTCTGTTGGCCGCGCTGACCGGCAAGCGGGACGACGATTAAGACGACGGTCACAAGTATTCTAGAGGAGATCACCATGATGTTGTTCAGATTGTTTGCCGTGTGCGGAATGGTTGCGATTGGAGCGTTGTCCGTTGAGGCTGCGGACATGGAGTTGCAGATGGTCGATAAGAATTGTTGGATTGAGGTGTTTGACGACACCAAGTACGATGCCGATGATCCGCATGTCAAAGTGCAGGGCCCCAAAGAGTACGCCTCATTGGAGAATCTCAGCGGGAGAGATTGGAACAATGATATTCAGAGCGTCATTGTGGGGTCGAACACGACGGTGCTTGCGTACAAGGATAAGGATTTTAAAGGGACGGAGATTGCTTTCGCTCCGGGCCAGCGGATTCCGAATCTGTCAGATCTGGACATGTCGAATGATATTGAATCGATGAAGATCACCTGCGGCAAGTAAGCCGTTGTCCGGATCGCGTCGAGACATGAGGTCTTACCGTCGTCGCGATGATGCGCGGTGGTCGAAAAGGGAGAAGCTTCCATGGCAGACAACAGAGGTAATTCACCGGTAGCGGTGTTGTTGGCATTTGTCGGAGGAGGAGTCGTGGGAGCCGCCGTGGCCCTTTTGCTGGCGCCGCAGTCAGGACGCGAGTCGCGGGAGCAGCTGCGTGGCTATGCGCGGCGCGCCGAGGAAACTGTTCATGAGCTGGCCGAGCAGGCTGCGCAGGTCTTCGGGCAGGCGGTGGACAGGGGACGGGAGTGTGTCCACGAGACGCAGGCGGTCCTGACCGAGGCGGTCGAGGCCGGGCGCACGGCCATGCAGCGGGAGCGTGAGCGGCCGGCCAGCGAGAAGAAGGGGTGACGGCGGTAGGTCTGCTCCCGGGTAAGAGTTTCCGGTCGAATGTCTGCGGAAAGGAGGGTTGAAATGAATCTGATTCTAATCATCGTGCTGGTGTTGCTGCTCGTCGGCGTACTCCCCACCTGGCCGCACAGCGCAAACTGGGGATACTACCCCAGCGGAGGGCTGGGCTTAGTGCTTCTGATTCTGATCATTCTGGCCCTGACCGGTCGGCTCTAGGGAGCGACTTCCAGGGCGCAGCTTATGTACGGCTGAGAGTCCCGGCAGCACCTGTCTGATCGCATAAAGGCCGACGTCGCCCGCAAGGCCAGGCGGGGTTATCCGGGAGGAGGGGGAACTGACAATGAAACCAGCAACGAGTCTCGGTCTCGCGCTCATCGTCCTTGGCATCGTGGCGTTCGTCTATCAAGGGATCACCTACACGACTCGGGAAAAGGTGATTGATCTCGGCCCGCTTCAAGCCACGGTCGACACGAAGGAAACGATTCCGCTTCCGCCCATTGTCGGGGGATTGGCCCTCGCCAGCGGCATTGCCTTGCTGGTAATGGGAGCCAGGAGAGCATAGGAGGAGGACGATTGGGATGCCGACCATCGCCCGACACATGGGTTTCGTGTCTGTGGTCATTGCAAGGGAGCGGGATCTGTCTGGTGTTCAAGATGGACAGGAGGGAAGGGCCGTCGCTCATAAAGACCTCACGGCCTTCCGCTCATCCCAATGCTCAGAGGAATCTCAATCGTATGTGAGGGGGACTGTGCCATGATGAAACACGATGGTGCGAAACCTGTCGCGCCTTTCTGCCGGGTCTCCGGTTGTCGAGCTCCGCTGGTCTTGATGGCGGGGGGAGCCCTCGTTCTATGTCTCATCCTGGGTTTTGTGCCGGCAACGATCGCCGCTGACGATTCGTACATTACCGGCTACGCCGCCGCTGTCCTCCAACATGAATTTGAAGCACCCAAGGCCTCTCTACATGTGCAAGGCGGAGTTGTGGTTGTCGATGCCGAGTCGCTCGGCAAAGCCGACCGGGAGAAAGTCCTGGCGGCATTGGGAAGCATTCCCGGTGTCGTGCGAGTGGAGATCCGGGAAGGTCAGGCTCTTACTGATGTCCGTGAGCCGGCTCCCGCTCAGCAAGACCCCGCCAAGCCGGGGGCTAAATTCCTTCCTCGCGATCTCCTCATGGCTCCGTTCCATGCCGACCCGCGCACACCGCATTTCTCCGTGGCGTCCCGTCAAGTGACATTGGGTGCGCCGAGCAATACCGGCTCGGCCAATTTCGGTGAAACCTTTTCACTCTACCGGAACGCCGCCCCCTTCAATGGCCAATGGGAAATCGCTATCCAGGCCGGCGTCTTCAGCGTTTTCAACATGAACGCTCCATCCGGATCGAAAGACCTCGTCAATGCCGACTATATCGCCGGACTGCTGACCAGCTACCGGAGCGGGTCGTTCTCAGGCTATCTGCGCATCCACCATCAGAGTTCCCACTTGGGTGATGAGTTCATCCTCAATAGCAACCCGCCGATCAATCGCATCAACTTGAGTTTCGAAGAGGTGGATTTCAAACTGTCCTATGATCTGACCTCCTGGTTCAGGATCTATGGTGGTGCAGGCTACTTGGTGGGGCGTGATCCCGGCGATTTGAAGCGCGGCACGAGCCAGGGGGGAGCTGAACTCGCGAGCCCCTGGACCTTGTGGGACGGCAAAATTCGTCCGGTGGCCTATGCAGATTTCCAGGCCAATGAGCGGAGTAATTGGCGGGTCGCCAGCTCCGTGATGGCGGGGCTGCAGTTCGAAGATGCCCGTATCGGAGACCGTAAGTTGCAACTCCTGGCCGAATATTTCAGCGGCCCCTCGCCCAACGGACAATTTTATACCGACAATACCGAGTGGATCGGAGTCGGTCTCCACTTGTATTACTGATCGTTCTACCCGCCCTCATTGCCGCTTGCGAATCGTGCGCGTTCGGGATGCCGGGGTTCTTCTCCCGCTGACAGGACCTGATCCATCCGGACTTAATTGGGAGGCCTATGGATACGGTTCCTTTATCTGGTTTTCTCAGCGCTGAACTGGAAGAGCCGATTCGCGCCGAGTTGTTCGGCGTCGAGCGGCTCGAGCAGCATGCGGAGAGTCTGGCGGTTGCGCAGGTTGTGACCGGAGATTCCCGGCTGGGCGCACTCCTCATGCCACGCGTCCTGGAGAATGGGCGGGTGTTGGTGGAATCCTACCGGACGATCGCCCGCGCGATTCGTGACGAAAAGGCGATTACGCCGGCGGCCGAATGGCTGGTCGACAACTTCCACATTGTGGATGAACAGCTTCGTGAGATCGTCGACGATCTGCCGCCCGGCTATTACCGGCAATTGCCGAAACTGGCGTCTGGCCACCTTCAGCATTATCCACGGGTGTTCGGTGTCGCCTGGGCATTTGTCGCGCATACCGACAGTCGATTCGATCCCGACATGCTGCGCCGGTTTGTCGCGGCCTATCAACGTGTGCAACCGCTGACGATCGGCGAGCTGTGGGCCGTCGCGATTTCGTTGCGTATCGTGCTGATCGAGAATCTTCGCCGGCTGACTGAGCGGATCGTGCATAGCCGTGCGGCCAGGCTGGAAGCCGACGAATTGGCGGACAGCCTGCTCGGGAGCGGGGCGTTGGCCCCTGAGCCGTCGGCGACGGCCCTACGTCGGTTTGAGCACAGACCATTAGACACGGCGTTTGCCGTGCAGTTGGTCCAGCGCCTCCGCGACCTCGATCCCAAAGTGCGTCCTGTGCTGCGATGGCTCGATGAACGCCTGGCCGCGCAGGGGACGACCGCTGACGACATGGTCCACGCCGAGCATCAGCAGCAGGCGGCCATGAGCGTGACCGTGCGCAATATCATTACCAGTATGCGGCTGACATCGGCCTTCGATTGGGCTGACTTTTTCGAGAGCGTCAGTCCGGTCGATACCATTCTGCGGGGTGCTCCCGGCTATGCCGAGATGGACTTTGTCACGCGGGACACCTATCGCCACGCGATCGAGGATCTCTCGCGCGGCACGGGAATTTCTGAAATAGAGGTGACAACGCGCGTCGTCCACCGCGCCATGCAGGCGGGCGTGGAGCTTCATGCGAGTGAGCAGCCGGAACGGGAGCGGCATCGGGATCCCGGCTATTACCTCATCTCACAAGGGCGCCGGGCATTTGAAGGTGAACTCGGCTACCGGGTCTCCTGGAAGCGACGGCTGGTGCGTTGGTATGTCCAGGCCTCAGCGCCAGGCTATCTGGGATCGCTGGCAGTCGTGACCGCCATGGTCCTGGCTTTGCCGCTGTGGTACGTGGACAAAACGGGTGTGAGCGTCGCGGGTCTAGCGTGGCTGGCTCTCGTGGCCCTCATCCCTGCGTCCGATGTCGCGATGGCGCTTATCAATCGGACAGTGATGGCGATCCTCGTCCCTCGGCCATTGCCTCGAATGGCCTTGCGCAACGGGATTCCCAAAGAATTGCGTACAATCGTCGTGGTTCCCACGCTCCTGACGGACCAACAGGGCATCGATGAGCAAGTCGAGCGATTGGAAGTGCACTATCTGGCGAATGCGGATGATGACTTACGCTTTGCCCTGCTTTCAGACTGGAGAGACGCCCCGAGTGAGCGCATGCCGGGTGATGCCGAGCTGCTGGCGAGGGCCGTGGAGGGGATCGCGCATTTGAACAAGCGGTACGGCCCCGCAGCCGGGGGTGGGCCTCGCTTTGTGTTGTTCCACCGCCGGCGTGTCTGGAACGAGTCCGAACATCTCTGGATGGGATGGGAACGGAAGCGAGGCAAACTGCATGAGTTGAATAAACTGTTGCGTGGTTCGACGAGCACGACGTTCATGTCTGTCGGTGGCCTCCCCCCCGAGGCGATTCCTTCGGTCCGGTTTGTCATCACCCTGGATGCCGATACACGGTTGCCGCGTGGAGCCGCACGCCGCTTGATCGGCACCATGGCCCATCCGCTGAACCGGCCCCGGTTCGATCCGCGCGCCGGTCGTGTTCTTGAAGGCTATGGGGTTGTGCAGCCGCGCATTACACCGTCGCTCCCGGGCAGCGGCGAGGGCTCGTATTTTCAACAGACGTTTTCCGGTCCCAGCGGGGTCGATCCCTACGCCTCGGCCGTGTCTGATGTCTACCAGGATTTGTTTCGGGAAGGATCCTACACGGGCAAGGGCATTTACGAGATCGACGCGTTCGAGGCGGCGCTGGCGGATAAGGTGCCGGACAATGCGATGCTCAGTCACGATCTCTTTGAAGGCCTGTTCGCGCGCGCGGCCCTGGCGACCGACATCGAACTGTTCGAAGCCTTCCCTGCCCATTATGAAGCGGCGGCAGCCAGACAGCATCGATGGGCGCGCGGCGATTGGCAGTTGCTGCCCTGGCTCTTCGGGCGCGGCCACACCGGTTCGAAGCCTCCTCGCCCGGTCCGGATTCCCACCATCGGCCGTTGGAAGATGGTCGACAACCTTCGCCGCACGCTGTCGGCTCCCACCGCTTGTCTGACATTGATCGTCGGGTGGCTGCTACCGGAGGGATCTGCCTGGGTGTGGTCCGGGTTTATTCTGAGTACGATCGCGATTCCTTCGCTCTTGTCCTTTGTGCTTGGGCTCTATCCGCATCGGCCCGGTGTGGCCCTGCGCACCCACTTTCGTGGGGTTGGCGCCGACCTCACGTTGGCCGCGACGCAAATTGTCTTGACGGTCACCTTCCTCGCGCATCAGGCTTGGCTGATGACGGATGCGATTGTTCGGACGCTTGGACGGCTCGCGATCACGCGAACGCCGATGTTGGAATGGGTGACTGCGGCGCAAGCCGAGCATGCGTACACGTGCAACTTGAGAGGGATGTATCGCCGCATGGCCGGTAGTGTGGTGCTGGCTGTCCTCGCGGGTATCGGAATGGCGGTATGGGGATGGTACGACTCCTGGGCCGCTGCGGCCCCGTTCCTCCTGCTCTGGACGGCGGCTCCTGCCGCGGCGCGGTGGGTCAGCCTGCCGCCTCCAGTATCCGGGGCTGAGCCGGTTACCCCGGCCGATGCCAGGACCCTGCGATTGATTGCGCGCCGAACCTGGCGGTTCTTCGAGACGTTCGTCTCTCCGGAGGACCATGCGCTGCCACCCGATAACTTTCAGGAAGATCCGAAACCCGTCGTCGCGCACCGCACGTCTCCGACAAATATCGGACTCTATCTGCTCTCAACCCTGGTCGCCCGGGATCTGGGTTGGCTGGGGACGGTCGAGGCGGCCGAACGGCTGGAAGCCACGCTAGCCACCATGCAGCGTCTCGAGCTGTGCCACGGACATTTCTATAACTGGTACGACACCCGGACGCTGCACCCGCTGGATCCCAAGTATGTGTCCTCGGTCGATAGCGGGAATCTCGCAGGACATCTGTTGGTGTTGAGCAACGGATGCCGTGACCTGATCCAACAATCATCCATCGATGGCAATCTGTTTGCCGGCGTCGATGATGCCATCCGGTTGTTACGCGATGCGCTCGCGGAGATTCCGGATCAGCAACAGACGCATACCGTGACGCGAAAACAGCTGAGCCAGGCGGTCGAGGTGTTGGCCATGGCGCTGCGATCAAGACCGGGCGATGCCGCTGGATGGACGAGCCGGTTTGGCCAGCTGAACACCTCATCCCGCACGGTGGCAGATATGGCGCAGGCCCTCTCGCAGGAGCGGGGAGAAGGGCCGGACGGGGAGCTGCGCTTCTGGGCCGATGCGATCCGAGCGTGCGTCGAGAGCCATCTCCGGGACGTGGCCCTGTTGCTTCCATGGATCCGCTTGAGTGCCAAGGATCTGCTGTCCATGATCGACGGCTCATCCGGGCCGGCGCCGGAGTGGGCGGTCATCGCGCCCTGCTTTCATCCCGTTCCCACACTGGCCAACGCACCTGAACGGTTTGCGGCCGCGCTCCGTGCGCTGGAGCGCTTGCGGGAAGAGTGGCTCAGCAATCCCGTGCAGAACCGGGTGAGTTTGGGAAGGATCGAGGCCCTGGCTGACGCCATACGACAATCGGCGGCGGATGTCACGATGTTGACCCGCCGTCTCTCGGCGATCGCGCAGGCCGCAGAGCACATGGTGCGCGCCATGGATTTCGCATTCCTGTTCGATCCGACCCGTAAGCTGCTCTCTATCGGCTATCGTGTGACGGAGAACAGTTTAGACCCCAGCTGCTACGACCTGCTGGCATCGGAGGCCAGACTGGCGAGCTTTGTGGCCATCGCCAAGGGGGATGTGCCGGCATCGCACTGGTTTCACCTGGGCCGGGCTCTGACCCCTGTGGGAACCGGTTCGGCGCTGGTGTCCTGGTCCGGTTCAATCTTCGAATACCTGATGCCGGCCTTGGTGATGCGGTTCCCGGCAGGCAGCTTACTGAGCCGGACGTATGACCTCATCGTGCATCGACAGATTCAGTACGGGGCGGAGCGCGGCGTGCCCTGGGGCGTTTCGGAATCGGCCTACAATGCCCGCGACCTCGATTTGACCTACCAGTATTCCAGCTTCGGCGTGCCCGGTCTGGGCCTCAAGCGCGGTCTCATCGACGATGTCGTCGTGGCCCCCTACGCGACTGCGCTCGCGGCCATGATCGATCCCGCGGCGGCGACGCAAGGCTTCACGCGGCTCGCCGAGGCCGGGGGGCGGGGAGTCTTCGGTTTTTATGAGGCGCTGGATTACACCGGCACACGGGTTCCCGAAGGCGCAGCGGTGGCTGTCGTCAAAGCGTATATGTCCCACCATCAGGGCATGGCGTTGGTCGCCATCGCCAATGTCCTGAACGATGGAGTGATACGAAGCCGTTTCCACGCCGAGCCGATGATCCGGGCGACGGAGCTCCTGCTCCAGGAGCGGACGCCGCGCGATGTACCGGTGACGCGGCCGCGAGCAGAAGAAGTCTCTGCCGCGGCGCAGGTCCGCGATCTCATTCCGCCGGTGGTGCGGCGATTTACCTCGCCGCATGAGGCGACGCCGAGGACGCACCTATTGTCCAACGGGCAGTATGCCGTCATGGTGACTGCGGCAGGCTCGGGCTATAGCCGGTGGCGGGATATTGCCGTGACGCGCTGGCGCGAAGATGCGACGCGGGATAACTGGGGCTCCTATTTGTTTCTTCGCGATATGCGGACTGGATCCGTGTGGTCGGCCGGGTATCAGCCCAGCGGCGTCGAGCCCGACGACTACGAGGTGTCCTTTTGCGAGGAACGGGCGGAGATCGTCCGGCGGGATGGCGATTGGAGCACCACGCTCGAGGTGGTGGTGTCATCAGAGGATGATGCCGAGGTCCGTCGCCTCTCGATCAGCAATATGGGCGCGAGCGCATGCGATCTGCAAGTCACCTCCTATGCCGAACTCGCCCTGGCCCCACAGGCGGCCGATGTGGCGCATCCGGCTTTTGGGAATCTCTTCGTGCAGACGGAATTCGTGCCGGAGGTGGGAGTGTTGCTCGCCACTCGGCGCAGACGGTCGGAAGAGGAGCCGACGGTGTGGGTGGCTCACGTGGTGGTCGTCGAAGGGGAGACCGTGGGTGCCCTGGTATATGAAACGGATCGTGCCCGGTTTCTCGGACGCGGGAACCATGTCCGTACGCCGGTGTCGATGATCGATGGGCGTCCGCTGTCGAATACGGTCGGGTCCGTCCTCGATCCGGTGATGAGCTTGCGCCGCACGGTGCGTGTGCCAGCTGGAGGGACGGTGCACGTCGTGTTTTCAACCATCGCCGGTTCCACTCGCGAGCAAGTGCTGGATCTGGCGCATAAGTACCGTGATTCGCGGGTGTTTGAGCGCGCGGTGTCGCTGGCGTGGACGCAGGCACAGGTTCAGCTGCATCATCTCGGCATCGAGACCGATGAAGCGCAGCTATTCCAGCGATTGGCGAATGCCGTGTTGTATGCCGATGCCACACTGCGGCCCTCTTCAGAGATGCTGGCCCACAGCACGCTGGATCGTACGGCACTCTGGGCCCATGGCATCTCCGGTGATCTGCCCATCGTCTTGGCCTCGATCGATAAGGCGGAGGATGTCGATCTCGTCAGGCAATTGCTCAGGGCCCATGAATACTGGCGCATGAGACAGCTGGCGGCCGATGTGGTCATCCTGAACGAGAAGGCGTCGTCATATGAGCAGGGGCTGCAAGGCTCGCTGGAGGCGCTGGTGAGGGGCAGTCGATTGCGTCTCTGTCCGGATACCGGCGCACCACGGGGCAGCATTTATCTCCTGCGGACCGATCTCCTCTCTCCGCAAGACCGGCTGCTCTTGCAGCAGGTGGCCCGGGTTGTGCTGTTGAGCCGGCGGGGCTCATTGGCGGAGCAGGTGACCCGATTACAGCGCCGGCAGGTGGCACCCTCGCCGACCCTGCCTGTACGGCGGGTCCGTCGACGCCTTGATGTGCCCTTGCCTGACCGGGACCTCGAATTCTTTAACGGACTGGGCGGCTTCGCCGATGATGGCCGTGAATATGTCACGATTCTTGGTGAAGGGCTGAGGACGCCGCGCCCGTGGATCAACGTGATTGCGAATCCATCGTTCGGCTTTCTGGTCTCGGAGTCCGGCTCGGGGTTTACCTGGTCGGTTAATAGTCACGAGAATCAGCTGACGCCGTGGTCGAACGATCCGATCACCGACCCCTCCGGGGAGGCGATCTATATTCGCGATGAGGATTCCAAGGAAGTGTGGACTCCTACGGCCCTCCCGATTCGTGATGACCTGGCACCCTATGCCGCCTGTCACGGGCAGGGCTATAGCCGCTTCCATCATGGGTCGCACGGAATCCTCGTCGAACTTCTACAATTTGTACCGCCTGAAGACCCGATCAAGATTTCGAGACTCACGCTGCAGAATGCATCCGGCCGCTCCCGGCATCTGTCCATTACGGCCTATGCCGAGTGGGTGTTGGGGAGTTCCCGTAGTGACTCGGCACCCTACATCATCACGGAGATCGATCAGGAAACTGGTGCGCTCTTTGCGCGGAATGTGTGGGGCGGCGAGTTCGGGGGGCGTATCGCCTTTGCCGATCTCGCGGGGAAGCACACGTCATGGACCGGTGATCGCGCGGAATTCCTCGGGCGCAATGGGACCTACGCGCGTCCCCTGGCGCTTGAACTCGGAGGGAAGTTGTCAGGCAGAGTCGGCGCCGGGCTCGACCCCTGTGCCACGCTCCAACTGTCGATTGAGCTGGCGGCGGGCGAACGGGCTGAGATTGTCTGGTTCTTGGGCCAGACAGAAGGCAGAGCGCAGGCGCGTCTCTTGGTCGAGCGGTATCGCGATATGGATGTGAACGCGCTCCTGGGCGACGTGATCCGTCGGTGGGATGACGTGTTGGGTGCGGTGCAGGTCCGCACGCCTGAGCGGGCCATGGATGTCGTGCTGAATCGGTGGGTGCTCTATCAGACGCTGGCGTGCCGGGTGTGGGCGCGCGCGGCGTTTTATCAGTTGAGCGGGGCCTATGGATTTCGGGACCAACTCCAGGATGTGATGGCGCTCAGTGTCGCGACACGCGACGTGACGCGCGAGCATCTGCTCCGGGCGGCCGCGCGGCAGTTTGTCGAAGGGGACGTGCAGCACTGGTGGCATCCTCCATCCGGGCGCGGCGTGCGGACCCGCATTTCCGACGATTTGCTCTGGCTACCGTACGCGGTCATTCAATTTCTTGAAGTCAGTGGCGACATGACCGTCCTCGATGAACCGGTGCCTTTCCTGGAGGGCGAAACCTTGGCGGAGGGGCAACAGGAGTCCTATTTTCAGCCGCGGGTGTCCGAGACAACCGCCACCCTCTTTGAACATTGTGCGCGCGCGTTGGACCGGAGTCTGGCGGTCGGCAGTCACGGCCTCCCGCTCATGGGCTCCGGAGACTGGAACGACGGGATGAACCGTGTCGGCCAGCAGGGCAAGGGGGAAAGCGTGTGGCTCGGCTGGTTTTTGCATACGGTGCTCTGGGAGTTTGCCAAAGTGGCGGCCTCCCGTGGCGAGCATGTGCGCGCAGAAACCTGGAGGCTCCATGTGAGTGCCTTGAAGGCCGCCATCGAGCGGGACGGGTGGGACGGAGAATGGTACCGGCGCGCCTATTGTGACGACGGGACGCCACTTGGTTCCGCGGCGGGCCGGGAGTGCCGGATCGATTCGATCGCGCAGTCCTGGGGCGTGATCAGCGGCGCCGCAGACCCGGCCCGCGGTGCCCGCGCGATGGCGGCGGTTGAGCAGTATCTGGTGAACCGGCGAGACGGGCTGATCCGGTTGTTGACGCCGCCCTTCGATCGGATGCCGATGGATCCCGGATATATCAAAGGCTATGTCCCGGGCATTCGCGAAAACGGCGGCCAGTACACGCATGCGGCCGTCTGGACTCTGCTGGCATTTGTGGCGCTAGGTGATGGAGACAAGGCCGGCGAGTTGTTCCGCCTATTGAATCCCGTTCATCGCATTGGCTCGCGCGCGAACGTTCAGCGTTACAAAGTCGAGCCCTACGTGCTTGCCGGCGACGTCTACGCCGAGCCCCCGCACGTCGGGCGCGGGGGATGGACCTGGTATAGCGGGGCGGCCGGCTGGTTCTACCGGGCCGGTGTGGAATGGATGCTCGGTTTCCGCTTGCGCGGCGAGACGCTCTGCATCGATCCGTGTATCCCGAGTCACTGGCCGGGGTACTCCATCCAGTTCCGGTATCACTCGGCCCTGTATGACATCGCGGTGGAAAATCCGCGCCACATCTGTCGCGGCGTCACTCTGGCTGAGCTGGATGGCCAGCCGTTGATAGGCCGCAACAACATCCCGCTCGTCACCATTGGTGAACACCGCATCCGCATCGTGCTGGGGTGATGCGCACGGTAGGGAGCGGCAGGGAGCGCCCGGGCCTATTGCTTGTCCTGGCACAAAATATTAACTAGTATAGGTTAAGTAGTGCGCCTCAACATCTCTACTGAAGATAGTAGTTGACAGATAGTGGTAAATGGTCCAGGGTAAAACCTGATGGAAGATCTGCACTCAGTGGGGAAAAGGAACGTAGCCTTGACAGGTTGGTTCAGGTCCTGACGTTCCAGTTACGCTGACTGTCCTATCCCTTGCGCTTCCACACCTTCCTAGCGCGATCGATTCCTCAGTCTCCGCCTCTTCAACGCCAGAACGTCTGACGGTCCTAATGAGGGTGACCTCATGGACTGGTACTCGGGCGTCGGTCTGTTGCCGTGATGATAGGGGCGACCTCCCGATCATAGATCGGGATCGTCCTTTGTGGAGCGGCGCGGTAGCTGGTGGTGTGTTCAACGAAAGGGGTTCTTACCATGAGACTCTTTATGATGGCGATGACGGGCGTTCTATTCGTCGGAATGAGCGCACTTGCCCTGGCGAACCCGGCGATGCTGCCGAAGCATCCGGGGTATCCATCGGGCGGGGAGTATGCCAACGACACTGGGCAACAGAATTTGACCCATAGCCAGTCCATTCTAGAGGCTGCGAAGTCCGGGGATACGAAGGTGGTTCCGACGGTTATGGATCCCAATAATACCCGGTTGCTGGAGCATCAGGGCGCCGGGCGGCTGCCGATCGTCCAAGGACCAAATATCAAGATCGAGCCGCCAGTCAAAGAAGGCACACGGATGCCTAAGTAGGACGATGTCTCTGAGCGATAGCGCGCATCTGAATGCGGCGACCGCAATCGTCTGGGGCTCTGCGATTGCGTGTCCACATTTGAGGCCTCGTACAAGGAGATGGACGTCATGGATAAGAAGAGTGTGATTATTGCTGGTGTGGTGATTGCCATAGTGGGGGTTGTGGGCGGGATGGTCTGGAGCGCTGAGAAAGAGAAAGCCAAAGGGTCGGAGGCGAACCTGGAGATTGCTCTGGCCACATCCGCCAAGATCACCATTGACGAG
Source organism: Nitrospira sp. NS4 (assembly GCF_049546785.1). Classification (NCBI taxonomy): domain Bacteria; kingdom Pseudomonadati; phylum Nitrospirota; class Nitrospiria; order Nitrospirales; family Nitrospiraceae; genus Nitrospira; species Nitrospira sp. NS4. The sequence goes on along the minus strand of NZ_JBMWAN010000001.1, from coordinate 85,741 downwards.
GCGATGAAGACGGCCTTGGAGAATTTCCCCGGAAAGATCATCGAAGCGGAGTTGGAAACGAAGCAGGACAAGACCGTATGGGAGGTCGAAATTCTGACCGCCGAACAAGGAGTGATGGTGGTCCACGTCGATGCCGACTCAGGAGCAGTGATCTCGACTGAGGAGAAGTTGAAAGCGAAGCAGCCGGTTGGAGAGAAGAAGTCATAACTAGGCGCCGCACAGTGGTCAGGAGCTGGGGGTGAGAGGGGAGAAGATGAACTCCCGCACCTCCCAGAGTGGGGCCGGGTTGTCAGGAGGTGAGCATGCAAGGGAGATACGAGCTGATCGATATGGTCGCAGTTGTTGGATTGTGTGCCACGATTGCCGCCGGCGGGCTGTTGTTTATGGCAGCGAATGGCGCACTGGTCGTCACGCTTGCGGGACCTCCCGTGAGCGAACCATTGAGCGGCAGGGGCGATGGCATGCAATGGCTCCAGCCGACGCTGGGTCAGGCCATCGTGGAGCAGAATCTGCTTGATCTTCGGCATGCGACTGTTGCGCCGGCTGCGATGACACGGCTGACCGGGGTGAGCGGAGAGTATCGGCGCTGGCAGAACTCGCCGTACGGGTATCTTGATTCCATCAAGACGTCTGCGATGTGGGCAGAGGCCGGTCATGACACCAGAGTTCAGACGGTCATGGGCCGTGCGATCGTGCAGTTCACGCGGCGCGGGATTCTGGGCGGGCTTCTGTCGCTCGAGGATGCTGGTTCTACGTTCAACCGTCGGATGATTGCGGGAACGGAGGCGTTGGGGCAGCGGATGGATGACGAGTTTGTCGCCAATTGGCAGCCGAATCTTGGCCGAGCGATTGTTGCGGCCAGCCAGGAGAGCATGAAGGCCGTGGGCCTGAGGCAAGAACGGTTGGGCGGGGCGATCGTGCACCTAACCTATGTTCAATCCGTCTACGATACAGCCCATGCCGCGATGCAGGAGCAGCTCGGAGGCGCGATGGTTGTAGCGACCCGTGTGGAATCGCAGATGAGCGTGAGTGCGCGCGAGCCTTCTGCTCAGGATGCGATGGTGACAGCGGCTGCCCCACAGAGTTGGCCGGCCATTCCGATGACCGCCATCGTGGTGGCCTCGCTCATTCTGATGGGCCTGTTCTCTGCCGGGCTTCTTGTATTCCCCAGCCTTTCAGCGGGTGATCTGGATGAGCGGGATCGGATCAGACCAGCGGGACTGGTGTCGCATGAGGCGGTGTAACATTGCGTGAGTCACGGGCTGTTTTGAGAGGAGGGGTCATATGGTGATGATTATCGGATTTCTGACGATGGGCGCGCTGGTTTGGGTTCTTGTCTTCTGCCTGGCACGAGAGAGTGACGCGGACAAGCGGCGTATGAGCGAATTGGCGGAGCCGCTCTTTCCTTCGGCGAATGTACCGGGCCTGCATGCCGCGAGGCAGGCTGCATAGCGGCCTCCTTCACGGCCCCTCCGTGGGTAACACGCATGGTGCTCAAATATGGGTGCAGTGCCGGACATGCCCAAAACCACGACGGCTCAGGTATTGGAATCGATCTGGCGCAATCCCGCCCGTGACTGTGTGCAATGGGTGGCGTATTGTTCGGACTTCATGTGGAATCGGCTCTATTGTGGTTCGACTGGTTGAGCCGGTTAGGGCCGCTCCGCTTCATGCCGGCTGAAAACGGCCACTACTTGATACCGCATGTGCAGCAGCGGAGCGCGAAGTAACGGACATTGTCGTAGATCATTCCGCAGCCAGACCCATTCCCACCCTCTCGTCTTTCCCGGATCCGAAACACGGAAGTCCCCGCTGAGGTCATGGAATTGGCGAAGGGGGAGCGTGACAGCGGAAGACCGGATCATTAAGAAGACCTTAAGAAGACCTTGGTAATCAAAGTCGGGGGGGGCGGCGGTTCGGAGCGATGGAGATGGGGCGCCGAAGCCGTCAACGCAGCCTGGTCAGGCGACGCACGTGTCGCTCTTCCTTGCCTCGGTGGGGCAGAGGGGGCACGAGGATCACTGAAGCAGTGTCGATCGGGGGCCCGACCAGATCAGGTAGGGGGGCTTCTTCAATAGACTGTCTGCGTGGGGAAAATGCCGGAGGGCGTAGTCATAGGCATGCGCTTGCGCGCTCAGGCTGGTCGAGGCAGACAAATGGTTGGAGATGACCTCAAAGGAGGCGTGATCGTCTTCTCCGAGTATGGCGGTATAAAGCACGCACGAAAATTCTCTCTCTTTCGAGCACTGCGTGCTGATGACCAGGTGTGAACCGTCGGGGAATGTCATGAGGAGGTCAAGATTGGTGCGGCTCATCAGTGCTCCTGCGGTATTGATGGTTGTGGTTGCGAATTCTGAGCGACATGGGGGGTGACGTACAGCCGGAGTGAGTGGCCGGCGAATGCCGTGCCTTCCAGCGCGACGGCCGCGTTGCGGGCCTGTTCGCCGGAGCCCATTTCAACGAAGCCGTATCCCGCAGATTTGCCGCTGTACTTATGCCGGATGATGTAGGCGCGTGCGACCGCTCCGTATTCTCTGAATAGATCGCAAAGGTCATTGTCCGACACCGTTTCAGCAAGCCCCCCGACATATAGGACCCGTTTCCCCATGGGTGCTCCTTCGCTCTTCGGCAAGACAGGCCGGTCCGCTGCACTATCGTTGATCTCTGGGCTCAAAATAGGCATGCACCAGAACTCCACACACGCCGGTGACATAGACGACAGTAGCCGCGCCCAGCGGGTTATGGGTGAGCCATTGAAGGAGGTGGTGGAAAGCGAGCATGCGGCGCGGGACCTTTCTTCATTCCAGTTGGTGTGCGGGTTCAGCGAATGGGTCATTCAAGATCATCGGGCGAACGTGGCGCCAGAATCATCAGGCGAGTCTGCCCGGAAGATTCTCATTGCTGCAGAGGAAGGTGGAGCCCAGGCCTTGGGAATGCTCCTCATCCGGGGTGCGGGAGGAACCGAGACGGCCGATTGGTGTGACGTCATCCGGATGATTTGGCCTCTCGTCCGGATGACGCCATTCCTTCCGTCAAACAGTCGTCTTGCTTCCTATTCGGTCGCGTCGGTTGCGCCGCGACGGCTGGTTCGGTTAGCCGCTGAGGGGTGGTTCCGGCCCAACGACTTACTGTCCTGAGCTGTGGCGCGAGACCGCGTGTCAGGCCCAATTCCGAATCGGGCCATTGAGGACACTTCCAGTCTGATGGCCTCGATGGAAGGGGAGTTATCTACGAGATTGGGATCGGTCAGACCCAGGAGCTGCCATCGGATTTTAGGCTTATGGACGGACCGGTTCTTCTTCTTGGTTGTCTTGCCGCTTTTCCACACGGACGAAATCTTCATGGGGATGCTCCTTGTGCGGGGCCGTGAGACTTGCGCCAGGGTGATCCCTGGCCAAATGACGGAGGAACCGGATTCAATAGCGACGCGGAATGATCCCGTCTTGTTGAATGGCAATGTGGACCATCCAGCATGGCGGACGTAGGAGCAGCCAAACTACCGAGACTGTCGCGCAGAGACAGGGAGTGACAAAGAAGAGCGCGAAGGGAGGAACCTGCCTCGTACGACTTGAGACCCTATCATGCGCATGGAGTGGAGTCAAACCGCAGCCATGCAGGCCTATAGCTCTGCGGAGTTCGGAATGAGGCTTTAGGAGCCTGATGGGCGACGCGAGGAGGCGGCTCCGGAGTAGGAGGCGGTGCGGAGGCCTGAGGCGAGGCCCAAGAGAAAGAGGGTATAGATGAGCCACTTCGAGGGGTCGAAGTCGTACCAGCGGGGGCCATTGCGATAGTCGCTGGGATACATGTGGTGATAGTTGTGGTAGCCCTCGCCAAAGGTGATCAGCGAGACCAGCCAGCTATCCCGGCTGGAGTCCTTTGACCCATGCGGCTGGTTTCCCCACAGGTGGCAAATGGAATTGATGCAGAAGGTGGAGTTCAAGACGGCGAAGGTTCGTCCGACTCCCGCGAGTAAGAAACAGCCGATGCCACCGATGAGGCCGTTTGCAAGAAACCCGATCACGAAGGTCATAGCCAGCCCGGCCAGGACGATCAGGGCGTAGTGTTTGTGCTGCCACATGGCGACGGGGTCCTGCGCGACACGAGAGGCATATTGCGCATCGTCATAGTTTCGTTCCGCGAACAGCCAGCCGCAGTGGCTGTGCCAGAATCCGAGCTGGGCGTTATAGGGATCGCCCTCTTGGTCGCATTGGGCATGGTGGCGAAGATGATCGGCGGTCCATTTGATGGCGCTGTTTTGCAGCGCCCAGGCTCCGGCAATGAGGAGGGCGCCTTTGACCCAGTTCGGACACTCAAAGCTGCGGTGAGACATCAGCCGATGGTAGCCGACCGTGATGCCGAGGCCGCTGATCATGTACAAGACCCCGAAGAGGGTCCAGTCGAGCCAGGAATAGTCGTAGAAGTAAGCGTACGTCGGGATGGCCAGCAAGGCCCCGACAACAATGGACAGGAAGAGCACGACGGTCCAGCCGACGTGGTAGCGGCGGGCCAGTCGAACGGGGATTGTGGTCGTGGTCATCGTCATTCGTCCTGTGAGAATTTGACGGTTACGATAGCATAGATGTCCAGGGATGGCGAATTTTCCAGGGGGCAAGAGGTTGAGCCGGGAGCCTGTTGATGTTGACCCAAATGGGCAGGAGGTTGACGGGTGAGGTCGCATGCTGTATGTTGAGGACACATTGGTTTCGCAGTAGTCCGGCGAGGCAATGTTCACACCATAACGGACTTCGCGATCGCATCGCGACCAGGTCCAGTTTGGAGTTGCACCCTTCCCGGTTGTTTCTCCCCTCGGTTCTCTGATCCCGTCATAATGCGATCAAACTGAAAGGATAGTGTAGTGGATACGTCTGTTCACGAGAATTTTCATGCCCTGGGCCTGTCCGAGGTGCTCTTAGCTGACCTCACAAAGGCCGGGTATACTTCGCCAACCCCCATTCAAACCCAGGCCATTCCTCCTGCCATAGCCGGTCGGGATGTCATCGGCTGCGCGCAAACCGGAACGGGAAAGACGGCCGCGTTCGTCATTCCGATCATCGAGCGATTGGCGGTCTTGCCGAAAGGCCAGCCGCAAGCGTTGATTTTGGCGCCGACGCGCGAACTTGCGCTGCAGATTCTTGCCACAATCGAGAAACTCGGACAGGGCCGCCGCATCTCTGCCACCGCAATCATGGGCGGAGCCGATATGCAGGCGCAGGTGCGGGGGCTCCGGCAGAGGCCGGATATCATCGTCGCCACACCGGGTCGGTTGCTTGACCATATGTGGAATGGCACGATCAATTTGGCGCCGATCAAGATCCTCGTGCTGGACGAAGCGGATCGGATGCTGGATATGGGCTTTGCTCCACAGATCAATCAGATCCTCGATGCGCTTCCGGAAGAACGACAGACATTGTTGTTCTCCGCAACGCTTCCGGCGGATCTCACCCGCCTCGTGCAGGCGAGCGTGAATAATCCGGTGCGTGTCATGGTGACGCCGTCGGCGACGACGGCCGATGGCGTGACGCAGGCCTTGCATCATACGACGCATGACGGGAAAGCCGATCTGCTGGTCTCGCTGCTCGGACAGGAACAGGACACCGTCCTGGTATTCACGCGCACAAAACATCGGGCCGACAAGCTGGGGCGCGTGTTGGGCCGCGAGGGGCACAAGGTGGCGGTGTTGCATGGCGATCGGAGCCTGTCTCAGCGCCGTGCCGCGCTGGACGGATTCAAGCGTGGGTCCTTTCGCGTGCTGGTGGCGACCGACATTGCGGCCAGAGGCATCGATGTGGCCAACATCGGTCACGTGATCAATTTCGATTTGCCGAACTCTCCCGAGGACTATGTGCACCGTATCGGTCGCACGGCCCGCATGAAGACGACGGGTCGGGCAACGAGCTTCGTGACGTCTGAAGATTCTCTCCAATTGCGGGCGATCGAGCAGCTGTTGGGGCACGCGGTTCCGCTTGCGCCGGGCAGCGCCAGTCCGACGTTTGATTCGAGGGGGCCGCAGCGCTCGGCACGTCCGGCGCAGGGGCGGCCGACCGGCCAGCGTGATCGCCGCTACGCAGGGCATGGCGCGCCGCGCGCCGCACAGCCCGTTCAGCGCACTCCCGGCAATTAGCGAGGGGTTTTACGATGGATCGCTCGCTCATTCAATTACTTTTAGAAGGGGAAGTTATGCCTGAGACGCAAAGCCCATCAGCCACCACCGGAACGTCATGGATCAGGATCCCGGACGGCACCAAAGTGCGGTTGCGGACGGACAATCAGGAAGGAGTCGTTGACGGGCTTACCGAAATCGTCACCGGCCCGGGCCGAAACCCTGATGGGCGAACGCAGTACCGGATCAACCTGGGCGACCAAGCGCGCACGCTGGTCGTCGAGGACGATCTGCTGGTGTTGGTCGATGCGGAGGGAATGGTCTTGATGCTCAAGCAGAAAGTGGAATTTCGCCGCTTCATCACGCAACGGCTGCGGGGGGCGTTTGCGGCGGATCGATTTGTGCGTCCTGCGTAATCACGCCTGAGGAGGGGGCCGATGATCTCGGTCCCCCCGTCGGCGTGCGGCTAAAAGAGGGGCGCTTGGGGCCCCCACCGGAGTCCTGCCAAATCTGGGTCTTCTCCTTCGGGCGTCGTCCCGCGCACATCTTTCTCATTCTTGCGTATGGCGCGTTTTTCTTCCTTTTCTTTCCGCTTGGCCTGAATCGATTTTTCCCGATCCCGCTTGGCCATGGTGGTTTTTCCTGGACGTGCGATGGTGACCTCCTTGGTAATCTCGTGAATGTCGGCAGGGTGCCGTCTATCCTGAATCCCTGTCGTGTCGCGTTCGGTCTTCCGTGCCGGCTCCGACGTAGGAGGCATGCGTTGTTCGGCATTGTGCCAAAGGCGCCCGCATGGTTACGCCGGTCCTGTGAAACAACGCCCGGAGGACCTGAGGCGTGGGCGAGAGGGATGTTCCCGTTGTGTGGATGCGACTTCACAGTACCATGAAGGGCCGGTTCAGTCAAAGCTGAGTTGCGGCGATGGGAGCGTTTGGCGCCGATGAGATGGCATCCAGAGGGGTATAAGGTACAGGTGTGTGCTAGGAGGGGCGCGTCGCTTCCGAAAGATGACGCGGCAGTTCGTCCGCTCGGGCGTGAATCTTAAATGCGACCCGCCGGCTCTTGCCGCGATCCATGGCTGTGGGCGCACCATAGAGCAGGTGCTGCTTTCTGCCTCCGCTGGCGGACGTCATACGTTGGAAGGAGGCGGCGGCTTGCGGGGTGTCATGCTCACTGATGTCGAGACGCTTCACCATCACCCGAAACGATCATTCCTGGCTCGGCCGCAAATTGACGGCATCCTGGCCCAGGTCGTCGGTACGTCCTTCAAACATCTCGGAATCAACATGGTTGCAGAGCGAACCGCACAGGACGGTCGCGTAACGGGGCATCATCTCCTGAAGAAAACGATCGGCGCTGTCAGGGAAAACGGTCTGGCGTCCGCCGTCGCGGGAAGGCTAACGCCGTTCCCACGTCGGGGATTTGTCACCGGGGGGAGCCGTCTCTGGATTCGAGGAATGATTATTTGATGGCCACCGCCTTGACTTCCTTGAAGGTGGTATGTCCCTGAAGAACTTTCTGAATGCCGTCTTGCATCAGCGTCGTCATGCCTTCTTCAAGTGCGGTTCTCAGCATGTCCTCGGTGCGTGCCTTTTCTTGGATCATGCGTTTGATCTTCTCCGAACCGAGCAGCAGCTCATGTAGGGCGACCCGTCCCTTGAAGCCGGACCGGTTGCAGGTCTCGCAGCCTTTCCCACGGGTCAGCCGGAAGGTATTGTCCTGTTTGATGCCGAGCTTGTCCCAATATTCAGGTCCGTAGCCTTGCCTGAGTTCCTCATACTCCACCGGGCTGCCCACATATTGTTCCTTGCAATCTTTGCACACCCGACGGGCCAACCGTTGGGCGAGCACGCCGAGCATGGCGTCGGAAAAGCTGAAGGGATCGCAGCCCATGTCCAGGAGTCGGGTCACCGTTTCCACGGCGCTGTTAGTGTGCAAGGTGCTGAGCACTAAGTGGCCGGTGAGGGAGGCCTCGATTCCGGTATCGGCCGTTTCTTTGTCTCGCATTTCTCCGACCATGATCACGTCCGGGTCGGCGCGGAGGAAGGCGCGCATCGCATTGGCGAAGGTAAAGCCGATCTTCGGCTGGACCTGGACCTGGCGCAGTCCATATTGCGTGATTTCGACGGGGTCCTCAGCGGTCCAGATCTTAATGTCCGGCGTATTGATATTGCCGAGCACGGAGTGCAGCGTGGTTGTTTTTCCTGACCCGGTAGGTCCGACGCAGAGAATAATCCCGTACGGTTTTTCAGAGATCTCCTTGATGCCCTTGAGATTTCGATCCGAGAAACCCATCTTGTCGAGCGGCAGGGGCTCGCTGGCGGCCAGGATACGCATGACCACGTCTTCGTTGTAGCCCGCGGTGGGAATCGTCGCCACGCGGAGCTCGATTTCCTTGGTGTCGTTGAGCTTGAATTTAATCTTGCCGTCCTGCGGCTTGCGCCGCTCGGCGATATCCAGGCTGGCCATGATTTTGAGGCGTGAGACGATGGCGCGCCGGTAGCTCTGTGGAATCTTCATGTATTCGAAGCAGTCGCCGTCGACCCGGAAGCGGACCAGTGTTTCGCGTTTTTCTCCGTACGGTTCGATATGAATATCCGAGGCGTTCTGGCGATAGGCATCGGCGATGATCTGGTTGGCGAGACGGACGATCGCGCTGTCATTTTCGTCGAGCCCGCCGCCCGATGCGGCCTCTTCCATCGCTTCGGCCTGGGCTTCGGTCACGAGTTCGCCGAGAATGTCGGAGACATTTTCGTCGAGCTTTCGCCCTCCCCCTGCGTCGCTCTGGCCTGTGGCGCTGGCGAGGAATTGGGCGATGTCGCGGCGCAGACTGACGGCAAAGCGGATATTGAGTCCGGGGAACGTACGCTTGATGTCCTGGACACGGTCAAGGTCCCCCGGGTCATCGGTCAAAATCTCGATCGCCGTGCGATCCCGCTTGAGCGGCATCCAGTGGTTCTTTTTCAGATAATCAACATTCAGATTCTTGAGCAGCTCAATGTCGACGAGGGTCCGCTCGCTGTATTCGATATAGGGGCATTTGAAGAATTGGGCCAGCGATTTCCCCAGGTCGAGTTTGGGGACCTTGTATTTCTCAATCAGAATGCTTTCCAGATCGCTCATCCCTTTGCGGGACTCCGCAAGCGCATTTTCAAGATCATTTTGCGTGATGCGGTTATTCGTGACCAGGAGGTCAAACTTGGTCGGATTCTTTTTCGAGACTCTTCTGAGGTTGAAAAACGCGATGCCCAGAGCTTTGGCGATTTCGGCGACCGACTCTTCATCTTTTCTGGTGAAGCGGCTGCCGCTTTTCTTGTTCAGGAGTTGGAGCACGCCCATCAGGTATTTGTTGTCGGCGACGATCGGGTAGGTCAGGACCTGCTTGGTTTTGAAGCCGGTGCTTTTGTCATAGGAGGTGTCGTGGAGCAGGGCCGGGTGAATGCTCTGGAGCTCGGCCATATTGTACGCATCGGCGATGTTGACCGGGCGGAGATATTTGGCGCAGAAGCCGGCAAGGCTTTGTTCAGAGATGGGAATGCGGACTTCTTGGACGCCATCGAGGTGGAGGACTTTGGAGAAAATTTCTTTTTTTTCTGAGTCGAAGGCGAACAGCGTCAAGTCTTCGGCATCGAATAGCCCGAGGATGTCTTTATGGAGATCGAGGAGAATCTGGTCGAGGTCGGTGGCGGCGTTGATCTGAATGGTGATCCGCTTCACATGCTCGGCGTATTCCGCTTTTGGCTGAAGCTCTTGGAGATTTGTGGGCATCGGCTTGGCCTGCATCCTGGCTGTCCTTCTTAGCTCAGAGTCGTGAGGTAAACGGCTGCGCGGCTTGCTTCATGAGTACCCGGCTGGTCAAGAGATCGTGGCGTGTTGCTCAACGAATGTCAGTCTAGCCCAATGGACTGGGAAGGCAAGGAAAAGACAAGTTTCCTCGATGAGGAATGGAGCGGAAGGAGAAGGGGGCTGTAGACGCGATGCGAGATTAGCGCTGCGACTCAGTGGCCTGAACTGTTGCGCGGAGATGCTGCAAGAGTTCAGCCGGAGCGATACGTGTTTTGACCCCGGATCGGCGGACTTTGACTTCCACGACGCCCTCCGCCAGTCCTTTGTCGCCGACCACAACCTGGAACGGTGCGCCGATCAGGTCCGCATCGTTGAACTTGACGCCGGCGCGATCGTCCCGATCGTCCCAGAGCACCTCAAATCCGCCCGCCACGAGGTCCGTATAGATCGCGGCGGTGGCCGCGGCGGTCTTTTCAGATTGGCTGACGGGAATCAGATGCACATGGAACGGGGCGATGGGGAAGGGCCAGATGATGCCGCGTTCGTCGTGGTTCTGCTCGATGGAGGCGGCCGCGGACCGGCTGACGCCGATGCCGTAGCAGCCCATGATGGCCAGACATTCTTTACCCTGCGGATCCAGGAAGGTGGCATTCATGGCCTTGCTGTATTTCGTGCCGAGCATGAACACATGGCCCACCTCAATGCCTTTGGTGGTTTTCAGGGTGCCGTCCCGTCGAGGAGACGGATCGCCGGCCTGCGCGTTGCGAAGGTCGAGGACCTGGTCGGCCTTGAAGTCACGCTCCCAGTTGGCATCGACGTAGTGTGTGTCGGGCTGGTTGGCGCCGACAACCACGTTGCGCAACGCGGGAACGGCATGGTCGGCGAAAATTGGAATGCCCTTCAGCCCCACAGGACCGGCAAACCCGACGGGAGCCCCGGTGACTTTTTCAACGGTTGCCGGACCGGCGAGTTCGATTTCCGTCACGCCCAACACCTTTTTGAGCTTGATCTCATTGACGGCATGGTCGCCTCGCACCAGCACAGCCACGGTTTCTTTACCGGTCGTGTATATCAAGGTCTTGACGAGACGGTTCGCCGGCACTTTGAGAAAGGCCATGACTTCTTCAATGCTGCGGCAATTCGGCGTAGAAACGGATTGCAGGGGCTTGGGCGCTTCCTGTTCGGTCTGAGCGGGTGGCAGGACTTCGGCCCGTTCGACGTTGGCGGCAAACGTGCCCTGGTCGCTATACACGATCGTTTCCTCGCCGGTATCCGCCAGGACCATGAACTCGTGCGATGAGGTGCCGCCGATGAGCCCGGTGTCTGCTTCCACGGCTCTGAATGTCAGGCCGCAACGGGTAAAGATCCGGTGGTAGGCATCGTACATTTTCTGATAGTTCAGACGGGCGCCGGCCTCATCGCGGTCGAAACTGTAGGCATCCTTCATGAGGAATTCGCGCCCGCGCATCAGGCCGAACCGCGGACGGATCTCGTCCCGGAACTTCGTTTGGATCTGATAAAAGTTCAGCGGCAGCTGCCGGTAGGATTTCACTTCCCGGCGGAAGAGGTCCGTGATGACTTCCTCGTGCGTGGGGCCCAGGCAGAAATCCCGCTCGTGCCGGTCTTTGAAGCGCAGCAGTTCTTTCCCGTAGAAATCCCAACGGCCCGTTTCACGCCACAGTTCGGCGGGGGAGGCCATGGGCATGAGCACTTCCTGTGCGCCGGCGCTGTTCATCTCCTCGCGGATAATCTGTTCGACCTTGCGGAGCACCCGGAGGCCGAGGGGGAGATACGTGTAAATGCCGGCGGCGACTTTCCGGATCATTCCGGCGCGCAACATCAGCTTGTGGCTGACAGTTTCAGCCTCACCGGGATCTTCCCGTAACGTGGGGATCAGGAGCTGGGATGTTTTCATGGATGTTTAGCGAAGGAAGATACGTTCGATGTCGTTCCAAAAAGCGAAAATCATGACGCCGACCAGCAAGACCAACCCGACTTGTTGCGCGATTTCCCGCTGCCGGTCGCCGAGCGGTTTCCGCAGAATGCCCTCAATGAGGAAAAAGAGCAAGTGCCCCCCGTCTAAAATCGGGATAGGGAGCAAATTAAGCACCCCGAGATTGATGCTGAGAATGGCGATGAGGAAGACGACGCTGGAGGCGCCTTGTGAGGCGGCTTCCCCGGAGATGTTTGCGATCGTCAGCGGCCCGCCGATGTTTTTGCTGGAAATATCGCCCACGACCATTTTATAGAGCCCGACCGCCGTCAATTCCGTCCAACCCCACGTGGCATCGAGTCCCTGGTAGACAGCCTGAAGCGGATTATCCGCATGCATCAGAGAGCGGCCGGGGCCGGAAATGCCGATCTTCCCCACTTCGACGGATTGACCGTTGACCGTGGCTTTTTCAGCCGACGGGGTCACGCTGAGATGGACGCGTTGCCCGTTGCGCAGGATATCCACCTGCAAGGCTTTCGCGGGGTTGTCCCGCACAATAGTCGTCATTTGGAGCCAGGTGTAGATTGGCTGCCCTTCAATCGCGACCACGCGATCTCCGGCCAGAAAACCGGCTGTGGCAGCGGGCAATCCGTGCATCACCGACGTGACCAGCGGAGGAGTTTCCTCGACGCCGATGGTATAGGCGGTCTCTTCCGCGTCGGAGGGTTGTCCCTGCACCGGCACCGGCGCGACGGTCAGAGCTTTCACCTGACTATCACGTTTGACTTCAAGGGTGATGGGCTGTCCCTTGCTGTGCGCGACCGCGTCCAGCAACTCGGTTCGGGTCGAAATGTCCTTTCCGTTCACTTTCGTGATCCGATCGCCGATCTCCATGCCCGCCGATGCAGCCGGTGAGCCGGGAACGAGCGCTTCGATATCGGGGCTGAGGTCGCGGAAGGTGGGGACGAACAAGGGCGATCCCGTTGAGAGCCAGCCGGCGAAAATGAGATAGGCCAGGATGAAGTTGAACCCCGGGCCGGCGGCGACAATCAACACTTTGCCCCATAATCCCTGGTGGGCAAACGAGCGGCGCCGGTCTTCCTGAGTCGTCGCCTCGGTTTCATCTTCCCCGAAGAGTTTCACGTATCCCCCCAAGGGGATGGCGGAGAGCAGATATTCGGTTTCTCCGACCTGCCGGCCGAAGAGTTTCGGGCCGAACCCCAGGGAGAACTTCAAGACCTTCACCCCGACCCAGCGGGCGGCCAGGAAGTGTCCCAGTTCGTGGAAGGCGACGAGGACGCCGAGCACGACGAGAAACCACCAGGCTTTCTGCATCAAAATCCAGAGCGTATCGGGCGACCAGGTGAAAGCAGACAGCATAATATTCAGCGCTCAGTGTGAAAGGTTCAGGTTCTTAATCTAACATCCATCATCCAAAAGTCAAAATGACCCGTCAACGCGGCAAGGCGTGGACCAACGACCCGGCTTTTTCTCTCGCCCACCGGTCCGCGTCGAGCGCGTCTTCCAAGGACTCGATTTCTTTGGGCGAATGCGCGTCCATGGTCTGTCGAATGACCTCGGCGATTTCGAGAAACCGGATGCCCTTTTGGAGGAAGGCGTCGACCGCGATTTCGTTGGCGGCGTTCATCGCCGCCGGCATGGTTCCCCCGATCCGCAGGGATTCATAGCCGAGCTGGAGACAGGGGAAGCGTTCGTGATCGGGCTTGCAGAACGTCAATTTCCCCACCTCGGTCAGGTCCAACGAGGGCAGATCCAGAGGCAGTCGTTCCGGATAGCGCATGGCATAGGAAATGGGCGTGCGCATGTCCGGCAGTCCGAGTTGGGCGATCATGGAGCGATCTTCATATTCCACCAGGGAGTGGATGATGCTTTCCCGATGGACCAGCACCTCGATGCGGGATTCCGGAATATCAAACAGCCAGCGGGCTTCGACGACTTCGAGCCCTTTGTTCATGAGCGTCGCGGAATCGATCGTAATCTTGGAGCCCATCTTCCAGTTGGGATGTTGCAGCGCCCGTTCGGGGGTGACATCGCGCAGTTGCTCTTGTGTCAATGTCCACAGCGCCCCGCCGGACGCGGTGAGGATCAAGCGGCGGACATCTTGAAGCCGATGGCCCTCCAGCGATTGAAAAATGGCGCTGTGTTCGCTGTCGACCGGGAAGATTTTGACGCCGTGCTTGTGGGCTTCCTCCTGCATGAGCTTGCCCGCCATGACCATGGGCTCTTTATTCGCGAGCGCGATGTGCTTGCCGGTTCGAATCGCAGCGAGGGTCGGGACCAGCCCCGCTGCCCCGACGATGGCGGAAATTAGCATCTCGGCTTCCGGCAATGACGCCACCTCCACGATGCCCTTTTCACCGGAGAGGATTTCGACGGGGAGGCCGGCACAGCGTTGCCGCAGTCTGGCCGCCGCCTCTTCTTGGGAGACGGCGACGACTCGTGGTGTGAAGGTCCGGATCTGTTCTTCGAGTTTGTCGATATTATTGCCGGCGGTGAGGCCCGCGACGCGGAACTCCCCCGGAAACCGCTGAACGATGTCCAGGGTATTGGTGCCGATGGAACCGGTGGAGCCCAAGATGATGATGGTTTTCATATCGTCTCCTGCCTAGGGCAGCGGTGAGAGGCCGCGGACCAGCGTGACATAGTAGTAGAAGGTGGGGGCGGTGAACAAGAGACTATCCAGGCGATCGAGCATGCCGCCATGACCGGGAAGAATGCCGCCGGAATCCTTGACGCCGACGCTGCGCTTGATGGCCGATTCACAGAGGTCGCCGAGGAGGCCGGTTCCCGTCATGAGAAGGCCGAGGATCAGCGCATCTGCGACAGTCAATTGCGGGACCAACGAGAATTGTGCGAGCAGGGCGATGAGGAACGAGAGTGCGAGCCCTCCCAGCAATCCCTCCACGGACTTCTTGGGGCTGATCGAGGGGGCCAGCGGATGACGTCCCCACAACGTGCCTGCATAATAGGCGCCGATATCGCCGGCCCAGGTCACGAGGGCGATGAACACAATCAGCCATTCTCCTCCGGGCAATGCGCGTGTCGAGACCAGCGTGCTCAGGGTAAGCCCCAGATATAGTGAGCCGAACATGGCGACCGCCGTGTCTCGAAACCGCGATTCGAGTGGGTTCGAGGAAAAGAGCATGGCCAGCAGGGCGAGCAGAATGCCCGGCAGGACAATCGCGGCAACGGGAACCGTGCCGTGGGGGCTGGCAATAAGCAAGCCGGTCAGTGCGACGGCGATGCCGAGCAAGGCCTGATTACGCCGGTCGCCGAAACACATGCGGGTCAATTCGAGAAGAGCCAATACCCCGCCGCTGACGGCCAGTGCCGTGACGCCCAAGGCAGGCAGGTAGCGGATGATGCCGTAGACAATCGGGATGCCGACGAGGGCCGTGTAGACTCGTCGCACGTCAAATCGTTTTGGTGTGGCGGGAGCGGAAGGGACCGGTGTCGGCCGATCGGCAGGGGCCTCTACGGTTCCGAGGTTGCCCACGGGAGTTATGACGACACCGTGCTCAACACCCGGCCGAACCGGCGTTCACGCCGCTGGTATTCGATCAGCGCGAGCAGAAATTCGCGCCGGCGGAAGTCGGGCCAGGGTGTGGCGGTGAAATAGAGTTCCGTATAGGCGAGTTGCCAGAGCAGAAAATTGCTGATGCGCGTTTCGCCGCTCGTTCTGATCAGCAGATCCGGATCGGGGAGCGGGTGGGTATACAGATACCGTTGCACAAGGGATTCATTGAGGTGATCCGGCCGGATTTTCCCGCTCTGGGCGTCTGAGATAATGCCTCGAACGGCATCGACGATTTCAGCGCGGCCTCCATAGCTGAGCGCCACGGTCAGGTGCATCTTGTCCAAATGCGCCGTTTCTTGTTCTGTGGTGCGGACCCAGTGCCGGGCCGACTCCGGAAGCGCGTCGAGCCGTCCGATGGCGCGGAAGCGGATGCGTTGCTCGATCAGGCTCGCCCGTTCGGTGGACAGGTAATGTTCCAGCAAGCCCATCAGGGCCGAGATTTCCTGCATGGGCCGGTTCCAGTTTTCCTGGGAGAAGGCATAGATCGTGAGGTATTGGATGCCCAGCTCGAGGCAGAGGGTGATCATCTCACGGACAGAATTGATACCCTCGCGGTGGCCGGCGATGCGGGGGAGCCCCTGCAGCTCTGCCCAGCGGCCGTTTCCATCCATGATAACCGCGACATGCTTCGGGAGGAGCTCGGGCTCCAGTTTGGCGGTCAAATCAGGCTCGGAAAGCTGTTCCAGACCGGGGGATGAGGATGTCTGTTGCATGGGAAACGAGCCGGTGTCCTTTTCTTGTACAAACCCAATGGCAGGCAAGCAAAGTCTACTGGCAGGGGTATGCAATGTCAAACCATATTTAGTAAAAGCCCTATGTCTGTCAATGGTTAAGATGCTTTGCATTGCGGCTGCGGAAATGAATCGGCTATACTTCGCACTCGTTCAGAATTCCCGGCATATCCGGCACACCGGCATACATAAAGGAATCGATCGATGTCCGACTCCGTTCAGCTGGCCAGATTCGGCATGACAGATCTGGAAGTCCGTCATGCCCTCGACCGCTTGAATGTCCGCGATGTCGATTATGCCGATCTCTACTTTGAGTCGCGGGTGTCGGAATCCGTCTCCATGGAAGAAGGCATCGTCAAGCGGGCGGCCAAGAGCATCTCTCAGGGTGTCGGCGTGCGGGCGACAGCCGGAGAAAAGACGGGTTTTGCCTATTCCGATGAACTGACCAGGAAAGATTTGGAAATCGCCGCTGATACGGCACGGTATATTGCGAACTCTCCCAAAGGGGATCGGGGTCTGCCGGTCCCGGTGCAACGGCGGCCCACACGGGATCTGTATCCGATTGAGCGGGCCAAAGCGGAAGTGGCGACGGCAGACCGGGTGGCGCTGCTTAATGCCATTGATGCCGAGGCGCGCCGCTACGATCCGCGCATCAAGAACGTCCTGGCCTCCTTCAATACCGAATATAAGGTGGTCGTCGTCGCGACGTCGGACGGCACGCTCATCGGCGATGTCCAACCGCTCTCCCGTCTTCAAGTCACCTGTATTGCCGAAGAGAATGGCAATCGGCAGGTGGGGTCGTTCGGCGGGGGCGGGCGGGTCGGCTTCGAGTTCTATCGCGATGAGAACCGCTATGTGGAATACGCGAGGGAGGCGGCACGCGAGGCGATCCTCAATTTATCGGCGGTGGATGCCCCGGCCGGCGTCATGCCGGTGGTGCTTGGCGGGGGATGGCCTGGCATTTTGCTGCATGAGGCCATCGGCCACGGTCTCGAGTCCGACTTCAATCGCAAGAAGACCTCCGCGTTTTCCAGCCTGATCGGCAAGCGCGTGGCGTCGGATGTCTGCACGATTGTGGATGACGGCACATTGCCGTTCCGACGAGGCTCGTTGAATATGGATGACGAAGGCACGCCGACAGGGCGGACGGTGTTGATCGAGAAGGGCATTCTTCGCGGCTATATCACGGATAAGCTCAATGCGCGCCTGATGGGCATTCCGTTGACCGGCAACGGCCGGCGCGAAAGTTATCAAAGCGTCGTGCTTCCCCGCATGACCAATACCTTCATGCTCGCCGGCGAGTCGGATCCGGATGAGATCCTCAAGTCCGTCAAGCGCGGGCTCTATGCAGTGTCGTTCGGCGGCGGCCAGGTGGATATCACGAACGGCAAGTTTGTGTTCTCCGCGAGCGAAGCCTATCTCATTGAAGACGGCAAGATTACCAAACCCGTCAAAGGGGCCACGCTAATCGGCAACGGCCCGGAGATTCTGACGAAAGTCTCCATGGTCGGGCATGATCTCCAGCTCGACAACGGAATCGGCACCTGCGGCAAGGACGGACAGTCCGTGCCCGTGGGCGTCGGACTGCCTACCCTCAAAATCGACGAGATTACCGTCGGCGGGACGCAACGCTGAGATGAGTGATCTTCTCCCACAGACGAACGGGTACGCGCAGCTCGCCGCCGATGTCCTGGCTCGCGCCAAACAGTGCGGCGCAACAGAAGCGGATATCGTGGTTGCCGATGGAGAAACCTTCTCCGTCCAAGTGCGGGTTGGTGTTGTTGATCGCTTGAGCAAGGCCCGGGAGAAGCGCCTGGGGTTGCGGGTCTTCGTGGGCAAACGCTCGGCTTGTACGTCGACCTCTGATTTTTCGACGGAGTCGTTGCACCGGCTGGTCGATGAAACCTGTACCCTGGCCAAAGCGGTGGTGCCGGACGAGGTCTCCGGCCTGCCGGATGCGGCGCAAATGGCCACCCAGTGGCCCGATCTCGATCTCTACGACAGCACGAAACTCGATCCCGATCTCCAGATCGAGTTGGCCAAACGGGCCGAGGCCGCCGCGATGACGGCGGATCCGCGGATCACGAATTCAGAAGGCGCCGATTTCGACTCCTCTTCCGGCCGGTTGGTCCTGGGGAACAGTCATGGGTTCATCGGAGAGTATCGCAGTTCCAGTTTCTCGCTGGCGGTGTCGCCGATCGCGACGGACCCGGAGAGCGGGGGCATGCAGCGGGATTCCTGGTATGAAGTCCAACGCAAGTTCACGAAGCTCTCATCGCCAGAATCCATCGGCCAGGAAGCCGCCCGTCGCGCGTTGCGCCGCTTGGGTGCCCGCAAAGTGGCGACGAAGCGCGTCCCGGTCATTTTCGACCAGGAAACGGCCGGCAGCATGCTTGGGAATCTCTGCAGCGCCGTCTCCGGCTACGGTCTCTATAAGCGTGCCTCGTTTCTACTCGACCAGCTGGGCAACCGCATCGCGTCCGATCTGATCACCGTCTACGACGATGGGCGGATGGAAGGAGGGCTCGGTTCCCGTCCCTTCGATGGCGAAGGCCTGGCGACCCGGAAGAATACGATCGTGGAACGCGGAGTGCTGAAGAGCTATCTGCTCGATACCTATTCGGGAAAAAAGCTGGGATTGGCTTCGACGGGAAATGCTTCGCGGAGCGTGGGGGAAAGCCCGTCGGTCGGGCCGACGAATTTTTATCTGGTCCCCGGATCGAAGAGCGCGCAGGAGATCATCGCGTCCGTGAAAGACGGACTCTATGTCACTGAGTTGATCGGCTTCGGCATCAACATGGTGACGGGTGATTACTCCCGCGGGGCCTGCGGGTTCTGGATCGAAAACGGTGAGTTGGCCTACCCGGTCGAAGAGATTACGATCGCCGGCAATTTGAAAGAGATGTTCAAGGACATTGAGATGGTCGGGAACGATCTGGTCTTTCGCGGGCGGGTTGCGAGTCCGACCCTCAAATTGGCCGAGCTGATGGTGGCAGGGAATTAGCGGAGGAGGACACGCCTATGCGACGAGTGTTAAGCGCCCTGATCTGTGCCGTGTTCGTCATTCCCGCTGCGAGCTTTGCGGGAGGATTCCAGCTAGCCAGCCCGACGATCAAGAATAAGTCGACGATTGGAAACGAACACGTGTTCAACGGATTCGGCTGCACGGGGGGCAATGTCTCGCCGGAGCTCCGATGGTCGAATGTGCCGAAGGATACGAAGAGTTTTGCGGTGACCGTGTACGATCCCGATGCGCCGACCGGCAGCGGATGGTGGCATTGGCTGATCTTCAACATCCCTTCAAGCGTGACTTCGTTGCCGGCTGGCGCAGGAACGCCGGACGGCTCCGGGGCTCCGCAAGGCAGCATCCAGAGCATGACCGATTTCGGGCAGCCTGGTTTCGGAGGACCCTGTCCGCCGCAGGGGGACAAACCGCATCGCTACATTTTTACGGTGTTCGCGTTGAAGGTGGATCAGTTGCCGTTGAAGCCAGAGGCCTCTGGTGCGATGGTCGGATACTTTTTGAACCAAAATGCCCTCGCGAAAGCCTCGTTCACCGGGATGTACGGACGTAAGTAAGCCCAATCCGAGGAATAAGGAACAGACCATGCCGCTTGATGCCGAACTAGGAAAGAAAATGCTCCAGTTGATCACGTCGCGCTACGACGACCGGCATTGGCGCAAGAAGATCGAGAAGACGCTGAGCCTGCCACAATCCGGTGTCAGCGATCCCACGCAGCAGCAGATCTTCATGTATTTAAAGATTGAGTTGAAGGCCTACAAGTCCCGTCGGGCCGATCCGGATTCCTGGATCATCGGCGGCTATGCGACGAAAGAAGTCATCGACAGGGCGAAATTCCAGCCCCACCTGGTTGGTCCTGAGGTGAAAAAGGACGACGTTGCCTTTCTGGGCGCCGATCCAGGCGATGAGGTGACCGAAGGCTGGTGGGACGAGATGCTGGTCCAATGGTTCGATGTGCCGGAAGAAGAACAGCCGGTCGAAGGCGAAGAAACGAGTGTCGAATCAGAGGCGGCGGCCGTCGAAGAAAAGTCCTCGAAAGCCTAGCAGGATGCTGAAATAGTCGCCGCTCGTCGTTGTGAGCGGATTGAGGGAAAGTCAGAACAGGCTGGTCTGTTCCGGTTGGGGCGAGTCGATTTGCAGGGTGGGGCCTGTCGCGGGTTTGCCTGGCTCTGGGGCAGCCGCTTTGGTGTTCGTGTCGAGAAACTCCTTCAGCTTCTTGAAGTCTGCCTTCAACGTGTCCAGCAACCCGCCCTGGTGAAGCGCCGCCGCCGGATGGAGGAGCGGGAAGAGGACGAAGTCTTTCAGATAGAAGGCCTGCGCCTTTACTTTTGTAATCCCCACTTTTCGTTCCAGCAGCGTCTGCGTGGCCCAATTCCCCAGCGTACAGACCAGCTTCGGTCTGATGAGCTGAATCTGCTGCAGCAGGAACGGCTTGCAGGTCTCAACTTCATCCGGTTCCGGATCGCGGTTGTTGGGTGGCCGGCATTTGATGACGTTGGCGATGTAGATTTGATCGCGCGACAAGTTCGCCGACTGCAACAGATCGTTTAAGAGCTTTCCCGCCGCGCCGACAAACGGCTCGCCTTTCTGATCCTCGTTGAATCCCGGCGCTTCGCCCACGAACATGATCCTCGCATGCGGATTTCCCACGCCGAACACGACCTGGCTGCGGCCCAGCTTGGCCAGTTTGCAGCGCTGGCAGTCATGAAGGGACTTCGCAAGTTCTTGGAGCGGCGTCGTGGTCATGATCCGGTCGGAGTGAACGAGTGTGGCGGTATCTTAGAAAGGCGACGTGAGGTTGTCAATGCGGCGGCAAGCCGGGGTGTGAGAGGTGCCGATAGACGATATGTCAGAGTAGCAGAGAGCTGAGCGGGTTGACCGGTAGTGGGCCATCAAGAGCGCCGGCACTTCTATGCTATTCGACGCGGTAGCCCTTCGCCGCCAGGCAGGTATCCCGCATGGCATTGATGGTCGAGAGGCCGTGCAGTGCGCGGGCATGGTCGGCTGGACTTTGCGGGCCCGGGCCGAAGGGAAACGGCGAGCTCCGGCTGTAGAACTGTTCTTGGTTGGCCAGCCTGGCTTTGTACTCACACTCCATATAATCCCGTTCCACTTCTGCTTGGCTGTGGCCTGCAGGACGGACATTACGTGCGGAAGGACCGGGCGTGCAGCCGATCAACCCGAGAATTAGTCCCCCGAGTATCACGTTCCTCTGTTGGCGCGTCCACATATTGTTACCCCTACCATTAGGAGGGGGGCTGGTCAATCCGCCGGTCCGGCTATGATTTCCACACATCGACGTGCGCTGACGACGGCGCTTTCGATGTTATCCGGCCAGCCGGTGTCCGTCCATCCTCCGGCGACGAGTAGATTGTGAACGGGGCTGCGCTGAATCGGCCGCGACATGGCGGTGCCCGGTTTGAGCGAAAGGACGGCCTGCTTGTTCCGTTGGACGGCGAGGAGCTGCAGGTCTGCGGCGGGGATGGACGGAAAGATGCTGCGCAGGTCTTGCGTGGCCAGACGAAAGAGGTCCTGGTCTGTATGCGCGGCAAACGAGTCATCGACGGTCGCCGCGAATCCGTATGCGCTGTATTCTGAATCCGTCGGGGTAATGCTGAGCCGATCAAACGACGTTCCGGACAGGAGCAAGAGCCGGGGGGCTTGTCCCTGGCGGAGGCCGCCTATCTCAATCGCGATTTCGTGACGGGTCTGAAGCTCGCCGAGATGTGAAAAGTACGCATAGCGTGTCAGAACCCGATCGGGGATGAGCGCCAGCAAGTGGTGATGGGGGAGCGCGCTGAGATACCAGGTCGCCTGCAGGGTGCTGCCGTCGTAGAGACGCACATGACCGACGGCGTTGCCCTCGAAGTGGACATGCGGCAGGTCTTGCTGCGGAAGGACGGTGACGCCGGCTTGTGTGAGAGCCTCCCTGAGAGGTTTCATCAGTCTGTCGCGAATGGAGCCGCCGAGCAGGGTCAGCCGGGAGGAGTTGAATTGGCTGAGGAACGGCCGTGCGACGGCCCGGGCGAACGTCGCGGCGGAGAGTCCGGTCAGACAGTTGCCGGTGAGGAAGCGCGTGAGCGGAGCCCAAACGGCGTCGCGCGCGGCCTGGCTTTGGCCGATGGAGGCGAGCCAGGCGTCGGCGGTGCGTTGCTCCAGCGTGCTCGGAACGGAATCCTGTTGCTCCCAGACCCGCTCCAGATAGGAGAGTACCTGCCAGCGATCCTGCCATGACAAGCCTTGAAACCGGAGCAGGCCGGCGATCCAATGGAACGAGCCCGGCAGCGACGTGGGGCGATAGGACATGATAGACCCGCCAGGGAGCCGGAATTCCAGCGGGAGGGTGTAATCGTGATATGACGGTTCCCCGGGGGGGAGCGAACGCAACAGCACCCAGGTATGGTGATGGCACCCGAGTAGGTACGTAGGGGACAGTCTGTCCGATACCCAGCCAGGATGTTCGATGAGCGTCACACGACAGCCTGCGCGGGCCAGGTCGTCGGCGGCGACCAAGCCCGGCAGAGTGCTGCCCAGGATAAGCACGGATTCTGTGCGCCGGCTCGTCACGAGAATCGAGAACGCAGCCAAATGCTCGCCGCGATGGCCAGCCGGTGGCTGGTCGAGAGCCGGATGCGCGGGCCAAAGACCTGAAACTCGCTGTCTTCGATCTTTTTGAGAATGCCCGCATACACGCCGCGCATGATCTCGGCGACGGTGAGCGCGCGCCGCTCCTGCCTGGAGAGGGCGTTAAACGCGGCACGGGCTTTTTCGTAGTACTGGTGCGCGCGGGCCGCTTCGAATTCCATCAGCCGGATGAACTCCGGCGAGTAGGTCTGCCGCCGCAAGGCCTTTTCCGAGTGCTGGGAGGTTGTCAGGTCTTCAAGCGGCAGGTAGATGCGATTCTGCGCGGCGTCGGTTCCGACGTCGCGCAAGATATTGGTCAGTTGAAAGGCCATGCCGAGCGCGACCGCATAGTCCTGCGCGCGGGCTGAGGTGGCGCCGAAAATGTAGAGGCAAATCAGTCCGACGACGGATGCCACGCGGTAGCAGTACAGAGAGAGTTCGTCGAAGGTCAGATAGCGGTTGTTCTGCAGATCCATTTCCACGCCCTTGATCAGCTCCTCGAAATAGACCTTGGGGATGCCGAGGGCTTTGACATGGTGCGCCAGGCTGATGGTGATGGGCCAGGTCGGGGTGCCGTGATAGGCCGCCTCCAGTTCCGCGCGCCAGCGCGTGAGTTCTTCCTGCGGCTGGGTCCCGGGGGGCGGTTCGTCCACGGCGCTATCGACGGCCTTGCAGAAGGCATAGACCGTGTACATGGCATTGCGCCGGGCCTTGGGCAGGAAGAGGAAGGAATAATAGAAGTTGCTGCCGCTTTGTTTCGTGAGCGCGGTGCAATAGGCTTGGGCGTCATCGAGCGTCATGCTGAGGCTCCAGGGCAAATAGCGAGGGGGACAGTAGCACGGCTTTCTCCGGATCCAGTGGTCGGGACGGGGAAGGATGAAAAATATCCGCGAGCAGCTCGACGCCGTCGAGCAGCCGCGGGCCCGGCCGGCTGAAATAGGCGGCGGCATCGACCACATACGTGGCCGGCCATTGTGCGAGCGCGGTGCTCCAGGGGCCTCCCGTTCGTTCCACCCGGGCGAGTTCATCGAGCGTTCGTTGCACCGGATACCCGCAGGGCATCACGAGGAGCAGGTCGGGATTCGCTTCTCCGACTTCCTCCCAGGTGGTCTCGCGGGATGGCTGATCCGGGTTGCCCAGCACATCCTCTCCTCCCGCCAGGGCGACCATTTCCGGAACCCAGTGCCCGGCAATATAGAGCGGGTCAAGCCACTCCAGGCAGACGACACGCGGGCGTGCGGCTGTCGCTCTGGACCGGACCTGTGCCAGTCCGGCGCGGAGCGATTGGACGAGCACCTGGCCGCGCGCCTCGGCTCCCACGGCGCGGGCGATGCGTTCAATATCCTGCAGGATGTCGCTGAGCGATGCGGGATTGAGCGTCACCACTTGCGGCGTCGCGGGCAGTGACTCGATGGCCTGTGTCAGCTGGTCGGGGGTGACGGCGCAGACATGGCAGAGATCTTGTGTGAGAATGACCTCCGGTTCGGCCTCGAGAAATCGGGGTATGTTCAGTCGATAGACCCGTTGGCCGGAGGCTACGAGCTCTTTTACGGCCCGATCGATGTCCCGGCTTGTTGAGGATCCGGAGCCGACCACCGGTTCGACCACCACAGGGGCATGGCGGACAGACGCAGGGTAATCACACTCGTGGCTGATCGCCACGAGCTGGTCGGCCAGACCAAGCTCGGCGATGATTTCCGTGGCCCCGGGAACGAGTGAGCAGATTTTCATCGGGTCCGTGTCCTTACGCCGGCGGCCATAGGCGGGCTTCAAGATCGGTGAGCTGCGTTTCGGCGAGGCTGTGGGCGATGGCATGGGCTTCATGCAGATCCTGGACGGTATGGGTGTTGGCGACGGCGAGCACTTTCATGCCGGCCGACTTCGCCGCGCGGATTCCGGGGAGCGAGTCTTCGATCACCAGACAGGAGCCGGCCTGCAGCGCCAGAGCGGGGCGCTGTTGTGTGAGGCCCGCCAGGGCATATTGAAAAGGTTGCGGGTCGGGTTTGCCGCGGCTGACATCCTCCGCGCTTGTAATATGCAGGAAGGCGTTCCGGATGCCGGCTTGCTCGAGGATCAATTCGATCTCCTGGCGCAGCGCGCCGGAGGCGATGGCCAGCGGATAGCGTGCGCCGGCTGTCCGGACAAATTCACGCACACCGGGGAAAATGACCAGATGATCCTTGATCGAGTCGAGATAGGCGACGGCCTTTTTCTTCATCAGGTCGCGGACGAGTTCCTGAGTGATCGGTCGTCCATTTGCCTGTAAGGCCGCGAGTACGCACCCGCGGTCGTCGAAGCCCAGATAATTGGCGTAGTAATCCGATTCGGTGAGCGTGATGCCGATGTCTTCAAGCGTGCGGCGGAGTCCGGCATAATGGAGCGGCTCCGTGTCGGCGATGACGCCGTCGAAATCAAAAATGATGGCGCGCATGGTATCCATAGGGTCTCGCGATACGTGATGTGCAGGGTCTACGGGATTAATGGGGGCGCATTATAGCACAGCGGGCGGCGACACAGGGTTGTATCGCCGCCCGCAGGTCTGGGAAGAAGATTCTTGCCGGGGCTACGGTTTGAGGCGAAGCCGCTTTTCCGATACCCACCCTTTCGCGCCATCGTCGCTGCGGACGGAGTAGACCCATCCGGTTGGCTGGAAATCCCCGTCGAGAACTGTAAGGGGTGTTCCCGGACGAACCGTCAAGCCGGGCTTTGAGCCCGTAGGGTCTTGCGAGAGCGTGATGGTATCGCCGGCTGCCGCAGGATCGAGCACCACCGTCACCCGTTGGCCTTCCCCAAACATCGGCGCCGGTACGGCAGCAGCCGGCGGAGTTGCGGCGACGGGACCTCTGGGCGCAGCCGAAGGAGCGGGGGGCATGTTCGGAGCAGCCGGGGCTGCGGCGGTTGGGGCCGGCATCGGAGGTGCCATCGCCGGGGGAGGGGCCGTTGGGGATGGTGCCTGGGGAGGCGTCATGCCGGGTGCCGGTGCGGCGACTCCCGGTGCTGACGGAGCCGGTTGCCCTCCCTCCGGAGTGCCGGGAGCGGGCGTCGTTGTGGCCGGTCTGGCCGTACGTATCGGTTGCGGCTCCTGAACGGCAGTATCCCCAAGCAACTGGTTGACCCAGTCCAGAACCATTTCCGGTTCCATGGCGACATAGGCGCCGCCGCCGACGAGGGCTAGGAGCACGATCCAGAGCAGTGGACCCCCTCCGGACTTCTTGGGCGGCTTCATCGGGGAAGATGAACGAGTTCCGGTCGTCTGCTCCAATTCTTCTTCGGTGAATTCCAGATCCGGTTCCGGTTGAATGGCAAAGAAGAGATTGGAAAGCGGACTACCCGTGTTTGACGGGCCATCAGCGACAGCGAACATCAGGCACCTCCCTATGGCGAACGTCGATCTTCTTGGAAACTCTGTGAAACTACTTATCACCAAGGTGGGGTGGAGTCAATTTTGTGCGCAAATTCTGCAGGGCCGCGCCAGGGGACTTTCTGAGCGGGGGGAGGAAGGTACGCTCCGGTTAACAGGACTGCACGTGTGAGCAGGAGAGCACCTGGTGGCTCCGGCTGCCCGAACGGAAGACCGTGAGGCCCTTACACCCGAGTTGATGGGCGAGGTGGAACGCATCGGCCACGTCGCCCGGCGTGGCCTGTGCGGGGAGGTTGATGGTTTTCGAGACGCCGCTGTCACTATAGCGCTGGAAGATGGCCTGCATCCGTACGTGGTGGGAGGGGGCGATGTCATGGGCGGTGACGAAGAGGGACCGCAGCGACTCCGGAATCGACGTGAGGTGCCGGATGGATTCGGTCCGGCTGATTTCAGCCCGAAGCCGGGCGGGCGGCAGTCCGTGACGTGCGGCTTGGCGCATGAATTCAGGGTGGAGGCTGGTGAGGGTGAGGCCCTCCAGGACCCGGCGCACGATGCTGATCCCGTACAAGGGCTCGATGCCGGCCGAGCAGTCCGCGATGATGCTGATGGTGCCGGTCGGTGCGATGGTTGTCACCGTGGCATTGCGCCGCCGGTCTCCAGCGGCGTGCAACCGGCTTCCGTTGAAGGCGGGGAATAGGCCGCGCTGCTGCCCCAATCGCGCTGAGGCCTGGTGCGCCTCGCGTTGAATGAAGCCCATGAGCTGATCGGCGACGGCCAGGGCTTCGTGCGTATCGTACGGAACGCCGAGGTGAATCAGCAGATCGGCAAATCCCATGATGCCAAGCCCGATCTTGCGTGTCAGCCGGGTGTGGCGGGCGATGGCGTCCAACGGAAAGCGGGAACGGTCGAGCACGTTGTCGAGGAAGCGGACGGCGGTCGGAATAACGGCCCGCAGACGCTCGAAATCGATGGCGGCCCGTCCATTGGCGTGCGAGACGAACCGGGCGACATTGATCGAGCCCAGGGTGCAGGATTCGTACGGAAGCAGGGGCTGTTCGCCGCAGGGATTCGTGGCTTCGATGGTCCCGAGTTGCGGGGTCGGGTTGGCGCGATTCATGGTGTCGAGAAACACAATTCCCGGCTCTCCCGATTGCCACGCGGCCCGGACGAGCCGGTCGAAGACCTGTTCGGCCGGAATCCGGCGGACGCACCGGCCGGTGCGCGGATTGATCAGCGCGTAGCCCTGGCGGCGCTGGACGGCGCGCATGAAGCGATCGGTCAGACCCACCGAGAGGTTGAAGTTGGTCATCTCCGACGGGTCTTGTTTGAGCGCGATGAACTCGAGGATATCCGGATGGTCGACTCGCAGGATGCCCATGTTGGCGCCGCGTCTCGTCCCGCCTTGCTTGATGACATCGGTGGCCATGTTGAACACGCGCATGAACGACACCGGCCCCGAGGCGATGCCGTTGGTGGTGGCGACGCGGTCGGCCTTGGGGCGCAGCCGGCTGAACGAGAAGCCGGTGCCGCCTCCCGATTGATGGATGAGAGCCTGGTATTTGACGGTGTCAAAAATGGATTCCAGCGAGTCCTCGATCGGCAGGACAAAGCAGGCGGAGAGCTGCTGCAACGGGCGGCCGGCATTCATCAGCGTGGGGGAGTTGGGGAGAAACTCGAGCCGGTGCATGAGGTCATAGAACTGCCGGGCGAGATGCGGAGTGCGGCCGGCGCGCGGATAGCTCCGTTCGGCCTGCGCGATATCTTCGGCCACACGCCGGAAGAGTCCGGTGGGCGATTCGCACAGGGTGCCGCGGGCGTTTCGTGCCAGGTATCGCTGACGCAGGACGGTCAGCGCATTATCCGACAGGTGCTGTGAGGATCGTCGTGGACGGGGCGCCCGCATGGTTTTATTATAATCTCTTTTCCGGATTGCCACATCCGCGTGCCCCCTTTTTTCGATGCCACTTGAATCTGCGAGGATCCGTTCGGCAGAATGCTTTTCCGATCAACGGACGGGACCGATGAAATCCTATCGCGAAGAACTGTGGTTTGAAACGAAGACGCGTCGTGCATACCTCAACGTCACGCCGCAGGTGGCTGCGGCGGTCCGGAGGAGCGGGGTCCAAGAGGGGCTGGTGCTCGTGAATGCGATGCACATTACGGCGAGTGTCTATATCAACGACGATGAACAGGGACTCTTGCGGGATTATGACGAATTTCTCGAACGGCTGGCGCCGCAGGATGCGGTCTATCGTCACAATGATACGGGCGAAGACAACGGCGATGCGCATCTGAAGCGGCAGGTGATGGGACGGGAAGTGGTTGTGGCGATCACCGGCGGGCAATTGGATCTGGGACCATGGGAACAGATTTTCTACGGCGAGTTCGATGGGCGTCGCCGCAAGCGCGTGCTGGTGAAAGTGATCGGCGAATGAGGCCGCCTCGGGTCGTGCGCAGGCGGCCGCGCCTCTGCCACCGGAACTGTCTTCATCCTTGCTCCAGTCGGGAAAGTTTGGCAACATGGACACTGAATTCGGTCGACGCCGTTCCCCCCGGGTCGACTCTTTAGGAGAGCTTGATGTTAGCCTGGTCTCGTCCTGATCCACTCACGCGCGATCTCATCCATCTGATCAACGCCCGCCGCCACGACCATGGCGACACCGAGGCCGCCATTGACACGCTCCAGGCTTTCCTTGAGCAGGGCCGGGAAGCCGAACTCTTGACGGTTCTGGCGGCCCTGGATGAAGACATGGCGGAGTGGTTGTTCGATCTGCTGGCAGAGGCGAGTTGTACGCTCATGCTGGACGGGCCCGAGGATGAGAAGCCCGCCTATGCAACGATGGCGGCATTGGCGCTTCCGTTGCAGGCGAATCTGACGGCTCCGCTCAATCTCAAGATCGATCCCATCGCCACGGCGGATTTGCTGCACCGCCATCTTCGGCTCCCGGCCGGCACGGTGGTGCGGGTGGAGTCCCGCCTGTTGACGGACGCCACGCTGGAGTTGCTGGACTTGCAGGCGCTGCAGGATCATTTGGCCACGGTGGCCGATTCACAGCGGACGCAGTCGGTGGCGGCGCGGCTCTACCCGCCGGTCGAAAATACGGCGTTCCTGCTGTTTGAAATCATCGGCGCACCGGATCCCGGCCTGCCCGAGTCGTGGGAAGACCGTCATCGGCGGGCGATTCTCGAAGGCCTGGTCGACCAATGTCCGGAATTGGCGTTGGCCCCCGATACCATCGAGGCGCCGGTCTATGCCGCCTATGCGATGTTTGATGCTCAGAATGCCGTGCGGATTCACCGCCTGGCCGACGAAACCGCGGCGGTCTGGCGCGATCTCGATCCGCTCGTGCGGTCACGCACCATCGTGCATCTGCATACCCAATGCGGCAACGGGGTCTATATGCCGGTCTGGACGGATTTGTTCGATCCGGAGTTGCCGGAGGAGCATGGTCCGGTCTGGACGTCTCCCGATGTGTGGGTCTTTACCGCCGACCTGCCGATCGAGTGGCCGGGAGAAATGCTGACCAACCGGTTGCTGGCAGAGGGCTGTACCCGGTTCGAGAACCACATTATCGAGGCCCCTGACAATTAGCCGCTGTTCTGTGCTGCGTCCGTTCTGAACTGCGCTACTCCGGGCCAGTGCGGAGGCCTGCGCACAATTTCAGCTTTTCGTGATTTTTAACCATGACTGTCCTATCCTGGATAGACGTCATGGTTTCACAGCAACCTCCTCAGGTGTCCAGCCGAGTCATCACGATGGTGATTTCTGTCGCCGCCCTGGCCGTGGTGTGGGGTGTGGTTTGGGCGAATATGCCGACAATGGAGGAGATGCAGTCTTCCCGGGTTCCTGTGCAGGCGGCGGACACCGCTTTTCCTTCTCCCGTGCTTGACCTGACGATTCCCGGAGTGCCTGCTGCCGAAGGCAAGGGGAGTGTGCCTTCCGTTCCCGAGGTTGTGGTGAATGGGGCGGAAGGGCCCACGTACGAGACGGCGGCGTCGGACCGTTCAGCGCCGATTGACCATCGGACAAGGCAAATTGTCGAGATGAAATGTGATGCGGCGGTGGAGCCGATCTGCCCGCAGTCGATGCCGGGAGAGGATCGCCGGCAATGCATCGAACGCCGCGTGACACAATTCCCGCGGATGTGCCGGCAGATGCTCCAGCAGCGACTCGTGCGCTGGAAGGAGCGCTCGGGGCATGCGCTGGCCTGTGTCGAAGATGTACAGCGGTTGTGTCGCGAGGTTCAACCGGGTGAGGGGCGGGTCCTGCAATGCCTGCAGAATCATGCGCAGGATGTGTCCGACCAGTGCTATGCGACGCTTCCTAAGGGCTCCCTCACCTATCGGAACTAGCAGGGGCGCTCCCTACGCGGTTGTCTTCCCCTGCATGGTCCACAGCAGCGTCACCTCGGCGACCTCTATCCGGTCTCCTTCTTTGAGTGTCTGTTCGCCTGAGACGGTTTTCCCGTTCACGAGGACCGGTTTCCCGCTCCTGCCTGAACCGATGAGGTAGTGTGCGGTGCGGCGGGTAATCATGGCGGCGGTTTTGGGCGCAAACCAGCTGGTGAGCCGAATTGCGGCTTGCGAATCGGCACCGATGATCGTGACATGTTTGGTGACGGCATAGTCCTGCTGCGCCGTTTTCCCCGAGAGGACGCGCACGCGGGGAGGACGAAGTGGTGTGTCGGCGGGAGACGACAGTTTGGATATGACCATGGTGCGATCGAGACTCCCCGCGTTGTCGGGCGACGGGGCCAGATCCGGCGCGGTATCTCTGAAGATGATCCGGTGGCGTCCGATGGTAATGATGTCGGTGTCGCGCAGTTGATGCCGTTCGATGCGCCTGTCGTTCACCAGAGTGCCATTGGTGCTCTTGAGATCCTCAAGAAAGTACACGGCTTGTACGTGGACGATGCGGGCATGATGTCCCGAGACCGCCGCGTCGTCGATCACGAGATGATTATCGGCTTTCCGGCCGATCGTATACGTGTCTGCTGACAGGAGCCTCTCCTCCGATGCCTTGCCGTGGAGTTTCACCAGCAGTGCTGCCTGCTGTGTTGTCGTGACGTGCACTTGGTGACCTCCCTCTTAAGGGGCTACAGATCAGTTAAATGGCCAATCGCTGGCGTAAACGGTGCCAGAGGCTCTCGTCTCCCGCCTCGCGGACGGCCAGCGCAATCACCGTCGTGTTGTCTTCTCCTCCGGCCTCGTTGGCCATCGTGATCAACCCATCGGTGAGCGAGGACATGTCTTCGATACGGGTGAGCGCGGACAAGATCGCATCGGGCCGCACGCCTTTCGTTAACCCGTCCGAGCATAGCAGCACCCGATCCCCCGGTTGCAGCAGGGTTTCACCGATCGTGACCTCGACCTGCCAGCCTACTCCGAGCGCCCGGGTGACGATATTCCGGCGCGGGGACCGTTCGGCCTCCTCTTCCGTCATGGTTCCGGTTCGTACCTGCTCGGCAACCCAGGAGTGGTCCACGGTAAGTGATTGCAGGGTGTGGTGGCGGACCAGGTAGAGACGGCTGTCCCCGACATGGGCGAAGGACAACAACTCATCCGTGACCAGGGCGGCGACGACGGTGGTGCCCATGCCGGTCCATTCGGACTTCCTGAGGGACTCGCGGTAAATCACCTCGTTGGCCAGTCTGATGGCGCTGGCGAGTCGATTGGTGGCCAGGGAGACGGCGGGATCTGAAGGGCCGATCAGGGGCAGGTCTTGGTCTTGTGATGCGTCGTTGATGTGACGATGGATCATTTCGACCGCCAGTGCGCTGGCCACTTCACCGGCGTTGCTGCCTCCCATGCCGTCGCATACGAGATAGAGTCCCAGCGTGGCATCGAGGCAATATCGGTCTTCGTTATGCAGCCGCTTCCGGCCGATATCCGATTGGGCGGCATGGACAATCTCAAATGCCATAGGTGCCTCGGTCTAGGCGGCGAGTCCGCGGAGGCAGGCCCGAAGGGCCTGGGCGAAGTCCCCGGCCCGTCGAATGCGGAGCGCCGGATCTTTTTCCAGGGCGCGATCCAGGACCTCCAGCACAGCCGGAGGAAGGTCTGGCCTGATCGCGTTCATGGACGGATGCGGATGATGGACGATGGCAAACAGGAGTGCCGAGAGGTTGTCGGCGGTGAAGGGAGGTCTGCCGCTCAAGAGCTCGTAGAACACCACCCCCAATGAGAAAATATCGGATCGGCCGTCGACTGTTTTGCCTGCAATCTGTTCGGGCGACATGTAGGTCGGGGTTCCCAGGACCATGTCGGTTTGGGTTTTCGATGACGACGCCATCTTGGCAATACCGAAATCCATGACCTTCACCATCTGGTCTTTGGTGACCATGATGTTGGCCGGTTTGATATCGCGGTGCACGACCCCCTGTTGATGGGCGTAATCCAGAGCCTCGGCCACAGTCGCCAGGATCAAAATCAGTTTGTCGAGCGGCAACAGGTGCGGTTTGCGCGACCAGTCTTTGAGCGTCCTGCCTTCGAGCACTTCCATGGCAATGTAGCCCAGGTCATGTTCTTCACCGGCATCGTAAATTGTAACGATATTGGGGTGGGACAGGCGGCCGGTCGATTCGGCCTCACGGAAAAACCGTGATTTGACCTCCTGCAGCTTCCCCGCATCGTCGATGTGATCCAGGCGCATGGTCTTGATGGCGACGAACCGTTGAATCGTCGGGTCTTTACCAAGATAGACCACTCCCATGGCACCGCGACCCAGTTCCTTGAGCACCTTGTACCGGCCAAGCGTCGCCGGTGGCGAGCCGTCGCTGTTCACTGTTTGTGCTGTCGATAAGGAGGGGACGGGAGGGTCTGCCTCGTCATCTATCTGAGCTTGTTCGTCGCATGAGGGGTCCGGCTTCTTCCGGCCGGCGGAGCCGGCGGGAGGGCAAAAACACCGGTGCAGCGTCTCAAGATTCAGCAGCCACGTGGCAGTCAACCAGAGCGAGGCGACAAGAAGCGTCGCCGCATAGCCCGCGTAATAGCGGTGAGAGCCGATCCAGTCGATCAGCGACGGTCCGCCGATCCGGAGCGTCTTATCACCCAGCATGATGACGGCGATGGTCACGAGCGGAACGATGACACGCCGGACGAAGGAAAAGCCGCGTCCATTGTCCGGCATGTGCCGGAAGGCATGTATGGACAGGATCCAGAGGGTCAGCAGGCCGGTGGCTTCAACCACGAGGCGGATAGTCTGCGGTCCCGTTAACCCGAAGAGTGTCAGGGGAAAGGTGTGCGCGAAGGGGAGCTTGCTCAGCAGCGGTCCCGCAAACAGGGCCACCAGCGAGACAACGGCGAATTGAATGAGCCAGCCTGATGCGTTTGACATGGATGAGTGTCGGGCACAACTGGTCAAAGTCTAATGGATAGGCGGAGGGAGTCAACGAATAGCGGGAAACACGCAGGCTAGAGGCGGGCTGCGGCGTCCTTGAGTTTCACGAGCAGATGGTCGGGGACGTGGAGTGTGCCTTTGCCGATTCCGACCTCGATGTCCGGCTTGGTCACGCCGTGAAAATCGCTGCCGCCGGTGACGAGCAAGTCAACCTGTTTTGCCAGGCTCAGATATTCACGGGTCTGCCGGGGCGTATGGGTGCTGTAGTGGACTTCGACGCCGTCGAGTCCCGCGGCTTTGAGCCGGCGAACGAGGTCGGTCAATGTGCCTTCCGTCGCTTTCACCCAGGTCGGGTGAGCCAGAACGGCGAGTCCTTTCGCTGCCTTGATCCATTGGATGGCGTCGGCGGGATCCGGCAAATCGCGGGGGACATAGGCGGGTTTGCCGTTGGCGAGGAAGCGGTCGAAGGCTTCTCTGGCAGAGGCGACGACGTTCTTGTCCATCAGCACCCGGGCGATGTGGGGTCTGCCCACCGAGTCGCTGCCGGCGACCGCGCGGACTTCGTCATAGGTGATGTCGATGCCGAGAGATTGCAGTCGCTCGATGATTTGCGGGTTACGGCGGTGACGGCTTTCTCTCAGCGTTGTGAGGCGTGCATTCAGTTCGGGATCGTGCCAGTCGAGAAAGTAGCCCAGGACATGCAATTCCGAGTCGCCGTAGCGGGAGCTGATTTCAATGCCGGGGATGATTTCAATGCCGAGTTCCTGGCCGGCCGCGGTGGCTTCCGGAATGCCCGTGGTAATGTCGTGATCCGTGATGGCAAGCGCCGTCACGCCGGCCTCGCGGGCAAGCCGCACGACCTCAGCCGGCTGGAGGCTGCCGTCGGAATGGGTCGTGTGCAGGTGGAGATCGATGCGGCTCATGCGGGAGTCGCCGATCGTGCGGGCTTTTGCGCTACCAGTTGAGCCGTGTAGGTCGAGCCGGAGCCGTGCACCCCGTCATGGGCCCCTTCATCGTAGTGCAAGACCTGCAGGGGCGAGGTCAGTCTGAGCAGCTCGTTCCGGGTGAGGCAGAATTCCTGTCTCCGCGGATGGCCGTGACGGAGGTGGTTGTCGATCGAGAAGGTTTCGTAGACCACGACGCCGCCCGGCTTCAGTGCTTCGATGAGGAAGGGAAAGAGCGGACGATGGAGATAGAAAAAGACCACGATGCCATCGTAGCGTTCATGGCCGAAGTCCGGATCAAACGGTGCGGGTTGTTCAAGGTCCATGGTTCGGGTCGTGATCGATGACAGGCGCCGCCCAGCCGCCGATTGTGACAATTGGGTCAGGGCCGCGCCGTCGCGGTCGAGGGCATCGACTTGATAGCCGTGAGCTGCGAGAAACAGCGCGTGCCGACCGCCGCCTGCGGCGACATCCAGCACGCGGCCTTTCGGCAGGCGATGCAGTTGTTGCATGAGAAACGGCGCCGGCGCCGGCTCGCTCTGTTGAAGCTGGTGTTGCAGCCTGGTGCGGGTCAGGGAGACGCCGACGGACGTTGTGACCTGCCTGATCGGGGGGTGGAGTTTCCGCAGCCAGAGCGTGGCGCTGTCGATAGGGAATTCGGCAAAGAGCATGGAGAGGAAACGATCGGCCAGGGCCTCCAGCAGACAGGCGTCTTGTGTGGTGCCGATGTCCGCGATGCGCCGGGCGACGGCGGCATAGTCGATGGTTTCTGCCAGATTGTCCGAACGCCCGGCCTGGCCTGTGCGACAGTCCAACTTCAGATCGACAGCCAGCGGTTGCGGTTTGGCCCGCTCCTCCTCCGTGACCCCGCAGCGTCCGCGAAACTCCAGGCGCTCGATGACGATATGCTCCGGCATGGCGGCATTGTGAGGATCGGATATCGGGGTGTCAAGCAATGGTTCAGGAGTACAGAGTCGGGTGTGCCGCCTGGCCGTCTTCGGACAGCTGCGCAGCCCGAGACACACAAGTCTCCTCGATGTGTAGCACGGTTAAATCGGAAGCGGCATACCTTGAATCTGTGTGCGATCTCACCGGAGATCCATGCCCGCCGGGCTCGCTCCGGTCCCCTCCGTGCCCTCAGTATATAAGGCGCACCAATAGCGACGGTATTACGGCTCTCGATCACGGGTTTTCAGGCCGGGCCTATTTCTCATTTACTTTTGTAGGTGTCCGGCGCAAAGTACACAGGCAGCAACTGCTTCTTCTCCTCAACGGGATCCGGTGGTTCCATGGATTCCATCTCGCAACCAGCTCCGCTCTTTTCTGCACTCATCGTGGATGATGAGCCTGATATCTGTGAGGCCTTGAGCGATCTGCTTCAGCATGATGGATTCACGGTCCGGACGGCGCACACGGGTCGCGACGCCCTCCGCGAAGTTGAAGGTGGAGAAATCGGGGCAGTGATCCTGGATCTGGGCCTGCCCGATATGAGCGGCCTGGACGTCCTGCGAGAGGTCAAGGCCATAAAGCCGTCTCTCCCGGTCATTGTCCTGACGGCCTCTACCCTGGAGAAACATACGATTGCGGCACTCCAGGGCGGAGCCTTCACCTACATCGGCAAACCATACAGCCGCCACGAACTCCGGTTCGCGCTCCGTCAAATCATCGATGCGCAACGGTTGGCATCCAAGGCGGCACGAGCCGAAGACGAACTGAGCGTCAGCGAAGAACGGTTCCGGACCGTCATCGGGACCACACCCGATGCGGTGGTATTGGCCGACCGCAATGGAAACATTCTCTTATGGAACCAGGCCGCCACGCGGCTGTTTGGTTATACCGAGGCGGATGTGCTTGGACAATCGCTGACCATGCTGATGCCGCAACGCTATCGTGAGGCCCATCAAACAGGCATGACCCGGGTAGGAGCAACCGGTGAAGCGCATGTCGTAGGCAGGACGGTCGAACTCCACGGATTGAGGAACGATGGCACCGAATTTCCACTGGAACTGTCCCTGGGCGTCGGGCAGAGCCCCCTGGGGACGTTTTACAGCGGGATCATTCGTGACATCACGAGGCGAAAGCAGGTCGAGGAGGCACGACGGCAGGCCGAAGCGCGATACCGGAGCGTCGTCGAAAATACGGTGGAGGGCATCTTCCAGACGACACCTGACGGACGGTTTTTGATGGCCAATCCCAGCCTTGCGCGGATGCTGCGCTATGACTCCACTGAAGCGCTGGTTTCGACCGTTACGGATCTCGCCCGCCAACTCTATGCCGATCCTCAGAAGCGAGCGGAGTTCCAACGGTTGTTGCGCCAGCGTGGGGTTGTTCGGGAGTTTGAAACCGAAGTGCTGTGCCGGGACGGGAGTGTGATCTCGGTCTCGGTGAATGCGCGGGAGGTGCGCGACGAGCGAGGGGCCCTGCTGCACTATGAAGGGACGGTCGAGGATGTGACGGAGCGGAAGCGATTGGCGGCAGAACTTCTTGAGGAAATCAAAGTGGCGGAGGTGACCCGTGCGCTGGGTGATATCGGCCATGACGTGAAGAACATGCTGATGCCGGTCCTTGGCGGAGTCGATCTATTGCGGGAGGAAATCCATGAAATTCTCGTCCGTATGGCTGGCACGGGGGCGCGCGCGCAGGTCGAGGCCCATCGGAATATGAGCGATGAACTGATCGAGATGATCGTCAACAATGCCCGGCGCATCCAGGATCGCGTGAGGGAACTGGCCGATGCCGTGAAGGGGGTGACAACGGCGCCGGAGTTTCAACCCTGCCGGATTGCGGCCTGTGTGGCGGACGTG
The DNA here is from genome assembly GCF_049546785.1 of Nitrospira sp. NS4. Classification (NCBI taxonomy): domain Bacteria; kingdom Pseudomonadati; phylum Nitrospirota; class Nitrospiria; order Nitrospirales; family Nitrospiraceae; genus Nitrospira; species Nitrospira sp. NS4. The sequence goes on along the minus strand of NZ_JBMWAN010000001.1, from coordinate 48,499 downwards.
ACGAGGTCCCTCCGCCGGTATGCCGCAGAAAAAGGGGTCGCGCTGCATGCGGAGGGGCTTGAATCGCTCCCGGTCATTCAGGCGGATGAGCGCCGCCTGTTCAATGCGTTCTATAACCTGATCGATAATGCGATTCCAGAAGTCCCGGCCGGCGGTTCCGTCACGGTGCGCGGAACGGTCGATGTCGGCGCGGCCATGCTGGAGATCGCCGTTGCCGACACAGGGAGAGGGATGCCGCCGGAGGTGCGGGACCGGTTGTTCATCACCGGTGCGCCCAGCAAGAAATCAGGCGGAACGGGACTGGGCACGAAAATCGTGAAAGACGTCGTGGCGGCGCACAAGGGCGCCATCACAGTCGAGAGCGAAGTCGGAGTCGGGACCACGGTCCACATTCGCCTGCCTCTAAATCCCCTCCAAACATAAGGAACAAGACCTACCGGGGGATGGTTTGCCCGGAGGGCTGCCTCTTTGCCGTACCATCCCCCCTGCGATATCCATCAGCAGGGTCCTGTGTTGGGGGCTGTGACCGGGTTCCTCGCGTCGCCTTGCCTAGCGTCTCAGTACGGTAAGGCCTGGATCTGTGAAACGACCGGGCGCAGCCGTGCGAATGAATGGCGGCTGCTCCCAGGCGGATGGCAGCGTGCGCAAACCGGGGCGGGCCGATAGCGTTGTCAGCCTCCGGCAAACACCGGGCGAAAACCGGCCTCGGTGAGAATACGCGCGACTGTTTCGCGTTGCTCTCCCTGAATTTCGATCCGTCCTTCTTTCACCGTGCCCCCTGCGCCGCAGGCCTTCTGCATTGCCTTGGCCAGCTGTTCTTTTTCGGCCTGTCCGATCCCGACAAAACCTGTGACCACCGTGACGGTCTTGCCGCCTCGATGCGCGGTTGAGCGGATGATGTCCACCCGTCCGCGGTTGTTCTTGCGCGCGTCCGGTGAAGGGGCGGGTCGGGCGCCAACAGGCCGTTCGGTGTGAGCCGGCGGGAGCGCCGCGTGTTTGAGCGCCGCGAACGGGCTTGTCCAAGCAGCCGGTTCGCCATCTGTGGGGAGACGTGGTTTCCTGCTCATCTCATCCCTCGGTCAGGGTCTGAACCGGGCCGAAGAAACTTTGAGTGGCATCAACTCCAAATGCGCGGTGGAGGCTTCTTTCCCTATCCAAACCTGTCTTTCCTGAATGGTGCAGGACAGCTGCATGCCGGGTTGTGCCAGTTGAGCCAGGGCGCGGCTCCCCTCGAGCGGGAGATTCACCACGGTGAGATTGTGCAACCGTTCGAGGGTGATCCGGTTCTTTTCCCACCACAGATCGGCCCCTCGACCGCCGTAGGAGTAGACGACGACCTGCGTGGCACGGCCGCAGGCCTGGCGAAGGGATTTCTCATCCGGCTGTCCCACTTCGATCCAGAGATTGATGGCGCCCGTGAGATCTTTCTGCCAGAGCGCCGGTTCATCCTCCGTGCTCAGCCCGCGGCCGAAGGACAGGGCCTCGTCCGCGTGCAGGGCGAAGGCCAGCAGCCGCACCATCATGCGCTCGTCGGTTTCAGAGGGATGGCGAGCCAGCGTGATGGCATGGCCCTGATAATAGTGGCGGTCCATGTCGGAGATCTGCAGGGCCGCTTTGTATATTGTCGCGTTTGAAGCCATAGGGTCATTGTTCCGTCATGGAAGTTCTGCGATGTACATGCCTTCCACCCGTTCGCGCGCCCAGGGCGTTTTGCGGAGGAAGGTGAGGCTGGATTTGACACTGGGATTATGAAGAAAACAGCGGACGGGGAGGCGGCGTCCCAACTCGGCCCAACCGTGCCGCTCAACCAGCTCCGTGATGATAGTCTCTAATGTGATGCCGTGCAGCGGATCGCGGGGATGGAGAATGGGTGGCGGCTGGTTCATGTGTGCGGTATGCCTTCAGGCGGAAGAGTACTCGTTGCGGACGGTTTCTACAAGGTGCTTGAAGGAGGGGCGCTGCGGGCGTGACCCGGTCTATCTTCCTTTAAATGAACGGATGAATTGCGTCAACAGCGCCTCTTGGTCGGACTCGAACTGCTGCATTGGAACCGGCGGGACGATCTGGATGCGCTCACGGACCCAGGTGTCGGTCCAGGTGCGGATCTGCCGGTTGCGGACGAGCCTGACCGGCTCGACGAGAAACAAGCCCGATTCGTACAAGACCTTACCCGGACAATCCTCGCCGATGGTCCGCTGGGATATTTCCAGGGACAGCGTCGGTGCGTCCGGTCCATGTGATTCGAGAGAAACGGGAAGGCCGGCGGTCGTGAGTCGGCGAAGCGCTCGGGTTTCGAGCGGGGAGGTCGATCGGCCCGCCAGGACGGAAAGCTGCACCCTGGTGATGTCGAGGCCCTGCAGGCTGACGCCGGCGCGTGTGTTCTGCTCCTCCAATGAGGCTGTGCTTCCTGACGCATTATCAACGGGAGGAAGTGCTGATGCTTTCCCTTCGTTGCCTGTCTCCCGCGCGGGCCGTACAGTCTGTGTCAGTTGGTAGGCTTCGATGAATCGCGAGACGAGCCGGTCCATGTCATGTTCAAGGTCCTCAATGGTGAGCGGCGCTCGCACTCGGAGGGAGGTTTCTGCCGCCCACGTGGTGTCCTGCATGACCTCCCCGTTTCTTGGAACAATGACGGATTCGATGAGGGCAACCGAGGGGGCATATAAGACCTTGCCCGGGCAGGTGTCACCGAGCAGCGTGGCATTCAGGGTGAGCGTCAGCCTGGCGACGGGTGGTGAATGGAGCGCATCCGGAGAAGTCAGGTGAAGGCCGGCTTTTGCAAGAAGGCTCTTGGTCCGCTGGTGGAGCCGCTCTTTGCTCTCCGGTGCCGACTCCACCACGAGTTGCACCTGACGCAAATCGAGATCGTGCATGACCGGCAGATCAAGGTCAGGCGGATTTGCCGTTCCACGGACAGGCAGTGAGAGGACCGACAGCACCGCGAGGAGGCATATCCGGGGGAACGTCGGGATCATCGTGACGAGGCTCACCATGCCCCAGGCGCCCCGCTCATGAGCCACCTGGACGGGAGAAAGACGGTATGTGTGGCGGCAGAGGCCGGGTGCGTAGGTACAGGCATCCTGCTAGACGTTGAAGCGGAAGTGCATCACGTCTCCGTTCTGGACGACGTACTCCTTGCCTTCCAACCGCATTTTTCCTTTTTCCTTGGCGCCGGCTTCGCCCTTGCAGGCGATGAAATCGTCGTAGCTGATGACTTCCGCGCGGATGAAGCCCTTCTCAAAATCGCCATGGATGACACCCGCGGCCTGCGGGGCCGTGTCGCCGACATGAATGGTCCACGCCCGGACTTCTTTGACGCCTGCCGTAAAGTAGGTTTGCAGGCCCAACAGTTGGTACGCGGCGCGAATCAGGCGGTTGAGTCCCGGCTCAGTCATGCCGGTGTCGGCGAGGAATTCTTTCTTTTCTTCATCGGACAGCACCGAGATTTCCGACTCCAGCGCAGCGCAAATCGCCACGACCGGCGCCCCTTCCTGTTTGGCGAACTCTTCCACGCGGGTCAGCAACGGATTATTCGTGAATCCCTTTTCCGATACGTTAGCCACGTACATGACGGGCTTGAGGGTCAGTAGGCAGAGCGGTTTCAGCAAGGCCAGCTGCGCCGCATCCAGTTTCATGGTACGGGCCGGTTTGCCCTGGTTCAAACAGGCGGCGACTTGATCCAGAAGTTCGCCCAGCTTTGCGGCGTCCTTATTACCGGCGCGCACGAGCTTGACGTTCTTCTCCTGTGCTTTTTCCACTGTCGTCAGGTCCGCCAGCGCCAGTTCGGTGACGATGGTGGCGATGTCGGAGAGGGGATCGACCTTGCCCGCGACGTGAATCACGTTGTCGTCTTCGAAGCAGCGCACCACATTCACAATGCCGTCGGTCTCACGAATGTTTGCGAGAAACTGATTGCCCAGGCCTTCGCCCTTGGAAGCCCCGGCGACCAGTCCCGCAATGTCCACAAATTCAGTCGTCGCATACTGAATGCGTTGCGGATTGACGATCTCGGCGAGTGCCTGTAGGCGTGAATCCGGCACTTCGACGATGCCGACATTCGGCTCGATCGTGCAGAAAGGGTAGTTCTCCGCCGCGATGCCTGACTTGGTGAGCGCATTGAATAGGGTAGACTTGCCCACATTGGGCAACCCGACGATTCCACATTTCAAACTCATGACGATCCCTTCATCTAATTAGAACTGCTGGTTGAGAAGTGCTGTTTCCAACGCGCCTTCGCGGAGGCTGAGAGGGGGCAGGAAAAGCAATCCCTCATTCTACGTGGTCAGGGGGGCTCCGGTCCATCCCCGGACGTTCATGTGGCAAGAAGAGCGAATCACTCCTCGGCGCGGGCGGCGATCATGGATCAGCCACGGGGCCGGTGACCTATTCGGCGATCCAGATGCATGTAAGGAGAGGTTGAGTCGAATCCCGCTCACCGGTTCTTTCCTCCTATCCGTAAAGGGGTGAGGGTTTACTGCGCGGGTTTTAGTGAGAATCGCTCTGTGGATTCCATGGCCACGGAAGGCTGGATCGGTGAGCGTGGCAATGATGCCGGCGCCGTGCGGGCCTTCAAGCTCGCACCAGCCGAGCCCGTTCGTAGCGAGGAGGGTTTGCGCTTGTGGAACTTGCGACAGGAATGTGGCGGACCGGGTAAGCCGGAAGCCGCCACGCAGCCTGCGTGGCGGCGTCTTGCTTGTGAGCGAACCGGCGATGTCGCGCTTGCGCCGGCCTTCCGGGTGCCGGGCGCCGTTCGCCTATTGTTGCCAGGGAAATGCAGCAGGACGTTCCAATGCATCCGGGCTATCCGGACGCTCCAGGTCTTCCCGGAAGGCGGTCGCAAATTCGTTGCGGAGATAGTTGTCGTAGACGAGACGGTCGGTGAATGAGAGCCGCAATGGCGTTTGATGGCGGCTCGAAGGCTTGCGGGCGACCTCCACGATTGTGGCATTGGTAAAGCCGATGCGGTCGAAGGCTTGATAGATCTCGTCGCGTTTCCAGAACACCAGATTTCCGACTATGTATTTCAGGGGCACAATCGTGGTGTAGTCGAGGAGCGTCGAGAAGGCCCCGGCGACAAGGCCGACTTTGGAGACGACATCTTCATTGGCCCCCGATCCGGTGTTGAGATAGATCTTGAACGCCTCGGGATATCGAGGGTCAACAAGAGCCTGTCCGATGCTCGGTCCTGCAAGGCCGACGGCTTTGACGACACGGTACTTATGGTGCGTGAGAATTTTCGAGGCGGCGGCGCTTCGCTGCACGCCGCCGCTATGCCCTGCCAGATACAGGCGGTCTTCACGACGGGCATGATCAATCACATACCGGGCTTCACTATACGCCGGGCCATGAGACAGGTTGAACATCGACCAGGTGACATCAATGACGGTGCCATGGCGATAGGGGGGGCTATAAATGTCATAGGCAGGATAACTCTGCTTCGCAAAGAGGGCCCAGAGTCCTGTGTCCTGGCCCCACTTATTCCCGCCGTAAATCCCGCGGGACAGGAACAGCTTACGGGGAGTCTCCGGCGAGGGGACATCCTTCTCCGAGCGGTCGAAGCTGAAGTTATATTGGAAGACTTGTCCGACGAGCGGTATCTCGGTCAGGAGGCGGTAGAGCCCCCATTCGGCGCCTCCGCGGGTTTGGGTGGTGGCTTCAACATACAGTGCGTTATAGGCGGTTTCGAGGTTTTCCAGCGGATAGTTGTACGCGTCACGTCCAAAGGCGAGTCCAGCGATGGTGCTGAATGGTAATTTTGCGATCTCAAACGCGGCGTTCTTCAGCCCGATCACGAGCGAGAAGGGGTATCCGGTGATGGCCCAGGGGTTATCCTGCCATGGCGAGAGGGTCGCCTCCGGACGTGTGGAGGGCGCACCCGCAACAAGTCCGGTCAAGGGCGCCGGGGTTGCTTCATTAGCATAGGCGAGGTCATAGCCTATCAGTTGGACCGGGCTGGTGCTGTCGGATGCCGGTGATCCGTCCTCCGGTGCCGTTTGCCTGAAGTAAAACGTGACCCCATAGCGGACCAGCGTTCGGTCCTTGTCCCAGGGAATCTCATAGCCGAGGACAAAGTAGCGCTGGTTCCGTTGTGTGCCTTTCGCCTCCGCTTGAGTGATTTCTGAGAGGAGTTGTTCATATAGATCAGCCGGAGTGGAGGTGACGTGGTAGAGCGATCTCGCCTTGAGGCAGGAGGGCTCTTCCGCTGATTTCTTTGCGGTTGTTTCCGTGCCTCCCGGAGCCGTCGTTTGCGGGGGCTGTTCCGTTTGCGTGGCGGGCGAGAGGAAGGGCAGCGCGAGCGGTTTCGGGATGAGGGGGGTCAGAGTGCCGCACCACTGGGATTGGCGCATCGAAGTCTGTTCGACGAGGTCGTAGGTGTTGAGCGGATCTTCGTCCGGTAAGAGTTGTCGGTTAGCCAGCTGCTGCACGAGCCGGGCGGAGCGCACGTACTCGCGGAAACGGTCCAGCTCCTGATCAGGGTCGGTTGCATCCAGGGCATAGGAGGTCAACCATTTCTTGGCAACCTCTTCGATGGGAGGGGCGTCCTTGACTCGCACCGGTTGGCCGTTGCTGTCCGTGCAGCGCTCCAACGTCTGCGTGCTTTCGTGAAGCCTGTTCTCGAGATGAATCTGCAGGGAGCGAACCGTCCATTTGGATGAGGGGTACTCTTCGGCGACCTGCTGCACGATCTTGTCGAGTCGAAGGACGCAGTGTTCCCGGCCGACTCCGCTCCCGTCGTTTCTTGGATCACCGATCGCGATCGAGTAGGGCAGGTCGGACGCACAGCCGGTTACTGTGAGGATGCAGATCGTGGTGATGAGTAATTTCATAGAGCTCTCTTTCGTGTTTAACTGCCCGGGTATGACGCGCTCACGGTGTGCTTATGCCACAACTGAATCAATCGGGCAAGGAGGGTGTTCCACAAGATGTTGAATGTAAGCATTGCTACCCATGGATGCGGACTTGCGGTGTGCTGTTTCGCGAATGGAGCGGTCAAGCGTTGTGCCGCATCAATTATCGTTCCGTCGCAGGTCAGGCAGGGCTTCCCTTCTGTGGCGCGTTGTCTTCACATCGCGCCACAGGGCTTGAGCGGGGAACTCGCTATCCCATCGCGGCCCAAATCTTCTGGGCATTCTCGCCGGTGAAGGTCATGTCATCCTGTGCCGTGGAGCTGCGCTCGAAATAGAGGTGCAGCAACCCTCCTCCAAAGTGTGCCTCCCGGACGAGGTCGAGATTGATCGCCACGTCACCGGCACGTTCTTCGTCTTTTACTTTGATAAACCGCATAACTCCTGCCTCCTTGTATGGCTGAGAGAATTAGGTGTCCGGAGAGACCATCGGGTCTCATGTCCGTGAACACGTCGCCGTAAAAGTAGGCGGACTGAAGGATTGAGTCAAGACGGGAGGGAGGCGGTGCTCATGCCGCCCTTCGGCTCCTCTCACGCGTGAATGGAAAAACAATCCTTTGCCCCGGTGTCGGGAATCGCTAGAATGAGAGCGAGCATCATGATGAGGCGTACTCCACGATGACCTCTTTTCCGTCAGCCGCCTCTCCCTTTAATCTCCCCGGCGGGGTTGAACGGTTTCTGCGGGATCGGCAGACGCCGGCCGTGTCCTTGCGCGACCGGATGCAGTTGGTGATCCGGTTAGCTCTGTGGAATGTCGAGCAGGGGCCGGGAGGGCCGTTCGGTGCCGCCGTGTTCGAATCTGACACGGGGGCGCTGGTTTCCGTCGGGGTCAATCTGGTCACCGTCACTAATTGCTCCCATGCCCATGCGGAAATGGTTGCGCTGGCCAATGCGCAACAGCAGGTCCGGAGCTTCGATCTCGGAACCCCCGGCCTGCCGCCTTATGAGTTGGTAACCAGTTGCGAGCCCTGCGCCATGTGTTTCGGAGCGATTCCCCTGTCCGGGGTTCGAAGTCTGGTCTGTGGGGCGCGGTCCGAGGATGCCGAGGCATTCGGATTCGATGAGGGGGCTAAGGCGAAGAACTGGGTAACTGCGTTAGAGGAGCGAGGGATCGCTGTAGCTCGGGACGTGTGCCGGGACGAGGCCATGGTGGTCTTTGAAGAATACCGGAAGCGTGGAGGACTCATTTACAACCCTCGACGGGGAAGATGAGCGCGGCCATTCAGCAGACAAGGGCACCCGTTGGTGAGAGGTGCAGCCCGGATCAGGGGATCTGTATTGTTTCGCCGGTTTCAGGCGAGATCTAGGGTTCTGCCTTCTTGCTCCAGTTTGCGAGGAAGGGGGCAATCGTGTCGATGGGAATCGGGAAAATGGTCGTCGAATTCTTCTCGGCGGCAATTTCGACCAGGGTTTGCAGATAACGGAGCTGCAAGGCAGCCGGGTTGCGGCTGATCACATCGGCGGCGTCGGCCAGGCGCCGCGAGGCTTCGAATTCGCCTTCAGCGTGGATCACTTTCGCGCGCCGTTCGCGCTCCGCTTCCGCCTGACGCGCAATGGCCCGCTGCATTTCCTGCGGCAGGTCCACGTTCTTCACTTCCACAGCGGTGACTTTGACGCCCCAGGGCTCCGTCTGTTGATCGATGATCCGCTGGAGATCGGCGTTGATCTGTTCCCGTTTCGACAGCAGGTCGTCGAGCTGGCTCTGCCCCAGCACGCTCCGGAGCGTCGTCTGCGACATCATGGAGGTCGCATAGAGATAGTCTTCGACCTGAATGATGGCCCGTTCCTGGTCCACCACACGGAAATAGATGACCGCATTCACTTTGACGCTGACGTTGTCTTTGGTGATGACGTCCTGGGGCGGCACATCCATCGCCACGGTCCGCAAGCTGACGCGGACCAGCTTGTCGATGAACGGGATGATGATCACGACACCGGGGCCGTTTCCTCCGACGAGTCCACGGGCCAGCCGGCCCCATCGAAAGATCACGGCCCGTTCGTACTCGCGCAGGACATTAAACCCCATTAGGATGAGGATCACCAGGAGAATCAAGAGCGCAAAGGGACTGAAGAGCATGTCAGGCCTCTTTCTGTTTGGTGCGTGGGGTCACATGCAACCGTAAGCCATCCACCCGGGTCACTTCAGCTTCATCGCCCGGCTGGAGGGGTTTTTCACTGGTGGCCTCCCAGAGTTCGCCGTGGACGGCCAATTGCCCGTGGGGAGTCAGCGCCGTTTTGACAATGCCCACCAGGCCGACCATTTCCTCCCGGCCGGTCACCGGCCGTCGCCGCATCGCGCGTACACCCATGCTGACAATAAAGAGGGAGAACGCCGCGACAAGCGCGACCACCGGCAGGATAACCGACCAGGAAATCTGCAGGAACTCCACCTCGGTCTTGATCAGCATCACCGAGCCGAGAAGCATCGAGACCACCCCGCCGATGGCCAGCAAGCCGTAGCTGGTGACGCTGGCTTCCAGAATAAAGAAGACGATTCCGAGGAGGAACAACAGCACGCCTGCATAGTTTACCGGCAGCGACTGGAAGGAGTAAAAGGCCAGGATGAGGCTAATGGCTCCGACAATCCCCGGCAGAATCGCCCCGGGGTTATACAGCTCGGCAATCAGTCCGATGGTGCCGATGGTCATCAGCAGGTAGGCGATGTTCGGGTCGCTGAGCGTCTTCAGGAGTTCAAGCCGGAGCCCCATCGGGAATTCACGCACGGCGGCGCCCGCCGTATGCAGCACGGTCGGGCCGTTTTGGAGGGGGATCGTGCGGCCGTCCAGTTGCTTCAGCAACGCCGGCAGGTCCTCCACAACCAGATCGACGATCTTCAGCTTCACGGCTTCTCGTTCCGTCACGGACAGGCTCTTTCGGACAGCGTCTTCCGCCCAGGCGACGTTCCGGCCCCGCTGCTCGGCGATCGATTTGATGTAGGCCGCCGAATCGTTCTCGACTTTCTCCTTCATGGACCGGTCCATCTCGCCCCCGCCCATGGCCACGGGGTGGGCTGCGCCGATGCTCGTGCCGGGAGCCATCGCCGCGACGTGGGCGGCCATGGTGATAAACACTCCGGCGGAGGCGGCCCGTCCGCTGGACGGCGACACATAGACGACCACGGGAATGGCGGAGGCGGTCATGTCTTTAATGATGAGCCGCATCGACGTGTCGAGGCCGCCGGGCGTATTGAGGCGGATGATCAATGCCTGAGCCCCGCCCTCTTGCGCGGACAGGAGGGCATCGTGGAGGTATTCGGCGGAGACCGGGTTGATGACGCCATCATAGGTGGCGACCGTCACGAACGATTCGGCTCGAGCGGGAAGCGTTGTCGTAAGCACAGCGGCGATGAGCGCAGCAGTTAAGAGGAGCAGCTGAAGGAGCGGCAGACGGGGACGACTTCTCTGGAGATACATCGAGGTGTCCCTACCAAAATGCCTGAAGAAACGCCTGAAGAATAGTGAGGCAACAGTACTCCGCTCAGCATACGAGCCACCCCCTGCGCTGTCAAGGAACAGGAGAGTAGAGAAATACACTCAGTGCGGATGGGGTCACGGGTATGGCGCAGGGGCAAGACCTCATCGATTTGGGCGGAAACAACCAGCGGGAGACGAGCGATGAATGACAATGACATGTCAGGGGAGTGCGCTCCTTTGTGGGTTCGTGTCGGTTCTTTTCGGTTGGTGAACCCCGCAAGTCAGTTCTCTGTCTGTGCCCGCGAACTACGGTCCTGCACCTGGCGGCTGTGGCCTCACAGCCTCGGTTCCCGCAGGTGCGCAGTTATGTACGTATTAATGGGGGGCTCATACACAACAGTTCATTCCGGAACGCATTCGTCGCTCCGTTGCGCTGGGAAAGTATCCGCAATTCATTGTCATTCAGAGACATCTACCTAAGCCGTGCACCGGCATTGATATTGCTCATCGGGTAAATCGAATCGCAAGGAGGAAGGGCCGATGCCTGCTGCTCCGCAAACGCGGTTCGAGTAACAACTGTCACACAACGATGAGGTATCTATGCGTAACGCTCATCAAGATGTTCTAGCCCGACGAAGTCAGAAGTATGCGCGCTCTCTCCGATCCTGGTATGGCATTGGCCTGACATTGGCGATCGGTATCTGGGCATCCCCTGAAGCGTGGGCGGTGGACGTGAGTCCAACGGCTGTGTCGTTTTATGCGATTGAGGGCGCCCCCAGTCCTTCCAGCCAGGCAGTCTCTGTGTCGAAAGCGAATAAGCGCGAAGCCAGTTTGAGTGTCACGGACAACGCGGCGTGGCTCACGGTCTCCCCTGCGACAGCAACCATCACCAGCACCACTCAGGTCGCAGTGGCCGCAAATACCAGCGGGTTGAGGGCGGGGAGCTATGCCGCCACGGTCACGATCAAACTGTCTAAAGGGGGGAATACGGTGGTTCCCGTGTCGCTCACGGTGCTCCCGGCGACGACTCTGGACACGACCTCGACGACGAGTGCAACGACGACTTCGACGACGGATTCAACTGCCAGTTCAACCACGACTTCGACGACGACTTCGACATCGGATTCAAGTGCCAGTTCAACCACGACATCGACGACGACAACCTCGGTGAGCAGCACCAAGTCGGTGTCGGTCGCCTGGGACCCCGTTACCAGCACCGGTCTGGCCGGATATAAGGTCTATATGGGGACGGCTTCGGGAAACTATGGAACGCCCATTGACGTGGGGAACGTTACGTCTTCTTTGGTGGACAGTCTGTTAGTCGGGACGACCTATTACTTTGTCGTGACTGCCTATAACAGCAGTGGCCTCGAGAGCCCTCCCTCCACTGAGGTGAGCAAGACTATAAATTGATGGGGGGCTGTCCCGCATCCAGCGGGAGGGAAGTAACGTTCAGCTCGATACTAGAGGGTGCAACAGGTGCAGGCCTGCTGGTTGTACCAGCAGGCCTGTTCTTTTTGTCTGAACAGTAAGAGGCCTCACCGCTCTCCTGCACTCGCCGGTATATCCACCCGGAGCCTTGGTCAGTCCAGAAATTCCGGCCGGGTTTCCCGGCCGACCATCGGCAGGCCTGATGGTGGTCGAAACTACCATCAATATCTGTTCAGAAGGATCCATAGGGGCTTCCCTCGTTCGCTCTCTTTCGGAGGTGTGTTCGTGATTGGGAAGGCGAGTGGGGCGAGAACAGATGATTGCTAAAGCGGTTCTCGCGTATGGCGAGAGGTTGGGTCTACGAAAATTGACGGGAAGTAGCCAGCGAGAGATGAGCGAGGGAGAGGTGAACCAGAGGAGTTCTTTTCGTTCTTGATTACGTCCGGAGTGTTTCGTTGGCTGAATCAGGAGAAACCGGGTCTCCACCGGTTTCTCTAAACCGCTGGCTCCTGGCCAGCAGGCGATCGCCTGCTGGCCAGGAAGCCAGCGGTCTATGGGGCCAAGCTCAAGTTGAAGTTCTGTACTGTCCCCGTTGCAAGGTTTGGCACCGATCCAGTGATATAGCCGGTGGACGAAGCTTGAACTGTATAAGTATTTGCAGCTCCGGTCTGTAAAGTAAACACAATCGGCAATGGCGTCACGTAGGGACCAGCCGATGGCGCCTCTGTGGGCAACAAAGTCAAGGTGTACTCGTAGTCGCCGAGGTCCGGCGTGGCTGTTCGCACTGTCGCCACTCGCGATTTGACCGTCACAGTTCGCCCACCGCTCAACACTTGTTTCCCTGCAATAATGACCGATTCTTCATCCGTTCCCGACTGCAAGGTCACAAGACCACCAATGTCTCCGGTCGAGGAGGAAGCCAACGTGATAGGCGGAGCTGGTGGGGCATCGGTGCTTACCCACGTGATGCTGGTAGTGTCGTTGACTGGCACCCCTGTGATAACCCTGGTCCCACGGTTATCTGCTGTGATGACCACATCGAACGTTCCAGGAACCAGGCGTGCGAGGAGAAACCGTCCGGTCACTGGATCAGGCACCGTCGATCGAACAACCACCCCATCCACCTGCGCAGATACAGCCACATGGTTACTATTGACCTGATTGGGGAATACCGACGGACTAATATAACCTGCGATGCCGTTCAGGACATAGGGGATGACTTTGATCACCGGTTTAAGCGCGTACGTCCCATTCCCACGCTGGACAATGGAATGGCAGGCATCGAAGTCCAGCAACAGATCGACCCGTTGTCCGGAAGGCACGTCGAACTCATTGACCAGTTTGATCCCTGACTGGACAGCGCTCGGAGTATCAAGCTCTTGTTCCTGGGGCTGTCCCTCCAAGACAATCGAGTTGTTAAATGGCTGGTTGTTCCCTCTGTTTGGAACGAGCACCAGCCGCACTTGCGTATAGTGGCCTGCCGGAAGCGAAGTTTCTCCCAGGGAATAAAGCGCCAGATTCGGCTGGGTAGGGTCATTCAGATCGAGCAAATTGATCTTTTGGGGAGAGGAGAGGACAATCTCGCTCCAACCGGCGGCGTTGTCGTCCGCGGTTTGGCTTCGATGCACCCGCACTTTACTGACGGTGACATAAACTGCCTGATAGCCGCAGGCCGGCGCATCGGTGAGCGAAACAGCCAGTGTGCCCGGTGCCGAAGTACCGGTGGCGGCACCGCCACCCCCGTCACCGCCGCTGCATCCCGTAACAAGAACCGCCAGGAGGAGACCCATCAGGCAAGTGAGCTTTTTGACGTGGCCAGTAGGTTTGTTCATCATGTGCCACCCTCCTTTCGATTAAAGACGAGACCGAACCGGAAAAAAGATCTTGAGTCAACATAGCCTTAAATGAGCAAAATGATTGATGGATCAAGCGAAATTCATGCCATGGAGTACTTTTCAAATCGATTGCTGTTCCTTCCACGTCAACTGCAATCAATTGTTGCAAAATCCTCAAAAAACACCTGTCCTCATCGTATAAGAGATAGCCATCGCATTAGTTCACATTTCTCACTGTGTGTCGATTTTTCGCAATCCCGCTTTAGGTGGTGCCGCCCTGTAGGCTTTTTCATGCAGGCTCAAAATCATAACATGAGCCGAAATCCCAATAGCGTACCTGTGCAATTTGGGAAATGATCGAGCCGGAAACCATGGGCGATTGATTGGGCTGCTTAGCGGCTATTTGAGGCATCGTCAGATCCATCCTCCGGGGCTTCCAGCTTGTCCGAGGACGCTGGTCGCTCGCTGGGGCACCTGCTTGGACGAATGTTTGTCCGGATTCAATTTCGTGCATGGGAGCCAGTTCGGACATGCCTTCGGGCTTGAGAGTCACGAGTATGGCAGCGTCAGCATTCGAATGCGGCCAAGTTTGCCGGAAAGCCGGATCCGTGTCTGTGATACCTGAGGCATCCTGCCGGAAAGGGCCTCTCAAGCCTCTCTTCCTGTCCGCATGTTTTCCTCTTCTCAGACTCGTGCTGATAACGTAGAATAGCCCGGTTTTGTGTCCCGGTGTCTCTAACCTGCAAGTGCATACAAGGATGGCGGTGAAGGATGAGTCATGAGTATGTATAGTCAATCGTGCGAGACCATCGATCAGCATGTGGGAGCAAAGGCCATCTCATGGAAGGGCGCGATTCCCTTCCTGAGCGTCCATCTGATGTGTCTGTGGGCCTTTCAGACCGGGATCAGCTGGGAGTTGGTGGCATTAGCGGTCGGGAGCTATTACCTGCGGATGTTTGCCATCACGGCAGGGTACCACCGCTACTTTTCACACCGCTCCTATAAGACCAGCCGGGTCTTTCAGTTTCTCCTGGCGGTGCTCGCCATGACGTCCGCCCAGAAGGGCGTCTTATGGTGGGCCTCACACCATCGGCATCACCACAGGCACTCAGACCGGGAAGAAGACCGCCATTCCCCGGTGCAGCGGGGGTTCTGGTACTCCCATGTCGGATGGCTCTTGTCCGACGAGTATGTGCGGACCGAGTTCGCCCTGGTGAGGGACTTGGAGAAATATCCTGAACTGCGCGTCCTGAACCGGTTTCACTACATTCCGCCGTTCCTGTACGCGCTCCTGATATTCATGTTGTGGGGATTTCCCGGACTCATCTGGGGATTCTTCATTTCCACCAGCGTGCTCTATCACTGTACCTTCTTCATCAATTCTCTGACCCACATCATGGGCCGCGTGCGATACAACTCCCGCGACGGAAGCCGGAACAGCTTCATCCTGGCGGTGCTCTGTTGCGGAGAGGGCTGGCACAATAACCACCATTACTACCAGTCGTCCGTCAATCAAGGGTGGCGCTGGTGGGAGGTGGACTTGTCCTATTATGTTCTGACCGTGCTTTCCTGGCTCGGGATCGTGTGGGATCTGAGAACCCCTCCGGCCCACATTAAGGCGAAAGTGCTGGTTCCCGGACACACCGTCAACTTGTCGTGAGACACAGCCGGGCGGTTGCAGGGACGCTGTGTCGGCCATTGCGGCTCGGGCTGCCGGCACGGCACTCTCTTGTGATATGGACGGAACCTCTGTCGAGGCGGTGAGGGGAAAATGAGCATCGAGATGACTTCCCAGCAAACTGTTCAGGAATTGCTCGAGAGAGCCCGGGTGCATATCAACGGGTCTCAATCAGGGGACATCCTTGTACACAACGCGCAATTTTACGATCGGGTCCTGGCTGAGGGGTCGCTCGGGCTCGGCGAGTCCTATATGGATGGCTGGTGGGATGCCAATCAGCTGGACGACTTCTTTTTCAGGATTCATACGGTCGAACTCGACAAAGCGGTGCGGGATAAGGGGCTCATCTGGAATGCGTTCAAGGCGCGCCTGTTCAATATGCAGACGCAGAGCCGCTCAAAACGCGTGGCGCAACTCCACTATGACCTGAACAACGAGTTTTACGAACAGATGCTCGGTCCCCACATGCAATATACCTGCGCCTATTGGAAGCGGGCAAAGACTCTGGCGGAGGCGCAGGAGCAGAAGCTGGATTTGATCTGCCGGAAACTGCAACTCCAGAAAGGCGAACGCGTGCTGGAGCTGGGGTGCGGGTGGGGAGGATTTGCTCATTTCGCTGCCGCCAACTACGGGTGTTCGGTGGTCGCCCACAACATTTCCGAGCGGCAGGTGGCCTACGCGCGTCGCTGGTGTGCCGGACTGCCCGTCGAAATCCGGCTTCAGGATTATCGTGAAGCGACCGGGGAGTTCGACAAGGTTGCCGCCATCGGCATTTGTGAGCACGTGGGGTTCAAGAACTACCGTACGCTCATGGAAGTGGCGCACCGCTCGCTCAAGCCGCATGGGCTGTTCTTGCTTCACAGTATCGGGAACAATGCCTCGGTGACCACCGGCGATCCCTGGTTTGATAAGTACATCTTCCCCGGCGGCATGCTGCCGTCAGTCGCGCAATTGAGCGCGGCGATGGACGGGCTCTTTGTGATGGAAGACTGGCATAATTTCGGGACCGACTATGACCGCACGCTCCTCGCGTGGCAGGAGAATGTCGACCGGCATCGGGCCCAATGGGACAAGACCTTCGACGAGCGTTTCTTCCGCATGTGGCGCTACTATCTGCTGTCTCTCGCGGGGGCCTTCCGCGCCAGAACCATCCATCTCTGGCAGATCGTCATGTCGAAGCATGGCCTGTTGGGCGGCTATGAAGCGGTACGCTGACGGCCATGATTTCCCCTGAAGACTATGCCCGTAAGAGGGCCGCGTTGGTCGCTGCCCTTCGTGCGTCGGGCACGGCCGGATCGCTGGCCCTTGAAAAAACGACGTCAAATCTCTTCCGTCAGCGGGTTCAGGAGCAGCGGCACAGGCTGGATGTCCGCCACTTCAACCATGTCATCCGCGTTGACCAGAACGAACGGTATGCCGAAGTCGAAGGGATGACGACCTACGAAGAGCTGGTTCGTGAAACGCTGTCGTTCCAGCTGATGCCCTGCGTGGTCCCTCAACTGAAGTCGATCACCATCGGCGGGGCGTTGGCGGGAGTGGGTATCGAGTCGTCCTCATTCAAGTACGGCTTCGTCCATGAGACGATCCTGGAAATTGAGATCCTCCTGCCTGACGGCACAGTCGTCGCAGCCACCAAAGACAACGAGCACAAAGATCTGTTCTTCGGCTTTGCGAATTCCTACGGCACGTTGGGCTATGCGCTCAAAGTCAAAGTTGCGCTCATCCCCGTCGGGAAATTTGTCCGCCTCCGGCACGAGCGGTATTCGGATCTGGAGACCTATTTTCATGCGCTGGGGCGCGTCTGCCGGGACCGGCAGGTGGAGTTCGTCGATGGCACGATGTTCGACGACCGGGAACTCTATATCACGACCGGCGAATGGGTCGATCAGGCCGAATGGCTCAGCGATTACACCTATCAGCACATCTATTATCGGTCGATCCGGCAGAAGACGGTCGACTACCTCACGGCGCACGACTATCTCTGGCGATGGGACACTGATTGGTTCTGGTGCTCGAAACATTTCTTCGTCCAGCATCCGCTCGTGCGATGGCTGTGGGGCAGGAAGCGGCTGTGCTCCACCGTGTATTGGCAACTGCGCAGCAAGTTCAATCGTTCGCCTACCGCGCAGCGGGTGGCCAGGGCGCTGGCCGGCCGGCAGGAGGCCGTGATTCAGGATGTCGAAATCCCGCTTGAGCATGCGGCGGAGTTTGCCAGGTTCTTCAATCGGGAGATCGGGATCACACCTGTGTGGATCTGTCCGGTCGCGTCCTATGATCCATCGGCCTCATATCCCTTGTACCCGATGACCCCAGGGACGCTCTATGTCAACTTTGGATTCTGGGACGCCGTCAAAACCGATCATGAGGACGGGTATTTCAACAAGAAAGTCGAAGCCAAAGTGAAGGAGTTGCACGGGAAGAAATCTCTCTATTCGGAGGCGTTCTACTCACGCGAAGAATTCTGGCAGTTATACAACGAACCAGCCTACCGCGCCCTCAAAACGCGATACGATCAGACGGCCAAGCTGAAAGACTTGTACGAAAAATGCGTCCTCAAGCAGTGATGCCCCCGGTCCTTCTGTTCTTGAACCTCCGCCGGTCGCGCCAGACATGTCCGCCACGAGTACACTGGATGGCCTGAGAATGCTCTCAGGCCCCGACTCTGGAAAAATCAATGTATCCGCGTTCGACGTTCGTGCTGATAAGTTCCACGTTCACCGTGTCCCCAACGTCAAGACCTCGTGTAATCCCGCCTAGTTTGCCTTCAACCGGCGGATCGAGGAGCCGCACCCACGTTCCTTTGTCCGAGGCGCCGGTCACGATTGCGTCGAATCGCTGCCCGATCCGTGATTCGAGCAGCAGGGCGGCGGCGGATTTTCGGAGCTGCCGCTCGACTCGTTCCGCATCGTCTTCTTTCTCGGTACAGTGGCCGGCCAGATACTTCAGTTCGTCGGGACGATACGGGGTGGACGTGCCGGCCAGCGCCGCTTTGACCAGTCGTTGGGTGATGAGATCGGGAAAGCGCCGATTGGGAGCCGTCGAGTGGGTATACCCCTTCACGGCCAGCCCGAAATGTTCGGGCGCGCGGTCCTTCGATTGATCCAGCACATATTCGCCCCGGCCGATGAGCTTCACAATCGCCAAGGACAGATCCGGAAATCTGACCGGGTCGGCCTGCCGCCGCTTCACGAGGAAGGTTTCGAGCGCCCGCGCGTCGGGCTCTCCCGGCAAGGGCTCGCCCCAGCGCGCCGCCACCTCGACAATCCGCTGCCAACGTTCGGGTGATCGGAGGATGCGACGAAAGGAAGGCACACCCTTTCCCTTGAGATAGGAGGCGGTGGCCTGATTGGCCGCGATCATAAAATCTTCGATCAGTTCTTTCGCGCGATTCTTCTGGTCGACCCTGACCGCGGTCAGCACCTCTCCATCAAAGACGGCGCGCGGCTCGAGGGTTTCGAGACTCAGGGCACCCTGCTGGTGTCGTCTCGCCTTGAGCCGTTGTGCGACCTGGTCCTGGAGGCGGAGTTGAGCCTCGAGACCGGAGACGGCCGAGATCCGTTCCGGCGCGGGTCCCGTTCCCGAGAGCCATGCTGCGACGCTGTTATAGGCCAGCTTTGCGTGGTTAAGCACCAGCGCCCGAAAGAGGGCGGATCTCAGCACCGCGCCATCTTCCGCAATCACCATCTCCACGACAACGGCGAGGCGGTCCTGCCCTTCCCCCAGTGACGTCAGGTCAGTTGAGAGCTGTTCCGGCAGCATAGGGAACAGCTCGCCGGCCGTATAGACCGACGTCGTATTGTGCCGGGCATGTGCGTCCAGCGCGGAATCTTTTGTGACCAGCGCGTCCACGTCGGCAATCGCAACCAGGATTTTCACGGACCGGTCCGGCTGCAGCTCGGCGACGGTGAGTTGGTCGAGGTCGCGCGAATCGTCGTTGTCGATCGAGGCCCAGAGCAGGCTTGTCAGGTCACGCAGGGGCGACTGCTGGTCCGTGGCGGCGCGTTGAATGTGAGCGAGTTCAGCCATCGCCGCAGCCGAAAAGTCCGGCAAGAGTCCGCGTTCGACCATGGCGCGACGGGCGATGCCTTTGAGATCTGAGCGATGACTGGTCATAGGTTCCTCAGTTTGGAATGAGACCGCAGCGGATCGTGGGTATGAGCGTACCGTATGAGGGCATAGCTACAGCACGAACGAGGAGCCGCTGGTCTATAGCTGATGGTACGAGCATATGGGGATCGGCTGGTTGGTCTTTGATGATCCACACGTGCTGGTCACGACAAGCAGGCCAACAAGGAAACGAGATGGATCACAGTCCCTCTATCATCATTCGCCAAACCGGCGAATAAACCAAGCCTTCACCACCTGTGTCAGTATCGCATAGCCGAGCAGCATGAGGGCCAGAAACAGCCAGTACTGCGGAGGGAGCGGGACAAACCCGAGCGTGTTTGCCAAGGGCGACACCGTCAGCCAGGCGCCGACCGCGACAATGATCATGGAAGTGGCGATGAGCGGCCAACTAGCCCGGCTTTGGATGAACGGGATCTTGTTGGTTCGAATGACATGGATGATCAACGTCTGGGTGAAGAGCGACTCCACAAACCAGCCCGTGTGGAAGAGCGCCGGATTGTCCCAGCAGTTGAACACGTACAGCAGCAAGAAGAACGTCAGGTAATCGAAGATCGAGCTGATTGGCCCGATACACAGAATAAAACGCAAGATCTTATCGATCGTCCACTGGCGCGGCTTGGTCAGCCATTCCGCATCCACCTCGTCGGTGGGGATAGTGGTCTGCGAGAAGTCGTACAGGAGGTTGTTGACCAGCACCTGGATCGGCAGCATGGGGAGGAACGGCAGGAACGCGCTGGCCCCCACGACACTGAACATGTTGCCGAAGTTCGAACTGGCCGCCATTTTGATGTATTTGATGATGTTCCCGAACACCCGCCGGCCTTCCAGCACGCCCTGCTCCAGCACCAGCAGGCTGTTTTTCAGCAGGATGATATCGGATGACTCTTTGGCGATGTCCACGGCGCTGTCCACCGAGATGCCCACATCGGCGGCCTTCAAGGCCGGGGCGTCGTTGATGCCGTCGCCGAGGAACCCCAAGACGTGGCCCTTGCTCTGGAGCGCACGGATGATGCGCTCCTTGTGAGCCGGGACCAGCCTGGCAAAGACGCTGGTGGCGCCGGCGGCTTCGGCCAGTTCCGATTCTGTCATCGTCTCGATCTGAGAGCCGAGCAGGAGATGTTCCACCGGCATGCCGACTTCCTTGCAGATGTGGGCGGTGATGATCTCGTTGTCGCCGGTTAGGACCTTGACGTCCACGTTCAAGCTGTGGAGCCGCTTTAACGCCTCTGTCGCGGTGTCCTTGGGCGGATCGAGGAAGGCGAGGAAACCCAGTAGGATCAGGTCGGATTCATCCTTGACCGAATAGACTGGTTCATCCGGGGCATTCGGCATGGTCTTATACGCCAGGGCGATGACCCGGAACCCCTGACCGTTCAGGTCGTCTGCAATCTGCCGGCGTTTCGCATCGTGCTCGGGCAGTACTTCAATGATCTCCCCTTGGACTTCCACTCGGGTGCAGAGTCCGAGCACTTCATCTACCGCGCCCTTGCAGATCAGCGTGTTCAACCCGGTTGTATCTTCCACCACCACTGACATTCGGCGCCGCACGAAGTCGAACGGGATCTCATCGATCTTGCGGTAGTGCTCTTTGGCTTTCAGGCGTTCCTCGAGCTCCTCATGGGCGAGGATCGCCTCATCGAGGAGGTTCTTCAGCCCGGTATGGTTGTAGCTGTTGAGGTAGCCGTAATGCAGCACTTTTTCGCTGGGATCGCCGTGCGCGTCTAGGTGCTTTTCGAGCACGATCTTGCCCTGGGTGAGGGTGCCGGTCTTGTCGGTGCACAGCACGTCCATCGCTCCGAAGTTCTGAATGGCGTTCAGGCGTTTGACGATCACTTTCTTGCGGGCCATGGCGAGAGCCCCTTTGGACAGGTTTACGGTCACGATCATCGGCAGCATCTCGGGGGTCAGCCCGACGGCCACGGCCATGGCAAACAGGAACGCGTCCAGCCAGTTGTGTTTGCTCAGTCCGTTGATGAGGAACACAGCCGGAACCATCACGGCGATAAAGTAGATCATCAGCCAGGTGAACTTGTTGATGCCCTTGTCGAAGCTGGTTAACTGGCGCCCTCCGACAATACTGGCGGCCAGCGAGCCAAAGTAGGTCCGGTCCCCGGTATGGACGACCACGGCGGTCGCGGCTCCGCTCTCCACGTTGGAGCCCAAGAAGCAGATGTTGGGAAGGTCCAGCGGGTTCTGAACGTCTGCCGATGCCGGGGGGGCCTTTTTTTCCACAGGCAGGGCTTCGCCGGTGAGGGCCGCTTGATTCACGAACAGGTCTTTGGCGGACAGCACCCGCACATCAGCCGGCACCATATCGCCGGCGGCTAGCCGGATGATATCGCCAGGCACGACCATCTTGAGCGAGACTTCTTCCTCCTTGTCGGCGCGCACGACTGTCGCGGTGTTGCTGACCATCGCTTGAAGCTTCTCGGCTGCATGATCGGCTCGCATTTCCTGGAAGAAGCGTAATACCACGCCCAGTACCACCATCACGAAAATGACCACCGTGGCCCGCAGGTCTCCAGTGAGAAAGGACAGCACGCCCAGGGCCAGGAGCAGAAGGACCAAGGGATTTGTGATGTTCCTGAAGAGTCTCATGAAGGCCGATTGAGACTGCTCTCTCGCGATCTCGTTTCTTCCGAACTGCTTCACGCGAGAAGCGGCGTCTGCTGTGCTCAATCCGCTGAGTTGGGAGGCAAGTCCCTTGAGGACGGTATCGGTGTCGGCATACGCCGCTTCCAAGAGTTGCGCGGAATCATGCGCCCCTGTTCCGCCGGAGACAGGATCGGGGGACTGAGCCGTACCCAGGGTTTTCTGGGAGATGGTCATTCGGCCTCTACCGAGTGAGAAGAAACGGCGACGGTGTACGCTCGAAGAAGCAATCTGGTCTATGCCGTTGTTGTCTATTGAACGACGACTGCGGTGTTCTGGGAACCTCGTGCGAGGTCGGGGCGGCGTAGGAATCTCACGCCGCAACCCCAAACAGCGCGCCCACCCCGGCGGTCAGGGCCATGGCGAGGGCACCCCAGAAAGTCACCCGTGCGGCAGCAGTCAGCACAGGTGCGCCGCCGGTACGCGCAGCTATGGCGCCGAGGAGCGCGAGAAAGACGAGCGAGCTGCCGGAAACAGCCCACATAAGGGCAGATACCGGCACCACCAGGACGATCAACAGCGGCAGGACTGCGCCAACTGAAAAGGTGACGGCCGATGCCAATGCGGCTTGAACCGGTCGCGCGGTGGACGTCTCGGATATTCCCAGCTCCTCACGCCCATGTGCGCCGAGGGCATCATGTGCCATCAACTGTGTGGCGACATCGGAGGCGAGTCCTGCATCGAGCCCGCGTCCAACATAGATGTCGGTCAATTCTGTATGCTCTTGCCTGGGGTGAGCCGCTAATTCTTTCCGCTCACGATCCAGATCGGCGCGCTCCGTGTCGGATTGCGAACTCACCGACACATACTCGCCGGCCGCCATCGACATCGCACCGGCCACCAGACCGGCCACGCCTGCGATCAGAATACTCTTTGCGTTCGCGCCAGCGGCTGCCACGCCTAAGATGAGGCTCGCGGTGGACACAATTCCGTCGTTGGCCCCAAGCACCGCCGCACGGAGCCATCCGATGCGGTCTGTTCTGTGGCGTTCCGTATGTCTCATCATGTCCGTTCCGTCTGAGCGATGTCCAAATCGCCGCCTTCCCATTCTGTCTCTTCCGGACAAGTCTACTGCAACCATGCCTCTTTATTCAGTACCTCAATGTTCCGTCTCCTCCTGCGGTTGTGGATTGACTGGTCATGACCAGGGGTGTCCAGTCCTTGGTGGCGTGATGGGGAGGAGAGCCGCCCTGCCATCCGCCACTTCATGTTGCTGAAGCGGCCAGGCTTCGCTATGATCCTTTACACATGCCACATCAACCAGAGCGTCAGACGGTCTCTCAGACCAATCGGTTTGCGCAGGTCGCATTGATGGTCGGGACGCTGGCCCTGGCGGCGCTGCTCTTCAGTCCGTTTTTCTCTCCCATCCTCTGGGCCGTGGTTCTGGTGTATGCGCTGTATCCACTGTATGGCCGAGTCCTCCGCGCCACCGGCGGACGGGAGGCGCTGAGCGCGGTGCTCATGTGCACGGTCACCACCATCGGACTCCTGCTCCCGCTGTTCTATCTGACGCTCCTCGTCGCGCAGGATCTCGCAGGGATGGTTTCCTCCCTGGTGACCTATCTGCAGCAGGGCGAACGGTCCGTAGGGGAGGGCTGGCGGCGGTACCCGGTGATTGCGGGGTTCGTCGCGCAATTTCAGAACCTTGAACGGTTGACGGGGAGCGATCTGCGATCGGGCCTGGTGACGGGAGTGGCCGATCTCGGGAAACTCTTGATTGAGCAATCGACCAACGTGGTCACGAATCTGGTGCAGAGGGGGATCGAGTTCGGAATCGTGCTCTTGTCCGCGTTTTACTTTTTTCGGGACGGGAAACACATCGTCGATTGGACGCAGGAGACTCTTCCGATCACGCCGGAGCGCCGCCTCTTGGTCCTGACACGATTTGACGAGGTGGTCAAAGGGGCCGTGTACGGCAATACGATCGTCGCCTTGCTGGAAGGGTTCATCGGCTGGCTGGCGTTTTGGTCGGTGGGATTACCGTCCCCGATCCTGTGGGGCGCCGTCATGGCCATCACAGCGTATATTCCGTTCGTGGGCGCCGCGCTGGTCTGGTTTCCCGCAGCGATCTATCTGGCGATCCAAGGGGCGTATATGCAGTCGGGAGCGCTCGTCGCGGCGGGGATTGTGTTGTCCGTGGTGATCGACGAACTGGTGCGAAACATGATCGTCGGGAAAGCGTCGAAATTGCACTCGTTGATCATGTTTTTCAGCGTGCTCGGGGGGCTTCGGTTCTTCGGCCTGGTCGGTATCGTGGCCGGTCCATTGGTGGTTGCGATGGCCGTGACGTTTCTGGAGGCATACCGGAATGACCAGGTCGCACCGGTTCAGACCGAGATGGAAAGGCCTGGAGAGAAGAGTTGATGCGTAGAGAACCTGCCGAGTAGCGAATGACGCGTCACGCAGGACAGAACGGGGAGGTCAGCTTGCCACGCGCCGCGACATTGATCCCCACCACCAGTTCGGTCCTCAGGGGCCTTACACGCGCCGACCTTGAATGACACGAATCAGAATGACCACGATCGCGAGTACCAAGAGGGTATGAATGAATCCGCCCATGGTGTACGAACTAACGAGACCCAGAAGCCAGAGGACAATCAAGACGATCGCAATAGTCTCGAGCATGGTGCGCCTCCTTTCGCCGTTACCTGGTCAATCGTAAATCTAGCGGCTCACTCCCGCCTCACTTATCGATCTGCTGCGGCCAGTCTATTCCAAAGCCTGGAGATGAATCTATCTATCCAGAGGCGATGGGGGGCGTGAGGGCCGTGCTGTATGACATGTGACGCGTCTCGCGCAAGCCCGGACCGCCGCGAGCCGGCGGTCCGTTCCTGGCGCGGTATTCTCCTCTTGTGCTATACAACAACTTGTTCGTTTCCCAAGACCGGTTGTACGGAGAGTGATGCCGACTTCGATTGAATTATTGTTCATCCTTTTTTCCGCCCTGGTCATTCTCAGCATTCTCACGATCAAGCTCTCGATCCGGTTCGGGATTCCCTCTCTGGTGCTGTTCATCGCCATCGGCATGCTGGCGGGGTCCGATGGTCCGGGGGGAATCTATTTTGACAATCCGGCTCTCGTGCAGAGCCTGGGTGTCATCGCGCTTGTCTTGATTCTGTTTGCAGGCGGACTGGATACGGAGTGGGAGGGCGTGCGGCCCGTGCTGTGGAACGGACTGGCGTTGTCCACCATCGGGGTCGTGGTCACCGCCGTTCTGGTCGGGCTGTTCGTGTCATGGCTACAGGGATTTTCGTTTCTGGAGGGGCTGCTGCTCGGCGCCATCGTCTCGTCCACCGATGCTGCCGCCGTCTTCATGGTTTTGCGAGCGCGGAACGCCCGGCTTCCTCGGTCACTCACCCAACTGCTCGAATTGGAATCCGGCAGCAACGATCCGATGGCGGTGGTGCTGACGGTCGCCCTCATCCAACTGCTGACCAATCCCGCCACCTCGTTCTGGGATCTCGCCGGATTCTTTCTGATGCAGATGACGGTTGGAGCAGTGCTCGGGATTGTGATGGGAGAGATCATGCGGCGGACGCTGAACGCTCTCAAGCTGGAATTGGAGGGGATCTATCCGGTGTTGTCGGTTGCCTTTGCGCTGCTGACCTACGGTCTCACGGCTGAATTGCAGGGCAGCGGGTTTCTGGCCGTCTACCTGGCGGGCCTCGTCATGCGGCGAAGGCCGTTCACGCATCAGCAGAACCTTTTGCAGTTTCACGATGGGCTGGCCTGGCTGATGCAGATTACGATGTTCTTGATCCTGGGATTGCAGGTCTTTCCGGCTCGCCTGGCCCCCATCGCCGGGGTTGGCCTGCTCACTGCGCTTTTTCTCATCCTCATCGCGCGCCCGATCAGCGTGTACGCAGCGCTCGCCTTGTCCCGCATGTCATGGCGAGAGCAAACCCTGGTGGCTTGGGTGGGACTGCGCGGAGCTGTGCCGATTGTCCTGGCCACCTTTCCGGTATTGGCCGGGGTCAAGCAGGCCGACACGATTTTCCATCTCGTATTTTTCATTGCGTTGACGTCCGTGCTGCTGCAGGGACCGCCGATTCCGTTGATCACCAGGATGTTAAAGCTCGATGTCTTGCCGGAGAAAGGCAGGGTCTGATTCAGTGCTCGATCCCCGGTGGACACTCACGAGATTGCTGTCATGACCACATTGGTGCCAGGTCCGGCGTGATCCGATTGCGAACCTTGTTCGAACTGACTACGATGGACGGGGCGTCGTTACCGGATGTGGCGGAGATTGACGCATCGAATTCTTGTGAGTTCGCATGTTGGCGGCAGGATTGCGAATTTTCTGTGTAGCGACGCAGAGAAGGGGGATAGCGATGCGTAGCCATGTGTGGGCGTGCTGTCTGGGGGGTATCTTGTCGGCCGGGGTCGGACTCGAGGGGGTGTCGTTCGCAGCCGAACCGGGAGCGGGGACGAGCACGACGTCATTCACCGAGCTGACGCAGATCAAGAAATTCGTGTCGGTTGAGGTGCAGACGCTGGGGACCGCTGAAAAGTTGAGACTCAAGGGCGATGAGCTGACGGATGCGATACGAGCGGCCTTTCTCAAGAATTTTCCCGGCATCGCACTCGAAATGTCCGGTGGTCCCGCTCCCGAAGGGACAGAACGATTGCGCGAAGTCGGGTTTTTCACCTGCGAAGTATGGACTGTCGGCGAAGCCTATACCGTGGCCTATCATCTGGACTGCAACGCAGGATCCTATGTGATGCCTCGAACCCCCGGTACGCTCTGGAACCGCGCCATTCTCGGATACGGACCGAAAGACGACATCTCCGAGACGATCCAGAAGGGCTTGCACAGCATGATCGAACAGTTCGCGACGACGTTTTTCACAATGCGAGGCGGGAATCTGCCTCAGTAGCGTAGGGCGGAGCTGAAGGGTGCGCGGTACGACCCGACCCCCCTTGTCAGACTCCCAGGGGACAGACCATGCCGGGATCCGGGGGGGCCGTGATTCTCCATCAACCAATCCGGTGCTCGTGATCTTTCCCGCCGGCTGACGCTTTTATTGTTCTGTGAGTCTCCTGTTTCAACTGAACGGGGAGCCGCCGCAGCCGTAAGGTGAGCAGATCAGGAGAATGGATGAGTGCAGGTCAGGCGATGATTCTTCCCGAGTCTCCCCATCGCCGCGCTGCGCAAGCCATCAGCGGCGGAAGCTGAAGAGGCCCGTTCGCATCGGGCAGTGGACGAGCCGTCTATGTCAAAGGAACGACGGCAGACCTGATGCCCCTGTGCGCGCCGCGAAGGTCTGATCGAACGATCTGCCGCTCGATCTCCATCCGGGGGCCCGGTCATTTCCGCACTGTGCGGATTGAGCGGAAACACTCGCTGAAATGAGGGGGCAGACTTCGTTTTTGCACAGGAGAAAAGAATCGGCGCGAGGCCCGTACGTGAGAATAACTCCACGAACCCTGCCATCCTTCCCCTCCTACGGGGCATAAGGTTTGCTGTGTTATGTAAAGGGGAGATCGATAGCCGGTTTGCAACCGGCGAGTGAGCCGGTAGGAGCGGGTGCGGGTTATGCCGTGGGGAGGGGGAAGAATGAAACTCAACGTGATGTTGCTGATCGTCACGATAATCCTGTTACCCTCGTGGAGCGACGCCCGTTGCCGGACCGTGGGTGAGAGTGCCAGTCTGGGTAGCGAATATGGCACCTTTCCGCTCTATCCGGCGGAGCGCATAGTCGAGGCTGGTCAGCAGCGCGAGAGTGTTGCGTTGCAATGGGTCGGTTACGGCATCGGAGTGCCGCTCTTTGTCGTGGCGATGCCGGTTGCCATGGTCGGGGCAGTTGCCGGCGCCGCGCTGCATCCGTGGACGAAGTGCACAGAGATGGAAGGACGATTACCGATGACGGAGGCCCAGCACGCACAGGCTCAGCGGCCAGCGCCTCAGGAGTAGCCCGGCCACTTGATCTCTTCTGTCGGTGACGTCGGACCGGTCTGATGAGCAGCATTCCCTCGCCGCCCTGCTGGAACTCGTATGAGAGACACTTGATCTCAATCCTGTTGCCGTTGCGTGCGAGGCTCTGGGCGACAATATTCACATGAGGCACAGGGGCCCCTTCCAGCGTCACCAAGGGAAAGATTCGCACTTCGCGAGCAACGCGCAACAATTCCTGCAGCGCCTGCAGGTGAAACTCAGCGGGCAAGTGGGCACTGCACAAGAATAGGAAATGCGAGGATGCCGCGAGGTCGAATTGCCTCTATGTAAACGGCCGCGAGGGTAACTGTCCCGCGATGTAGCGGCCCTGTTTCTTGCCGGCCGGTCCCCGGTGAAGGCGATGTGTCTTTATCGGTCCTGAGGCGAGGAGGGGAGGACTGTGTGCGGGGAGGCCAGGCGAGTTTATAGAGCCGGTTTTGGCAAGCGCTCAGCCGGCCCATGAACCTCTTCCTGGTAGCGGGGCAAGCGAAACAAGAAGCAGGCCCCCTTCCCCAAGACGCTTTCACACCAGATCATGCCCCCCACCCGTTCGATCAACTCCTTGGCCACCGCCAATCCGTACCCTGTGGAAAGCTCGCCGCCTGTGGGCTTGGGGGTGAGTCGCGCTCCGGGCCGGAACAGTTTGGCCTGATCTTCTTCGCTCAGGCCCGGGCCTTCATCGCGGACACCGCAGACTACCCCGTCCCGATCGGTGGATACCTGGACCCGGATTTGTGTTCCGGGTGGCGAGTATTTCACCGCGTTCGAGATCAGGTTATCCAACACCGCGGCGGTCGCCACCCGGTCCGTCCACGCCGGGGGAACATCGACGGCGGACTCGGAGAGAAAGCGAATCTGTTTCCGGGCCGCAATGCGCTCATAATACGCGCAGAAGCGTTTCACCATGACCGGCAGATCGACCTGTTCAAACCGCAGCTTCGCGTCCCGATCCGTCGAGGCATGCATCAGTTGGCTCACGGTGTGCGTCATTAAGTTGGTGGCCTGCTGCAGCGCCTCAAGCCCGATGTGAACTTGCGGGTCGGGATGGTTCGCCAGCGACAGCGAGAGAAGTTCGACTGTTCCGCCTGTCACGGTGAGAAAGTTGTTGAGCGCGTGAGCCGCAAAGAAGACGGAACTCTGGCTGATCGCCGGCAGCTTCTCGAGTTCAAACAGCGCGTCCTCCAGCTCCGCACGAGCTTTGACGATGGCTGCCACAATTTGATCCTTCGGTTCCGGCATTGCCCCCCCTTTTTGCGGCGTGACGGGTGAAACGCCCGGCGCCAATCGAGACCGCTTTCCGGACAATCCGGTTCCGTGGAAATTCCCGACTGTCTTGCGATGGCGGATATCCTGCCAGGATCGGCGACGAAGTCCAAGGGGTTTTTTGCGCACATTTGTCCGCCCCCTCCGCCCGGCGCAAAATGGTGTCAGGCCCGGCTGTATAGCACGGAGGTTTGGATCCGGCCAGAGCATGCCGCGCTCGATCTCTTCCAGGTAGATAAATTCAGGCGATTTCACGCCCGCACGTCTCCTGACCTCTACCAACTCCGGGGACTCGAAGAACCGACGGGCATTGTCGAGAGAGGACCATTCTGAGAAATGGACGATGGCGTTGGCACCGTGTTCGTCCCGCAGAAGCCGGTAGCTGATTTCTCCGGCAGTCTTTCTAATGCCCGCCGCGTGGCCGAACAGGGCTTTCCATGCCGGATAGGCCTCGACTTCATGAATGATCAACACGTGTGGCATGCGAACTCCGGTGCTGGTGTGCCGGATCAGGAGGAACGATTCAATTTTCTGCGGCGAGTCTACCGCACATCCGGATATGTATGCATCATTCTGCAAGCGCTGAGGACGCGGTGACGGAGGGGAAGGCAAGCGGGGCGTCCGGCGCCACGCGTCGGGACAGAATTCCTGGCATGCTGGTTCAACGCGGTGAGATGGATGCTTGGGGCCGTTCATGTCCCGGCTGTGGATTCAATGCCCGGCGGTTCGAGTCGATCGAAAGGCCAGGAGAAAGAGGGCGGCGAGCACGAGGTCGATGAGGCCGAACCCGACGACGATGAGCGCCACTCGCCCTTGCGCGTACAACACGAGCACGGCGATGCCGAAGGACAGCTTCTCCAGCAGGGCGGGCAGCATGAAAAGGCGATAGCGTTGCACATCGCGGGCAATCAGCAGAAATGCGATCTGCCAGGCCAGTGCCACACCGATGAATCCATAAAACTGCTCGGGATGATTGGGCGGCGGAGGAAAATCCCGGCCGAGTTGCCCTTCCATGAAGTATTGCGGAAGCAACAGGAGAAGGCCGTAGATCCCGGCGAGCAGGAAGACGCGTTTGGCAAAGGTGTGCTGCGTGGACATTTAACGAGCAAGTGTACAGCAAACGCGGAGGCGTCTTCATCACTTTTGAGGGGAATGGGAAGGGCCGATAGCTGATGGCTTGGAGTGTATCGGGGAAGACAGCAGAGCCAGGAATCTGACAAGCTGGAGCCCGGGTTCCACAGGCTCCCCCAGAGGGGCTGGCAAGTGGTCGCTTCCTCAAGAATAGAATTCCTCCTCGGAAACCGGAACCGGGGTCGATGGTTCCCCGGGCTGTCGTCCACGACTGCGAGCGGAGAACATTTTTCCCCGGGCCTGCTGTGCCGGGGCAAAGCGCAGAAAGCCGATGTCTTCGCCCATGTCGTCATAGACCGCTTCCATGCCCCCGCCCATGAAGTAGGCTTCGTGCCAGAAGCCGGTTCCCCCCGAGTCCCGCAAAAACCCCTGCCACCACGCACGGTGGGGCTCGGAGCGCGCCCAGGATTCCAGGGATTCGAAGTCGCGCCAATACTGGCGCATCCCGACGTGCGGAGGAAACAGCGACCACAACATACTCTCGTGCAGGAGCAATCCGTCGGGCTTGGCTTCAACCGATTGCGCGATCTGCGGGCCAAAGCCGAACAGGGTTTTCAATCCTGTCAGCCTGGTGACCCGCATGCCCAGATAAATGACCACTAAGTTCGGATAACCGGACAAATCGACTGTGCGGCGATCAACTGTTGGTTTCATGTTTCATGCCCTCCGGCGGCGGCTGTCAAATGGATCAGTCCGTTGAGAAAGCGTCTACTGTAAGGCGGCGTCGTATTCATTACGCCAGGGGGATGGGGGGCTAAATCCGCATCTCGTGAGTGTGGGTGAGCACTGGCACGAGCGACGCTTCACGAATTTGTGACCGCCCCGTCCCGCGAACAATCGTCCGGGAACCATCGCATCATCAAAAACTCAGAAAGTCCCCGGTTTGTCCTTGCCGCGGGCGGCTTTCGATTGACTGCGGAATCGGGCCGGGGGGAAGCCGAACTCCCGCTTGAAGGCTCGGTTGAAGGATGGCTCCGATTCATAGCCGACGTCGGCGGCGATCTCCGCCACGCTCTTGTTCGTGGTGGTGAGCCGTTGCGCGCCGAGGTGAAGCCGCCAGCGGGTGAGGTAGGCGATAGGAGTCTCCGAGAGGTAGTGGCGAAACCGTTCAGCCAGGACGGAGCGCGAAATGCCGACTTCGTTCGCAATCGCGGCAATCGTCCAGGGATCGGCCGGCTTCCGATGCAGCAGGGCCAAGGCTTGCCCGACTTCCGGATCGCGGACACCGGCCAGCCATCCAGTATGCTTCGGCGGGAGCAGGCCGATGTAGCGTCGCAGCGTTTCAATAAACAGGACTTCCGATAACTTGGCGCGCACGGCTTCAGCCCCGGGCCTGCAGGCATCCGCACGATCGACCGAATGACGGATGGACTGTTCCAGCCATTGGCCGGATTCGTCGTTGCGGATGTTGACCTTGAGAATGGGGGGCAATCCCCCGAGGAAGACCTGGCTGAGGTGCGGGTCGCAGGTCATATAGCCACAAATGATTCTGGTGAGCGCGCCCCCGCCGCCATGGCGCGAGACCGTGAGTCCCTCCGAGAGCACACGTTTCAATTCACTGGCGCCTTCCATGGGGGTAACCGGCGACCCGTTTCCCATGATGTGCGAATCGCCGCGGGGAAAGACCACGATGTCCCCGGCATTGAGCGGAACCGGCCGGTCGATTCCCTCCACCCGGGCGTAGCCGCATCCCTCGGTGATGAGGTGGAAAATAATCACGTGCTTGGAGTCGACTGATAGGCACGAAGCCATCGTGCGTGAGTCTGGTTCGCGCGCACACCAGGGCGCAGAGAACTCGCCGTTGTAGAACACGGCACCGTCGAGCGTGACGGCCTTGAGGACTTCGGACAGGACATCCATGCGGGTCACTCGCTGCAGAGACCGCGTGCCGGCAAAAGAAGCCGGACGCCTGATCAAGAGAAGCGCAGCCTAGCACGCTCCGGCTAAGAGAACCAGACTCCCGGATAAGGGCATTTTCGCCGTGTCGTACTACAGTGCGCCATGTGGTTCAGCGGCGTGCTGAATCGTACTGTAATCCGGGAACACACAAAGGAGGAGACCCATGTCTATTATCGGCCTCTCACCGGAAGTGGAGAGTTTGAAAACCCGTCTGAAAAAGATCTGGATGGCCGGCGACTACGATCGCTTTTCGCGATACATGGAAGGCGGCGCGCGAGAGTTCTATGAGCGCCTCCAGGTCGCTCCGGGATGCCGGTTGCTGGACGTGGGCTGTGGCTCCGGCCAGCTGGCGTTGATGGCCGCGAAGGATGGTCTGGAGGTGACCGGCGTGGACATTGCGAGCAATTGGTTGGAGCGGGCACGGGCGCGCGCACAGGCGGAAGGGGTACAGGCGCGCTTCGAAGAAGCCGACGCCGAGGCGCTCCCCTTTGAAGATGCGAGCTTCGATACGGTGGTGAGTTTGATCGGAGCGATGTTCGCACCACGGCCGGACCTTGTGGCCAAGGAACTGCTGCGAGTGTGCGTGCCCGGGGGAACCATTGCCATGGGAAATTGGACGCCACAGGGCTTCATCGGACAGATGTTTAAGACCGTCTCGAAATTCATTGCGCCGTCCGGGATGCCCTCGCCGGTTCTGTGGGGGGACGAAACTACGGTCCGTGAAAGGCTCGGCCGGGGGCTCTCCGATCTTTACCTGGTCAGGCGGCACTATACGTTCAGTTATCCCTTTCCTCCCTCGGAGGTCGTGGAGCTCTTCCGTCTCTACTACGGACCGACCAATCAGGCGTTCGCGTCCATTGATGTCGATGGTCAGGAACGTCTTCGCCGGGAACTCGAAGCGCTCTGGTCTTCTCACAATCGAGCGGGAACGGATTGTACGACAGTCCAAGCCGAATATCTGGAAGTGATTGGCCTGCGAGCGTGACCGATTCAGATTCAGGGACCGACCGTCCTGCTGGGACCGGCGGTACGATATGACAATCTGACCGAACTGAAGCGTCTACAAACTCAGGCCCCGGAGGCGATGGGGGAGCGGGTTGTCGGGGGATTGTGTCGGATATTCAGTGATGAATGTTGAGCGGTTCGGACGAGCGGGGAGAGACAGGGAGGCGGAAGGGTGCGGACTATGAAGTGTCCGGTTGGAACATTCTCCGCTCCCTTTGCCGGTCCTCTTTGTCTTTCAGGATCAGTATTGGGGAATTTCCATCGCCATATTGCAGAACCGGGACGAGCCATTGATGTCCGGGAAAAGGCTGGCGCTATTGATGTTCATTCGGTTCAGTGCCTTCAGGCAATGCACCCGATCAGAGTTGGGTACATGGATCTTGATGAAAATCGCCTCGTCTACGTTCTCGAACTGACGTTCGACCCACCACTGAATGTCCGTGAACGGTGGACTTTTCGTGAAAAGGCCGTTTTGATGAACGAGGCGCTGATTGAATCCGCTTGAGGGTCTGATGAACTCGATCTTCCCCGACTTCATCGACCGCGATTCAGCCGAAACAAATGATTCGTGCAGCGCATAGACCGCGCGGTAGGCGCTCTGCTTGGGATGATCCGGATGCTCATACGTGAAGAAGAGTGCGACGTAGGGTGAGGTCGTCCAATCTAGGAGCGGTGTGGCAAGACCATTGTGCTGACCGATGGCCAGAAGTTCGTTATCGTTTAACGTGGAGAGGAGATGATCATCCAGACGCCCCCGCAGCGATAGCCGAAACCGCGACAGATACTCTTTTCCAACCGTTTTCGTTCTCGATTTCGTCCCGAGCAAACGTGTAAGGCTTGGCTCGACCTGCCATTGGGCATCTTGCTGCCCCCGGAATATGTACTCCGGGTGGTTAAGAAGAGTTCCGACGACGTCGTGAAACTGATCCCATGATTTCAGGTACGTCTCCGACACTCCGTCCTCATGGTCAACCTTGGGAAAGTAGGGTTTTGCCATCGTGTCCTCTAGGAGCCTTACTAAGCCTGCAGCGGGTGGATCCGCGCAGCGGAGCAAGCGAAGCCCGGAAAGCTGAAACCTTTAAGGGGCCAGTGTACTGCAAAGTCAGAGGCGATTCCATTACTCCGGCGGCGAGGGGGGGGGAAGCTGGGAGCTGATGGCGTATCGCATATGGGGAGAAAGCGGAAGAGCGGGATCTGACGATCGCCTCGTGAGAAAGACATCCGGATGGCCCTACGACGGTAAATGGTTCCGGGCGTATGTGCTCTCTACTGGCAACCGCAGCCGGAGGCATCATGATGGCCAGAGCGTCGGTTGACCGGGGTTCCCGGTGGGCGTAGCATCAAAGCCTGACCGCTCCCATCACATCCTCGCCTGAGGAGGCTCCCGTGGAGAATCCTAACGAAGATCAGCCGGTCCTCAACTACATTCAGCGCCTGGTCGCAGAGGAACACCGATTACACGGGACAGGACTTCTCCACAAAGCCGACCGTAAGCGGCTCGCGCAAGTCCAGGTCGAACTGGATCAGTGCTGGGACCTCTTGCGCCAGCGACGTGCACTTCGCGACGTCGGTCTTGATCCGGATGAAGCGGAAGTGCGCCCGCCCCAGGTCGTCGAGAACTATGAGCAGTAGGGATTCAGGTGAGAGAGGAAGGTGCTGAACCGCCACGCGCCGCCCGAAGGATCCCGGCACCGTTGTTCTCTTGTCCGATGCTCATTCCTTGTTCTGTACTTGGTAAAGGGTGAGTCCCATGACAGCGATCCCGCAAAATACGGCCCCTGCGTAGAATGTAAATGATGGGCCAAGCTGATCCCACAGGAATCCTGCGAGCACGCTGGCAATGAGCATCGCCAGGCCGCTAGCGAGGTTGAAGAAGCCATAGGCCGTTCCGCGCAGATCGGCAGGTGCCGTGTCGGCGACCATGGTGGCGAGCAAACCTTGCGTCATGCCTATATGAAGCCCCCACAACCCGACGCCCAATACGACCACGCCCCAGTGATCGTTCACCGCCAAGACCATGTCGGCCGCAATCAGAACCAGAAGGCCAAGCGAGAGCAACCTCATGTGACTCATCCGGTCGGAAAGCTTGCCGAACGGATAGGCCGAGAGGGCATAGATCAGATTCATCGCGACCATGACGAGGGGGACCAGAACGATGGGAATTCCCCCACGCTGAGCGCGGAGAACCAAAAAAGCTTCGCTGAACCGGGCCAGTGTGAAAATGGCTCCGATCCCCACTACCCACCAATAGGCTGACCCTAAACGGGTCAGATTGTCCCACCGGATGGGATTCGTGTTGTTGGATGTCTGCCGATGTTCGGGCTCATGGATACCGAATAGCAAGAGCGCCACGGCCATCAGTCCAGGCAAGACCGCCACCCAAAACACGGCCCGAAAATCATTGGCCCAAATCCACATCAATCCGACCGCGAGCAAGGGGCCAAGGAACGCTCCAACCGTATCGAGAGACTGGCGTAAGCCGAAGGCGGCACCACGGAGCTGCGGCGGGGCAAGATCCGCAACCAAGGCATCTCGTGGTGCGCCCCGCACTCCTTTTCCCAGTCGATCCAGCAGACGAGCGCTCAAGACGAGGTCAATGCCGGAGGCGACGGCAAAGAGAGGCTTGGTGAAGGCACCCAAGGCATAGCCAAACAAGGCGAGCCCCTTCCGTTTGCCCAGGTAGTCACTCAGCGTGCCTGAAAAGACTTTGACGACCAGCGCCAGCGACTCGGCGAGGCCTTCAACCAGGCCGACCGCCATCGTGCTGGCTCCCAGGATCGTGACCATGAACAAGGGGAGCAGGCTATGGATCATTTCAGACGAGATATCCATCAGCAAGCTGACAAACCCTAACACCCAGATTCCCGAGGGAATGTCGCGCAGGGAGCGGTCCACTTGTGGCACACGCATCATCGTGCAGACCCTTTCTGAGGCCGCTGTGCAACCTAAGAGGCGACGCAGGCAAAGAAAGCGGGTTATTCTACTTGGTATGAGGCGCCCTGAGCATAGCACCCCCGTGTATTGAACGGCGAAGGTTGTGTTCGATCAACATGATACGGATGGAAGGGGAGGCGAGGGAAGGCA
The DNA here is from genome assembly GCF_049546785.1 of Nitrospira sp. NS4. Lineage (NCBI taxonomy): Bacteria > Pseudomonadati > Nitrospirota > Nitrospiria > Nitrospirales > Nitrospiraceae > Nitrospira > Nitrospira sp. NS4. The sequence goes on along the minus strand of NZ_JBMWAN010000001.1, from coordinate 12,140 downwards.
CGCGTCGCTAAATAGTTCAGAGTCCTAGTGTTGTTCCACCGGTTCAGAAGAGCTGGAAGATCAAGCAACGGCTCCGTGCGGGGTTCCTGCAAGCTGGCTACGTTGCACTATCCGGTTGGCAGCAGCATCCACGGCATCAGGAGGGAGGGTTGCAGGTTCATAGTCTAGAACGTGTAGAAGTGTCTTGTCATTGTGAACCCGCACATCTCGCTTTTGTTTCGACGCCAGACTCTCTATCCACCATCCGGGAAAGAGCACAACGGGTTGAACGGTATATCTCGTTGTCCGGCCAAGATTTAGGAGATCTGGGAGCCAGTTGGCTTGCGCGCGCGCTTGAGCCGGATGTTCATTCATGCCCCTGCCGTCCTCTTCCGAAAGGTTCTCGCCGTCGTAGATGATTTTGGGATTGCGAGGTTGGGTATTATGCCGGGGCCTTGGAGGTGAACGGCGAATGACGCGTCACGAATGACGAGTGGGCTGCCGCACCGCCGCGCGCCGCGAAGGCGCCTGGCGCTGTTTCATGAGGCTGCCTGTTTGCGCTTGAGCAAGTCCGCGAGGTGGGCGAAGGGCGTGAAGGTCGAAGGTGGATCATGCTCGCGGCTCGGTGGCGCGTCACCAGAGGCGTCAGCCAGCAGATACCGCTGGTGCTCATTGTCATGACAGTAGAGACAGAGCAACTCCCAGTTGCTCCCGTCGGGCGGATTGTTGTGGTGGTTGTGGTCCTTGTGATGGACTGTGAGCTGGCTCAGCTTCCTGCCGTCAAATTCCCGTCCACAGTGCGCGCAAATCCATGGCAGTATTCTGAGCGCGCGCTCACGATACGTCTGTCCCCGCTGAGGCTGGTTGCTCCGTGCCATGCGAGCCTCCGTGAAGAGGGCGACTTCTTACTGACTGATTCTACAACAAGTCTGACACGAAATCCCGTTCCACGCCGCGGAATGGTTTCCGGCGGCGCTCATCGTTCAAAGCCCTCACCGCTCCTCTCGATTTATCAAGTTCTTCAGCGTATGGTTTTGAGGGGGGAGTGACGGAAATGACCAGTGAAAGGGGAAAGGAGAACCCATCATGAACGGTAAAGGGTTTTGGATAGGTCTCGCTGTTGGAATAATCGCGACGTCCCTGTTCGGCCAGTGGGTTCTCGCGGCCGCAGGTAGGGCGGCAGCGCCGTCCACGTGTATACCAGCCGAAACGGTCGCCGGTTATGTGCATAGTGTGATCCAGGCAGACCGAACGTTTTACACCACGGACATAGTGGAGCGGATGCAGATGCGGGGTATCGTCTTCGCCTCGGAAAACTGGAGAGAGACCGCCCGACTCCCGCTACCGGCCCAATTCTTGATCGAAACAGGGCGGCTTATGGCTGCAGAACGGGGTGGGCTGCGGTATCGGCTGATCAGCAATTGGCCGATCAACAAAAAGAATAGGCCATCCACCGATTTCGAGCGAGCCGGCTTGACGGAGATCCTCGTGAATTCTGATCAACCGTACACAGCCGTGACGACGGAGGGTGGAGCTCCGGTCTTCCAAGCACTCTATGCCGATAAAGCGGTATCGCAGTCGTGTGTGGGGTGTCACAATGCGCACCCTGACAGCCCGAAGAAGGATTTCAAGCCGCAAGATGTGATGGGCGGGATTCTGCTGACAATTCCACTCCCCCGATAGGCAAGGCCGAGTGTAGAGGGACCTACCCTCAGAAATCGTGAGAAGGGCGACTGAGAAGAGCGCAAGACCGTCATGCGACGGGAATCGGGTGCGTGCAAACCCTGACGCCTCCTGCTGCATTGTATGGAGCGGATCCGGATGTTCCTGCCCTCTTCCGCATCAATAGACGATAGGCGGCCGCTTGTCAGCGATGACCAGCATCAATCGGCGGTGTTTCAGCGGCCGGTCAGGATCCCGGGTGTAATGGGAGAGATCTTCCGAAACCTCAGTACGGCGCAGGGCCACGGAGATGCGTTGTTTGAAGTGCGGTACGCGGGTTTCGATTGAGAGGTCCACTAACTCGGCGTTGCAGCCGGTCACTTCCGCATTCAAGTCCGACTCGTCGAGGAAATGCACGGTCACCCGTTCTTCCGGGTTAATCCACGGACCGATCGCCTTCACCTTTTCTTCATTGGTCATACGTGCCTCCTTTCCGCTCCCAACGATTCCGACCGAGAACCATGCTTCCATCAAACGCCTGTTTGATGAGTTCGTCAATCGGGGGGCCGAGAGGGAAGGGTTTCAGCTGAGGGTCGGCCAGCTCGATCCCTGCGTGAAGGGAGGACGATTCAGAGGCGGTCTATCTGGTGCAAGGGTCGGTCTTGGCGCTTTCGTTCGGCGAACCACACACGACACAGACTGAAGAGGTTCGATAGGCCGGCTCCCCCCGCAGGCCGAGAAATTCAGAAGGCCTCCTTTGTATCCTCCTCTTGCCTTTGCAGGCACCCCAGCCAGACGCGAGCCCTGCGCCCTGGTCGGTCCTCTGCTCCTGTCTTTTTGTCGCACAAACCACGACATCAGAACCAAGCCAGTTCGATAGCCCAGCTTCCCCCTGTCGTGCAGAACTCGCACCTCATGAGGATGATATGGTGAGTGATCACGCTGCCCATGCGTGAAGATCCTGCAACGGGCACGAAGTATCACGCACAGACCATCAATCATTCCGGTCCGGACTCAGGACCGTTCGTGGAGGCCTAGGTGGGGAGACGGGGAGATTCAACCGCCGGATGGAGGCATGGGTGAAACCGATATTGCCCATTTGCTGCATCTGCGAGAAAGCCCGTGACGACGAAGGAACCGGGGCCGGCGAGGGGTTGTGGCAGGAGATGAAGCCCGACATGGTGTTGCGCGGGCTGAGGACGCAAACCACCATCTTTGCTTACGGCTGCTGTCCTGATTGCCTGACGGATGACCCCCAAGCGAGCGCCTTTCGGGCAAGAGGGAGCCAGTCAGGCTCATCCATCTGCGACAACCGGGAATTATCGAGATGATTGATGATCTCGTCTTCGAGCGGTCGCCGGCAAAGCGCTGGATAGAACAGGCAGAACACGGACAGGGATACGGACAAGTGACTTCCTGCTACCAAAGCAGCCGCGCTAAGAGGCTGCGATACACCGGAAGAGAAATCACTAACCGTATGAAGAGAGAGTATATCGGGGCGGTGTGAGGCGGTGGCGACGGAGGAGCCGCACCACCCTGCTATGGGGTTATAGCGCGACCTGTTGTAATAACGTACATTAATCGGAATTCTCACACAGGGAGCGGTAGCTATGGATTTGCGACTTGCGACCGGTACACTCGGACCTGCAGTCCTTCTGGCTTTTCTGCTCGCCTGTAGCGGCGGGGGAGGCGGCGACAGTCCCCCTCCACCGGTTTCGTTAGCCGGCTCGGGGCTGGATCAGCGTCCCAGTAACACGGCCTGCGTGGCGCCGGCACGCTCGACCGGCACATCGACGGTGTCGGTGGAGCGGGTCTTTCCCAACTTGAGCTTCACCAGGCCGGTGGCGATGCTGCAGGCGCCGGGGGACAACAGTCGCTGGTTCGTGCTCGAACAGGACGGCATCATCCGCGTGTTCCCCAACCGCCCCACCGTGACCATGGCGGAGATGCAAGTGTTCCTCGACATCCGGGATCTGGTGCTGCAGCTTGGCCAGTCCGAGGCGGGTCTGCTGGGCCTCGCGTTCCACCCGAATTTTGCCGGTAACAGGCGCACCTACGTCAACTACATCGACCGTTCCACCCCCTTGCGCTCGGTCACTTCCGAATTCACGAGTTCCGACGGGGGGCTCACGCTGGCGCCGAATTCCGAGCGAGCCCTGTTCACGGTCAACAAACCGGCCGACAACCACAACGGCGGCCAGCTCAATTTCGGCTCGGACGGGTTCCTTTACCTCGGGCTAGGCGACGGCGGCGGCGGTGGCGATCCGCAGGAAAACGCGGAGAACCCGATGCGGCTGCTCGGCAAGATGCTGCGCATCGACGTTAATTCGCAGCCCGGCGGACAGCCCTACGGGATTCCCGCCGATAATCCCTTCGCCGGGAATCCGCGCTGTAACGCCGACGGCACCGGCACCCAGAACTGCCCGGAGATCTACGCGCTCGGCCTGCGCAACCCCTGGCGCTGGAGCTTCGACCGCCAGACCGGGACGCAATGGGTCGCCGATGTAGGCCAGGGAGCGTGGGAAGAAATCGACATCCTCACGCGCGGCGGCAACTATGGCTGGGACCACCGCGAGGGCGCGCACTGCTACGAGCCGGCAACCGGCTGCCAGACCGCGGGGCTGATCGATCCCGTGGCCGAATACAGCCATACTTTGGGCGAAGCGATTACGGGCGGCTACGTCTACCGAGGCTCACAGACCACGGAACTGTTTGGTCGCTATATCTTCGCTGACTTTGGCAGCGGCATGATCGCGTCGCTGACACCGGGTGCCGGCGGTACGTACACGATGACGCAGCACGTCCAGCCGGGCACGGTGCCACCGGGCGCGCCGGGACCGCTTGCGATCTCGGCCTTCGGGGAGTCGAACGCTGGCGAGCTCTATGTCCTGGATTATGTCGGTGGGCGCATCTACCGGCTGGTTTTCACGGCGGGCGGCGGTGGTGGCGGCAACGACAATGTGCCGCAGCAACTCTCGGCCACCGGCTGCCTCAATACCTCATCCCCCGGCGCGCCGCCGCTGCTGTCGCTCATCCCCTACCGCCCGAACGCCGCCTTCTGGTCAGACGGCGTGAGCAAAGACCGCTGGATCGGCCTGCCGAACGGACGGAACATTGCAGTGCAGGCGAACGGCGACTGGAACCTGCCGAACGGCACTGTGCTGGTCAAGCATTTCCGGACCGGCAACCAGCTCATCGAGACGCGCCTCTTCATGCGCCACCCCGACGGCGTCTGGGTGGGATACACGTACCAATGGAACCAGGCCCAAACCGATGCCACGCGCGTGACGGGCGGCGGAGTGGTCAACATCGGCAACCAGACCTGGACTTTTCCGAGCGAAGCGCAGTGCATGCAGTGCCACACGCAGGCCGCGGGCTTCAGCCTCGGCCTCGAAACCGCGCAGCAGAACGGTGAGCACCTGTACCCGCAGACGGGCCGCACGGCGAACCAGATCACGACGCTGAACGCCGTGAACGTCCTGTCACCGCCGGTCGGGGCGAATCCGCCGGCCTATGCCGACCCCGCGGACACGAGCCGGAGTCAGACCGAACGCGCCCGCAGCTACCTGCACACCAACTGCGCGAACTGCCACCGGCCGCAAGGTGGCACGCCGGTCGCCATAGATTTGCGCTATAGCACGCCGCTGGCGCAGACCGGCGCCTGCAACGTCGCGCCGACGGCCGGAGACCTCGGCATCGTGGATGCGCGGATCATCGCGCCGGGAGCTTCCGCCCGCTCGGTGCTCCTTGCACGCATGGCGCGCCGCGGCGACGCGTACCAGATGCCGCCGATCGCGAGCACTGTCCGAGACGCGGCCGGCGAGCAGGTGATAGCCGCCTGGATCGACTCGCTGACGGCCTGCCAGTGAGCGGACGGAAAGAGGTCCCCGCTGGCGCGGCCCCTGGGCGGAGGACTTGTCAGACGCGGGTGGCGTCTAGGAGTCCCATTGCAGGTTGGCCGAGGAGGAGTCTACATACGCATCCGAACGTTCGAACAGCGTATGTTTGACCCTGATGGCGAACCGGTCACTGAAATCCACGCCGGAACTGGCGCCGCAGGTCGTATCGTCACCGCTATCCCCTTTTCCTGTCCTGCAAATTCGACGGTGTATCGATCACACCGGAGGATCTGGGGTAAATGGGTGAGGGGAGCGGAGCAGACCTGATCTCTTCCTCAGCCGGTTGAATCTGCCCTGGTAGTCGTCTACTTCTTCAAGAACCGCACGATCTCGTCCACCGCCTCGTGCTGGTGCCCGACCAACAGATGGCCCCCGGTGGGATAGCCGACAAAGCCGGCGCCCGGAACATGCTCGGCGGTGTACCGGGCGACGTCGTAGGTTCCAAATAAGTCGTCGGCACAGCTGATGGTCAGGGTTGGAACACGGATCCGTTCGAGTTCATAGCGCGGGATTCCTGGAATCACGGCGGCCTCATTCAGCAATCCGAGCCGTCGCTGAGAGATCGGCAGGAGGTGGTCTAGCATCTTCTGGACGCGGGCCTGTTCGTCGGCGGAGGCATTGAGTACCGCGTCCGGCGGCGTCGCCAGAATCGTGCGGATGGCTGTCTCACGGGCGAACGTACTCACAGCCCAAAGGAGAAAATCGGATCGCAGCGCTGTGTCGAGCAAAAACTGCGTACCTGATGGGGTGTGTACCGCCGGCGCACCCTCTGGACGAGGCACGTAGGCCGCCGGGACAAGCAACACGAGTGCGGTAATGCGTCCTGGATGCCGCAGGGCAAACTGCAACGAGGATGGCGCGCCAGCCGACGCTCCGACGATCGCGACGTGGTCGACCCCGAGTGTACCCAACAGACAGGCATGCGCCTCGGCCTGCGCGGCCGGTGAGGCATCGTGAGGCAGTGGCGTTCGGAGATACCCGAAGCGGGACATTGCGATCACGCGAAAGCCCCGCTCGACCAGGGGCGCGCCGAGATCCATACCCTGATCGAATCCTCCGCCGGCGCCATGGACCACCAGCACTGGTGGACCGTCGCCGGCAACCGCGTACTCAATCGGACCGCAGGATGTGTGGGCGATCCGGCTCCCGCCCGCTACGCGGTCGCGAGCTTGTTGAATAGCTCCCTGATAGGAGTACGTTACCGCCCCCAGCCCGGCAATGGCAGCGCCCAAAGCTACGAGTGCGGTAGCGCGAACCCCTGTCGTTATCATGTGAACCGCCCCTATCGGCTACTCTGGTGGCAAACTCCAAGCCCTCGATAATAGGCTCCGGCCTGGTATTCAAGCAAAAAACGAGGCTGGCTCATTTGACCTCGTATGTTGGCTTGGCCCTCGCGATCCCTTTTCTTTCCCCCCGGGCGTTTCTACAATCGTCCTGACCCGCGCTGAAGGCGTGGCAAGGCTGAACCACGGAGCGCCAAATCGCAACAAGGTCCTATCAGTTGGCTTTCAGGAGAGTGCGATCCTATGGGGACAGAGAACTGGATGCCGCGTTCGTGGAATGCGGAACTGATGGGATGCATCTGGTTGCCTCGCATGTTGGACAAAGGACGGCAAGCCCTGGAAAGCAAGCGCCAAGGCCGGAACCTGATGAATAGTTACCTCTTTGGTGACTTCGATTATGCCGATGGCAAGCTCCTGAAGTTCCTGCGCACGAACGATGGTCATGTTCTTGACCTCCTCCGCGGATTGGAGAATGACGAGGCGGTGGCAAAAACACTCATCCGCGAGAGCGGGCGGTCAGCCGATGAAATTCAGGCATGGGGCAAACGTTTTCGCAGATTCAATGCCCCGTTCATCGCCATGTGGAACGCGGATGAGGGACGAAGAGAGCCGGGTGTCGGAACCTCTTTGTTGAAGCTGTTCTATAACGGTCTGATGATGCCGCCTGTCTATCTGGGCTTTTGGATTGTGGAAAGGCTGCGGCAGCGCAAGCGCGGCTGAGCACCCAATCCGTTCATCAAGCCACACAATCCCCTTACGCCAGATGAACCGGAGTGACCAAATGAGCGAGGTCCCCGCTACATGCCGGGAAATGGTTCCCGGATTTGTTCTGCCTACTGTTTCGATCTACAGGGTTGCGATAAGTACCAAGCATAGAGAACCGACAGCAGCACAAAGTTGGGAATGAGAATGTGCGGTGTTGTCCATTGCCAGCCGTTGAACTTCCAATCGAAGAGGGGCCACAGGACGGGCGTCGGGAAGAAGGCATACGAATGAGTGGGGACGTCAACCAGCACATGCAGACCCCAGGCGGAAAGTTCCCACACCGCTCGTTTCAGGAGAAACCACATCAGGAGAAACATGGCGAGGAACACGATGAAGCTATGGGTGAAATTGTACAAATGGTGCACATAGTGAGGGATCGAAGATTCCGGGGGTGGTCCGAAACTGAAATCCGGTTCCTCTGCAAGACCGAGCAGGACTGCCATCCACAGAACCCCGAACGAGAGGAGATCCGGAGCTAGGCCGATCACGAACGCCAGCCAAAAACTCGATCGACTCTTGCGACCGAAGGCAATCGCGCCCCAGAGCCCGTGGGAAACAATATCCAATCTGCCTCTCCTTAATCGGATGGCTTCGCTAGCCTGCAGCCATTAACATAACAAATTGCGTCTATGGCCACTTCACCATTTTTGCGAAACAAGGCTCCCGCCGCGAAATGTTGGTTTGCAAGGCATGATGTTTACTGCGCAGGAGGGAGCACCGCGATGATCCGGAGCGGGCCGCCGGTTCCGCCGGCAATCTTCATCGGCAGGGCGATCACCTCGAATCCCAGAGCCGGAAGATCGCGGAGGTCCCCGAGATTTTCGAACACCGGAACATTTCGGGAGAGCAGCGCGACATGCGTCTCAAAGCCGGTGGATTGACCATAGTCGATTGACGCGGTATCGATCCCGATGGCCTTGATCTGTCGTTCCCGAACCAGCCACGCGGCTGCCTCGGGATGTACACCGGGGAAATGGAGCGCACGCACACCCTCCGGCCCGTTCAGCTCCGTGCCCAGATAGTCCTGCCGCGACGGCCAGAACCGGGCGAACCCCGTGTCGAGCAACACGATCGTCCCGTTCGGAATGCGTCCATGCGCCGCCTCCCATCCTTCAAAATCCCGGATCGTGACGCGGTAATCCCGATCGCGGGCGCATTGAGCCGAGACGTCAATGCGGACGCCGGCTCCCAGCAGGCGTTCGACCGGAATCTCATCCAGCTTCTGCCCGCCTCTGGCAAAATGAACGGGGGCATCGATATGGGTCCCGCCGTGTTCGGGCATCTCCAGGCGGTTTGACGCGTAGTAGTAGCCGGTAGGCGTCTCCCCCTCCTGCTGGACGACGAGCCGGAAGTCATGTTCAGTCGGCCACACAATCGTGTCTGCTCCGAATGCATGAGTGAGATCGATGAGCCGCGATTGCTCCAAGGCAAGGGGATCGAATCGAGGATGACCGGCGAGGCATCCCGCACCAGCCAGCAGCCCCAGCACCACGAGCCCATTTATCAACCCCTTCACCATGGCATTGTCCCTCGTTGCTCAGATCTCTGGCGGCAGTCTCATCAAGCGAGTTGCCGCGAGTGTACTGCAAGAGCGGAGGCGGATTCATTACTCCGGAGACGATGGTCCCTCGACTAAGCTCGGAGCAGGGGAGCGGGGTGTGAGGCGAAGGGGGGAAGAGCCCTTCGACCGGGCTCAGGCCAGGGGGACGGCGAGGAATTCCTCGGCAAGCCAGCCTGCGGTGAACTCAGTCGAACCGACCGCCACGCGGTGCGCAATGGCTCTTCACACATTATTCTTCTCCTAAAGTGCTGCCCATCATCCTGACCCTGAATTTCCGCTGTTCTTCTTGTCGTACAAACCACGACAGCAGAATCGACGCTTTACCGATAGCACGGCTCAGGCCGGTCGGATAGAACTCGCTCTGAAGTGGCTGAAAGTGCGTGGGTACACCGCTCATGCGCGGAGATTTCGCCGTAAGCCGGAACTATCACGCGCGGGGCATCAATCCTTCCTGTCCGAATGCATGACCCTTCGCGGATACTTAAGGAGGACACGGGGAAATTCACCAATGAACTGCAGGATGGAGGTGTAGATGAAAGAGATACTGCCGATTTGCTGCTTCTGCGAGAAGGTCCGTCAGGATGAAGGGACCGGGGTTGGCGAGGGACTGTGGCAGGAGATGACGAGCCACATGGTTTCGCGCGGGCTGAGGCCGCTGGACACCGTCTTCGCCTACAGCTGCTGTCCTGACTGTCTGACGGAAGACCCCCGTGCGAGCGCCTTCCGAACAAGAATGAGCCATTCAAGCTTACCCATCCGTCACAACCGGGAATTATCGAGATGATCGATGATCTCGTTTGGGGTCGGTCGCCGTCAAATTGCCGCGATAAGACAACTGAGCCGGTTGAAGGGAATCGTTGCAGGAGGGGTTTGCACCATCACTTCCTGCTTCCAACGCATCCGCGCTGTGAGATTGCGATATGCCGGGACAGAGGGTTGCTCAATGTCACCGGCTTATTCGCTGCGTAGTGCAGAGGGACCTGCTGAAGGAGGGCTCCATGGAGGCCAGGGAGTGTTTGTTCCTAAGGTATCATGACCGTACTATGCATCGGCTGGTCTGGTACGGCGTCGTGTCATGCCTGATGCTCGCGGCGGTGGGCATCCTGTGTCTTTCACTGGCAGCTTGTGTGCCCGGTGCAACGGACGGGACCAGTGGGGCAGGCGGAGGCCCCGGCAGCCCTACTGCGGAGTCGGAGATCGGCACGGAGCCGCGGTTTGCGTATGCCCTGAACGAAGGCGACAACACGATTTCGATTTATGCCGTCGAGGCTTCCAGCGGGCAATTGCGCTCGATGGGGTACAGCCTGGGGCCCACGTCCCCCACCTTCGTGACGGTAGATCCGAGGGGGCGGTTTGCCTATGTAACGGCCGGCAACGGCGTCTCGGCCTACACAATTGATAGCACGACGGGAGCGCTGACGGCGGTGGGCAGTCCAGTGGGGGCTGGCGCTCTCACCACCTCCGTGACCGTGGGTCCGGGGGGGCGGTTCGTGTATGTGACCGCTGGCAACGGGGTCTCTGCCTACACGATTGATAGCACCACGGGAGCGCTGGCGGTGGTGAACGGGAGTCCGTTTGCGACCGGGGCAAGCCCAACGTTCATCACGGTGGAGCCGAGAGGGCGGTTCGCCTATGTGACGACTGGCAATGGGGTCTCGGCCTACACGATTAATGGTACGACGGGAGCGCTGACGGCGGTGAACGGGAGTCCGTTTGCGAGCGGGACAAATCCTACCGTTATTGCGATGGACTCGAAGGGCCAGTTCGCCTATGCGGCGAACAGCGGTTCCAACAACGTGTCGATGTTTGCGATCAATGGAACCACGGGGGCGCTCACGGCCATCGGAACTGGAACTGTGTCGGCGGGGAGTGATCCGCGGGGGGTGACGGTGCATCCGAGCGGGCACTTCGCGTATGTGGTGAACTATGGCGACAATACTGTGTCGGTGTTTCCGATCGCCAGTCCCACCGGGATTTTGAGGGAGGTCGCGAGCAGCACGGTGGCGACGGGCACGAACCCCCTCTTTGTCAGCGTGGACCGCGGTGGGGCGTTTGCGTATGTGGTGAACCATGGCGCCAACACCCTGTCGGCATACTCGATCAATCGGGACACGGGGGCACTCACCCCCCTGGCGAGTTTGGCAACGGTTGCGACGCGGAGTCGTCCCGGCGGGCTTGCGATCGTGCACGGTACGGCACCGGTGCAGTTCACATCAACGTTTGCCTATGTGGCGAATCAGAACACCAACAACATCTCAGCGTATACGATCAACGGCACGACGGGGGCGCTGTCCGCCGTGGCGGGCAGTCCGTTTGCAGCGGGGACGATTCCCCTGAGTGTGACGGTGGATCTGAAGGGGCGGTTTGCCTATGTGGCGAATGCCGGCGACGACAGCGTGTCGGCATACACGATCGACGGCACGACGGGAGCGCTGACGGCTGTGGGCAGTCAGGTGGCGGCGGGGACGACGCCGCGGAGTGTCACGGTGGACCCAAGCGGACGGTTTGTCTTTGTGACCGCTGGCAATGCCGTGTCGGCGTACACGATCAATAGTGCGACGGGAGCGCTGACGGCAATGGGTAGTCCGGTGGCGGCGGGGACAACGCCGCGGAGTGTCACGGTGGACCCGAGCGGACGGTTTGCCTATGTGGCGAATGAGCTCTCCAACAATGTGTCGGTCTTTAGCATTAATCCGATCAATGGGGCGTTGACGGCGGTGGGCAGTCCGGTGGCGGCGGGGACGGCGCCGAGTTCGGTCACGGTGGACCCCACCGGGCGGTGGGCCTATGTGGCAAACCAAAGCTCCAACGACGTTTTGGCGTACACGATCAATAGTACGACGGGGGTGTTGACGGCGGTGGGTAGTCCGGTGGCGGCGGGGACGGCGCCGAGTTCGGTCACGGTGGACCCCACCGGGCGGTGGGCCTATGTGGCGAACCAAAGCTCCAACGACGTTTCGGCGTACACGATCAATAGCGCAACGGGGGCGC
>NZ_JBMWAN010000007.1:0-89091 GCF_049546785.1 Nitrospira sp. NS4 | reverse complement strand
TGGCTTCGATCTGGGGCACGCCCCCCACGTCGAACGGTTTGCCCTTCTCGATCCCCTCGAGATAGACCACGACTTCGCGAAACTCGCCGGCCGGTCCGACGTTGAACGGCTGCAGGATACGCCAGCCTTGCCCATCGGAGATGCGGCCGCAATAGAAGGGGTCGGGCAACGTGGTCAGATTGTAGCCCTTCGGCTTGGGGACGGTCCCCTCCAGCTTCACGGTACCCGTGAGGGTGCCTCCCTCAGACACCGCGATTTCTTCATAGGCCCAGGCGGAGGGACTGATTCCGTAAAAGAGTGCGATGAGAGCGATCAGTACAGCGCGCATGGTAAGTCCTCTCAAGACATGAATAGTTGGTACCTGCTATCACGCACCGGCTGTGATGCCCCGGTCGAGCATCATCCGATAACGCGAGGTTGATTATAACGCATTTTCTCCCTCGGGAGGCAATGGCGTGGCTGCTCGCCTTGTCAGCACTCTTGGAGGAATCGTCTCGTGCGGTATCAGCGGCGTGGAGCGAGTTCGAGAACCGCCTGTATTGGAGTTGACGGGTCGGCTGTCACAACATATGTCGCATGCTCCGCTTGTCCGGTTGGACTTGGCGTGGCGACCACTTCCCGGAGTTGTCCGGCACCCGGTCGGTCGAGCAGCGCGGCTTCCTGTCGGCTGACAGGCCCGAAGGGAACGAGAGACACCCGAACAATGAGAGCGGCGGCGTTGTGCTCTGCCGGCAACGGAATGGATTGGCGCTGTCCGGCGGCTACTCTGGCTGAGATCTGACCGCTTCCTTTGGCGGGGAACAGCAGTTGTGTTGTTGAGGGGCCGCTCATCATCCAGACTTGCAGATAGGCATTCTGATTGGTTTGCACGGTCAGGCGCACCGGCTCCGTACCCGCCGCTGTTGCCGCATCCGCTTCCCGGTCCTGCCCGTCGCTCCCGCGCACGACGAAACTACAGCGCAAGCCCAGGGGGGTAGTTGTTGCCGACGCACCGGCGACGTTGCCCAAGGGTGACATCCCTTCCCGCTTCCGCTCGAGCCGGTTGGCTTGGGGGGGCGATTCATCCATGGTCTTTGCGGCCTGTTCTCGTTCTGGGGGCAGGGCTTCTGCGGCCACGCGAGCCGCCAGTCCGCCATAAAACAGCGCACGTGCGCTGATTGTTGGGGCGGCAGCTCCGGCGACCGGGGCCTTGGCCGGGGCTTGCATCGGAACAGGCATCGAAGCCGCAGGTGCGTGAGGGGCTTGCGCGATCTGCTGACCGGTGACGGGGGCCACCTCCTCTGCTGCCTTCCCGCGCATAGTCATTGGGGCTTCGGCTTGGCTGGGGGCTCGGTCTTGCTCGTTGGGTGTGGTCAGGTTTTGACGGCCGGCGTCAGAGGCTCGTGACTCTTTGGAGAGAGGCGGGGCGGGAGGTGCTGGCTTCGCCAACTTGTCGCTCGGGCCATCTTTCTTTGCCGGAGTCACCGCGGGTTCTACCGGCTGCGAGCCTGAGGGTGCCGGAGCCGGTGGTGCCGCAGGTGCGGACTCCTCGTGTGCAATGGACTGAGCAGCCTGTTTGAGGCTGTCTTGATACATCTTCGTGCCGAGCACAATGGCGAAGACCGCCGTGACGAGTCCGCCGGCCAGCGCCAGATTGGGAGGACGGCGGAACCAACCTGTCCAGGAGAGCGAGCCTCCCGCACCTGACGGGCTCGTCTGGTTCAGTGCCTGCAACAGTCTGCGTCGCGCAGCGGGATCGGCCAGCAATTCCTTCAGCGCCTGCTCGTCGGCCAGCGCGTTGAAGAGTTCCTGATCGTGCAGCGCGGCGCTGTAGAGCCGTTGCTTTTCGTCGGGTGTCAGCTGGTCCGCCGCGAAACCGCCGAGGAGATGTTCGAGTTGTGGTTTAGCCATCGTGTATCTCGCGAAATGGTCAGCACCCGGCGCTCAGGACTCAGCGCTTCCCCTCACTCCCATGACCCGCCCATGACGGATAAGAGCTGTTTTCTGCAGCGGAGATCCCACGTATAGATCGTATTGATCGAATGCTGGCCCATCATCTTCTGAATCTCGGGGAAGGTCTTGCCCTCCAGCTTCCATTTGAAGAGTTCCCGGCAGCGTTCGCCGAGTTGGTTCAGGGCGGCGAGCAGCCGGTCGACGCGCTGCTTCTGATCCAGTTGCGTGGCCGGATCGTCGGCCGGATCGGCGATCGGTCTATCCTCGATCGGTTGCTGATTATACTCTCCCCGCCGGAAGGACTTCCGGCGGGCGTCCAGCATCTTGAACCGCAGGACTTGAAAGGCCAAGGGAACAAGTTCGGTCAGGGCTGTGACGTGAGGGTATTTCTCGTGGAGGACTACCAGCACCTCTTGAGTCAGGTCCTCGGCCTGTTCTCTCGATACACGTGAGGTCGCGAAGCCCAGAATCCTTTCGCGGAGCGTTATGAAGACGTGGTTGCGATCCATTAGCGTGAAGTCGATGGAGAACGAGGCAGGAGTCCGGCCAACGAGCGGAAGCCCAGATTCAAACCGGTGCAGACCGCGACCTGCCGGTCGAAGCGGTTCTTCGTGCGGATCATCTTGCGCAAGGTGCCGAGCGCGACGCGTCCCCAGGCGGCGATATGAAAGACGGAGAGGGGATAGTCGGTGCCGAAGAGCAGGCGCTCCTGCACGTCCGGATACTTGCGCAAATGGAAGAGCATCCGGAACCGGTTGGGCAGCGTGAGGGCGGAAATGTCCGCGTAGAAATGCGGATAGCGTTGCACAAGGTCGCGTAGCGTCGGCAGGAACTTCTCGAACAGGATCAGGCCGTAGCTGCAGGCATGGGCGGCGATCACGGTGGCGCCTTCGTCCAGCGCGACTCTCAGCCGGTCGGGCTCGCCGACCGATTGGTCTTTGCCGATCAAGCTGAACTCATAGCCCACGTGGCTCAGAAACGGGAGCTTCCGCTCGGCGAGCGCCCGATAGAACGGCTTGTACTTCGGATCAGCCGGGTCGAACTGCTGCGCGTTCGGCAGCACCTTGACCAGCGTGGCACCGGCGTCTGCGCAGCGGTGGACCTCATCGAGCGCGTCCCGCCGCTGGGGGTTGACGGAGACGCCGGCCAGTAATTCGTTTGGATGGGCCCGGGCGGCCTTGAGCACATAGTCGTTGCTGACGAGGAGGTCGGTATGTTCCAGGCTGAGCGCGCCGCTGGAATCGTAATGCCCGTCCATCCCGAGCAGCACCGCCTTCTGCACGTGACGGGAGGCCCGCAATTCGACGAGCAGGTCTTCGAGATATTTCTCGTTGGCCTCGCGTGGCCGGTCCACTGAGAGCCCATGTTTCCAAAACAGAAAGCGAAACAGCGGGCTCTTCAGCATCCTGGGCGAGATATGGCAGCCGTTGTCTCCCTCCGGCAGCGCGGCCAGATGAACGTGGCAATCGATCAGCGATTTGTCCGTAGGTGCCACTTGTTTTATCCTCGTATCTCGCGCCTCGTCGTTCGTATCTCGCGAGAAACGCTCCACGGGAGATGAGTCACGTGTCGCGTCCCTGCAGCCGCTCCATCGCGATCTGTTTCACCCCGCGCAGATCCAATTTCCCCGTGCCGAGAATCGGGAGGGCCTCGACTTTCACAAACTGATTTTTTGCCGGGAGGAAGAGATTGGGCAACCCGCTGGCGGCCAGCTTGTCGAGCAGCGTCGGGATGGCGGCTTCGTCGATGGTGTAGAGCACGGCCAGCCGTTCGCCTTTTTTCTCATCCGGCAGGCCGGTGACGGCGAAGACCTGCATCTCGGCGCCGGCTGCCTGCTGCAATGCGTCCTCGACTTTGCCGTGGGGGACCATTTCGCCGCCGATTTTGGAAAAGCGGGAGAGCCGGTCGGTGATCGTGAGAAAGCCGTCTTCGTCCAGCGTGGCGATGTCCCCGGTGATGTACCAGCCGTCCTTCACGGCTTTGGCTGTGAGGTCTTCCCGTCCCAGATAGCCGCTCATGACATTGGGGCCCTTCACCAGCAACATGCCGGGCCGGCCCGGCGGGAGAATGGCCCAGGTGTCCGGATCGACGATGCGCACGGACACGCCGGGGAACGGCTGGCCCACGGTGCCGCGTCGCGAAGCGACCTGGTAGAAACCGGAGGCGCGGAAGTCCGGGCAATTGGACGAGATGACCGGCGCGCATTCCGTCACCCCGTAGCCTTCGACCGGCGTGATGCCGAACTTATCCTGGAAGGCCTGCACCAGGCGGAGCGGGAGCTTCTCCGCGCCGGTGAGGACGACGCGCAAATAGCTGAATTGTTCCGGCGTGCAGCGGCGCAGATACAACTGAAGAAACGTCGGCGTCACGACCAACAGGGAGATGCGGTATTTGCTGCAGAGGTCGCCGATGGCCCCGACATCCAGCGGGGATGGATGGAAGACGATGCCGGTGTTATGGCGCGCATAGAACCAGAGCAGCATGTAGCCGAAGGAGTGGAAGAAGGGCAGGATGCCCAGCGCGCGGTCGGCCTTGGTGATGTGAATGACCTGCCCTGCGCCTTCGACGTTCGAATTGATGGCGAAGTGGGAGAGCATGACGCCCTTCGGTTCGCCCGTGCTGCCGCTGCTGAAAATGATGGTGGCGAGGTCGTCCAGGCTGATCGGCGCCGTGCGGCCGCAGGCCCGCTCCAGCAATCCCATCGGTGCGAAGAGGCCCAGCAGCAAAGCCGTCGCTTTGGCCCCGCCTGAAATCGTGTTGGCGATGTCCTCCAAATAGAGCACGGCGACGCCGCCGGGGATGTCGAGCTTGGCCTTTTCAATAAAGAGCCGGCTGGTCAGCACGGTCTTCAGCCCGGCCTGGGTGACCGCGGACTCAAGGCCGGTACGGCCGACGGTGTAGTTCAGGTTCACGCTCGTTTTGCCGGCGAGGGCGGCGGCGACGTTGAGCAGGGCGCCGGGGACACTCGGGGGCAGCAGGAGACCCACATGGCGCTGGCCTTCCCAGTGGGATTTCATGACGCGCGCGAGCGTGATGGTTCCCACCAATGCTGTGAATCCGGTGATGCTGGGGCGAGTGGCGTCGGCCATGGCGAAGGTGAGCGGATGACGGCGCCAGGCCGAGATGACCGGCCGGTGAATCGGCTGCTGGTAGGCTTTGCGCACCCGCCAGGCGGCTTCGCCCAGCTCGCGCACCAGCCGGCGGAGTTCATGCGCCGGGGTCTCGGCCGGTTGCGGCGCGCCGAACGACACGGTGACCGGATAGGGAATCTGCTCCGGGAGCTTCCAGATGAAGCGCCCTTTCACGAAGCTGAACAGGCTGCCCCAGATCCGGTCCAGATGCACCGGAATGATCGGCACGGTCCGGCCTTTGACGATGCGTTCGAACCCGCGCCGAAAGGGGAGGAGCGTGCCGGTCCTGGTAATCTGCCCTTCCGGGAAAATGCAGACGATCTCGCCGTCGTCGAGGGCCTGGCCGGCGCTGCGCAACGCGCGCAGGATCACGCGCGGCCCTCCGGACGAGGAGATGGGGATGACCTGCATGATGTCCATCAGCCACTTCAGCAGGGGATGCGAGGCATACGCGGCGTCCACGACGAAGCGGATCGGCCGGTCGAGGCTGGCGATCAGCAGAAAGCCGTCCACGAGGGACATGTGGTTCGGCACGAGCAGCGCGCCGCCGGTCTGGGGCACATTCGCCTGCCCGAGGATCTTGAGGCGATAGAGGGTCTTGGTCAGCAGGATCAGGACGAGACGAACGAAGGCGCTCGGGACCAGCCACAGCGCCCAGAGCGTTCCAAGAAAGGTGGCCAGAGCCGCCGCGAGGAGAATGCCGGTGGTCGAGAGGCCGAGAGAAGCAAAGACGCCGCCGCTGAGCGATCCCATGAGGACTCCACTATACGTACAAGTGTTGGAGAGGGCAATAACGCTGCCGCGCCGGTCGGCCGGGGCGTGCCACTGGATGAGTGAATTGAGCGGGACGACGAACAGCCCGCAGGACAGGCCGAGGCCCGTCATCAAGATGAGCGTGCCGGCGAGTCCGGGGCTCAGCAGCCCCGGCAGCAGGAGGAAGCAACAGATTCCGAAGGCGCCCAGCGGGATCAGCCCGTATTCGACCCGGTCGCCGGACAGTTTGCCTGCGATCACGGCGCCCGCGCCGATGCCGATTGACAAGAACGCCAGGGGGAGGCCGGAGAGCCCGTCCGAGAGGTGCAGCACCGTTTTTGTAAAGACCAGAATATCCTGCGAGACCAGGCTGGCGACGGTCCAAAAGAACGCGGAGCCAAGCACGGCGAGGAACAGTGTGCGATTGGTCCGTACCGCCTGAACGGCCCCCGCGACGGTCGAGCCCAGGCCGCCTTCCGTTCGTGCGACCGGCACAGACGGGACGGTCAGCGAGGCGCCGAAGCCGATGAGTGACAGGATTGTCAGGACAAGGGGCGCCAGCCATGTGGTCGTTCCCACCCCGTCAAGGAGCAGGCCGCCTATGGCGGTGCCGCCGAGAATCGCGAGAAAGGTGCTGAGTTCGAGAACGCCGTTGCCCTGAGACAAGCGGTCGTGCGGAAGGATCTCCGGGAGAATCCCGTATTTCGCCGGCCCGAACAGCGCGCTGTGCACCCCCAGACAGCCGAGGACGATGAGGGGAAGCCAGCCGCCGGACGGATTGATGAAGAGCGCCAGCGTGCCGGCGGCCATCAGTCCGACTTCCACGGCTTTCATGGCGACAATGACGGTCCGTTTGCTGACGCGGTCGGCCAGCACGCCGGCCACCAGCGAGATCAGCACCAGCGGGAGGGTGAAGATGACGAAGGTCAGGGTGGTCTGTGCTTGTGAGGCGGCTTCCAACTCGGGCCCCGGCGTCATACCGGCCGTCACCTGGCGGATGCCGAGCAGCGCGACCATCAGCTTCCAGGCATTGTCGTTGAAGGCGCCGAAAAACTGTGCGACGAGCAGGCCGCGGAGGGGGTGGGACAGGAGTGTCTTGATCATGTGACAGCGTCTGGGTAAGTGGCAGATGTCCGCATAACTATGGAGGAGGTCCAGGAGAAGGTCAAAGAAAACGTGGCTTGTGACAATGCGGTGAGTCGCGCGGGCGGCAATGATCCGGGGGGCGGTCCCGTGATCAGGGATTCAACGGAGGGCGGGTCGGCAACCCCTCCAACTCCATAATCCGCAGGGCGTTCGTCGTCGGGCAGGGGCCCGGGCGGAGGGTGTAATCGAATTCGAGCGTCCCGGCGGAGACGGTTTCCTGAAAGTGGCTGTTCGTGAGCCCGGGAATCGATTGTTCCAGGTCGGTGAGTTCCAGGTCGTGGGTGGTTACCAGCCCGTACCCGTTGCCTCTTGCCAACCCTTCGATGTACGCCCGGCTCCCGATGAGCCGTTCCCGGTTGTTCGTGCCCTTGAAAATCTCGTCGATCAGGAACAGCGCCGGCGGGGCCGCTTTCTCTTCGGTCGCCGTCAGAATTGTTTTCAGACGCTTCACCTCGGCATAGAAGAACGAGAGCCCCGCGTCCAGGGAGTCGTCCACGCGAATGCAGCAGACGAGGCGGCTCCAGGTCCACTCGAAGTGCGCGGCGCACACCGGTGCGCCGGCCTGGGCGAGGCAGAGGTTGATGCCGATGGTTCGAAGAAAGGTGCTCTTGCCGGACATGTTCGAGCCGGTCACCAGATGGATCGTGCCGAGGCCCGTGAGGGTGACGCTGTTGGTCACACGGTGGCCGGGCTGGATCAGGGGGTGGCCGAGCTCCGTGCCTGAGAGCCTCACGGTCTTTACCGGGGTCGGCCAGGTGTAGGACGGGTGCAGATAGGCAAAGGTCGCCAGCGCCGAGGCGGCTTCGACTTCGGCAAGGCCATCCAGCCACAGCGGGAGCAGCGCCTGCAGCCGATGCTGGAACTGCTGCAGACGGAACGTGAAGAAGAGATCCCATGGACAGAGCGCATTCAAGGCCAGGTGGACGAGCGGATGGGCCTTCACGCTGACTCCATGGAGGACTTGCGCGAGGTGGCGAGTCAGCGCCGACGGAGCGGTGCCGGGTGCTGCGAGGGCGCGACAGGTTTCACCGAGTGCCGATCCGGGCTTCCGGGCACGCTGCTCCAGGAACAGCAGCACCGTCCCCAGTTTCTCGACTTCATGATGGAGGCCGACGGCATGTTCGAGCAATTCCTCTCCCTGGTCGGTCTGCAAAAAAATCAGGGCATACAGCCCGAATGACAGCATCCAATAGGCCGGCAGGAGATTGAGCAAGGCGGCGAAACCGAGCCCCAGCGTGGTGACGGCCAGCAGGGCTTGGACGGGCAGCAGGATGTGAAGATAGGGGAGGTGCACGTGATGCTGCAGGACCGCGGCAATCCGCTGCCCGTTGATCTCCGCTTCGCCCATCCGCAGGGCTTCGACCGTGAGGCGATCCCGGAAGATGGCGAGCCGGGCAAGTTCACGGACGAGGCGTTGCCGGTTGTTCCAGGCCTGTTCCGCCGGGGGCTGTTCCAGCAACCAGGAGGCGAGACGTTCGCGGCCCTGGGTTGAGGTCGATGTATCGAGCAGGTGCATGAGGGAATGCGGGCCAAGCAGGTCGATGTCTCTGGCGTAGAGGTGTCCTTCGGCGGACACGGGGCGGCAGGGAGGGAGTGCCTGCCATTCGAGGCGTAAACGAGTGAGATGGGCGCGTTTCACACCGGTCCACAAACCAAGCCGATGAATCCGCTGTTCGAGCCTGTTATGATACGCGGCGATCGTCAGAAATCCGATGAGGAACAGGACGAGCGACCAGTTACCGGCCGCGTATTCTCCGAGCCGGTAGAGGCTGACCGTCACCAGCAGTCCGATCAGAAACAGCACCCCGCGCCACCGGGACAGTCTTGCGCTGGCTTGTGTTCCCTGCTGATGCAGGCGTTCGCCCCGCCGCAGCAGGCCGGTGAGTGTGCGTTCGCGTTGGAGAGGTGCATGGCCGGTCTTCACGATGAGACCGACCATACTGGGAAGGGCTCGTGCTCGTCAATTGATTGTGAAAGAGGGGCCATGACGCAGGATTGGGTAGACGTCAGCATTCATACTGCGATCGATCCCGGGGAATTGCTCGGGTTGCTGGGCGATCCGCATGTGCAGGGCGCCTGGGAGGATCAGGGGGTGACCCATCTCTATTGGTCTCGCGACCATTGGAGCGGGGAGCAGTTGGGACAGGTCCGCGCGGCGCTCGATCGACTCGATCCGTCCGGGCGGAGCAGCGGGGCCGTACAAGTCGGCGACCTGCCGCACCAGGATTGGAATCGTCAGTGGGCGCAGTCGGTGAAACCATTGCATGTGGGGCGGCGGATCGTGATTCGCCCGAGTTGGGAACCGGTCGCGCTCGAGCCGGATCAGTTTGAGATCATCCTGGACCCTAAACAGGCGTTCGGCACCGGCCACCATGCGACGACGCGCATGTTGCTCGAATGGCTGGAGGACCTGATCCGCGGGGGCGAAACGGTGCTCGATGTCGGAGCGGGCAGCGGGATTCTGGCCATGGCCGCGTTGCGGCTGGGGGCGCGGTCGGCTGTGGGTGTCGAGAATGATCCCGTGGCGGTGGACTGCGCGCGCGATTATGCGCGGGAGAACCGGTTCGGTCCCGAGTTGGAATTGATCTGCGGGACACTTCAAGACCTGGCCGGACGAGTTCGGCCCGATCTGGTGCTGGCTAATCTCGATCGACACACGCTCCTGCTGTTGGCGGATGAACTGGCCGCCTATGGTGCGGAGGGGGCGCGGTTGCTGTTTTCGGGCGTGCTGGTCGATCAAGAAGCCGAAGTGGTGGGGCGCTACTCTGCGCTGGGGCTCTATCCGGCCGGTCGGCGGGAGCAGGACGGGTGGGTGGCGTTGGAATTGTTGAGGGCAGAATCCTGCGAAGGAATCGGTGGATGAGTCCCGCAGGACGACCGCCCTATCCCCATGTGCATCAGGTCAGTGTGTCCGATGGTGGGGTGCCGAAGAAGCCGGTACTCGAAGGCCGCGTGACGGAGCGGGGTGTCGAGGGAGACCGGCAGCGCAATTTAAAATTTCACGGGGGAGCCGACCGCGCCGTCTGTCTGTTCTCGCTCGATCTGATCGAACGGCTGCAGGAGGAAGGCCATGCGATTGAACCGGGCTCGTCAGGAGAGAATCTGACGCTCGCGGGGTTGGATTGGGCGCAGATCAGGCCCGGGGTGCGGTTGGCGATCGGTCCTGACCTTCGACTTGAAGTGACGAGCTACACCGTTCCCTGCGGTCACAATGCCCGGTGGTTTCGTGACGGGGAGTTCAAGCGAATCTCACAGAAGCATCATCCCGGTTGGAGCCGCGTCTACGCCAGGGTGCTGCGGGAGGGCGTGGTCAGAGCGGGAGATCAGGTGACGATAGAAGCGGGGACGGTCAAGGCGAAGGCCAAGCGCGGGGCCCCCTAGCGCTCGGCCTCGACCGTGGAGGGCATGTGTTAGTTGACGGAGTCCTTCAGCGCTTTGCCGGGTTTGAATTTCGGAATCTTGGCGGCTTTGATCTTGATTGCTTTGCCGGTACGGGGGTTGCGACCGGTGCGGGCGGCGCGGCTGCCGACTTTGAACGTGCCGAATCCGACCAGCGACACGTTTTGTTTTTTCTTCAGGCTGGTCTTAATCGCCGACAATGCCCCTTCCAACGCTCTGGTTGCTGAGGCTTTTGAAAGGTCGGCATGTTTGGCGATGGCTTCGATGAGGTCCTGTTTGTTCACGAGATTCCCCTTTCGTTGTGGGTATGAACGTGACGGGAAACGCCTGCAGGCGCTTGTATAGCAAGCTGATGGAGCTTGGTCAAGCAGATAGCAGCGCAGATGGCCGGTGGCGGATAGCCTATGGCCCAACCGCTGCACCGAGGCCTGCTTCAATTTCTCTTGCCTGTTGGCGATACGCCAGCGGTCATCTGCGCTTGTGAGGTGCTGAAATGATGTCGCGCATTTTGGAGCCGGAACTCATGGACGATCCGCTGCAGGCCACGGCCTATGCGGAGGCGGATTTCTCGGCGGAAAACCAGGGATTCGTCGATCGGTTTCGCGAGTACTTTCCTGACTGTACGCAAGGACACATCTTTGATCTGGGTTGCGGGCCGGGAGATATTCCCGTGCGGCTGGCCCTGGCGCTCCCCGAGTGCCGCATTACCGGGGTGGATGCGTCGGCTCCGATGGTGCAACTGGCCGAGCGGACGATTCAGCAAGCCGGGTTGTCCGACCGGGTGCGGGTGCGCTGCGAGCGGTTCCAGGATCTGGCCGGTGTGAATCAGGCCGATGCGGCGGTGTCCAACAGCCTGCTGCATCACATTCCGAATCCCCTCCAGTTCTGGCACAAGCTGCGCTTGATCGTGAAGCCCGGCTCACCGGTCCTGGTCATGGACCTCTTGAGGCCGGAGTCACCGCAGGCAGCGCAAGCCATCGTCGATCAGTACGCAAAGGATGCACCGGATATTCTGCGGCGCGATTTCTACAATTCTCTATTGGCCGCGTTTACCGAAGACGAAATCGCCGCACAATTAGCCCAGATGAATCTGACCAGGCTGCTGATCGATGTGCCGGATGATCGGCATTGGGTGGTTGGCGGCATCATCCATTGAGAAAAATGCTGAAAAAGGCCCCCAACTTTGTTCTCGTCTCGACAAAATCCTCAACGTAGCCCAGAGGCTACGCCTCAGGTTTTCTCTCGCCTGCGGCCGCGTTGGATGGCCTTTTTGAGCATTCTTCTGTTCCTGTCCGGTACGGTCCCTTGTAGCGAGGCGCAGCTTGACCGGCTGAGGCGATCACAGGCTCTGGAACAACTGGCCCCCGCCGAAATGCTGATGGTTGAGATTCCTGAAGGACCGTTCGCCATGGGATCGGACGGGACGCAGGCGCTTGAGGATGAGCGGCCCATGCATCAGGTCTGGCTGCCGGTCTTCTTCATGGATCTGCACGAGGTCACGACGGCCCAGTACGCGGGATTTCTCGCTGCGACCGGTCGCCCGGCCCCCTGGCTGTGGGAGACGGTGAACCTGGCGCAGCATAGTGATAGACCGGTCATTGGCGTGGATTGGCACGATGCCGACGGCTATTGCCGCTGGAAGGGCAAACGTTTACCGACCGAAGCCGAGTGGGAGAAGGCGGCCAGGGGAACGGACGGGCGGCTGTATCCCTGGGGCAATAAGGCGCCCGATAAGGATCTGGCCAATTTCGCCCTGGGGGCGAGGTTCAGCTACAGCCAGGTGCTGATGCCGGTGCAGTCGTATGAGATGGGCCGGAGTCCGTACGGCCTGTTCAATATGGCGGGCAATGTGTGGGAGTGGGTGCAGGACTGGTACGCGACGCACTATTATGACGGCTCACCGGAGCGGAACCCCCAAGGGCCGGAGCAAGGCCAATTCAAAGTGCTGCGCGGCGGGTCCTGGTCGGACCTGCCGAAATATCTGCTGGCCTACGGGCGATTCAAACTGCCGCCGGACACAAAAAATAGTTATACGGGCTTCCGCTGTGTGAAGTCGTGACGGCCGCTTGCTACGCCATGAGTAGGGCGATCAGGAATATGACGGTCAACGAGCCCAGTGTGGTGAAGTAGAGTATCCCCGTCCGGTCGCTCATCCAGTCGCTGGTCCAGGCTTCCGGATACAGCGTCCGATTCTCCATGAAGATGCCTTGTTCGTAGAGCTCCAGCGCCTGTTCCAGGTGAATCAGCACTTGCTTGGCCTGCCGATGGCGGTGCTGCTGCTGCCGGATCAGCGCGCAGGATAATCCACACCAGATCAGGCTTGCGAGACCGACGAGCAGGGTTTCAACCGACGTGAGCCGGTCTTTGTGCTGGTTCAAGGTGAGCGCGACGAGCATCGCGATAAGCCCCGCTGATCCGAAGGCCGTCCAGCGCATCATCTCCTGACGGCGGCGGTAGACTTCTGCTTTGAAGAGGGGATAGAGCGTCAGCAGGGTACTGCGTCGGGCTTCTGCCGTAATCATGTCAGATAGGAGGAGAGCCAGTCCGCGATGAGGGTGGTCATCCGGCGGAAGTCTTCCGCCTTTGTGAATTGATGATCGGCGCCCGGCAACAGTTCCAATCGTTTGGGCGCTTGGAGGGCGTCGTAGAGGTCCCGGCTCTGGTGCAGGGGGACGCATTCATCCTGATCTCCCTGGACGATCAGCGTCGGGGCCGTGATGGTCCGGGCCGGTCCGTAGGCGATCTGCCGCAGGCAGTCGTCATAAAAAGCATACCGGAGCCGGATGCGATCGGGTCCGCCCATGATATTGGGGATGGTGTCGGTGTCCTTCCAGCGGGCCAGTTCCTGTTCGCCGAATGACAGCCGGAGCTCTTCGGCGAAGTCGACGACCGGACACTTGAGGGCCAGGCAGGCCAGATCCTGTCGCTGCGCGGCGGCGAGAATGGCGACGAGGCCGCCGAAGCTGGACCCCATCAGGCCGACTCTGGTGAATCCTTTTTGCCGGACGAGATCGAGCGCGGCCATGGCCTGGCCGACCGCCTGCGTGGTGGTGAGGGCCTCAAACGGACCGTCACTCTCGCCCTGTCCGAAGAAGTCGAACGCGAACGTCGCAACGCCCCGAGCATCCAGCAGACGGCTCAGGGTTGTGTTCGTGGTGCTGCGTTTCCCGGAGAGAAAACCGTGGCAGAACACCGCGATGCGATCGGTGCCGACGTCCGGGGCCGTGAGAACCGATGCGACGCGATGCCCTTGCAGATCGATGAAGGAAAGCGTCTGTTCCGTCATAAGGGAGATTTTATCAGAGTGGTGGCCGTGGTTGTGGAGGCTCCTCAGGTTGTGTGGGGCTGCTCCTCTTCTGGCGACGTGCTCAGCAGGGCGACGAGCTTGACGGAGAAGAGTGTCAGGCTGCCGAGGAGGAGGCCGACGCAGGACCAGGTCGCGACCTGAACGGGCAGCGACGAGAGCGGCATATTCCAGGTGAGGGAGGCGAGGAGCGCGAGCCCCATGGTCCCCAGGCTGAGCCCCCCGATTTGGACCGTTCGCCAGCGGTTGATGATGGTCGTGAGCCGATCAAGATAGGGGCCCCGCTTCTTGTTGCTCTGGACACGTTGTACCGCCAGGGTGATCGGGAGGAGATGCGAGAGCGCCCCGATGATCGTCTGGAACACAAAGCCGATCAGCGCTATATGCGTGTAGGCCATCAGGTGAAGCGAGCCGAACGGCATGACAGGCTGGTCGGAGAGGTTGTTGGCGGCGACCAGGATGCCGAGCACCAGGGTGACCAGCAGAAAAAAGGTGCCGATGAGCAAGTGATCCGAGGCGGCGTTGCCCTTCCGGCTGGAGGCGAGCCAGGTGCGGAACAGATTGATCGCATAGAGCGCGGCCGTGGCCACCAGCACGCCGCCTGCCGCCATTTCGACGATCACGGACGAGTTCAGGAAGCCGCCGATCAAGAGCGCGAGCCCCAGCGGCAGCAGGAGCAACACTGCGCGCGCGAGGGTGGGACTATAGAGCGGCGCATTCAACACGGTCGGGAGCAAGTTGTGCATCGTGCCGACGATGGCCAGCGTGATGAACCCCAGAATGTTGAGATGGATATGGGCCAGCCTGACATATCCGTAGGACTGTTGAGTCAGGTTGAACGCCATGGTTTCCCCGCAGGCGAGCCCGCCGAAGAGGGCGAGGAGGGCGATGGCGTAGAACCACAGGTTCAAGGGCGGCGAGTTCAGGCTCTTCCGGGCCTGAGTCCAGGCGTCCCGCGCGACCCAGAGAAACGACGCGACGACGAGCAGTCCGCCCGCGCCGACCGCCAGGTAGTTGCGAAATCCGAACCCCGCCACCATCCCGAGCGCGCCGCTGTTGATGGCGAGGAAGAGCAGCGGATGGGAGTCCCGCCGTTTCTGCCCGGTCATGAGCAGCGGGGGGATGAAGACCAGAAATCCGCCCAGGATCATTTGCGCGACGCCGCCGACCAGGGCCGCATGCGTGTGGGCCAGGCGCAGCCAGGATGGCAGCGGCGTCCCGCGCACGAGCCCGACCAGAATGGCCGTGCCGACCAGCGACGAAAGCAGGAGCCAGGTAAAGCCTGTCAGGAGAAAGGTAACCGGACGACCAGGGAGCCGCAGCATGCTGTGCCTCTACGATTCAAGAAAGTAAAAGTGATTGGTGGGACCGGTGCCATGCCCGATCGCCAGGCTGTGACGAATGGCTTCAGTGAGATAGGTCTTGGCCGCTTGCACCGCGTCGGGGACTGTCTTGCCCCGGGCGAGTTGCGCGGCCAGCGCCGAGGCAAAGGTGCAGCCCGTGCCGTGCGTGTGCGGGGTGTCGATGAATTCGCCCTTGTAGATGTTGAAGAAGCGGCCGTCGTACAGCAGATCGGTGGCGCGGTCGGCGGGCAGGTGGCCGCCTTTGATCAGGACATATTTGCTGCCGAAGCTGTGAATGATCTTGGCCGCGCGCCGGGCATCGGACAGATTGTTGATGGCGATGCCGGAGAGGAGCTGCGCTTCGTGAATATTGGGGGTGACAACGAGGGCCAGCGGAAACAGGAGCTTCTTCAGCGCCTCGATGGCGTCCGGCTTCAGCAGCGCATGTCCGGTTTTGGAGAGCATTACCGGATCGACCACCAGATTGACGATCTTTTGCGGGGCCAGCATCCTGGCCACGAGTTCAACGATGGCGGTGGACGAGAGCATGCCCGTTTTCACGGCGGCGATGTCGAAGTCGTCGAAGACGGCGTCGATCTGCGCGGCTATGATCGAAGCCGGAAGCTCAAAAACGTCTGTGACTTCTTCCGTGTTCTGCGCCGTCACGGCGGTGATCACCGACAGGGCGAAGACGCCGTTCGCCGACATCGCTTTGAGATCGCCTTGAATGCCTGCGCCGCCGCCGGAATCGGACCCGGCAATAGTCAGAACTTGTTTCATGGTGTTGGTAGTCATCGATGTTCCGTGATGGTTATGGTTAAGGAGTGACGGAGACGGCCGCCGCCGATGGAGTGTCGGCTTTCAATCCTTCAATGAAGAATCCCGCATCCCGTCGGGGTGATTTTTCATGATACGACAGTGTGAAATGCGAGGCAGGGGCCGCGTCGGCCGGGGCGGTGAACGTGAAGACCGTCCGGGCCTTTTCCCGGGGAGACAATTCCAGCCCTCTTGTGCACAGCCCGTCCCGATTATCTTCCACTTGTTGAACCCACTGCGTTCCGTGCTCGTCTTTGAGACTAGTATTTTGCAGAAGGCACAGGATTTTCAAGTCTCCCGGCGAGCGGTTCTCCACCGTGGCCTCAAGGCGGATCTGGTGTCCTTGCGCGGAGAGCGACCGGACCATGAATTCATACAGGTCGTTGCGGTGAAACCCGAGCCCTTCCGGCGCCGGGGGATCTTTCGAAAGCTCGTCCTTGATCGGCGGCGGGGTATTGGCGGCCTTGAGCATGTCGCCCAGCGGGCCGATCTTGGGAATCGCACCCTGTGTCGCGCCGACCGCCTGCCCATTCAAGGGGCTGATGAGTCTGGCCGTGACCAGCACGCTGTCCCGGGACTCCAGGTAGGAACCCACCACAAAGGCATCGGCGCGGATGGCTTTGGCGGCCCCTTTCACCGATTTAGGCGGCGTCGCATCGATCCTCGCAATGTGGAGCTTCTTGAGCGTCGAGTTCACGAGGCGGCGGTCCACCACCGTCAGCTCTCCGGCCACGAGCAATTGTGTGCTGAGTTCCTCCGCCAGAAACCGCCCCACCGGCGTGACCTTTCCCTTGGGGTCAGTGAAGTCCACGATGGCCAGGCGCTCTTTCTTCGCTTTGGCGGACTCGGCCATGATCCCCTCCGCCAATTGCTTGAGACTCTCTTCATAATTGGCGGCAGCCAACCCATAGCCAGGCAGCAACGAACACCATAATAGGAGGCCCGAAATGGCGAGGGAGAATCTCAACATCAGCGTGGCGCCATTATACTCAGGTTGGGCTGGGTGTCCAGACTTCTTGCTGGGGTATGGGAATGCCTCTCACTATACCGGCCACTCTTCTTCCTTCCACGCCATCTCCCAGAACATCCATTCGTAACGGGAGCTGATGATGAACGCTTCTTCCATTCGCCGCTTCTCTTCGGTGCCAGCGGTTTTGGCCCACTGATCGACTTTCTTGCGCATCCAGCGCTGCACTTCGGCGAATTCCGGCGAGGCGTAGAGCATGAGCCAGTCCCGGTAGGGATGGTTGCTCGGCGGCGGGCCTTTCTTGAGGAGATGCTGCCCGACGACGCAGTAGATCCAGGCGCAGGGGAGGGCGACGACGGTGATTTCCGCGGCCGACCCGCTGTGGGCCACGCTGAGCATATGCCTGGTGTAGGCGTAGTTGGTCGGGGCCATGGGTACGGAGGTCATCTGTTTGGCGCTCATCTTCCACTTGGTGCCGTAGCCTTCATGGAGGCTCCGTTCGACCACAATGGTTTCTTCTGCCAGCTTGGCGAAGCGGAGCGCGCTGTCTGAATCCGGAGCCTTGACCGCCCCGGCGGCAAAGACGCGCGAGAGGTCGCCGAGAAACCGGGCGTCCTGCAAAATATAGTATTTGAATTTCCGTTCCGGGAGCGTGCCGTTGCCGAGGGCGACGACGAAGGGATGCGTGAGCTGGGCGTCCCAGGTCGGTTTCGCCAGTGTGCGGAGATGGTGTGAAAACGACATAGGGCTCCTTACTCAAGTACCCGTCGTTCGCAGGATCAGAGCGAAGCGGGATCGCTTGTTTGCGCTTTAGGTTTCACGAACGACGCGTCACGGTCTCACGGGTGCGGCGTCCAGGGTCTGGGCAGCTGATTAATGCCGTCCAGCGCGGCGACTTTATAGCATTCCGCCAGCGTCGGGTAGTTGAACACGGTATCGACGAAGTAGTCGATCTTCCCATGGTAGGCCATGACCGCCTGCCCGATGTGGATCAGTTCCGTCGCGCCTTCGCCGATGGCGTGAACGCCCAGCACTTCCCTGGTCTGCCGGTGGAAGATGAGCTTCAGCATGCCTGTCTCATCGCCGATGAGCTGGCCGCGGGCGATTTCACGATAGCGCGCGATGCCGGTCGCAAAGGGGACCTTGGCGGCGGTGAGTTCTTCCTCGTTGCGGCCGACCATCGAAATTTCAGGAATCGAATAGATGCCGTAGGGCAGCAGGGCGGTGTCGGTGCGGTCCGGCTGGCCGAAGGCGTGACAGGAGGCGTGGCGCCCCTGCTGCATGGAGGTGGAGGCCAGGGCGGGAAAGCCGATGATGTCCCCCGCCGCATAGATGTGCGGCACCGGGGTTTGAAAGTGTTCATTCACCGTCAGCCGTCCGCGGCTGTCCGCGGCGAGGCCCGCCTGCTCAAGGTTCAGCCACCGGGTCGCGCCGACCCGGCCGATGGCATACATCAAGGTCGTGGTGGTGACGGGGCGGGCCTGTTGCAGGGTCACGGTAATGTCCCCGTTCGCGGCCTTCTGGATCCCGACGACTTCTTCGTTGTGATAGAGGGTGACCCCGATGTCTTTCATCTGCCGCTGGAGCGCGGCGATAATTTCCGCATCCACGAATTCAAGCAGCCGGGGACGTTTATCGATGAGGGTGACCGGGACGCCCAGGGTGGCGAGGATGGAGGCGTACTCGGTTCCGATCACGCCTCCGCCCACGATGACGATGGAGGTCGGCACATGGTTGAGGGTGAGCAGCCCGTCGGTATCGATGATGTGGCGATCGTCGAAGGGTATGTGCGCGGGCCGGGCCGGTTCCGTTCCAACGGCGATGACGATGAAGTCGGCGGTATGTTCGACGGCGCCGGCGGCATGGTGAATGCGGAGCCGGTGCGGATCGACAAAGCCCGCCGTGCCAAAGATCATCTCGACGCGATTACGAGCCATCTGGTTCTGGACGATCCGGATTTCGTTCCTGATGACGTGCTGGGAGCGGACGGCAAGGTCTTCGATGGTGATGGTCTGCTTCAGCCGGTAGCCCGCGCCATAGAGGCTGCGCTGACGGAACCCGGAGAGGTAGAGCACGGCTTCGCGCAGGGATTTGCTGGGGATGGTCCCGGTGTTGATGCAGACGCCGCCGACGACTTCATTCCGCTCGATGACCCCGACCTTCTTGCCCAGCTTCGCCGCCTGCACAGCGGCTTTTTGCCCGGCGGGCCCGGTGCCGATCACCAACATGTCGTAATGGGCCATCAGGGTCTCGCTATGAAGATTGAGGCTGAAGGTTAAGGCTGCGGAGAGGCCGGCGTGTCCATCGTACGCTCAAGCGCAGCCTCAACCTCGGCCTTGTGGAAGTCAGCTCGCCGTCACCAGCGAGCGAGCAAATTTGAAAGCGGCATCGAGGTCCGGAAGCTGGGCGAGTTCCGGCGTGATCTGGATGTACCGGATGACATTGTGCGAGTCCACGACCAGGATGGCTCGCGCCAGGAGGTGAGGCTCTTTTAACAGCAGGCCGTGGGATTTCCCGAACTCGGCGCCACGATAGTCGGAGAGAAAGGTGATGTTGCGGATTTTCGCTTCCTCGGCGAAGCGTTTCTGGGCAAAGGGCGTATCGATGCTCACGGTGATGAGTTCGACCATCTTATCCAGGCCATGATTCTTTTCGCTGAGGTGATGGGTTTGTTGCTCGCAGACCTTCGTATCGAGGGAAGGGACGACGCTGATGATCCGCACCTTGCCCTCGCCTTTGGTATGGACGATGTTCATGAGCGAGAGATCGAACTGCGCGAGCTTCACGTCGCGGAGCGTATCGCCCGCTTTGATGCCGGATCCGGACAGGCCCAGGGCGCTTCCCTTGAACAGGACGGAATGGCCCTCCCCTGCGACCGCGCTGCTGGTGGCGACGGGGAGGTTCTGATACATGAAGCCTGTTTCGGTCGAGCCCCCCATGCCGGCGCAGGCAGTCAGAAGGAGGATTGACGTGACGGCGATGATCGGATGCAGGGTCTGAACGGGGTCGCGCATGGTTCGCTCCGGATGGTCGATCGGTATGAGGGTTATTAAAATCCAGTATACTCGGCCCCGTTCCGCCCGCTCAAGGGGCGAGAAACGTCAGAATGGCCTGGTTGACCAGATCCGGGCGTTCCCACTGCGGGATGTGCGCGGCGTTGGGGATGCTCTTGAAGGTGGAACCGGCAATCGTGCGATGGAGCGTTTCGCCGGCCGGGAGGGGGAATACGCGGTCTTCCTCGCCCCAAATGATCAGCGTGCGGTGGGTGATGGCTCCGATACGCGGGGCGAAATCCCGCTCCCACAGCGGAAGGTTGGTGCCCACGGTGAGCAGGGCTCGGAATAGCCCCGGCCGTTGGCGGTTGCGGTTGGACCGGTCCAGCACGGCCGGGGTCAAGAGGGCCGGATCGTGGACGAATTCACGCAACGTGGATTCGAGCATGCGTCCGCCGAAGAGCCAATTGCCGGCTGAAACAAGCCAGGACGGGACATGGGTGGTTAGGGCGCGGCGAAGCGAGGGGCTGCCGAGACACTCCATCACTCCGGGCGGGAGCCCGTCGATGAGGATGAGTGTGGACACGCGCCCGGGGTGGTCGAGCGCCAGGCCGATGGCGATTCCCGCGCCCATCGAATTGCCGACCATAGCGGCCTGCGGAATCTGCAGCGCGTCCATGAAGCCCACGAGAAATTCCAGCAGTTGATCCGGGCGGTATTCGATTTTCGGTTTGTCGGAGAGCCCCGCACCGAGCAGGTCCGGCGTGATGACCCGGAACTGTCCCGCCAGGGCGGCTTGCTGATATTCCCATTGCCACATCGATCCCCCGAAGCCGTGGATGAGGATGACCGGAGGGCCTTGGCCTTGGTCGAGATAGGCGATGCGCTGTCCGTTGACCGTGACGGACTTGAGGGGGAGGCGCTCGATGGAATCGAACCAGGGCGGCAGAGGATCAGGTGCGGCGCAGGACCCGAGCATCATACAAAGGAGCCCACCGATGATGGTTCGAAGGAATTGCGGCACAGAGGACAATGCCCTCGCGGGTGAACGGCCTATTCCAGCTGGATGACGGTTTCGTCGGTTTTGACGTTATCGCCTTCCGCTGCGAGGATGGCCATGACTGTGCCGTCGATCGGGGCCGGTACCCGGCTTTCCATTTTCATGGCTTCGATGATCAACAGCGGATCGCCGGTCTTGACCCGGTCGTCTTTGGCGACCAGGACTTTCACCACGCGGCCCGGCATGGGCGGTGCGACGTCTCCCGGCTTCGACGGCCGCGGCCTTTTGGGCTTCGCGCCGGTGCCGGTCTCCTGGGCTTCCGGAACGCCGGCGAGCACTTCCTGAATCGGCTCGAGCGATACCTCTTCCAGCTTGTCGTTCACCCGGATGTAGTAAGGCTTCCGGCCATCGACCTTGCGGCCCGATCCGGAAAGTTTCACATGATAGGTTTCGCCGTGGACGGTGACGTTGAATTCCACCGGCGCCAGATGCAATTCGCCGGCGACGGCAGGGCCTTTGGGCAACGAGGCTTCCAGCGGTTCCGGCACGAGGTCACCCTTTTCGCGGGCCTCGAAGAAGTCGCGGGCGATCGCGGGGAAGAGCGCAAAGGAGAGCTGGTCTTCCACCGTGGTGGCGTTCCCAGGAAGATCTTTCTTGATGCCTTCCAGTTCCGGTTCCAGACGGTCGGCCGGTCTGGTTTTGATCGGCTCTTCGTTGCCCACCGCGCGCGACAGGACCTCCTGATCGACCTGCCCGGGTGCGCGGCCGTAGAGACCCAGGAAGTAGTTCTTCGTCTCATTGGTGATAACTTTATAGCGCTCTCCCGTGAGGACGTTCAGCGTCGCCTGTGTGCCGACGATTTGGCTGGTCGGGGTCACCAGCGGCGGATAGCCCATATCTCTTCTCACGCGCGGGACTTCGTCGAGCACTTCCCGCATCCGGTCGAGGGCATTCTGTTCCGTCAGCTGGGCGGCGAGGTTCGACAGCATCCCGCCGGGAATCTGGGACGTGAGAATTTCGGCGTCGACCCCGGTGAAATCGCTCTCGAATTGCCGGTACTTCCGGCGCACAGTGCGAAAGTGTTCCGTGATCGGCAGGAACGACGCCAGATCCAGTCCTGTGTCGTACGGCGTATTCTGGAGCGAGGCAACGAGGGTTTCGGTGGCTGGATGGGATGTCCCGCCGGCTAACGGGGACATGGCCGTATCGAGCATGTCGAGCCCGCCGAGGATCGCCATGAGCGAGGCCATCGACGCCATGCCGGAGGTATAGTGCGAGTGGAGGTGGATCGGCACTTTCACGGCGGCTTTCAGGCGGCGGACCAAATGATAGGCGTCCAGGGGAGCGAGCAGTCCGGCCATATCCTTAATGCAGAGGGTGTCTGTGCCCAAATCTTCGAGTCGCTTTGCCATTTCGACGTAGCGGTCGACGTTATGGACGGGGCTGACCGTGTAGCTGATGGCCGCTTCCACATGCTTGCCGCAGGCCTGCACTTCCCGGATTGCGCGATCCATATTGCGCACATCGTTGAGCGCATCGAAAATCCGGAAGACGTCGATGCCGTTGGTGGCGGACCGCTCGATGAAGCGCTCAAGGACATCGTCGGCATAGTGCCGGTAGCCGACCAGATTCTGGCCCCGAAGCAGCATCTGCAAGCGTGTATTGGGCATCGCGGCCCGGAGCGCCCGGAGCCGTTCCCACGGATCCTCTTTGAGAAACCGCAGGCAGGTGTCGAAGGTGGCGCCGCCCCAGACTTCCAGCGACCAGTACCCGACTGCATCCAGTTTCTGGGCGATCGGCAGCATGTCCTCGGTGCGCATGCGCGTGGCAAGGAGCGACTGGTGCCCGTCGCGGAGCGCGACGTCGGTGATGAGAACTTTCCGGCCCGGCGCCGGTTGAAGATGGAGTTCTCCCGCCGCCGCTTTCTTAGTGCGGGATGTCCGTACGACCGGACCCCGGGCTGGTTTCTTGGGCGTTGTCTTTTTCGATCCTGCTGTCCGTCGTGCCGCCATCGTCGTTGCGTGCTCTTTGGTTGAGTGCGTTCGTGATCGGGTGTCCGAGTAACGCCCGGTTAGAGACCTTCGTAGGCGGCAATCGCCGCAGAAATGGCCAGGACCAAGTCCTCAGGCTGTTCGAACTCATCGTAGTTATACAGGTCCTGATGCGTGTCCAGATAGGACGTGTCGAACCGCCCGGCCAGGAAATCGGGATCCTGCATGATCGCCTTCATGAAGGGGATCGTGGTCTTGACGCCGCGCAAGACATATTCCTCCAGCGACCGGCGCATCCGGCTGACGGTTTCTTCCCAGGTCCGCCCGCGCACCGTGAGCTTGGCCAGTAGGGCGTCGTAGTAGGGAGAGACCGTATAGTCCTTGTACACCGCGCCGTCGATGCGGACGCCGATGCCGCCTGGCGACAGGTAGGCGGTGATTGTGCCTGTGCAAGGCCGGAAGTTATTACGCGGGTCTTCGGCATTGATCCGGCATTGAATGGCATGGCCCTGCAGGGTCACGTCAGACTGTTGGATGTCTAATGGTTTGCCGGCCGCGATAGAAATTTGATTGCGCACGATGTCGATCGCGGTGATCTGCTCGGTAACCGTGTGCTCGACCTGAATGCGCGGGTTCATCTCGATAAAGTAGTAGCGGCCTTCTTGATCCAGCAAAAACTCGACGGTGCCGGCGTTGTCGTAGGAGACGGCTCTGGCGATTTTGGTGGCGGCCTCGCCCATTTCGGCCCGCAGGCGAGGGGTCAGGATCAATGAAGGCGCGATTTCGATCAGCTTTTGGTGGCGCCGTTGGATCGAGCAGTCCCGCTCCCCGAGATGGATGATGTTGCCGTGCCTGTCGGCGAGAATCTGAAACTCGATGTGATGCGGCCGCTCGATAAATTTCTCGATGAACACGGCGCCGTCGCCGAAGGCCGCCAGGGCCTCGCGGGAGGCCACTTCCATGTTCTCGCGCAGTTCCGCATCGGTCCGCACGACGCGCAGACCGCGCCCGCCCCCTCCGGCGCTGGCCTTGATCATCACCGGGTATCCGGCGCTCTTCGCAAAGGCGAGGGCTTCTTTGACGTCGGTAACCCCGCCTTCAGTGCCGGGGACGACGGGCACGCCGATGGCTTTGGCCAGGTCGCGCGCTTTGATCTTGCTGCCCATGGCATTGATCGCCTCGGGCGACGGGCCGATGAAGGTAATGCCTGAGTCCTGGCAGAGCTGGGCGAACTCGGCGTTTTCAGACAGAAATCCGTAGCCCGGGTGAATGGCATCAGCGCCGATCCGGAGAGCCAGATCGACGATCTGTTGCTTGTCGAGGAAGCCTTTGACCGGACCCGGGCCGACCAGATAGGCCTCATCGGCCTTTTTGACGTAAATACCGGTCGAGTCGGCCTCGGAATAGATGGCCGCCGTCGCAATATCGAGTTCGCGGCAGGCGCGGATGATCCGCATGGCGATTTCGCCGCGATTGGCAATGAGAATTTTCTTAAACATGAGCCTGTTGGCCTTGGCCACAACAAACCTCGCACAGGGTCAATCCGGCGCAAGGGAGCGGGTAACCTAGCATAGACTCAAAAGTCCTGTCGAGGGAGCGGGAGCCGGAAATGGGCGGATCGCAGGCGATCCGGGGAGAGGCACCGTGCCTCTCCCCGGGAGAAGAGAGTGGGATTACAGCTACTTGGCTTGGACGAGGAATCCTTTTGACCGGGCGTTGCCGCCGCCGGCGACGACATCGATGAACGACATGCCGGGCCGGACATCGGGAACCGTGGCTTCGATGGTCGTTTCGTTCACGAACGTGTAGTCGATTTTGGCCGGTCCCGCTGCGCTGAAGGCCACTCCGTGGAAGCATTCCCTGGTTCCGAAATTCTCGCCTTTGATGGTCACTTTCTGGCCGGGCTTGGCTTCATCCGGCTCGACCTTGAAGATCTTCGGCCGCCTGCTCCGATCGCAGACCGGGTCCCGTTCGACTTTGGCCGAGTCGGATCCCTTGATCGACTCGGTGCCGTAGAGGGTAAAGCCCGCCCCCTCGACGATGGCGCCGGCAGGTTCTTCTGCCTGCACCACTGAGGCAGCAAGAGGGAGCGAAAGGAGCGAACCGATAAGTGCGAATGACCAGAGCGAACGCATGATGACCTCCTTGGATGAGGATCTACTGACCGGGCATGGGAATATAGGTTTCAGCGATGATGGCCTGGCCGGGGGGCGACAGGGCAAACTGGACAAAAGCCTCGATCAACGGGTTTGGTTCCTTCTTCGACAGGATCAAGATCGGCCGGCGGAGAGGATAGCGGCCGTCTCTCACGGTCGGCGCCTGGGGCTCGACGTTGTCGACCGGCAGCAGGCGCACGGCCACCCCGGTTGAGACCACGGAAAGACCGGTGCTCATCGAAATATAGGCGACGGCTGACAAGGGAGGGAGCGTTCCCACAACGGTTTTGACGACTTTTTCGTCTCCTCCGATGACTTTGGCTGAGTCCGGGATTTTCCCGGTGATGCCGAGCTGCGTTTCAAACGCGTCCCGGATGTTCTGATTTCGCGGGCGATTGATGAGAAGGATTTTCGTGTCCGGTCCGCCGAGCTCCGACCATTCTTTCACTGCGCCGGAGAAAATATCCGCCACCTGCTGCTTGGTCAGTTCTTTCGTGAAATTGGACAGGTGCACCAGGATGCCGATGCCGTCCCAGCCGATCTGTCTGGCGGCAAACGCCGGATCTTCCGCCCCGGTAATGGCAATCTGTGCCTGTCCGGACTTCACGAGTTCGAGGGGCTTGGAGCTGTCGTCCCACAGGAGGTCGATATAGGTGCGGGGGTTGGCTTTTTCGAATGCGCGTGCCAGGGATTCCAGCGTGTTGAGCTCCGGTCCGTTTCCGGCAATGACCAGACTTCCTGAAACCTCCGCGTGCGAAGACGGGGGAAGCGAGACCTCACCCATGAGGATGATTCCACACGCGAGCAGCAGTCTGGCGATCATGCTCCATCCTTTCTTGTGAAGCGGTTCCAGAAGAGAGGCGACGAAGAGCGCGGGCGCATCGTTTATGATCCGGTGCCTGTGATGGGGTTTGAGTCGGAGGAGGTGTTGGGCTGCGGCACGTTGCGCTTGGCGTTGAGCGGAGGGAGTTTGGCGAATTTATCCATGCGTTCGTTGATCATGGACTTGGCCTTCAGCTCGGCAAAGCCCGGCTTATGGTCGCCCTTGATTGTGGACGCGAAAGAGGAGAGCAGCCGTGTGGCCTCTTGGGCATGGCAGAAGGGGCATTCGGTATCTTCCGGCCGCGCATGGACGGATTGAGTGGCTTCGAAGTCTTTCGAGCATTTTCCGCAACGATATTCATAGACAGGCATAGCCGCAGTCCCTTTCTCTTCCCGTTCAAGTGACCGGTCTGTTCGGCAAGGCTGCCGACTGCTTCCATAATGGGCGCTCTTGACCGGCCGACAAACTTTGCCTTATTGTAGCATAACCAGATAGTTGAACTGCCAGTGTGATCAGAGGAGGCTGTCGATGTCAGTGTTGATTCGGAAGTACAAAGGGAACAACGGGGTCATGCAGGAAGAGCGGATCGATGAAGAGGACCGGATCGAGCGATACATGCGGCTCTTCGACAAAGACGACGTGAAAAAGCTGGAGACCGGCGTCAAGGTGTTCATCGAAAAAGACGAATGGCAGCTCATTCCTTAGCCTCTGCGCAATCTGTCACGGGATGGGGCGCAGTTGGTTGACGGCCGTCGCGGCGGCGTCTCATCCTCACACCTCTTATTCCCTGATTGGCATTCATGACGTACTGGGTTCATATCGCCCGATCCATTGACCGGGTGACGCTGCACAAGGATCGCTGCTCGGAAGTGCCCTCGAACGTGTCTTCCAGTGATTTCTGGGAGGGAGGATGGTTCGACTATCCCGATAAGGAGCGGGCGCTCCTGGCGATGGAGCAGGCCGGGACGACCTATCAGCGCCGCTGCGCGCTGTGCAAACCGTAGTTCCGTGACCAGTGAGGTGTGATGAGTGACGAGTGGGCGAGATATTTGGTGATCCTTCGGGATCCAGTTCGTCTCGCTCATCACTGATCACCCTTCACCGATCACTCGAAGCCCCCTCCCATGCCACGACTCGCGCTGCTACTCACCACCCTCATCTGGGGTGCGACGTTTCCCGCGACAAAAGCGGTGCTTGAGCAAATCCCTCCCCTCTCGTTCTTATTTTTGAGATTTTTCTTAGGGGCGATGCTGGTCGGGATTTGTCTGCTGCTGATGGCCCGGCCTCTGTCGTGCGATCGGGCGGTGCTGAGGGCCAGTGCCATTGCGACCGGCTGGTTGTTTTTTGGCTATGTGCTCCAGACGGTGGGCTTGCGCTATACAAGCGCCTCCAACTCGGCCTTTATCACTACCCTGTATGTCGTCTTCGTTCCCTTGATCCTCCGCCGGTTCGGGATGCGCTCTTGGCTGGCAACCGGAGTCGCCACCGCGGGGCTCTGGTGTCTCGTGCGGCCGACTGCGGTTCTGAATCTCGGCGATGTTCTGACCCTCGGCTGTGCCATGGCCTTTGCCGCGCATATTGCCTGTCTGGAACGGTTTACCAGGGAGGTGGATGCCACGTCGTTGTTTGCCTGGCAGATGGTGGCGATGTCCGGCCTCATGTTGCTGGCGATGTTGTGGGAGCAACCTCCACTGAGCGCCTTCGTTCCCACGACGGTCCTCTTTATCGGGCTTGCCATCACCGGAGGGCTCGCGACGCTCGCTTTTGCGATTCAGATGTGGGCACAGCAACTGATTCCCGCCCAACAGGTGGCGTTGCTCTTTGCCCTGGAGCCCGCCTATGCGGCCTGGCTTGCGTGGTATTTTCTCGGTGAGTCGCTGGACTGGCAAGGGTGGCTGGGGAGCATGCTGATTTTGACCGGTGTCATTATCGGTTCGCTGGAACCAAACAGGAATGAGGCGGAGCGGGCGGTGGAGGCTTCACCGGCTGCGTAATCGGGAGGCGAGTGGCATGGCGCAAAAATTCGGCAATGGGCGTTGGGTGCAGGAAGGGTTCTTGGACAATCGGGTCGAGGGGACGGTGGTCGGTACGATCACCTTTGCCGCGATCGGGCCGGTCGATGTGTACTTGCGCGGGAACTTCAAGGGCGAGATCGCGGGAAAGGTGATTCAGTTTCGCAACAGCCACTTCGAGGACGAGGATCTGGCCGGGCAGGTGATCGGCGATATGGAAAACCCTCAAGTCGGCGACGTGAATCTGATGTCGTTCGATCCTCACCCCAACCTGGCGCCGCATCCCTACATCGAGTGGTTCTCGACACGTAAGAATCACTATCGAATTGAACTCGATCCTGCGGATGCCTGGATTGTCGGCGATGAACAGGTGTCAGAGTTGGACGGGCAGAGTCAGCGCATCCGCCGGTCATTGGCCGGGCAGGTCGTCACCAAACCTGCCCGCGATGAGTCTGAATGGGTGTGAACAGCGGACACGGAAGCCTGGATTCTTACACCGCGACGGCTTCCTGCTTCGTTTTGCCTTCCCGCACATAGTCGGGCACATCGCGGATATCCCAGACGAGCCCGACCTTCTCCATCAGCTTTAAGCAGTAATACGTCATGTCGATTTCCCACCAGTAGAATCCCTGCCTGGTCGAGGCGGGGTAGTAGTGGTGGTTGTTGTGCCATCCTTCGCCCATGGTGATGAGCGCCAGGATGAAATTGTTGCGGCTGTCGTCGCCGGTGACGTATCGCTGCGAGCCGTAGACGTGCGAGAGTGAATTGATGGTGCATGTGCCGTGAATCAGGGCCACCGTTGAAATAAAGAAGCCCCAAATCAACATCTGCGGGCCGTTGGTGCCCAGGCCCGGCGCATAGGCCTCCAGGAGTTGTCCCAATCCGAACATCCCGAATCCGGCGAGGGTGGGGACAAGGATATCGAACCGGTCGAGGAAACGCAGTTCCGGGTATTTCGCAAAGTCCTGGATGTTCTTGAGGCGCGGTGCAAAATGGGTCTGGGATGTAAACCACCCCATGTGCGACCAGAGAAACCCGCCCTGCCGCGGGGAATGCACATCGTCTGGGGTATCGGAAGCGATATGATGGTGTCGGTGATGGCCGGCCCACCAGAGCGGCCCGCGTTGGGCGCAGGATCCCCCCAGCACGGCAAAGGCGAATTGAACGGCGCGAGAAGTTTTGAACGTGCGATGCGAGAAGTAGCGGTGATACCAGCCGGTGATGGCGAACATGCGCGCAAAATAAAAGGCGACGGCGACGGCGACGGCCGTCCAACTCCATCCCACCCAGATGACCCCGAGGCACATCACATGAACGGCTATGAGAGGAATGCAACGCAGCCAGTCCATCTTGGGCACGCCGTCCGTCTTCATGTGCTCAAGGCCGGCCCAGGAGTCGAACCAGCGCAGGACCGTCAGCCAGAGTTCCTGACCTCGAGTTGGTTGGATGGTGTGTACGTCGGACATTCACTTACCTCCAGGTCAGGGATCGACGCGGCACTTCTTTCAGAAAGAGTGCGCCGGTTTCCCGGTTAACTGCGCAGGAGTGCGGCACTAGGGAAAATCGGGCTCAGGCAGGCCGCAGATGCTGGGTTTCCTCTGTAATGGTTCGTCCAGCGTGGTATTGAGACGTCATTATACATGCCACATTGAAAAAGTAAAACAGTGGTTGCCGATTCCTGTGTGGCAGGCGGTTATTGTATGTGACCGGTGATGCCGCTGTTTTTTACGGGACTGTTCCCCCTAGCCCGGGCGTCACGCACGAGACCGCACCGTCATTTGACACCTCTGCAGTCGCATCCTTAGAATGCGCCGATTATGAATGATCGTTTTCTCAAAGCCTGCCGGCGTGAGCCGGTCGATTGTACGCCGGTCTGGTTCATGCGCCAGGCGGGCCGCTATATGTCTGAATACCGGGCTCTCCGGGCGAAACACTCGATTCTGGAAATGTGCAAGACGCCCGAGTTGGCGACACAGGTCACACTCCAGCCCATCGACCGGTTCCCGCTCGATGCGGCCATTATTTTTGCCGATATCCTGCTCCCGCTCGAGCCGATGGGCATCAGCCTGGAATTTGCCGAGGGGGAAGGTCCGGTCATTCATAACCCGGTTCGCGACCGCGCGGCCGTCGAGCGCCTCAAAGTCGTCGATGGCGATGAGCTGGATTATGTCGCGGAAGCCATCCGGCAAACGCGCCGTGCGCTGAACGGACGCGTGCCCCTCATCGGATTCGCGGGTGCGCCCTTTACGCTCGCGAGCTACGCCATCGAGGGCGGGGGATCGCGGAACTATCAGCACACCAAGCAGATGATGTACGGGGATCCGGCCGCGTGGCACAAGCTGATGGACAAGTTCGCCCGCGTGATCACCGGCTATTTGCGCCGGCAGATCAAAGCGGGGGCGCAGGCGATTCAACTGTTTGACAGCTGGGTCGGCTGTCTCTCGGCGGGCGACTACGCCGAGTATGTGAAGCCGCACGTCCAGCTGATTTTCGACGGACTCAAGCACGAAGGCGTGCCGCTGATTCATTTCGGCACCGGGACCACCGCCATCCTCCGGCAGATGCGCGAGGCCGGCGGGGATGTCATCGGTCTCGATTGGCGGGTCCACCTGGATGAAGGGTGGGCCATGGTCGGGCACGACCGCGCGGTGCAAGGCAATCTGGATCCGCTCGTGCTCTTCGCTCCTCTGCATGAAATCGAACGGCGTGTCGAGGATATCTTGCGGCGGGCCGGTAATCGGCCGGGGCACATCTTCAATCTCGGTCACGGCATTCTGCCTGGCACCCCCGTCGATCATGTCGCGGCTGCTATCGATATGGTCCACAAGCTCAGCCAACGATAGGCAAGTGGCGAGGGGTGAGGGGCGAGAGGTTGAACGTTGGAATGGACGTCTCTTTCCCCTAGCCGCTCGCCTGGTGCCCCTCGCCTAAGGATTGAATATGTCAGGACCCCAGAACATGACCGCAGTGCTGCTCATGGCGATGGGGGGGCCGGACTCCCTGGAAAACGTCGAGCCCTTCTTGAAAGACGTTCGCGGCGGACGTCCGACGCCCCCCGAATTGGTTGAAGAAATTCGAGCGCGCTACCGCGCGACGGGCGGCAAGTCTCCGGCTGTCGGAATCACGCAGGAGCTCGCCAAGAAGCTCGAGGCGAGGCTGAATCAGGACGGCCGGGGCCGCTATCGGGTGTATATGGGACTCCGGCACTGGCATCCCTTTATCAAAGAAACGTATGCGGAATTGCTGCACGAACAGCCGAAGCGCGTGATCGGTTTCTGCATGGCGCCGCAACAGTCGTCGCTGAGCACCGGCGCCTATCAAAAGAAAGTCGAAGAGGCGCGATCCAGCTTGCAGAGCACTTGTCCCGTAAGCTATGTGGGAAGCTGGAACCGCCATCCGCAACTCGTTGCCGCCATTGTGGAAAACATCCGTCAGGGGCTCTTGAAGTTTCCTGCCGATGTGCGAGGCCGAGTCCCTGTTCTCTTTACCGCGCACAGCCTGCCGGAGCGGATCGTGCAGATGGGAGATCCGTATCCTCAGGAGGTGCGCGGAACGGTTGAGGCGGTGACCGCCTTGCTGGGCAGTCAGCCGACCCGGTTTGCCTACCAAAGCCAGGGGCGTTCCGGTGAAGCCTGGCTCGGGCCCACGGTCGAATCGGCCCTCGAAGACCTGCATCGTGAAGGGCGGCGGCATGTGCTGGTCGCGCCCATCGGGTTTCTGTGCGACCATGTCGAGACGCTGTTCGATATCGACATTGAACTCAAACAGCTGGCCGAAACGAAGGGGATGCAGCTGGAGCGGATCCCCATGCTCAATGCGTCGCCGGCGCTGGTCGAGACGCTGGTCTCGGTCATCGATGCGCACGAAGCGGCTCTGACAGACTAACCCGTGGCTATCTCTCGTACAGTGGCGATTGTCGGCGGCGGCATTTCCGGCCTCGCGACCGCGTTTGCCCTTCAGGAGCACGCGGCGGCGGCAGGCCTCTCGCTCCGTTGCACAGTGCTGGAATCCGGCCCGTCCTGGGGCGGAAAGATCGTTACCCACCGCATCGGCGATCTGGTGACCGAAGCAGGGCCGGACTCCTTTCTGTCCCAAAAACCGGCGGGCCTGGAGCTGTGCCGCAAACTTGGTCTGACGGATCAGCTCATCAATACCAATGAGACGGGCAAGAAAGCGTTCGTGCTGCACGGCGGACGGTTGCATGAATTACCCGAGGGGCTCATCACGTTCGTCCCGAAGCAGTTGGGACCCTTTCTGCGCAGCGGCCTGCTCAGCTGGACCGGCCTGGCCCGCATGGGGCTGGATGTGGTGGTGCCGGCGAAGCGGTCGGGCGAAGA
Source organism: Nitrospira sp. NS4 (assembly GCF_049546785.1). Classification (NCBI taxonomy): domain Bacteria; kingdom Pseudomonadati; phylum Nitrospirota; class Nitrospiria; order Nitrospirales; family Nitrospiraceae; genus Nitrospira; species Nitrospira sp. NS4. The sequence continues at coordinate 56,988 of NZ_JBMWAN010000007.1, read as the reverse complement.
CGAATCGCTCGCCTCATTTTTCCGCCGCCGGTTCGGGGCGCAGGCGTTTGAGCGGGTGCTGGAACCCTTGATGGCCGGGATTTACGCCGGTGATGCGGAGCAGATGAGCCTCAAGGCGACCTTCCCGCGCTTCCTCGAACTCGAACAGACGCACGGGAGCATCATTCGCGGCATGATGGCGGCGAAACAGCATGCGCCGCCGGTGGCGGCGAAGGGGACCAAGCGGACGATGTTCGTCAGTCTCAAGCACGGGCTCAGCGAGCTTGTTACGGCGCTCGTGGCGCGCTTGGCTCAGCAGGGGGTGGATCTGCGGCTGGGATGTTCGGTGAACGCGCTGCGCGTGCGGTCCCATCAACCGGGACGCTGGATGTATGACCTGATTCTGGACGATGGCTCGGCCTTGTCGTCAGAAAGTCTCGTGCTGGCGACGCCGGCCTATGTCTCGGCCGATCTGCTGCGGCCGCTCACCCCGATCGCCGGCGGTTTGCTGGAGATGATTCCCTACGCCTCCACGGCGACGATCGCGATGGCCTATCCGGCTGCGGCGGTGGCGAAATCCGTGCAGGGGTTCGGCTTCGTCGTGCCGCGCGCGGAGGGTCGTGACTTGATTGCGGCGACCTGGACGTCGCTCAAGTGGCCCCATCGGGCGCCGGGCGATCAGGTCTTGATCCGCTGTTACCTCGGCGGCGTGGGGCGCGAACGGATCCTGGAGATGGATGATGCGGCCTTGGTCAAGATCGTGCGGGGGGAGCTGTCCGCCCTCTGCGGCCTCACGGCGGAGCCGACCTATGTCGAAGTGAATCGCTGGTGGAAGGCGATGCCGCAATACACGATCGGGCATCTTGACCGGCTCACCCAGCTGGATGCGGCGCTCAGCCGGTATGGCGGGTTGGTCCTGACCGGGGCCGGGTATCGCGGCGTCGGCATTCCCGATTGTATCCGCGACGGGGCGGTGGCGGCGGAGAAGGTCGTGCGGTATCTGGCCGGACCGGTCTCCCCGGCCTAGGCTCCCCTCTTGTCATCTTCGGAACCAAACTCCTATAGTACCGCGCATGTGGCAACTGTCTCGTGATCGAATGGATGGTGTCATCGATGGAAGGTAAGCTGACGATTTCCGATGTGAGCGGGCCGTTTCGAGAACCGCGCGAGCCGATCTTTTCCTATGACTATTCTATTCAGCGGCCGACCTGGGCCACGCCGCACGGCGTGCGGGTAAAAGTGTCGATTCCGGATGAACTGGATGTCGTGCGGGAGCAGCTGCTTGGTGCGGTGACCGGGTCGGCTGGGCAGCAGCTCGTGATCGGAAAAATTTTGTCCCGCGCCATTGCCGACGGGAAACTGCGGATCGCCGAAGATGAAGGCATGTTGGCGGAGCGTCGGGATGTGATGCTCGATCCCTTCACCGGCCCCCTGGCCCACCTTTTCCCCAAGCTTCAGCACCTGTTGGCGCAGCAGCAGGCCTCTGTGCGCGACGAGATCAAGAAGCGGGCCGGTTTGTAGCTCGGCGCCGCGCCCTGCCTGCCTCAGAAAATGACGCGATAGTGCTTGGAGTGCACTCCGGACTCGTCTAACAGTCCGAGTGAGCCCTTGTCCGGGGCGCCGGTATCGTTGAGGTCGATACGGTAGTGCCCGCGCACGGCTTCCATCGCGACTTCGAAGGGAATGGCGGAGGGGAGGAGTGTGCCCGGTGCATGGGCGCCGCGAGCCAGTGTTTTGACGGCGTCAGGTCCGGCGAACTGTTGATCTGAAAAAATGTAGATGTCCGCCACGGCATGATCGCCCAGTTTATGGCCGGGGGTCGTGGCGGGCACGTGTTCGCCTAACGTGCCGGCCAGCCGTTCACTCTTCAGCCGTTTGAGAAGGCCGACGACCTGGCTATCCGTTGCCTGCGGCGGGACGACGAGGCTGATGGCATTCATCTCCGGGACGGTGGTCTGGACTTTGAAGATCACCGGGGCGGCTTCCGGATCCTCGACGACCGGGGCGGTCGGCCCCTCGGTGCCGGTCGCCTGCTTGTTTCGCGAACTGGGGACGATCAAGGCCACGAAGAGCCAGAGCCCGAGCAGGATGGCGAAGACCACGAGGAGGGGATGGGCTCCCGCGCGCTTGCCTTCTTCATAGGGATTCTTCTCGTCGCTCATCGTCAGCTCTTCTCCTGGGTCGATGGGGAGGTGCGGGGGTGGGCCTGTTCACGCAGCCGCTGTTTGGCGTTTTCCCAGAGCGCATCCATCTCGGCGAGGGTCATATCGGTGAGCGCTCGATGCTGGGCTGCGGCTTGCGATTCCACCAGCGCAAAGCGCTCGACGAACCGGTCGGTGGACTGGCGGAGCGCGTCCTCCGGATTGACCTTGATGAAGCGGGCCAGATTGACGAGGGAGAAGAGCAGATCGCCTAACTCGCCGGCGATGTCATCGGGACCGGTTGCCGGTGCCGGGGTTGCTGGCGAGTGAGCGAGAGCGGCGCGCAGTTCCCCGATTTCCTCTGTAATCTTCTTGAACACCTCTTCAAGCCCGACGGCATCGTGCGACCAATCGAAGCCCACCCGCGAGGCCCGCGCCTGCACCTGATAGGCGCGCAGCAAGGCGGGGAGCGCCTTGGGGACGCCGTCCAGAGCGGACTGGGGGCCTCCGGCCGCCCGGCGCTCTGCTTTCTTGATTTCTTCCCACTGGCTGAGGACCTGCTCGCCGTTTGCCGGCCTGGCCGCCGCGTTGTCGTCGCCGAAGACATGCGGATGGCGGCGAACCAGTTTGGTCGAAAGCTGATCGACGACATCGTCGATGGTAAACGTGCCGGCTTCGGCGGCGATCTGGCTGTGAAAGATCACTTGCAGCAGCACGTCCCCCAATTCTTCCCGCAATTTGGCATCGTCCTGGTGGTCGATGGTTTCCAGGACTTCATAGGTTTCTTCGAGGAGATAGGGCTTCAGCGACTCATGGGTCTGCTTGCGGTCCCAGGGGCAGCCGTTCGGGGCGCGGAGTGTCGCCATGAGGTCGATCAGTTTTGAAAATCGGTCGGACATGTTGTGCTCCGGAGCCCACTCTATAACGAGGGGAGGCGCGGCTTCAACGGCTGGCTTCGGCTTGCGAGCGAACGAACCCTATGGTAGGGTACCGCGCACGTGAGGTGATACCAGGTGAGTGAGGACGTCATGGCTGCGCAAGAAGAAGGATTTGTCATCCGGGACCGGCGGGGCGGAGGGAGCGAAGCCTCGGCAAGTCCGTCTGCGCCAAACGAACCCAAGCCACCGACCCAATCAGGCGATGCCGGTCCTGCCCGTGAAGCGCCGGCTTTTCCCGTCACGTTTTCCTCGTTTGTCATTTCGCTGGGCTCGTCGTCGCTGATGCTGATGGGCGAGCAGCTCGATCCCCGGCAACAATCCGTGCCCGTGAATCTCCCGCAGGCCAAAGAAATCATCGATCTGCTCTCCGTGCTGGAAGAGAAAACGAAGGGGAACCTGACCGCGGATGAGCAGACGGTGCTGCGCGACATGCTCTATGCCCTGCGCATGAAGTATGTCGCTCTCTCCTCAGGCACCTAATCCAAGGGGGATGCGCCCTCCCCCGGCTGTCATGCCTGCCGGGCTCTCCACACCGGCGTTTTGAGACTCCCCGGTATTTCCGCTATAGTGGTCCCAGCGCCCCTGCAATGTCGCAGCGGGGCGAGGCGAGGGCCATGCCGGACTTAGACCTTCCTCCGCATTCAGATTCTCCTGTTCCGCTTCCGGCGGGGGCCACGCTGCGTCCGGCAGGCCTTCAGTCGAGCGCGCCTGATCGCGACGTGACGCCGGCGTCTGCGGGACCCTCTGAGCCGGAGCGGAAAATGCGTCATCTGCGTCCGGTCTGGATCGTGCTCATCCTTCTGATCCCCTCTCTGGCCCTGACGTTCTACTATTCCCAGATCGTCGTGCCGGGCGGCCAGGAGGCCGACTCTTACCTGCCGACGAAGAGCTACGCGTTCGTGCTCCTGCTGTTGAACCTCGACCTGATCGGCTTTGTCGTGCTGACGCTGCTGCTGTCGCGCAATCTGATCAAAGCGTACTTTGAGCGGCGGCATCGCCTGGTGGGAGCGGGATTCCGGACCAAGCTGATCGCCGCGTTTATCGGATTTTCTCTGATTCCGACCATCCTGCTGGCGATTGTGGCGAGCGGCCTGGTGAATAAAGCGGTCGATGTCTGGTTCAACGAACAGATCGAGCGCGTCATGAAGGACTCCTATGAGGTGGCCAGGATGCAGCACGCCGGGCACATCTCTCTGGCGGTCAACAGCGCGCGAGCCATCGGCCAGGAGCTGTTTCGTGAAGATATGCTGACGCCCGAGCAGCGGGACCTCCTGGTGGCGGCGATGGCGCGGAAACGAATGGAATACGGAGTGGCCGGCATTGAGGTCTTTTCGGCCAAGATGGAGACCTTGACCAAAGCCCTGGATACGGACGTCCCGGCGGGGGTGCTGGACCTGCCCATCAGCCAGCTCGTCTTGCAGGTCATCAACGGGAAGCAGGAATTTACCTCGGTCCAGGAGGCGCAGACCGGTCGGTTGGTGCGGGCCGGTATGCCGGTGGCGTCGGGAAGCAACCGTGGCGTACTTGCCGGCGTGGTGGTGGTGGAAGCCTATGTGCCGGAATCGTTGCTGACCAAGATGGAAGGCATCGGCCGCCAGTACGAAGAATATAAGCAGCTCAAGGCGATGAAAAATCCGATTAAGGCCGGTGCCTACCTCTTCGTCGCCGTCGTGACGGTGATGATTTTGTTCAGCGCCACCTGGTTCGGATTCTACGTGGCACGGAGCATTACGGTGCCCATTCAGCGTCTGGCGGAAGCGACCGAGGCGGTCGCGCAGGGCGATCTCTCGGTGAAGATCGAGGCCAAGGCGACGGATGAAATCGGCACGCTGATCGAGTCGTTCAACCGCATGACGGAGGACCTGCAAGGCAGCAAGTTCAAACTTGAGGAGGCGAACCGGTCTCTCCGGGCGACGAATATCGAACTCGACCGTCGGCGTGCCTATATTGAAACGGTGGTGGATACGATTGCGGCCGGGCTCTTGTCGATCGACCGGAACGGCATCATTACGACCTTCAACCCGTCGGGGGAACAGATCCTGGGCCTCGCCGCGGACCGGGTGCGCAACCGTTCAGCGCACGAGGTGTTCAAGGAATTCGGGCTGGATGTATTTCAAACGGTCGTTGACCGGATGCAGTCCGATGACCGGGACGATTGGTCGCTGGAAGGGCAGATGGACGTGCAGGGCAAGCCGGTGACGATCCGGCTCAACGGCTCGCGCATGCGGGATGACGCGAACAAAGATCTGGGGTTCGTGTTGATTTTCGACGACCTGACGGAATTGATCAAAGCCCAGAAAGTCGCGGCCTGGCAGGAAGTGGCGCGGCGGGTGGCGCATGAGATCAAGAATCCGCTGACACCGATTCAGCTCTCCGCGCAGCGGCTCCGCAAGAAGTTCTTCGAGAAGTCGCCGGACTTCGAGCGGATTTTCGATGAGGCCACGAATGTCATTGTGACCGAAGTGGGCAGCCTCAAACACATGGTCGATGAGTTCTCGAAGTTCGCGCGCCTGCCGGCCCCCCAGATGGCGAGGCAGTCGTTGAACGAGGTCATGCAGGAGGTGCTCACGCTGTATCGATCGGCCCAGAAGGATATCGAGTTCATCGTCGACTTGGATGAAGACCTGCCGCCCTTGAACTTCGATCGCGAGCAGTTGAAGCGGGTGCTGGTCAATCTCTTCGATAACGCCATTCAAGCCATGAACCAGACGGGGCGGCTGTGGGCGAGCACCAGATATGATACCAAGCGCAAGCGGGCGGTCGTGACGGTTGCCGATGAAGGCGTCGGCATCGCGCCGGAAGATCAGGAAAAGCTGTTTGTGCCCTATTTTACGCGGAAGAAGACCGGGACAGGGCTGGGGTTGGCCATTGTGCGGCGGATCATTACGGACCATGACGGGCAGATTCATGCGGGGAACAACCAGCCGAAAGGCGCCGTGTTCACCTTTGATTTGCCGGTGTAGTGGGAAAAGTGATGCGTGATGAGTGACGGGTGATGAGCGGGATGTTGTTTTCCGCTTCACCGATCACACATCATCGATCACACATCACGGGGGACGCATGGCAGCATCGATTTTGATTGTGGATGACGAGGAGCCGATTCGTACGTCGCTGCGCAGCATTCTTGAGGACGAAGGGTACGATGTCGCCGTCGCCGCCAGCGGGACGGAGGCGCTTAAAATTTACACGACGGATCCTCCGGATCTCATGATCCTGGATATCTGGATGCCGGAGCTGGATGGCCTGGAGACGCTGAGGCGGGTCAAGGAGTTCGTGCCCAACGCCCAGGTCATGATGATGTCGGGGCATGGCTCCATTGAGACGGCGGTCAAGGCCATTAAACTCGGGGCCTACGACTACATCGAAAAACCGCTGTCGCTGGAGAATGTCACGCTGCGGGTGAAGCACGCGCTGGATCAATACCGGCTGGAAGAAGAGAACCGTACCCTCAAGACGAAAGTGCAGCGGAAGTTCGAACTGGTGGGGCAGTCGCCCGTCATGCAGCAACTGCGGCAATTGATTGAGACCGCCGGTCCGACCAATAGCCGCGTGCTGATCGGGGGAGAAAACGGAACGGGTAAAGAACTCGTGGCACGGGCGATTCATGCGCATAGTCCTCGGGCGGAGCATCCGTTCATCGCGGTCAATTGCGCGGCCATTCCGGAGACGTTGATTGAGAGCGAGCTGTTCGGGCACGAAAAGGGGTCCTTTACCGGCGCGACCTCGATGAAACGGGGCCAGTTCGAGCAAGCGGACGGGGGGACGCTTTTTCTGGATGAGATCGGGGATATGAGCCTGAGTACGCAGGCCAAGGTGCTGCGTGCCTTGCAGGAACAGCAGTTTACCCGGGTCGGGGGCGCCAAGCTGATGAAAGTGGACGTGCGGGTCCTGGCTGCTTCGAACAAGGACCTTGAAAAGGAAATTGCCAAAGGGCAGTTCCGGGAGGACCTCTACTACCGGCTCAACGTGGTGCCGATCATTGTGCCGCCGTTGCGTGAACGGCGCGAGGACATTCCCGCGTTGGTGCGCCATTTTATGAAGATCCATGCCGAGGAGCAGGGATTGCGTATGAAGGAAGTCACGCCCGAGGCCATGACGGTCTTTCAGCAATATGAGTGGCCGGGGAATATCCGCGAGTTGCGGAATCTCATCGAGCGGTTGATGATCATGGTGCCGGGGCCGGTGATCGAAGGGCCGCAGGCTGCGATGTCCCTGCAGGGGCGTGCCGGAAGCCAGATCGCGCCGGCCGGAGGCCAGGCCGCCAGCCCCCTCCTGAGCAAGTCGTACGATTCCTTGCGGGATGCGCGCAACGCCTTTGAGAAGGAGTATATCGGGCGCAAGCTTCGCGAGCACCATTGGAACATTTCGCGGACGGCCGAAGATCTGCAGATCGAGCGGAGCCATCTCCATCGGAAGATCAAGCTGCTGGAGGTGGAAATGCGGCCGGAGGCCTAAGAGAAGACCGGCCGGTCACCCCTTCGAGCAGTGCGCGCAGAGCAGGTCGTGAAATTTCGAGTCCGGATGGGATGCAACGTAGGTATCGAGGGCGGTTTCAGAGACCTGATCCGTCAGCGCTTTCCTGCAGGCCGGACAGACGGGGATCAGGTGCTGCAGCGTTTCCATATCGTGCAACGCCCGGTCGAGTTCGGTGATGGTTTTCGTCAGTTCCTGCTCCCAATTTTTGCGCGCCTCCGTTTCCTGCTTCAGTCGCAAGGCCGACTTTAACCGTGCGAGCAACTCCATCTGATCGACCGGTTTTCTGATGAAGTCGCTCGCGCCGGCGTCGAAGGCCGCTTGCAGATACTCGTTCTGATTGCGGGCCGTCACCACAATCACCGGGATCTGCTCAAACGCTTCAACGGCCTTGATCCGACGGCAGGCTTCGACCCCGTCCACCTCCGGCATCTTGATATCCATCAGGATCAAGTCCACCTTTGAGGCGCCGGCGCCGGCATGATCGAGATCTAGATAGGTAAACGCATCGCGGGCCGACGCGGCGGAGTGCAGGTCTCGATATCCCGCGCTCTTCAACATGCGATGGAGCAGCAGGCGTTCATCAGGGGAGTCGTCGACGATGAGAATGGCCACCGGAGTATTCCTCGCGCGAAGGGTTGCGTCTGGCTACAGTGCGAGTATAAGGACTTACCAGGAGGAGACAAGAAATTTCGCAGAAGGCCTGATGACGGTCTTAAGGGGTCCGGCGGCCGAAGACTTCTTTCAGGAGGGGTGTGACCCGGGCGGCGGGGTCCTGCCGGATTGCCTGTTCTTCGCGGCCCAGCATCAGGAAGAGTCCCTCCAGGCTCTTCCCCACCACATACTGGTCGATGTCGATCAGCTCGGTCTTGGCAAATGGAATGGCCTTAAATTGGCGGACCAAGTCTTTGTATTGACGGGTAACGCCGACCTCATTCATCGCGCGTGCGACCTGCGGGTGGAACGCCGCGGTCAGCTGAGCGGTTGTCTTGCTTCTGAAGTAGTCGGTCGCGGCGGTCTCTCCCCCTGACAGAATCTGTTGGGCGTCGGCAAACGTCATCGTTGCGATCGCGCCGAGAAAAATATCTTTTGCCTGCGGTGCCGCGCGTTCCGCCGCGCGATTCATACTCAGCACAAACTCATCGACTTGGGGGCCAAACCCAAAGACTCTCAGGCCTTTTTCGAAGGCCTGCAGCTGGTCCGGCATCAGAATCTTGATCGCGGCATTCCGGAAATACCCGTCGGGTTTGCCGGTAAGCGTCGTCGCATTGCCCGTTCCGACCCGGAGCGCTTCCTTGAGACCCGCGGCAGCCTTGTCTTGTGTGAGGGCGGCTGATTGAGGAAGGCCCAAGAGCCGGAGGGACTGATCCAGTTCGGCGCAGCCTGATAAAGCGATCAAGAACAATGCAAGCCATGGACTCAGCTGGCGCACGGCACATCTCCTTTGGCGGGGCAGGGAAAGAAGCAGACGGCCGCAGTATAGTCGAATCGTCGAGAGATTGTCGCGGTCCGGCGCCTGTGCAGCGGGAGGCATGCCGCATAATTGGTGCGTTGACCCCCAGAGGCTGCTCCGTTAAGATGCGCCTTCCGGGTCTGCCGGAGAGCCACCATTCGGCTGCGGTGAGCCATCCGCGGTCGTCCGCGTCGTTCTCGGCCCAAAACAATCCTCGACGTATTGCAGCGAATACGCCTCCGGTTGTGTCGGGCCTGCGGCCCAGCATCCGGCCCCGGTTTCTTAACCTCGCTGCGAAGGTGTGCTCCTCCAGGCTCTTCTTATGACTACCTATCGCGATGCCGGTGTCGACATAGATGCGGGAGACGAATTCGTCGATCGCATCACCCCTCTCGTGCGCTCCACGTTTCGCCCGGAGGTCCTGACGGACCTGGGGGGATTCGGCGGGCTGTTCCGTCTGCAGGCGAAGAAGTACGAGGACCCGGTGCTGGTCTCCGGGACCGATGGGGTGGGCACCAAGCTCAAAGTGGCCTTCATGATGGACCGCCACGATACCGTCGGGATCGACCTGGTGGCGATGTGCGTGAACGATATTGCCGTCAGCGGCGCCGAGCCCTTGTTTTTCCTCGACTACTTCGCGACCGGCAAGTTGTCCGTGCCCAAGGCGCAGGATGTCCTGAAGGGGATTGCCGAAGGCTGTCGCCAGGCGGGCTGTGCCCTCATCGGGGGCGAAACGGCGGAGATGCCCTCTATGTATGCCGATGGGGAATACGATCTGGCAGGATTTGCCGTGGGCGTGGTGGATCGGCCCAAGATCATCGATGGCCGGACTATCCAGCCCGGCGATGCGATTATCGGGCTGGCCTCCTCCGGCTTGCATAGCAACGGCTATTCGCTGGCCCGGCGGGTCTTGTTCGATCAGGCGAAGCTGACGGTGACCAGCCGGGTCCCGGAGCTCACGACGACCGTCGGCGAGGCGCTGCTGGCGCCGACCAGGATTTATGCCAAGCAGATTTTGACGCTCATTCAGGAACAGCCCATCAAGGGCATCGCGCATATTACCGGCGGCGGCATTACCGAGAATCTCCCGCGAGTGTTTCCTGCCGGTGTGCGGGCGCGCATTCACCGTGACCGCTGGACCGTGCCGCCGATCTGCTCGCTGATCGGCCGCCTCGGTTCGGTTGATCGGGAGGAAATGTACCGTGTGTTCAACATGGGGATCGGCCTGATCCTCGTCGTGCCCGCTGCCTCAGCCGATGCGGTGATGGCCAGGGCGCAGGCGCTGGGTGATCGCGGATACCTCATCGGCGAGATCGTGGCATCCCAGGAACATGAGCCGCAGGTGGAGTATGTCGGGTAGTCCCACCACTCCTCTCCGGGTTGCCGTGCTGGCCTCGGGGCGCGGGTCCAACCTCCAGGCCATTATCGATGCGATCGAAGCCGGGCAGGTGCAGGCGACGATCGTCGCCGTCATCAGCAATAAGAAAGATGCCGTGGCGCTGGAACGGGCGCGAAAACACGCCATTAAAGATATTTTCGTCGATCCCAAGCCGTTTGCGGGACAGCCCGACAGCCGGGAAGCGTACGATCGGGCGCTGTTAGCCCTGCTGCAGGAACATAATGTCGAGCTGGTGCTCCTCGCCGGCTATATGAAAATCGTGACAGCGGTCCTGGTCAACGCCTATGCCAATCGGATGATGAATATTCATCCGTCTCTGCTGCCGTCGTTCCCCGGTTTGGACGTCCAGAAGAAGGCGATCGAATGGGGTTGCAAGCTGGCGGGATGCACGGTGCATTTTGTCACGGAGGGCGTGGACGAAGGACCGATCATCGTGCAGGCCGCCGTGCCGATTCTGGATCAGGATACGCCGGAGACGCTGGCGGCAAGGATTCTTGAGCAGGAGCACAAGATCTATCCCCGCGCCGTGCAATTGTTTGCCGAGGGGCGGTTGCGGGTTGATGGACGGCGGGTGTTCATCGACCAGGGAAAGCCGGTTGGTGAGGCGGTTATTAGTCCGTCGTAGCGCTCTCAAAGAGAGAAGTTCCGCTAGAGACTCACGCAGCGGTTGTGTATAATGCGCTCACGTGGGGACGCGAGCCATACTTCCTCCCCGTTCTCTTTCCGCAGCTGACAGTCTGCGCGCTGATGCGCAGCGAACCCTGCGGAGTGTCCGGCTCGCGTATCCCGTTCCCAGGGTGGGGGGCTAGCTCAGTTGGGAGAGCACTACGTTCGCAACGTAGGGGTCGCGGGTTCAACTCCCGTGCCCTCCACCAAACCACACTTCGTGCGTACCGTCCGCTAATTATCGACTTATCGAATTATCGCGGACGGGTAAATCCTTGCAGTGATCCGATCCCAAATATCATGCCCGTTCCGGCGTCTACCCAGGCGAAGCCTTACCTCGTTTAGGTTGCCGGGTGAGCCCCACTTCTGACCTCCACATTAAATTCCCCGTTCAGCTAAAGATTCGGTTGGCAAGCCAATCTTTAGATAAAGGCATTGCTCGGCAATGCCGACGCTAACAGAAGGGGCTTGGTTGGCCTGCCAGCCAAGCCCGTAGCGAAGGTTGTCCCCCGAAGCGCAGTTCTGCGCATCCGCGAAGGGGGACCTTCTCATGAAGTACGTATACCTTCTTCAAAGCCTCTCAGCCCTCAATCAACGGTATGTCGGCATGACCGAGGATCTCGACGCACGGCTTCAAGTCCAGAATGCGGGCGGGTCGCCTCATACTTCCAAGTATCGGCCTTGGAAGGTTGTGATGTATCTCTGTTTTCACGATGATCAGCGCGCGATTGAATTCGAGCGGTATCTCAAGTCAGGATCGGGGCACGCCTTCGCGAAGAAGCGCTTTTGGTAGTCTCCTTTTCAACAGCTTTCTAGAGGAGTTGCTCAGGGGACGGTTTTCATGATCCTGGCTATAGTTTTGGTTAGCAAGCACTTGTCTCTCCGTTGCGATCATCTTCTTACGCATCGCACTTGATGCAGTGATCGGCGCTCCGTACACTCTTGCCCCATGTCTCTCTCCCCCCTCATTCGCTTTGGCACGTCGACCTGGACATACGAAGGCTGGCAGGGCCAGGTCTATACACGCCCCTACGCCAAGACCACGTTTGCCCGGGAGTGTCTCGGAGAGTACTGCCAGTACCAATACAAGGACGAACCCTTGTTCAGAACCGTGTGCAATGATGCCACGTTCTATCGGCCTCCCACGGCCAATCAGCTGCGACGCTACCTCGATCAGATTCCCGAAGACTTTGAGATGTGTTTCAAGGTCTGGGAGGAGATCACAATTCCCCGGTATGCCACACAGGCCCGTTACGGAGCCAAGGCCGGTCAACCGAATCCACGCTTCCTTGATCCGACGCTCTTCAAGGACCTGGTGCTGATTCCCTACCGTGAGGCGCGGTTTGAGCCGCACACGGGACCGTTCCTGTTCGAATTCCAGCGGCATGGTTTGTCTGCTCATGAGTTCTGCGCGAGGCTGGATGAATTCTTTCGGCAGGTTCCGAAGGACTTTCGCTATGCCGTCGAGATTCGCAACGCGGGACTTCTCGGGCCTGACTATCACCAGGTTCTGGAGGCCCATGGCGTGGCCCATGTCTACAATCACTGGTCCTACATGCCCCAGCTCGCGGAGCAGCACAGGAGAATGGGGAGTTTTACGGCCCCGTTTACGGTGCTGCGCCTGCTGACGCCGTTACAGATGCCCTACGAAGCCGCCAAGAAACGGGCGGCACCGTACACGAAGATCGTCGAGGAGTTGCCGGATATGCGGCGCGATACGGTCGAGCTGGTCAAGAAGGCCGTCGTTGAGAAGCGGCAAGCGTATTTATTGGTCAATAACCGTTCCGAGGGGAACGCGCCGCTCACGGTTCAGGCACTGGTGGATCGCTTGTAACGGTGTGCGGTCGGACGAGCTGTCTCGAGAAGAACGACAGGCCGCCGGTCAATGATCCGGCTCGGGGTGCTACCGGAACACGACGGCGACGCGGGCTAAAAAGTCTTCCAGTTGTGAGGTCGATCGCTCAATGGCCGGCTGGTCATGCCGGCCGGCTGCCAGTTCCATGCTTCCTCCGATTTCGCTGATGGCATGGAACCCGTATCCGCCGCCGTCGCCCTTCATCCGATGGCCGAGCATGCCGATCGTTTCAAAGTCTTTTTCAGCTAATGCGGTGCGGATGGTGCGCAGGTCTTTCTGGCGATTCGCCAGGAAGGTGGGGACGAGGTGTTCAAGGTCGCTATCGATGTGGACGGTGATCGGTTCGTTCGCTATCGGCGTCGGTTCGGGGGGTGTCATGTTTGATGCCCTTTGCACGCTTGGATGATCTCGATGAGGGTAGTCTTTTTGACGGGTTTCGTGATGTGCGTATTGCACCCGGCCTCGAAGATCTTGGCGGCTTCTTCTTTGAGGGCAAGGGCTGTCAGGGCGATGATCGGCGTGGGGGGGAGGTCCTGGTCCCGTTCCCATCGGCGAATGGCTTTGGTCGCGGTCAGGCCGTCCATGACCGGCATCTGCATGTCCATGAGGAGCACGTCGTAGTGGCCCTGCTTGAACTTCTCTACGCCGATCGCCCCGTTATCGGCGATCTCCAGCCGATGGGGGCTGTGTTTGAGATAGGAACGAATCAGCAATTGATTGTCGGGTGAGTCCTCAACGAGCAGGACGCGGAGCGAACCGGCGACAGTGGCCCGCCGCGCTTCGGCGATGTCGGATTGCGGCGGGGGCGTTCCTTTCGTGCGTCCCAGCGCAATGCCGATGGTTTGAAAGAGGTCCGATCGACGAAGCGGCTTGACCAGATATCCTCCCAGCCCCAGGTCGTAGGTGCGCGCGATGTCGTCCGCCCAGTGGTCCGACGTCAGCATGATGATCGTGAGCCCCTTTCGCATCGGGGAACCGTTCACGGCTTCTGCCACGGCAAATCCATTCATGCCCGGCATCCGGCAGTCCAACAGCAGCAGCTCGTATGGTGTGCCGGCTTCCGCGGCTCGGCGCAGCTCCGCCAGGCCGGCCGGTCCGCTTTCTGCCTCGGTGACGCAGGAGCCCCAGGCCGCGAGTGTTTCATGAAGGATCAGCCGGTTGGTGGGATGGTCATCCACGACCAGGGTGCGTACGTTGGACAGGTTGATCGCGGGTGCGGGGTTCTCTGCCGGGGAATGCGCCTGAACCTGGAACGCTATGGTGCAATAAAACGTGCTGCCGACACCCACGGTGCTCTCTCCCCAGATGCGGCCCTTCATCCGCTCGACTAGATGCCTGGAGATGGCCAGCCCCAGGCCGGTGCCCCCGTAGCGTCTGGCGGTCGAACTATGGGCTTGCGTGAAGCTTTCAAAGATTGCCGTCAGCTTGTCGGCGGGGATTCCGATGCCGGTGTCACGGACGGCGAATCGGAGCGTCCCGGGCACCGGGGAATCCGGATCGTTGGTGATGCTGACAATGACGGAGCCGGTGTCGGTAAACTTCAGGGCATTCCCGATCAGATTGATCAGGATCTGCGTCAGCCGATGGGGATCGCCGATAAGGGCGCAGGGGACGTCCGGTGCGAGGTGGCAGGCCAGTTCTACTCCCTTTTCACTCGCCCGCATGGCGAGGATTTCGATGGCTCGGTCGAGCACTTCGTTGAGGTCGAAGTCGATGGACTCCAGTTCAAGATGGCCGGATTCAACCTTCGACAGATCAAGAATGTCGTTGATCAGATTCAGCAGATTGCCGCCGGCCCGGCGGAAGATGCGCAGGTACTTGCGCTGTTCCGGTGTCAGCTGGGTTTCCCAGAGCAGATCGGCCATGCCGATGATGGCGTTCATCGGGGTGCGAATTTCATGGCTCATACTCGCAAGAAATTCGCTCTTGGCCTGGCTGGCCACCTCGGCGGCGTCCTTGGCCACACGGAGGGCTTGCTCGACCTTGCGCCGCTCTGCGGTTTCCAGGGCCAGTGTGGCCATGGTCGCCATGGAGCTGGCGAGATGTTCTTCGTACACCGTCCATCGGCGCGGGCCGCCCGCATGTTCGGCGCACAAAATCCCGACGACCCGGCCTTTTTGTATGATGGGGGCGTCGAGCATCGCGCCGATGTTGAGTGGGAGCAGGTAGCTTTCGGTAAACTCTTTGGTTCGCGGGTCCTGCCGGGCATCGTAGGCTGAAATGACCCGTTCCTCGACGGCCAGTGCCTGGAAGTAGGCCGGATAGTCGATGGCTTTCAGGACCATATTCGAGCGATGGCTGCGCGAGCCGGCTTCATAGAGATCCACCAGGCTAATCGCCTGACGGTCCTTGTCGAAAAGCCAGATGCTGGTCCGTTCCACGTTGAGCAAGGTTCCGCAGGATTCGGTAACCGCCCGGCAGGCGAGGGGCCAGTCTCCGCTGGTGAGGGCGTCGCTTTGGGCCAGTTGTCGCAAAGCGTCCTGGTATTGATTGAGGAGCGTCAAGGGGTGGCTGAGGACGGGGTGGAGAGCGTGGCCGGTGGTCGGGCTGCTGGATTCCGGGACCGGTGGTGCTGGGTCGTGAGCCGTTTGGCGAGGGGCGGCAGTCAGCTTCCTTGAGGGCTTTTGCCGTGCGAGGCGGTGATGACGTGGCATATCGGTATATGGGGCTCCACTCCGGAATGTCTAATGTCTATGGGTCGTGTGTATCTTGCACGAGCGACAGGAGAGCGGCCGGCCTGGCCCGGTTGCGCCCTTCCTGTTTTGCTTGATAGAGGGCCTGATCGGCCGCCTTGATTAAATCGGTCGGAGAGGCATGCCGGGTCGGAATCAGGCTGGCATAGCCGACGCTGATGGTCACCTGTGTGCCGTCGGCATGGGTGATCCCCAGCGATTCGACGCGTTGGCGAAGGACTTCCGCTACTTGCGCCGCCCCCTCCAGACCGGTTCCCGGCAGGACAATGACAAATTCATCACCGCCGTAGCGGGCGACAAGATCGCCGGGACGGTTGACGGCGCCGGAGATCGCGGTGGCGATATGTTTGAGGCATTCGTCTCCGGCCGTATGTCCTTTGGCGTCGTTATAGGACTTGAACTGGTCGATGTCGAACATGATGAGCGAGACGGGAGTCGATTCGCGCGTCGCCCGCCGCCACTCCTGGTCGAGAAAGTCGTCGAACTGACGACGGTTGGTGATCCCCGTCAGTCCGTCGAGGCAGGACAGCCGCAACAGCATTTGATTGGCTTCTTGCAACTGCCGCATGACTTCCAGCAGTTCTTGCTCCCGGGCGCGCCGCCGGTCGATCTCGTGGACAAGCCGGAGGACGGATCGGACCCGCGTGAGCAATTCAATTTTGTTGATGGGTTTCGCGACGTAGTCCATGGCGCCGGCGGCAAAGGCCAGCTGGAGCTCGACCGGGTCGGTTTTGACGGTTACCATGATGATGGGGGTATCGCGGAACCGGTCGTTGGCCTTGATCTGGCGGCAGGCTTCGATGCCGCTCATCCCCGGCATGAAAATGTCCATCAGAATCAGATCGACACGGGGGGCGGCCTGGGTGCCGTTGTTGACCCCGATCAATTCGAATGCCTGGGCCGCGGAGTCCGCCGCGAATATCTGCTCGTATCCCGCCGTGGACAGGATCGTTTGGAGCAGCAGGCGGTCGTCTGGTGAATCGTCGACTATAAGGATGCCCATAAATCGGACGCCCTCTCGGTGAATAGCTGAAGAAATCGTATCAGCTAGTCCTGGTAAACACCAGGATAAAGCTTCTTAATGCAGGGGTGGCAGAGGCCGTGGCTGAATTCAGCCTCAGAATGATCACTTAAATATTCTTCCAGCTGTTGCCACAATCCGCCGTCGTTGCGGATTTTCTTGCAGGACGCGCAAATCGGGATGAGCCCGCGGAGGACTTTGACCTCCTTCAGCGCGCGCTGGAGGTCTTCATTGCTGCGGCGAAGCTCGCGCTCCCGTTCTTTGCGGCAATCCATCTCCTGTTTGAGCGCCAGCGCGGAGGAGACCCGCGCGAGCAGTTCGACGCTGTTCACGGGTTTATTGAGGTAATCCATGGCGCCGGCGGCAAAGGCCTCCTTGAGGTTGCCGAGATCGTTGTTGGCCGTGACCATGATGACGGGAATGTCGCGCAGATGTTCAGCCTGTTTCAGTTGCCGGCAGGCCGAGACGCCATCGAGGCCCGGCATCAGGAGATCCATCAGGATGAGGTCGATGTCCTTCGGGGGTTCCGGTCCGGCCAGATTGAGCTGGTCGAAAGCGGCCTGAGCAGAGTCGGCGGTCAGCACGTCGTTGTGTCCGGCTTTGGTCAGCAGCGAGCGAAGCAGGAGGTGTTGGTCGGGGGAGTCATCGACGATAAGGATTGCCATGTCACACTCTTAACGGATACCTGGGAGGAAATCTGAAGCCGAGGGCGCGGTATCTCCGCCGTGCAGATCGAGCAGCAGAATGACGCGCCGGCGCTACTGCAGCTTGGCGCGCACCAGATCGCTGATCTGCTTCCCGTCAGCCGGCTGTCCGGCCAGGCGGGTCATGACCGCTTTCATCACGGCTCCCATGTCTTTGAGCGAGCGGGCGCCCGACTCGGCGACCACGCTATCGACGATCGCCGCCAGTTGCTGGGGAGAGAGGGCCTGCGGCAGGTAGGCTTCGATGATCGTGATTTCCTGGCGCTCTTTGGCGGCCAGCTCGGTGCGCTGGGCCTTCTCAAACTGTTCGACGGATTCCCGCCGCTGCTTGATGAGCGTGGTCATGATCTTGCTCATTTCCGCATCGTCCAGGTCTTTTTTGAGTTCGACTTCTTTATTCAGGATGGCGGCCTTGATCATGCGGATGACGTCCATCCGCAGTTGGTCTCTGGCCTTCATGGCCAGCTTCAGGTCTTCAGTCAGCCGATCGCGTAACGACATGGTCACCTCAATGAAAGAGCCCCGGCACGTGAGAGGAGAATACCCCGCCCTCACGGTTGAGTCAATGAAACGGCGGTCATGGCATTCATCAAGACGGGGGCGTATGATGCGGTCGCTGGCGGGCTGGAGGCCTCTGAGTGAGTACGGGTTTGCTGTTCCACCGCGCTGGTGCGGGCGATTCAGGCTGTGGGGAAGACGGTCGAATGACGGATCATCATGTCTCTGGAGGAGGGACGGAAATGACGGATCGAGTCCGGTGTGCTGCTGTGCGTGAACGAATCCTGTCCGCGGGTATTCTGGCCGTGGTGCTGATAGGGGCGAGCGGCTGTGCCAGCGAGCCACCCAAGCCTGCGCAGACGGTCACGCCGGATCAGGTTCGCGGTCATGCCGACAAAACGTTTGAAAGACTGAAACAGGATGAGCAAGGGCGGTCGGTTGATTCGACGGCGCCCCGCTAGCGGCGGGACTCTTTCAGGCGTTCGAGAGTCCACCGGCTGAGGGGTGCTATCAGCGGAAGCTCGCAGAGAAGTCGCGAGGGAGGTCGGTGTTCGACCTGGCGGGGTTCGCGGAATGTCCTCAGCAGCGCGATCGAGGTCGCGAGCCGCAGGACTCCGGAGATGAAAAAGATAAAGGGCAGATTGGAGGCCGGGTGCAGGCTCAGCGCTCCGAATTCCATGCTTCCCGGGACGGTGCTGATCAACCAGCTGCCGGTCATTGTCCCGATGGCCCATCCGGTCGCATTGACCGTACTGGTCACGGCGACGCCGTTGGCCCGATCCGCCGGACGCACGGCATCAAAGACATAGTTGTTCAACCCGAGCGACAGCCCTGCCCACACGACCCCTCCGAAAAAGTTCAGCGTGATAAGAAAGCACCAGGCCGAGCTGACGAGATAGAGCATCGGCAGAAAGGAAACCAGGAATCCCGTAAAGGTGAGCAGCGCCTTGTTTCCGAAGCGGTCGCTGAACCGGCCCCAGCCGGGGAGCGTGATGAATTGGCCGATGATCGCCGCGGCCAGCCAGGTGCCATATCCCCAATAGGGGAGGTGCAAGTCCTGGAGCAGATACATGACAAAAAAAGGACCGGAAATCAGTACGGCGACATGCATGAGTCCTGAAAAGACGAGAAACCGGCGAAAGTCTCTTGACGTTCCGATCCGGAGAAAGGCCATCAGGTTTTGGTGCGCCGGCTCGTCGTGCTGCACGGGAAGATCTGTGACCTGAGCCAGGGAACGGACGGAGAGACTGCGGAAAAAACCGGCTGTCATGAAGAGCAAGGCGAACCCAATCAGCGGGCGCTGCTGCTCGAAGAGGCTCAGAAGGATGCCGCCCAGGCACAGTGCGGCAAAGCTGGTGACGGCCATGAGTCGGGAACGTCGCGCAAAGTAGGCACCCCGCTCGTTGGCTTCGAGCAGGTCGGTGATAAGGCTGTTCCAGGACGGGGCGGCGAAATGCGCCGAGCCGAAGTAGAGGGCCGCGCCGGCGACGACCAGCCAGGGGGCCCATTCGGGGAACAGCAGCGGAAGGGTAAGAATAGGAATCCAGGCGAGAGATTGTCCGATGATCCCCCAGCGCACCGGAGCGGTGCGGTGGGAAAACCAGTGCGCCACATGGACGGAAAGGAGCTGTGCTCCTGTGCCGAGCAGTTGAGGGAGGGCAGAGAGCAGGCTCAAGTGAAACGGGGTGGCGTGCATCAGGAGTGCAAAGGCGGAGAGGTATTGCTCGCCGGATCCCTGCGTGACGGCTTGGAATACGCCATCACGCAATCCGAAGCGTTTTCCCGATTCGTGGGCCGACACGGCCTGGGGCGGATGACGCGGAGGTTCTTGCAGGCTCATGTGTTGTGAGCGTTCCTGATCGGACAGGAACTCCTGTCGCACTCTACCACAGGCTGTCGTCCGCGATCAGTGACCGGGCGAATGTGCGAAGCGGTTGACCCCTGTCAGGAACTCTCGATACCATGGCGATCATGGGAAAGCGGGTGGCGCAATGACCAGCCAGAGTGGAAACGTTCCGTATCGCCGGGGTGGGACCTTACCTCTCTGGGCCTGTGGTCTGTTTGTGGGTCTGTTGGTTGTTGCGGGGGCCAGTGCGAAAGATTTGATGCCGCAGAAAGAACAGGAAACCACCGAGATCGGCTCGACTCAGAGCCCCTCCTTCGACGATCAGAAAAAAGGTATCCCCCAGTCGCTGTTCACCTGGATCAAGATGGCCAAGGGGTATGAGGTCGAGTGGGATACCTTCGGGCGAAAGGGCTGGTATACGCAGGACCCGCGATTGAAGCCCGTCGATCCGACATCCGAGTTCCCGCCGGAAACGCCCGCCGTCTATATCGTGTTCGAATCAGCTCCATTGGAAGACCCCACGCAGTTCAGCGCGCAGTGGTTTCTTGAGGGAGAGGGTGGAACGCTGCCGTCGAAACCGTTGGGCAAGGACATTCTGGAGTTGCCCGGCTATGAACGGTACGGGTTTCTTGAACTGAAGCGGCCAGGGGAGAAGTGGCCCCTGGGTACCTACCTGGTAAAGCTGTACATTGCCCCGCTCGGACAACAGTCGTTCCATGCTGTCAATCAAGTGGGCACCTTGCGGTTTACCATCACTGACCGGCCGCCTACCCCGCCTCGCCCGTAGCCTCCAATAGAGGACTGACCGGGAAGGCAAGGAAACCAACAAGGAGAGAGCACGACCATGGGAGATCGCATCAAGATCACCGAGCCGGAAAAGTTGACCCTGCTGTTTGAACGGTTCCGGGACGTCTGCCTGGTGGAGAAAGAAGTATGGAAAGAAATCTTTATGCCGCGGGATATCACGCAGGGGCCGGTCAGAACCAACGTGCAGGATCGCTATGAGGTGGAGATCGACGATCCGGCCATCGAAGATACGCTCGACGTCAACATTCCGCGTGGCAGTGCGGCATTAGGCGCAGCGATTCAGGAATACCGCCAGCATATTGCCTTTTACCGCAAAGCGTGACGCCGTCTACCTGACGGCCAATGCCCGTTCCACTTCTTTGACGATCTCGGGCGACGACGGCTTCATCCGGTGAGGGAAGCGGGCCACGACGTTGCCTGACCGATCAACAAGGTATTTCTGGAAGTTCCATTCCACCTCGCCGGGGAAGGGGCTTTGCTCCGTGAGGTAGCGGTAGAGGGGGTGCTTGTCTTCACCCTTCACGCTGATCTTGCTGAACAGGGGGAAGCTGACGCTGTACTTAGTGAGGCAGAAGCCCTTGATTTCCGCGTTCGTGCCCGGTTCCTGCTGGCCGAAGTTGTTGGCGGGGAAGGCCAGCACTTCAAACCCCTTGTCGCGATACTGCTCGTAGATCGACTCCAGATCCGTATATTGCGGGGTGTTGCCGCAGAAACTGGCCGTATTCACCACAAGCAGGACCTTGCCTTTGTATTGGCCGAGGTTGACCGGTCTGCCGTCGATGTCGCTCATCGTGAAATCGTAGAATCCCGTCGTCTTCGCGGCCATCAGTCGTCCTTTCTGTTCGGCCTGTGCGTCCGGGACGGCCATCATGAGACCGCCCGTGAGCGCAACGATTGATGCCGCGGTGAGCAGAGTCTTCATGATGGCCTCCATGCCGGTTACAGCTGCTCCAGCGCCGCGATGCGCTGCTCAATTGGCGGATGAGTGGCGAAGATATGCATGAATCCCGAGGAATTGCCGGAGATCTTCATCGTCGCAAGCGCATCCTGCGTCGAGTATTCGACCTGTGAACGCGTGACCCATCGATCGATCGCGCGCAGCGCAGATATCATCGAGTCTTTGCCGTACACCTTGGCGGAAAAGGCATCGGCGCCGTATTCACGATGGCGTGAGAACCAATTGATCACGACGGAGGCGAGGATGCTGACGACGATCTGCAGCACGATGGACAGCCCAAATCCCAGCGCGGCTTGATCCCGCTCCGCGAAGAAACGGCGTACCCACATGGAGATGTAGTAGACAAACGTGTTCATTAATCCGGCCAACACGGTCGTGGCAAACATGTCCCCGTTGTACACATGGCCCATTTCATGAGCCAGGACCGCCTTGACCTCGTCTTCCTTCAAATTCTGCAGCAGACCGGTTGAGACAGCCACCATCGAGTTGTTCTTGCTGGGGCCTGTGGCGAAGGCGTTGGGATCCGGGGAGTCGTAGATCCACACTTCCGGCATGGTAATGCCCAGCCGTTGGGCAATCTCCTGAACGGAGCCATAGATGACGTGCTCAGCCTGGGAGCGGGGCTGGGTAATTTGCTGGCAGTCGAGCATGGCACGTGCCATTTGTTTGGAGAAGGCCAAACTGATGAAGGCTCCGCCAAATCCGAGGACGAGCGCCCAGACTAACGAACTCAGATCGACCGATCCGCGCAAGTCGATTCCGAACATGGGCAGAATGAAATTTATCAACAGCGGCACGGTGAGCGAGAGCGTCACCATGATCAGAATGTTGGAAGCGAACAGCAGGAACATACCCTTCAACCACTTCATCGAGATCCTCCTTGGAGACATGCACCCGCGTTATACAGGTGGCGAGTGACTGACTGAGTTGCCTTGATTATACACAAACCGCTTGCGTGAAATGCACCGGCGCCGATCTGTTCGGCGCTTGGTGGAACAATAAGGCCGTTCCGGGAAAGGTCAAGACGGCAGAAGCCTTTGATACTGTGAGGCAAAGTTGACCGGTTCTCGGTCTTCCTGTTAGAAGATGCTCATCTTGGGGGATGCGGTATGAGCTCCTTTCGTCTCATGTATCTGGCCGGATTATTGCTGGCGATGCAGCTGTCGAGCGCACTGGCTGCGGATGCCCCCTCATTGGGTCCTCCGTTTGTTGTTCCCGTGGACGCCGACGGGGTGCAACGAGCGACAGTCACCCTCGATAGCTATTCCTATTCGCCTAACCACTTGGTTGTTCAATCCGGAAAGCCGGTGGAACTCACCCTGACCAGTGTCACGACCATTACGCCGCACAATTTTGTGATCAAAGAGTTGTCGGTTGAGCAGGATGTGGGCGCCGGGAAGACGGTGACCATCAAGTTTACGCCGACTCAGCCGGGAGTCTTTCCGATCTACTGCGATAAACGTCTCTGGCCTCTGCCCAGCCATCGCGACAAGGGGATGGAAGGCAGGTTGGAAGTGAAGCCGTAGGCCTGTGACGCGTACCACTTCCTCCAAACGCGAGTTGCTTGGCGAACTCCTCAAGGGAGTCTCCCGTCTGTTCTATACGACGTTGGCCGTCGTGCCAGCCAATGTGCGGGATCAGGTCGGCTTGGCCTATCTGTTCGCCAGAGCCGCCGATACGATTGCGGATACCGAGCTGATCGAGCGATCGCGCCGCCTGGAATTTCTGAGCCAGCTCAAGGGGCAGTTTCTCGACGATCACATCGCTCTGGCGCAGGTGCAGAACATTCAGCGGGCCGTCGGGCCGCTTCAGCAGGATTCAGCGGAGCGCCTGTTGCTCGAACGGCTGGAAGATTGCTTTCGTGTCTTCGAATCATTCTCCCAGGACGACCGTGCCCGGGTGCAGCGGCTCATGAGGACGCTCACGCAGGGGATGGAGATGGATCTCAGTGCGTTTCCTGGGAAGTCCGCTGAAGATCTCGTGGCGCTGAAGACGATCGATGACCTGGACCGCTACACGTACTACGTGGCCGGGTGTGTGGGCGAGTTCTGGACCGATCTCATGTGCGCGCACCGAAGGGCGCTCGCCTCATGGAACGTGCGGCACATGTCCGAGGTCGGCGTGCGATTCGGCAAGGGATTGCAGTTGACGAACATCGTGAAGGATATCGCGCACGATCTGCACAAGGGGCGTTGTTACATTCCGGAGGCGATGCTTGCCGAGGCAGGACTCAAGCCCCGCGACTTGCTGGACCAGCAGAATCTTTCGCGTCTCAGGCCGGTGTTGAACAGGCTTGTGCGCATGGCCACGGAGCACCTTGATCAGGGCTGGCTCTACACGATGTCGATTCCGCGCTACGAAACGCGGTTGCGGCTGTCCTGCATGTGGCCGATCCTCTCTGCCGGCGAGTCCCTCAAGCTGGTGCTTCATTCGCCGGATCTTCTGAATCCCGCCGTGAAAGTGAAAATCCCCCGCAGCAAGGTGTACCAAATCATGGCGGTGACGACCTTTACCGGCGCCTGCGGGTATGTGGGGACGGCCTACTGGGGACGACTCCGGAAGCAATTGATCTAGAGGCGGTTCCACTGCTTCCTGCGGCGTCAGTCCTGAAGTGAAGTTGGCGCGCTCTTCTGCGTTGGGCCGCTTATTGTTATCCCGCGTGACAGGCAAGGTATCTCTCCCTCGTCGCTCATACACCCAGCACAGGCAATTCAAGTTTCCAGATGAAGGCTGGCGCTGGAGACACACTTTCATGAAATGGGAAAGATCGTAAAATGGCGGAGCTTAGCGTGTAGGGGGACGCCTGCACAGTGTCGCTTACTAAAGTGGAAGTGAGAAATAGCCCATAAGAATGCAAGCCTTTGAGCAATATAGCTCATCGTTTGAGCTGTAAAGCGAGTAAGTTGTTCGAATATTGGCCATGTGATTTGCGTAGCGACTAGCTCTTCAGTCGTCGAGGTCACAATGTAAGTTCTCGGCATATGGTCAGGTCGGTCGGATTGTGAACAGATCGGCCGGATCGTGAGATGGTGTCTGAGGTTATCAAAAGAGAGGGCATGCAACATGCGAAAGTACGAGAACTCTTCCAAACCAGTTCTATGGGCGATGGGCGTGGTGCTGACGGGTTTAGTCGCTGGATGCAGCGGCGGTGACGGAGGGGGCGGAGGCGGAGTCACGGCGAATGCGCAACCCGGCACGCTGAGCGTGTCGCTCACGGATGCTCCGGCCTGCGGCTACGATCAGGTGAACGTCACAGTCAGCAGGGTGCGGGTGCATCGAAGCAGCTCAGCTGAGCCTGGAGATGCTGGCTGGACCGACATCCCTCTAGATCCACCGCAGAAGATCAATCTGCTGGACCTGAATGATCCTACTCAGCCCGATCTCGCGCTTCGAAGACTTGGTCAAGAGACCGCGCTTCCAGCGGGTCATTATACGCAAGTGCGTCTTGTGTTGGTTCGCAACGAGAATTCGGTGGTTCTCACAACTACTCCGCCCAATCAGACTGAAATTCCGCTTGATACGCCGAGTGGAGTGCAGTCTGGGATCAAGCTGGTCAACGAATTCGATGTGGAGCCAGACCAGCATGTTGATCTGTTGCTGGATTTTGATGCCTGTAAGTCCATTGTGAAGACGGGGAATGGGCGATACAAACTGAAGCCTGTAATCAAGGTCATCCCGTACGTGCTAAACGGGATCGAGGGATTCATCGATCCAGCCCGGCTGAGCAGCTACGCGGTCGTGTCGGCACAGATCAATGGTGAAATCGTGCGTGCGACGGTGCCGAACGCACAAACCGGCAAATTCTTTCTGGCCCGCCTCCCTGGCTATCCGCTACCCGGGGACTTCCCGGTACATTACGACGTGGTGATCACGGCACAAAACAGCCCGACCAATAATTGTTGCGCGACAGCGGTTATTGCAGGAGTGCCGGTCTCAAGCAGCACGAGGACCACCACAATCAGCACTCAACTCGCGCCGTTCCAGTTGCAGTCTTCCGGATTTCACACGATTGGCGATACGGTGACGTTGATAAACCCGCCTCCTGTTGATGATCGTGATGATGCCACCGTGGCTGTTGCGGCGAAGCAAGCCCTTTCTGGCGGGCCGACTGTAACGGTGAGATCGCAGGTCGCTACGGTCAATGACGGCACGGCGCCAGTTGGCGACTACGGATATGGGTTGGTTCTGCCCACTGCAGCGCCTTCGCGGGCTTCGTACGGGCCTTTGCCGATTGTACCGAGCGCAACGGACCAGGGCTCAGCAGCCGGTATGTATACGGTTCACGGTTCGGCCCAGACGCCCACCGCGACGTACGCAACACAGGCTCCAGTCCCCGCGTCCGTGAATATTTCTGCGGTTGATAGGCTAGGCCAGGACTTTACATTGGCACCGTAGGGCAATGGCTGCCGGCAGCAGGCAATCGTCTGCTGCCAGCCCATCACACCTATTTCTTCTGCGGCTCCAGCAGCTTCTCGCCCTTTTTGAATACACCGAAGATCGCTTGCGAGGGACAGGCGTCCAGGCACAGGCGGCAGCTTTCGAGGCAGCGGGAGGGATCGAACTTGTAGGGCGGCGTCGAGAGCCAGGCGCTGGTCGGGCAGATGGGGATACAGATCCCGTTATGCATGCAGCGGTCGGGATGGCGGACGAGGTGATCGCGAATGACCATCATAGGCTTGACTCCTTCGAAGAGACCTTGGGAAAAGATCTCGAACATGTTTTTATTCGGCAGACTGCTCACTTCCACTCCTTCACGAGTTCCTTCAATCGCTCTTTGAGTTCGGGGATCTGTTCCAGATTGTTCTGAATCGCGCCGACAATCTTTTCCACCCTGGCGGATTTCAGCGCATCCCGGTCTTTCTTCACGAGACGATCATACTCGATGTAGGCGTCTGTGTGCGTCGGTTCAAGGTGGGCGCGAGCGTCGACGAGGGCCTGGCCCAATTCCCAGGGTTCCGGCATGAGCGGGGGCACGACGGTAAATGAACCATCGGTAAACACGACCACCGCGGCACCTTGTTTGCCGGTCAAGGGAATGACGGCCCGGACGGTCTTGCCTTCACAGCCCTTCCAGTCCAGCGTCAGACCGGGAAACTGTTTGGTGAAGGCCACTTTTTCCTGGTTGGCTTTCCATTTTTCTTCAACAGCCATAAGGTCCGTTTGACGCGCTAGCTGGTGAGCGGAGGAAGCTTCGCCGGAGCGGGATGATCAGGCATGATCAGCCGGGTCACGACCTCGCCCTGCAGCACGTGGCGCTCCATGATTTCTTTCACGTCGGCTTCGGTCTTCACGGAGTACCAGACGCCCTCGGGATAAATGACGACGCTCGGCCCCTCGGCGCAGCGGTCGAGACATCCGGCCTTATTGGCCCGGACGGTCCCCTTCAAATTCAGCCGCTTCGTCTCCTGCTTGAAGACCTCATGCAGGGCCTGTGAGCCGAGCTTGGAGCAGCTGCCGCGCGGATCATCTTCCGATCGCTGGTTGGTGCAGACGAAAATATGGCGCTTGAAACCAGGCATGGGTGGATTCCAGGTTAGGCCGGCATGGTGGCCGTATTGAGCCGTTCCATGAGGAGCAGCACCTCACTCTCCGATAGAAACGGGGAACGGCCGGGTTGTGCGTTCAGGATCGTCAGGATCTCCCGGAGGCGCAGGAACGCCCGGCGAAATTCTTCTCCCTTGGACAGCTCGGAAGGCTGCGAGACCGTCAACTTATCGTATTCGGTGCGAATATCGCGGAAGTCCCGCTGCAAGGTCTTGTGCATGGAGCAGGTCTCGCAATACCACTTTGGACTCTGGTCCGCGGAAGGCGAAAGACGGTCGTAGGGACGACCGAACAAATCCTTCCCCAGCGAGTACTTGATAACGGGGCCTGTCGAGTCGTGACAGGCATGACATGATCCAGCCGCGAGGTCCATGTGTGCCTCCTTGGTCGAGACGAAAACATTCAATGGGCGGGCGCATCTTACACCAGGGGTTTTTCGGCTGTCCAGCCGCGCGGATCGCTCTGCTATAGTTAGGGAAGGAACAGGGAGGGATTCGATCATGGAACCCCGACGGTTGTGCGCGGCAGCCGGGCTGATTGCGGTGCTGCTGCTGATAGGAGAGAACGGGTGGGCGGGGCTGTGGAAATGCGCGCAGCCGGACGGCAGCGTCCTCTTCAGCGACGGAGGCGGACCGGGCTGTCGGGAGATCAATGCTCTGCCGGAACTCCAGTCGGCCCGATCTCGATCAGCGCCCGGCCCGGCTGGACTCAGGCCGGATGAAGAGGCCGCGAGTGTCGTGCCTCTCCCGACCAAGCAGGCCGGACCACCGTTGTCCTCACGCCCGTTCGGGCCGACGGTACGGGTGGTCCCTTCGCTGAGTTATCGGGATCTTCCTGCCGGCATGCGCGCGAAGGGGTGGAGTATTCCCAATAAAGGCGATATCACAATGGCTCAGATCGATGTCACGTATCTCCCGGCCGGGAACGGCCCGCAGCTGTCGACCGACCACCATTTCATGGCTGAAGCCAGGGATGCGTTTGGAGCGGCGGTTCTCGCGGCTGCCAGGGCCACGCAGTATGACCCGCGATTTCTCAGCGTTCGCCTGACGATGCCGGTCGGGTCGATTCTTCATGCGGGCGTGCGCGTTGACGGCCCCAGTGCGGGAGTCGCCTGGACCGTCGCCGTCACGTCGGCGCTGCTGGGGGACTCGTTGCGGCAGGATGTCTGTCTTTCCGGAACCATGGACAGCAATCTGCGAGTCGGCTGGGTCGGTGGATTGGAACATAAGATCGAAGGGTGTCATCTGCTGCCCGGCTTCCGTGAGATGCTGCTGCCGGCCGGGCAAAGCACATTTGCTATTACCGACAAGGGAATGGCACGATCCATCAAAGTGACGGAAGTGGCGACGTTCGCTGAGGCGTACGAGATTACCACGGGCCAATCGCTGAGGCCTGCTCCGTAGGAGTGCCATGATTATCGGAGTTCCAAAAGAAGTGAAAGACCATGAATATCGGGTGAGTCTCACGCCGGACGGTGCGGCGGCACTCCGCAAGGCCGGGCATGCGGTCTGGGTCGAGCCGTCTGCCGGAGAGGGGAGCGGGTTCCCGGACGAGGAATACCGGCGGGCGGGGGCGTCGATTGCCTCGTCCAAAGGCGAGGTGTTCCAAAAGGCGGAGTTGATCGTCAAGGTGAAGGAGCCGCTGTTGTCCGAGTGCTCCCTGTTTCGTCCGGGCCAGGTGCTCTTCACCTATCTTCATCTCGCGGCGCTCCCGGAACTGACCAAAACCTTATTGGACACGAAGATCACGGCGATCGCCTACGAAACGACGGTGGCAAAAGACGGCAGCCTGCCCATGCTCAAGCCGATGAGTGAAATTGCGGGACGGATGTCGGTGCAAGTCGGCGCGCACTATCTTGAAAAACTCCAGGGGGGGCGCGGAGTGTTGCTGGCCGGAGTGCCGGGGGTTGAACCGGGCAAGGTCGTGGTGCTGGGGGCCGGAATGGTCGGCGCCGCAGCCACACGGATTGCCGTCGGGCTGGGCGCGCAGGTCACGGTGATCAATTTGGATGTCGATCGGTTGCGTTACCTCGACGATCTGTATCAGGGGCGAGTGGTGACGCGAGCAGTCAGCGAGGCGGCGATTGAACAGGCGGTGTGCGAGGCGGATCTGGTGATCGGCGCCGTGTTGATGCCGGGAGCCAAAGCCCCCACGCTGGTCTCGCGTGCGCTCCTGTCTGGCATGAAGCCGGGGGCTGTGGTCGTGGACGTCTCCGTCGATCAGGGGGGCTGTTTCGAGACCACCAGGGCGACCACGCATTCCGATCCTGTCTATGTGGTCGATGGCGTGCTGCATTACTGCGTGGCGAACATGCCGGGCATTGTGCCGCGGACATCCACGTTCGCGCTGACCAATGCGACGCTGCCCTATCTCATGCGGTTGGCGGCGGAAGGCGTTGATCGGGCGATACAATCCGATCCAGGTTTGGCCAAGGGTGTCAACCTTAAAAATGGCCAAGTCACGTGTCCGGGAGTGGCGGAATCTCATGGCTTGCGTTTTACCCCCATCTTGTAAGACAATCCGGTTCCCGTTTTGATTCTCACGCCATGTCGGGGCGTAGCGCAGCCCGGTAGCGCACTGCGTTCGGGACGCAGGGGTCGGAGGTTCAAATCCTCTCGCCCCGACCAAACAGAGCTTGCTCGTACCGGCGAGCTCATCAGGCGAAGCCTCTCCTCAATAATAGCCGCCGGATAAACACCTCAAGTTCTTTTCTTTGATCTGTAGTCAACCCGGAGCCTCTTTTCTCCTTGCGGCGATGAGAGCGTTCCTCTCAAAAATTTTCCATCACTCGCGATATCCGGCCGGATTCGCTGCGTCGAATGTGAGGCGAGTGGATCGGCCGCGTTGCGGTGTAGGCGCCGGCGTATGTGCGCAGATTTGTAAAACGCGTGACGGGCCTGAGGAGGTGTGAGAGTATGCCCTCGTGTTATGAGGAGTGTTCGAGTCCGGCATGACGGATCGCAGGGCGACATCCCGAGTTCGAGCGCACATCCTGGTGAGCGGGCGGGTGCAGGGTGTGGGGTATCGCGCGTTTGCGGCCCGGGTGGCGACGCAAAGGAAACTTGTCGGTGGTGCGCGCAATCTGGACGACGGGCGAGTCGAGCTGGATGTTGAAGGGGCAAAGGATCTCATCGAGAGCCTGGTGGCCGATCTGCATGTCGGGCCGCCTGCCGCGCGCGTGACGGGTGTGATCGTAGAATGGAATCCGGCAACGGACCGATTCACGGATTTCCAAGTGTGGTACTAGCCGGGCGCCTCAAGGACGACACGCGATATGAGCCGGGGAGAAGACGAACTGCAAGAGATGAATGAAGCCCGCCGGCATGTGGCCGAAGACGGCGATGTGGCGGATGCGGACAGCGCGCCCGATCAGGAAGAGAAAGCTTCGAACCGGTCCGAAGGGCTCGATACGCTGAAGAGCTATCTCCGGGAGGTGCGGCGCTCGACGCTGCTCTCCTTCAAGCAGGAACAGGAACTGGGCAAGCGGGTGTTGGCCGGGGATGAGCAGGCCCGGCAGCAGATGATCGAGTCGAACCTGCGGCTGGTGATCAGCATCGGGAAGCGCTACATCAATCGGGGATTTCCCTTTTCCGATATCGTCGAAGAGGGCAATCTCGGATTGATCAAGGCGGTCGAGAAGTTCAACTACAAGCGCGGCTTCCGGTTCAGCACCTACGCGTCCTGGTGGATTCGTCAGTACATTGAGCGCGCCATCATCAATCAGGGGCGGTTGGTCCGGTTGCCGGTGCATGTGGTGGAACGGCTGAATCGCTACTTGGGGAAGACGGAGCAGTTGGTGCAGGAGCTTGGCCGGGAGCCGTCCGCGCAGGAAGTCGCGCGGAAGATGAAGACCGACGAAGAAGAAGTCATTGATCTGAAACAGCTGGTCAGGACCACCTGTTCGCTGGACAGCCCCATCAACGACGGCACGGATATGTTCCTGCGCGACGTGATCGAGGATCCCCTCTGCCAGTCTCCCGACGAGACGGCGGACGGGGTTCGGCGACGGGCTGATCTCATGAGCTGGGTGCAGGAGTTGCCTGAGAAAGAGCAAACTGTTATTGTCTCGCGGTTCGGGCTCGATGGCGATGAATCCAAGACGCTGGAAGAAATCGGCCGGGAGATGGGGCTGACCCGCGAGCGGGTGCGCCAAATCGAAACCACGGCGCTGGTCCGGCTTCGAGGGACCATCCGGCGAAAGACCATGACGCAAGCCGATTTGCTCTGATGTTGTGACTGGCATTAACTACAAAGCCCTGATCCGTGAAGTGCCGGATTTTCCGAAACCCGGCATCCTCTTCTACGACATCACCACGCTCCTCAAAAATCCGGATGCGTTCCGGAGCCTGACGGAGGAGTTGGCGGCCCGCTATGAGGGGCGTGGCATTGCCAAGGTCGTCGGAATCGAGTCGCGAGGATTTATTTTCGGCGGGGTGCTGGCGGGTCGCCTCGGAGCCGGTTTCGTTCCCGTTCGGAAGCCGGGGAAGCTCCCGGCTGATCGTTTTGAAGTGAAATATAGCCTCGAATATGGATCGAACTCCCTGGCGATCCACCGTGATGCCGTGACGATCGGGGAACGAGTCTTGATCGTCGATGACTTGCTGGCAACGGGGGGAACGGCCGAAGCGACCATCAGCCTTGTCCGCCAACTGGGCGGCGAAATTGTCGGGCTCGATTTTCTGGTCGAACTCAAAGGCCTCCATGGACGGGAGAAGTTGGCCGGGTACGACGTCCATTCGACCATCCTCTATCCGTAGGGCCATCAGGGTCCCTCCCCACAAGCCCTTGTCAAACCCCCCATGCCGTGATATAGATGCCCGACTTTTTTGGCTCCCAGGCTCACCCCAAGGAGTACAGCCCGTATGGCAACCAAAGCATCCGCGAAGAAAAAACCGGTCGCCAAAGCAAAAACAGGATCATCGAGCAATCATATGAAGAAACCTAGTTCCCCTTCTGCACGCGTCGAAAAGCCGGTTTCGGCTGAAATCGAAGTTGAGCCGGTCCGTCCGAAAGAGTCCGCCAAGGAGCGCGAGGAGCGCGAGCGTCGGCAGGAAGTCCTGTATCAGATGCTGATGACCAAGCGGCAGGAAATCCTGAAAGAGATCGAGGGGAATCTCGGCCAATCGCTGACGGAAGACCAGCAGCGCCGGCTGGAATCCGCGCGCGACGTCGGGGACCAGGCGCTGATGGATCTGGATCGAGAACTCGGCATCTCGCTTATGGAGATGCGCAATCGCCGGCGTCAGGCGATCGACGAGGCGCTCAACAGGTTGCGTGACGGCACCTACGGGATGTGCGCCGAATGCGGCGTCGAGATCAGCGAAAAGCGGCTCCAGGCCGTTCCCTTTGCCAAGCTCTGCGTGGAATGCCAGTCGAAGGCCGAGCTCCTGGAAAAGATCGAGAAGGAAGAAGACCGCGACTAGCACCTGTGCCGGCCCTTCTTTTGTATGCCGCCCTGCCAGCGTGGCCGCGCTCACTCACATCCGGTTCTCTGGACCTTGATGCCGTCCTGCGTCCTGCGCAGACGGCGGCGGGAGTCACGTGCTTATGAGTGACGCGGGAGCTTCACCTCAACCTCAGCGTGCCGTCGTGCTGGCCAGTGGAGGCTTGGATTCCACGGTCACCGCGGCGATGGCCAAACAGGACGGGTTCGAGCTGTTCCTCCTGACGATCGCCTACCGGCAGCGGCACGCGATAGAGATCGAGCGGGCCCGGCAGGTCGCGGCCGCGCTAGGGGCGCAGAGCCATCTCGTTGTCGAGGTCGATCTCCGGGCCTTAGGCGGGTCGGCGTTGACCGATGAGCTGGCCGTGCCCAAGAATCGCCCGGACGGTGAGCGGGCAGCCGGCATTCCCATTACCTATGTGCCGGGGCGCAACCTCATCTTCCTGTCCCTCGCGGCCGCGCATGCGGAGGTGGTGGGGGCGGGCGTGATCTATTTCGGCGCCAACGTTCTCGACTATTCCGGCTATCCGGATTGCCGCCCGGAGTTCATTCGAGCGTTCGAGCAGGCGGTCGCGATGGGAACGAAAGCCGGGGTGGAGGGACGACGCATCGAGGTGCGGACGCCGTTGCTCATGCTGTCGAAGGCGGAGATCATTCAAGCCGGAACGAAACTGCACGTGCCCTTTGAACTCACGCACAGCTGTTATGATCCCGTTGGAACCGTCGCGTGCGGGCGCTGTGATAGTTGCCTGATTCGCAGGCAGGGGTTTGCAAAGGCGGGAGTTGAGGACCCCATCGCATATGCGGTAGGGTAGCCCTCGGCAGAAACGGAGTGGGCATGTCTCCTGAAGAGTTTTTCATGTATCTGACCATCGGATTGATCGTGCTGGTTCCGGTCGGCGCGCGAATGTACCGTCGTGTGACCCTGGCGAAGACCCAGGCGATGCTCAAGGAACAGTTCGGCCAGTCGCCGGCGCCACCCGATCAGACGTCTCGCAAAGGATAGACCGCATATGAAGATTTCCCGCTCCGTTGGACTTGCGCTGCTGCTCTTCTCCGTAGGCGTCGCGCCGGCCTGCAGCCAGGGGGAGCCGCCCGCGAAGCAGGTGAGCGGCGCGGTGCCGGCCGATCTGCAGCCGGGAGAAGCCAAATTCAAGGCGAACTGTTCCGCCTGCCATGGCGCGGCCGGAGTGGGGACCAGCCAGGGGCCGCCGCTCGTCCACAAAATCTATGAGCCGAATCACCACGGCGACGCCGCATTTCAGCGGGCGGCGGCCAATGGGGTGAAAGCGCACCATTGGGAATTCGGGAACATGCCCAAGATCGAGGGCGTCACCCCTGACGATGTGGACCAGATCATCAAGTATGTGCGCTGGCTCCAACATGAGGCCGGCGTGTTTTAACCCCATCTCCTGCATGCTGTTCCGCGCGATTCCCTCCGTTCTCTCTCACTGAATGCCGCCCTAGCAGCAGCGCCCGGCGCTGGTTTGACAGCCAGCCGGCGCGCTCCGTAAGGTATCTCCATGAGCAAGCGCGAGGGGGAGATGGGGGCCGGCCATTCAACCATGCCGTCTCTTGCGGGACGGGGCAATCCAGAGGAGGATGGTATGAGGAGTCTGATGCGAGGAATAGCGGGAATACTTCTGGCCGCCGTGATGGCCGGGGCCGGGACCGGGTGTGTGGCCATCGAAGCCGGGCATGAAGGGGTGGTGGTCGAGCAGCCGGCATTCTTCGGCCACGGCGGAGTCGATCCCGTTCCGATCAAGACGGGGCGTATCTGGGTCGCCCTGACGACCCAGGTCATTGATGTTGATGTCCGGCCGGTTCAATACGCAGAACACTTCGACATCATCTCGGCCGAGAATGCCCCCGTCTCGTTCGACGCCTTCCTGATCGCCAACGTCATCGAAGGCCGCTCGCCTGAACTGGTCAGCAAGTACGGGCCGCACTGGTATGTCAACAACGCCAAGGAAGCGTTCCGCACGTTCGTCCGGGAAGAAGTGCAAAAGTATCCGCTGTTCCAGCTGACGACCGATCCCACCACCAGACAGAAGTTGCAGGATGCCATCGCCAAAGAGGTCCAGACCAAGCTGATCGAGAAGCAGGGCATTCCGGTGCGCCTGAATCGCGTGGTCGTCGGCAGCATTCTCCCGCCCAAGGGCGTGGTCGAGCAGACCACCCAGACCATCATTCAAGAGCAGCGCAAGATCACCATGGTGGAGTTCCAAAAAGCCGAGGAGTCGCGTGAAAAAGCCGAGCGGCAGCGCGGCATTGCCGATCGTGCCTATCGGGAATCGTTGGGCCTGACCGCGCCGGAGTTCGTCGACCTGCGCCGCATCGAAGTGCAGAAGGAAATCGTGCAGCACTCCCCGTCGGCCCTGACCGTCATCATGGGGCTCGAGCGCGTCGGCATCAACCTCCCGCCGCTGGCGGCAGGCCAGTAGGCGTTCGCCTCTCCCCTCTACGGGACGCGGGCCGGACAGGCTTCCTTCCGGCCCGCCCCAGCCAGCCGCGTTTTCTCTAAACTCAGGACTGTGCACTTCCAATCGCCATTACCTGGAAGCCATCAGCTCTTTCCCCTTCTCCAACTCAGCACCAAGCACTCAACGCGCAGGACTGCCTTGGAGGACTCAGCGCTACTTTCTCCCTCACAAGAGGGCGTGATTTCTCGCGGGGAAAGGGGTATTCTTCGGCGCATTTTCCGCTCTGCTTATTCCGGGAATTGACTCTCCTATGGCGATTAAGAAATCCGAACTCTATTCCTTTCTCTGGTCCAGTTGTGATGTGCTCCGCGGCGGCATGGATGCGAGCCAGTACAAGGACTATGTCCTCGTCCTCTTGTTCATCAAATACGTCAGCGATAAATATGCCGACGTGCCGTATGCCCCGATTACCATCCCCAAGGGCGCGAGCTTCAAGGACATGGTGGCCCTCAAGGGCAAGCCGGACATCGGCGACCAGATCAATAAGAAGATCATCGCGCCGCTGGCGAACGCCAACAAGCTCTCCGACATGCCGGACTTCAATGATGCGAACAAGCTCGGCAGCGGCGATGAGATGGTCAAGCGGCTGACCGACCTCATCGCCATTTTTGAAGACAAGCGACTCGACTTCTCCAAGAACCGCGCCGAAGGCGACGACATTCTGGGCGATGCTTACGAATACCTTATGCGGCACTTCGCCACGGAGAGCGGCAAGAGCAAGGGCCAGTTCTATACGCCGGCCGAAGTCAGCCGCATCATCGCGCAGATCCTGGGGATTCGTGAGGCCAAGACCAGCCCGGACACCACCGTCTATGACCCTACATGTGGGTCCGGCTCTTTATTGCTGAAAGTCGCGGACGAAGCGCGCACGCCGGTGACCATCTACGGCCAGGAGAAAGACGCCACCACCGCGGGCCTCGCGCGGATGAACATGATCCTCCACAACAACCCCACGGCGTTGATCGCGCAGGGCAACACGCTGGCCGATCCCAAATTCAAGGACGGCGAGCCCCTCAAGACCTTCGACTATGTCGTCGCCAATCCACCTTTTAGCGACAAACGGTGGAGCACAGGCCTCGATCCGCTCAACGATCCCTACGAGCGGTTCCAGCCCTTCGGGGTGCCGCCCCACAAGCAAGGCGACTACGCCTACCTGCTCCACATCGTCCGCTCGCTCAAGAGCACCGGCAAAGGAGCCTGCATCCTGCCGCACGGCGTATTGTTCCGGGGCAATGTCGAGGCCGACATCCGCCGCAACCTGGTCCGCAAGGGCTATATCAAGGGCATCATCGGCCTGCCTGCCAATCTGTTTTACGGCACCGGCATTCCCGCCTGCATCGTGGTGGTGGACAAGCAGGAGGCCCACACCCGCAAGGGCATCTTCATGATCGACGCCAGCGCCGGCTTTATGAAGGATGGTCCCAAGAACCGCCTCCGTGCCCAGGATATTCATCAGATCGTAGATGTCTTCAACAGGCGCCTCGACGTGCCCAAATACTCCCGTATGGTGAGTGTGGACGAGATCGAAAAGAACGAGTTCAACCTCAACCTGCCTCGCTACATCGACAGCCAACAGGCAGAAGACCTGCAAGACATCGAAGGCCACCTGAACGGCGGCATCCCGCAAGCGGATGTGGACGCGCTTCAGCGGTATTGGGATGTGTGCCCCAAGCTCCGGCAGGCCCTCTTCAATGCCAACCGGCCCGGCTACCTCGACCTGGCCGTGGAGAAGTCAGCGATCAAGTCCGCGATCTACGAGCATCCTGAATTCGCCGCCTTCATCGGCAGGATGAACGCCCACTTCGCGACGTGGAAACAGAAGACCGCCAAATCGCTTCGTGGGCTGAAGAGCGGCTGCCATCCGAAGGAACTCATCGCTGCCCTGTCCGAAGATCTGCTCGCCCACTACGTCGGACAGCCGCTCATCGACAAGTACGATGTCTATCAGCACCTCATGGACTACTGGGCCGGGACCATGCAGGACGACTGCTATCTCATCGCCGCCGACGGCTGGAAGACCGAGACCTCCCGCATCATCGAGAAGGACAAGAAGGGCAAGGAGAAGGATAAGGGCTGGACCTGCGATCTCGTGCCCAAATCGCTCATCGTCGCCCGTTATTTCGCCAAGGAACAGGAGGCCATCGATCAGCTCACGACTGAATTGGAAGGTGTCACCGCCCGCCTCACTGAGTTAGAGGAAGACCAGGGTGGCGAGGAGGGGGCTTTCTCCGAACTCGATAAGGTGAACAAGGCCAACGTCGCCGCCCGGCTCAAAGAGATCGAGGGCGACAAGGACGCGAAGGACGAAGCAGCCGTGCTGAGCGACTGGCTGAAGCTCAACGGTGACGAGGCTGATCTCAAGAAGCGCCTCAAGGAAGCCGAGGCATCGCTCGACGCCAAGGCCTACGCCAAGTATCCGGCGCTCACAGAAGCCGAGATCAAGACGCTGGTCGTGGACGACAAATGGCTCGCCGCGTTGGATCGTGACATTCACGGCGAGATGGATCGCGTGAGCCAGCAGTTGACCCAGCGCGTGAAGGAACTGGCCGAGCGGTATGAGACCCCAATGCCGCAGATGGCCAATCGCGTGGCCGACCTGGAAGCCAAGGTGAACCGGCACCTGATCAAGATGGGGTTCTCGTGGAAGTAAGATCCGGCTACAAGCAGACGGAAGTGGGGGTGATCCCGGAAGACTGGAGCCAAACTACCATCCAAGACATCGCTACAAAGGTTGGGAGCGGGGTTACACCCACAGGTGGGAGCAAGCGGTATAAAGAATACGGCCGCCCTTTTGTGCGAAGCCAGAATGTCGGATGGGGTAGCCTACTACTTGACGACTTAGCTTTCATCGACGAGGAAACGCACAATGGTTTTCCTGCTACGGAATTGAAGAGCGGTGATGTTTTGCTAAACATCACGGGAGCCTCAATCGGTCGCACCGCTTTAGCTGATGAAATGCTAGTTGGCGGTAATGTAAATCAGCACGTTTGCATAATCAGGTCAGATGCAAACAAAGCGGTTCCCAAGTTCGTCAATCTGTTACTGCTTTCTGCATTAGGGCAACGTCAGATTGACAGTTTCCAAGCGGGCGGAAATCGGCAAGGACTAAATTTTTCTCAAATCAGTTCGATCAAACTCCCCCTCCCATCCACCAAGGCCGAACAAGAAGCCATTGCCGAGGCGTTAAGCGATGCGGATGCCCTCATCGAATCCCTGGAGCAACTCCTCGCCAAGAAGCGCCAGCTCAAACAAGGCGCCATGCAGGAACTCCTCACCGGCAACAAGCGCCTGCCGGGGTTCGAAAGTAAGCCAGGCTATAAGCACACCGAGGTGGGTGTGATTCCGGAGGATTGGGCTGTTAACCCTCTGGGGTCGTTCTGCGAAATTTCGGCTGGCCGCGATTTGGTCAAGGAAGATTTCTCTCCGACGCCTGACCACAGGCATGAGTTTCCAGTCTACTCCAATGCGCTAACAAACGGGGGGGCTCTACGGCTACTCGAAGTCCTACCAATATGGACCCGAAAAGATCACGGTCACGGCCAGAGGAGATGTTGGTCACGCGGTTTATCGCACTATACCCTTCTGCGCCATCGGCAGGTTGCTCGTTCTCTCCTCGACGTATCCGTGCGATCTCCGATTCGTCACTGAGTTTATAAACCAATCCGTCGATTTTGCGCTTGAGAGTACTGGTGTTCCACAGCTAACGGCACCTCAGATTTCAAAGTACACGGTCGCTCTTCCCCCCACGAAGACCGAACAAGAAGCCATCGCCGCCATCCTCTCCGACATGGACGCCGAGATCGCCGCGCTGGAAGCCAAGCTCGCCAAAGCCCGCCTCCTCAAGCAGGGCATGATGCAGGAACTGCTGACGGGGAGGATCAGACTGGTATGAGGTGGTAATCATGGTAGACGGCTGTCTACAGTGCCAGCGATGAAGCCGATCCGCATTTTTATCAGCAGCGTGCAGAAGGAGTTCGCGCAGGAACGGGCCGCCCTGCGGGATTATCTGCGCGGCGATGCGCTGATGCGCCGGTTCTTTGAGCCGTTTCTGTTCGAGGAGGTGCCTGCTGCCGATCGTCGGGCGGACGAGCTGTATTTGGATGAGGTGGAGCGGTGCGATCTCTACGTGGGTTTGTTCGGCAACGAGTACGGGGTTGAGGATGCCGAGGGTCTTTCGCCCACCCAGCGGGAGTTCGACCTGGCAACCCGCCTGCACAAACATCGGCTGATTTTCGTCAAAGGAGCCGACGACCGGCAGAAGCACCGGAAGATGCACGCGCTGATCCGGCAGGCCGGGGCGCAGGTGATCCGCCGCCGGTTCGTGAGCGCCGCCGAACTGATCGCCGGACTCTATGCCGCGCTGGTGCAGTACCTCGAACGCCGGGAGCTGATTCGCACTGGTCCCTTCGACTCGGCTCCCTGTCCGAAAGCCACCCTGGCCGATCTGAACGGGGAGCGGATGGCGTGGTTTCTGCGCCAGGCTCGCCGCGCCCGGGGCTTTCCCTTGCCGGAGGAGGCGACGCCGCAGGAGTTGCTGACTCATCTCAACCTGCTCGACGATGGACGCCTGACCCACGCCGCCCTGCTGCTCTTCGGCGCGCAGCCGCAGCGCTTTCTCCCTGCTTCCGAAGTGAAGTGCGCCCATTTCCACGGGACGGAGGTGGCCAAGCCGATTCCGTCCTATCAGGTCTACAAGGGCACGGTGTTCGATCTGATGGATCAGGCGGTGGACTTCGTGATGTCGAAGATTAATCTCTGGGTCGGCACCCGCGCGGCCGGCCCGCAGGCCCCGGTCGCGTATGAGATCCCCCGTGACGTGGTGGCGGAGGCCCTCGTCAACGCCGTGGCGCATCGCGATTACACCAGCACCGGCAGTGTGCAGGTCATGCTCTTCGCCGACCGGCTGGAAGTCTGGAATCCCGGCGCGCTGCCGCCCTCGCTGACGCTGGATATGTTGCGTGAGGCCCACGGCTCGGTGCCCGGTAATCCGCTCTTGGCGGAACCGCTGTATCTGACGAAATACATCGAGCGGATGGGGACCGGCACCGGAGATATGATCCGGCGCTGCCGGGAGGCGGGGCTCCCGGAACCGGAGTTTTCGCTGTCGGACGGGTTCGTCATCACCATCAGGCGCACGGTCCTGCAGAAAATCGGCGAAGTCAGGGGCCGGCCAGAGTCACAGCCAGAGTCGCGGCCAGAGTCACAGCCAGAGTCGCTGGAACGGCGGGTGCTGGGCTTGCTGTCCGGCGGTCCGTTATCCAAGTCTGAGTTGTCCAGGCGGTTGGGGCAGAAAGAAGTGTCGGGCCATCTCAATCAGGTGATCCGGATCTTGCTGGCCGATCAGACCCTGGAATACACCCGCCCGGAGAAGCCGACCAGCCGGTTGCAGAAGTATCGACTGACGGACAAAGGAACCGCCTTGCTGGCCCAAGCTCGCCGGAAAGACGAGCCGATATGAGTGTGCACGATGTTCGCGAGAAGCAAAGAGACGTACAGGGGACAAGGGAGACATTGAAAGGGCTCACAATCGGGTCATCCGAAACCTGCCATAAACCCGACAAACCCGTCATCCGGGAACCCGACATGAACCGGACAAAGCCGACATCGGTCATAGTGACACTGGTCAGGCTGAACAAACGGGAGTCAGCGCCATGAATACCGTCGGTCAACCTGAACGAGCCACGCAGAGCCGGGTGATCGCGCTGTTCTGCGACGAGCTGGGCTACCGCTACCTGGGTGACTGGACCGACCGCGATGGCAACAGCAATATCGAAGAAGGACTGTTGACCACCTACCTGACCAAGAACGGCTATTCCCCCGCACAGATCAGCCGGGCGCTGTACCTGCTGAAGACCGAAGCGGATAACCATAGCCGCAACCTCTACGGAAACAACCAGGCTGTCTACAAGCTGCTGCGCTACGGGGTGCCGGTCAAAATCGAAGCGGGCAAGGTTACGGAGACCGTTCATCTCATCAACTGGCACGAGCCGGGCAAGAACGACTTCGCCATTGCCGAGGAAGTGACGCTCAAGGGCAACCACGAGCGGCGGCCCGACCTCGTGCTCTACGTTAACGGCATCGCGGCCGGCGTGATCGAGTTGAAGAACAGCCGCGTGTCCATCGGCGACGGCATCCGGCAGAGCCTCTCCAACCAGCAGCCGGAGTTCAACGCCTGGTTCTTCAGCACGGTGCAATTCATCTTCGCCGGGAACGACTCCGAGGGCCTGCAATATGGCACCATCGGCACGCCGGAGAAATATTTCCTCAGATGGAAAGAGGAGGAGCAGGACAACCGCCGCTTCAAGCTGGACAAGTATCTGCTCAAGATGTGCGCGAAGGACCGGCTGATCGAACTGATGCACGACTTTGTGCTCTTCGACGGCGGGGTGAAGAAGCTGCCACGGGTGCACCAGTATTTCGGTATCAAGGCGGCGCAGGACTCTGTGCGCCAGCGCAAGGGCGGCATCATCTGGCACACCCAGGGCAGCGGCAAGAGTATCGTCATGGTGCTGCTGGCCAAGTGGATTCTCGAAAACAACCCTCACGCCCGCGTGGCCATCGTTACCGACCGCGACGAGCTGGATAAACAGATCGAACGAGTCTTTACCGAGGCGGGCGAGTCGATCACACGCACCAGCAGCGGCCGCGACTTGATGAGCCGGCTCGGCCAGGCGACGCCCCGCCTCATGTGCTCGCTGGTCCACAAGTTCGGGCGCAAGGACGTGGACGACTTCGACGCCTTCATCAAGGAGCTGGAGGCCCAGCCCAGCCGGACGGTGGGAGAAGTGTTCGTGTTCGTGGACGAGTGCCACCGGACGCAGAGCGGCAAGTTGCACCGGGTGATGAAGGCCCTCATGCCGAATGCCGTCTTCATCGGCTTCACCGGAACCCCATTGCTCGCGAAAGATCGAGCCACGAGTCTCGAAGTGTTCGGCCGGTACATCCACACCTATAAGTTCAGTGAGGGTGTGGAGGACGGGGTGGTGCTCGATTTGGTCTATGAGGCGCGAGACATCGACCAGCACCTGGGCTCACAAGAGAAGATCGACGCCTGGTTCGAGGCCAAGACCAAAGGGCTGAACGACTGGCAGAAAGACGAGCTGAAGAAACAATGGGGGACGATGCAGCAGGTGCTCAGCTCCAAAGCCCGCATGGACCGGGTGGTGAACGATATCGTCTTCGACTTCAGTGTGAAGCCGCGCCTCTCCAGCGAACGAGGGAACGCCATTCTCGTGGCATCGAGCATCTACGAGGCGACCAAGTATTTCGGGCTCTTCCAAAAGACGCCCTTCAAGGGCAAGTGCGCGGTGGTGACCTCCTATAACCCGCAGGCTCAGGATGTAACGAAGGAGGAAGTCGGCGCGAATACGGAAACCGACAAGCAGTTCATCTACAACACCTACATGGAGATGTTGACAGACATCGACCCGAAGCCGGGCATGACCAAAACGGAAACCTACGAGGAGCGGGCGAAGGCCCTCTTCACGAAGGAACCGGCCAACATGAAGCTGCTGGTGGTGGTGGACAAACTGCTCACCGGCTTCGACGCGCCGCCCTGTACCTATCTCTACATCGACAAGTCGATGCAGGACCACGGATTGTTCCAGGCCATCTGCCGGACCAATCGGCTCGACGGCGAAGACAAGGACTTCGGTTATATCGTGGACTACAAGGACCTGTTCAAGAAGCTGGTCAATGAGAAGGGCACCGGCGCGCTACAAGTCTATAGCTCCGAGCTGGATCACAGTGCCGGGGGAGTTGCTCCCGAGGTGCTGCTGCAAGACCGGCTGAAGAAAGGCAAGGAACGGCTCGACCATGCCCTGGAGACACTCGACCTCCTGTGCGAACCGGTGGAACCGCCGAAAGGAGAGCTGGAGCACATCCACTATTTCTGCGGGAACACGGAGAGCCCGGCCGATCTCCAGGAACGGGAGCCGCAACGGGCCGCACTCTAC
Source organism: Nitrospira sp. NS4 (assembly GCF_049546785.1). Lineage (NCBI taxonomy): Bacteria > Pseudomonadati > Nitrospirota > Nitrospiria > Nitrospirales > Nitrospiraceae > Nitrospira > Nitrospira sp. NS4. Next base: position 14,132 of record NZ_JBMWAN010000007.1, on the reverse strand, counting down.
AAGGCGACGGTTGCCCTGGTGCGTGCCTACGCCAACATCGCCGATGAGCTGGAGCCAGCCGGCTACAGTGCGGCCGACATCGTCCGCATCAAGCAGCACATGGATCGGTATCTGAATGTCCGCGAGATTGTTCGCAAGGCCAGCGGGGAAAGCCTTGATCTCAAGGCCTACGAAGCCGATATGCGCCACCTCCTGGATACCTATATCGAGGCCGATGAGCCGAGAAAGATTTCCCCCTTCGATGAGATGCCCTTACTGGACCTGATCGTGAAGACTGGGATCGGGAATGCTATCGCCACGCAACTCGGTGGTTTGAGAGGCAACAAGGACGCGATTGCCGAGACTATTGAGAATAACGTCCGCCGCAAGATCATCAAGGAGCACCTAAGCGACCCCGCCTACTACGAGAAAATGTCGGCGCTGTTGGACGAAATTATCACCGCTCGCAAGGCCAAGGCCATCGAGTACGAGCAATACCTGAAACGCATCGCCGAACTTGCGAGGAAGGTGGAAGCTGGGCAGGCCGAGGACACGCCGGAGCCGCTCAAGAAGAGCCCGGCCCTGCGGGCGCTGTACAACAACTTGAAGAAGACGCAAGGAGCACCCCCGGAGGCAGATCGCGCGGCGGAAGCGCAGGCCGAATATCACGCTGCCGGCGACCCGACATTGCGGCTGGTGCTGAAGATCGATGAAGCGATTCGAAAGGTTCGGCCCGATGGCTGGCGCGGAGTCCAGGCACGCGAGCAAGTGATCAAACAGGCGTTGTACGACGTGCTGCGGGACGTGGCCGAGGTGGAACGTATCTTTCTCATCGTCAAGGCTCAGGCGGAATACTGATGATGGCACAGGTGCAGCTTGGCAATATCGCGGTGGATGTGGTGCTGAAGGACATCAAGAATGTCCATCTCAGCGTCTATCCTCCGAGCGGCAGAGTCCGAATCGCGGCCCCCTCGCGCATGAGCCTCGACACGATCCGTGTCTTCGCCATCTCCAAACTGGGCTGGATCAAGCAACAACAGAAGAAGTTGCGGGAGCAGGAACGGGAAACTCCCCGTGAATATCTGAATCGAGAAAGCCATTACCTCTGGGGCAAGCGCTACTTGCTCACGGTGCGGGAAGACAATCAGGCGCCGTCTATTGAGCTGAAGCACAGCCGGATCATTTTGCATGTGCGGCCGGAAACAGACAGGCAGAAACGACAGGTGTTGATTGATGAATGGTATCGCGAGCAGCTCAAGAAAGCTGTGCTTCCTCTCCTCGCCAAGTGGCAGCCACTCATGGGCGTGACTGTGAACCGCTTCTTCGTTCAACGGATGAAGACGAAATGGGGAAGCTGCAACCCCACGGCGCGTCATATCCGCCTGAACACGGAGTTGGCGAAGAAACCGCTGGAATGTCTTGAATACATCGTCGTACATGAGATGCTGCACCTATTAGAGCCCACTCATAACAGCCGCTTTACCGCCTTGATGGATCGCTTCATGCCGAAATGGCAGTTCCACCGCGAGGCACTCAAGCGGTTGCCGGTTCGTCACGAGACGTGGGGCTACTAAGCCGAGAGGAAATAGGACCGGGGCTTGCCGTCGCACATCCTGCGCGAGGCTAGCGGAAGTCTCTGATAGCTCCCCTCTTTGTTACTTCACCAGCCACACGCGGTAGGTCTTGGCGGACATGGGCTTGGCGATTGTGAGCACGGCGACGGCGCTGATACGCTGGACGGCGGCTCGGGCGACAACCAGCTGCTGGGCTGTCTCCGGTACGGACCGATCCCTTCAGCATTTTCGACACCCGCCTGACCGCCTCCCAAAATCTGCTGAGCCTCAGCCTGATTCAGCCGTGGCGCGCCTCCTCAATCGAGGTCTTGGCCAGACAGGCTGGGTAAGGTCTCTGTACGCATCCTGGGAAAGTAGCTTCCAGCAAGATAACGCCCGATGCGCCACAGGCCTGGCCATGGCTCTGCGGGTGACACTCGCGGCACGCGTCGTCCCCACATTGCAAGCTTTCTGGGAGTGAAGGGAGTGCGCTATGGACGGACGGGCCTCAGCCTTCTGCCGGGAGACTGGCCTGAAGGAACATGCGGCACCATCCTTGACTCATCGCGATGTAGTCCGTGGTCTTTAATATGCAACCATTCTGATCGTTACGGAGAGCTTGACGGATGGGCATGGATGTCGGTACATTCCGCTCGTTATTTGTTAGGAATGCAGATATATTGGAAGTATTTGTGGCTATGCAGGCGAGCGCCTCAACGCTAGGCTGGGAGAAGGAGTGGCTCAACATGAGCGATGCGAAAGACAAGGCCCTTCAATTGAATATCCGTTTGAAGCCAAGCGAGCCGACCGCGCATCCCAAGGCGACGAATTATACAAGTGTCGGCGTCTCCCAGGGCATCGCCTATGTGGATTTCGGCTTCATCGAGCCCGGGCTGCTTGGTGACATTGCGAAGACGGTGAAAGAAGGCCAGGCTGCACCAAAAGGATTGGAAGGCCATCTCGTCACCCGCGTGGCGATGGGGGTGGACGTGTTGGCGCGGTTGCATCAGCAGATTCAGCAAGTGCTGGTCAGCGTGCGTGATGCGCAGCAGTCGAGGCCGAAAGGCTAGGGCTAGAGAGGAGCGGCATATGGGCATTCACAAAGTGATTATGAGTTTCGGGCTGAGCATTGTGCTGGCAGGCGGCAGCGGCTGTGTCTCGCTCGCCGAGACGCCAGGTGAGCGGTTCGACCGGAGGATGAAGGAGTTTGCGGCCACCTGTGCTCAGGCAAAGTTGCAGCCTAATGATACCGCCTGTGACATTCTGGAACTCAAACCCGCCGATCCGCTTGCAACCGAGGAAGGCCGCTTTGCGCATAGCATCAAGATACCGAATCCAGTTCCGGCCGACAGCGGCTACAAGCCGGGCATGACCCCCGAAGAATACTTTAACCATCTTTGTAAGACCGAAGCAGGGGAGTTCATCTACAAGACGGTAGAGAATGTAGAAGGACTTTACATGATGCGGCCACGGGAGTCCGCTAAGAATGATTATCTTCTAGAGCATCTCTACGCAATGGAGGATCCATACGGGTTGGCTGTAGGGGTGAGAGACTCTCCTCAGGACTATTTTGTCCAGCCTGCAATAGGTAAATACCAATATCTCGAGAGCCCCTTGCCGCCATCCTCCAAGAGGGAGGCGCATCATCAGTATAGGCGGTATTACCGCGACGAGAAAGCGCATCCAGGAAGGCGGTTTAATACTGCAATCAATGGTCAGTTTGTTCATGTGCCTTATATCGTAGCCATGGCCGATGTTTCTATACTCCGAAGTCAGTACGGCTATACCTGGCGGGGCATTACCCGCCCGCATGATCGTGAACTTGGAATCGCGGGCGGAGAACTCATCATTCTGGATTTACAAAGCAATGAGGTGCTTGCAGTTAGACGGAGTTATGTCCGAAGTGGTTCTGTTCGGAATAGTCCAACTGGGGTTTGGTGGCTCACCGCTGGGAAATGTTCGAAAGAGTCTTTGAAGATGGACGCGCAATTCATAAATGAAGTGCTGAAGCCAGCTTCTCAAGAATAGGAGAAGCGCAATGAGTCAAGGGAATATTTCGACATGGCTCCAATTTGCGCTGCAGCAGATGGCTGCGGAATCATACCTTGATCAACTCACCTCTGGCAGGCAGTTAAAGGACATATTGACAGATGGCAATAACGACATCCGTGTGATTTCATCTGAGCTATTCTCTGGGAAAACACGATTCACGGATCAGTTAACCTCATATTTTGTTCCCACGCCTGGCTCATCAGCTAGATATCAGATTGTCGACCACCATGCCAACGACGCGAGCGGCTTTTCAGCCACTTTAATCTTTGACCGAGATACTAACAGTTACACTCTCTCCTTCCGGAGCACTGAGTATCGACATCAGAGTGAGGGGGGCGATTGGGAACGTGATGGGCTGTTTGCCGCCGACGGGGAAATTGGGGCACATGGATTTGCCTTCGGACAATTGGCTGCCATGGAGAGTTACTATCTTCAACTGAAGTCCAGCCAAAAGCTCCCCTCGGGTTCCACATTGAATGTCACAGGGTATTCGCTGGGCGGGCATCTGGCGACCGTGTTTACCGAGCTTCACGCTGCAGAGATCGATCACACCTATATCTTCAACGGAGCCGGACGGGGACATGTTGAGGGAGCGGATTCCAGTCTGGTTGCTGAGGAAGCGCGTATCCGGGCGATGTTGGATTATTTTCGCGTGGTCTTGAACGATCCCGATATGGCAAATCCCCGCTTCTCTCGGGACAGCCCTATTTACGATGCGGCAATAGTCAGCCATGCGGCCGATCCAGGATGGGATCCGTTTGATCAAGGGACTCCCAACTTCTACTCGGACCCTCGGTATCAGTGGGCCAAGGCGGCGACGCTGTGGCAATTTGATACTGAGGGAATCTCCAGTATCGAATTGACTACGAACTTTCTCGGAGAGCCGAGAGCGTCCGGGCCCTTCTCCAAGATTACAGCCCTGTATGGCTTAGCCGCGACGGGGGATCTCAACGTTGTCGCAAACTCTGGCGTCCATGCGGCTGGAGCGCAGCCCATCTTGATCGAAGGTCAACCTCAGATCGAAGGCGTCCTACTCTTCCAAGATCAAGCCGTCTTTGGCAACACACACTCCATCATTCTGATTGTCGACTCATTGGCAGTCCAGGAACTGATTCACACAATTGATTTCCGTTATGGCCAGGCCAGTGCCGAACTCTTAATCAAAGCTGCGTCGAATGCAAAGGCTCATGCAATCGCGCCATTGGTTACCCCGGGTTTGGTCGAAGGTGATTCGCTGGAGAGAACGGTTGATACCTTTCGCAAACTGTTTCTGGGGCCTACGCTTCCAGAGCCCTATCCGTTGCCGGTCGATTCTCAGGTGGGCGGATTTGGGAATTTAGCCAATCGCAATGAAATGTATGTCGCGATGGCCTCGGTTCGTCAGGCTCTGCAGGGCTGGCAGGAGGCCGGTGCGATCTTCACGCTTACTGACCTAACGGATATGTCGTCCCTGCAGAGCAGTGAGGCGACCAGCCCGGAAAACATTGCGCAAGCGGAGACGGCCCAAGGGCTGGCCTATCGGTATGCGCTGAAAGAATTGAACCCGTTTGCACTCTGGGCCGATGATGATCGTGTGACTGATGTGCTGTACGAAGCACACAATACGGCAGGCGAGTTGGACCTCTTCAATGAGGCCACCGGCACCGGCACATTGACTGCCCAATACCTGGCTGACCGGGCGCAGTTCTTGGCGGAGAAAATTGCACTTAATCTGGGAGATCGGGAGACCTCTTCCGGCAACATCCATTTCGCAGACTATGTCGTGGGTAATGATGATGCGATCAGTCAGATTCGCTATCAAATCGAAACCGGCGGGAATATTCAGACGCACCAGGAATTTCTTTTTGGCTCCAATGGGCTTGATCGATTGGAAGGTGGCAGCAACGAGGACCATCTCTATGGCGGGGGCGGGGTGGATCTACTCATCGGCAACGGAGGAAACGATTATCTGCAGGGCGATGGCGGTGGGGATCAACTCGATGGCGGCGCGGGGATCGATAGGCTCCTGGGTGGCGTCGGGAACGATATCCTCGAAGGGGGAAGTGAAAACGATACGCTCGATGGAGGACTCGATAACGATACTCTGAAAGGCGGTGAAGGGCTGGATCGGTACATTTCCAACTTCGGGGCTGACAGCATTGAGGATTCCGACGGCAAAGGGGTGGTGGAGTTCGACAACAAGATCCTGGTCGGCGGGTTACGCCGCAATGGCGAACCGGCCAACGTCTTTCACTGTGCCGATGGGACGCTCACGTTCACAATAATTGGGACCGATCTCCAGGTCACCGGGTCGGGGTTCCTGACGATCAAGAATTTTGTTAATGGCCAGTTTGGGATTCGATTGGTCAGTGAAGCCGACTCTACTCCTGCGATCCGTACCGAGTTCCAGAAAGTGGATCACTTTATTCAGGTGGGCAATTTGCCCGACGGCACGCCCATTTATGAGCCGGTCTATGCCGCGTTTTTCGATGACAATGGCAATGATACGAGGAACACAGCCCCCATCGGCGGTTTAATCCCCGGGATCGGTGAGGAGCACAATCTGATCTATGCGTTGGGAGGAAACGACTTCGTTCTCAGCGGCATGGGGGACGATCAGCTGTATGGCGGTGGGGGAAACGACGAGATCTATGGTGGTCTCGGTAACGATCGCCTATACGGCGGGGCCGAGGACGATCAGCTCTACGGGGACGATGCCGCGGGTTCGACCGGTGGCGGGAATGATTATTTGGACGGCGGTGAGGGGAATGATGCGATACAGGGCGGCGCGGGACGGGACATCGTCCTGGGTGGAGGCGGTAACGATCAATTGGAAGGGGACGATCCAGATTCCATTCAGTTGGGGATCTACGGCAACGATTACTTGGATGGGGGAGACGGCGATGAGGAGCTGCACGGTGGGGGTGGCGCCGATGTACTCATAGGAGGGGCGGGGAACGACTTTCTTCTAGGGGATGCGGCGATATCGCAAGGGGGGACTCCTGATGCCGGCGGGGGTGATTCCCTGGATGGCGGCAGCGGCAATGATTGGCTCGACGGACAATTTGGCGACGATCTGCTGGTTGGCGGGCTCGGCCAGGATACGTTGAATGGGGGGGACGGGGCTGATGTCTTGCTCGGTGGGGATGGAAACGATCAACTCTCGGGAGATCTTCGATTTGAGTATGCGGTAACGGAACTTGTGTTTGCGATGTCCGAGTATCGTGGCGCAGGAGGGGCGGATTGGTTGATCGGTGGGCAAGGGTTCGACTATTTGACCGGTGGGGACGGCGCAGACATCCTTGAAGGAAATGACGATAACGATGTGCTGTTCGGTGATTATGATCCGAGCAGGATTCCAGTAGGATTTGGCGCGGCGCTCCACGATGTCGGCGGGAACGATATTTTAGACGGTGGTGCGGGTGCGGATGCGCTGTATGGAGGGGTGGGGGACGATGATCTTGATGGCGGCTCGGGAGATGATTCGCTTGAAGGCGGGACCGGAGCCGACATTCTCCTTGGTGGAGTCGGGAACGATACGCTCGAAGGAGAAGCGGGCAATGATTTTCTTGATGGTGGGGCCGGGATCGATCGGCTGGATGGGGGAGCGGGGTTCGATACGATTTATGGGGGGGAAGGAGACGACCGTCTGGAGGCTGGTTCTCGAACGATCGGGAGTTCGGGCAGTCAGACGTTTTCGGTTGCCGCATTTAGCAGTGAACCGGTCAGCGAGGGGGCGGAGTTGCTGCTGGTTTCAGAGCCCGCCGGCGTCGATCAGCTATTCGGGGACGCTGGGAATGATGATTTGATCAGCGGAAACGAGAATCTGGATACGGACGATAGCCTGCTTGCGGGAGGACCCGGCGACGATACATACGAAGTCGATAGTCCCGGTGATGTGGTGGTCGAATCTGCTGAGGGCGGGAATGATACGGTCATCAGTTATATCAGCCACAGGCTTTCCGACCACGTTGAGAATCTCGCTCTCCGCGGTTTGATGACGGCCGGCGTGGGGAACAATCTCAATAATGTAGTGACGGGTGGTAATTGGCTTGAGGGACTAGCAGGGGATGACGTCTTAACTGGCGCTGGCCGTCTCGACGGTGGAGTGGGCGACGATGTGTTGCACGGGCAGTCCGGCATCTCGTTCTTCAACGACGACACGGGGCAACTCGAGTATCTGGCCAACACCTATATATTTCGACTGGGGGACGGTCGCGACACGATTCAAGAGAATGATGCTCTCTTCAATTCTGCATATTACCAGAATGAGGACACGGTGCTGTTTGCGGATGGTCTTGCGCCCTCCGATGTCACATGGGAGCGAGCGGGCAACGACCTCAACCTACACATCGGTGGGGGGGCGGACCAGATTACGGTGGTCTCGTTTTACGACCTGCGGCTAGACCGCGGGGGCTATCTGTTGACTGGAGCCTATATGCCTTCTGATGGGGAGGTTTTTACGCCGGGCGGTGGGTTGTCCGCCTACGTGGCCCCTTCGCGCGTGGAGCGTATGCAGTTCTCCGATGGCACGGTCTGGAACGCCGATCATTTCGGTGCGCCGCTCCTCGGTGATTTTCGTGCGAACACATATCGCTTTGGACGAGGATCCGGCGAGGTTGCCGTGTTGGATCTGGACGTGACCCAATCGAATCTCGACCGGGAGCAGGATCGGATTCTGATCGGGGCGGGTGTCTCGCCGGGCGAAGTGACCCTTGCGCGCACGAACGGAGACGATTTGGTGTTGTCGATCGACGGCACGAACGATCGTCTCACGATTCAATCTTTTTTCAAGACCGTGGGCGTCACTCCACCGTTTTCCTCCAGCGGGTATTCGGCGGCCGCCTATCGGGTTGAGCAGGTTCAGTTTGCCGATGGCACGCTCTGGACGGTCAGTGACTTGTTCAATCGCATCTCCACATTTGCGGGGACTTCTGGCCCCGATACCTTGTTTGGGAACCCATTGGACAATCTTATCCAGGGCTTGAGCGGCGACGACTATCTGTCCGGCCAGGATGGCGACGATAGACTCGATGGCGGCGCCGGGAACGATCGCCTGGTTGGCGATGCGGGGGACGATATCTACATATTCGGTCGAGAGGGGGGGCAGGATATTCTCGTCAGCTACGATGCGTCCGGGACTAACACGGATGTAGTTCGCTTGGGGGCAGACGTCCTGCCGTCCGATGTGACGATTCAGGTGGTGGGCAGTAGCAATGATCTGGTGGTGCGTATCAATGGCACCGCCGATCAGCTTCTGCTGGATGAGTTTCTGTGGCGGTCCGAATACCAGATCGATCGGTTGATCTTCGGCGACGGGACAGTCTGGGATACTGGGATGATTCTTGGTCGGGCAATCGGCCTTACCCTGACGGGAACGGAGGCTGATAACGCATTGCGTGGGTCGGTGCTTGATGATGTCCTGGTCGGTCTAGGCGGCAACGATGTGTTGGTCGGCAACGCGGGTGATGACCAGTTGGCCGGTGGGCTCGGAGATGACATTCTGTCAGGAGATGAAGGGCACGATACCTATCTGTTCACCCCCGGCGACGGGATCGATACGATCTATGACGATGTCACGCTTGGAGGAGCCAATCGCATTCTCTTTGGATTAGGGATTGGCTCAGGAGATCTCGTCTTCCTCCAAGCTGGAACGACGCTCACGATTACCGTGGGAAGTGGAGGCGACCGAATCGTTCTCGAAGATTTCGATCCCTTGAATCAAGATGGTTCGCTGGTGGTTTCGACACTCGAGTTTGCCGATGGGAGTGTCGTGGACCTGGCAGAGCTGTTTCCCCCAAACCAGGCACCGATGCTGTCAGTGCCGCTGGTTGATCAGACCGTCCGGGAGCACGTGCCCTTTACGTTCGTCGTGCCCCCCGGTGCTTTTGCCGATAACGATCCAAGTGATGTGCTGACGTTGAGCGCGAGCTTAGCCGATGGCATGGCCTTACCGGCATGGCTCGCGTTTGATCCGGCGACAGCGACGTTCAGCGGCACCGCGGATGATGCGCATGTCGGCAGCCTCGATCTGCGGGTGACGGCAACCGATAGCGGGAATCTCACCGCATCTGATGTTGTTACCCTCACGGTTATGAACGTGAATGAGGCCCCGACGGTGACGACTCTGCTGGCCGATCAGATCGCCGTGGAAGATGCGGCCTTCTCGTTTACGATTCCTGCCTCTACGTTTGTGGATGTGGATCGCGTGCAAGGGGATCAGCTGTCCTATAGCGCCACTCTCGCCGATGGGAGTCTCCTTCCCACATGGCTGAGTTTCGATCCAATCAGTCGTACCTTCAGCGGCACGCCGGACAATAATAACGTGGGGACGCTGGCCCCGGCGGTGACGGCGACCGACCAGGGCAACCTGAGTGCCTCGACCGGTTTCAGTCTGGTCATTCAGAATGTGAACGATGCGCCGACCGTCGCGATGCCGATCGCCGATCAGACGGCGGCCGAAGACGACCCGTTCTTGTTCACGGTTCCCGGCACTACCTTTGCCGACGCCGACGTGATCCATGGCGATATGCTGACCTACAATGCGACGCTCGCCGATGGGAACCCGTTGCCGGCCTGGTTAAGCTTCAATCCGACCACGCGCACCTTCAGCGGCACGCCGGACGCAGGCAATGCCGGCACCATGCTGGTAGAGGTCACGGCGAGTGATGCGGGTTACCTCAGTGCGAGAGACGAATTTGCCATCGCGATCTCCGGTCCCTTACCTAAAACATTCGTCGGGACGGAAGGCAACGATGTGCTGACTGGTGCCCGCGGCGACGATACTCTCAGCGGTCTGGGCGGCACTGATGTGCTGTCTGGCGGGGAGGGGAACGATCTACTTGACGGTGGCCGTGGGGCGGATGCCATGACAGGAGGAAAGGGCGATGACATTTATATCGTGGATGTCATCGATGATGTCGTAACCGAACTCGCGAGCGAGGGGACGGACACGGTTCGCACCGGGCTTCTGACTTATACGCTCGGCAGCCATATCGAGAATTTGACCTTGACGGGGTCTTCCACAAGTGCCGGGGCTGGGAATGCGTTGAATAACCTGTTGCTCGGTAATGAGGGAGCGAATCTGCTGCTCGGCGGAGACGGGAACGATGTCCTGCAAGGCGGGGGCGGGAGCGATGTTCTGGAAGGTGGCGCGGGCGTCGATACCCTGGCCGGCGGGGCTGACAATGACATGCTCATGGGAGGGGTCGGCAACGACGTGTATCGGTTCTATCGCGGCGACGGGCAGGACGCCATCCGCGACAAGGATACCACCGCCGGTAACAGCGATCGACTGGCGTTTGGAACCACGATCAATCCGTTGGATCTGGTGCTGGAACGCCAAGCGAACGATTTGCGCCTGCAGATCCACGGAGCGAGCGAGGGGGTTACGATTCAAAATTGGTACAGTGCGGGCGCCACCAATCAAATTGAGACGCTGCAAGCAGGTAATGGACAAATTCTACTCAATACCCAGGTGGAGCAGCTGATCCAGGCGATGGCGAGCTTCTCGCAGCAGACGGGGCTCACCTGGGATCAAGCGATCGATCAGCGGCCGCAGGACGTACAAGCAGTCTTGGCTGCCAGTTGGCAGTAGCCGGCGATTGCCGACATCGCCACCGAGCGAACCCTGCAATCTGGCTTCACGAATTGCTCGTCTCCCGTCCAACCTCTCGTTCAGACGGTGGGACAGAACGCGGTTCCACAGTGTCTCCATTTCGGCTGTGGATGTTTGCGGCAGTCGACTCTTATGCAGTTGGGGCATTACGCCCCTCTTTCCGAGCGTCCCAATCGGGCCATCCAAAGAAGCGGTCACTAAGCATCGATATTTCGGCAGATATCATCCCTCTAGTCCACGGCACTAGCATTGCACCCAAAATAACGCGACGCATTAGGACAGGAAGGAGTTCAAGCGCATCCTATTCACGGCATGATACGAATGGGGGGGATAGCTTATGGCACTCATTACCGGCTCAACCACTGTCGACTGGTCTGGCATCGCGCTGCAGGCTCCCACTGATCTCCAACAGGCGTTCAACGAATTTGCAACTCGGTTCGATCAAGTAGGCACAGCAATCGACAACGGTTGGTTCCATTTTAACTCGCCACCCACTTCGACATTTCTTTCAGTAACACTGGATGCCCCCGCACCGGATGCCGGGGCAATAGTAACAGCGAGCGGGTCCGGATTCTTTGGCCTGAATGACCCGGTCATCAACGCGTTCACCTACCGCAATCCCTCCACCGGCGATGTTATGCGTTTCACCGGTACCATTGATGGCGTCGGCAATGAAGTCGTCACCAGTCTCACGATTGGCATCCCGGGCTATGAAGCAACGATTATCGGCAACATCCTGGTAGATCCAAACGGTAATGCATCGGGGAGCATCACGCAGTTGCAGCAAACGATTGGTGCTACCAAAGCGACACTCAAGGGCAGCTTAGTCCTGTCCGGGGATGACATTAGCGGAACTGTCACCCAGATCTCGGTTCTGTCGGGAGCCAACACGATCTCAATGAGCGGACTGTCGGTGCCATATAGTGCACTTGAAACAGTTACCACGGCCAATGACCTTTTTTCCGTGGTCGGCAGCCTGATGCCGGGCAATGACACGATCACCTATACCAATAACTCGGGTGTCGGGATGACGTTCTCCGGCGGTGCCGGGAACGATACGATCACCATCAGCGGACCCAACGCGGACACGCTGAATGGCGGCGCCGGGAATGATATTTTAAATGGCGGGGCGGGCGACGATACGCTGCACGGCGAGGATGGCAATGATGTGTTCCTGATCGGGAGGGCCGCTGAGCATGGCGTGGGCGAGGTGATTGACGGGGGCGCGGGTAGTGATGTCATTCGCTTCACCAGCACTAGCGCCGGCGAGACTCTGATTACAGCTCCGGGAGTCACGGCGGTTGAGGGTGTGGTGATTGGAACGGCCGCGGGCGTGACCACGGGCATCACTGCTCTTAATGTGGACGCTTCTGCCATGGGTAGTGGTCTGTCTCTCACCGGCAACAATGGCGCCAACGCGCTCACTGGCACTGGCTTCAACGACGTGTTGACCGGTAATGCCGGCACCGACAGTCTCACTGGCGGGGCGGGGAACGACACGCTCAACGGGGGGCTGGGCGCTGACAGCATGACCGGGGGGCTGGGCGACGATACTTACGTGATTGACAACCTCGGTGACAGCCTCACCGAGCTGGCCGGCGAAGGCACCGACACGATTCACATCAACCGCAGCGTCGATCTGACCCTCGCTCCCTTTACGGAGATCGAAAACGTGCAACTGACCGGGGCGGGGGCGATCAACGCCACCGGGGACGGCGGCGACAACCTCCTCGCCGGCAACAGCGCCGCCAATATTCTCAATGGCGGAGAGGGCACCGACACGCTCACGGGCAATGCCGGGAACGACCTCCTCAACGGCGGGACGGGCGACGATGCCATGGCGGGCGGGGCGGGCAATGACACCTATGTGGTGGACAGCCTGGGCGACACCGTCATTGAAACGCTGGCGGGCGCCGCAGGGGGAGTGGACCTGGTGCAGAGTGCGGCGGCAAGTTTTACGCTGGGCGACAACATTGAGAAACTGACCCTTCTGGGCGGCGCCGACAGCACCGGCACGGGCAATGCGCTCGCCAACATTCTCACGGGCAACAGCGGTCACAACACGCTCTCCGGCCTGGCCGGCAACGACACGCTGATCGGGGGGCTGGGCAACGATACCCTCGATGGCGGGGCCGGTACGGACACCATGGTCGGAGGTCTGGGGGACGACACCTACACGGTGGACCTCGCGACCGACGTGGTCAGCGAAGCGCTGAACGCGGGCACGGACACGGTAGTCGCCTCGCGGAACTACGCGCTGGGCGCCAACCTGGAGAACCTGGCGCTCGCGGGGAGTGCCAATCTCACCGGCACGGGCAATGCGCTCAATAACATTCTGACGGGCAACAGCGGCCATAACACGCTCTCCGGATTGGCGGGCACCGACACGCTCACTGGCGGCGCGGGCAACGATACCCTCGATGGGGGGCTGGGGCAGGATACCGTCACCGGGGAGGCGGGCGATGACCGGATCACGATGCTGGTCACGGCCGGCAACGGGGATAGCATCGATGCCGGCGCGGACAGCGACACCCTGGTCCTCAGTGGGATTGTCCCGGGGAACCATATCGTAGAGGTGGATCTCTCCTCGACGACCGACCAGGTGGTGTCAATCGGGGGCGCACCAGACGCCCTCGCGCAGATCAGCTTCGAGAACCTCGATGCGTCGGGGATCGGCAGTTTTGTGACCGTCATTGGGAGCGCTGGCGACAACGTCATTATCGGCTCGACCGGCACCGACAGTCTCAATGGTGGCGCGGGCAACGACACGCTCAACGGTGGGCTGGGCGCCGACAGCATGACCGGGGGGCTGGGCGACGATACCTACGTGATTGACAACCTCGGTGACAGCCTCACCGAGCTGGCCGGCGAAGGCACCGACACGATTCACATCAACCGCAGCGTCGATCTGACCCTCGCTCCCTTTACGGAGATCGAAAACGTGCAACTGA
>NZ_JBMWAN010000006.1:0-129466 GCF_049546785.1 Nitrospira sp. NS4 | reverse complement strand
CGCCGGCGCGGTCTATGTCTTCACGCGCACGGCCGGGGTCTGGACCCAGCAGGCATATGTGAAGGCCTCCAACAGCGAGGCCGACGACTTCTTTGGCGATAGCGTCGCGCTCAGCGGCGACACCCTGGCGGTGGGGGCTACTGGGGAAGCCAGTTGCGCCGATGGGATCGGCGGCGATCAAGCGTATAACGGCTGCATCCGCGCCGGCGCGGTCTATGTGTATGGGCCGCAGCCGTAGCGGAACACCTACCGCCTCATGGGCAGAGGTCACAGCTGGTCGTCGTGAAAGAGATGGTGTGGTGTTGGGATCGCGACCAAGGGGGCAGACCCACTCTTGTCCAAAATTACTTCTCCGAGAATTGGATCTTGGACCGCATCAGACCGAGGCGAAACAAAGGGGGCGGGAATCTTTTTTGCCAGAAACCGACGTGTCGATAGATGGTGCCGGAGGCCGAGATCGAACCGGCACGGGCCTTTTGGGCCCGAGGGATTTTAAGCGTTTTATAGTAAGCGGGAAAAGCCGATAGTGCCCCTACCTAATTGTTGCGGGACAATAGGATAGCTAGAGTGATTAGCGTCCATTAGGAACGATTGGAGAGTGGGCAATCGTCGTATTCATTGTGGCCTCATTCCACAGAACATCGAGGATTGGGCAGTTCCATTAAGGTATTTCCCGAAATTCCCAAGATGGTGAACAGAAGATTCGATCAGGACAGTGCGTTCTTCAGGCAGGCCCTGAAAGCGAACTATAGCTCTGTCTGGTAGCGATACATGCGGTGCCCACCCAGTGCAATTCGCCACGTAAAAAACGAATGGTTTGTGATCGCGCAGGGGTGGAAGATCGACTTTAAGCGTACGGTATTGTCTGGTTCCGGCTTCAATTCCAAAGTCTATTCCGAAGGCTATACTTAAAGCCATTATTGGGCTGGTATCATTTATCAAGTCACATTTATATGCGGCTCCCCGTGCATTCGAATTGGGCCATGATGTTTGGTCAGGACCCTCGCCAAAAAAATATATGGGTAGCTGGTTATCTATTGCATCTGGATGAAGATAAATCGAATAGAGAGAGTCAGGATGTTTTCCGTGCACAGGTAAACTCACCGGGGTACATTCTATTGACAGGGTAGTCGGAGGCTGAGATTGACCCGCTCCCGTTACCGCCGGTTGGAATGATTGTCTTGCGGAGCTTACGTAAGGATCAAGAAGCTGTTTTCGGGTATCTTCCGGGAGTAAGGACCAGAATAAGATAGCAAGCGCGGCAACGGAGACGATTCCTATTAATGGAGCACGCAAAAAAGGATGACTCGGAAGCAGGCCAAGGAACATCTCTTCCAGTGATTTCGGGATTGATCTGGGCGAAGAGTGCTGTTTGGCTTTTCCGCGTTGCTTGGCCGGTCCCGAAATCGCTTTGGCCTCAAGGGCCTTCAACAGGTTCAAGGTCTTGGACAAGGCTGAATGAATCGGGACCATCTCCTGCCAGCGCTCGAACGAGGGAATCTGAGCCACTAATAAGGGCTCTCGACCAGAAATGAAAGAGGCCGCGCTCTTGTGCCAACGATCCGCTTGTTCGATTGAAACAGTGAGGGTTTCTGCTTTGTTCGAAAGGGCGTCGGATGCCTCTCGAACAATCGTTTCGCCTTCGGCGATGAGTGCGGAAAGATAGGGATCACTCACTGTTTGCCTTTAGAGAGGTCGTTTCCTCCCAGCCCGTTTTCAATCCCCAAGTAATCTAGCACCCGTAGACTTCCCTTATAGCCTGACACTGTTTCTCAAAAACTGTGTCGAAAAACTTTTGTCGCCTCGCAGGCGTATGCACAAATTTGGAAAGGGACGGGCTACCTGTCAGAAACTTCATGAGATCATACACCTCTCACCAAGGAACCTTTTGATAGTTGACACAGCGACATGTCCCCTCCTTTTTGGATGGATCCCCGTTAATCGAGCAATACCTACTCTGACTTGTCTATGAGCTTGTCAATCGCCAAAAAAACAAAACCTATCATAGGCATTGATTAAGGGCAATTTGCCGCCAACTCATACTCCGCCTTCCTTGATCCTTCATCGGTCTTGGGCAGGACCGATTCTTAGGACTCGTTGCGAGTGTAACTCATAAAGTCGGGCCGATGGTACACATGAGACTGTTTATTGCCAATGATTGGCCCGACCTGCCTGTGGCGTTGGTGGAGGCAAGGCACGAAGGCCCTTGGCGGTCGTGCAGCAGACCACAACGGAGGCACCTCGGTCCAAGGGGCTACGACTGCTCTGTCGCATCAAAGTTTTTGGAGGCCTGGCTCTGGGACCAGTCAGGACGAGATAAAAAATGAGATACCAATCAGCGAGAGGATGAAAGTCTTCTTCTCAACGATGGGAGGAGAAAGAGCAGACTTCCGCTGAATAGTAAAAGGAAGGAGGAGGGTTCCGGGACCCGTGAAGCAACTATCATTGCTTCAGAACCATCAGAGAGATATGCCCAAAAAGCAACCTGACCTCGATCATTTAACCAACCAGGATAATCATGTTCACCTGCAAGCCCCACCATAGTTATACCGTTTTGAATAGTATCACCAGGTGCTACGATGCTTTCTAAGTTTCCCAAGTGGTCCGTGATGAAGAGAGCAGAGCCCGATTGGAAAGCTATGCTATTTCCATTATTCAGAGCAGGTGCGCCAATCAAATTTGAAAATGAATCACTGAAGCGGTTCGTTTCGGAACCTGAGACAAAAAGAGAACCATCCCCTATACGAGCAGCTACTGTGCCTTCATTGTTGATCGAGACCCGTGAAGCATTGCGGGAGCTAATGGTACTAACCTGACCATTGTAAGCAGTGAAGATACCTTGCTCACCAGTGTCCAATGTTCCCGTAAAGACGACCGTCCCAGAATTGTTAATGTCCGCAAATAGGCCGAAGCTATTAAACTGACCCCGCGTGTTTACTATCTCGGTGACCACTCCGTCTCTGGACACAAAGATACCCTCGCCGCCTGTATCCAAAGTAGTCTGAAAGACAACAGTCCCGCTGTCATTAATAGACGGCACTCCTAGAGAGCTATAGATACCAGCCCTGTCGGCGACAGTTGTTGTGACACCATCGGTATAGGTCAGGATGCTCTGATTATTTGCATTAAAAACGATGGTCCCTCCGTCATTGATTTGAGGTGGCGTACCACGCGCATTAATCTCAGTCAGAGAACCACCATTGGCTATGAAATAGCCGCCTCCCCCTCCATCTTTGCTCGCGCCAAAAGCGATTATGCCACTTTTATTTATTGTAGCCTGGCCAAAGCTGTTGATAGGTCCCTTATTGTCTGCAATGATTTCAAAGACGTAAGGGACTGCTTCGGTGCTCCGTGGGCTCACAGCTGGAAGGAGTAATAGCGAGAGGAATACGGAACTATAGATTTGAAAGTGTTTCATAATGTTCGTGAAGAATACCTAAGGCGTGAGGGGCAAACCCATCCCACACAAGTAGGGAGATTAATCCATTAGGTACTCCATGGAAAAACATGAGGAAAACAAATGGGTCGGCAGTCTTTTTCTGACAGGGCTGGCGTATTGAAAGTGGTGCCGGAGGCCGGGATCGAACCGGCACGGGCCTTTTGGGCCCGAGGGATTTTAAGTCCCTTGCGTCTGCCTATTCCGCCACTCCGGCTACTAGGCTGGCGAAACAGCTTCCCACCTGCGTTCTCGCATCGCCTTCACGCTGCGACGTACCGAAAATAGTACGCCTCGCCTGTCGGCTCGCTGCGGCCTTGGTGGAAACCTGTTTGGCCAGCCTGAGATCTTACACAGCAAACACGGCGGGGACTCTAGCATCGAGGTCTGAGGGGGTCAAGCAGGTGGGGAAGTGATGGGTGATGGGTGATCAGCCGGGAGGTGAAAGGAATCAGGAATGCCGTGAGCGCTGAGGAACCTATTGAATCGAGACCGCCCATCACCGATCACACATCACCCATCACTGGCATTCAAAACGCACACGGCCTGTGCCGGGTGGCAACAGGCCGCAAGCGGATGCTCTCAAGAGAACGATATGTTTTGACGGCAAGCCTCGTTAGGCGGCTTCGATCCTTGGCTGCGTCTCGTGGCGCTGCACCAATTGTTTGCCGCGATTCATGACTTCCTGCACACCCGATTGCACGCTCCGGCTCCAACGAGTCGCCTGCAGTTGGGCCTTCTTCGCGGCACGCCCGATATCCCGGCGCGTTTCCGCTCCGGACTGTGGCGCAAAGAGCATCCCCAACCCGGCTCCAATCACCGCTCCGCCAGCGATCATCGCGGCCACTTTCGCTGCCTGCTTTCCTTGATCCGACATCGCATGCCTCCTGGTTGGTGGTGAAGATTCTGAAGGGTTTTTCCTGTCTCGCCCTTCTACCAGACCCTATCAGCAGGTACCGTGCCAGCTCGAAAATGACCCAATTTACCTCAAAATATGCAGTGATCGCCCCTGGGGATTAAGGCCGCCTCATGAACGGTGACGTTTTCGCTACAACCGGCCACACAGTCGTTTCAGAAATGGCACACTTGCATGGTGTCATCCTGGCAAAGTCGCTCCAGCCATCGATTCCTGACGTACGCGAAGGGGTGTGAGCGCGACTCTGTTCCTTGCAATGGGGGATGGTCTTCTCTATGATCGCCGAACGATCATGATCGGAGAAGTAATGGGCTCGTTCGCCGCCATTCCCTACCCCCATATCGATCCTGTCTTTCTCGAACTCGGCCCACTCCAGTTTCGATGGTACGGGTTGATGTATCTCATCGGCCTGACGGCGGCCTATTTCCTCATCAAGCGCACCGTTGCCGCCAAGCAGCTGCCTCTCGGACCGGACCAGATTTATGACATGGTGGTGTTCGCCGCCTTCGGGGTGTTTCTGGGCGGACGCCTCGGCTACACACTGTTCTACAATTTCCCCTACTACTCGCAGCACCCGGAAAAGATTCTCGCCGTCTGGGAAGGCGGCATGTCGTTTCACGGCGGGCTCATCGGCACCATGATCGCGCTCGTCTGGTTCAGCAAGCGGCGGGGAATCCCGGTCTACACCGTCGCGGACCTGGCGGCCTCTGTCACGCCGATCGGCTTGGGATGCGGGCGGATGGGTAACTTCATCAACGGGGAACTCTACGGCCGGGCGACGGATGTCGACTGGTGCATGGTCTTCCCTGCCGGCGGACCGGCCTGCCGGCATCCCTCTCAGCTCTATGAAGCCTCACTCGAGGGTGTGCTGCTCTTTACCGTCTTGTGGCTGGTGGGCCGCCGATCCACGCCTCCGGGGACGCTCTGCTGGACCTTTATCGCGGGCTACGGCGTCTGCCGGATGTTTGTGGAACTCTTCCGTGAACCGGATCTCCATTTGGGCTTTGTGCTCGGCCCGTTTTCCATGGGCCAGATCCTCTCGGCGCCGATGGTGATGCTGGGCGTCTTCATGCTGGTCTGGGGCTATCACAAACGCTCACTCGAGCAAGCCCGATCGATCACCTCTCCTCAATAAGGCATCTCGTCGTCGTCCAGCCCCACGTGGTGTCCCAGTTCATGGACGAGCGTATCGCACACCTCCTGCACGATCTCTTCTTCTGTGTCGCACAGCCGGAGAATCGGTCCGCGGTAGAGCGCGATCTGCGCCGGGTGCTCTCCGCCGGATCCGAAAAACGAATCGTCGCCCAGCGGCAGGCCCTGATAGAGGCCGAGCAATTCCTCTTCCGGATCGATCTCCATTTCTTCGAGGACTTGTCGCGGCGGCTCTTCTTCCACCACCACGGCGATGGTGTCGATCAGTCTGGCATATTCCGGCGGCAGGTCGGCGATGGCCTGCCGCACCAGGCGGGCAAAGGCTTCACCGGAGGGATGATGATGACGTGTCGACACGTTGAATAGCGATCGGATTGAGCCCGTTATATGTCAACGCCGATTCCCGCGCGAAGGAACAGCAGCCGGCACGAGACAGAGGGAACGCCCAGACTCTGTGCCGTGGCGGTCTTATACATGGTGGCCTGGGTGCGGTACCGTTCGGCCCGCCCGGGCGCGTCCTCGGCGCTCACCGCATCGGTTTTATAGTCTGCAATCCAGAGACGGCCGTCAAGACGATAGATGATGTCGATGACTCCCTCCAACACCTGCCCGTCTCCCCAGGGCATGACAAACGGCACCTCCCGGCCCAGGATCGTGGCCTTGCGCAGCGTCGCATAGAGATCGGACCGGCCGAACGTGGCGAGGAGTTCCCGGACAGACTCGCGGACTGTTGCGATGACCTCCTCATCCTCCGATGTCACAAGGCACTGTATGGCCGGCGCAAGGCGATCGGACAATCCGGCCGGGTCTGCCGCGAAGTCCCACTGTTCGAGAATGCGGTGGATGACGATCCCGATGAGACGCCCCGCCTCGCGGCTCTGACTGCCATTGGATGAGCGAGGCGCGAGCGGGACGCGGTTCTCTCCCATGGTCGTCGGCGTCAGATGGGTCGCCGTGGCACGAGCCTGGCTCCAACGAAGCCGGCGCTCGTCCCAGCGTGCCGCGACCGCCGCAGGATCGACCGGAGACGTCCCGGAACCGCTCGCCAGCGACCGCCGCGGCCATTTGTGATCCGGCGCCTCAATGACCCGGTGCGGGATCAGACTGTCGCCGATCTTCAAGGTGTCCGTGGATCGTGTCCCCACCTCCCCCTCTCCGATATTCTGCAGCAGTCCCAAGACCGTTTCCCCGACCGACCGGGCCGTGACGCCTCCGGACAGGAGCAGAACTTCTTTCGCTCTGGTCATGCCGACATAGAGGACGCGGCGCCGTTCCGCCTCTTCCCGCATCTTCAGCTTCTCTTGAACCAGCACGGAGCCGAACGTCTGATGCTCGCCGAGCGACAGGCCGTAGGTGCCGCTCGACCAATCGTAGGTGACCGTCGGCGCCGATCGTTCCCGCCCGCTGCCTTGATGAAGGCCCGGCAAAATGACGACGGGGAATTCCAGCCCCTTGGCCTTGTGAATCGTCAGGATCTGGACGGCGTCGGAGGACTCCTCCGACAACGGACTCTCGGCCTCGTCCGGCTGTTCGTCGAGCCGGCTCACCATCAGATCCACGAATCCGCTCAAGGTCAGATGGGGCCGGTCGGACAGACCGGCGGCGGTCTGTTTGATCTTCAGCAGATTCGCCACCGCCTGCTCGCCATGGAGGGAGGCGCCGGCAATTTCGAGCAGCGGGAGCCGGTCGAAAATAAGTTGGATCGCCTCGCCCAGCGGGAGAGCCCCCACCGCTCGATGCAGCCGGGCCAACTGTCGATAGAGTCCTTGAACCGCGGCGGCAGAGGAATGATTCCAGGCCGCGACCTGGCCTTCGTGCAGATAGTTGAAACAGTCGGCCTGCCGCAGATCGTAGATGGTTCGGTCGGGCAGGCCGCCAAGCGGCGAACGCAACAGGCCGGCGAGCGCCACGCTGTCATGCGGGTGGTCCAGCACGCGCAGCACGTTGACCAGATCGATGACTTCCTGCCGCCGATAGAAGTGTTTCTCTCCTTCGATGACATAGGGAATATCGTACCGCCGCAGGGCGTCGAGATAGGTGTCGGCCTGGGTGAGCTTGCGGAAGAGCAAGGCGATTTGTCCGGCCTTGAGATTCGGACGGGTCGACAGCTCGTCTTTGATCCAGCGGGCAAGCCCTTCGCTTTCGTCTCTGGTGGCTTTGGCTGCATCGACTGCTTCCTCCCCTTCACCCGGCACCGTGACATGGAGCCGCACGCCGGCATCCAACGGAGAGGGACGCCGCTGAGGCCGGACTTCGAGCCGGACGTTGGCCGGCTGGATCAGCGGCCGCCGTTCAAACAGGCGGTCGAACACATCGTTCACCGGCCCGAGCACGGCGGCATCGCTGCGGAAATTGGTGGTGAGGGTCCGGACCATCCCGCCGTCGGTTTCGATCTTTTGCACCACGCGGTCGAACGCTTCGATATCGGCCCGGCGAAACGCGTAGATCGATTGTTTGGGATCGCCGACGATGAACAACTTGCCCGGTTCGAGGGCCATCTCATGCCAATCGCGGGCATGGTTACCCTGCCGCTCGGAGACGGCCAGGATGATTTCGTACTGGATGGGGTCGGTGTCCTGGAACTCATCGACCAGCACCGCCCGATAGTCGCGCTTGATGCGCTCCCGCACTGCCGGATGGTCACGCAGCAGGGCGCGTGCCTTCGCAAGAAGCCCGTCGAAGGACACCCACCCCTTTTGTGCAAAGGACGCGCGAATCTGAAGGATGAGGGGCTCCAGCAACTTCAACAGATCTTTGAAGAATGGATGATTGACGAGGAGTAACTGGTTCGCCGTCTTAATGAGCGTGACGGCCTCTGAGAATGCCGGTTTCTCCCAGCCTGCCACGATATTCCCCGGATCCTTCGCCAGGCATTCGCGCTCCTCCTGAGGCAGCGTCTGAATACCCGCAGGGCCTTCGTTCGCCACAAGCTGCATCAGGGTCGCGGCGGCGGCCAGCATCTGCTCGATCTTCCGCCGCTTGGGCCGGTCATGGTCGTCGAGCAACGCTTGCGCCCGTTCGTGACACTGCCGTACCCACTGCGTCACCCATGGACTCATCTCTGGGGCATCGATCTGTTGCCGGAGGGATCCCAACTCGACCAGCTCGCTACAGAGCGCCTTCGTCAGGTCTCGCAGACTGTCAATCGTCGTGGCGCCCAGCACCACCCGCCAGAGCTCATGATGGGCACCCTGGCGGCTCAACTCGCGATCGATCCAGACATCCCAGGCAGCGCTGAAATGCTCCTCGAATCGCAGGCCGTCGTCCTCCTGAAAGACCGGATCGACGCCGCTTTCCAGCGGATGCAGCCGCAGAAGGTGAGCCGCGAAGCTGTGCAGGGTGCCGATCTGGGCCTTTTCAAGGTCGCGCAGAGCGGAAGCGGCCCTGGCCGCGATCTCGTCGGTCGAAAGGCCGTAGCGTTGCCGCAAGTCCTCCATCGACACCGCCCCGCCGTCGGAAGCAGGCGGAGCCTCGGGATGCGCCAACACCAGGAGGCGTTCCCGTAAACGGACCTTCATCTCCGTCGCCGCCTTGTTCGTAAAGGTCAACGCGACGATCTGGGTGATGGAGACCGGCCGGGGTTCCTTGATCAGGGCGTGCACCAGGCGGTTCACGAGCAGCGTCGTCTTGCCGGTTCCGGCCCCCGCCACGACCACCACGTTCCGGTCGAACGTCGTTTCCGCCGATTCGCGGGCCGGCTTGTCAGGAATCAGTTCCACGTGACTCCTCCTTGATGCGCTGGGTCCGCAGGGCTTTGAGCGCTTTTGAATCGTCGGAGCGATAGGACCGCCACCAGGTCGTCCGATGGTCTTGCCGGCAGACGACGCGGAACTCGCAGGTCTCACAATAGCTGTCCGGTTGAATGAAGTAGCGCCCCTCGTGGATCCCCTTCACCAGGAGACTGATCGTCCGGTGCAACAATGTGCCGACCTCCGACGACCAGGCGCCTGTCTCGAAAGTGGAGCGCGCGATGGGCGTGCTCCAATGCGGCGCCAGGAACACAAACTGGACCTGGCCGGGCTGAGGTTGATCCGGAATGCGCAGGCGGGCATAGAGCGGCGGTTGCAACCGATAGCCGCGCGCGGCAGACTGAAGGAGATTCCGATCCTCCGGCTTCATGGCCGAACCGGTCTTGAATTTGTAATCGATGATCCGGATGGCGCCCGTGATCCGGTGGCGGTCGATCCGGTCGACCCGGCCATGAATTTTTAATGAGCCCGGCTCCTCGCTCATCACATCGGCCAGCGTACCTTCCGCGTCCACTTCAAACGCGATCGGGCTATAGGGCTCCTGTGCCTGCGCCCCCTGGTCTGCATCCACCGAGTCGGTGAGGAGCGCGGCGATCTGCTCCTTGGCCAGCTCCCACAGCAGATAGTGGCCGGTCCGATGCCGCGCCTCGCATTCCTTCGCCGCTTCTTCGACGGCTGAATGGATGCACCATTCGACGGTGTCGTCCGTAACCGGCTCCGCCGGCCATCCGGCGGGCAGCAGTTGTTCGTAGCAGCGGCGCAGCGCGGCATGACAGAGCGTGCCCAGCAAGGCGGCATCCGGTTCCTGTGAGATGGCCAGGCGAATCGGCTCCAACCGCAGCACATCGGACGCAAAATACTGAAAGGGGCAGCGGGCATACCGTTCCAGCGGAGTCGGAGCCAGGCCTCGCCGCACAACACGCGACCAATGGGCCTCCAGCGGGCCGGTGATCCCGTCGAAATCATTGAGGCCGGGCGTCTCATCTTCGATCCGGGCCTGCGCCCTGAGCGCATGACGAAACGCCTCCGCATCGGACCCCACCGCGCGGAGCAGGTTCTCAGGGTCCTGTCCCCCGATTGCCATCCACTGTGCGAGATCCGAGGGAGCGAGGAAGTCCCGTATCGACGGCCGTTGTGCGACCCGGTCGGTCAGCCGGCGGGGGATGACCTCCACCGGCCGTGCGTCCCCTCCGCACAAGCGGCTTGCCTCGGCCAGATAGGGCGAGGGAGCCTGCATCCGGCCCGCATCGTCGGCGCGCTGATACGACAAATACAAACGCCGGTTCGCCGCCCGGCAAAGCAGGGCAAACAGCAGCGCCTCTTCGTCATAGCCCCCCAGCTTCTCATCGATCTTGAACCCGAGCGTCGCATCGAGCACGCGGCGGTGCCGGTCTCGCAGAAACGCGTCCTCCCGGATATAGCGCGGAAAGACCTTTTCATTGAGACCCAGGATGAAGAGCGCGTTGAAGGGCACTCCGCGCGCCGCCATCACATCCAGCACCATGACGCCCTGATGCGCCGTCGTCTCCAGGGGAATCACCGTCCGCTCGATGGCATGAGTCAGTAATTCGACAAACGCCGGCCAGGCCAGCTCCTCCCCGATCGCGTCCAACTCCCTGAGCCGCGACCACATGTGATCGAGCGCGTCCCAGGTGGCTGTCAGCCGCACGGCACCCTCGTCTGGCTCAGAACCCGCACCCGCATCGGGATGACGGAGACGTTGCTCCACCAATTTCTGAAAGGCTTCGACCAATTGTCCGACCGTCCCCCGTTCCGGAAGCGCCCGGCACTCCGCCAGAAGCTGAGACAGGACCTCCCAGAAGAGCGCGATCACCTCCGGCGCGATGCCCAACGCATCGACCACGCCGTCGCCCTCTTCACCGCTCTCCAATTCCATGGTCGAGCGGGCGGCCTCCTCCACCCTGCGCCACTCCTCGACGCCCCGCGTGATCTGCAGCGCCTGCGCAATCAGTTTCCATTGTTCCGGGCGATAATGTGCGGAGGCCTCATCGATCAGCGCCGTGGCATAAAGCGGAGAGGTCACCACATCGAGTACGGTCGTGCGGTAGAAGTCGGTCATCGGCAAGTCCGCCAATTGGAGCAGCGCCTTGCAGAGCGGTTCCTGGATCAACGGGCGGCCGGCGTTGGTGGTCAACGGGACTCGATGGCGCCCGAACACCGTCTGCAGATGCGCGCGGTAGGGATCCAGGGTGCGGGCAACGACGCCGATTTCATCGAATCGATAACCGTTGGTCTCGACGAGATCCAGAATCGTGCGGCACACTGAGGCCAACTCCTCCTCCACGCCGATGACGCTCTGAACGGAGAGCGTGACGGGGTTGGGTCCTGTTTCGACCGGAGCCGCGGGCAGCCTGGTGATGACGTCCGGCGTCGCCACGCGCGCCCGGATATAGCGATCGAAGAACCGCCGGGCAAATCCCGACTGGCTCCCCTCCTCAAGCGGGAAGAACAACGTGGTGGAAACCGTAGCGCTGACGGCCTCGAACAGCGACAGCTGCACCTGCGTCAGGTCGTAGAACCCATAGTAGAGCACGTGGCGCAACGACCTGAGAAACGGTGACGTCTCGACCAGAGGAATGAGCGATTCGGCCAGGTCGTCCGGCGTTCCGACCGCAAGGGTCTTGCCGACTTCCCGTATTGCCGCATGCAGCGAGAACAGCGCCTGGAGCCACTCCTGATCCTCCTTCTCGAAGTACCCCTCATTGAGCCCGCGCAACGCCTCGGCAGGCTGTACCCCGGCATCTTTTAAGTCGCGCACGGTCGACCAGAGCGCGCCCCATGTGCCGGACGAATGTCCGATGTGCCGGAGCGGAGCCAGGCTGGACAGCCGGCTGTGGACGATGTGGCGAACCAGTTGCTCGAAGAACAGATCGTCGACCACGCGGAGCGGCGCGATCTGCGTCCCGGCACGAGCTTCGTCTGCCAGACGCAACGCGAGCTGGTGAAATGTCAGAAAATGGATGTTGAGAAGGGACAGCCGGTGCTCGACCGTCAGCAATCGTCGCAGCCGGTCGAGCAGCTGCGTTGACGGCACGAGGACTGCCAGCGGGGCGAATGGATCGGAACTCTTGCCGAGCCGGATCTGTTCAACGAGGGCGGATTCGAGATGGGGATGAAAGGGACCGGTGACGACGCGAAGCATAAGCTACGCCTGGCAAGAGGCTCGGGGCTTGAGGCGATAGGTTCGAGACATCATGAATGATTGTACTGGTGGAACAAGCCTGCAACTCCTCTAGCCTCGCGCCTCGCACCCCTTGCCTGTCACTCTACCCTGTCTCAGGGCCCAGCAATTCCCCGTTGCAATCGACGCAGGCCCAGTCGCCGTCGATCCACGCCATGGGATCGCCGCAGATCGGACAATCGGGAGGCGGTCCCTTATCGATGATCGGAAGTTCCGGCAATTCAAAATCGTCGTCGTCCACCATGCGGATATCGGTCCTATTCTCTCGGTTTCATTTTCAGCTGGAGCGCCTTCTCGGCGCTTTCCCGGCTCGGCACGCCGACGAAGGTCAGGCGCCCGTCGATAATCGTGGCCGGGACCGCCCGAACCGAATGCCGGTCGGCGAGACTCCGTCCATCCTCTGTCGTGATATCCACTTCGCGATACGAAAAGCTGTACTTGACGCGGAGCTGTTTCCAGAGGCTCTTGGCCGACGGGCAGGCCCCGCAACTGGGCGATACGAGCAAGGTGATATTGGCCATACGTTCTCCGAAGGTTCAGGTTGAGGCTACGGTCGAGGTTCAGTGGGAAGAAGACGTGAGCTCCGGGCACTCAGCCTCAGCCGTCACCTCGCTTCGTTTCGGATCTTAGCACCCGCTGAAAAGACGGTGCAAGAAGCGCCGGGTCTCCCTCACCGACTCCCTCACACCTGCGCCGGCGTTGACTTCCCGAGGGAGAAGGCGCAGCATGGGCGCCTCACACTGAGACAAAGAGGCACCGCGTGATTTCCTGCTAGGCTCGGCCCGGTCACTCCCGTCCCTCCGGTCATCATTTCCTCACGCCCTCCTGGCGAGCCGAGCGACGCCACGAGGGCGTTTCTGTGTCAGCGCCAAGCCTGCGTCCCTCCCCTCACCATCACCACAAAGGAGCCTCCAATGAAACGAGCAGCCATGTTGTCGGCCGGCCTCTTGGGCAGCCTTCCCACACTCGCGCTCGCCGCGGAACACAACGCGAGCTACCGGGGTATCGGCATGTTGTATTTCTTCATCATCGGCGCCGTACTGCTCTACGGCGTCTACGATTCCTTCGGAAAGACCGCGACGTATGTCGCCACGCCGATCATTCTGGCCTGGTGCTACTGGATGCTTCCGCCGATCTAGACCAACCGAAGGGGCAGCCGCAGGCTGCCCCTTCCGTTATCGCTTGCCGTCGTACCCGCGGTCCCGCCAGCGTTCCAGGAGCTGAATCCGTTTCTGCAACTGATCCACCGTCGCCTGATCGACCCGGCTCCCCGTCCGCGCAATCAATTCCGCATTCAATCGCCGGTGATCGATGCCGCTCATCCGCGCCACCGTGCCGACCAGCAGCCGGTGGGAATCCCGCAGATCGCGCTTCTGATCGTGCAAAGACACAGGCGGCTCGACTGCCGCCGCCCCGTTCTCTTCGGTCTTCGGTTCATCTTCACCGATGAGGGTATCCATGCGCGCCACCGCGGTGAGCGGGACATACTCGTTCGTCGAGACCGTCACGCGTCCGAAGAGGTCGCGCTGTCCGGCGGGCATCAGATCTTCCAGGACATGGTCGCGCTCGGCTTTGATCTGCCTGGCGTAGTGGACCAGGATCGGATCCTTCGGGAGATAGAGCCAGGCCCGCTGGGGCTTCGGGAAGCCATCCTGCATACGGACAAAGCGGCCGACCACCTGCCGGAAATACATCTCGGTCAGCACGTTGGTGCCATACACGCCGACACGCAGGCGGGGGATATCGACGCCTTCGCTGACCATGTTCACGGCAACCAGCCACTGCTGCTTTTTGTGCTCTGAAAACTCCTCGATCACGCGAGAGGCGGCGGGATCATCCGAGACCGCGACGACGGCTTTGCCGCCGGTGATCCGGCCGACGAGTTCGGCCACCCAGCGGGCATGGTCCTGATCCATCGCGACAATCAATCCGCCCGCATCCGGCTGTTCCTCTTTCCGCAGGCGGGTCAATTGGGCATGGGCGTCGGTGATGACCGGACCGAGCCAGCTTTCTTGCAGGAGCGCGGTTTTCAGCCGCTCCCGTTGCCGGTCGAAGGTCAACCCGTCCTGAAATGTGGCCGTATGCTCGCGGCCGTCCGAGAGCCAGGTCAGCTCCCCTTCGTAACTGGGGAACAGGATGGGCCGGCAGACGCTGTCGCGAATCGCCTCGGTATAGCCGTAGGAAAAATCGGCCTGGCTCTCGCCCTGTTCGTAGCGGATGAACGGAATGGGGTTATTGTCCGACCGAAACGGTGTGCCGGAAAGAATCAACCGGAAGACGGCCTGCTCGAACGCGTTGCGCAGCGCCTTTCCCCAGTGCTTGCCGTCGCCCGCATGGTGCAACTCGTCGAGAATCACCAGCGTCTTCTTGCTCCGGCAGGTCCGTTGAAAGATCTCCGGCGCAAGGCTCACTTGCTGGTACGTCACCACCGCGCCGTGGAAATCCGGCGCCTCGGATCCTTGATCGTTCGTCAACGCCGGATCCAGTTGCAGCCCGATCCGGCCGGCCGCATCGGACCACTGGGTCCGCAAGTGGTTGGTCGGACAGACCACCAGAATTCTGGTTGCCGCCTGTTTGGCCAGAAAGTCGTGCGCCGTGCGCAAGGCAAACCGGGTCTTGCCGGCCGCCGGGGTGGCCATCGCCAGAAAATCACGGTGGGCATGGGTCAGGACCGCCGACCAGGCGCGGCGCTGCCAGTCGCGGAGCGGAACGGTCCAAGCGGGGATGGATTTCATAGCAACACTACATGCTCGTCATGAGTGATGATGAGAGGGCAACTCACGTGACGCCGACCATGATGGGAGCAGGACTCCGGCAGGACCGGCGGGGAGCTAGTCCAGCCAGTCTTTCTCTTTCAGCTTGCGCGGCAGATACTTCTTCGTGAGGTACTGAAAATCCTTGTTGGCCAGCGCGTCCAGTTCGTACTTCAGCCCGCTCGAGAGCATGCGCTTGATCTCCGCCTGCCACGCCGGTTTCTGGAACCACTGATAGTTCATCAGTTCTTTGGCCCGCGCAATGTCCTTCTCGTTCAACTTGATGCCGACGTTTCTCGGCAGCTCGTACCGTTCCGGATCGGCGCTCGACAGCCCTATGAACTTCGCCTTGGGAATGGCCATGCGCTGGCTTTCAAAGGCCAGATTGATCGACCCCTGCTTGATGACGGAATAAATGTAGTATCCCCAGGGATCATTATCGACGAGCACATAGACCGGCAGGCGGTGTTCTTCGTGCAACCGGCGTGCGAGGCGGCGTACGCCCCTCGGCGGCTGGCCGTTGCCGGTCAGGAGAATACAGTTATAGCGCCGCCAGAATTTATCTTCCGACAAGCGGTTCCACTGCGTGCCCTTTTCGACCAGCAGGACAAAGTCGGCGGTGCAGCGGCGGATCTCCAGATACTCCGGCTCTACGATGGACGGCACCGAATAGCCGCCCTTCCCCAGCTTGGCACAATCGACCCGGTCGCCGTCGTCGCCGAACACGACCGGTCCCACGATGCTCCCGCTGTTCTCCGCGCGGACATGCAGTTCTTCGCGCAGCGCCGCCAGCGAGACTTCCAGGTCCTCGATGACGGGGTCGGATTCGTCCTGCGTGTCGAACGTGTTCTCGTGGGAATCGGCGATGGTGTGCTTCGTGCGGTAATAAATTTCCCGAAGCGACGTGGTGAGGTCCGCCCGCTGCAATTCGGAGAGGGCGTCGGCCACCAGCATCGTCTGCATGAATTTCTTGGCCATGCCGACATTGAAGAACGACCGCGCCTGTTTTTTGCTCCCCATCTCGATCAGGCCCTTGCGTTCATTGAACGACACGTTCGAGAGTGCCCGGATGGGAATAGCGATCGTCGGATCTTTGGCCCGCTCCGCCGCCGTGATGACCACGTCAGCCAGACCGATCAATTTTTTTTCGACGGCCGTCGTCTTCTTCTTTTGTTTGGTCGCCATGGGTATCTACTTCTTTCCTCTTGCAGCCGGACTCTTCGCGGACCCGGAAGCGTTGCGCGATGCCGGTTTCCCGGCAACCGGCGCATCAGACTTGGCCGACCCGGCCTTCCGCTTCTTCCTTGTGGACGGTCCGGCGGCCGGTTCTTGTTCCGGCACATCGGCGGCGGAACCCTCGACGGCCTTCGGAACCTCCGCCTCCACCTGCTGAGCGATCTCGACGGCGCCTTCGATGCCTTCCGCGGTCACGATGATCGAGTCCGGCAACCCTTCCGGTCCGCCGCCGGTCTTGCCAAGCGCCTCGTCGGTCTTGAGTCCGCCGGTGCGCGAGGTCGCGATCTTCTGCAGCTGCGCCTTGAGCTTTTCTTTGGGCAGCGTTCCACCCTTGAGCCGGTTGCAGGCCTCGACGACTTCCTCGATGTAGAGTTCGAAGATGTTGCGCCGGCGGAATTCGCTCGCAGCCCGCTCCCGGCGGCGGAGGAAGAGGCCGAGCCGCCGGCCGCATTCCCGCAACGCCAAAGTGATTTCCTTCTGGATCTCGTCATAGTCGGCGATCGCTTCTTTCGACTCGCTCGTGAACGGCACCCACACCGAAGCCATATGGACGAAGATCACCATCGGGCCGCCCGGCAGCGCGCCGCGCGACTGGGCGATGCCGTAGTGTTTCCATGTGGTGCTCAGGACCGCCTTAAACGTCGCGCAGGCCGACTGCTGATACAGCAAAGGTACCCGGTTCGCGTACCGGATGACGCGGGCGAGTTCCGAGTCCTCCTCCTCACCTTCGCCTTCGGCTTTCGGCCCGGCCGGTTGTTTGGGCCTGGCTTGATCTTCCGGCCTATGCCCGTAGGCCAATCCGGCTTCGATGATGAAGGGGTTGCCGCGATACACGGCCGGCGGCCGGCTGACCGCCGTGTAGAACTCGCCTTTGATCTGCTTATAGAGTCCGGAGAGAATGGCTTTCTCGCCGATGGGCGAAATGCAATTCGTCGGCGGCGCCATGATCTTCGTCTTCTGAATGGTCTGATAGAGCATCTCCGCTGCAGGGCCCTTCAGATCGCGCGGCTTCATGGCCGGCGACACCTTGGCGGCCTTGCAGATTTCGTCGGCGAGCTGGGGCGACACCCGGCAGAAATCGCCGGAGAGGAAGCCGTTGAGCGAATGGCCCTTCGTGTCCTGCAGCATCTTGAGCATCATCCCGAACTCGATGCCGTAGGGATGCGGCTTAATCTCGCGCGGCGAAGGCGGCAGATCGTGATAGGTGCGCGGATACTCTTTCATCTCGCCTTCCGGCGTCCGGTAGGTCAGCCGCACATGGGGATTGGCGATGGACGTCTGCTCCAGCCATTCGTCCACCGACGCCCGGCCTTTCTGATACTTCCCTTCGACCTCCAGCGTCACCTGTGTGCCTTGCGGCCGGTCCCAGGCGATCTGTTTATTTTCATGGACCAGCGGTTCGTTCTTCTTGGTGTCGATCTGGACTTCGAAGTAGTGGGCGGCGGCTTTCGGACCGGTGCGCGAGATGATTTGCACCGGCTTCCCGGTGGTCAACTGCCCGTACATGCCGGCGGCGGAAATGCCGATGCCCTGCTGCCCGCGGCTCATCCGCATGCGGTGAAACTTCGAGCCATAGAGGAGCTTGGCGAAAATGCGCGGGATGTGCTGGCGGACAATGCCGGGACCGTTGTCCGTGACCGTCACGCGAAAGCGCGTGGCCTGGCTGGCCGGCGGCGTCACGCCCCCGGTCGGCACCACTTCGAGCCGCACCATGACGTCCGGAAGAATCCCGGCTTCTTCGCTCGCGTCCAGCGCGTTATCGACGGCTTCCTTGACGCAGGTCAGCAAGGCCTTGCGCGGATTGTCGAACCCGAGCAGGTGCCGGTTCTTCGTGAAGAATTCGGAGACGGAGATTTCCCGCTGACGTGCGCCCATCTCCACCGCCGTGACCAGCTGCGGCGATTTCGCAGCGGGTTTTCTTCCGGCGACTGATTCGGGCCCTGCGTTGGTCGAAGCGGACACAGAAGACGGCGGAGCAGACGATACCTTCTTGGCCATTCACCCTCTCACAAATGTAACGCGGTCAACCTTGGTATCACAAATCGCAGGGGGATTCCAGCCTGCCGAACCCCTGACCTCTCCACCGGCTCAGTACGCAGCCGGGCGCGTCATTTATTCCGAAGAAGAAATGAGACGCGCTCATCGAACCGGCCCAACGATACCCATGGCCGCGCCATCGACGACAGGGTGAGTCGTGAGACGGCGCGACGGATTCAGGAAGCCGCGCGCCGGTATGATCTCGTCGGGCGCATCGGGATTGCATTCGCTGTTCGGCCCGGTCAATTCCAGTTCTATCCTGCAGCCCGGGCTACAACGCGAGCTCTGTGCCTCCGGAACCTGCCAAGGTGTGAACCCGCCACGCAGGCACTCATTAATCCGCCGGCGCAATTCCTCTTCGGAGGAAGCAAGACACGACTCCCCGGGAACGGAGAGGATGGATGACCGGCAGACAACCGCCTTCGGGATGTCTTGATGTCTTCTGGAGGGACAATGCCTGGCAGCAGCGCCGGAACCCTGGAGGCGGAGCCGGGAGACGTCAACGACGGTATTCACTCGCCTAAGAATGAGGGCCTGGACAAGTCTGGCGGGGATTAGGGTGGGAGGAGCACGCACCTACCGAGGATCAGTAGGTACGGCGGAGATCTCGGGAGAACATTAGGCTTCCCAGTACAAGCTGGTCCTGCACACCGTCCTCACACTCAACCCCCTTATGGACCATATTCCCTCGGGGCGTTAACTCCCCCCACGCCCTCACGATAATCCTCGCGATACAGCGAGTCAAGATTGCGGATTGCGAACCATCCGGCTCGCTATCCATGCGGCAATGCCTGCCATCGCGTCGGCTCTTCGCAGCCGGATCAGGACGCAACGTCCCGACAAGACCCGTCGCACGGTCTGCTATGAAAAGAAACCCGGATAGACACGGGGATGAAATTTGTTGCACTTGTAAAAAAATAAAGCTTTATCCGCGACACCGGACGCGATGCACCGCCTATCATGCTGAAATTTTGGCGTTCTCACTCTGAGCTCTTACTGGCTCCCCAGCTTCTGTGGATAACTCTGTGCATGGCTGTAGGATCAACGCAGAAACGGCCTATACGGACAGTGGAACGAGCAGATTGCCTATTTATTAGGCATTGTGTCAGATCCTTGGCACCCACTACATTTTGCGGCTTGACGATTCCTTTTTCCCCTTTTCCACAATCCCTGGTGCAAAGAAATCCGTTGGTGGTTTTCACGCTTGAAATAGTTTGAATTTTGTGGGGTATCAGGAATTTGACCGTACTTATGCACAGATCGGCCTCTAGACTGTGGACACAGAAAGTACAATTGGCCAAAAACAGAGCAATTTGAGGCCTTATCGCAGTCGTATGCTCCGGGAGTCGAAGCGCCGGGAGACTATCGAACGGGCTTCCTGTCAGCCATTCCTTTATTTCTTCCGGTAGACGTTCAGTCCGACTTTTTCCTCCCGGTCGGGAATCGTCACGTTTCCTTCCGTGGAGGCAATAATGATCGTCTTCCCTGAGGCCGACGGCCCGAACTCCTTGGACAAATCCACTTTGATAGTCAGCATCGTCCCTTCAACGGTCATCTCAACGTTTTTCATAAGTCCTCCTTCTTCTTATTGTTGCGCCTCTTCTGCCGCAAAGTCTGCCGGTTCCGATACAGGACGAGCCTGGCCCAGTGGGGGGAGACGGCGATGCCGGGCTATTCGACCGTCTGAGCCCGTAGAAACAGCGCCTGCTCCAGGGTACGGAAAAACTTCTGGTACGGCTCAGGGTCTTCGACGGCACGCAGGTAAAATTGTGCGCTGGCCCTCACAACAAGCTGGGTCTCGTTCCGCTTGCGCACCGTAATGGTGAGACGGACGAGGTCGCTGCGATGCCAGAAAGGACCCCAGGTAAGGTAGGACTTGGTGAAGATCAACAGGCTTTGATCGTCGTAGAGATGGTAGTAGGGATCCGTTCTGATATTGGACCGTTCGAGCGGTTCAAATCTCTTGCCCGACACGATGCCCAGCTCCTCATCCAGCACCTCGACCATGAACCCCAGGTCCTGCATGGTGTCGACAATGACTTCCAGAGTTCGCCGCCGGTCGGTGCTGTCAAACACTCTGGATTGAGCTGCACGTAATTTGACCTGGCTCTCTTCCGAGAGCCAGATCTGCTCCCGTGAGTCCCACTGGTCCTGATGGCGCCATTCGTAGGGCGTGGGGCAGCCTTGCAACAGCAGACTGAGCCCGAGGCCCAGTGCAACGGCGAAGACCCGTGCCTCTGCGCTGCGGCAGGCAGTCTTTCGTATGTCCGGCGTGAGAAGCCCCACGGGCCTTACTCCTTGGCGATAAAGAGCGACCGTTCAAGGGCCGCAAAGAAGTTCTGATAGACCTTGGGATCTTCGATCGGCTTATTGTTGTAGATCGCGTTGGCCCGGATCAGCATGCGACCTTCTTGCTGCTGGCGCACGGTGACGGTGACGCCGAGGACGTCGTAGAAGTTCGGTTCCGCAAACCGCGCGGCTGTCACCAGGCCCAAGGGCTCGTTCGCGCGTTCGATGATGAAGCCCAAATCCTGCAGCACGGCGATGACCCCGCGCATCGCCAACTGGCGGTCCTTGACGTCGAAGGTGCGCGACTGAAAGCTCCGGAGCTTCATCTGCGCTTCGGTCGGGGCGAGCAGGTCCTGACTCGGCTCCGGCGCGGCACAGCCCTGAAGGAACCAGGCCCCCGCAATGACGATCATGCCTGAGATTGCTCGCATGGTGTGGCTCATAGTTCCTCGCTCAGAGCGTGAAGGCTTCCAGGAAGACGGCTTTCGATAACTTGGCAAAGAATTGCTGGTACATCACGGGATCGCGGAGCATCTCCATCTTTTGCTGGCCCGGCGGGATATATTGGCGATCGGCTTGGCCATCCCCCTTCCAGACGACCCGGTAGAACATGATCCGGACTTCCTGGCGCGTACCCTCCGGATTGATCGGCCGCGCGACGAGTGTGGCCGCGATTTTCTGATGGAGATCTACGGGCATGATGAACTTACCCAATGAGAGCAGGAAGGCGAAGAACCGGCCGATGTCTTGACCGTACTCCCGAGCGCTTCGCTCCTTGGTCGCCCGGAGGAACCCGACATCCTGGACACTTTCCTCCACCTGAAAGCCAAGGTCCTGCAGCACGGCGGCCGAGGCTGACAACAACTCCGCCTCATCCTTGGTTTCAAAGAAACGGGTCTGCATGGCCTTGTTACGTGGACTCTCCGCCGTGAGCTGAAAGAACTCTGCCGGCTGGGTCGGGGTGACACAGCCGGCCGCCAGGCCTGAAAGGATGAGACAGACCCCGGCCAGGAGCCCCCGGCCCGTCAAGGGACTGCGGCCCTTGCTAGAACTGGGTATAGTTGTAGGCAAAGTCGCGGACCTTCTTCTCTTCGTCGTACTTGATGATGATGGTGAGCGTCCTCTGGCGCTGCGAGCTGGAACTGTCGCTCGAGCTGGCGCCCAGAATGATGATGCCCGCAAAGGACGAACTGGCGGTGTCCACCCGATCGGTCGAGACCTTGTCGTAGATCCAGACTTCCCGACGCTTGTCATCGGTCGTGACGATATTGGGGCTGCCGAGGAGTTCCGCCACCTGTGATGCCGCCATGCCGACTTTGATCTCCCCCTGAACCTTGCCGACCGTGAGCCGGTCTTCTGGAAGGGTGGCCTTCTCTGCCCCTCCACACCCGGCGAGGGAAACGGATAAACAAAGTCCTAGTGCGATCCATGCTCGTTTCATTTGGATGTCCCCCTTTGCGTATTGATGCCTGCCAATATAGCGGTCTCTCGTATCCCTCTGTTGATGCTAAAGAATACAACCTTTACCCTTGGAAATCATCTGTCGGTTCATTGAACGCACAGGGCTGGAACGAGAGAACGGAGCATCCTGAGTTCCCGAAGGACGCTGATAAGGGTCGGCACCGTGACTGAATCGATGTCTGATATCAAGGTGCAGGCAGCGTGGGAAAAGCCGGCGCAGGAGATGCGCACCTGGTGCGCGGCTTCGGCCAGGCCTGTCAATCGACCGCCGACTCACCTGCCTGATGGCTGCATCACAAGCCTGAACAGAGGCATTAAGGCGGGCCTGTTCTGACTATCGGCCGGCCTTGCGAGACAATGAGCACACCAGACTGCCGGCGGCGAGTCCCCCCAGAAAGGCAAGTCCCAAAATAGTGAGGGCCAGACCGGAGCCGCGACCTCCTGCCCGCCTGAGATGCCGATTGGCTTGTGCGCCAACCGTCGCTTCTCCACCCATCCAGATCGACGAATCATCCGGCGGAGCCGGGGTCCGCCGGGCCCCGGGACTTGTCCTGATTCCGCCCGCCGGTTGTGATTGGTCCATCGGATTCTGATTCCTATCGCGTCTTGCGACCGTCCGCAGCGAACGCCGGCCCGAGCGCAAGGGACAATGGCACCGTCCAGTTCATGGTCCCGGGCCTCCTCCCGTTCTCTTGCAAGTCCGGATCGCTTTGGTTATGGTACCGCTCGATGGATCGCACTCGTGCTCGCCAGATTGCACTTGCCTGTGCGAGCGGGGTCCTGCTCCCGTTCTGCTTTCCAAAGTTTGATCTGGGGTTGCTCGCCTGGGTCGCCCTGATTCCCCTCCATCTCGCTCTGGATTCTACGACGCGCCGTCGCGCCTTCTGGATGGGATGCCTGAGCGGGACCATCGGCTTTACCGGGATCATGGCCTGGGTGGTCACGGCCATGACCACGTACGGCAAGGTCCCCCTCCCCGTCAGCTATGCGATCCTCCTGCTCCTCACGGCTTATCTCGGCATTTACGTCGGAATCTACAGCTGGGCGGTCGTCTGGCTGCGGGAATTTATACCACGATACGGCATTCTTTTCGCCCCCTGTGTCTGGGTCGCGCTGGAATTGATACGGACCTACTTCCTGTCCGGATTGCCCTGGTGCCTGCTGGGCTACTCGCAATACCGGGAACTGGAACTCATCCAGGTGGCCGACCATCTGGGAGTCTATGGGGTCTCCTTTTTGATCATCCTGGTGAATCTCACGCTGGCCGAGTTCATCCTCTGGCTCATGCCCTTCTTCCGCGGATTCCACCCCAGGAAGCTGCCCTGGGAAATGACGACCATTACCGCGCTGCTCATGATCTCGACCTGGAGTTACGGGACCTCTCTCTTGAACAGCCCTGGTCTCCTGCTCCCGAGAACCTCCATTACGGCCGGTCTCGTCCAACCCAATGTCGATCAGGCGGTGAAGTGGGATGAGGCCTATCGCGAGGAGACCATGCAGCGGTTCGATCGATTGACGAGTCGGTTCGGAACCGGTGTCGATGTGGTGATTTGGCCCGAAGCGGCGACCCCGTTTCTATTCGAGCGTGAAGCCGGCTATCAACTGCAACTGATGGCCTGGGCCGACCGGGCGCAGGCGCCGCTGCTGTTCGGCAGCCCCGCGCTCCGGTTCTATCCGGACCGCCGTCCCTATCTGCTCAACAGCGCCTATCTCCTCTCGGCTGACGGAACGATCCTGGGCCGCTACGACAAACATCACCTCGTGCCGTTCGGTGAATACATTCCGCTGAAATCGTCGTTGCTCTTTTTCCTCGACAAGCTGGTGGAAGGGATCGGCGATTTTGAGGCGGGGCCCGGCGGCACGGTGATGACGCTGGCGCCGAAGGCCCGCGCCGGCAACGACGGCAACCCGGGGGGGGCGCGTCCCGTGAAGTTCGGCGTCGCGATCTGTTACGAAGTGATCTTCCCCGATCTCGTCCGGCAATTCGCGGCCAACGGCGCGGAGTTTCTGGTGACGATCACGAACGACGGCTGGTTCGGCAACTCCTCGGCGCCGGCGCAACATTTCGCGATGGTGGTCTTTCGCTCGGTCGAAAATCACCTGGCCTTTGCGCGCGCCGCCAACACCGGCATCACGGGCGCCATCGATCCCTTCGGCCGGATCATCCGGGCGACCCCGCTGTTCACGGAAGAGGCAGTCCAGGTCACGATTCCCGCGTGGCAGCCCCGCACATTTTACAGCCGTCACGGGGATGTGTTTGCCTACGGCTGTGTGGTAATCTGCGCGCTGCTGTGCCTGCTCAACCTGTTCCGTCCCAAGGAACCGGAGCCCGGCACGACCGCCATCACACCGGCGTAATCAGAAAGGACAGAGGGGATGTTGGAAGAGGTCAGGAGTCGCGTGCGTGCCGTCGGCGAACAGGTCTCGGAATTACGGGGGCATCTTTGACCTCGCTCGCATGACCTCCGACCTCGAAGAACTTGCAGCGAAGATGGCGGAACCGTCCTTCTGGAACGATACCCGCGCAGCCGCGTCGGTGAGCCGGAAGAAAGTGACCCTCGAACGCGAACTCACTCAGTGGCGTGAGATCGACGCAAAGATCAGCGATCTGCAGGCCCTGCTGGAGCTGGCGGAAGAAACTCATGACGAGTCGCTCGAACAGGAACTGACGGCGGAGCTGCAGCAGTTCGAGCCGACACTCGCCGCGCTGCACGTCGAAATGCTCCTCTCCGGAGAGCTGGATCCGAACAACGCGATTGTCGCGATTCATCCCGGGGCCGGCGGCACCGAGTCGCAGGACTGGGCGCAGATGCTCCTCCGCATGTATGTGCGCTGGGCGGAGACCAGGAAATTCAAAGTCGAAACGCTGGACCTGCTCCATGGCGACGAAGCCGGCATCAAGAGCGTGACCATTTCCATCACCGGCCCCTATGCCTACGGCTATCTGAAAGCCGAAGCCGGCGTGCACCGGCTGGTGCGCATCTCCCCGTTCGATGCCAACAAGCGGCGGCATACCTCGTTCGCCTCGGTCTTCGTCTATCCCGAGCTGAATGAGGATATCGACGTCGTCATCGACGATAAGGATTTGCGCATCGATACCTTCCGCGCCGGCGGCGCCGGCGGTCAGAACGTGAACAAAGTGGAAACGGCGATCCGGATCACCCACCTGCCCACCAACATCGTGGTGCAATGTCAGAATGAGCGGTCGCAGCTCCAGAATCGCAACGGGGCGATGAAAATCCTGAAAGCGCGGCTCTATGAAGTGGAGCAGAAGAAAAAAGAAGCGGAGTTCAACGCCATCGTCGGCGAGAAAAAGGACATCGCCTGGGGCAGCCAGATCCGGTCTTACGTGTTCCAGCCCTATCAACTGGTCAAGGATCACCGGACAGGACATGAGACCGGCAATGTGGCGGCGGTCATGGACGGCGATCTGGACGGATTTATCGAGGCGTATCTGAAGAGGAAGTTCACAAAAGGAAGTGAACCTCTCACCGCTGTGACCGAACTGGACGACGATGTGTAATGGGGTCTTCTTTCAGGAGATGCCGATCACTGGTCACTCATCACTTATCACGGATATCACATGGATGAACTGAACGAACAGCGACAGCAACGCATCAAGAAGGCTGAGCAACTGCGGACGGCCGGCGTGGCGCCCTACGGCACCAGGTTTGAAGTGAAGGATCGGGCCGGGCAGCTCATCAAACTGCACGGCGAGAAAACTAAAGAGGTTCTGGAGCAGGAAAAGGTCGGCTGCACCTTCGCCGGCCGCGTGGTCGCGCTGCGGCGGTTCGGCAAAGCCGGATTTGCGGTGTTGCAGGACGGCTCGGACCGGTTGCAGGTCTACCTCAAGAAAGATCTGCTGAGTGAACAGGCCTATATGGTGACGGAGCAGCTCGATCTCGGCGACTGGATCGGGGTGACCGGCACGCTCTTCCGCACAAAAACCAACGAGTTTACCGTCGAAGTCCGCGAACTCACGTTCCTCAGCAAGGCCCTGCGCCCGCTGCCGGAAAAGTGGCACGGGCTCACGGATGTCGAGACCCGGTATCGGCAGCGTTACGTGGACCTGATCGCCAATCCGGACGTGCACGGCATTTTCGCCACGAGAAGCCGGATCATTGCCGGCATCCGGGCCTTCCTGATCGAGCGCGGGTTCCTCGAAGTCGAAACGCCGATGATGCATCCGATCCCGGGCGGTGCGACCGCAAAACCGTTCGTGACGCATCACAACGCGCTGGGCGTCGATCTCTATCTCCGTATCGCGCCGGAACTCTACCTCAAGCGGCTGATCGTCGGCGGCTTCCCGCGCGTATTCGAAATCAACCGGAACTTCCGGAACGAAGGCATCTCGACGATTCACAATCCGGAATTCACGATGCTGGAGTTCTACGTCTCCTACGCCGACTATCAGGATCTGATCATTCTGACCGAAGAACTGGTTTCGACTCTGGCCCAGCAGATCCTCGGCAGGACTGTGATCGACTACCAGGGCAAGGACATCACCCTCACGCCCCCTTGGCGGCGCTGGTCTTATCACCAATCAATTCTGGAGGTGAATAAGCTGGATCCCTCGGTCCTGCAAGACCGTGACAAAGCCGCGGCGGCAGCGAAGGCCCTGGGCATTCAGATCGATCCGAACGCGACTCTCTTCAATATCGTGAACGAAATCTTCGAGGAAACCGTCGAACCGAATCTGATTCAGCCGACGTTCATTACGGATTATCCCATCGAGATCTCTCCCCTCGCGCGGCGGAAAGACTCCAACCCGTCGCTCACCGACCGGTTCGAACTGTATATCGCCGGGCGCGAAATCGCGAACGCCTTCTCCGAGTTGAACGACCCGCTCGATCAGCGGGAACGCTTCGAGGGACAGGCGGCGCAACGCGAAGCCGGCGACGAAGAGGCGCATCTGGTCGACGAAGACTTCCTGCGGGCCCTGGAATTCGGGATGCCCCCGACGGCGGGCGAAGGGATCGGAATCGATCGCCTGATCATGCTCTTTACGAACCAGGCCTCGATCCGCGACGTGGTGCTCTTCCCCCAATTGAGACCGGAGAAGTAGCCGGCAATGGGAATGCCCTATGAAATCTTTGTCGGCCTGCGGTACCTGCGCGCCAAGCGGCGCAACCGGACGATCTCGCTCAACACGTTCGTGTCCATCGCCGGCATCACGTTGGGTGTCGCGGCCCTGATCGGCACGGTCGGCATCATGACCGGCTTCAAGGAAGACATTCAGGCCAAGATTCTGGGGACCACCGCCCATATTATCGTGCAGGACCGGATCAAGGACGGCATGGCCGACTACAATCCGACGACGGAGCGGATTCAGGAAGTGCCGGAGGTGGTGGCGGCGACCCCCTTTGTCTTGAAGCAGGTCCTGCTGACGACGCCGAACGGCGTGCAGGGCATCGTGCTCCGCGGGATCGATCCGCACCGCGAAGGCAAGGTGACGGAACTCGCCAAGAATCTGGGAACCGGGGAACTCTCCGATCTCAGCAAGCCCGTGAAAGTGACGCAGCCGCCCGCTGACGATCCTACCGGTCCCCCTGTGGAAACGGAGAAGCCGGGAATCATCCTGGGCAAGGAACTGGCGATGCGGCTGGGCGTTTTCGTGGGCGACACGGTCAACGTGGTGTCTCCCGTCGGCCCGATCAGCGCAATGGGCATGGTGCCGAAAATCCGCACCTTCGCGGTCGTAGGCCTGTTCCATTCGGGCATGTACGAATACGACTCCTCCCTCGCCTACATCGACCTGGCCGAAGCCCAGAAGTTCTTTAATATGGGGGCGACCGTCAGCGGCATCGAGGTCAAAGTGACCGACGTGTTCCGCGCCAACGAGATCGCGCAGACTATCGAAGGCTCGCTCGGCTTCGCCTACGGCGCCCGCGATTGGATGCAGATGAACCGGAATCTCTTTTCGGCGCTCAAGCTCGAAAAGACGATGATGTTCCTGCTGCTGGTGTTGATCACCATCGTGGCGTCCTTCAATATCGTCAGTACCCTGACGATGATCGTCACGGAGAAGCAGAAGGAGATCGCGATTCTGAAAGCCATGGGCGCGACGCGGAAAAGCATCCGGCGCATCTTCATGTTGAACGGGTTGATCATCGGATTTTCAGGGACCGCGATCGGCATTCCCCTGGGCTATGCCTTTCTCTGGCTCATCCAGACATTCTGGACCTTCGATCCGACGGTCTATTACATCTCCAGAATCCCGGTCCACGTGCAGGCGCTCGATGTCCTGCTCGTCGCCGGTTCCGCCATTCTCATCAGCTTCGCCGCCACGGTCTATCCCTCGCTCCAGGCGGCCAAACTCGAACCGGTTGCGGCCCTACGGTACGAATGAGCGACAACCCCACGACTGCATCCGGAGCCGGCGCCTCCCCTGCGATGATTCGCATTGCGGATCTCCACAAGTCCTTCGTCATGGGGCAGCGTGAACTCACCGTCCTCAAAGGCATCGATCTGGAGATCCCTCGCGGCCAAATGGTGGCGGTGATCGGCGCGTCGGGGGCCGGCAAGAGCACGATGCTGCATATTATGGGGATGCTCGACCGGCCGACGAAAGGCACCGTCTACTTTAACGATCAGGATCTCTTTCAGTTATCCGAAGCGCAGCAGGCCGAGTTCCGCAACCGCCGCATCGGCTTCGTCTTCCAGTTTCATCACCTGCTGCCGGAGTTCACCGCGCTGGAAAATGCCTGCATGCCGGCCCTCATTCAACGGCGCTCCATTGAGGAAGTGGAACAGGAAGCCACGACGCTGCTGGAAGAGGTGGGGCTGGGACAGCGGCTGCATCATAAGCCGGGCGAACTCTCCGGCGGCGAACAGCAGCGGGTCGCCGTGGCCCGGGCGCTCTTGCAGAAGCCCGACCTTGTGCTGGCCGATGAGCCGACCGGCAATCTCGACACCCACACCGGCGATGCCCTCTTCGGGCTGCTGCGGGACTTGAACCGGTCCCGCGGGACGACCTTCGTCATCGTCACCCATAACGACAAGCTCTCCGCCCAGTCCGACCGCATCGTTCACATGCAGGACGGGATGATCGTCTGAGTCTTGACGGACGTGGATGAGATACCTAGACTGGCATCCATCAGGATATCCGTGTGCGCTGTATCGCGGGGTAAGACCATGAAGCAGTTACTTGTGCGTGTGCTCGGCCTGACGGTTTTGGCGCTCGTGCCCACTCAGGTATTGGCGATGGAATTTTCGATCGTGGGTCCGCGCGCGGCCGGTATGGGCGGCGCCGGCGTGGCCGTGACGACAGACTCTCTGGCGACCTATTGGAATCCGGCGGGGCTCGCGATGACCCAGACGGTGGATATCCGGATGCAGGTCACGGCCCAGGGAGTCGCCAGAAACGGAGCGGTCGATACGTTTCGCAACATCGAAGACTGCAGTTCCTGTGCGCCGGCGGACGCGCAGACTTATGCCACCCAGATCAACGGCCAGTCCGCTTCAGTGAACGGCTCGGCGGGCCTCTACATCAAAGGGCATGCCGGTAACCACGCGTTCGGGTTCAATATTTCCGATGTCGCCTGGGCCGGCTCCTACCCGAATCAACCATTTCAAGCGACCGGCGCCACGGTGACCGGGCAGCTCGCGATGCGGGGACTTGAAGCGAGACAAGCCGTGTTCTCCTATGCCTATGCCTTCGCGGACAAAACCTTTTCCATCGGCGTGAGCGGAAAACTGATCCAGGGCGCCGCCTATACCGGACTGGCCACCCTTACGAACGGCCAGGATGTGACCTTGTCGGACCATTTCGGGGAAGCGAAAATTTCCACCGGCTTCGGGATCGACGTCGGCGCTCTGTATAAACCGACCGACTGGCTGCGCCTCGGCGTGGTGGCAAAGGATCTCACGTCGCCCACCTTCGACGCGCCCAACGGGGAACAATTCAAGATCAGTCCGCAGTACCGCGGGGGTGTGGCGGTCAACCCCTATTCTTCGCTGACGATTACCTTCGACGGGGATATTCTTTCCAACTCCACTCTGGTGCCGAACGTGAAAAGCCAGGTCTTGAGCCTCGGCGCCGAGCAAACGCTCTTCTCGGATTTGCTCTCGCTACGCCTGGGCGCCTATAAGAACGTGGCGGATGCGGCTTCGAACGTCACCCCCACCGCCGGGTTCGGCCTGCGGATTTTTGCCTTCCAGATGGACTTCGGCGCCGGGTATGACTTTAAGGAAGGCGGAGTCCTGGGCTCCGGCTCACTCTCCCTTACCTTCTAATTATCATGGTATAGTGTCGAACATGAGATTCTTGAAAGATTGGTGTGTCGCGGCAATGACGGTTCTCCTCGTGTCCCTCACCGGATGCGCCGGCGGGCTTTTGGAAACCTGGGAAGGACCGGGCGCGAAGGTCTTCCGTCCACAATCGATCGCGGCACTGCCCCCGATGGCGAGTCAGTACGACAATGCCCGGGAGGATATCCAGGAAGTCCTGGCGGTTTCATTGGTCAAGGCAGGAAGAATTGAGCGCGTTGTCCATGCGGAGCAAGTCGCGGATATTTTTCAAAGTTCAAAGGAAGCGTTTGATACGCTCGTCTTCTATTTCTCCCG
Organism: Nitrospira sp. NS4; assembly: GCF_049546785.1. Taxonomy (NCBI): domain Bacteria; kingdom Pseudomonadati; phylum Nitrospirota; class Nitrospiria; order Nitrospirales; family Nitrospiraceae; genus Nitrospira; species Nitrospira sp. NS4. Next base: position 98,670 of record NZ_JBMWAN010000006.1, on the reverse strand, counting down.
TCTGGAGATGACCGGTCAATCCGACAGGGAGACTGCGATCAAGCTGGGGAAAGCGATGAATGTCGAGGCGTTCCTTGTCCTCCGCATCAATGCCTGGGAGTATGCGGGAAAGGCCGGTAACAATGTCGGACGGGTGGGACTGACATTGCGCCTGGTTGACGCCACCACCGGCGCGACCATTTGGAAGGCCCGCCATGAAAAATCAAGCGGCTACATCTTCAATCGACCCAACCTGAAAGAGGTGGCGGCGGAACTGACGGACGAGATGGTCAAGTACATGCCGCCCACCGCCATCGGCCAGAAGCGCTAGCGACACCTCCCGTGTCAGAACAATCTGATCAGTTCGCGAGCAGCCGGAAAACCGGACAGCTGAAGGGTGGTTGAGGGTTATCTTGCGGGACGGGCCTGTTGCATGGCGGCCTTCAGGGAACCGACAAAGAGTCCGACCTTCTCCGGCATATCCGGATCCTGCTGGCGGGCGGCGATCTGTTTCACGATCGCGCTGCCGACGATCACCCCGTCGGCCATCGCGGAAACTCTGGCGGCATCCTCAGGAGTTGAAACGCCGAATCCGACGGCAACCGGCGTCCTCGTGACTTTCTTGATCTTCGCGACATTCTGCCCGACTTCAGCCATATTCTGAATCTGCGCGCCGGTGATGCCGGTCAGCGACACATAATACAGAAACCCTTGGGACTCCTTCGCCACATAATTTCGCCGATCAGGAGTGCTGGTGGGCGCGAGAAGAAACACGAGGCGAAGCCCCGCTGCCGCGGCCGGACCTTTCAACGGCCCCGCTTCATCCGGCGGCATATCCGGCACGATCAGCCCATCGACGCCCGCCGCCGATGCCTCCCGACAAAAGGACTCAAGACCCATCGCGTGAATCGAATTGTAATAGACCATGAGCACGATCGGCACCTGGGTTCTGGTCCGCAACGATTTGACCATGGGCAGGATCTTCCGCAGCGACGTCCCGCTCCGCAACGCCCGTTCGGCCGCCAGTTGAATCACCGGTCCGTCGGCGATCGGGTCGGAAAACGGGACGCCCAGTTCGATGATATCGGCGCCGGCCTTCTCGATCTCCAGCACCAACGGTTCGGTGTCGGCCAGAGTGGGATCACCCGCCATCAAATAGGCGATAAGGGCTTTCTCCCCTCTCTGCTGAAGACGCTGGAAAGTCGTTTCAATCCGCCCCGTCATAACGTCACTCCACGCATTCTCGCCACCTGTTGGACATCCTTATCCCCGCGCCCGGACAAGTTGGCAATGATGATGTTCGATTTCTTGAGTCTCGGCGCAAGCTTCACGACATGGGCAATGGCATGGGCGCTTTCGAGAGCCGGCACGATCCCTTCTTCGGTCGCCAGCAGATCGAAGGCCGCGAGGGCCTCATCGTCCGTCGCATAGGTGTACTCCACCCGTTTCATGTCGTGGTACAGGCTGTGCTCCGGTCCGACGGCGGCATAATCCAGCCCGGCGGAGACGGAGTGGGTCAGATTGATCTGCCCGTCTTCGTCTTGCAACAGATAGGTCATCGTGCCCTGGAGCACGCCAGGCTTTCCGCCTGAAAAACGGGCGGCGTGCTTTCCGCTTTCTATGCCGGTGCCGCCTGCCTCAACCCCCACCATTTTGACTTTCTTGTCCTTCAAGAAGGCGTGAAAGAGCCCGATGGAGTTGCTCCCTCCGCCCACACAGGCCACGAGATAGTCCGGCAATCTGCCTTCCGCCGCCAGAATCTGCTTCCGGGCCTCCCGGCCGATAATGGCCTGAAAATCGCGGATCATCATGGGATAGGGATGGGCCCCGAGCACCGATCCCAGAATGTAGTGGGTGGTACGGACGTTCGTCGTCCAGTCGCGCATCGCCTCGCTGATGGCATCTTTCAATGTGCGGCTGCCGGCATCCACCCCCGTCACCTTCGCTCCGAGGAGGCGCATGCGAAATACGTTCAGCGCCTGCCGCTGCATGTCTTCGGTGCCCATATAAATTTCGCATTGCAGCCCGAACATGGCGGCGGCGGTCGCGGTGGCGACGCCATGCTGACCTGCGCCGGTCTCGGCGATGATCCGAGGCTTCTTCATGCGCATGGCAAGCAGCACCTGGCCGATGGCGTTGTTGATCTTGTGCGCGCCGGTATGGCAGAGGTCTTCCCGCTTGAGATAGATCTTGGCTCCGCCGAGCTTCCGGCCGAGCCGTTCGGCCTGGTACAGCGACGTGGGCCGCCCGACATACTGTTTCAGATAATAGGCGAGTTCCTTCTGAAATCGCCGATCCTTCTTGGCTGAGGCATACTCCCGCTCCAATTCTAGCAGCGCGGGCATAAGCGTTTCAGGAACGTAGCGGCCTCCATAGGGGCCGAAGCGTCCATGGCTGTCTGGCACTGTGGTCATGGTAGAAGTCAATCCTTTCCCCGAATCAACTCGCCGAGTATAGACGGGACCATCAGACGGACACAAGTTTTGCGGCCTGAATGAAGGCCTGCACCTTTGCGTGATCCTTTTTCCCGGGGCTCGTTTCTACCCCGCTGCTGACATCGACTCCATAGGGGCGGACCTGCCGGATCGCTTCCGCGACATTGCCCGGGGTCAGTCCTCCGGCTAGCAGCACGGGCGACGACCGGGCGACCTCCGCCGCAAGGCTCCAATCCACCGTTTGTCCCGTCCCGCCATAGGCTTGGTCGGAAAAGGCATCGAGGACGAAGCCTCTGACATTCGCCCGTCCGTGGAATTCCGCCAGAGCCAGAAAGGTTCCCCGGTCCTTGAGGCGCACCGCTTTCATGGCGGGACGCCCAAGATCCTGGCAGTATGTGGCCGGCTCATCGCCGTGTAACTGCGCGAGCCCGAACCCGCAACTGTCCATCAGATCACGGACAACTTTCGCCTCTTCATTGACGAAGACGCCCACCGGCACGACGAACGGAGGAAGCGTGGCAATAATCCGCTTGGCCGTCACCGCGTCGACATAGCGCGGACTCTTCCGGTACATGATGAATCCCAGGGCGTCGGCCCCCGCTTCGACCGCCACCCGGGCGTCCTCGTCGTTGGTAATCCCGCAAATTTTGATTCGCACAAGAACCGGGCCTTTCTTCCTCAGGGACACTGACTCTGGCTGGGGCGATCCCCGAACCTGTCTCTATAGGTCCAGTGGCACAGCAGCCCCTTCTGGTCGAATTGCAAGGTCATGGTGCCGGTCGCATCCGGCGACCAGCGGACTGGCCACTCACAGGCCTCTCCTCCCTTCGTGAACGCATGGCAGCGAGTGGGAATCCCCAGGTCTTTCACTCGGTCGTCCTTGCCCGATCCAATCCAGCTGTCCCAGGTACGGAATGCTTTGTCGTACGACGAGGCGCATCCTAGCATCATGAAAATGCTGACCACGACGGCCAGAGCAGGTACACGCATCTGTCCCCCTTTCATGGACAAGGATTTCAAACCGCAGTTCCTCGAAGGGTCTCGATCTGTTTCTCTATGCTCTGGGCCTTGATCAAGGATTCCCCGACCAGCATGGCATGGACGCCGGCTTCCAGAAGTTGCACAACATCTTCCCGCTTATGGATGCCGCTTTCGCTCACGATGATCTTGTCCGAAGGAATCCGTTTTGCCAGCCGGAACGTCACGCCGAGATCGGTGGAAAACGTCTTCAAGTCGCGGTTGTTAATTCCAATCATCCTGGCGGTCGGGATCCATTCCAGCACCGTATCGAGCTCCCGCTCATGATGGGTTTCGAACAGCACGTCCATCTTTAACTCGGTGGCCAGCGCATGGAAATCGATGAGCTGGCGCTTTTCCAGTGCGGCCACAATCAAGAGCACCGCGTCGGCGCCATGCGCCCGGGCCTCGTAGAATTGAATATCGCCGACCATGAATTCCTTATCGAGCGCGGGCATCGGAACAGCCTTCTTGATCTCGGCGAGATATGTGAGGTCACCCTGAAAGAACTCCTTGTCGGTCAGGACCGACAAGGCCGACGCGCCATGCTCATGATAGGTCCGTGCAATACCGAGATAATCGAATTTGTCGGCGAACTCCGGCCTGAGCAGGCCCAGGCTCGGCGAGGCCTTTTTCACTTCCGCGATCAAGGCCGGACTCTGAGCGGTCCTGGTGGCATCGAGCGTCACAGCAAATCCTAACGGGGATGCCATGTCCCGAATGACGGATTTCAAGTCTGCCAGATAACCGCGGCTCTGTTTGTGCCGCAACTCCGCCTTTTTGTGTTCGAGGATCCGGTCGAGAATCATCCTGCCGCCTTCTGTGTGAATGTCACCAGCCGGTCGAGTTTTTCGGCTGCCGCTCCCGAATCGAGCGACTCCACCGCGACCCTCACGCCGTCTTTTAGCGTTCTGGCCTTCTGCCCCGCCACGATCGCGGCGGCCGCGTTGAGGACGGCGATGTCGCGCTGGGGCCCCTTCTTCCCTTGCAGAATCTCCCGCGTGATGCGGGCGTTTTCCTCCGGGCCTCCGCCCGCGATGTCCCTTTTCGGAACCCGGGGGAGATCGAATTCCTCGGGCGCGACAAAATAATTCGACACCACGCCGCCTTTGCCTTCGGAGACCTTCGTCCGCTCGCAGAGGGTCAGTTCGTCGAGCCCGTCCATGCCGTGCAGCACAAAACAATGCTGAGACCCCAACTGCAGCAATACCTTCGCCAGCACTTCGGTCAACTTCGCGTCATAGACACCTATCACTTGATGCGTCGCGCCGGCCGGATTGGTCAGCGGCCCCAGCACATTCAAAAGCGTGCGAATCCCCATCTCCTGCCTCGGGGCAGCACAGTGTTTCATGGCCCCATGGAACAGGGGCGCGAAGAGAAATCCGATCCCGACTTCGTTCACGCAATCCGCGACACGGTCCGGCGACAGATCGATTTTCACGCCGAGCGCGCTCAGAACATCTGCGCTCCCCGATTTTGAGGACACGGATCGGTTGCCGTGTTTGGCCACAGTAAGTCCGGCTCCGGCCGCTACGAACGCCGCGGTCGTCGAGATGTTGAACGTATGGGCCCCGTCCCCGCCCGTTCCGCAGGTATCGACGACGATCGCGCTGCCGACGCGGATCCTCGTCGCGCGGGCGCGCATGGCGCGGGCTGAGCCGGCGATTTCATCGACGGTTTCACCCTTCTGCCGGAGTCCCATGAGATAGGCGGCGATCTGGGCGGGCGTGGCCGCCCCCTCCATGATTTCGGACATGACCTCTTCCGCTTCCTTTTCGGAAAGGTCCGTGCGATCCGCCAATTTGGACAGGGCGTCTTTGATCATGTGAGCCGTGAGATCCGGAGAGGCTAGAGTTTCAGGAAATTCCTCAGGAGGTCTTTGCCGGCCTTGGTCAGAATCGATTCCGGGTGGAACTGGACCCCCTCCACTCCGAGCGTCCGGTGGCGCAATCCCATGATCTCGCCTTCGGCCGTCCTGGCCGACACTTCCAGACAATCCGGGAGGTTGAGGGGATTCACCAACAAAGAGTGATAACGCGTCGCCTCAAAGGGATTCGGCAGGCCGTGATAGATGGTTTTCCCGTCGTGCGAGATCATGGAGGTTTTGCCGTGCATCAATCGCTGCGCGCGAATGACTTCCCCGCCGAACGCCACGGCCAGCGATTGGTGGCCGAGACAGACCCCCAGCATCGGCAGTCGTCCGGCGAACTGCCGGATGGTCTCGACGGACACGCCCGCTTCCTTCGGGGTGCAGGGACCGGGGGAAATGACGATCCGGCTCGGGTGCAGGTCCTCGATCTGCTGCAGCGAAATCTTGTCGTTCCGGTAGACACGCACATCTTCACCCAGCTCGCCGAAATACTGGACGAGGTTATAGGTAAAGGAGTCGTAGTTGTCGATCATTAACAGCATGGCAACCCGTGAACTGTGATGTGTGATGTGTGATGAGCGATCTCCGGATCGAACTCTTCACCGGTCACTCGTCACTGCTCACCCTTTTTATTCCAACCCCCGCTCGGCCAGCTCGATGGCCTTCATCATCGCCCGCGCTTTATTGCAGGTTTCCTCATACTCGTGCTCGGGGTTCGAATCCGCGACGATGCCCGCTCCGGCTTGAATGAAGGCGCGATGTTTGGAGACGACGACGGTCCGTATGTTGATGCACATGTCCATATTGCCGGAAAAGCTGACGTACCCCACCGCACCGGCATAGGGGCCGCGCCTCGTCGGCTCCAGCTCCTCGATGATCTCCATGGCCCTGATTTTCGGCGCGCCCGAGACCGTGCCTGCGGGAAAGCAGGCCCGCAGGACATCATAGACGGATTTGGACGGAGCCAACCGACCCGTGACATTGGAGACGATGTGCATCACGTGCGAATACCGCTCGACATTCATGAGCGACTCGACCTTCACCGATCCACTCTCCGCCACACGCCCGACATCGTTCCGGCCGAGGTCCACGAGCATGATATGTTCGGCCCGTTCTTTCGTGTCGGCCAGCAGCCGGCGCTCTAACTGTTCATCTTCCTCGGCGGTCGCCCCGCGCCGCCTGGTGCCGGCAATCGGACGAACCGACACGAGGCCGTCTTCGCAGCGCACGAGAATTTCCGGCGACGATCCGACCAGCTCCACCCCGGCGATCCGGAGGTAGTACATATAGGGGGACGGATTCACGACCCGCAACGCGCGATAGAGCTGAAACGGCGGCGCATGCAGATTGGTCTCCCACCGTTGCGACAAGACACACTGAAAAATATCCCCGGCCTTGATGTATTCCTGAGTCCGGCTGACCATCTTTTCAAAGTCGGCCTTGCTCATGTTCGGCGTAAACGTGATCGGCGTGCGGCGTCGCTTCGGAGCTTTCCGCCTCAATGGTCGCCGCAACCGGGTAATCATGCGCTCGATCCGCGTCGTCGCATCACGGTAGGCTTGACGAATGCCCCGCTCCGACGCGGATTTCACATGGGCGTTGGCCACGACTTTAATTTTCTGGGCGACGTTGTCGAAAATCAGCAGGGTATCCGTCAGCAAAAAGGCGAACTCGGGCAGATTCAGGCTGTCCTTCCGCCGAAAGGCCAGATCCTCGAACGTCTTGACCATATCGTAGCCCAGGTAGCCCACCGCCCCGCCGACGAAGCGCGGCAGCCCCGTGACCGTGACCGGCCGATAGGTCTCCATGAACTCCCGCAACCGATCGAGCGGCGCACCCTTGCAGGCGATGCGACGGCTCCGTGTGCCCTTCTTGATGACGAGATCGCCTCGATCTTCCACCATCACGATCGGGGAGCCGCTCCCGAGGAAGGAATAGCGGGCCCACTTCTCTCCGCCCTGCACACTCTCCAAGAGATAGGCGGACGGGCCATGATCGATCTTCGCAAAGGCGGAGACCGGCGTTTCATGGTCCGCCAGGATTTCCCGGTACAGCGGAATGAGGTTCCCCTCCTTCGCATAAACCCGGAACTCATCCAAGCTGAGAGAATAGGTCGGTGTGGGCATGGGAAACCGGTGTATTACTCCATTCCAACGATCAGTTTCTGCCCGACTTCAATGATGTCATCCGGCAGCTTATTCCATTTCTTGATCTTTTCGACCTCGACTCCGTAGCGGCGGCTGATCCGGAAGAGCGTTTCTCCCGGCTTCACCACATGGATGGTGGTGCCGGTCGCCGCAGCGGATTTTGTGCCGGGCTTCGCCGTCTCCGTGAGGTTGAACAAGCCGGACACATCCTTCGTCGGGTCAGGCGCCGTAAGATCCGTCTCGTGAGGAACGGACGCCACAGCCTCCGGCTTCTTGACTTTGCCCGACGGCGCCGCGGGCATTTTCCGCATGTCTTCCATGGCCTTCCGTTCTAATAGGGCGGACTCTCTGACTGCATCCATCTCTTCCTGCATCCGCGCCATCTGTTCCCGTGCGGACTGGACCTGCGCCGTGAGTTCGCGGTTGCGGGCTTCGAATTCCGCCAATTCCTTCTTCGTCCGTTTGACTTCGCTATCCAGCTCCGCCGTCCGCTTCTCTTCCTGCGCCAGCAGCCGCTGAAAATTCAAGCTTCTGGTCTTTTCCGCGTTATACTTTTCCTCCAGCACGACGCACCCGCTCAAGAGCAGCGCGGTGCACACCACTGCCAGGCCCATTGCCACCATTTTGGGTCTCTGATCGTCCACTCGCAAACCCTCCCTGTTCATCGTGCGCCGCCTGCGCGTCCTCCGGCATTCACCGGAAGATCGCTCACCCTGACACAACGTGCCTTTGACCATATTGCAGTCGCCGGGACTCTTAAGAATACGGTCCAACGCTGTGAAAGTCAAAGCGAATTGGACCCCTCAAGGGGGTTTGACCCTCCCGGATCGCTATGCTACCGTCCGCTCGATACCGATTATCTAACCAAGAGTCCCTCGCCCATGATGGAACAACGCCCGTCCGCATCCCCGGCCAGAACCATGGTCGTCCAGGGGATCACCCTTCACCTGGCTCAACCGATGACGTCCCTGCAGGAATGGATCGGAAGCCGTGAGCCGTTGCAGCAACTCCTGGCCTGCTGGTTGATGGTGGATCCCCGCGATCTGCCGCTCTCGCCCCGCATTACCGGCCCGCCGGGGATCGGCAAGACGACCCTGGCCATGTCCGGCGCGAAGGAACGCAAACAAGACCTCTACGTCTTTCAATGCACCGCTGATACGAGGCCGGAAGATCTCCTGATTACGCCGGTCCTGGCGGAATCGGGCACAATCGCCTATCACGCGTCCCCGCTCGTCACGGCCGTGCTGACGGGAAGCATCTGCGTCCTTGATGAAGGCAACCGGATGAATGAAAAGAGCTGGGCGTCGCTCGCGCCGCTCCTGGATCACCGGCGCTGCGTGGAGTCGATCATCGCCGGCATTCTCATTCAAGCGCACGAGCATTTTCGCTGTTGCGTGACGATGAATGAGGACGCCTCTACCTATGAAGTCCCCGACTATATTCTCTCCCGGCTCCAGCCCACGCTTGGGCTGGGATTTCCCTCGCGGGAAGACGAGATGGCGATCCTGCGCTATCATCTCCCCTTCGCCGCGGACGAAGTCTTGACCCTCGCCGTGAGTTTTCTGCAGGAGGCCCACCAGCTCAATCTGGAATACTCGGTCAGGGACGGGCTCCACCTGATTCAATATGCGGTCAAGCGGCTGGCGCAGGACCCGGCCCACCCGGTCGCGCTCGATCGGCTGTGGCAGGAGGCCCTGGTGAAAGTGCTGGGACCGGACTCCCTCAACCTGGAAGATCAGTCGCGGCGAAGAGCCCGTGCCATGGGCGCGCACTCGTTTCCCAAAGGCCTGGGCGATTTCTTCTTTGAAGAAGACGACCCTCTACACCCGGGGCGTTGAATGGCTCGTTTCACGCCGAGCGAAGCGCGCGTTCTCAGCCTCTCGCCCAGGATCGATGTACTGCCGGTTCTCCATGGGAGCGGCGATATCGCGCAGGAAGTCCGGGAAACACTGATCGGCAAACACTACGACTGTCTGGCCGTGCCGCTCCCGCCGTCGCTGGAAGACTCCGTCGAACAGGCGGTCACCCGTCTCCCGCAAATCAGCCTGGTTATCCTGCCGGAGCCCAACCGGGACGAAAACACGACCGTCAGCTTCGTCCCCGTCGATCCCTGCCAGGCCGTCATCATGGGTATCCGGGTCGCGATGGGTGAAGGGATTGCGCGCGCCTATATCGATCGCGAAGTCGAGCGATTTGAGCCCACACCATTTGCAGGCCCCGACCCCTATGCCGTGAAGTCGGTGTCGCTCCCTGCGCTGGCGGCAGCCACACTCCCATCCCTGACCGCCCCTCTCGCCGGCTCACAACAGGCCAAGCGTGTCGCCTGGATGGCCTTCCGGTTGCACGAGCTGGAACTCGATCATGAGTCGATTTTGTGTCTCTGCCACTTCACCGATTGGCCGTGGCTGCGGGCTTCGTATCAAGCCCGCGCACCGTATGATGTACCGGAGCCGATTTATGAACGACCGGTGCGCTGTGCGGTAAACCGGGATTCCCTCTACTTTGTGCTGGGCGAACTGCCGTTTCTGACAGAATTATATGAACGCCGCCGGGCTGAAGTCCGGTCGGATTGGAACCTGGCCATCGACGGAGTGAAAGAGCTGCTCATCGAAACGCGGACGCGATGGATCGAGCAGCATCGCGCAGAAGGCGCGTCGATTCCCGATTGGGTCACGCCGCAGATCCTCCAAGCCCTCCTCCAGTATGTACGGAACCTGACTCTGCTGGAGCGGCGGCTCACCCCATCCCTCTATTCTTTGGTGGTTGCGGCGAAGCAGACAGCGGGAGACGATTTTGCCGTCATGTTGCTCAAAACGGCGAAGGATTATGGCTATCAAGTACAGGAAGACTGGTCCCGCCTTGAATCGGTCACGGTCGGCATTGACCAGATGGAATTGCCAGGCGGGACATTGGCTGTGGCAAAGAATCGTTTGCCGGGTGCCCCACTCGTCTGGAAATCGCTCTCCTTGCGGCCGAAGCCGGACCGGAGAACCAGTCGCAAATGGTCCTATCTCTGGAATCCGCAGCGCCAATGTTCCTGGCCACCGGAAGACCAGAAGATCGAGAGCTTCAATACCCATGTCCGGGAGCAGGCCCGCGCCCTGATCGGCGCCGACCTGGCCAAGACGGAAAAATTCACGACGTCCATGAAGGACGGGCTCGACCTCCGGGAGAGCCTGCGCCGATGGCTCGGCGGGCGACGCCCGACAGGCGGAACGCTCGGCACGAACGTCGGCTCATTGCCACACATGGATCTCTATGTACGTGAGGTTCCGCCGGCACGCGGCAATGTGGAAGTCGTCATCTTTCTCTTCGATACGCCGGCCGATCCTCAGACCTACTCCTGGCAAGCCACGTGGTTTGCCGAGCATCAGGAAGAATCGACCCTGTGTTTTTACGCCACCCCGTTTGCGGATGACATGGTTGGCCCTGGCATCGGCCAGTCACGATACGGAGGCGCGCTGTTTCTCTTTCCCCCACGCCCGATACCGGACATCTGGAGCGATCCCAACCTGGCCTTCGCGACCACACTGGAAGAACGATTGATTGCTGCCGGAGCGGCACATACGCGCGAGCCTCATATCGCCATCGTCTCGCCCATTCCGCCGCGCGCCCGCTGGCGCTGGATCGCCCGGCAATACGGCCGCAGGCTCGTCACGCTGCCGCTCACCAGGTTTTCAAGCCAGACCCTTGACCGACTCCGTCGCTTTCATGTGTTGAATGGCCACGAGATCAGAAGCTATGCCGCACGATTTATTCGATAACCTGCCGCCTGATCCGCCAACATCCGACGGCGCCCGTTCTTCTCCACAGGAGCGGATCGAATGGCTGCGACAGAAAATCCGGCATCACGATTACCTGTACTACGTCAAAGACCGGCCAGAGATTTCCGACGCCGAGTACGACCGTCTCTTCAAAGAGTTATGCGACCTTGAATCGGCTCACCCCGATCTCCTAACTGCTGATTCCCCGACCCAGCGGGTGGGGGGCATGCCCCTCGCGGAACTGGGCAAGGTCCGTCACGAACGGCCGATGCTCAGCCTTGATTCCATCGTCGATCCGTCCGATGTGCTGGCATTCGATCAACGGATGAAACGGGAGCTTGAAACGGATCAGGTGGAGTACACGGTCGAACCGAAATTCGACGGCCTCTCCGTCGAGCTGGTCTATGAGCGGGGCCGCTTGGTCCGCGGCTCCACCAGGGGCGACGGAACCACCGGCGAGGATGTGACGATCAACCTCCGGACGATCCGCTCCCTTCCCCTTCACCTGCGCAGCGACTCTTCTCCCCCTGCCCATCTGGCCGTCCGCGGCGAAGTCTATATGAAGCTCGAAGATTTCCACGCGCTGAACCGGGCGATCACGGAACGAGGGGAAGAGGCCTTTGCCAATCCGCGCAACGCCGCGGCGGGGTCTCTCCGGCAACTCGACTCGCATATCACCGCGAGTCGTCCCTTGGTGATCACCTGTTACGAAGCCATGGCGGTATCCGCTCAGCCTCCGACATCCCACTGGGAAGAGCTCGATGCACTGGCCGATTGGGGACTTCCCATTCCCAGCCACCGGCGTCGATGCCGAACCATCGAGGAGGTCATCGCGTTCCACCGTGAGACCGAAGAGGTGCGCGACGACCTGCCCTATGAAATCGACGGCCTGGTCGTGAAAGTGAATCGTCGGGACTGGCAGGAGCAACTGGGCTTCAAGTCCCGCAGCCCCCGCTGGGCGATCGCCTTCAAGTTCGCCCCGCGCAAGGAAATCACGGTGGTGCAGGATATCGTCGTCTCGGTCGGACGCACGGGCACACTCACTCCGGTCGCTCTCCTCCGGCCGGTCGAAGTCGGCGGCGTCACAATCAGCCGGGCGACATTGCACAATGCCGATGAAGTCGCCAGAAAAGATATTCGTGTGGGCGACACCGTCAAGGTGGAACGGGCCGGCGATGTCATCCCGGCCATTGCCGAGCGCATCCCGGTTCCCGGCGAATCCCGTTCCGAGCCGTTTTCGATGCCGGATCACTGTCCGGTGTGCGGATCGGCGGTGGGACGCGAAGGAGCCTATTACTATTGCACGGGCCAGGCCGGATGCGTCGCGCAACTAAAAGGCGCGATCGAACATTTCGCCTCCAAGCAGGCGCTCAATATCGAGGGGCTCGGAAAAAAGACCGTCGCGCAGCTTGTGGACCATGGACTGGTCGGCAGTCTGGCCGATCTCTATCGCCTGACCCGCGATCACTTGATGCCACTTGAGGGGTTTGCGGAGAAATCGACTTCGCTGTTGCTGGAGGCCATTCAAGCGAGCAAAACCGTTGCGCTGGATCGTTTCTTGATGGGGCTGGGAATCAGGCAGGTCGGTCAACATATCGCCAAGGTCCTGGCCAGAGAATTCGGTTCTCTCGATGCCATCATGAATGCCGATGAGGCGCGCCTCCGGTCCGTCAAGGAAATCGGACCGGAAATTTCCGCCAGCCTCGTCTCCTATTTTCGGGAGGAGTCGAATCGCCGCGTGATCGATCAACTCCGGTCGCTCGGCATGGTCATCGAAGAACGGCAGACGAGCGCTCCGGCGGCATTCCTCCCGTTGGCGGGGAAAACGTTTGTCTTTACTGGCGGGCTCGATCGCTACAGCCGCGATGACGCGAAGCGGCTGGTCGAACAACAAGGCGGAACCGTGACCTCCAGCGTCAGCAAACACACCTCATTTGTGGTCGCAGGCCGTGATCCCGGGTCGAAACTCGACCAGGCTCACAAGCTGACCATTCGGGTTCTCACGGAGCAGGAGTTTACTGAGTTGGTGAATCCCTAGGAGAGATTAGCTGACAGGATTCAGGCTAGGCGCTTCGACAGAGACCGGGGTTTTTTCTTCCTTATAGATGTTCACGCTGCGAATCGAGCGCGGATCGGCCTCGTGCACCACCAGCCGGCAATGGCCGATATGCAGCTCCTCCCCGGCTTTGGGAATGCGGCCCAGTTCGCCTTGAATCAGCCCGCCGATGGTCAAGGCTTCATCTCCCAAATCGACCTTGAAGAAATCATTGACCTTCCGCACCTCGGTTCGACCGTGAACCAGAATCTGATTCTTGCCGATACGCTTGATGAGCTCCTCGGTAATGTCGGTCTCATCCACGATTTCGCCGACTACTTCCTCCAGGAGATCCTCCAGCGTCACCAATCCCATCACCCCGCCGAACTCGTTCACGACGATGCCCATATGACGCTTTTCCTGCTGAAACTGTTTCATCAGGTCGTCGGCGGTCTTGCCGGCCGGCACGAAGAGCGCAGGATGCGCGATATCTTTCAGTTTGACGTCCATACGCCCCTTGGCCAGTTCCGTGAGCGCCTTCGTCTTGTAAAGAATCCCGGTGATGTTGTCGAGCGTGCCGTCATAAACCGGAATGCGAGAATATTTCGAGTTATAGAGCAGTTCCTGCGCCTCTTTGAGCTGCAGGCTCCCGTCTAATGAGAACACATAGATGCGCGGCGTCATGGCATCTTCGGCCGTAATATCTTTGAGCTGAAAGACGTTCTTAATCATCTTCACTTCTTCGGATTCGATCTGGCCCACTCTGCCACCCTCGTCGAGCATGATCTTGAGCTCTTCCTCGGTCACCAGCGGAAGGGTGAGGCCCTTGCCCCCGGTCAACTTATGGATCAGAGGGACCATCACAAACAACAGGGGTCTCAGCATCAGCTGAACGCCGTACACGGGGTAAGCCATATTCAGCGTGACCGGCACAGCAAACTTGGCGGCCAAAGTCTTGGGAATCACGTCAACCGACACGAGGAGGACAAACGTCAGGACTCCCACCGTCACGGCAATGGCTTCGTCAAACGAGGTCTTTCCCCCGTAGGCATTTAATGTAATGAAGGTGGCAAACATCGGGATGGCCGTCCCCACCAGCCGGTCTCCGACCAGGATGGTGGACAAGAGCTTCTGGGGATCGCTCCTGAGCTCAAGCGCCATAGCTGCCCGTTTATCGCCGTTCTTGGCAATGGCCCTGAGGCGGGTTTCATTGACCGCAAAGAATCCTATCTCAGCCGTTGAAATAACAGCAGATAATCCAATCAATCCCAAGAGGATGAGGATATCCATGACGGCCTTTGATTAGAAACGGCGAGCCACAATGGCTCGCCCAGATAGATGAGGAGTACGGCCCGGCCTGATAGAACCGGTTATCCCCGTGAAGGTGCGATCAAACGAGATGGACCATGTTGAGGAAATCATTCTCATTGAGCACAACATGTATCATAGGAGCTTGCCCAGGGCAAGTCATTCTGAAAAAGATGCAGAATAATCAATCAGTTCCATAACGATCCATCTCTGGACCTGTGGAGGCACTCCGGACGGAGGAGATAGGAGATAAGGAGCACTTTGACATTACCCATCGTCCCGTATCACGAAAGACTGGAGATCATAATCGGCGTCGAGGCGGGCCGATGCGGCCTGAGCCTGGGATTCGGTCAAAAACTGCCCTACCTGCACCCGGTATCGCCGCCCGTCAGGCAAATCAACCTGCGTAATCCGCCCACCCGGATACAGCGTCCTGACACGATCAAACAACCCTCGGGCATTCTGTAGATCGGCAAAAGACCCGACTTGAACCCGCAAGACCCCCATACCCTCAGGTCTGCCGGTATACCCCACCACGCGCAACTCGATCTGGTCAGTCCCGTTCCCGATCATCCCGATGGCTCGTGCCCCGGCTAAGGACAGATCCAGCACCCGCCCTTTGGCAAATGGGCCCCGGTCATTGATTCGAACGGTTACTTGCCGGTTGGAGGTTAAGGAGCGCACGACAGCCACGGATCCCAAGGGAAGCGTCCGGTGGGCGGCCGTCAGTTTGTGCATGTCATACCGTTCGCCGTTTGCCGTCTTGTTTCCGTCAAATCCCGGCCCATACCAGGAGGCAGTCCCTCGCTCAACAAATCCAATGGGATAGCCAGGAAATCGTTCGACGGGAGGAGCTTGCGTCCGGCAGGACTGCAGAAGCGAACAGAGCACCAGAACGAAAAGGATTCGAGCAGCGGAATATCGTCGAATGGGCTGGATGGCCCTCATCGATCAGAACTCGTCGAGTGACTCATCGCGCAAGACGGCCAGGGCTTTGGCCGTATTGGATACCGTCAAGACGACAATGGCACGTTTTCCCTCCCGTGAGGGAGTGCAGTACCCGCATTTGATGTTGATCCGGTTTTTCGTCAGCAGATCGGCGACATCCATCAGGGCGCCCGGTTTGTTTTCCAGGCTCAAAATCAGGGCGGTCTCTTCACCGAACCGGATCTTGGCTGCTTTGAGAGCCGCTCTGGCCCCATCGATATCTGCGACCAGCAGGCGGAGCTTCCCCGTTCCTGTCACCTCGGGAGCAGAGAAGGCTTTGATATTGACTCCGGCTTCACCCAAGACAGAAGCGACTCGGGCAATCACACCCGGCTTGCTCTGACCGCTGATGACCAATTGAGTTGTTGTCGGCATAGGTCGTACTCCAAGCTGAATTTGCGCTATCGAAGGGGGCCCGCGTGCTCTAGCGGGAACACATCAGAAACAATCAGCTTTCCCGCTCATCCCACTGCGACTTCTTCAACGGAGACCAGGACTTGCAGAGATGTTTGATACCGGGGCAGCGCCCGATTCTTCCCATATCCATATAATGCCGGCCCGTTGAACTGAATGGGGACCGGAATCCGGTCGTGGCCCCTCTCAAGGACCAGCTCCGCGCCTGACGGCAGAACCGCCCGGACTTCCAATCATTCATCTCCGCCTCTCCCTATCATAGCTGTCGAACGGGTACGATCCCAGAGAATCCGAACATCATTCAGCCGGTGCGAGACGACCCATAACCATCATACTATCAGGAAGAGATCCGGCCTTGAAGCAGCGGATCGTGAGGGCTCATCCTGCGAATAATATCCCTTACAGAATCTGAACGACGCCGTTCACAAATCCGTATTCGTAGATACTGCTGAATCGAAAATCAGCCGAGGCGGCCATCTTCTCTGCCAGCGCACGAGTGCCGCGTGGAATCAGAAGATATATTGGAATGCCGGGGACCGCAGCGCACCGCCACTTTCTGTGCGTATCCGGGTCAGAAAGTGAATCCTCCGTTTCAACTTCGGCCGACCATAAGAGACGATTGCCTCGCGGACTGAAGTCCCAGCCGACGATATCCGATTCCTGGGGAGCATCATCCCACGAATTGTGGTCGGGCCCGGTCTTGATCGTCACCCTGCATTGAAACGCCTTGGCCCACCGCTGCGCCACCTCGCTTACGATCTGGTCATGAACGGTTTCTATCCGGCTTTCTCGAAGAATGGTACTCATACGAACCTCCTATAGCCCCCCGCACTTTTCAGGGGACTTATAGTCTGTCGACGTACAGAGAGTATTCGATCCCGACATACGCTTCATTGATGCGGGTGTACTGGTTCCCTCTTTCCAGTCTAAGAAGGTCTGTTGCCATCCACGCGATAACCGGTAACTGCAACGTTTTGTATTATGAACACCCGTTCGTCGCCCCGCAACTGACACACTTGAGGCAGGTGCCGTTCCGGACCATCGTAAACTGTTTGCACTCAGGGCAAGGATCGCCTTCATAGCCCTTCACCTTGGCGCTCTGCACCTCGGTCAGGGTCAAGGTCTCGCGTAGAATTTCCACTTTTCTGGCCACGCTATGGCCATGACCGTTCCCATGGCCATTACCCTTGGCGCCGTTCCGGCGGGTCGGCAGATGTTCGATGCTCACCGATGATTTGGCCAACGCCTCGAGATCGGCTTCCTCATCCACACACTCGGGATCCTGCTCGTCCTTCTTCATGGAATCCATGCGCAGGTCATCGTCCTTCACCTGAGCCAGGTCGTACCGCTCCAGATACGTCACGGCAAGTTCACGGAAGATGTAATCGATAATCGACGTGGACATCTTAATCCGATCGTTTAACTTTACCGGTCCATTGGGTTCAAATCTTGTGAAGACGAACGCTTCCACAAACTCTTCCAACGGCACGCCGTGCTGCAATCCCAACGAGATGGCAATGGCAAAACAGTTCATCAAGCTCCGGAAGGCTGCCCCTTCCTTATGCATATCCAGAAAAATTTCGCCAAGGGTTCCGTCCTCGTATTCGCCGGTTCGCAGATAGAGCTTATGCCCTCCGACAATCGCTTTTTGCGTATAGCCGTTCCGCCTTCCCGGCAAGGGCCTTCGTTTAGCCAGATACCGGACCAGGACACGTTCGGTGATCTTTTCGGCCGCTGCCGCCACCGCATCCGTCGTCATCTCGACGGTTTTTTCTCCGTCGCTCGAGGAACTGAGCGGCTGGCTCAACTTCGAACCGTCCCGGTACAAGGCCACGGCCTTGACCATGCTCTTCCACGACAAGAGATAGGCCGACTTGACGTCATCCAGGGTCGACTCAGCCGGCATGTTGATGGTCTTGCTGATCGCACCGCTGATGAACGGCTGGGCTGCCGCCATCATCCGGATATGGGCATCGACGGCAATATACCGTTGGCCGATACGGCCGCACCGGTTGGCACAATCGAAGACCGGTAAATGCTCCGCTTTCAAATGCGGAGCCCCTTCCACCGTCATCGTCCCGCAACAGTAGTCGTTCGCTGCGGCGATTTCCTCCTGGGTGAAGCCCAACGCCTTCAGCATATTGAAGTTGGGCTCGGCCAGCTGGGCTTCCGTCAGATGCAATTTCTCAAGGCAGAAGGCTTCACCGAGGGAAAATTTATTGAAGGCGAATTGAATCTCGAACGCCTGCGCCAACCCGCTCTCGAGACGGTCAAGGGTCGCATCGTCAAACCCTTTTTGCCGCAGCACCTCGTGATTGATAAAGGGCGCTCCCTTGAGGGTCTGCGCGCCGACACAATAACGGACAATCTCCTGGATCTGCGTTTCAGAATAGCCCAGCGTCGTTAAGGCCGCCGGAATACTCTGATTGATGATCTTGAAGTATCCGCCGCCGGCCAGCTTCTTGAACTTCACCAGCGAAAAATCCGGCTCGATCCCGGTCGTGTCGCAATCCATTACCAAGCCGATCGTGCCGGTCGGCGCGATCACCGTCACCTGGGCGTTCCGATAGCCGTAGGCGCTGCCGAGTTCCAGGGCGCGATCCCAGGCCCGGCGCGCGGCAATGAGGAGATCCGGCGGACAATGCTCCGGCTGAATCGCCATGGGAACGATCGTCAGCCCTTCATATTCTTCAGGAGCCGCGTTGTACGCCGCCCGGCGATGGTTACGAATAACGCGCAACATGTGCTCGCGATTCTTGGCATAGCCCGGGAACGGCTTGAGTTCCGCCGCCATTTCAGCCGACGCGCCATAGGACTCGCCGGTCATGATCGCGGTAATCGCGCTGCAAATGGACAAGGCCTTCGGTGAATCGTAGGGAATCCCCTGCCGCATCAACACAGTGCCCAGATTGGCATAGCCCAACCCGAGCGTGCGGAACTCGTAGCTCTTCTCCGCAATCGACTGGCTGGGGAAGGAGGCCATCAAGACACTGATTTCCAGCACAATCGTCCACAGCCGGACGGCATGGCGGAAATCTTCCAGGGCAAACTGGCCGTCGGCCGTATAAAAGAGCGCCAGATTCAGCGAGGCCAGATTGCACGCCGTATCGTCCAGGAACATGTATTCCGAACAGGGATTCGACGCATTGATCCGGCCGTCTTCCGGACAGGTATGCCATTCATTGATGGTCGTGTCGTACTGGGTGCCGGGGTCCGCGCAGATCCAGGCCGCCCAGGCAATCCGGTCCCACAGATCGCGCGCCTTCACCGTCTTGCACACTTTGCCGTCGTTGCGCCGCGTCAGGTGCCAATCCGCGTCGTTCTCCAGGGCGCGGAAGAATTCGTTCGGGATGCGCACGCTGTTGTTGGAATTCTGCCCCGACACCGTCTGATAGGCTTTGCCGTCCCAGTTCGTGTCGTACTCATGGAAGACGAAGTGCGTGAACCCCTGCTGGGCATAGGAATACATGCGCTGCACATAGGCCTCGGGCACCATATCGCGCCGGGCCGCAGCCAGTGCCTCGCGCAACAGGGGATTGTTCTTCGGATCGATGTCAACCTTCGTCTGACCGTCGCCGGAGACGACATGGCAGGCCTTCAACACCGCATTCAGGCGCTGGGCGCATATCTTGGAGCCCGTGACCATGGCCGCGACTTTTTGCTCTTCAACGACTTTCCATTCGATAAATTCTTCGATGTCCGGATGGTCCAAGTCCAGACAGACCATCTTCGCGGCGCGCCGCGTCGTCCCGCCGGACTTGATCGCCCCCGCCGCCCGGTCGCCGATTTTTAGAAACGACATCAGGCCGGACGACCGTCCGCCACCGGACAGCTTCTCCCCGTCGCCGCGCAAGCGGGAGAAATTGGTCCCCGTTCCCGACCCATATTTGAACAGGCGGGCTTCGCGAACCCACAGATCCATGATGCCGTTGTCGTTCACCAGGTCGTCTTCCACCGACTGGATAAAGCAGGCGTGCGGCTGGGGGTGCTCAAAGGCATTGGTCGCCTTCACCACTTTGCAGCTTTGGGGATCGACGTAATAATGTCCTTGCGCCGGACCGGACAATCCGTAGGCATAGTGCAGCCCCGTATTGAACCACTGCGGAGAATTCGGCGCGGCCATCTGCCGGGCGAGCATGTAGGAAATCTCGTCGTGAAAGGCGTCGCTGTCTTCCGGCGTCTTGAAGTAGCCGTAGGCCTTCCCCCAATGGGTCCAGCAACCGGCCAATCGCTCAAACACCTGGCGCGCGTCGCGCTCCCCGCCGAGCACCGGCTTGCCGGCCGAATCGGTGAGAGGCTGTCCGGCCTGATCGACCTGAGGAATCCCGGCCTTGCGGAAATACTTCTGGGCCAGGATATCAATGGCCAACTGGGACCACTGCTCCGGCACATCGATATTGTCCAGCTTAAAGACCGTGGAACCGTCGGGATTCCGAATCTCCGACGACCGTTTGACGAACGTGAGACCCTCGTAGGGACCCTGACCACGACGGGTAAATCTCCGCTCAATTCTCACAATCCCCCTCCTTTGAAAGAGGCTCGAGGCGCCAGACAACGTGATGACATATATCGGCTCATAGTTTGATCAATACGAACGTGAATAAGTGACGAATATATTCGAGGAACGACTACATATAGCTATTGGTAATTTTTGTCAACACAAAATGTTGTGGATTGCCTGGGGAATAAGAGGAAAACCTGGGGATAACGCAAGACCGGCTCCGGGTGCCGGTTTATGCGGATTCCGGGAAGGTTATCCACAGGAGAGAGGAGGACTTTACCTGAACGCTGCCGCTAGAAGGCCAATCGGCCTATTTTAACAGTGGCTTCTTCAACGCCTTCAATGGGAATGAACCGCCCCGCAACGCCGAGCACGACCACCCTGGTGTCCATGACGGTGGTTTCATAACGGCTGGCCAGCCCCCAATTCTGCCTCCTGGTATGCGGCAGAACAACGTCCTGAAGAATTTTCTTGCTCTGGCTCGCGAACACCTGGCGGATAAACTGCTGTTCCCTGGTAGAGGCCGCCTGATCCATCCGGCTCATCGCCTTGTCCAGCTCATGCTGCACAAATTGGAGATAGTCACTCATGGTGGGATTCGAGAACGCCAGCGCCACGGCCCCTGCCAGAATGACGACAACAAGCGATAGCCGTAAAAGACTCATGAGAGCTGTACCTCCCGGAAAAAACCGGCGTCCGGCCGCGCGGCACTGTCCTGCCTTGGTTTGACAAACCAGGACCAGCTCATTAGCCTAGCCCCCACGAGTAGACTACTTCAATTCCCACACCCACCGACAGCTCATCACGGAGGATGCCATGTTCGTCTGGAGCAAGCGCCTGGTCGCCGGATTATTGGGAGGATTTGTCCTGTTGCTGATGCTCTTCCTCTTCCAGGGATCACCGGACGACGCCAGCGGCCTCAAGATCCATACGACCAGGTGGATGGCGCTGAACTATGCCGGCCTCATCATCTGGGTCTTCGTCTGGATGATCGATCAGGCGCGGGTTCGCGGGAAGAATGTCTGGCTCTGGCTGCTTCCCTTTCTCTTCGCTCCGCTCCCGACCCTTATGCTGTTTGTTCTCTTTCTTCAGCGCCGTCTCTCCTAGCGGGTGCCGGCCGGCTGAGCCGGCAGGTCTGACAGGGCGACAGAGCTCGGCTGGCCGAGGCTGATCCGCTCCCGCACCCGCCAGACCGCCCAGAGGCCCGGCAACGCCACCAGGAAGGTCAAGAGGAAGAACTGCGCCCATCCGACGATGGCGACGAGATCAGCCGAGGGACGCCCGGCAAACACCCGCCCGAGCGCTTCCAGCGAGGAAAGCAGCGCAAACTGCGTCGCCGTATAGCGCGGATCGCAGAGCGACATCACCAGCGCGACAAATGCCGCAGTGCCCATCCCGCCGGTGACATTTTCAATCAAGACCGCCATCACCAGCAGAGCCGAACTCTTTCCCGCCCAGGCCAGTAACACAAACCCTAAATTTGAAATCGCCTGCAAGACCCCGAACGTCAGCAGCGACTGAACCAATCCGACCCGCGCCATCAGGAGGCCACCCCCGAGCGCACCCAGGAGCGTCGCCAGAATCCCCAGCCCCTTCACATAGCCGACCTCTCCGGATGAAAAGCCCAGTTCGCCGATCAGGAAGGCTGTCTGCAGGGCCGAGGCAAAGGCATCCCCCAGCTTATACAGCACAATCACGCCGAGAAACCCGAGCGCATGGGGGCGCGAGAAAAATTCCTTGAGCGGCGCCCCGACCGCCTCCGCTATGGTCCGGGGAGCCGCGGCGATCCGCCCCGGCTCAGGGCTCATGAAGATCGTGATCGTGCCGGCCAGCATGATCGCGGCCAACAGCAGATACGTCATCTGCCACCCGACCACATCGGCCACCACGAGGGCACCGGCTCCGGCCACGAGCAATGCGATCCGATAGCCGTTCACCCAGATGGCCGCGCCAAAACCCCGCTCCTGCGCCTCAAGCGTATCGGTCCGGTAGGCATCGAACACGATATCGAGTGAGGCCGAGAGAAACGCCACGAGCAGCGCAAAGGCGGCCAGCAATTCCGGTTGATGCCTCGGACTCGTGGAGGCCATCAGAACTAAACCGAGCGTTACACACAATTGCGTCACTAGCATCCATCCACGGCGACGCCCCAGCCAGGGCGGCACGAGCCGGTCTATTACGGGAGCCCAGAGAAACTTGAGCGTGTACGGCAGGCCGACGAGCGTAAAAATGCCGATCGTCTTGAGATCCACCCCTTCCACCGTCAACCAGGCCTGCAGCGTCCCAGCCGTGAGCGCCAGCGGGAGGCCCGAGAGAAACCCGAGCGGAAACATCACCGCCAGGCGGCGGTTCAATAAGGCTTTCGGGAACAGTGCGAAAAGATTCATAGGCACTATCGTTCGTCAACAAGGAATGAGCGGATCGTTCCGTAGAATAGCACCGAACCAGAAAACTATCGCAGTAGAATCTCGAATCAGGTTGAAAAACACCTGGCGCGGTGCGTCAGCGGAAGTCCGATCAAACGCCGAGAGGCGAGGAACTAACAGGGTTGACCGTTAAACACGCAGGGTTTATAGCGCAAGATGTCGAAGTCGACACCCTCCTGATACACCCGCTCGTTGCCGTTCACCCCATCTTCTTCAGGGTCATTCCACATGGTGTGGTTCCACCAATAGAAGAGCGGGTACTCATCCGTCTTGTAGATTGGATTGCCGTAATTGCTCCGGGCATACTCCTGCACGGACCGGCCCGTCACATAGTCCACCTGGCCGTCCCCTTTTAAAGAGTAGAGCATGAGAAACAAACGCGCTTCGTGGTCATAGAGTTCGTCGAGGCGGGTCGTGAGGTCCGGTTCAACCGGCAGAGTCTCGCGGGACGACGTGTGGCCTGGAACCATCAGCAATGTGAGAAACAATACGGTCAGCATCCAGGTCGAGCGTGTGATCATCCTGGCACCTCCTGCAAGGTGGGTCACTCTATCGAGCAAACCGGGTACTGTCAATCCGACATCGTCCCCAACCAAATAGATAGATTCATCGTCGCCTTGAGATCCGGCCTTTTCCAGCGCCTTCTCCTGCTCCGCCCCTACCTTGCCCGCCGTGCAAATGCTCCCCTATAATGGCGCGGGATGATGACAAGAACCTCACAACCGCGCGCCTCGCTGCACACGCTCGGCTGCCGGCTCAATCAGGCCGAAACCTCGATGCTGGGGGAACGGCTGCGTCGGGACGGCTACCGGCTGGTGGAGTTTGGCCAGCCGACCGATTTGCTGGTGCTGAATACCTGCTCCGTGACAGAAGACGCCGAGCGGACGTCGCGCTATGTCATCCGGAAAACGTTGAAACATTCCCCCCACGCCTTCATCGCCGTGACCGGCTGCTATGCGCAGACGGGACCGGACGGGCTCAAGAAACAAGCGGGGATCGACCTGATCGTTGGCAATCAATATAAGCTGGACCTTCCCAGCTACCTCCCGCCGAGCGATCGGCTCCAGAAACGCACCACGCCCGAGGTGCATCGTACGAAAGCGATTGCGCGGGATGACTTTGAACTGGATCTATATGCCCAGCCGGACTCCACCCGCGCCCCGCTCAAGATTCAGGACGGCTGCAGTACGATGTGCAGCTTCTGCATCATTCCCTTTGCCCGCGGGCAGGAGCGCAGCCGGGTGCTGGCCGACCTGCTGCGCGAGGCCGAACAACTTGCCGCGCAGAGCTATCGGGAAATCATGCTGACCGGCGTGAACATCGGGCAGTACCGGCAGGACGGAGCTGATCTCTGTGCCGTGATCCGACGGCTGGAACAGATAGCCGGCCTTGAGCG
The DNA here is from genome assembly GCF_049546785.1 of Nitrospira sp. NS4. Taxonomy (NCBI): domain Bacteria; kingdom Pseudomonadati; phylum Nitrospirota; class Nitrospiria; order Nitrospirales; family Nitrospiraceae; genus Nitrospira; species Nitrospira sp. NS4. The sequence continues at coordinate 74,391 of NZ_JBMWAN010000006.1, read as the reverse complement.
CATCCGCATGTCCTCCATTGAACCGACCACGGTGACGGACGAACTGCTCGATCTCATGGCCTCCTCCCCGAAACTGTGCCCCTATCTCCACATTCCTCTCCAGAGCGGAGACGACGGTATCCTGGCTGCAATGAACCGGTCCTATTCGGCAGGCGAATATCGGGACCTGATCGAGCGGGCCTTGCGCAAGGTTCCCAACCTGGGACTCGGCACGGACATCATGGTGGGCTTTCCCGGGGAAGATGACGAAGCGTTCGACAGGACGCTTCAGGTGGCAACCGATCTTCCCTTCGCCTATTTTCATGTCTTCCCCTATTCCCCTCGCCCGGGAACCGCGGCGGTCAAGCTCGCCCGTCCGGTGGATCCGGCATTGGTGAAACGGCGCACGGCCATCTTGATGGCACGCTCCCAGGCCAAACGGCTCGCCTTTCATGACCGACACATCGGACGAACGGTCCCCGTCCTGTTTGAATCCGGCCTTCAGGAGGGCTATTGTGCGGGAACCACGGGGAACTTCCTGAAAGTCGCCGTGCCTTCGACTACTGACATGACGAATCAGGTGCACCAGGTCACCATCACGGCCGCCAGCGAACGCCGGGCCATCGGCCATATCACCCCTCATGCTTCGCGCACGGCGACGTTGCCGGTCCTGTCATCATGAACAAAGCCACGCCTCCTCTGGTCCATATCGAGACCTTCGGCTGTCAGATGAACGAGTCGGACAGCGAGCTGGTCCGCTCGCTCCTCAAACGCGAAGGCTACGGATTCACCGACGATCGCGAGCGGGCCGATGTGATGCTGATGAATACCTGCGCAATCCGGGAGAACGCGCACAATAAGGTCTACGGCCACCTCGGAGAGTTGCATGCGATCAAGAAGGAGCGGCCCCTCGTCGTCGGTGTCCTCGGCTGCATGGCGCAAAGCCTGAAAGACGAGCTGACCAAGAAGGTTCCCTTGATCGACGTGCTGGCCGGCCCCGATGCCTACCGGCAGCTGCCCATGCTGATCTCCAACGCCCTCCAGGCTCAGGAACAGGGGTTTTCCAAGAAAGCCTTCGCGCTCGACCTGTCGGAATATGAAACGTACGAAGGAGTCATGCCGGATCGTGAGGACGGGATCAATGCCTGGATCACCGTGATGCGCGGCTGCGACAACTTCTGCAGCTTCTGCGTCGTCCCTTACACCAGGGGACGCGAACGGTCGCGCGACCCGCAGGGGGTGTTGGCCGAGGCGCGACAAGCGGCGGCGCTGGGATACAAGCAGATCACGCTGCTCGGGCAGAACGTCAACTCCTACCGGTCGGACGATTGGGACTTCGCCAGACTCATCTCAGCCGTAGCTGATACGCCGGGCATCGAACGGGTCCGCTTTACCTCGCCCCATCCGAAGGATTTTCCCCGTCCACTGCTGGAGGCCATCGCCGGCCATCCGAAAATCTGCAAGCATATTCACCTGCCGCTTCAAGCCGGCAGCGACCGCATACTGGATCTCATGGGCCGATCTTATACGGCGGACGAATATCGCAGGCTCGTCGATCAGATCCGTCAGGTTGTACCCGAGATTGTACTGACCAGCGATATCATCTGCGGCTTCTGCACGGAAACGGACGCGGATTACGACCAGACCTACCGGCTGGTCGAGCAGGTCCGGTTCCATTCCGCCTATGTGTTCGCCTATTCCGAACGGAAGAATACGATTGCGGCACGCAAGTATCCCGACGATGTGGCAGAGGAAGTGAAGAGCATCCGGGTACAGCGGCTGGTTGATCTTCAACGGGAAATCGGCGCCGCCCGGAACCGGGAATATATCGGACGGAACGTCTCCGTCCTCGTCGAGCGCGACGCCACGCGCTCGCCTGAACAATGGATGGGGCGCACCGACGGCAACATCACCGTCATCTGGGACAAGGGAACCGACGCGCTCCAGCCAGGCATGTTCACCACCCGATTGATCACCGGCGCCTCAACTGCCGCCTTATTCGGGGAATAGTGCGGTCAGACGGTTGCCGGCCGGTCCGGGATGATATTTCCCACCGCGCCGGAACATTCCTGCACAGCTGAGCCTTCAGGTTGAACATTTTCTGACGCTTCTGCGTCAAACTCTCGACACGTACCGTTCGAGAAATCCACCGTCTGAATGTTCCGGAACATGGTCTTATAAATAAGGCTCCAACCGATCCCGGCACCATTCACAGGTCGTTGATACATCCAAGTAGTGGAAATTATTAAAACAGAATGGTCAGTGCCTGATGTTGCCCGGTCGCCTGGATACAGGGTTTCCCCTTGTCCATTCCCATCCCCATGAATTTTCACGCCGCAATTTCCACCATGAATCTTACCGGCATGACCTTTGCTATTTCTGAAAACTACTTATGAAGGACTCTTCTTCCAACAACTCAAACCAATCGGATTCGCGTATGACACTCGAAACGATGATTTCGGCAGGCGTATTCGGATGGCTCGCCATGGGCATGGTGCTCATGGGCCTGGGCATCTGGTAACTCCGCCGATCTGACAATTCATACTGCCGCCCAGGCGACCGCGACCTCCCGCTCCCCTGCGGAAAGGAGTTCTCCCGTGTCCGTCAAGATCTCCGCCCGCAACGGCCTCTTTCCGGCAATCCTGCTGTCATGCGCCATCCTGGCATCAGGATGCGCAGCCTCCTCCAACACCCAGAACCTTTCTCGAACGGGGAAAGGGTCGATCTACCTGGAAAACCTGTCGGACCGGTCTTTTCAGGCCGACCATCCGACTGTGATCGATCAGCAGACCATGTTGAAAGTTGTCAAAGGCCTCGTGACCGACGAAACCTCTACGGACTCGACCAAATTGCCCGCGAGTGGCAGCAAGCCGATGAGAGTATTCAGCGATGAGGACGCCGAGTTTCTTGCTCCCCTGCTAGCCCAGGGATTATCGCAGTCGAAACCGGAGCAGATGATCGGTTTCCGTGTGTCCCCATCGGCAGGGTCAGGCGCTGAACCCACCGCGGGCACCCTCTATGTGCGCGAAGGGGCCGTCCATATCACCATTACCTCCTCCAGGAACACGGCCAAAACCGCAGGGTTTCTGCCGCGCTCTGTGGCCCGCATCGAAGCGGCCCTCCCCTCTGCTGCTCACGGGGCGCGGGGCGCGAAGTCCGTCGCGATCGACTACGCCGCCCTGGCGAAGGCCGCAGTTGTATCCGCCCCCCCTGCATCGACGCCGGATAAACCGGTGGAAGCGGAATCGGCTGCGCTGACAGCGGACGAATTCCTGCTGAAACAGACGGAGGATCTCCGCCGGGCGAAAGAGACCGCCGCCCTCAAAGAATCAGAAATGAGTCTACTTCGAAAAGAAAACAACTGGCTGAAAGAGAAGTTGAGAGAGAAGACCGCCCAGGTGAATGCCCTCAAGGCCGGCACAATCACATCCACGGCCGCCCCCAAGGCTAAGCCGAAGCCCGGGGCGGAGCTGCAGCCCGCCCGCTAGCCATCAGACCTTACAGCACTTCCAGTAATTCCGGCTGAAGCAACACGACGTCGCTGGAGAGGGGCTGCCTGAAATTCATCCGGCAATAGCAGGCATAGGTCACGTACGTATCCTGGAGGCAATAGCGAGCCAGCTCAAGCCCCTGCCCCCGCTCCCACATTGCCGCCACCTGTTCCCCGCTTCCTGATTTCGTCTCCACGTTGAGCGCTCTGGCCAACACATCCAGCTTGACCCACCCGCGAGTATCCCAGTTGCTCCAGATTGCCATCGTGTCGTACACCGGCTCCGTCCGGAACTTGGCCAGGTTGATGTCGAGACTGGGTTTGACCTGGTTAATGATCGACCGTTTCTTGATGAACGGCAGGTCGAACCCTAACCCGTTGTGGGTGATAAAGAGCCCGGGCCGGTCTTGCGCCAGGCGAGCCCAGAACTGGCGCAGCAGCTCCCGCTCATTCGGGCCATACCAGGCCACCGCGCTGCGCGCTTCCATTTGATCGGAAAATTCGAGCAGGCCGATGCACACAATCCGGCTGAAGGTCCCGTCAAAGGCCGACTTGGCATAGAGCTCGTCTTCGGCATGCCGCTGCTCCTCCGCAGCCCCGGCGGCAAAGAGATCCAGATCCCCGTGAAGCGGGGGGGCCTCGCCAGGCGGAGGCTGTTTCCCCAATAACCGCGCCCACTCCTCTCTCGGAGCCTGGACCGTCTCGATATCGAGCACCACTTTCATGGCAGACTTCCTCCTGCGTCCCGCCGCAACGCGTCGAGAATGACCTCGTCCGCCGGGGGAAACCGGAATTGCGACAATTCTTCAGGAAAGACCCACCGGAGTTCCGTACATTCTATCGGCGATGCTTCCCCCGTCTCGATCGTACAGTGGAAAAAATGCAGCTCGACAATTTTCTCCGGATAGGCATGCCGGACAATCTGGTAGGGAATCGGGATGTCGATCCGAACATTCAACTCTTCAAACAACTCCCGCTGCAAACACTCTTCCAGCGTTTCCCCCGGTTCACGTTTCCCGCCGGGAAACTCCCAGAACCCGCCAAGATGCACGCCCGGTCTCCGCCGGGCGATCAAATACCGCCCCTCCCGATGGATCAGACCGGCGGCGACTTGAATGACCGTCATAGAACACCTACGAACGGGAGCGGGATTGCGGATCGAAGGGATAGGTCCTGCAGAACGACTTCATGGGACACAGCAAACAATAGGGATCCCTCGCCGTACAGACCATCGCGCCGAAATCCATGATCGCCTGATTGAAGTCATAACCTTTCCCGCGCGGAATGAGGGCCTCCGAGAGTTCCCAAAGACGCGCCTTCAGGGTCTTGGGATCACCCTCGGCGACGAACACGCGATGGAGCACGCGAATGACATTGGTATCGAGAATCGGAGCATCTTCGTTGAATGCAAACGACCGGATCGCGCCGGCCGTGTACTTCCCGATCCCCTTAAAGGACAACAGCTCCTCGGCATCATTGGGTAACCGGCCGCCATAGCGCTCGACCGTTTCGCAGGCGATGCTATGCAACCGCTCGGGCCTGATATTGTACCCCAGGGGATACCAGGTCTTCTTCACATCGGCGACCGGCGCGTCGGCGAGGTGCTCGAAACTCGGATAGCGATCCAGAAATTCGTGATACTTGGGAATGACCCGGTCCACCTGCGTCTGTTGCAGCATCACTTCCGACACCAGGATGTGATAGGGATCGGAGGTCCTGCGCCACGGGAGATCGCGGCCATGCTCCCCATACCACTTGAGCAGGCGTTGCTGAAACCGGCGCTTCAGGGCGGGAGGAAGAGCGGGAGACGTTGAGGAGGCCTTCTTCTTCCGTAACGACGACTTGGATGGTCTGGAGCGCATAATCTTCCCGTGGCACCTGAATGATGCGGCATTGTAGGAGTCCCGCCGCCTTAAAATCAAACGACTTCATGAGCCTACCTCAACACAAGTGCGGCCAGTGCGTTGCCGTGATGGGAAGACCGGGCTATTCTAAATGCTGTTCCCGTGGTACCGTATAGACAAGGCCGGGAAGGAGGCACAGCATGAGTCGTGATACGAGAGCAATGGCGCTACCGGAGACATCCCGTATTCTGCGGATCATCCTGCTCGCCGGAGCAATCGGAGCCCTTATGCTCCTCCGGTCCGTATCGGCACACGCCGACGATCAAGCGGTTCCCTGGGAATGTTCTGCATATAGCGGCGAAGCTCAAACCCGCTGCATGAATGCCTTCGTTGAGCTCCAGCGAGAAGAGATCGCGAAACTTAAAGAAAAACTTCAAGTTCAAGAGAGTGCGGTCCAAGAACTCAAGCAGCAGGCCGACCGCCAGGCTGCCGCCTTGCAGCGCCAACTCTCAGCATCCCCCACAATCATACCGGCTACCCCGTACGTCTACTCCTATATCTACCCGCCTGCCGTTGGACTGGGTCTCTACCTCGGACGCCCCTGGATCTATGGATCCCCGTACCACTACCGCCCCTATTGGGGCCCGCGCTTGTATGGCCCTTGGAGACATCACCGATAGGATAGAAGAGGCCTCAACCTTACGGTTCGTTTTTGGCCGCGGCGGCAAAGAGTCGATACAAGAGAATTCCCGAGAGCACGGCGAGAAAAAGCCCGGCCAATACCCGCGTTTCAAAACTGATTGGACTGACGAGGACATGATAGAGCTGCGGAAGCGCGACGGAACAGACCACCGCAAGCCCCAGGGCCAACATCTGGCCTCCTAGATAGATCGGTTCACCCGGCTTACGCTTCATCACTCATCCCTCTTACGACACCCTTGTTCCTTACCACTCAGCCCCCAAACGATCGACCACGATCTGATGGACCACCGCATACGTGCCGAGCGCCGCAAGATACAGGGCCGTTTCAGCAATATCGAACGGGCTGATCTTTTCACTGCGCAGGATTTCCTCGGGAGACGCATCGACCAGATCTTCGGCCACGCCTGCCGGACAAATCGCGCTCACTTTAATGCGGTGCGCCTTCCCTTCTTCAGCCAGCGACCGGGTCAACGCCATGATCGCATGCTTCGACGCGCTATAGGCGCCCGTCCCCGCCCAGGCCTGCACCCCTGCCACACTCGACATATTGAGAATCAGGCCGCCACCCTGCGCCGTCATCTGCCGGAATCCGGCCCGGCAACAAAAAAACGTCCCGCGCAGATTGACGTTGAGCACCTCATCGAACGCAGCCGTCGTCGTCTCCGCAATCCGCCGCCCGCCGAAGATTCCCGCATTATTCACCAGGATATCGACCCGGCCGTAGGCCGTCACCGCCCGCTGGATCAGGGCCTCCACCTGCCGTTCATCCGTCACGTCGGTCCGGACCGCCAGCGCCTCGCCGCCCTGCTGACGTATCTGATGAACCGTCTCCTCACAGAGCGCCAACCGCCTGGCCGCCACCACGACCTTCGCCCCTTCTTCTCCGAACCGCAGGGCAATGGCTTTTCCGATCCCGCTGCTGCTGCCCGTCACAATTGCGACTTTGTGCATCAATCGCTTCATCAGCCGTCCCTCCCTGCCGTCATCACGGGTTCCCTTGCACAAATCGGCGGTTTTATTGACTTCGCCGCCCCTGGCGACTAGCCTTACAGAGACAAGACACAAGATCGAGGGCGGGCTGAAGATCCGTAACGCAGACCCGTCTCCCGCACAGGAGCCTTACGCAATGGTCACAAGAAAGTTCCCCCGGTATTCGACGTCGATGCCCGGTATTCTAGTGCAACGGGACCGGGTACGCCATAAGGCTTCACTGTGCGACGTGTCGCTCAAAGGCTGCCGGGTGGAAAGTCCCATCAAGCCCTATACCGGCATGCAATTGGAAGTGACCCTGCAACTACCGGGCAACATCACTCCGATTACGATCTCCAATGCGACCGTGCGCTGGACCGGTTCCCATGGCATCGGCATCGAATTTCTACAGATTTCCGCGGATCAACTCGAGCGGCTGTCGGGGTTGATCGCGGAACTCAGCCCAAGACAGGGCTTCAAGTAACCAATCCCCAATCTGAACTCCACCGTCCTCCCCGGTTGCATTTCCGGGGAGAGCCTCCGTATGCTCTTCCTCTATGAACCTGTCCGAGTTGACTCCCCAACAGTTGAAAGACCTGGTGCAGGGTCTCGTCGATGACCGGATTCGGGAGCTGATCGGCGATCCCGACCTCGGCCTCTCCCTCGGCGAAGCGTTGCGTGCCAGACTCAAGGAGTCGCTCCAAAGCAAGGAGCGACTGTCCGGAGAAGAAGTGGCCGAGCAACTCGGCCTCCGGTGGTGACGTTCGATGGCCTGGTATCGCATCGCCTTCCGTCCCCCGGTCCTGCACGACCTCTCCCGCATCGACCAGTCGATGGCGCAGCGGCTTTTCGACAAGACCAAGTGGGTGGCATCCAACGTGGAGAACCTCCGGCATGAACCCCTGTCGCCGGATCTGCCGGGTCTCTCCAAATATGCCGTCGGCGACTGGCGTATTTTCTATTCCATTGATCGGGAAGAATCGCTGCTGGAGATTCACGCCATCATCCGGCGCTCGGCGCTTCGCTGACCGGGTCACCGCTCGCGGACGTTACTCAGGCATCCGGTCGCCCACGCTGCCAAGATGCAGCGAAAACCGGCCTTCCTCCGCGTCTTTGACATAGCGGCGAAGGGCGTTCGCCACGACGGGAAACGCCATCTCTTCCCATGGGATCGCATGGCGGGGAAACAACCGCACTTCGAGACTTTCCGACCCAGCGCCGAACTCGGGGGCCGTCAGCCGCCCGCGGAACACCATATAGACCTGCCCGATATGCGGCATGCTGAGCACCGCATAGAGCGAGACGATCTCCACATCCGCCTGAGCCTCTTCCTTCGTCTCGCGAGCGGCCGCCTCCTCCGTGCTCTCCCCGATCTCCATGAAACCGGCGGGAAAGGTCCAGAACCCGAGGCGCGGCTCGATCGCGCGGCGGCACAGGAGAATGTCATCACCCCACTCCGGGATACAGCCTGCGACAATTTTCGGATTATGGTAATGAATAGCCTGGCAATGTTCGCACACAAAGCGCAGCACGTTGTCGCCGGGAGGAATCTTCTGGCTGACGGGCGCACCGCAGGAGCTGCAGAATTTCATCGGACGCGTACCTTGTGAAGCGTGAAGCGCATGTCGTCGAACACCAGCCGGACCGGATCTTCCGTGAGATACGATCCACAAACAACGATTGGCGAGAAAAATGGATAGCACAAACCACCGCTGCTTTGCACCCTGCCCGCGCGGCCTCGAAGCGTTGCTGCAGCAGGAACTGGCCGCCATCGGCGCCACCGACATACGCCAGGCCGAAGGTGGCGTGGGCTTTTCCGGCAACCTGAGCACCATCTACCGGGCCAATCTCGAAAGTCGCATCGCCAGCCGCATCCTTCTGGAAGTCGCGCACGGCCCCTATCGCCACGAACAAGATATCTACGTCGCGGCCTGCTCCATTCCCTGGCCGCAATGGTTCCACCCCTCGCGCACCATCAAAGTCAAAACCAGCGCGCAACACTGTCCGCTCAAAAGCCTCGACTTCGTCACCCTGCGGATCAAGGATGCCATCTGCGACACCTTCACCAAGTTGAAGGGCACCCGCCCCAGCGTGAATTCCAGCCGTCCGGACATTCGCATCGACGCCTTTCTCGATGCCACACATCTCACGCTCTATCTCGGGACCACCGGGGACTCGCTCTTCAAACGAGGCTTCCGCCAATCGACCCTCGACGCGCCCTTGCGCGAGAATCTCGCCGCCGGCATCGTGCAGTTGACCGGCTGGAACGGGACCACGCCTCTGCTCGACCCCCTCTGCGGCGGAGGAACGATTCCGCTCGAAGCCGCCATGATCGCCAGGAGAATAGCCCCCGGCCTGGGTCGGCACTTCGCCTTTGAACTGTTCTCGAATTTCGACCCGGCCCTCTGGAAAACCATCCAGGCCCAGGCCCAAGCCAAACAATTGTCCGCGAGCCCTGTTCCCATCTACGCATCTGATCGGGACGCCCGCGCCGTGCATACCGCCGCAGAGCAGTTCACCCGCGCTGGAGTCGCCCGGGACATCACGCTGACCCAGACAGATCTCTTCGACCTCACCCCGCCGCAAGAGCCCGGCACCATCGTCATGAATCCCCCTTATGGCGTGCGCCTCGGGACCCAAGCCGATCTGGACGTCTTCTACCCGAAGCTGGGCTCCTGGCTGAAAACCCGTTGCGTCGGCTGGCGCGTCTATCTCTTCACCGGCGACCTGAGGGCTCCGAAGCTCATCGGCCTGGCCCCGTCTAAACGAACCCCGCTCTTCAACGGAGCGATTGAATGCCGCCTCTATGAATTTCTTATCGTCCAAGGCGGCGCCAGACGACGCCTCACACCGCCGGAAGCACAATCCGGCAACCCCGCAACGGCCTGAGCTGAATCCCAGACCCGCTCCTCGACGGAGAGCCCGCAGTTAAGAAATCTCTCATCTTCGCGGTGCCTTAGCCCCCTCACCCCCTTCCGCCTTCCCCTTGACTTGCCCCCGCGTGGATATATCTGTTCCTGTGACACGGTGGATGAACCTGTCGCAACTCATGAACGAGACGAAGGGAAGGGGCAATATGGACAACGAGACGAAAGTAGTTACCCTGCCGATATTACCCATCAAACGGACGGTGCTGTTCCCCGGGGTCATGATGCCCCTCACTGTCGGCCGTGAACGGTCGGTCGCAGCCGTGAACGCGGCGCTGAAGACAGAAGACAAGACGATTCTCGTGGTCGCGCAGCGCGACCCTCAGACTGAAGCGCCGGGCCTCGACGATCTCTATACAATCGGCACCAAGGCTATTGTGAAGCAGGTCGGGCGTTCGGACGACGGCACGCTCCAGGCGATTGTGCAGGGGCTCGAACGGGTCGCATTGGTCAAGGTGAACCAGACAGAGCCGTTTCTGCTCGTGCAAGCCCGACGGCTCGATCAGCCGGCGGATCTCAGCACGGAAGTCCAGGCCCTCCACCGGGCGATCCAGGAACTGGTCACGGATCTTCCGCGTTTAATCCAGGCTCCCGGCATTCAGGAAGCCGCGCTCGCCTTCACCAACGAAGAGAATCCGGTGTCGCTGGCCTATCGAGTGGCCTCCCTCCTCAATCTCACGGTGCAGGAGGAGCAAAAGCTGCTCGAAAGCTCCTCCACGGCCGAGTTGCTACGGTCGCTCTACGCGGCGCTCTCGAAAGAGATTCAAATTCTTCAACTCAGGGACAAAATCGCCAGCGAGGCGCAAGCCAAGATCGGCAAGAACCAGCGGGAATATGTGCTCCGCGAACAGTTGAAAGCGATTCAAGAAGAACTGGGCGAGGGGGATGAGGGAGAGAACGAAGTCGCCCGCCTCAAGAGGCAGATCGAGGAGGCGGACCTCCCCGACCATGTACGGAAGGAGGCCGAGCGGGAAATCACGCGCCTCGGGAAAGTCCCTCCGTCATCGCCGGATCACCAGGTGCTCAGGACCTATCTTGAGCTCGTCCTTGAACTGCCCTGGAAGAAAGCCTCCGAAGATCACCTGGATCTCGCCAAGGTCCGGCAGGTGCTCGAAGAGGATCACTACGGCATCAAGGAAGTGAAGGAACGCATCGTCGAGCACCTGGCCGTCTTGAAACTCAATCCGACGGCCAAGGCCCCGATTCTCTGCCTCGTCGGCCCTCCCGGCGTCGGCAAGACGAGCCTGGGGCAGTCGATCGCGAGAGCCATGGGACGCACCTTCGAGCGGTTCAGCCTGGGCGGCGTGCACGACGAAGCCGAGCTGCGCGGCCATCGCCGGACCTATGTCGGGGCCCTGCCCGGCCGGATCATCCAGGCCGTGCGCCGCGCCGGCGCCAACAATCCGGTCTTGATGCTCGACGAAGTCGATAAGATGGGCCGCGACTTCCGTGGCGACCCGGCGGCCGCGCTCTTGGAGATCCTCGATCCGGCGCAGAACCATACGTTCCGCGACCACTATCTGGATCTGCCGTTCGACTTGTCGAAAGTGTTCTTCATCACCACGGCGAACACCCTCGACACGATCAGCCAGCCCCTGCTGGACCGGATGGAGATCATCCGCCTCCAGGGGTACAGCGAACGGGAAAAGGCCGAAATCGCCCGCCGCTATCTCTGGCCGAGACGGCTCAAGGAAGCGGGCCTCGACGCGAGCCAGGCGCTGCTGCCGGATGAGGTGTTGAATCTCGTCATCAGCCGGTACACCCGCGAAGCGGGCGTGCGCCAGCTCGAACAGATGCTGGGACGCCTGACGAGAAAAGTCGCGCTGACCTTCGCTGACCTGCCGGAGGGTGAAGCACGACAGCCCGTTTCGATTCAGGCTGAACGGGTCGAAGAATGGCTGGGTTCAGAACGGTTCATGCCCGAAGAGGCGCGAAAGAATCTGCCTCCCGGCGTGGCGACCGGTCTGGCCTGGACACCGACCGGCGGTGACGTGCTCTATATCGAAACGACCCTCCTGCCCGGCAGTCACGAACTGACCCTCACCGGTCAGTTGGGCGACGTGATGCAGGAGTCGGCGCGCGCCGCGCGCAGCTATCTCTGGTCCCATGCCGAAAGCATGGGGCTCGATATCTCGCGCTTCAAACGCAACGGCGTCCACATCCATGTGCCGTCGGGAGCGATTCCGAAAGACGGCCCCTCGGCCGGCATCACCATGGCGACGGCCCTGGCCTCCAGCTACGTGGGCAAAGCCGTCCGGAGCGATACGGCCATGACGGGCGAAATCAGCTTGAGCGGGTTGGTGCTGCCGGTGGGCGGAATCAAGGAAAAAGTCCTGGCCGCGCATCGCGCCGGGATCAAGCGGATCATTCTGCCGAAGGCGAACGAGAAGGACCTCAAAGACGTGCCGCAGGAAGTGCGGGATGAACTGACCTTCATCCTGGTCGAACGGATCGAAGAAGTCCTGCCGGCGGCGTTCAATAAGGATGCGCCGGCGTCGAAGGGCGCAGAGCGGGATGAACCGCTGGCGACCTCGACGGCTTCGTAAGAAAACCCCTGGGCCCCGGCTCAATGCCGGGGCCTGCCCTTTTCCCCGTAGTGCAATCCGTCTCCCGCCCACCGCATGGGCCGCGGGGTGTTTTCCCTAGTTGACACCCCTTTCTCTCCCGCGTAACCTTCGCCGTCCGATGAAACACCCGTCACAAATAGTCGCAGGTGTCGGTCGGCTGGCAGCCGCATGGCTGTTCCTCGGCCTGTTGAGCCTGACACTCGGCTGCGAGTACGTGCGGCCGACGATGAATGCGCCGCTCAAGCAGTGGAATCCTGAGTACGGGTATCGTTCCGCCAACCTCCCTCCATCTCCGACCGGCAGCTCGGACAGCCTCTTTATCATTGCGTCCTTCTCCGGCGGCGGGGCGCGGGCCTCTGCGCTGTCCTACGGGGCGTTGCGGGAACTGGCCCGGACCCCGATCACCTGGGAAGGGCGATCCAAACGGTTAGTCGACGAACTGAACATCATCAATGCGCTGTCCGGCGGCAGCTTCACGGCAGCTTACTATGCCCTCTATGGCGACCGGATTTTTCACGACTTCGAGTATCGCTTCCTGCGGAAAGACTGGGGGAGCGAACTCCAAGCGCGGGTGTTCTGGTCGCCCAGCAACTGGTTCCGGCTATGGTCTCCCTATTTCGGTCGTGCCCATGTCTTCTCCGAACTGCTGGACGAAGCCCTGTTTGACGGGCACACCTTCGGCGACCTGATGGCGCGCGGTCAACGGCCGCTCATCTTCATTCACGCGTCCGATATGGCCACCCTCTCGCGGTTCGAATTCAACCAGCGCCAGTTCGACCTGATCTGCTCCGACCTCAACCAGCTGCCGCTCTCCGTCGCCACCGCCTCGTCCAGCGCCTTACCCCTGATCCTCAGCCCCATTGCGATGAAGAATTATGCCGGGCAATGCGGGTTTGAACCGCCCCCGCGGCTGAGAGAGGAACGGCGGACGTCGTGGGGGCGGCAGCGCGCGAACGAGCTGCGTTCCTACCTCGATGCCGAGAAACGCCCCTATGTCCATCTGCTGGACGGCGGGCTGTCCGACAATATCGGCATGCGCAGCGTGTTGGAGACCACGGCACTCGTCGGGGACCTCGAGTCCTATTTCAAGCTGCTCGGGGCCAAGAAGATCAGAAAATTGGTCTACCTGATGGTCAGCGCCGAGACGACGCCGGATGTGAACCAGTACCAGTTGAGTGAGATCCCGGGCCTCTCGAACGTCAGTCGGGCCCTGGTCGACATTCCCATCAACCGGTATTCCTCCGACACGCTCCAGCTCATGAGTCAGGTCGTCGGGCAATGGAGGGTGCAACTTCGTGAGCGCCAACATGTCGAAGAGAGTGTCTTCACGCCCGATGCCGACATCTATTTCATCAACGTCAGCCTGACGGAGGTGGACGATCCGGACGAGCAGGACCGGCTCATGAGCATCCCCACCAATCTTTCCCTGACGGATGACCAGATTGATCACCTGCTCCTGGCCGCGACCCGCCTCATCCGGAACGACAAAGACTTTCAACGCTTGATGCGGGACCTGGAGGCGGAGGGATCAGCCACACCATCGACCCCGCAGGCGGCGGATCGTTTGACAGGGCAAGACGCGGCACAGTCAAAGAGCTTGCCATAGGACAAGACCTTCATCTTGACCGAGCGGATCGAAGAAGTCCTGCCGGCTGCGTTCAATAAAGATACGACCGCTTAGACGGGAGCAGAACGGGATGAACCGCTAGCGACCTCGACCGCCTCTTAACCTCAGCAGGCCCCGGCTCAAAACCTGGGCCTCCCCCATTGACTCAAGAATTCCCCCTTAACTTTCCCTCGGTCTTCCTCGCTCAATTCAGACAATGATTCTCGCCATCATTTCTGCTTCTCAAGAAATTCATCATGGACGAGCGCGTTGAAGTTGCGAGGAATCTCAGCAGGGTGCGGTATCAGAGTGTGGGAGGTCTGCGAGCGCTTACGCTAGCTCTGACAAGGCGAAGCGAAGATCAGTCAGGTCGGTTCCGCTGATACCGGATCGAGTAGTGCCCACATTTGGAGCAGACGACTGAGTACGATGGAAGGGATAGGTCGTAGAGTTTGTGGATGTAACCCGCCGGCACCGTCGAGTCAGGGTGGCCTTGATTGCGCTGAGTATCGAGCGTCCTCGCACAGGCGCCATTCGCACAGATCACAACTTCCGGAACGATGGGAGAATTAATAGACATGAGCGCACCATAGCAGGATCGTCGAGCCAAGTCCAAGGGGCGCAGGTGTTCAAGGGCGTCAGAATTGGAGGAAACGAGTTCCGGTTGATCGCATCCATTCATTATAATCGGAAGAAGCTGTACATCCGGCACATCCTGACGCACGCAGAATACGACCGGAACACGTGGAGGAGTTGATCCATGCTCGCCAAATACATTCAGGACGCCAATACCGACTACCGCCGCATTCGGCAGCGGATTCCACTCGGTCCCTTACGGACGGAAGCCGACTATAACCGGGCCGTGACCGTCCTCGATGAAATCGTGGATGAAATCGGTCAGCAAGAAACCCATCCCCTGGCCGACCTCGCCGAGACGCTTAGCCTCTTTATCGAAGCGTATGAAGACGCCCACGTCCCCTTCTCTGACTCATCTGCCTCCGAAATCCTCCGCACGTTGATGGAAGAACATGCGCTCAAGCAATCGGACCTGTCCGAGATCGGCAGCCAGGGCGTCGTGTCAGAAATCCTCTCCGGCAAGCGCGACCTGAACGTCCGCCAAATCACCCAACTGGCCGCCCGCTTCGGTGTCTCACCCGCGCTCTTTATGCCCGTTCCGAAAAAACCCATCAAACGCCCTTCTTCCCGAACGCGCGTAGCAAGTCGACGGTAATAGTAATTTGTAAGAGATCAAGCGATAGCACGGAACCGGCCGATGCTTAGACCAAAGATCAGTAAACAAGTGACGGTCCGGTCAGCCGAAGATCTGGGGCAGGCGCTGGGTTTGTCCGCAGCGGATACCGCTGAAATGGAATTTCGGCCGGAACTCACCGTCGCCCTGGTCAAGATCATTCAAGCAGGACGACTCTCCCATGCCGAGATTGCCAAACGCGCCGGAACGTCGAGAACCAGAGTGACCGCGATTGCGAATGGGAACACACACGGCGTCTCAACGGATGTGCTGATTCGAGTACTGGCCGCGACCGGTCATCGGGCTGAACTCCGGGTGAAAAAGGCAGCAGCCTAATCCGACCCAGCCCCCATATTCTTGAGCGCAAGGCGCTCCTCAGGTGCCAACTCAAGCAACGATTCCACTTCCCGGGTCTGAGCCGCCCTGGCACTCTCCCTCCTCCTGTGCGGTGTTGATTTCTCCTCCCTTTAGGGGTAGGAGATTAGCCATCCAATTTACTAACCGAACCAGGACGTAATGACAGAACCCACGATCATCTGCCCGAGCTGCAAGACTGAGATCAAACTTACAGAATCCCTCGCCGCCCCATTGATTGAATCGACACGACGCGACTTCGAAAAGCGGCTCGCGCTCAAAGACTCAGATATAGCAAAAAAAGAAGCTGAATTGCGCGAGCGAGAAGAAGCCGTCTCGAAGGCCAAGCAGGCCATCGACGATCAGGTTGCCGAAAAACTCCTAGTGGAACGGGCGAAGATTGTCAGCGAGGAATCCAAGAGGGCGAAACTTGCTCTGCAATCGGATATCGACCAAAAGGCTAAAGAGCTGGCCGAACTTCAGGAAGTCCTCAATCAACGCGACGTTAAACTCGCAGAAGCTCAGAAGGCACAGGCAGATCTCATCCGACAAAAACGGGAACTGGACGATGCCAAGCGTGAGCTAGAACTCACGGTCGAAAAGCGAGTGCAGGATGGGCTCTCAGCTACCCGAGAACAGGCCAAAAAAGAAGCGGAGGACAGTCTAAAGCTGAAGGTGCTGGAGAAGGAACAAACCATCGCTTCCATGCAGGCACAGATCGAAGAGCTCAGGCGTAAGGCGGAACAGGGGTCACAGCAACTCCAAGGGGAGGTTCAGGAACTGGAGCTAGAAGCCTTGCTAAAGACAAAGTTCCCGAGGGACACAATTGAGCCTGTACCCAAAGGCGAATACGGTGGCGATGCATTGCACCGAATCTTCAGTCCTCTCGGTCAGCCGTGCGGAACCATCCTATGGGAATCGAAGCGAACCAAGAATTGGAGCGACAGTTGGCTGGTCAAACTCCGCGACGATCAGCGAACGGCCAAGGCAGAAGTCGCTGTTATCGTGAGTCAGGTTCTGCCAAAAGGCATTGAGTCTTTTGATCTCGTCGATGGAGTGTGGGTCACAAACACCAAGTCCGTACTCTCCGTGGCAGTTGCTCTGCGCCATTCCTTGATTGAAGTTGCCTCAGCTCGGCAGGCCTTAGAAGGACAGCAGACAAAGACAGAAATGGTCTATCAGTACCTCACTGGGCCACGCTTCCGTCATCGAGTCGAAGCCATCGTTGAGGCGTTCTCTTCGATGCAGGAAGATCTCGACAGAGAAAAGAAAGCCATTACCAAACAATGGGCAAAGCGAGAGGAACAGATTGAACGGGTCATGCAGGCAACGGTTGGCATGTATGGAGACCTTCAGGGGATAGCTGGGAAAACTTTGCAGGAGATCGAGGGCCTGAGCTTGCCCGCGCTAACTGATGAAAGCCAGGATACCTGATGCGTCTGGCTGGAGTAGTACTAAACAATTTCAGGAGTTATGCACAAGAAACTCGAATAGAGCTTGATCCGTTTACCGTATTAATTGGACGCAACGATGCCGGAAAATCCTCTATCTTTGATGCCCTAGATATTTTCTTCAACGATACACCAATCGAACAAGACGACTGCTCAGTTCAAAACACACAGACGGAAATTAGGATCTCCTGTATTTTTGATGATCTTCCGCCACAACTAGTCATCGATGAACAGTATCCAACCAGATTGCAAGATGAGTATTTGTTACGAGCTGACGGAAAGCTAGAAATCGTCAAGGTCTACAACTGTGCCGCTGCTAAGGGAAAACTTTCCAATACTTTTGCAATCGCCTTGCATCCGTCAGGTGCTGGCGTAGACGATCTTCTTGGATTAAAGATTGCAGAACTGCGTGCTCGTGCGCAGCAGCGACAGGTTGACATCACAAATTGCAACCAAGCCATCAAGGCGCAATTACGACAGACAATTTGGGGGCAAGCAGATGAACTTTCACTTACTACGCGTGAGGTGAGCCTCACGAAGGAATCGGGGAAGGAAGTGTGGGAACAATTACAGAAGCATTTCCCTGTTTATGCTCTGTTCAAGTCAGACCGGGCTAGTACTGATCAGGATGCGGAAGCACAGGATCCTTTGAAGGCTGCAATCAAGGAGGCTGTACGGCGACGTGAAGTGGAATTGAATGGGGTAATCGCCGAAATACGACAAGAATTGGAATGTGTTGCATCCCGCACCGTCGAGAAGATTAGGGAGATGAACCCTGATCTCGCGAGTCAGCTTCGCCCTGAGATCAAAAACAAGAACTGGGAATCACTCTTCGCCGTTACCCTTACGGGTGAGGATCAGATACCGATTAATAAGCGGGGCAGCGGCACAAGAAGACTTGTTTTGCTCAATTTTTTCAGGGCCAAGGCAGAGGAAGATTCAGGCACCCGAGATGGGGGCATCATCTACGCTATCGAGGAACCAGAAACAAGCCAGCACCCCAACCATCAGATCATGTTGCTGGACGCATTCCAGGATCTAGTAGCGCAAGATCGCTGCCAGATAATGGTCACGACCCACACCCCTATGCTCGCACGACGTGTGGATCGCCGCGCATTGCGCCTGATCACAGCTCAGAATGGAAGTCCGCTGATTGAGAAAGGCACTGCTGACTCCACGCTACAGAAGATAAAAGACACATTAGGTGTCCTGCCCGATCACGATATCAAGGCCTTCTTTGGTGTCGAAGGGAGGCACGACATCAACTTCATGAAACGCATATCGCACATTCTCGCAGCTGTTGAACCCGACATTCCCGACCTCGGGTTGATGGAACAATCTGGCAAGCTTGTTTTTGTACCGCTTGGTGGAAGCAGCTTAGACTTGTGGATGACGACGCTCTCGGGACTGCAACGACCAGAATTCTATCTTACCGATAGAGATCTACAGCCACCGGCTCAACCAAGGTACCACCAACAGATAGCAGCCTGGCTTGCCCGTGGGTGCACAGCCTGGGCTTCATCAAAACGGGAATTGGAGAACTACCTTCATCCCACTGTAATTATGGCAGAAGTTACAGGATATGTCGGCACAGGCTCGGACTTTGAAGACGTTCCTCTCTTGTTTGCTCAAGCAGTCCATGCAGCTTCGCCTGGGACCTCTCCATGGACTACCATTTCTGAGGAGAAACGTAGTCAGAAAATATCAGCAGCCAAGAAACGCCTCAACACAGTTTGCGCAGAACACATGACCCCAGAACTCCTGACTCAGTCCGACCCTGACGATGACATACGAACCTGGCTTCGAGCGATTGGACAAGCACTAAACGAGTAATAGACTTGCTGCGCATAACAAACGCGACAGACTAGGTGATATGAAAAGGGGTCGGGAGTCTTTTCTTGATTCACCATTTTGCGTCGGGGGGCAGTTTTCAATTCATCATTCGTCCGTCCTCACCCCCATGCGGCATCGGCCATCAGCCCACCTTTTACTCAATCCTCACCATCGCCTCGCCCTTCCGTCAGGGCTTATCTAAGGATTGCACGTGCAATTCGACTGACCAGCCATCCCCCCTGCCCTCTGAAGGAGATACGTCATGCCTCCGGAATTGATATCGGCCCGATTGTGAAAGTCACAAAGCCGGATGAGGAATGGAAGAAAGGGCGCGTTTCCCAGCCCGATCCATGAAAATCGTCAACTGGCACCCGCGAACCCGCTGCTCTTATGAGGGGCGTCGGATTTACCGGCTTGAGATGCGCCATTCGGCCGCCCAACCACAACCGTCACGAGTGGTCCGTCCCGGCTTCCCTCCTTGATCTGGGACAAAAGAACGTTACCTTAGAATTGAGCGGAGGCCTCGGTGAGAGGAACATTCAAGGACATCGAGGTCGGGTGTAGGGGCGGTGAGCAGGCCCACCGATGGGTGGGAAGCCTGAAACCCTTCCAAGACCTCCACAATGCAAACCAAGCTCTCTGGACTCGCCTCCGCTTCGGTTTTTTTATCACCCCTCACATATGGTCCCTCCCAACCGCTGGTAGTGGTGTTTTTGATACCTATAAGAAGCGTTGTTGATTTGCCGGGCATGGTGATTACCTGAGAAGCGAGAGGAGGTGTTGGTCGCTTAGTGAAGGTCAGCAGCCTTTTACAGAGTTTGACTCGCCCTTATGCTGCCAACGTGCACAAGGGCACCGCCTCTGCTTCAATGGCGGGATTGCGGTTCAAGGTACGCGCCTGTGTCGCTCGGTGCCAGTAGGCACGACCGTTAATGCGAGTCCGATGACCACGGCGCGGGGTAACATCGCCTTACGCGACTGAAGGGTTACCGAACCTGATCCCGGCTAGTCGACAGACCCGGTGGTCCACATAAGGGCGGGCCGTTTTTATGTTGTATCTCCCTCAGTGTGCCCGGAAGGCTTCTCCCCTCCCAACGCTCATTCTTGACGACAGCCAGTTGATGATTATCCGATAAATAGGGGCTGTGAGCTGGCTCGAAGACTCCACCCAGAATCTCTTCGAGCCAATGGTTGCCTCCAACCTGGCTTACACCCCCTGTTTTTTTGATAAGAATCGGGTTCGGGAGTCTTTTCTTGACTCACCCATATCTCAATCTCGCCACGTGGCAGTTCTCAATTCGTCGTTCGTGAAGCGTCGTTCGTCACTCGTCCGAAGAAAGAACCTATGGCTTATGGATTACGCAGGAGATTCGACTGAGCGGCTATTTATGGGTGAGCCGAAGGAGAACGCTTCCCAAGGTTGAGGTCAGGTCCGATCCTGAAGGTCAGGTAGGCGGGCGACGTTACACACGAGATCCTGAAACCCTTTCCTCTCCTCGCTCCTATTATCGAAACGCCTCATGGCCGTTTGGCTGTCACCAGATCAGAGGGAGAACTGAATTGGTCGTCTCGATGTAAGGCTTCGTATTCAACCAGGTAACGGCGAAGCCGGTCCTGGTTGGTGCGACTCATGGAAAGAAACTCAATCCCGCACCGGTTCCCCATTGCCCACCGCACCTCCGCGCGCTCTATGGCAATCGTGGCATCGTCGTCCGGCGGGCGCAGTACAAGACTCAAGCTGCGCCACAAGGGCAACGGCTCTTTCACGGAAAGACAACAGCCGCGCGGCGACAGATCCATCGTGAACCCGTCTTCCCTCCCTTCCGTATTACCTACGGTAAATGACGCCAGCAGTTGAATGGGGTACCGCACACCATCACGATGCTCACTCGTAACATTCATGTTCATACTCCGTCAGTTCGCCCTAATTCCTATGCGGCTGGCCGCAACAAGTAACCGGGTTCCTGATAGTCCGCAGGCTTTTTTGCCTGTACGGGCATCTGCCCTAAACAGGTGAGGACACAGTCGGCCGGAGAGGTCTTCACGACGCTCGGACGGAACAACCTGTCGACTGCCTGCCACCGGTCGGCCAGATCTTCAGCCAGCCCCTGAGAGAGAATCGCCCAGCGCAAGTAGCGCTCCCGCAGATCGGCCTGCTCTTCGGTGATATACATGTGCATATGGACCAGAGCGGGAGTCCCGCCGCGATACTCATGGGTTCCGCCGAACGCGCTCACCATGAATTCGGTTTGCTTGTCGATGAGCATCTGCCGGCTCTTGCCGTAAAAGAATTGCCCCAGCCAGGCATCGGCAAACAGCGCCTCATAAAATACCTCGTGGACGCGCCTCACAACTGGCTCCCCGCCGATGGCCGTCAACAACCCCTCATCGATCCGCAGGAGCCACCCGGCCCGGCGTTCTATGCCCTTCCAAGACTCACGCTCCCCGCTGCGGCGCTCGCGCTCTGTCGGCATGGCGGCCAGGGCCATCAGGTCGGCGACATCGGCATAGACAGTGCGCCACGCCCGCTCCATGTCGGCAGACCAGTCTTCTCCCAACGTCGTCTTCAACGTCTCGCACAGCGCATCCTCGATCGACCGCAAAAACAGGTGAAAGTGCCGATGGTATCCCCGATGCCGTTCGCCCATGACCTGCAGCAAGGGGGCAAGCGTCTCGAGACTTTTCACATTCCGGAACGTGAGGAAGAGGTTAACGAATTTCCGCTGACGGAACGACTCGCTGCCTTTGAATGCAGCCTGCGCGGCTGGCGCCAGCACAAAGAGGCGCGCAAAGAACCGTCGGCTTATTTCAGGAAGTCGCCCTTCAACCTGTTCGACACATTGGCCCACTAGGAGTCGCTCCTCACGCGTGCTCAGGAGTGGTCGCTCCCCCTGCTTCATCCCGCTGACAATCTGCTGCTGATTTTCGACTCCGACATTCCTCCTCACCGGAACCTCCCGTAGATCCTGCCATCATCAGAGAACTATGGTTGACACGCTGCTGATGCCGCCCCGGCAGAAGCTGCCCTGCCCGTAGGCTTGTATCCTGCGTTGTTTCACAGCCGCTCGATCAACACTCGATGGTCACGCCTAGCGTCCGCAATAAGGGTGCTCATAGCCCCCCATTCCTTCACCGGACCGTTCGAGCATATGTGTCCAGACCGCTACTCCCCCGGAACAGCGCTCGCTATGTGCCCTTCATAAACCGGGTGCCTCCGGACATCCTGCGGGTCAGGCATCCCGTTGATCAGCCTCTTCCAGCTGGTGCCTTTTTCTCGCCCTCCCCTTTTGTCAGGGGAGGGTAAGGTGGAGTAAAAGAGGGGCCGCCCGGGCATACCGGCGTCAATCCAAACGGGCACCCTGCTCACAGACCCGCACGAAATCCTGACGCACCCTAACCCGATTTCAGGCCCGCGCATACAGCAGGAGATAGATCAGATAGGCCGATGCCATGGTGCCGGTGAAACTCCCGACCATCAATCGCCCGAGCCGCCGATGGGACGACACGGAAGCAATCATCGCCCCCATCCCCGTCCCGTTCCGCAGCTTCGTCATCCCGATATACAAGTTGTAGCCGGCCAAGCCCACTGTCGTCAGGGCCAGGACTGTGTGGATCACTAGAATCGGGACATACCATGTCCAGTATTGGGTGGCCGACCCGCCGAATCGCTCCGGCCCCAGCACCACCTGCTTGCACACATAGACGACCAACCACACCCCTCCCACGGTGCAGGTGGTGAACATCCAATGCGCATGGGCCTCGACATGACCGGCTCGCGCAGACCGCACTCCCCGGATCGCCGAGACATACGCGCCGGTCAAGACTGCCAGGATGCCCATCCAGACCATCGCCCTGCTATCCATCATCTCACCGGCTCCTTCCTCGCGTGCGAAGGCACGCCCCGAACAGTTACGTGCCTTCGTTCAAGCGGGCGATGAGCGTCCCGGGAAAGTCGGCTGCCCGCATGTCGCTCACCGTCTGCGCCACATCGTAGTTGAGCGCATGCAACACGAGTTGGCGCTCCTCCGGGTCATAAATTCCGAACTGCGCCGCCGTACGCCCGTTCCGCGGCTGCCCCACCGATCCGGGACAGATCAGGCAATGGTCATACTCCCCCAGGGACTGGCTCGCTTCCTCGCAGCGCCGATCGCCGCGTTTCGCTTGTCTGGCATAGACGCCCGGCATGTGCGTGTGGCCATGAAAGCAGATGGGCAGTCCGCGCCGCTGGAGCAAATTTAAGTTGTCTTCATAGGTCATGTGATAGACATAGGCATTGAAGAAGGACGGATCCAGCGGCGAGCCGTGCACGGCGATCCACCGGTCGCCATGCAGAACCGGCGGCAGGGCCTGGAGCCATTTCCGATCCTCCTCCTGCAACTGGGCGCAGGTCCATTCCAGGCTCCATCGGGCATGCTGCGTCATCCCGCTCTTGATCTGCCCCGTCACTGCCGCATCATCGTGATTGCCTTTGAGCATCACGAAATTCGTCTGCCGCAGCCGCTCAATACATTGCCGGGGATGAGGCCCATACCCGACCACATCGCCGAGCACGATGCCCTCCCGCACGCCGACGGTCGTGAGATAGGACAGGACTGCCTCCAGCGCAGGAAGATTGCCATGGATGTCAGCCAGCACCGCCAGCGGTTTCCCCCCGGCTCTGTCGACCAGGCAAGGGCCTCCCCGCCGACGCTCGACAAGGCCCTCCTGGATCGCTTCCAAAACCTCCCGTCGCGCCGGAGCGGGAATAAAGACATCCCGCAGCTGTTCGGCCAGCGACAAGGCTCCATCGGAATCGCCGAACTGAGTGAGAATCCCCTGGCGGAGATATTTCCCCAACTCGCCCCCGAAAGGGACCGTCAGCCAATTCAGCGAACGCACGCAGGTCCCGATCATTTGTGCGGTCGTGGCGAACCGGTCCCAGGAATAGGTATCGTCATCGAGATAGTAGAGCGTTCCGACTTCATCCAGACCGAAGTTGGACAGGCCTTCGTCCAGCGCCAGGCCGGACGCCTTCGCGACACGAAAGTTCATCGCAAACAGCTGCTCTAGCCAGCGCAGCCACCGGAGAGCCTCGCCGGAATCGGCCGGCTCCCCGCGAAGAATGGTATGGAGGGGCGTCAGCTTGGGACAGATGCTCCCGATGAGGGGCGGACTGTCGACGGTCTCTTGAAACAGGAACCACGTCTTCAGCGGATGATGCACTTGAATGGCGCGTTCCCGGTCGAGCGCCTGCCGGATCCACTGGAGACCGGTCGTCCGGTCCAGGCGGACTTCGGACCGGAGCTTGACGACATCCCGCTCCCCCGCGAAGATATGAGTGGCCGGACGTCCGGTGTATTCACTCCCATGCGCCAGACGGGTCGCATCGACCTGCATCACCGCTTCCACCGCAGCCGAGTCGTAGGCTGCGACGTCGGCGAGTGATCCGATCACTTCGACTGTCGTATGCCGATGCATCCTGTGTCCCACATTTCCCCGTTTGTCCCGTCACCTACCCGTCAGGCGACACATCGTGAGGTCGTCCACACCCGGTTATGCCGATCCGACCGCCGGCGCCGATGGATCGACATGAACCGTCTCATAGCCTCACTGTCCTTACGGGCACAACGGGGTAAGCTTGGGAAGATTGCCCTTGACCCCGGCCCAGCCCATTCCAAGGTTGGTCTTTTTACTGGTAATCAACACCACTGCGGCATTGGGCTTCTCAGGAATCGTGGCAATAAAGTGATAGGTCGAATCCGTCGTCATTTGCACTTCCTTGATGGAATTCTCGACCTTCTTGCCACGCGTGTTGGAGAGCAGGCTTTCGACCGCCTTGACCGTTTTGCCGCGCAACATGTCCACCGCTGCGGCCGCCACCGCATCCAGGTAGGACTGGGTAAAGTACGGCACGTTATGCGCCACCCCCAGCAGCAAGCCCGATCCCAGGTCGATAACGCCGCAGCCCAACGAGCCATCCACCGATCCGATGATGTCCTTACATACGTCATTAATCGAAGCCATGATCCCCTCCCTCACGTTGGTTGATGAATAGGACCGGCCGGCAGTGCCGACAAAGCCGGCCCGCCGGTTCGTCCCCTGTCCGCCCGCGACCACTTACTCCCTCACGCCGTCACGCGGTGGCTGGTGAAATGTTTCCGCGCAATATCCTCGGCAGTTCTGCGCGCCCAGCTCAACAACGCACCCAGCCCGTTCTTGGACTTCGTCACACTGATCAAGACACACACTCCCTGGACATGATTGAACAGCACCAATCCGTATTGACTCTCCGCGATCACGACCTCACAAGCGCCAATCCCCAACTCAGCCGTGATCGTGTCACCGAGGGCCATCAACGAGCTGCCCATCACCGCCGCCCGTTCGACCTCAAAGGCGCCCCGCTGCTGCTGCGCGCGCAAACGGCCGTCGAGCGTCGCGATAATCGCGGCGTCCACGACATCGCAGTTTGAGAGATACGTATCCAACTCCTGTTCGAGCACACGGGGGTCAAGATCTTCCGGTACCGATGGCATGATGCCTCCCTCCATGTTCCAGCATGGTGACAAGGGCGTCGAGCAACGTGACCACATCGACCGTACTGCGCGGATCGACGGTGAACACCGGCCACGGCTTCTGGCACACCTGCAAATAATGTTCATATTTCTCGAGGCCCGGCTCGCCGGCTTCATCCCGATGGGTGACCCCGATCACCATCGCCGATTCGTTGATCAGGTCCGCATACACATAGCTGTAATAATCGAGCTCGGCTAAGGGATCCTTCACCCGGTTATCGATTAAGACCACCAGCCCCAACGCACCACGGCAGAGGATGGTGCTCATAAAGTCGTAGCGGCGCTGGCCCGGAGTCCCATAGAGGCGCAGTTTCTGCCCGCCGGAGAGAGAGAGCTCCCCGTAATCCATCGCCACCGTCGTATGGCTTTTCAGGCGCCCGACGTAGTCGGATGCCTTGACGTCGGTGCGGATCGGGACAATGTCGCTGATCGTGTTGATCGCCGTGGTTTTTCCTGCCGCCACACTGCCGGCAATGATCACTTTCACCTCCCGGAGATCGGGGGTCCCGGCAAGCCGCTGAGAGGCCACACTCCTCAGCCGGGTTTTCAAATTGCTGAACGGGTCGCTCTGAGGACGATGGACGACAGGTTCTGCCGCAGCAGGAGGCGGCGCCTGCGCCATGCGCACCGACAAGTCATTGAGAAAGGGAATGACCTTGTGAGTCCTGATGGGCCTCTCAAGGACCCATTGCGCACCGGGAATCGGCTCTTCTGAGAGAGCAACGGGCACAGGATGCGTGAGAGCCTGATTCCGCTCCCAGGCCAGCCTGGCACGGGGGTTTGTCACATCATAGATAACCGCAGCCGCAGCGTCTCCGCCGGTATTGACCCTCCAGTTTCGCGTCAGTTGATCACTGCCGAAGGACAGAATCATCGAAAGCAGCATCACTTCCGACTCGGCCACTCCCTCAGTTGCAATATAAAGTGATTCCATTACACCAACCTCTTCCATTGCCACCGGTCCATACTGTCAGTCCTCTCCCTGCGTTGTGTTGCAGCCAATCCGACAACCTCATGAAGCGAGCCGGCTTGCTCAGAAACGTCGCCTTCCTAACGTGCCGACTGGTCATTGACTCTGCACGCCACATGCCATGATGCAACCCGATGCATGTACAGACGACTGGACAGTTCTTTTCCATCAGTAAGGTAAAACCCTAAGGTGATGGAACTTCAGCGGTTTCCGTGTCTGATGAAACGGAGGAGATTGATGGAGGAGATTTCAGAAGGAAAGAATCATTCAAGGACTCGACTCTGCTCACACCATGCCGTGACCTAAGTCACGCAAGCGCATGAGCGGAAGCATTCTCCAGTGCGCTATCAACCGCATGCATACGCCATATTTTGGCACGATGTACACTTACGCGCAGGGCCAAACGGACAGTACGGAATACGACCTAATTCTATTTGGAGTGCTAATGCCGTTCTGTTACCATGCCCTCTCAATATCTACCGAGGTGAATCGTGCGCGTACAAGATTTGGGACAAGCACCTACGACGGCCCTCTGCGATACCTGCCCTTCCCCGGACCGGTGTCTCACGCGACCGCTATTTCAGCATCTCCAGGATCAACGATCATTGGACATTCGGGTCAGCGCCTATTCGACCGCCACATGGGTCATCAGACAACACGAGCCTCAGGTCGGCATTCACATTATCCGCGACGGGTGTGTCGCGATCTCGGCCGAGCGGGCGGATCACCGGGAGACCGTCCTCTATCTGGAGGGGCGGGGCGTCATCATGAATCTGGAGGATTGGGTTCTCGCCCGTCCGACCTACTCCCTCTCAGCCAGAACCTTGACCGAGAGCACCATTATCTTCATAGGAAAAGACGATCTCCGCCGCCTCTTCACGGAAGATCCGGCAATCTCCAGGCTCATGACCGCACACCTGGCCCGCAGGATGGAGGTGATCCGGCGACGTCACATCGCGCACTTGACCACCAACGTCAAATCACGCCTCGTGAGCGCCTTCCGTGAATTACTGGAAGCCACGGGGCAGCATCAGTCACGGGAAGCCCACTTCGAATCTCCTATCACTCGCCAACTGCTGGCCGATATCGTCGGCGCCGCCCCGGAGTCGATCAGCCGGGCGATGACCGAAATCGAAACAGAAACCTTGATCATCCGGAACCCCTCTCGCATTTCCATTCCCGACGTGCCGCGCTTCATTCACTATTCGAATAAAGCAGCCTATGAGACCGCTCCCGATCGGCCTTCCAGGAACCAAGATCGCACCACGCCATACGAACTGCTGGAACAACAGTAACGCTAACGCCTTTCAGGACGGCCTGCACATCCTCATTTATATCGGGCAATCAGCGTTCATCCCGACTGGGGAGATGCGCCACAGACTCCTGCCATTCGCCGGCAGTCATCAGCTCACATTTTCCTCAATCGTCCCCCATCCCCTCGCCTTGCCATTCCGACAGGGCTTACGTAACGATTGCGCGTGCGATTCGACTGATCAGTCATTCCCCCCTGCACTCTCCAGGAGATACTTCAGGCGTCCTCACATTGATATGGGAGCGATGGTGAACGTCACGAAGATGGATGAGGAAGGGAAGAAGCAGCCAGACCCTCTGGCCTATCGGGTGTCGCGGCATGAAGATACGGAGGATGCGTTTACAGTCCACTGCATGAGAATCACCTGGCCGGTATCTGCCGCTGTTTTGGTCCTGGCACCAATTCGACAGAGTACGGTCTGGCCCGGTTGCTTCTGCGCTGTTCCTCCTGCAACCTGGAAGCCCGCTGCTCTTATGAGGGACGTTGGACTTACCGGCTTGCGATGCGCCGTTCGGCCGCCCAACCACAACCGTCACGATTGGTCCCTCCCGGCTACCCTCCTTGATCCGGGACAAAAGAACGTTATCTAATAACTGAGCGGAGGTTGGTGAGAGGAACACTCAATGATATCGAGGTCGGGTGTAGGGGCGGTGAGCAGGCCCACCGACGGGTGGGAAGCCTAAAACCCCTCCGAGATCTCCACAAACAACACAAATCTCTCTGAACCTGCTTCCGCTCCGGTTTTTTTGAATCCCTATTCATTTACGGCTCCTCAACCGCTGGTAGTGGTGTTTTTGCAACCCATATGAAGCGTACTTGATTTGCCGGGCATCGTGACTAACTACAAAGTGAGAGGAGGTGTTGGTCGCTTGCTGAAGGTCAGCAGCCTTTTAAAGTGTTTGACTCGCCCTTATGCTGCCAGCGTGCACA
Organism: Nitrospira sp. NS4; assembly: GCF_049546785.1. Classification (NCBI taxonomy): domain Bacteria; kingdom Pseudomonadati; phylum Nitrospirota; class Nitrospiria; order Nitrospirales; family Nitrospiraceae; genus Nitrospira; species Nitrospira sp. NS4. The sequence continues at coordinate 45,657 of NZ_JBMWAN010000006.1, read as the reverse complement.
AGGGCACCGTTTCTGTTTCAGTGGCGGGGTTATGGTTCAAGGTACGCGCTAGTGTCGCTCGGTGCCAGTAGGCACGGCCGTCGATGCGAGCCCGATGACCACGGCGCGGGGCAACATCGCCTTAAGCGACTGAAGGGTTGCCGAACCTGATCCCGGCTGGTCGACAGACCCGGTGATCCACATAAGGGCGGGCCGTTTTTTATGGTCACACCGTCAACGGGCCCCGCACGATTATCCTCTCCCGAACTCATTCTTGACGACGGATAGTTGATGGCTATTGGATAACTAGGGGCTGTGAGCGTAGCTCGAAGACTCCACCCATCATCTCTTCGAGCGAAGGGTTGCATCCAACCTGGCTCACACCCCCTGTTTTGTTGATCAGGATAAGGGGCGCGGGATTTTTCTACTCACTGTTTTACTATGCGTGATGGTCCAGCGTTCGGCGTTCGCGAACAATGATTGTTCCCGGCTTGCGGGATACGACTCGCGGTCCCTTCTTTTCATCACAGGATCCCGTTCAGCTATCTACTCCCACCCTTCCTCCCCTTCTCGCCTTGCCCTTCCGTAAGGGCTTATGTAAGGATTGGCCGTGCGATCCGACTGAGCAGTCATTCACCCCCCGCACTCTGAAGGAGATACGCCATGCCTCCTCAAATCGATATCGGCGCGATTGTGAAGATCACGAAGACGGACGAGGAATGGAAGAAGCAGCTATCCCCCCTCGCCTATCGGGTGTTGCGGCACGAAGATACGGAGCGCGCGTTTACCAGCCCGCTCCATGAGAATCACCTGGCCGGCATCTACCACTGTGCCGGATGCGACCTGCCGTTGTTTTCGTCCGAGCACAAATTCGACAGCGGCACAGGCTGGCCCAGCTTCTGGCAGCCGATCGATCCGAAAGTCATTGAGACGCGCACCGACTCGAAATTCTTCATGACCCGTACCGAGGTCCACTGTGCCCGTTGCGGCGGCCACCAGGGCCACGTCTTCGAGGACGGCCCCAAACCGACCGGCCTCCGCTATTGCATCAACGGCGTGTCGCTTAAGTTCGTCGCAAGCTGATTGCATCACGACGACTCGACGCTCTGCGTCCGAATTCATCTTCACCCGTTCGTGGTATGAGTCCGCTCCCCTGAATGATGGGTAGCACTGCCCTCTCGATCTCTGTACAATCGCTTTTGATTCATTCTGGAGTTATATCAATGCCCTGTCGAGCTCTCCGTCTGTGGGCGCTTGCTCCCTTGACTGCCATGCTGCTTTCCTGCGGCGAGGGGTCTACCATGCCCTCTGCCCAGACCGATCCCTGTTCATTGATTACCGCGGCAGAAGCGGAACGGGCACTGGGCGAGCGGGTCCAGGCGGGAACTCTCGCTGATCCGAACACCTGCGTCTTTAAAGCCCGCCGCAACAATTCAAACGCCGTCACGGTGCAGGTCGATGAAAGGCCGGGGAAGGACCGGCGCACCTGGTTCAACAAGGAACGGCTCCGGCGGGACAGCGACCTCATTCCCGGCCTGGCCGACGGAGCGGTGAGGGTCTATTCCCCGCCCGCCCTGGCTCGTCTGAGTTTTATCCGTGGACAGGCGCTGGTGACGGTGATGGTCTCTTCCATGACTCAGAAGGATCTCCCGGACTCTGTCACGCTGCTGGGCAAGACCGCCGCATCCCGCTATGGAACTCCGGTTCTGCTGGCTGCGGAACCACCCGCTCCGTCGTCCGATCCCTCACGTTCCGCCTCGACTGATTCCTCCATGCCCCCGGCCGCTGCTTCGCACGCGAGCCCGGTGACGATGACCCGGACGGGTCCCGCCCCGCCGGGTACCTCCACCGGACCGACCAGATCCGCCCCGGTCAACCTGAGCGAGCTGGCGGGCACCTGGCACGCGCACTCGTCGCAGGGCACGATCAAGCAGGAACTGCTTCTCGTCATTCAACCGGATCGCGCCTGGTCGCTGTCCTCGATGATGCAATTCGACGGCGTCGTGAATGCCGAAGCCGGACGCTGGTCGCTCGAACGGTCGAATACGTTCAAGGGCCTGGCCTGGAAAGGCACCTATCTCACGGACAGCCCGCAATCGTTTTCCAGCACAGGCAGCCTCCACGCTACCTGGACCAGGCTGAAACCAAAGCAGAATCCTGCACAGATTCCCGCAGAACTCTGGAAACTCCGGCACGAGGCGACCAGCGTACCCGTCTTTCAACTGAAGACCGTCGATCCCACGCTCGTCGGTCGCTGGGAAGGGACCGGCACCTACGCCGGAGGCACGGCGGCGTTTGTCTGGTCGATTAAGCCCTCCGCGGCGGCGGATCTCCTGATCCTGGACACGATGGGCGGAACCATCGAGACTAAAGCCGGCATCCCCCGGCTTCAACCGGAGCAGAAGGAGCAGCGGACTCTCGACATCGTGACATTCCATGAAGGCGAATTCACCACCAGCGACGGGAAGACGAATGTCCGCTGGACAAAGGTTCTCTCTCCACAGTCGCGATCCCCGCAACTGTAATCATCAGGACATTCTTTGGCTCATGCCTGTCAGACGGAGACGCATGTCATGACTCAGACTTCCGAACCCATCGGATTTATCGGCGCGGGACGGATGGGCGCCAATATGGCGCGGCGCCTCCACGAACTCGGTTTCGTCCTGTAGGCCGTCTACGATCGCCACGTTCCCGCGGCGACCGCGCTGGCGGCCGAACTTTCCTGCAAGGCAGCCCCGCATCCGGCGGCCGTGGCCGAAGCGTCGAAGATCGTCGTCACGGTCGTGACGGACGATGCGGCCATGGAACAGATCTATGAGATCGACGACCAGGCCGGCCTGCTCGCGCACGCCCAGGGCCGTCTCTTCATCAACTGCGCCACCCTCTCCCCGGCCATTCATCGAGAGATTGAGGAATTGGTGGAGGCACGCGGCGGGGTTTCATTGGAAGCCTGCATGGCCGGCAGCATTCCTCAGGCGCGCCAGGGAACGCTCTACCTCATGTGCGGGGGAAAACCCGAGGTTTTTTCGCGGGCGCGGCCGATTCTCGATGCAATGAGCAAGACCGTGCGCTACATCGGTCCGGCCGGAACCGCGGCGCAAGTGAAAGCGCTCGTGAATATGGTCATGAACTGCAACACGGCGGCCCTGGCCGAAGGGCTCGGGCTGGGCGCGGCGCTGGGACTCGACCTCACCATGCTGCGCGAGGTGTTCAGCCAGACAGGAGCGGCCTCGCGAGTCCTGGAAACGGATGGGGAGGATATGCAGCAGCGCGCGCACGACTGTTACTTTTCCGCCGCCCACGCCGCGAAAGACTCCGGCATCGCGGTGGCCCTGGGCCGGGCCGCCGGCCTCCGCCTGCCCCTGGCGGAAGCAACGTTACAGCAGTATCAACGGTTGGTCGCAAGCGGAAAAGGCGAGCTGGATAAATCGGCGATTGCGGAACTGACGTTTAAGGATCGCCGGGCGGGATAAGGATCCGTCTTCATCCTGCCTTCTCCGGAACACCGACCGGTCGGGCCGCGGGCTTCAGACAGACTCCTGCAGACCGACCGCCACAGACCTACTGAATGAGCTGCCCGATCCGGCCTGCGAGCCACAAGACCAAGACCATCGCTCCGATCACCGTACTGAGACAGACGAGCAGGACAGCCCCCACTGCCAGCCAATCCCCCGCGGTCGATCGGGCCGTCGCGGGCCCGGCACATTCCGCCAGAAGCCGCGCATTCAGACGGTTGCTCTGGAACCAGACGGAGAAGGCATCCCCCGCGAACGGAATCATGCCCACGACCCCGTTGATGAGCAGGTTCATCCCCATGCGCACCAGGACGATTTTCGGCACCCGGAGGCGGGCGGCGATGAGCAGAATGACCGACCCCACGGCGCTGGCAAACGCATCCCCGATCCCGGGAACCAGACCGAAGAGCGGATCCAGCCCGATCCGGATCTGTGTCCCCGGGATCGCAATCGCCGAATCCAGCACCCTGGCCAACAGTTCAGCCGCCGACCGCAACGCCTGCCGTTCCGGATCGTCGTCGGACACTTCACTGTCATGAGGAGACCTGCGCGCCATGGACCTACCCTACCATGTTCCGATTGCGGGGACAGCCCGTCGACGACAGACCGGCTTCCGGTTCTGATCGACAGAGCCGCGAGTACCAACATGACCTCACGACAACGGCTACCGGATAGTCTTGAATCAGGTTTGCCGGATAAATCGCACCACCTCCGGCGCCCGGACGAAGCCGACGAGCTGCTCGCCCTCCGGGCCGACCAGCAACGGAACGCCGCACTGCCCCGTCTGCCGCCACTCATCATCCCATTGCTCGACGGACTGCGCCATCTCCTCAGGCGCGCTCAGCACATCCTCTTCGGTCACGCCGGCGAAATTCCCGAGCAGGGCAGGATCAGAAAGATCAACCCCGTCTCTCCAGAAGGCGACATACAACGCGCGCACCAGCTCTTCCCCCTGCCGTGGATCGCGGGAGAGGACACGAGCCGCCGTGAAAATCGCCGCCCGGGTATTCGGTTTCCCGCGAGGCACCGCAATAGGCAGGGCCGGCGCCAGCCGTCCGACCATGGCCACTTCATGGCGGAGTTCAGCGGCCAGCGCGCCATTCCATGCGGCCATCGGGACCGGCAAATGCGGGGCATGTTGCCCCCCCCCGCCACTCCACGCGCTCGCCTAACCCCGATTCCCGCAGCTGCTCGTGCATCGCATAGCAGAAGGGACAATTGAAATCGCTGTAGAGCACCACCCGCTGTGCCTGTGCCTCACTCATCTGCCTCTCCAACGAGGATCGTCGCTCTGTCCCGCGTACCCTAGCGGAAGAGGGAGCGGAACGTCCATCCATGACTTGTGAATCTTCGTCATTCTTGATTTCCTTGTCATCGTCAACCGGAGCGCGCGACGCACTGGCGCGCTGAGCGCTCTATCCGGCATGTTCTCCTTCCTCCGAACCACTTTAGGTCTCTTCCTGTGGCCGCGATAAGACCGTGATGGAGAAAAAGGTGGCGGCCGGCTGGTTCTTTCACGTGATCTCGGTTAGGATCTGCGGCATTCGTGTACCGGGCTGCCGCCGGCCTCGATACAACATCACCCGTCACGTTGAGCCATGCCCACCGATTTGTCAGGCAGCCGTTTTTCGGTCACCTACCGGCTGCATGGTGCAGGCGGCCAGACCCGGATCACCGCTGAGCGTCTCTGCGCGGACCAGACCATTGAAGCGCCCGCCGCACTCCTTGCATCCTGTCCTATTCCGGCAGACCTGCTTGGACGGCTTGAAGATTACTCCGATCACGGCCATGACACCGCCACCGCCCGCATCAGTTTCTCCATGGACCTCTTCGGCCGCTCGATCCCGCAACTTCTCCACACCCTCTTCGGGACCGCCAGCCTGACACCGGGCATCCGGGTCATGGATCTCCACCTGCCATCCCGCCTTCCCGAGGGCTGGCCCGGTCCACGCTACGGCATCGCCGGAATTCGTCGTCTGCTGGCAATCGCGCGCCGCCCCCTCGTCTGTGCAGTGCTGAAACCGCTCGGACTCTCGCCGCAGGCCCTGGCCGCCCTCGCCTCCGAGTTCGCACGAGCCGGCGTGGATCTCATCAAGGAAGACCAGGGACTTGGCGACCATTCCTTTTGTCCCTTTGAAGAACGGGTGTCACGCTGCCTCGAGGCCGTCCGGTCCGCGACGCGCTCAACGGGGCGCCGCTGTTTATATGTGCCTCATGTCGCCGGATCGCCGCATGAGGTCTCGGCGCAGATACGGTTCGCCGGGCAGGCGGGAGTCGACGGTTTTCTCCTCTCTCCCGGACTGATCGGGTACGCAACCGTCCATGAATGGACCAACAGGGCGGAACGTGCCGGCCCGATTCTGGCGCACCCCGCCTTTCTCGGCACCTATGCGGCTCATCCCGACAGCGGGCTTTCGCCGCGCGTCCTGTACGGCCAACTCCCGCGCCTCATCGGAGCCGATATCAGCATCTTCCCCGCCTGTGGATCAGGGTTTCCGGTCTCGCGGGCGGACTGTCGGGACATCGCCTCGGCCTGCCGCGAACCATGGAGCACGTTGGAGCCGATTTTTCCTACTGCCGCGGGGCGGATGAACGAAGGCCGGATCGCGGAGATGCTGGACATCTTCGGACGTGACGTCGTCTTTGTGCTCGGGAGCCGGGTCCGCCTCGATCCCGCCGGCGTCACCGCTGCCTGCGAACGATTTCTGACCACTCTCGAACACCTCGCCCGCTAGTCCGGTATTTCTCATTCTGCTCCATCCCTGACCGGTCGGCCGGAGCGTCGTCCGACGCGGCTTCGAAGCGAACCGCTCAGGCTGAACACAGCCGGTGACAGCCCCGGCGGCATCTGAGACGCCCGGAGGTCGTCGGGCCGGGAGAAGCCCTCTTCTTCCGGAGAGCCTACATAGCAATCCCTTTCGCCACTATGCTATGTGACATCCATGACTCAGCCGCAGGTTCTGCTCCTGACTCCCCCGCTCACGCAACTGAATACGCCCTATCCTGCCACCGCCTATCTGACGGGTTTTCTGCGGTCGCGTCAGATCCCCTGCGAGCAGGCCGATCTGGGCATTGAGATGGTCCTCAGGCTCTTCAGCCGGGCAGGTCTTACCCGGGTTTTCGACGCCATCCGCCGGCAGAGGAGCGACCTCCCCGGAGAAGCGCAACAGATGCTGGCCCTTGAGCAGGCCTACGTGACGGCCGTCGACCCGGTCATTGAATTCTTGCAAGGGCGGAACCCCTCACTTGGCCCGCTCCTCGCCCGTCCCGGTGTCCTGCCGCAAGGTCCCCGGTTTGCCGGCCGAACCGGAACAGCCTCGCTGTCCCGGGGCCTGTCGGAGCTGGATCGCGCCAAACAGTTCGCCACGTTTTTTCTCGAAGACCTTGCCGACCTCGTTCAGGCAACCGTCTCTCCGCAATTCGCCTTGAGCCGTTATGCGGAGCACATCGCCCGGTCCGCCTCATCATTCGACACGATCATCGATGCGCTGTCCGCCTCACCCAGCCTGACCGACCAGTTCATGCTTGATGCCCTCTGGAGCCACGTCGAGCGCATCAAGCCGTCACTGATCGGTCTGACCGTACCGTTTCCGGGGAACGTCTACGGGGCCTTTCGGGTCGCGCAGGCAATCAAGGCTCATCGGCCGGATATTGCCGTCACCCTCGGCGGGGGCTATGCCAACACCGAGCTGCGGCGGGTTTCCGATCCCCGCGTGTTCGACTATGTCGACTACATCACCCTCGACGATGGCGAGCTGCCGCTGCTGTCGTTGGTCGAACATCTGGCGGGAAAGAGACCGCGCAGGCAACTTTGCCGGACCTTCTATCGCGAGAAGGGACAGGTGGTCTTTGCGGATGACGCATCCGGCCTGGATTTCCGCATGGGAGAGACCGGCTGCCCGACTTACAGCGGGTTGGCGCTGGACCGGTATCTTTCGATCCTGGACAGCATCAACCCCATGCATCGGCTCTGGTCGGAAGGCCATTGGAACAAATTGACGGTGGCCCACGGCTGCTACTGGAAACAATGCACGTTTTGCGACGTGGGGTTGAACTACATCAGCCGCTATGAGATGACGCCGACCGACCGGCTCATCCGGCAGATCGAGCAATTGATCGCCGAAACGGGCTGCCGGGGGTTTCACTTTGTCGATGAGGCCGCGCCTCCCGCCGCCCTGAAAGCGCTGGCCCTGGCGCTGCTGGAACGGGGACTGACGATTTCATGGTGGGGCAATATCCGCTTTGAGGAGGCCTTCTCCCCAGACTTGTGCCGCCTGCTGGCCGCATCCGGTTGCATCGCCGTCACGGCAGGTCTTGAAGCGGCTTCGGATCGCCTGCTGGAGAAGATCAAGAAAGGGATTACCGTCGATCAGACCGCGCTCGTGGCCGCGGCCTTCAAAGACGCAGGCATTCTCATCCATGCCTACCTGATGTACGGCTGCCCCTCCGAGACGGTCCAGGAAACGGTGGACTCGTTGGAGCGGGTCCGGCAATTGGTGGCGGCGGATCTCATTCAATCGGCTTTCTGGCACCGCTTCACCGCCACCGCTCACAGTCCGATCGGACTGGATCCGGCGGCCCATGGATTACGCATCGTTGGTCCGGCGTTTGAGGGATTTGCAGAAAACGATCTCCTGCACCGGGATCGCCGCAGCAACACACCGGAGTGGGTCGGCGAAGGACTCCGGCGGTCGATGCTCAATTATCTCGAAGGACGAGGGCTCACCCTCGATGTCCGCCGATGGTTCGACCAACCTGTGCCAAAACCACGCGTCTCCGCCGCCTGGATCCGGCGTCTCCTCAAAGACCGGCTGGTGAAAGATCATCCTCAGGCGGAACGCCGAGTCGTATGGCTCGGCGGTCAACCGGTCTGCGAACCTGCCGGGAAAAGAATCAGGCTCATTCTGCCGGCACACGCCAGCGACCGGGCGATTACCGTGACTCCGCAGCAGGCTCAGTGGCTGAACGATCTCATTCTGCAGTCCACCCCCCGCGCCGACCGGTCGCATCCCTACCCCCTCCTCAGGGAGGCGGGCGCCGCATTTCCAGGCCCCCCGAAGGAGTTTGAGCAATTCCTCCGTTCTCCCGCCTGGAAAAAGGTTCGCGCCACCGGCTTGCTGCTTGTCTAATCCCCTCTCCAAACGACGAGGGCGGAAGAGGCCTCAGCCCCTCCCGCCCTCAACGCACTCTTGCTGTTGAACTACTTATTCGGCTGCGGCGTGTACCGGAGATAGGGCTTCACCGTCTTGAAGCCCTTGGGGAACAGCGTCTTGGCTTCGGCATCGTTCACGGCCGGTGTAATGATGCAATCCTCGCCGTCTTTCCAGTTGGCCGGTGTGGCGACTTTGAACTTCGAGGTCAATTGCAACGAATCGATGACCCTGAGCAATTCATCAAAGTTCCGGCCACATGAGGCAGGATACGTCAAGGTCAACTTGATCTTTTTGTCCGGTCCGATAATGAAAACCGACCGGACTGTCATGTTATCGATCGCGTTCGGATGGATCATGTCATAGAGCGTCGCAACGGTCTTATCCGGATCGGCGATGATCGGATAGTTCATCGTCGTGTGCTGCGTCTCATTGATATCGTTGATCCAGCCCTTATGGGAATCCAGCGGATCCACGCTGACCGCAATGACTTTGACACCCCGCTTCTTGAACTCCGGGGTAATCTTGGCCACCGTCCCGAGTTCAGTCGTACAGACCGGCGTATAGTCCTTCGGATGGGAGAAGAGAATGCCCCACCCGCCGCCGAGCCACTCGTGAAAATTGATCGTGCCTTCTGTCGTCTCCGCCGTAAAGTTCGGCGCCTCATCCCCCAAACGCAGTGCCATGTTGAACTCCTTTCGATGATAACCACGGGGTCTTCCCCCACTTGATCGTCGCAAAAATGATTCCTAACTTACTGACTTCCCGCCTTGGAGTGCAAGCCCTCCCTCTTCCCATGTCGGGATGAACTCCCGGCAAGGATCCAGACCACCGACCGCCCCTCCCCCCTCCTGACAAAGGAGGGGCCGCCCGGGCATACTCGCGTCAATCCAAACGGGCACCCTGCTCACAGACCCACAGGAAATCCTGAAGCACTGTAGTTTTATCCGGATCCTCCTCGTGGCAGGCTCAGGCACCAACCTCTGCACGGCGACACTAATGCGCGGTTATTTTGAGGTCGGTCGGCACTGTGGCCCCGGTCCCCTCTGCGACAGCGGCTTCGACGAGATAAATTCGCGTTTCCTCAATTTGGCCTTGCTGAGTCAGCCATTCTCGAATCCGTTGGGCTCGTTCCTGGGCCAGCAGGCGCAAGGCTGCCTCTTCAACGACTATGGTTCCCAGCAAGCGGTCTTTCATATCCGCCGCCGACAGCGCCGGCTTCTCGGATGAGTTCCCCGTAAGAACCTCCCTGGCAAACCATATCGCGATCAACCGTGTTTCCTCTTCGACTGAGAGCGGTCCATCAAGCGTGTCTTGTCGAGCGGGCTTGCCGGACTCTTCCTGTTTGAGCCGGCGCAATTTCTCACGAAACTTCTCTTCCGCGATGGCACGGGCATCCAGCTTCCTGTCGGCCACTCCGCCGACATCCAGCGACAGCCCCGGCCGTTCCGTCAGCACGGTGGCCAACAGGGTGAGTTTCTTGACCTCCGCCTCTGCCAGTTCACTGCGTCCCGCCGGAAACTCCACAAAACTGAGTTCCTCCCCGCTCCCCCCGATTAAGGCCCCGACCAGGGACAGCGGAGACGTTGCCGCTTTTCCCAAAAGGTTGAGGAGCACGTTCAACAGCACACGACCGTATTTGAAATCCGGATCGTCCAGGTTGCCGCGCACCGGGAGATCGAGGTCGATCTTCCCGGTCCGGTCCTTGAGAAGCGCTACCGCGAAGGCCACCGGTAATGAGAGCGCATCGGGACTATCGGTCTTGTCGCCCAGGGTCAGTTGATCGATTACAACCTTGTTCTCCCCCGCCAACTCTTGTTTTCCAACCCGATAGACGAGATCGAGAAACAATTTTCCTTTCGTAATCGGGTGACCGGTATATTTCCGGACATAGGGCGAAGCCACTGAGAGATCGACGTTCTCGAACTTGAGCGACAGGTCGGTATAGACCTCTTCGCTGAGCGGGTTGATTTGCCCTGAGATACGGAGCGGCGCCACCCGGTCCACCTTCCCGGTCAATGCGACATCGGCCTTTGCCAACTCGCGCGACGAGAGTCCCTTGATCGTTCCGGTCAGCTCCGTGATGTCGGCCTTCCCCATCGGCTCGATGGACAGATCCCGGAATCTCGCCGACCCTTTGAGCAACTTCACGATCTCGATGTTGGCCGTCGCCGGCTTGGCCGGCTTCTCCGGAGATTTCTTAACCGGCTGTGGAGGCCCCCCCGCAGGAGGCTGCCTGGTAAGTTGAGCCAGATTCAACGTACCGTCCCGTTGCACCACCAACGAAACGGCCGGCTCCTGCAGCACGACTTCTCCGACCTTCACCGAAGTCGGCTCGACTTCCAGCGCCACACGGTTCAAGGCCAACCGTCTCCACGAGACGACCTCATCGAAATCCTTCCGATCCGTGATTGATACACGGTTGACCGCAATATTGCCCTGAAAACTCAGGAGCGGACTGCGGCCATGCTCCTTCGCAACATGCAGCTTTCCGCCAAGATCCAAAACCCCGTCCCGGATATCGACCTCAACGAAGGGGTCGAGATAGGGCTGGAAGTGACGCAACCCGATCTCCTTCAAGCTGAGATCGAGATCGGCCGTCAATGGTTCGACGAGAACGGAGCCCTTCGCTCCTACCTGGCCCGTTTGATTCAGCTTGAAGGCCACCTCCACTCCGAGCGCTTCCCGCAAAGGGAGCCTCACCCCCCTCACCGTCAGGTCGAGCCCTTCGATCTCCAGATGGCTGGGTCGCTCCAGAGTTCGATCCTCGAACATCGCCCGGTAATTATTCAGCGTCACCTCTTTGACCTCGACAGCCCATGGCCTGTCCGGCTGAGCCGCCACGGCCGCGTCCGCCTTCCGCTTCCCGACCGGCGCCTCCGGTTCTCCCGGTGGTGTGAACAACTGCTGGTAATTCAAGACACCGCCGGGATTAATCCAGGCCTCAAACCGCCCACCGGCTGAATGCACATGGGCGGCTGCGGCCTGCCTCTTGAGCAGATCCACATTGATCCCGTCGATTGAGAAGGACGGAATCGTGATGACCGGCGCCTCAGAGCCCTTCTCTCCAATGGCCAGATCGAGGATCGACAGGGTCCCGTCCTTGACGACGACGTTCGGAGCCGCACCCTTCAGATCGAAATGGTACTGCCCCCCCACCGACAGCTGCCCCCGATTCACCTCGAACCCGACACGGTCCCGCACATATTCATACAGCGCCTTCAGATTCACGCCGCTAAGACTGAGCTTCCCGTCCGACTCCAGCGGCTCCAGAGACACGCGCCCTTCCCAGGCAAGTGATTCCCCTTTCCCGATTTCAGCCGTGAAAGCATAGGCATTTTCGCCCCCCTGCACCGTCGTGAAATTGCGGAGCGAGATCTGAACCGGCACGATACTCATTTCGAAGGGCTTCCGCTTGGACTCGTCTCGAAAGTCGACAATACCCCGCTCGATCGTCAGTAACCCGATTTCCAGCGGGACTGATTCCTTTCCATTCGGAGGCTCACTGTTCCCGCTCGCCGCAGCGGCGTCTTGGTCCGGCGGCGGCACAAGGGCGAGGAGATTCATCCTGCCGTCAGGCAGCACCTTCATCGAGACAAACGGCATCACCAGGCGGATCTCCTCGAAGGCATGTGATCCTAAGAAGAGCGTCTTCGCCCGGACATTGACAAAGAGCTGCTCAAACCCGAGGAGAGGCGTCTGGTCCGGCTCGCGAATCTCCAGCCCGTCGATGGTCAGCGATAAGGTAAACGGATTGAGCGCGACGTCCTTCACCAGGATGGGGTGGTGAATCGTCTCCGCCAGGGCGGGAACCACATACTGTGTGATGATGTAGGGGACCGCAAGAAACCCGATGAGGCTATAGAGAAGGAGAAGAGCACCTGCAATGATGGCAAGAACCCGAGGACGCAGCATTCAACCCATGCTCGATTCGTCGTGTGGTGCGCCCGGCTGGAATCGAACCAGCGACCCTCAGCTTAGAAGGCTGATGCTCTATCCGACTGAGCTACGGGCGCACTCGCTGGCGGTGTATATCCCGTTGCCACAAACTATGAAACTCCCACTCGAGTCTAGCCGGATTTGGTCGGGGCGATAGGATTTGAACCTACGACATCCTGCTCCCAAAGCAGGCGCGCTACCGGGCTGCGCTACGCCCCGACGATCGGCGCTGATTGTAACGACCGCAAGATGGCCTTGGCTTGCACAAAGGCCTTCGCTCGATGGCTGATCCGGTTCTTCTGCTCAGGCGTAATTTCCGCGAGCGTCGCGCCGGCCTCCGGCACGTAGAAGACCGGATCATATCCGAATCCGCGCGACCCGGCGGCCTGCTCGGTGATGGATCCATCCAGCACTCCGCGAGTGACCTGTACCGTCTCACCCGGGACCGCGATAGCCGCCACTGTGATGAACCGGGCCGTCCGTTTGTCGCGCGGCACCCCGGCAAGTTCCTGAAGCAGCTTCCGGCAGTTGTCCTCGTAGGTCGCATTCTCACCGGCATAACGCGCGGCATGCACGCCGGGCCTGCCGCCCAGGGCGTCGACCTCCAGGCCTGTATCATCAGCCACCGCCGGAAGGCCTGTGGCGTTGGCAATCACCCTGGCCTTCTTGATCGCGTTGGCCTCGCAGGTCTCCCCGTCTTCTTCGACTTCCGGCGCATCCGGGAAATCAGCCAGCGTGCGAATGCGGATGCCCAGGTCGCCGAGCAAGGCATCCAGTTCTTCCCCCTTATGCCGATTTCTGGTGGCGAGCACCAATTCCTTGATCACCGGTACCCCGTTAGTCCAGCGAGCCGACCAATTCTTTTTGAATCGCGGTCAGCCGCTGAATCGCCTGCCAGCCAAGGGCCAGGAATTCATCCATGTCTTGTTTGGCAAAGGGAGTCCGCTCAGCGGTGCCCTGCACCTCCACATAGCGGCCCCGGCCGGTCATGACCAGATTCATATCGACTTCGGCCATCGAGTCTTCGGTGTAGGCGAGATCGACCATGACCTCTCCCCCGACTTTTCCGACGCTGATCGCAGCCAGATAATCGGTCAGGGGAATGCGCTTGATGAGGTCTTTCTTCTTCAGAACCGCAAACGCGTCGGCGAGGGCGATGAATGCCCCGGTGATCGAGGCCGTCCGGGTCCCGCCATCGGCTTGAATCACGTCGCAATCGACCCAGATACTGCGTTCCCCCATCTGAGTCATGTCCGTAACGGCGCGCAACGCACGCCCCACGAGACGCTGAATCTCCAGCGTTCGCCCGCCCTGCTTCCCCTTCACCGCTTCCCGCGGGGAACGGTCATGCGTCGCGCGCGGTAACATCGAATACTCTGCGGTAACCCATCCGCTCCCTTTTCCCTTCAGAAACGGGGGCACTTTCTCCTCGATCGAAGCGGTGCAAATGACCTTGGTATCACCCATTTCGATCAGGACCGATCCCTCGGCATGTTTAATAAAATTCCGGGTGACTTTTACCGGTCGATGTTGGTCTTTTCGCCGACCGTCAAAACGGACTAATCCAGCCACTGCGCTCATCTCAGACTCCCATCAGCAGAAAGTGAGGGTGCGATTATAGTGGAGCATCCGGGAAAGCGCAAACCAACCGGCATGGTGTCTCCGGATGCACGCTCGGGTTCCTTTCTCTCTCCTCCCCCGACAGATCGCGATTCCGCTCCTCGTTTCCTGTACAAATACGGCAGGCGCTGACCCCATTTCCGTGCAGTTTCTGCCGGGGCACGGCGGCATCGCTTACCGCAGAAATAAACCTACCCAGATCTCCGCTTATAGCACGCAACGAAACGCTGCTTCATTTCAGTGAATTCGCACGCACGCCGTGCGCCTTGTCGGGAGATCTACAGCCCCTCAATGACGGGCACAGAAAGATCAAATGGCACAAAAGGTGCAGCCGCCTTCTTTGTTCATTCAAAGCTAAAGAGTGGCCGGGGAAAACCGATAAGGTACCCAGATCGAGAACCATTTCCACCCGGAACACAATCCCCGAATCAACATGACCACATCACTTGAACGGAACACACAGCACGCCCTTCTTGAAAACCGGAAGATTCTGGTCGTCGATGACGAAGAACCCATCCGACGGCTCATCGGCTACCTCCTCCAGACACACGGATACACCGTCACCCTGGCGGCGGATGCGCGTGAAGCCCGGCAGTTGCTGGACCAGGAACCCTATGCCCTCATGCTGTGCGACGTAAACATGCCGGGTGAATCCGGCATGGATCTGGTTCGCAATATTCTGGAAGAACGTCCGCATACCGCGGCCATCATGGTCACCGGGCTCGACAGTTCCGTTCTGGCCAACGCCGCGCTCGATATGGGCGCCTTCGGATACATCGTGAAGCCGTTTGAATCGAACGAAGTCCTCATCGATGTGGCCAACGCCCTGCGACGCCGCAAACTGGAAATTGAGAATCGCCTCCACCGTGAACACCTTGAGGACATCGTACACACCAGGACGATGGCGCTCCAGCAGGCGCTTGAATGGCTCGAATGCCGCGAGAAAGAGCTGCGCCTGTCCCGCGAAGAAACCATCCAGCGGCTGGCCATCGCCGCCGAATTCCGGGACAGCTCGACCGCCAGGCACATTCACCGCATGAGCCACTACTGCGAGCTGCTCGCAAAAAGACACGGACTTTCCCCCGAACGGTGCGATCTCATCCGCACAGCCAGCCCCATGCACGACATCGGCAAAATCGGCACCCCCGACCATGTGCTGCTCAAACCGGGAAAGTTCACCGCCGAAGAGTTCGATGTGATCGCGCAGCATGCCGAGATCGGCTACAAGATTCTCTCCGGCTCCGATTCCGACCTGCTTAAAGTCGCGGCGACCATCGCCTGGACCCATCATGAGCGCTACGACGGAACCGGCTATCCTCGCAAGCTCAAGGGCGAGGAGATTCCCGTCGAAGGCCGTATCGCCGCGATCGCCGACAATTTCGACGCCCTCACCACCGCCCGCGTCTATAAGCCGGCGTTCGACTTTGAACATGCCCGGGAACTGATGGTGAAGGAGCGGGGCACACACTTCGACCCCGAACTGCTCGACCTCTTCCTCTCACTTGAAGAGGACCTGCGGCGCATCCATGATCACTACGCTGATACCGCGAATCAGAACCTGCCCGAGGCAGCCTAGCCGGATCTTCGCAATTCATTGACCGTCTCTCCCCTCACCGATATACTTTTTTCAGCTGTCGGCAGACTCGTCTCAGCGCCTTCAGCGGCCCATCCCCCGCTCCAGGTTGAAGAAAGGGTTGCCTCTCATGGCAAAGAACACCGCCCCGGTCCGCACGCGTTCCACCGCCAGAAACTGGATTGCCTACTTATGTGAGGCCCTGGTCACCTCCGGCGTCATGCCGACGTGGGAAGCCGCGACCTACCTCACCGAGAATCTCTTCGGCGAGAAACCCAATCCGAGGCTCTTGATACCGTCAACCCCCCATGAAGCCACCTCCCAGTTGCTGCAACGCCTCTATCAGCCGATCGCCGAGGCCGCCTCACGGGAAATCGGCCTGCCCGCAGCCGCCAAGCTCCATGTCTTCACCGACATCAGCCTGACCGGCAACTCCGCTGTACTCGTGATCTACTTTCCCGGACCGCATCATCCTCAGCATCTGCTGTTGCTGGACGCGGTAAAAGCCTGGGATTTGGTGTTTGTCGATGCCGAGTCATTTAACAGTTGGGCGGAAAAGCGGTATCGGTCCATGCTCCAGGCCTTACAGAATGTCGCCGTCACCGACGAGGCATTGAGCACCGCCGTCTAGCACAGGCAGGCCTTCCCTCGTCCGAACCAGACAGGAACAGCCAGGCTCAGCCGGCCGGCTCGTAATTCAAGTTGGGCGACAACCACCGCTCCATGGCGGCAAGAGGCAGGTTCTTCCGGCGGGCGTAGTCCTCGACTTGATCCTTCCCGATTTTCCCGACCGCAAAATACTTGGCTTCCGGGTGGGCGAAATAGAAGCCGCTCACCGCAGCGGCCGGCAACATGGCAAAGCTTTCCGTCAGCGTGATGCCGGCCTCTCGCTCTACATGCAAGAGATCGAACAGCAACCGCTTCTCGGTATGATCGGGGCAGGCCGGGTACCCCGGTGCGGGCCGGATGCCGCGATATTTTTCGTGAATCAGATCTTCGGTGGACAAGGCTTCGTGCTTGCCATATCCCCAGGCGTCACGCACCTGCTTATGGAGAAATTCCGCGAACGCTTCGGCCAACCGGTCGGCCAGGGCTTTCGCCATGATGGAATTGTAGTCATCGTGATCCCGGTCAAACCGCCGGCACAGCTCATCCAGACCGATCCCCGCCGTCACCGCAAAGGCTCCGAGATGATCCTGCCGGCCCGACTCTCTCGGCGCGACAAAATCCGCCAGGGCCAGATTCGGCTGCCCCTGCGGCTTCTCCGATTGTTGCCGCAGCGTGTGAATCGTCGTGAGCACCTTCATCCGGGCGGCGTCTGTGTACAACACAACATCGTCACCGACGCTCGCCGCCGGGAAGAATCCATAGACCCCTTTGGCGGTCAGGAGTTTCTCGTGAATGATCTCGTCCAGCAACCGGCGCGCATCGTCGAACAGCTCCTGCGCTTTCGGTCCGACCGTCGCATCCTCGAGGATCGCCGGATAGCGCCCCCTCAACTCCCAGGTATGAAAGAACGGCGACCAATCGATATAGGGCACGAGGTCGCTCAACGGTTGATCGCCGATCGTTCGCACACCGAGAAACGAGGGCGTAGGAATATCCACCGTCGCCCAATCGGTCTTCAAGCAGTGAGCTCTCGCCTGGGCAATCGGCAGAAGTGCTTTGGCACCCTTGTCCTGATGCGCCTGCCGCATCCGCTCATAGTCCTCACGGACCTGTTGCACGAACGCAGGCTTCTGGTCGGAACTGATAAGACTGCCCACCACCCCCACGGCCCGCGAGGCATCCAGCACATGGATCACGGACGGATGATAGGAAGGCGCAATCTTCACCGCCGTGTGCGCCTTGCTTGTGGTCGCGCCGCCGATCAACAACGGAACCGTGAAACCTTCCCTCGTCATCTCCCTGGCCACATGCACCATCTCATCCAGCGAGGGGGTAATCAGGCCGCTCAGCCCGACAATATCGACCTTCTGCTCCTTCGCCGTAGCGAGAATCTTTTCGCAGGGGACCATCACACCCAGGTCGATCACCTCGTAGTTGTTGCAGCCCAGCACGACGCCGACGATGTTCTTCCCGATATCGTGGACATCGCCTTTGACGGTCGCGAGCAACACTTTCCCCTGGGCCTGATAGCTGCCAGTCCGTTTTTTCTCTTCTTCCATGAACGGCATCAGGTACGCCACGGCCTTCTTCATGACGCGCGCACTTTTCACGACTTGCGGGAGAAACATCTTGCCCGAGCCGAACAGATCCCCGACCACGTTCATTCCGGCCATTAAGGGCCCTTCGATCACCGAGAGCGGCTTCGGGTATTTTTGCCGCGCCTCTTCCGTATCCTGATCGATATAGTCCGTGATGCCCTTCACCAGCGCATGGGAAAGCCGTTCTTCAACCGTCCCCTGCCGCCACTCATCGTCCTTCACGGCCGCTTTGCCCTTCTGCTTGACCGTCTCGGCAAAGTTCACCAGACGCTCCGTGGCATCCGGGCGACGATTCAGCAGCACGTCCTCCACGAGTTCCAGAAGGGCCTTAGGGATTTCCTCATACACCGCCAGCTGACCGGCATTGACGATGCCCATGTCGAGCCCGGCCCTGATGGCGTGATACAGAAACGCCGCGTGCATCGCTTCTCGGACCACGTTGTTCCCGCGGAACGAGAAGGAGATGTTACTGATGCCGCCGCTCACTTTGGCGCCGGGCAGGTTCTGCTTGATCCAGCGCGTCGCCTCGATGAAGTTCACCGCGTAGTTATTATGCTCCTCGATCCCCGTGGCCACGGTCAGGATATTGGGGTCGAAGATAATATCGGTCGGTGGAAAGCCCACCTGCTGCGTCAGAATTCTGTAGGAGCGCGCGCAGATCTCCTTCTTCCGCTCGAGCGTGTCGGCCTGCCCCTGTTCGTCGAAGGCCATGACTACCACCGCGGCGCCGTAACGCCGGACCAGCTTCGCCTGAGCGATAAACTTCTCCTCGCCCTCCTTGAGGCTGATGCTGTTGACGATCGCCTTCCCTTGAATGTTCCTGAGGCCCGTCTCCAGCACCTCCCATTTGGAACTGTCGACCATGATGGGCACTTTGCAAATATCCGGCTCCGACGCGATGAGACGGAGAAACTTCTCCATCGCCGCCTTCGAGTCCAGCATGCCCTCGTCCATGTTGATATCGATGATCTGGGCGCCCCCCTCCACTTGCTGGCGTGCCACCGACAGCGCGGCGTCATAATCGCCGGCCAGGATCAGTTTCGCAAAAGCGGGAGAACCGGTCACGTTCGTCCGTTCACCGACATTCACAAAGTTGGAATCAGGACGGATCGTCACCGCTTCCAAACCGCTCAACCGTGTGTAGGGTTCGACTGTGGGAATCGCGCGAGGCTTCAACCCGCGCACGGCCTCGGCAATCAGCTTGATGTGAGCCGGCGTCGTCCCGCAGCAGCCCCCCACGATATTCAACCAGCCGTTGTCGGCCCACTCGCGCAACTGGGGCGCAAGCGTATCCGGCGTTTCAGGGAATCCGGTCGGCAGGAGCGGATTGGGCAGTCCCGCATTCGGATGGGCGCTCAGATAGACCGGCGCGATCCGGGAGAGTTCATCGATCAACGGGCGCATTTCTTTCGGCCCGAGCGCGCAATTCATCCCCACGCTGAGGAGAGGCACATGCGAAATGGAATTCCAGAACGCCTCGACGGTCTGCCCCGTCACGCCTCGATTGCTCCCCGCTTGAATGAAGGTGACCGAGGCCATGATCGGCACGCGGCGCGCCCCGTCGTCGAACAACTCCTGAATTGCAAAAAACGCGGCCTTCGCGTTCAACGTATCGAAGATCGTCTCGACCAGCAGCAGGTCAACGCCTCCATCCAACAGCCCGCGCACCTGGTCGCGGTAGGCCGCCACCAGCTCTTCGTAGGTCGCCCCCCGCGCCGCCGGATTGTTGACGTCCGTTGAGATGGACGACGTCTTCGTCGTCGGACCGATCGCGCCGGCCACGAAGCAGCGCCGGCCCGGCTGAGCCGCCTGGACCTTCTCGACGGCGCGCTTGGCGCACTCCGCCCCGGCCTTCGACAGTTCATAACCCAGCGAGTCCATCTGGTAGTCCGCCAGCGAGATCGCTTGCGAGTTGAACGTGTTGGTCTCGACGATGTCGGCGCCGGCTCCGAGATACTGGCGGTGAATGTCTTCAATGATGCCGGGCCGGGTGATATTCAGCAGGTCGTTATGCCCCTTCAGATCCTTTGTCCAGTCTTTGAAACGCTCACCACGAAAGGCAGCCTCATCCAACTTCCGCTGCTGGATCATGGTGCCCATCGCGCCGTCGAGGACCAGGATTCGTTCCTTGAGAAGACGTTCAATATCCGAAGAGACAGAATTCGTCACGGCGTATGCTTTCCCTATTATGTTGATGAGATGAAGCAAGCAGGACGCTCAGAAAGGCCGTTCAGCGAGGCCGCCGCAAGCGTAGAGGCGAGGCGTACGATTCGGTACGTTGAGCCACTACGCGCGGCGAGAACGAAGCTGGCGGACTTTTTCAGCATCCTGCCGAGCGGCCATGATACTGGATGGGCCTCCCACCGGCAAGGCGACAGCCCGTTTTCTTGACAGACCTTCTCTCACGCCGATACGATGGCCGCACGACAAGGAGGACGGCGTTGCGTACCCGACAACTCTGGTACAGCCTGGGACTGCTGCTCTCGGCTCTCGCCCTCCCCCATGGACTCGCCGCCGCCCCCTACTTTGAAGACGGCTTCCTCGGCTTGACGCAGAAAGAGCTGCACGAGCGAATGGGCATGCCGCAAGCCGTGCGGGACAGGAAATCGGCCCTGCGGGTCTTCACCTACTATCCCATCACCGACTGGCAGAAATATTTCAGCAAGTTGGTGTCGCCGGAAAACGGCGAAGACGTCTACACCTTCAAGCGGAATAACATCGACGTCCGCTATTCGTTCAGCTACGCGGTCGATCCCAACGACACCAGCGAAAACCGGCCGTTGTTTGTGCGTCTGGTGGACATCGAATTTTCACCGCCTGTGCCGATCGCGCAAGTTCCCTCGCTGGTGCCGGAATTCAAACCGTCTTCCGAACCCGATTCTCCGGCCTTCCGCTCGAATATCTGGGTCCTGCTCTTTCAGGGCGCCCCCTCTCCCGCGGCTCGCTTTCTGATCAGAGAAAAAGGCAAGGAGCAGCTCGACTGGACCCTGACCTTTCAGCTCTTTTCCCTTCAAGGGCTTCCCGACCGGCTGACCACCAGCGCCACCGTCGATCGCATGGAGATCGGCACCCAGAGCCTGCAACTTGTGAAGCAGCGGCAGCGCCATACCCATGAACCGATCATGAATCCTTACTCACCCGAGTTTGCCACGCAATCCGCACCACCCCCTGTTCAGCGCAAGCCGATCCCCACGCCCAAATACGCGGAATAGGGGCGGTCACCCGAGGTCAAGGCCAAGTCTAAGACTGAGACAAGAGTATTGTGATTCCTACTCTTCCCCCTCAGGGCCTCAACCTTATCCTTAACCCAGCCTCTACCGTGCTGGTGGATTTGTGCTGATCCCGCTATTGGCCGGCCGGCTTGAGACGATCCTGCTGGGCTTCGCTTGCAGCAAGGGCTTTCCGCTTCATGATGTCCGCCGGACCGTCACCGCTCACGTACATGAAGAGCGGCGTCCCGATCCCGAGGACGATGAGCAGGCCCAGCGCCAGCAGGCGCATCATAGGGCTCTTGGTGAGGTACATGATGATCAACAACGCGATGGCTGCCCCGCCCGCATAGGTAAGAATCTGAGACTGACCGGGACTGAGGCCGGAAAATTGAATCACGCCGACACCCTGGGATTTCTCGACCACAGCCCGTTTCACTGACTCGAATTTCGACGGCGGGGTAACCCTCGGATTCGCCTGTTCATGCATCTGAACCCTGGCCCGGTATCTCTCCGGAATGGTGTCGGGGGAATCGGTATAACGCGGATTGCCTTGCTCGTCGATATAGGAGTAGATCGTCACCGCGTGAGCCGGTAACGTCGCAAGACCGAGCAACCAGCAGATCATAAGCACCGTCCAGCCCGCCGGCACGCCGGTCGGGAGATCCCTCAACACTCGTGGTCCCATCGTCCACCTCGCTTGGCTGATTCACCCATGCGCGCCCGGCCGGCCCGATCGGCCTATCTCGCTGAAATATCATAAGAAGCGGCCAGGCCTTGCTTGACTCACCACACACCCCTTGTTAGCATGCGACCATTGAAAGAGGAAGCAATTACGACTATGGAACAGACCCCCACAACGATCGATACGCTGCCCGCGGACAATGAAGAACCGTCGTTTATCCGCCGCCCCCACGTGCGCAAAATCATTTACGCCTGCCTCGCCATCTCCTTTCTCTTGATGGTCGTCTGGCCGATGATCGTCCATTTCCAGGATCCCGACTTCTCCAAACATATCGAGCAGCGACGGGTCATGGCCGGCATGACGAAAGACCAGGTCCTCAAATCCTGGGGGGGGCCACAGACGATCAACACGACCTTTACCGCCGACGGGCTCCGCCGGGAGGAATGGATTTTCGAGGATTGGATCAGCACCTCGGATGTGAAGCACCGCTATCTCTATTTCGAAGAAGGCGTGCTCATCGGGGGATGGTTCGAAGGCTCAGAGGAACGGAATCCCGTGAGCGCTCCCGTAGACTCCCCGCATCCGAAGATGGGGCGATAGCGATAACCTCTCCGCACCAACCTGATGTGAGCCCCGGCAACCCGGCTCCTCCCCGAAGGAACACATTCCATGAGTTCGACACCAGGCATCAGCACCACCAGGCAGTTCCGGAATCTCCTCCTGTCGGATCAGGTGGAGTTCATCTGCGAAGCCCACAACGGCCTCAGCGCCAAGATCGTGCAGGAAGCCGGCTTTAAAGGCATCTGGGCCAGCGGCCTGTCGATCTCAGCCCAATTCGGCGTGCGCGACAACAACGAAGCCAGCTGGACGCAGGTGCTCGAAGACCTGGAATTCATGTCCGACGCCGCCACGATTCCGATTCTCCTCGACGGCGACACAGGCTACGGCAACTTCAACAACATGCAGCGGCTTGTCCGCAAACTGGAGCAGCGCAGGATCGCCGCGGTCTGCATTGAAGACAAACTCTTCCCCAAGACCAACAGTTTCATCAAGGGCGGCGCCCAGCCCATGGCGGACATGCATGAGTTTTGCGGCAAGATCAAAGCCGGCAAAGATGCGCAGACCGACCCGGATTTCTCGATCATCGCCCGCGTGGAAGCCTTCATCTGCGGCTGGGGCCTGGCGGAAGCCCTCCGTCGCGCCGAGGCCTATCATCAGGCGGGAGCCGACGGCATCCTCATCCACAGCGCCCTCTCGGTGCCCGACGAAATCCTGGCCTTCAAACAGGAATGGGGGAATCGCTGCCCCGTGGTGATCGTGCCGACAAAGTACTACGCGACGCCCACGGATGTGTTTCGCCAACACGGCTTCTCCATCGTTATCTGGGCCAACCACATGCTCCGGTCCTCCGTGACCGCCATGCAGAAGACCGCGCGCACCCTCAAGGAACAGGAACACCTGCTCTCCATCGAAGACAAAGTCGCGCCGGTCTCCGAAATCTTCCGCCTGCAAAACGCGGCGGAACTGCAGGAGGCCGAAGACCGCTATCTGCCCAAAGGCGCCGAAGACACCTGCGCGATCGTGCTGGCCGCCTCACGCGGGGACGAATTGGGTGAGCTCACCGAGCACCAGCCGAAAACGATGGTGAAAATCCAGGGCGCCCCCATTCTTTCCCACATCGTGGACGCCTACAATGCCGTCGGAATCAAGGATATCGTCGTCGTGCGCGGGTACAAGAAGGAAGCCATCACCCTGCCCAACCTGACCTATGTCGATAACAGCGAGTATGCCGATACCGGCGAGTTGGATTCGCTCTTGAAAGCCCTCAAGTCCAGAAAAGGCCCGGCGCAGAGCACCATCATTTCTTACGGCGATCTGCTCTTCAACAAATACATTCCTCAGTCCCTCTGCCAGGAGCAGGATGACCTGGTCGTCTTTGTGGACAGCAATTGGCAGGACCAGACCAGCTACCGCCGCCTCGGCGGGTTCACCGAATGCACCATTCCCAATTCGCGCAAGGCCTTCAACGCCAAGATCTACCTGAAGCAATTGGGCGACAACATTCCCAAAGACTCCGTCCACGGAATCTGGATGGGCTTCCTCAAAGTCTCCCCCACCGCCGTCCCTCTCATCACCGGCATCATCACCGAACTGCTGGCCAAGCCGGGCAACCGCAAAGCCGGCATCGCTCAGCTGCTCCAGGAACTATTAAAGCGGCAGCACCCCATCCGCGTCCTCTACACCGTCGGCCACTGGCTCGACATCAACAGTCTCGAGGATGTGGTGCAGGCGGGGAATTTTTAAGAGGAGAAGAATCCTGTTACGGGTATCGCTGACAGGAATGCAGCCCGGATAGTCCTGAGAAATGCGTGTTTGCAGGGCCTGGCTTACTTTAGGAAGGTCCTTCGATCCTTCCCTCTCTCCTATTTTCCTCTGCACAAAGACTCGATGCAAATGCGGCCTGAGATCGAGTACAGTGTGACGAACATCTTTCTCTGACGACTTGAAGGAAGAACCATGAACAGAATACGACCAGAGCTGATCAAAGATAATCCGGCGGCCCCGCAACCCTATGTGAGCCCGAGGAGAAGCCGAACACGCCCTCGCACGGCGTCGTCGGCACGGGCCACTGCGCAGGACGGGATGAGAGAGGCGCTGCAGATGCTGATGAGATCGGCTGAACGCTTCGTAGACAGCCTGCCGGCCTCGAAGAATAGGAACAAGGAACTGCCCGCGCTTCTGATTGCGATGACCCAGGCACATCGGCTGCTATCGCCCAAGCGGACGACAACGGAATAAGATGAATGTCGCAGTGTCAATTCGGTGTCAGACAGGGCAGTGATGATATGCCGCCGCCCATCACGAACAGCTGACATGCGTCTACATCATTCCAACCACCGCACCCTCCTCCCCTCCCGTTACGAACCGCAGCGATAGCGGACGTTTCCTTCCTGGCTGAACTATCCCAGCGCCCCCCTTTCTCAGTCTTTCTATGAGAGCACGATCTCTTGCCCTGCTATCGAGAAAGATACATCACTGAATCTCTTTCGGTACGTATTTAACCATCCTCCGACAGGCTTTTCTGGTTTATCTTAGCATTTGCTGGCAATTCATCACCGGTACGTACGGCACAGAACTCGCTCTGCGTATACAGCAGAGAACGACGAAACACGACACCGGTTTTTCGCACAGCCCCTCATCGTTTCATGGAAGGGCGGTGGCACACACCGACCGGTCCATGAAAACAACCAAGGAGGTTTGTATGACATCCTCCAGCACAGTACTCAGGGGAGTTCTCATCTCGGTCTTCGGATTGGGCGTCGTCGGCTTTGTCGCGCCGGGCAGCGCCACGACGGAAGGGACATCGGTGAGTCTGCCGGTCGAAATGGTGGCGGACTATGTGCACGCCGTGATCGAAGCGGACCGCGAGGTGTACACGAAGCACGTGGTTGAGCGGATGCAGATCAAAGGGGTGGTCGTGGCCTCGGAGAACTGGGAGCAGAAGAATACGCTGCCGCTACCGGCTCAATTCCTGATCGAGTCTGGCCGCGTCATGGCGAGAAAAGGCCACGGCATACAGTATAAATTGATCAGCCTCTGGCCGATCAACAAGCGGAACGTGGCTACCAGCGAGTTCGAGAAGACAGGTCTGGGTACGGTGCTCACTCATCCGACCACACCCCATACCGGTTTTGTGAAGGAAGGAGGAGCCCGTTACTTCCAGGCTGTCTATGCGGATCTTGCTGTCACCCAGGCTTGCATCGGCTGTCACAATGCGCATCCGGACAGCCCCAAACGGGACTTCAAGATCAATGATGTCATGGGCGCTATTGTGATCAGCATTCCCGTGAAATAGACATGACTGTGTAGAGATCACTATGCTCGACGACCGGACAATCTTGCGCTCCCATCCGGATGGCCGCAAGATTGTTCAGCGTCCAGCTATTCACCGAGCGCAACGGGCACTCACAGTCTGAGCGATTTCCTTGCGTCCTCGATCGGGATCTCGCGCCAGGCGCCGGGCGGAAGATCTCCCAGCTTGAATGGGCCGTATTGAATACGCCTAAGCCTGGTCACTTCATGTCCCAGCACCAGGAACAGCCTGCGGATTTCCCGGTTCTTTCCCTGGATCAAAACCACTTCCAGATGTGACTCGCGGCCGGAACTCTTTTGAATCTTCACGCTGTGGCACTGAAGGCGCTCGCCGGCATCGAGGACCCCCACAATGGCTTCTTTGGCTTGCGCCTCGGAGAATTCGCCGCGCACGGACACCAGGTACGTCCGCATCACTTTATTGGCGGGATCGGTGAGATAGCTCGACAAGGTTGAATCGTTAGTGAGCAGGAGAAGCCCGCTGGTCGCCTGATCGAGCCGCCCGACGGCATGCAGATAGCCCAGGTCCGCCGGTAACACATCAAAGATGGTCTTCCGGGCCTTTTCATCGCTATGCGTCGTAATGACCCCTTTGGGTTTATGGAAGAGCAGAAATCGTTTGGCCGTATCGTGAATCGGCCGGTCATCGACCGAGATGGCGTCTTTGGGCCACAAGACCCAGGTCGCCGGATCGCGGACGACGCGCCCGTTGATCTGCACCCGCCCGGCGCGGACCCATTCCTGGCTACTGCCACGGGACGCGATGCCCAGCTTCGAGAGCAATCGATCCACCGTGTACCGTTTCGCGGAAAGAGCGGGCCTGGATGACATCGTGAACTGTGCTCGGTTATGAAGCCTGAGGGCTGAACGCGGATTGTCTCTCGGTTGTGAATACGCAGGCTACAAAGAGGCGACGGGCTCAGAGCCGGGCAACACCATAGACTCATTCGAGCCCGACGGCGGACATTCTTTTCCCATCACGGACACATGCCCGCTACGGCGACGGCTCGATCTCGCGAAGAGGGATCCGAAGGCGGCGCAACAAGATATCGGCCCGAACCCAATCGGACTCGTCGACCAACACCCGGCAGAGCAGGGCGGAACATCCGGGATAAAGACTGCTGATGTGTTCGTGCTGAAAGAAGCAGGAAATGGCGTTCGCCTCGCACAGGCTCTTGATGATCGCAAGTTCGCCCATGTCCTGAGCTGTGGTCAGATAGCGCATCGCCATGGGTCCCCCGGTTCCCCCGACACGGATGGCCGGACAAATCAGGCCGGCATTTGCACTTTTCCCGAGTCCCCTCTACACTCGCCCTTAGCTACGGGGTTTCGGTAATGCGAGCACGGCGCTCCTGCCCGGGGCCGCCTGAAACGGTCAACACCCGTTTCCATTCGCGCACTTGATACACGGCCCAGGCATTCGGCTGGCCCTTGTAGAAGGCGGCAGGATCTTCGCCGCTGGCGTTCAAGAAGATCGGTTCGGTGAACCCTTCTTCAAGCACATAATCCAGCAGGCACTCGGTGGAAAACCCCGGCCCGCGCAGCGCGACGTCGGCCAGCAGGGTCAAAATGTCGTCCGGATTTTGAATGGTAATGGGATTCATCACAGCTCCTCATCTGGCCGCCGGATTCTAACGAGGCGGCCTTCAGGAAGGCAAGGTACGATGACAGCACGACTGACACAACCCCGGTTCCTTGAAGCTCTCCTGAAAATCATGGACGGCAAACACCATTGGGCCTGGGACCACTTTGCGAGCGGCAAGCTCACCAAGGACCAGCTGAAAATTCACTTCCAGCAGGAATACTTCGTCTACGTGCGCGACTTTCCCGTCTTCCTTTCGCGCATCCACGGCCAGAATCCCCCGCAAGAAGTGCGCCGCATGCTCGCCGAAAACATCTATGAAGAAGACACGGGCGGGCTCTCGCTCGGCCAATCCCATCCGGAACTCTTCCTCGCGATGATGGAGGGGCTGGGATTTTCCGCCAAAGACTTTGAGCGTGTCCGGCCTTTGCCGGCCAGCCGCGCCTATCGCGCCTGGCTCGACCGCATGTCCACCCATAAGCAATGGGTGCTCGGAGCCGCCACACTCACCGTCTTCGTCGAAGGCAGCATCAAGGATCGGAAGGAGTTACGGGAACCTTCCAAGCCAAAGACCGTGGAAGAGATCGAGACCACGATCAAGAATCATCCCCTGGTGCGCTTTCATGGAGCCCATCCGGACTCGATGAATCTCATCCGCGCACACCAGCTCGTGGAGGCCGGTCACCGGCACGACGCCTATAAGATGGTGATCGAATACACTCCCTCCGCCGCCCAGCAGCAATCCGTTCTGACCAGTCTCAAAAAGAGCCTGCGCCTCTGGCTCGCGTACCGGGACGCAGTCGCCAAGGCCTGCGGTTTGAAGAAACCCTGATGGCGGCGCAGGTCTTTCTCCTCATCCTGCTGCTTGCCATCGGCCGTTCGCCATCAGCCATCAGCTCCGAACTTCCCGCAGCCATGGCCCTGATCCCCGCCGGAGAGTTCACGATGGGGACGCCGGAGGGCAGTGACGGGTTGACCGATGAACACCCTGAGCGCCGCGTGTTCGTCGGCGGTTTCTTTCTCGACCGCTTCGAAGTCACGAATGAGGCCTACCTGCGCTTTGTTCAGGCCACAGGCCATCGCATGCCGGAGAATGCGCAACCCTCGGCGACGTTGTGGGCCCATGGAGTCCCGTTGCCCCAGGTCAAGGCTCACCCGGTCGTGAATGTCAGCTGGGAGGACGCCGTCGCCTATTGCCGCTGGGCCGGGAAAAGGCTCCCCACCGAAGCCGAGTGGGAAAAAGCCGCCAGGGGAACGGACGGCCGTCGATATCCCTGGGGAAACGACTGGGACTTCACCAAAGCGAACAGCGCCAGTTATTGGGCTGGCCGCACAATCGACTTTCATAGCGGCGCCGATTGGGACGCTTTTTGGGTGAAGGGAGACGGCGCCCGTCTTGCGAAAGAGAAGGGGGTGAAGGGTGAGATTTTGACCCTGCCGGTCGGCAGTTTTCCCTCAGGAATCAGCCCCTACGGCATCCACGATCTTGCCGGCAACGCAGCGGAGTGGGTGCAGGATTGGTACGATCCCAACTACTATCGATCTGCGCCGCTGAACGATCCGCCCGGCCCCGGGCGGGGTGCGATCAAGGCGATGCGCGGGGGGTCCTGGTTGAAACCGGCAGTCAGTCTTCGAACGACCGACCGGGATTGGGGCCCGATGGACAGCCGTCCGAGCGGCACAGGATTCCGCTGCGCCAGGGATGCGTTCTGATATTTGAAGAACCTGGGAAAGCTAGGCCCTCGCCGCATCGCGACCGAAGATCCGAGCAGATCAGCGGTCCCACACATAATGCACCTGTTCGATGCGGACGAAGGGC
The DNA here is from genome assembly GCF_049546785.1 of Nitrospira sp. NS4. Taxonomy (NCBI): domain Bacteria; kingdom Pseudomonadati; phylum Nitrospirota; class Nitrospiria; order Nitrospirales; family Nitrospiraceae; genus Nitrospira; species Nitrospira sp. NS4. The sequence goes on along the minus strand of NZ_JBMWAN010000006.1, from coordinate 16,506 downwards.
ATGATGAGGCCCAGCCCTCCCTCATCGTGTGAGAAGTCGTAGACAAGAGACTCCCCGGGGATCAGCCGCCCGATGAACAGTACGGCTGGCTCCACCGGTTCCCCACGATCCATCAACCCCTTCACTCGAACCGCCTGCTCAGGGTCCGGCACGGCGCGCAACTCACCGGGAAGATCCTCCGGCTTGAACCGGACCACCCCCCAGCGCGTCGCGGTGAACACAGGGCCGAGTGCAATCGAATAGCCGCCGGTCTCGGGATCGAATCGCGACAATTCGCCCGACCAGACGAATGCAATCCGCGTCTGAAGCGCCGGGTTCCCCTCCCGCTTGGCATCACGCGCGCGATTCAGATTGAACAGCCGTTCATCGTGCCCCGGATCATGATGGCCCTGGCCGTACACCGTCGGCCAATCGGGAGGCTCGCCATCCAGGGCGGCCAAGAAAGATTCGATGGAGGCAGGATCGTCCAAGAAGCGGATATCGTTCGCGAGCGTCTTGGCGAACTCCCTCACAGACCTGATCTGGAGCGGACCAACCCCCGATACCTCTTCAGCCGCAAGCGCCGGCCCAGCCGCCAGCATGACCGCCGATAAGAGAAAAGACAGACACCGCATTGCAGGCACGCTTATTCGGTTGGGGCCTGAGCCAGAGCGTGGGAAAACGCCGACTCCAGCGATTGGACCGAAGGCTGGGTGGCTTGCAGCACACCCGCCTCGATCAGCACGGCGACCCGCGGAGAGGGGTTGATCCGGTTGAGGGCGGCTTTCGTCAAACCGGGAGTGGCAAGGACTTTCTGGTAGGTCCCCAACCAGGCCTCGACGATCGCGCGCAAGCCGGCATCCGCCGGCTTCATCTTCCCCAATTTCACTTGCTGCAGCAGCTTGATGATCGGATCCGATTGGGAAATGGTCCCGATTGCTCGTTGAAGTACGGCCTCAGACTCCATCGGCCGCCACTCAGTTCATCGAGCAGGCGCCGGGGCCGCGCGGATCGCCGCAGCTGCCGCAGGAACCGCCCCCGCCCGAGCCTGGAGACGCCCAGCCGCCCGTGGCGCCGACTCCGAATGCCGAAAATTGCTTTTCAAGCCTGGTGGCCTTGCATTTGGGACAGGAGGCTTCGACGGAGCCCTGAACGAGCAGCTCGAAGCGGTGTTTACATTCGCTACAGACATATTCGAAGATAGGCATGGATACGACTCCTTTTGTTGGCCCCATTATAAAATCGCCGCGCCCGGATCGCAATGAAAGGCCCCATGTACCGAGAAGAAAAAACCTTCACGCTGCAATTCAGTCTCGAAGCCAGCTTCCCCGACGACTATGAAGGGGATGACGATCACCAGGCCTGGACGCGTGAGTGGGAAACGCGCATGAAGCCGGACATCATCAAGGTGGTCTTTGAGTCCTTGCGGCGCCACCCCGGATGGAGCGCGCATGTTCGAAATCGAGGAAAGTCCGCTCAGGATGAAATTGAAGTAGCACTTGAACGAGACTTCACAACGCCTCAACCGTTCAGAATTTAGCTGATGGAACAACGAACGGACATCGGACTCTATCTGCACATCCCTTTCTGCCGGCAACGTTGCCACTTCTGCGCCTTCTATCTGGAAATCCCCAAGGGCGACCGGCTCGATTCGTTCCTCTTCGCACTCGAACGCGAACTGGACCTGTATCGTGCGCAGGGCCTACCTGGCGATCGGCCTTTACAAACCGTCTATCTTGGGGGCGGCACGCCGACCGTGATCCCCGCCAGACGATTGGCCACTCTGCTCGACCGCATCCGGCGCACCTTCCCCGTGAGCCCACAGGCTGAAGTCACCGTGGAGGCCCACCCATCGACGGTCGGCAGAGACGATCTGCGCATCCTGGCGGACGCGGGAGTCACCCGGATCAGCTTCGGCGCCGAATCGATGAACCAGAAGGATTTCATAGCCATCGGCCGGCCAGGCTCAGTGGCTGAGACCGAACAAGCCGTTGCCAACGCCAGAGCCGCCGGATTCACGAACATCAATCTTGACCTGATGTACGGCTTGCCGGGACAGACCCTGGAGTCCTGGAGCGACAACCTGCAATCACTCCTCAAGCTGGATCTACCCCATGTCTCCTGTTACGCCCTGACCATCGAGGAAGGAACCAAGCTGGCCCTGGACGTTGCCAAGGGACTCGCGCCGGCGCCGGACGATTCGCTCCAAATCGACATGGAGGCCGCCGCCGAATCCACCCTCGGCATGGCGGGGCTGGCCCGATATGAAATTTCCAACTACGCCAGGCCCGGCTTCGCCTGCCGGCATAACCAATTGTACTGGACCAACCAGGACTATCTCGGGCTGGGCCCGAGCGCGCAATCCTATGTCGATGGGGTGCGTTTCGGAAACGTGGCGGATCTCGAAACCTACACCCATCATCTACGGGCAGGCCGCCTGCCCGTCTCGGATCGCACCAGCCTCTCTCCAGAGGAACAACGACGGGATGCCTTGATCTTCGGTCTGCGGCTGCTCGCAGGCGTGCCGCGTGAGACGGCCCTGGATCATCCCGCTCAACAACCCGCCATCGAGCAACTCACGGCCAAGGGCCTGATCATCGTAGAAGACGAACGGATTCGACTCACCGCCCTCGGCCGGCGCTACGCCGACAGCGTGGCGGAAGAACTCTTCTGAAATGGATTTGAAACGATTCCGCTACCGGCGAACGACAAGGTAATGCAGCGCGGCGTCACAGAGGATGCCGGCCCAGGCCAGCACATTGACCCACAGCAGGATCCGCTTCCCTCCCCTCCAATGGTTCAGCACAAGGAAAAGGAGGCAGGCCTGCGTTAAGAGAGAGAAGGGCCGATGGAGATGGACGGAAACAGCGCCCCGTTCACTCGCAATGGCAGACAGGGCTGCAAGGATGTAGCAGGAAAACGCCCCGATCTGCAGCCACAGCGCTTTGCCCTTCAAGCCTCCGCGCGCCGCCGCCACGAGCGCCCAGGTGAGACAGACGACCACGAGCAGCAAGAGCAGCGGAAACAGCGGCCACCAGACACGTCCATCCAGCATAGGCCCGAAACTCTACCAGCCACCCCCACCCCGGTCAATCAGCATCGAACCGGTCATTGACAAGCAGCATCCGGGAAGGCGAGACTATCTCACAGTCAATCGAGGTGACTCATGCCCGTTAATATGGACCCAGCCAAGAAGCGACGAAAAGATCAGGTCGAAGCAAGCTCGTCCGAACACCAGCCCGCCACGGCAGCCGAAACCGGCCCCCCAGCCTTCGGGGAGGAAACGCATATCGATCGGGAAAAGGATCTGGCGGATGCCGAATGGAAGAATCTGTGGGACGCGACCGAAGTGATCGATATGGACAAGGTGTAATCGCCCCAACATCAGGCGGGCAGGAAATAGAAGGCGATCGCCAGCATCGCATAGACGCCCACCAACATGGCGCCCTCCATCCAGTTCGACTCCCCATCGATCGCGACGAAGCCCACAACAAACACCGAAATCGTGACGGCCGCCACTTCAAATGGCGTAAAGATCAAGTCCAGCGGAGTCCCGAAGAGGTAGCTCGCAAAGACCAGGACGGGTGCGACCAAGAGAGCAATTTGAAGACTCGACCCCACGGCAATTCCATAGGCCAAGTCCATCTTGTTCTTCATGGCGACCAGGACCGCAGTCGAATGTTCAGCCGCGTTACCGACCAACGCCACCAGAATCACGCCGACGAACACCTGCGTCAGACCCAGCTTGTGCGCCGTCGGTTCGATGGCGCCGACCAGCAGTTCGCTCATGACGGCAATCAAGGCTGTGACCACGGTCAACACGGCCACCGACATCCTGTAGCTCCAGGGCTGTTCCCCGAGATCCTCCGCGTCATGCGATTCCCCTGCGTACAGGTGGCGATGCGTTCTCAGTGAAAACAGCAGGCTCAGGCCGTACATGACGAAGAGCACGACCGCGATTTCCAGACTCAGTTCCCGTTCGATCGTCACCCCGCGGTCGGCGGCCGTGAAATGGAACAGCGCGGGAATGATCAAGCCGACCGCCGCCAACAGGAGCAGGCTGGAGCCCATGCCCGCCGCCGTCTGGTTGAACTTCTGCCGTTCAAACTTGAGACCGCCGGCCACCATCGAAGCGCCGAGGACCAGGAGAATGTTGCCGAGAATGGACCCGGTCAGCGAGGCTTTCACGACATCATGGAGGCCTTCGCGCAACGCGGCCAGCGCGATGATCAACTCCGCGGCGTTCCCGAGGGAGGCGTTCAGCAGGCTGCCGACACCGGCCCCCACATGGGAGGTGAGATGTTCGGTGGCGCGCCCGAGCATGCCGGCGAGAGGAACAATGGCCAGGGCGGAGGCCATAAACACATACAGCGGATCGACCTGAAGCCATTCCAGCGCAAGTGCCAACGGAATACACACGAGCAGCACATCGAGCCAGGACGTGAAAATCTTTTTCATGGGCGAAACCTAACATGAGATTGCGCGATTGTCGATGAAACCCGCCCTCCACACCGACGCGTTGTTCTATCCGTTTCACCTCTGCCATGCGGAGACACTCCGGCGTTTGCTGTCCCGCTTTCAGCGTGTCCACTTTCGCGACTACATGGCGCTCCGATTGACCCCCTTTTCAGGAACCACCGCCTACGAAGATCGCATGGGTGGATTCTTTCCGGAACTCGTGACCGGCGGCCGCATCATCCAAGGGTACAACGTCAGCGGACCGCTGATGGACGAAACCCGCAACGCCATCGACCGGGACCTTGCCGATCGAGACTGGCGCACCCTCTTCCATCAGGCTTTCAAGGAAGACCGGCGGGTTCAGCGGGGGCTCTTCGATCCGACGCACGCCATGAGCATCGGCCGTGATCTTGTGCCTGGTCCCGCGGCCCTGCTGCGACTGATGAGCCCGGAGTTCCGACAGCATCCCTTTACCGTCCAGGAGGTCCGGGAACTGAGTGAGAAAAGGCTAGCGGGAGAGACAGCCTATCGTTTTGAGTACGGCCTGGCGCTCATCAAGACGGCCGCCGCGTTGCGCTACACAATCGCCTTGACGAATACGCATCACCTCGCGGCCACGACAGACTCGTCCGCCCATTGTCACCTGCTCTCCAGAACGCTCGCACGGGAAGGCCTCACCCTCTCCAATCATCTGGTGATCAGGACAGGGTATTAACCTCCACACCGGACTCTGCTAAGATTTTTCCATGCCCAAACAGTCCATCCCATTTGCCACACCCGATGTCACCGAAGAAACGGGAACCTGGTCCGGTCATGGGCTTGAAGCCCGCGTGATCGTCTACAATTGCGACTGCCACACCTACCAGCAGGTCATTACCCTGCTGTGCCGGTACGTACCGGGCATGTCGTCATCGCATGCGTTTGAGCTGGCCTATCGGATCGATCATGAGGGGGAAGCGATGGTCTTCGAAGGGGACGAGGAGAAGGCGGAGCAGATCGCGGCGGGCCTGGCCGGCGGAGGACTCAATGTCGCCGTCCAGTAAGAGAGCATCACGCGAGCAGTGAGAACCAGCGACTACTTGGCCTTGCGTTTCGCCGGTTGCTTCGCCGTTTTCTTGGGGGCGGGCTTGGCGGCTTTCTCCGGCTTCGCTGATTTGGCCGTTTTCACGGCCTTCGCCGGAGCCGCGGGCTTGGCCGGAGCCTGTTTGGCGCCTTTCGCCGACGACTTGCCGGACTTCGAGGCTTTCACCGGCAACGGCATCGCCGCATAGACCTTGTTGATCTTGGTCAATTGATCGGGGTTCATCACCCGCACCTGATAGAGTTCAAAGAGCTTGGCAACCGCTTTTTGATCGCCCCTCTTCGCCGCATTCAACAGCTTGCGGCGTTGATTCATCTCTTCTTCTTCAGTGTGGGAAGCCGCGCGTCGTTCCATTCCACTCCATCCTTTTCTGGCACGCCTCAACGTCGGGCGCTAGTCCTCACCTGGTCCAGCGCAAAAAATTGCCGAACTATATCAGAAAACACAGGAATTTTAAAACATATTGAAAAGAAACATGGACGGCGCCTCAAAACGACCGGCAGAGAGGCTCACCGGACAGAAATCCCGCCATCATCACCGGTCCCCATTGAGCCCCATCGAAGCGGGTAGGTATAATCCCAGCACCTTATCAACTGGAGAACCGACCATGTCCATGCATGCAGCCCCGCAATCGACCGTTGTCGACGATCCCAAGGCCCGCGAACTCCTCCGCCAGGCGTTTGAGAAGACCGCCCGCTGGCAAGCGGACTTCAAAGGCTTTACCGCCGACCTCACCGTGAACATCAACGGGAAGGAAACCAAAGGCCCCGTCATGGTCAAGGGCCCGCGGGAAGTCTCCGTTCAACTCGGCGATGCCGAGGTGCAGAAGTGGGCCCAGGAGCAGCTCGGCATGATCGCCGTGCACCGGGGACCACGGAGCTTTGAGGAATCAGACGGAAAGTATTCCCTCACGATGTCAGAGGACGGTCACCCATTCGGCACCAGACTCGATATCCACGGATCAAACTCGTTCTATCGCATCAAGGACAACCGGATCACCCAGATCAACCGGAAGATGGCGCACCCGGGGATGACCCCGTTTGCCTTTACAATCAATGTCGAAGAAAGCGCCGTCACGCAGGATCAGAAAAACCTGACAACCCGCTACACGGTGTATTACTACTCCCCGACCGACGGGAAGCTGAACAACGTCGAAAGCTTCACCGACACCCACGTCCGCGTGGGATCGTCCGATTTGCCGGCTACCCGCCGCATCATCACCTACGAAAACGGCGAAGTCGTCGTGAAGAGCCTTACCTTCACCAATCATAAGCTGGTGTAACAAAGGAGCGGCGAGAGCCCGTGCCATGAGATCGCTGCCCGCTGGATGGTCAAAAAGGCCGTCCAGCGAGGCCGCAGGCGAATCGAACCCGGAGGCGTACCCTCAGGGGTACGTTGAGGATTTCGATGAGCCGAGAACGAAGCTGGCAGGCTTTTTCAACATCCAGCATGGATCTTCGGACATCATTCCCCCGCAGCATGCGATTCAAGCTGGAAGGCTACGTCCATCTCGCGCGCATGATCGACAAATGCCGCGCGGTGCTGGCCGGCACCGAAGGGGAATACATCTACCCCTGCCCGATGGACTTCCGGCTCATGGAATTCGCGGGCATTACGCATGAGCAGTTCACAGCGGCAGTCGAGACGAATCCCACCGACGAAGGTGTGGCCAAATGGTTCCGCGGTGCCGCGAAACCTCACCAGCAGGCTGAACTGGATGAGTGGAACGAAACGATGTTGAGGCGTGGCCCGAGCACACCGGAGAAGCAGGCCTATTTCAATAAGTGCCGGGATGCCGTCGATCCCTCGCGAACCGACCTGACAGCTTGGTCGGACCTGCAAGATCTAGAAGAAGGAAGGCCGGTGCCGAGACGAAGTCCGTAGGATGTGAATACCCGCCAGAGCCCTTCGACATTGACTCCGCGCCAGTCGCAAGCCTATTTATATCCCTCCCCGCTCGTGCCGCCGCCGAAGCCGCCCCAGTTGCCGCCGAAACCTCCCTGGCCGGTGCCCCAATACTCGCCTTGCTGGATGCGGCGATAGGGATGGCGGAGGTCCGGGCGGCTGATCCACCAGAAAAAGGAGAGCGCCCCGATGCTGGTGAAGAGGGTGATCCAGAAACCGACACCTTTGAAATGGTGCTTGGCCAGCGTGCCGACCCGCACTTCCTGCGCCGGTGTCGCCAGAGCCACGACGGTGCGATAGAGACCTTCGCCGAAGTGCCCGAGCTGAATCGCCGGGTGAAGCGTGCCGCCGCCCACTTCGCTCATGACCGGAGGCGTAATGACCGGCAGCATCTGGCGGCCCAGCGTGATCGCCGCCTGCCGTTCCTGCACCGCCACGAGCACCAACACCCCATGCTCCTGCTGGGCGGATCCGATGCCCCACTTTTCATACAGCACAGTCGCATATTCGATGGCGGTTTCGTAGGGCTTCAGTGTCGGCACTGTCACGACCACCATCTCCACGCCGGTCTTCCGCTCGAGATCCTGACACACAGACCGGATGCGCGCTTTCCAATCCTCATCCAGCACCTGCGCATGGTCGCTGACATAGCCCATCGGGCTCGGCAGCTTCGGCCGTTCCTTGGGCCGGTCGTAGAGCGCCGCATGGCCGATCTCGAAGCAGACCAGCCCCTGATACAGCACCAACAGGAACGCCAGAGGGACGATTCGCCAGGAGTGGATCATGAGGCTCTCTGTCCGATGTGAGATTCAACTTTGGCGACGAGCTGGCTCAGGCCTTCCACATAGCGGTCGAACAACCGCGGGATTTCTTTCTGCCCCGGTGAGATCTGTCCGCGTTTCAGCAGCAGGGCATCGCGCAGTCCGGAACCATCGACCGCAAGATGGCTTTCGATATCGTTTAACAGCGCCTCGCTCTGTGACAGCACCGGACGGCCCAGCAGCCGTTGCAGGCCGCGCAATGGAGGACACAGCGTCGTCACTGACAGCGGTAGAAGAATGGTGATGGCCTCTTCGGTGCCGCCGCCCTCGACATAGCGCTGTCGCAGACGGAGCAGATTTCCGCGCAGACTCTGCAACACTTCTCCCGCCAGATACCGTTGATCCACCTTGAACCCGACGAAAGGATCCTGCCCCCAGAGCACGCGATGATGTTCCAGAATCTCCAGATATTCGAGCGGAAACACAAGCGAGGCCGCCTGCAGGTCGTCCCGCGTCAGAAACAACGGGACCACGACCTGTTCCTTCGCCCACCGGCGATGCAACGCGCCGTATTTCTTCAGCGACTCGCCCGCGTAGGATTTCAGCACCAGCACGATGTTGAAGTTCGACCGGCCCGTCACAAATTCCCCGCGGACGGCGCTGCCGTAGAGGAGAATCCCGTCGAGCTGATCCCCATAGGTCGCGCGCACGTCTTTGACGTACCCGCGCAGCTGTTGTTGAGACTCCTCCGGCAATCCTTCGATTACCCACTCGCTCGGCGCCATGTGCTTACCTCATCTTCCTGCTGCCGCATGAGAAGGCACGATGATCCGGCAGGCCCTCGGCGGCCTCATGCGATTGATAAACCCCTTCTCTTACCGAACTGCTCCCGTTTCGGGATTCCCGGCGAAGGGATCTGGCAGGAACCCCGCCGCCATTACTCGATCGACCAATGAAAAGGGAGCCGTCTGTCTCATACCCGCCGTGGTGGTCAAGACGCGATACCGTAGCCGCGGATTCCGATCGAGGGTGCGAAACACCCGGTCGCGCAGAAACCCGAGGACCGGATTCGCGGTATTCCAGAACAACACCTGTTCGTCCGCGAGCCGCTGCAACATTGTGACCTGCGGCCGTCGCGCAACTTCATAGTGCTTGAGGGTCGCGGCGGAAAAGTCCTGCTTCGCTAAACACTCCGGCAGCAAGTCGGCCACGGTCATGGCATCGACCATCGCCTGCATGCGCCCTTGTGACGCGTGCGGATTCATGGCATGGGCCGCATCGCCGATCAGAAGCGCGCCGTCCGCCACCCAGGTCGGCGTGCGCACCCGGCCGGTCGGCATGAAGGCCGTCTGATTCCAGTCGGTCAATCGCCGAAAGAGCGGCTTCAGCATGGGATCAATCGCCGTCCAGGCCTGCTGCAAGGCAGGCAGCCCCTGAGCCTTCACCTGATCATACGATCCGGCGGGAATCATATAGAAACAATAGACCTTGTCCCCGGCGGCGGGAAAGAGACCGAGGATAGTCTTCTTCCCGACAAAGTACTTCGCTTCGGTCACCGGGAGCGGCGAGTCCAGCATCGCGATGAGATAGCCTTGAGGATAGAGATGGAGATCGGCGGGAATGCCGAGCGCCGCCCGCACTTTAGAAAATGCTCCGTCCGCTCCCACCACGACCTTCGCCCGGATCGTCACCTCATCGTCGCCGCGCTTCGCCACTAAACCGGTGACCTGAGTCCCCTCCTTCACGAGGCGGACAAAGCTGGCGCCATACCAGAGCGCGACGGAGGGCTCGGCTTGAATGGCGTCGAGAATCGCATGGTGGGCCACGTTCGGCAAGGTCACGACGGCCCGATTGTAGGGCGCGGGCAAATCTCCGTAATCCACCGTGCAGAGCCGTTCGCCGCCGACGCGGCAGAAGTGGAATTTTCTGACCGTCCTGGTCGACTCACCCGGCAGCTTGTTCAGCAGACCGAGCCGATCCAATACGTGCTGGCCGTTCGGCTGGAGGATTTCGCCGCGCAACCCCTGCGGCGGCCCCGGGGCCTGCTCGATGATGAGGGTCTTGATGCCCTTCTGTGCCAGGGCGAGGGCCAGCACGGCCCCGCCGCCGCCCGCTCCCACGACCGCAATGTCGGTTTCGATCATCGTGCCGGCCATCGTACGATCAGTTATTCTTTCCACGGGCGATAGCGCTGCCCGTCCTTCCACATCGCCAGGAATTTGTCGCGCGCCTTCAGCGAGATCGCGCGATCATGGATCACATCCAACCGTTCGTCGTTGTACCGATTGCCGCTGCCGGTGTGGTTCATCGACCCGGAGGCGTTGATTTCGTCGTCGATCACCACCTGTTTCAAATGCATGAGGCCGTCGTGCTGATTGACGAGGATCGGAATACCGGCCAGATGCAGCGTCTCGACCGCGGTCTTTTGTTTCTGATCCTCGAGCCGCTCCCGGTCCGTGATGACCCGCACGTCGATGCCCCGCTTCTTGGCCTCCACCAGCCCTTTGACCGCGATCGGAGAGGTCAGTCCGTACACCGCCACATAGATGTAGCGCGTTGCGCGATCGTAGAGTTTCGACAGCCTGGTCAGCGGTTCATCTTCAGGCGCGTAGTAGACGTCGATCGTGGCGGCGGCGGTCGGGCCGCCCGCACAGGCGACAACACCCACCACGACGAGCAACGCCGCGCTGAGCCGGCTCCATCCACGATGCCGCATCGGCAACGACGGCCTCGTCATTCGGCTTCGAACAGGTCGCGAAAATGATCGTCGGACGCTTCCCAGGCCCGGGGCGCATGACGGCTCAACCAGCCGCGGAGAAATTCCTTTTGTCCGGCCGTCAGCTGTTGCTTGATCTGGTGCGAGCGCCCCTGCAAGGGCTGGAGAAAACCCACGCGTTTTTGAAAGTCCAGCGTCGCGGTGCGGACATAGCAGTTGGTGTAGGCCGAGGGTTTCTCCTCGTCGCCGTCGCCCTGAATCCACACCGACAAGAACTTTTCCAACTGGAGTCCCGCGCTATCCATCGCCGGATCGGTGTCATGAAACAGTTCCTGCTCCGACTCCTTCAAGGGGGTGGCTTCGAGCGCCCGAAACATGAAATTCTGCTTCCACATGAGATCGCTCCTCCGAGAAGGCGGCATACTGTAGGCTGGCCGGAAAGAAAGTCAAGCAACTCCCCTGCCCGGCGTCACCTTGACAATAACGAAGGCTCTTTGTTAACTTCTTGAATTCATTAATCTCTGGGCCAACTTGGGAGAATCCATGCAGGTCAAGGTCAATGGAAAAGCAGAGGAAATTCAGGGCGGAAATGTCCTCGATTTGCTCAAACTGAAAAAGATTGAACCGCAGATGGTTGCCGTGGAAGTCAACGACAAGATGATCGACCGGGATCACCTCGCCACCACCCAACTCAATGAGGGCGATCAGGTGGAATTCCTCTTCTATATGGGAGGTGGCCGGTGACGATGATCATGCACAAGGAGATCACCGAACTGATCGGGAAGACCCCGCTCGTCCGGTTGAACCGGCTGTCGAAGCCCGGCTCCGCGACGATCTACGGCAAAGTGGAGTTTTTCAACCCTGGCGGTAGCGTCAAGGACCGTATCTGCCTCAACATGATCAACGAGGCCGAACGGCAGGGCAAGCTCACGCCGGGGGGCACGATCGTTGAGCCCACCAGCGGGAATACCGGCATCGGTCTGGCGCTGGTCGCCGCGGTGCGCGGGTACAAGCTGATCCTCGTGATGCCGGAAAGCATGAGCATGGAGCGGGCCAGCCTGCTCTCCTCCTATGGCGCGCAACTGGTGTTGACGCCCGCCTGGGAAGGCATGAAGGGTTCGATCAAGGAAGCCGAAAGCATCCTGGCCCAGAACCCGACCTATTTCATGCCGGATCAGTTTTCGAATCCGGCCAATCCGGCGATGCATCGCATGACGACGGCGCCGGAAATTCTGGATGCGCTCGACGGCAAGATCGACGCCTTCGTGGCCGCGGTCGGCACCGGCGGCACGATTACCGGATGCGGGGAACTGTTCAAGGAAAAGAACCCGGATGTGAAAGTCATCGCGGTGGAGCCGGCCGGCTCACCGGTTTTATCAGGTGGCGACCCAGGTCCCCACAAGATTCAAGGCATCGGAGCCGGCTTTGTTCCGAAAGTGCTGAACCGCAAGATTCTGGACCGCGTGATCACCGTAACGGACGATGAGGCCTATCAGACCGCGAAGCAGCTCTCGAAGAAGGAAGGATTGCTGGTCGGCATCTCGGCCGGCGCCAACGTGTTTGCCGCACAAAAGGTCGCCGACGAACTGGGGCCAGGGAAAAACGTGGTCACCATCCTCTGCGACACCGGCGAACGCTACATCAGCATTGAAAAGTATTTTAATATTTAGTGAGGTGAAGGGTGATGAGTGATCGGTGATGAGTCACCTCCGTCAGATGAACGACTGAAGCATACCCTCATCACACATCACTGATCACACGTCACAGTCTCATATGGAATTTACTGAAGAACAAATCAACCGCTACAGCCGGCACATCCTCCTGCCCGAAGTCGGCGGGAAGGGCCAGAAGAAGATCGCCAAGGCGAGGATTCTCCTGGTCGGCGCCGGAGGCCTGGGTTCGCCAGCCGCATTGTATCTGGCCGCCGCCGGAGTCGGCACAATCGGCCTGATCGACAGCGACGTCGTGGACCTGACAAACTTACAGCGGCAGATCCTCCACCACACGTCCGACGTAGGTCGGCCGAAAGTGGTCTCCGGCAAAGAAAAGATTCAGGCGTTGAATCCCGACGTGGACGTGAAGATGTATGAGGAGCGCCTGACCGCCGGGAACGCGCTCAAGATCTTCAGCGAGTACGATGTCATCATCGACGGCGTCGATAACTTCACCGCCAAGTTCCTGATCAACGATGCCTGCTTCTTCGCCGACAAACCGCTTATTCACGGCGGCATCCTGCGGTTCGACGGCCGCGTGACCACCATTGTGCCGGGGAAGTCCGCCTGCTATCGTTGCGTCTTCAAGACACCGCCGCCGCCGGGCCTGGTGGCCTCCTGCCAGGAGGCGGGCGTCATCGGCGTCTTGGCGGGAATCATCGGGACGATCCAGGCGACCGAAGCTCTCAAGCTCATCCTGGGCATCGGCCGCCCCTTGACGGACCGGCTGCTGGATTTCGATGCCAAGAAGACGCAATTCCGTGAAATCAAAGTGAAGCGCAATCCGAACTGCGCGCTCTGCGGCGAACATCCGACGATCACCGAACTGTTCGACGACGGAGATCCCTACGCAGGCTGTGCCGTGCGTCCGTAGTGTTTAACTTGTAAGGGTGGTATCGCTATGTCAAAGATGAAAGCGCTGGTCTGCCGGGAATGCGGGAAGGAATATCCCACCAAAGCCATCCACGTCTGCGAAATGTGCTTCGGTCCCCTCGAAGTGAAGTACAACTACGAGGAGATCAAGAAGGCGATTTCGCGTAAGAAGATCGAGGAAGGCCCCCACAGCATGTGGCGCTACGTCGATCTATTGCCGGTCGAAGGCACCAATTTCGTGGGGCCGCATGCCGGGCTGACGCCGCTGGTCCGCGCCAGGAATCTCGGCGCCTATCTCGGCCTTGACGAGCTGTACATCAAGAACGATACGGTCAATCATCCCACGCTCTCCTTCAAGGATCGCGTCGTCGCCGTCGCGCTGACGCGGGCCCGCGAACTGGGATTTGAGACGGTCGCCTGCGCCTCGACCGGGAATTTGGCCAATTCGGTGTCCGCGCACGCCGCTGCCGCCAATCTCCATTGCTATGTCTTCATTCCCGGCGATTTGGAAGCCGCGAAGGTGCTGGGCAACCTTATCTACAAGCCCCATGTGGTGGAAGTCGAAGGCAACTACGACGATGTGAACCGGCTCTGTAGCGAAATCGCCGGCGAACATGGGTGGGCCTTCGTGAACATCAACATCCGCCCCTACTACGCGGAAGGCTCCAAGACCCTCGCCTTCGAAACGGTGGAACAACTGGGCTGGAAGACGCCGGATCAGGTCGTCATTCCCATGGCCTCGGGCTCGCTCCTCACCAAAATCTGGAAGGGCCTGCACGAAATGAAATATGTGGGGCTCATCGACGAGGTGCACACGAAGATCAACGGCGCCCAGGCGGAAGGGTGCTCGCCGATCTCTACCGCCTTCAAGGCAGGACGCGACTTCTTCAAGCCCGTGAAGCCGAAGACCATCGCCAAATCCCTGGCCATCGGCAACCCGGCGGACGGCTATTACGCGCTCAAAGCCACCGCGGAGAGCAAGGGCTCAATGGACATGGTGACCGACGAGGAAGTGGTGGACGGCATCAAGCTGCTCGCGCAGACCGAAGGCATCTTCGCCGAAACCGCCGGCGGAGTGACCATCGGCGTGCTGAAAAAGCTGGTCAAGCAGGGCGTGATCAAGAAGAACGAAGTGACAGTCGCCTATATCACGGGCAACGGATTGAAGACGCAGGAAGCGGTCATCGACGCCGTCGGACGGCCGACCCGCATTCAACCGAGCCTGGTGGCATTTGAAAAAACCTTTAAACTCGGAAAGAACGGTGGTGGTGACGCATGATTAAAGTCCGTATTCCGACTCCTCTCAGACCTCTGACCAAGAACCAGGGCGAAGTGGATATCGCGGCCGGCTCCATCGCCGATATGGTCAACACGCTGGAGACCTCGTATCCCGGCATCAAGGCGCGCCTCTGCGATGACAGCGGTGAGTTGCGCCGGTTCGTGAACATTTATGTCAACGAGGAGGACATCCGCTTTCTCAAGGGCAAAGACACCGCCTTGAAAGCCGGCGACGAAGTCTCCATTGTCCCGGCGATCGCGGGAGGCTAACCATGTCACAATCACACTTACGCTTTCATGTCCGCTTTCCGGAAGACAAGGTCAAGGAACCGATCATTTACCAGATCGGCCGCGAGTACAACGTCGTCACCAACGTCCGCCGCGCCGACGTGCGCGAAACCACCGGCTGGGTGGATGTGGAACTCTCGGGGGAGACGGCGGAAATCGAGCGGGCGCTCGAAGGCCTTCGCAAGAAGGGTTGCGTCGTCGATCCGATCGAACTGAACGTGGTCGAATAACGATGAACTTATCCGAAGAAGAAATCCAACGCTACAGCCGCCATATCATCCTCCAGGACGTCGGCGGTAAAGGGCAGCTCAAACTGAAGCGCGCCAAGGTGCTGCTCATCGGCGCAGGCGGCCTCGGCTCGCCCGCGGCCCTCTACCTGGCCGCCGCCGGAGTCGGCACGATCGGCCTCGTGGACGGCGATGTCGTGGATCTGTCGAACCTCCAGCGCCAGATCATGCATTCGACCGCGACCATCGGACAGCCGAAGGTGGAATCCGGCCGCAAGACCTTGGCCGCCATCAATCCGGAGATCACGATCAACACCTATCACCAGCTGGTGGATGCCGAGAATATTCTTCCGCTCATCTCCCAGTACGACATCGTGCTCGACGGATCGGACAACTTCTCAACCCGGTTTCTGGTCAACGACGCCTGCTTCTTCGCCAAGAAGACGCTCGTGTCCGCCAGCATGTTCCGGTTCGAGGGGCAGCTCACGACCATCAAGCCCCACGCCGGCTATCCCTGCTATCGCTGCCTCTATCCGGAACCGCCGCCTGCCGGGCTCGTCCCGAATTGCCAGGAAGCCGGCGTGCTCGGCGTCCTCGCCGGCACCATGGGGATTCTCCAGGCGTCCGAAGCGATCAAGGAAATTCTCGGCATCGGCGAGACCGTCGCAGATAAGCTCGTGATCTATGACGCGCTGGACATGAAGTTCCGCAAAGTCAGCCGCCCCAAAGATCCGGCCTGCCCGCTCTGCGGCCCGAATCCGAAGATCAAGGACTTGAACCTTGACTATGCAGTCAGCTGCACCATCTAGCTATCGTGGCTGATCTCGTCATTCCCCAAACGATTCTCGACGACATGGTCTCCCATGCGAAGGAACTCGCCCCCTACGAATGCTGCGGGCTCCTCGCCGGAACGGGCGGTACAGTCACCCATCTATATCGAATCAAGAATATCGTGGCCCTTGAAGGGGCCGAAAAACTGTCATCGTTCGACCCTTCCAAAGCCGCGCATCTGGAACGGCTATCGCCAGCCGAGCGCGCGGAGATTGCCTTTGTGATGGACATGCAGGACTTCTCCGGCGCTAAAAAGGACATGCGAACCAGGGGGCTCGACCTGCAGGTCGTCTATCATTCCCATCCGCACGACCCTGCCCGTCCGTCTATGACCGACATCAAGATCGCCACCGACTACGAAGAGATTTGGCCGAAAATCAACCTGCCCACCCCCACC
>NZ_JBMWAN010000015.1:0-1047 GCF_049546785.1 Nitrospira sp. NS4 | reverse complement strand
GCCCGGTGCTTGAGGTATTTGAGACGGGTCTCGAAATCGGGACCCTGGTCGAGCTTCTCGTTTGCTGCCGCTTCTGCAAAAAGCTGGTTATCGATAAGGAATTCGAGTAGCGAGGTACGCTTCTGCGGGGCCGGCATGGTCCCCATGTCGCTACCGATTTCGCTTTCTGCGACGGCAAGATCGCCATCGGTGATCGGCTTGCCGTCGATCGTGGCGACAACTTTATCCTCTGCGAACGCCTGCGTAACCGGCGCGCCCAGAAGCGTGACCGCAAATGCGACCGTAAAGGCGATAGGGGCGATGCGCTTCATTGGGGTGTAAGCTCCGAATTGGGGGATGAGAAATATCCGAGCCTAATCGCGGCCCGCAGCGGTGTTCGTCCGCACATATTGCAAGTAGACTGGCCTCGATAGCGGCCCGGGATGTGAAAACCAAGTTAATATTTGAACAGCGCGGCAAAACTTGAAGCCTTAGGGACAAGGTTCTGAACATTGACAGTCGGGGGGGCGAGTTCTTATGTCTGCCCCAGATCGGCGCGGGTTTCGGCCCGTTCGGACCATATGAAAGTGCCGAGGGAACGGGATGCAGGCGTGGCGGGGAGGCCCTTGCCGCGCATTTTTTGCTGATCGGGACCTCAGATGAATGCAACCCTCGCTCAGACGCTTCAAAACGTCCGGGCTGACGCTGACGTTTAGGACGGATTTCAAGATGCTCTCGTTCGGTGGCTTCGCTTCGAAAATCTTCGGTTCGTCGAATGAGCGGAAGGTCAAGAGTTACAGAAGCCGGGTTGCGGCCATCAATGCACTCGAAAGCGAAGTCCAGGCCCTGACGGATGACGAACTGAGGGCACGGACTGAGGCGTTCCGCAAAGAGCTCGAAGAAGGCAAGACCTTGGACGATTTGCTCGTCCCCGCTTTCGCCACGGTCCGGGAAGCCGCCAAGCGCACGCTGGGGCAGCGGCATTTCGACGTCCAGCTGATCGGTGGCATGGTTCTCCACCAGGGCGATATCGCCGAGATGCGAACCGGCGAAGGTAAGACGCTCGTC
>NZ_JBMWAN010000010.1:0-20171 GCF_049546785.1 Nitrospira sp. NS4 | reverse complement strand
GGGTCTTGCCGGTGAACACCTTGCGCCCGTACTTGGGGGTATTGACGATCAAGGCCGTATCGCCGTGGTTCCAGTAGCCGACTTCTTCGCCGTAGTAGTACGACTTGGTCTTGATTTCCTTGCCGTGCGCGTTCGGATCCAGGGTGATGTTGAAGGGATCCTCACCCGTGTGCACGGCCAGCCCCGCGCCGGACCAGGGGGTCGCGGTCCAAACCCCGGCTTTATAGTTCCCGGACCAGGTATGCTGCCCGGTGCCGAACTTCCCGACGTTCCCGGTGATGATAAGCACCATCGCGGCCGCGCGGGCATTCGAAGTCTGATGGAAGTAGTGACAGGTGCCTTCGCCGTTGTGGATCGCGGCCGGCTTGATCGTACCGGAATCCCGCGCCCAGCGCACGATGAGGTCCTTCGGCGTGCGGCAGATCTGATGCGTGGTATCCAGGTCGTAGTCCTGGAAGTGCACCAGGTACATCTGCCACACCGGCATCGCGTCGATTTCGCGGCCGTTGAGCAGCTTCACACGGAAGGTTCCGTTGAGGGCCGCGTCGATCCCGCTATTCGTATAGTGCCAGCCCACCTGCTCCCGATGGAGCGGCACCGCCTGCTGCTTGTTGAGGTCCCAGACCATCATGCCGCCGAGCCGTTCGATCTGCTCCGGCTTCAACGACTGCATGCGGCCCGAGTAGCTCTTCGAGAAGTCCGGGAACTTGTAATCCGCCACCACGTCGCGCGGATCCAGATACTGCAAGGTATCCGTGCGGACAAGGATCGGGGCATCGGTAAACGACTTCAGGAAGTCAATGTCGTGCATATTCTCATCGACGATGATTTTCATGGCGCCGATAAAGAGCGCGCCGTCGGACTCCGGACGCAGCGGCATCCAGTAATCGGCGCGCTGCGCGGTCGGGTTGTACTCGGGCGTGATGACGACTACGCGGGCGCCGCGCTCGATACATTCCAACTTCCAGTGGGCTTCCGGCATCTTGTTCTCGACGAAGTTCTTGCCCCAGCTGGTGTTCAGCTTGGAGAAGCGCATGTCGCACAGATCGATGTCGGACCCTTGGGCTCCCGACCACCAGGGGTGGGCGGGGTTCTGGTCGCCGTGCCAGGTGTAGTTCGACCAGTAGCGGCCGCCCTGCGCCTGTTCCGGGCTGACTTTGCGAATCCAAGTATCCAGCAAGGCGTTCACACCGCCGTTCATGCGGGTGTTACCCATCTTACCGAGAATACCCAGCACCGGCATGCCGGCGCGGTGCTTGAAGCAGCGCGTGCCGGCGCCCTTCATCATTTCAATCATTTCCGGCGCATAGCCCTGCTCGCGCAGCCGGCGGGCGCCCGCTTCCCCGCTGTACCGCGTGGCGATGATGATGTAGGCCTTCGCGGCGTAGGTGAAGGCCGTGTCCCAGGACACGCGCAGCATGTCGTCCAGGAAGCGGCTGTCAAACTTGTACTTGCGCTTGGTTTCGGGCGTCAGCTCGGGCGAGCCGTCGTCCATCCACGCCTTCCAGCCTTTCCGCATCAACGGACCCTTCAAGCGATAGGGGCCGTACACGCGGCGATGGAAGGTGAACCCCTTCAGGCACATGCGCGGGTTGTGCGCGAACGTCCCGCGGTTGCCGTAGAGGTCTTCATAGGTCTGGTGATCGTAGTTCTGCTCGACCCGCATCACGACACCGTTCCGGACGAAGGCCCGGATGCGGCAGGCGTGCGTGTCGTTCGGCGAACAGCACCACGTAAACGAGGAATCGTACCGGTATTGATCGTGATAGACCCGCTCCCACGACCGGTCCGGATAATCGCCCAACGGGTTCCCGACTTCAATGACCGGCTGCAGCGCGGTCAACGCCAGGACCTTATCCGCCACCGCCACTGCGGCCACGGTGCCCGCGGAGACTTTCAAAAATTGCCGACGTGACAAAAACATGAAGGTGTTCCTCCTTGCGAGAATGTATAAATAGGATGATTTCTCGTATGTACTGCCGCGCGGCTCATCTTTCACCTCCTCTCTTTCACCACTGCCAGAATACCTTCGTATGGCATGGCGACCATGCGGCCCCATCCAACCCCGCAATTCTCATACCGTCACACTTGTAACGAATGACAGGGATAACTCGTTGAATTAATAGAACTGAGATGTGAGAGCGAATTGATGCAGTCATGCATAATCGCGATAAACCGCGAAGAGATCGCGAAATCGCGTGGGAGCGATGTGGGGAATTGTTTGGTGAATGGAAATACAAGAGGCCTGCAGAACCGGCCCCAAAGACAATACCCTACGTGAGATCACTACAGCGCGGACACCTCGGTTGAACCGCAATGTCTGGCTCTTTCTTCGTTCCCAACGCCGCCAGTGAAAAGACGACGAGAGTGCTCGCCCCGAACAACAACACATTAAAGGAGATCATGATTGCCGCGAATCGCACAGTGTGGATATTCGCCAGAGTGATTTGTCGCGCATAATCTCTTCACGCGCCAAAACACTCGCACTGAGGAGCGAATGTATCCCATCAACACCACTATCTGCTCCAACCCGGTTGTTCGGCCCGGGTGCAAGTCACATTCTTAAATGCGTACTGAGTGCATCAGTCAATTCCTCACTGAGTTCTGGGCGTTCTACGCCAAATACTCAGGCACAATGGATTTACCTCAGTCCTTTTGGTCGCACGTGAGGTTGCCAATGCGCCTGACCGGTGATCGTGTAAGACGTACGGTTCGCACGTATTACGGGATCATCCATGTATCCACAGTTGATACACCGATATCCCTGGAATAATAACCAGGTCTTCTCCTCACAGATACCAGTTACCATCTCACTACTAGGGACCAGCAATCCGCCGCATCGGGGGCATGTCATGGGAGGGATCCTTTCCTGCCGTGGATAGAACGTTCCTTTCACGACGACTCGACATTCATCTCGTCTGCTCATTCTTGTCAGGGTGACGGATCCAGCAGGCCAGAATGACGCCCGTCATGATGGTTCAGGAGAGAATCGACGGATTTCGGATAGCCGCCCTCCATCAATCCTTGAAGTGCCGACCTTTCTCTGTGAGAGCGATCTTCGTCGTGTGAGATTGGATTTTGTTGTTGCCCAAGAACATCAGCCTCCAGCCCTATTGAAGGAGCAAGGGCGGACTTTGGTGCACCAATGTCAGAGTCTTGCATGGAGATGGGCGTTTCGTGATGGAGCCATTGCTCCACCGATTGCCAGGACCCGCGTACCATGCTAGACGCCTCGGCCTGGGGATCTGAATGACGCATATGGTCTGACGCGAGGGACAGACTCATAGCGACGATAGAACCTGATATATGCGAGAACAAGGCGAATACACTCACAGTGACGTAATTCAACGCTTCCCCTCCCTTTATTGGCATGACCTCCTGGAAGCCATGTGGATAGCAGGCAGGTCTAGAATACGCAGGTGCAAGGTGATTCACGCACGCATGAGACTTATTCCTACCGCTGTCATCGCAAGCCATATGCCATGGAGAGATGAAAGACAGGCCTGAATATAACTTTCACAATTCCTGCAAGTTTTAGAGGTGTCAGCGCCAGATGAGGTGCGGATGAGTTACGCACAGGAGAGTTTCTGTTGCGACGGATCGCGATTTATCGCGAAGCATCGTGACCGACGGCGTGTTCATGCCTCTTCGCCCTTGGCTCACAAACTCGGCATTCCCGTCTACCCCCTCATTTTATAGTTCCTTCTTTGCAACATAGCCTTGCAGGTTAAGCTGGCACCGAGTTTGCGGATAGGGGAAAGAGCCGTATTCACATCACGTGGATGGAAATCTCAGGAACCAAGGACGTGAAGAGGACCACTGTGAGCATCATGCTGCGGCAACCGGGTTGTCTGTTCTTCAGGATGGCGAGATGTGGTCATTGCCCTGCCCGGAGACAATCTGGTCCAGGATGAATGTGAGTCGGGGCCGCACGATGGTGTTGTACTTCCGTCCTCCGGTTCTACGATCGATCGTGGTTCTCGTTTTGTTGTTTTGTCCCTTCACGGCGGCACAGGCAGAGAACGTGGCTCCCGGCGCCCACTGGGGCGCCATCGACTTTCCCGATCGGGACCGGACCGTGATTGCGGGATTCACCGTCAATCGGTTTACGGAATTTGATAGAAGCCGGCATCGCTTCAATGCCATCGATCAAACCGCCGGGTTCAATTTCGCCACGTTCAGTTGGACTGACCGGATCAAGGCGCTTCCCGGTTGGTCTGGCAATCTGACATTCGGGGCCGGGCCGACTTCGGAGAGCCCCTCGCACAATATCCAAAGCTTCTTCCATCATGCGACCGACCAGGCTGTGGTCCCCGTTGATCAAACACGCGGGGGCGGGGATTTCATGGTCGGCGGGTCGTTGACGAGATGGAGCAAGCTGTTCTCCTCGCGGGACACCGGGTTTGCCGGCATGGGGGTGGCCGGGGGGTCCCTCTATCAAGAGGTGTATGGACGGATCGGGGTGCGGCACCTCTCATTGGCAGAGCTGGCGGCCTGGATGCTTCCCGGGTCGGAGCCTGAACTGCTGAATAGCGTCTCGCGATATGTCCGGTTTTCTGCCATGGGCCGGTATAGCCGGCTTTTTGGGGGCTCTGCCTATCCCAGTGATGTCATTACCAATCAATCCTATCTGGGCCAAGCCTCGGTGTCGTTCGCGGATTTTGGTGTGGGCAAGGACGCAGTGCCACGATGGCAGCTGGAAGTGGTGCTCACGTATGATTCGGGGTTGTTTGCGCGCACCAACACGCACATGATTTTGCGCCGTTTTGGGTCCGTTGCTCTGCATTTTCCGTATGGGACTTTTGAGGTATGGGACGATTGGGTGGGGTCAACAGATTCCGGCCCCACCTTTGGCTATCGCTTCATGCTGAATCTCCTGCAGTTGTATCCTCTCTTTGCCGGCGAGTGAGGAGGCCTAGAAGCGGAGCGGAGCCGCGCCAAGCCCGGCGCGGCCTCCGGGCGATCACGCAGCCGGTCACCAGTCCCAGGTGTTACTTCAGTGTTAGCCGAAGCGGGAAAGAGACCGTGAGGCGGAAAGTCCACACGATCTCCTCCGGACCGAGCAGTTGAGCAAGGAATTCTACCGTTGTGTCGGTCGCATCTCCTGCCGGCCCATGGCTTGCCTCACTTCTGCCTGAGAACTTCTGAACGATAATGGAACCCTGTCGTGAAAATCACGAAATCTCGCGGTCGCTCACCTCAATTCTCCCGCCACGTGGAGTGTGATACCCTTGTAACTCTTTGTGATTGTTCCTTCTGTCGGCATACCGCAGAGGGAACGCCGTTTGCTAGCCTACTCCAACTGCACAACTTTCGTGAATCCACTTCAGGCTATGTCGGAGAGGGTGGATGAGAATACAAACCCACTCTTCTAACGATGATCGCGGGGATGTGGCCTAGTGGGGATGCCACATCCCCACTAGGCCTGGCCTGGCTAGGTTTAGCTTACACACCGCGAAAGGCATCAAGATCCTGAGCGCCTATGTGGCCGTCACGGAACATACCTACTACACCACGGTCCGGGATAAAGACTATCAATCCTTGCTGGAGTTTTTCGAGCCGTTGGTCCCGACCCAAACCGGTGGCATTCATCCGGTCACGACGATGGATGAATGGACGAAGCACATTGATCCGAAGAGAAGGGGATGAATCGGTGATTGGCGAAAGGAGGGCAGGTCGGGACTAAAACTTTTCTTCTCCCGATCCGGAGTTTTGGCGACAGTCGAGAAATTTATCTAGGCAGCACATCCTTGCCAAAACTTTATCCGGCATTCGAATCCTTGCCAAGAATCATGCTTAAGCCTTGTACGACCTAACAAATCTAGAAGTTCTTTGAGTTGAGGCCATAAACTTAAATCATGCTTGATGAGATTTGTTAAATATTATCACTAGATAGTAATCTGGCAAAGATACGATTCCCCGAGATGGCATGGATTCGGGAAAATCGTCACACAGGGCAGATTTCTTATAGATCCGGCGCGATGCTTTCCCCTACCTAATCTAATCGGGTAAAAAGATACATGCGCTGGGAATTGGGAAAATGGCGAGCACGAAACCCACTAACGAACAACAAAGGCCATCTAGCAGTACACCGGAGAAAATGTCGCCCCCTGTGCCGCTTGGTTACAGGAACACGAACGACGCCTGTCTCAACGGGGTACACGGACCAGCGTATTCTGATCCCGATGATGAAAGACATCCGGCCGCCCGGGCATCAGCAACTGGCTGTCTTCCTCGTAACGGAACGTGGAATCATTCAGGACAGTGACGTGCAGCTCGTAACGGACCGTTCTAAATTCCCGGTCAAGAAACTGGTTCGAGCAAATTCCGTACGTGCCTGAGCCGTGCTCCGCCACCAGCGAAAATGACTTGGCTCCCGGCTCAACGGTTCCTCCCGCAAGCACGGTCACGCCACGGGGCACGATGAAACAGCGCATGACCTGCTTGGCCTGCGCGTCCCAGAGCCAATAGCCCACTTCCTCATGGAACGGGTCCGATTCCCCGATCCTCCAGACCGTCGTGGCGTATCGCAATCCATACAGGGTTTGCTCATGGTTGCGCACCGGCCCCATCGGGTCAAAGGTGATGCGCTCCCGAAACCGGTTGTGTTCCGTCCCGCGATCGTCCGACGGCGCCGTATCGTCTCCCTTGTCTCCCTCCCACAGGCCGGCGAGCGGGGCAAGCGGGCCCAACTGTGCCATGAGTTCCTGAGTCATCTTCCTCTCCTCCCTGCCTCATCCACGACCGGCATCGGCTGACTCGACTCACCCGGTCCGACAGACTGTTCGCAGAACGTGCTCAATCGCGGAAAATCCGCACCGGAACTTTTTGTCCTTTGATTCTGGTGCGTCCCAGCGTCTGGATGATGCCTTGCGCCATCGCTTCCGGCACATCGACGAGGGAAAAGCGGCTCTCGATTTCAATCGCGCCGATCATGTTCGAATTCACCTTGGCTTCGTTCGCAATGGCGCCGACCAGATCGCCCGGGCGAATTCCCGCCTCACGTCCCGCCCCGATATAAATCCGGGCCATCCCGGCTGCCCGTCCGCCGCTGCGTACCGGTCTACCCATGGCCGGCCGCTCACTCGGTCTGGCAGGAGCGCCACGATAACGATCGTCGGGACGTCCCATCGGGCGCTGCGACGGCCGGTAAGGAGGCTCCTGCGGCCTCACCGGGACGGCAGGAATTTCGGCTTCGTCCCGCTCCCCGCCCTGTCCCTGGTGCGCCAGCTTCATCGCCGCCGCCGCCACGTCGATCACTTCGAAATCTTGCGCCAGGGTGGTGACGACCGTGCGGAAGTGCTCCAGGTCTCCGGCAGTCAGCACCTCGCGAATCGAAGAGAGTGTCCGCTCCACACGCTTGGCGCGGAGATCGGACACCGTCGGCACCGGCGCCACGACGACTTTCGCCTTGGTGAGCTGTTCGATGCTGCGCAGGAAGCGATGTTCGCGCGGGTCGATGATCGTGATTGCCGCGCCCTCGCGCCCGGCCCGGCCCGTCCGGCCGATGCGGTGCACATAGACTTCGGCGGAGGACGGCAGGTCGTAGTTGATGACGTGCGAGACGCTGGGAATATCCAGGCCGCGGGCCGCCACATCCGTCGCGACCAGGAGTTCGGTCTGCCCGCTCCGGAAGGCCTGCATCACGCGATCGCGCTGCGGCTGGCTCATGCCGCCGTGAATGGCTTCCGCCCGATGGCCGCGGCTGTTCAGCATGACCGTGACTTCGTCCACTTCCACGCGGGTCCGGCAAAAGACCAGCGCCGATTTGGGGCCCGCCATATCCAGCACCCGCGCGAGCGCCGCGGCCCGGTAGGGACGCGAGACCACATAGGCGGTTTGCAAGACTTTGGGCGCAGATCCGGCCTTGACCGGTTCCTTGGCAATCGTAATCTCGACCGGTTGTTTCAGATGGCGATGGGCGATCGACTTGATGCGCGGGGGCATCGTGGCGGAAAACAGCGCCGTTTGCTTCGTCTCGGGGGTCTGCTCAAGAATCGCGTCGAGATCGTCGGCAAACCCCATGTCGAGCATTTCGTCCGCTTCGTCCAGCACGACCATCTGGATGTGTTTGAGCTGCAGCGTATTGCGCCGCAGGTGGTCCAGCGCCCGTCCGGGCGTCGCCACGACCACATCCACGCCGCGCTTGAGGGCATATAACTGCGGTCCGATCGCCGCGCCGCCGTAGATGGCCAGGACCGAGGTCCGGAGTTCCTTGCCGTAGCGCTGCAGCGCTTCACCCACCTGTATGGCCAGCTCGCGGGTCGGCACGAGAATGAGGGCTCCCGGCCGTTGCTTGGGGCCATGGGCCAGCCGTTGCAGCAACGGCAACGCGAAGGACGCCGTCTTGCCGGTACCGGTCGCCGCCTGCCCCAACAGGTCTTTTCCCGCCAGCAACGGAGGGATCGACTCGCGTTGAATCGGGGTAGGTTCCTCGTAGCCCAGCGCATCCAGCGTCGCGAGCAGCGAGGCTTCCAGACCGAGTGCGGCGAAGCCGGGCGAAAAGCCATGGACGGCCGTGGCAGTGGACGGTTCAATCTCTTCGTGTTTCATAGAGCCTGTGGTATCCCTTTCTGATATTACTGCGCCATTTGTTTCGGCCAGAGCGATTCGAGCTCCGGAAACTTCGCGCGATAATCCGCATGGCTGGCACGGATGACTTTCAGCGCTTCCTCGCGCCCGTACAGGCTCGTAATCTCCACTTTATGCTGGACCGATCCGGGAGCCTGCTTGTAGGTGAGAAAATAATGCTGCAACCGATCGATCACCGCGATCGGACAATCCTTGATATCCTTGAAATCTCCGTAGGCCGCATCGTCTTTCATGACCGCGATGATCTTATCGTCGGCCTCGCCGCCGTCGGCCATGCTGAACCCGCCGATGGGGATCGCCGTCAGTAGAATATCGCTGTGCGGAATCGTCTTTTCCGTGAGCACGCAAATATCGAGCGGATCGCCGTCGCCGATCATGCCCTTCCGTTTGGCGCGTTTGGCAAAGAGCCCCGCCACTTTTTCGCCGCAGAAGGTTTGCGGGATGAGTCCATAATAGACCGGGCAGAAATTGGAAAAGCGCTGCGGGCGATCGACCTTGAGAAACCCGCTGTCTTTGTCGACTTCGTATTTCACTGTGTCGGTCGGCACGATTTCAATATAGGCGGTCACCACATCCGGCGCCTTCTCGCCGATCGAGACCCCGTGCCAGGGGTGCGCCTTGAACATCAGACTCATCAGTCGTTGAATCGGATCCAGACCCGAACGCCCCATCATTTCCTCCTATAATTCCCGTAAGACACAATTAAACTGCCCGCACAATCGGACTCGGCCCCGACGCCTGCGCCGGATGCTGCCGCATGAAAACGGCGCAACGGCAGACCGAAGCGAGCATCCGAGGCGCTGCATCAACCGACACAATCCGGCAAACGGCCGCTGTTGTTAGGGACGACAAGAAACGGACAGGGACATGTCGAACGGCTAGGCCCCTTCGGGCTCCTGAATGGGCCCGGCCCATTCGCCTTTCGCCAGTGTGACTTCTTGATATCCGCCATCGGGCCATTGAAACTGGCCTGCCGCATCCACTTGGACGATGAACGGATCCGCTTCGTGGGCTTGACCTCGAAACCAGTACCACCCGGCCGCCGTCGGCTTGTCTGTGGTCCACCGATAGCCCGTCATCTCCGCAATCCTCTCGTGCTTGCCGTGGCAGTCTGCTAGAGTCTGCCTCTCATGATTGCACACCCTATCATGTCCAGGCTCCCAATAGAAGATGTGTTGCCGGCGGTCTCCGCGGCCCTCTCCCGGACGCCCAATGTTGTGCTCACCGCGCCGCCCGGCGCAGGGAAGACCACCGGGGTGCCGCCGGCGCTTCTCGGCGCGCCCTGGCTGGGGGGCAAAAAGGTCCTGCTCCTCGAACCGCGGCGGCTGGCCGCCCGCGCGGCGGCGCATCGGATGGCCACCCAGCGGCAGGAGACCGTCGGCGAGACCGTCGGCTACCGTATGCGGCTCGACACCAAAGTCGGACCGAACACCCGCATCGAAGTCGTCACCGAGGGCATCCTGACCCGCCTCCTCCAGCACGATCCGTCCCTCAACGCCTACGGCGCGGTGCTCTTCGACGAGTTTCACGAGCGCAGTCTGCAGGCGGACACCGGCCTCGCGCTCTGCCTCGAATCGCAGCGCCTGTTTCGCCCCGACCTGCGTCTGCTCGTCATGTCCGCCACGCTCGATGTGGATGCCCTCGCCGCGCTCCTCGACCGGGCCCCGGTGATCGCCTGTGAAGGGCGCATGTTTCCCGTCGAAACCCGGTATCTCGACCAGCCGCTGACCGGGCATCTCGACAAAACCGTGACACAGATCATCCGCCGGTCGCTGGCGCAGGACAGCGGCAGCCTGCTCGTCTTCCTTCCCGGCATGGCGGAAATTCGCCGCGTCGAACGGACATTGCTCGACGCCGCCCTCGGTCCGAAGATTCTGGTCGCGCCGCTCCATGGCGATCTGTCGCAAGCAGCGCAAGATCTGGCCATCGCGCCGGCCCCCGCCGGAACAAGAAAAATCGTGCTGGCCACCTCGATTGCGGAAACGAGCTTGACCATCGACGGCGTGCGCGTCGTGATTGACGCCGGGCTCCTGCGCGTCCCGCGCTTCGATCCCCGGACCGGATTGACCAGACTCGAGACCATTCACGTGACACAGGATTCCGCCGATCAGCGGAGGGGCCGGGCGGGACGTTTGGAGCCGGGCGTCTGTTACCGCCTGTGGACCGCATCGGAGCAGACAACGCTCACACCGCGCCGCCCCCCGGAAGTGCTGGACGCCGATCTCGCCCCGCTCATGCTCGACCTGGCCCTCTGGGGCACCGCAGACCCCTCGGAGTTGTCCTGGCTCACGCCACCACCGGCTGGAACCGTCGCGCAGGCGAAAGACTTGCTCACGCGTCTCGGCGCACTCGATGCTGGAGGCGCTATCACCGCACATGGACGCCGGATGGCCGACCTGCCCATCCATCCACGCCTGGCGCACATGCTGCTTAAGTCCATCCCGCTGCATCTCACATCGCTGGCCTGCGACCTGGCCGCGCTGCTCAGCGAACGGGATCTGCTGCGCGGGCCGCCCGGCGGGCGGAATGCCGATTTGCGGTTGCGGCTCGATATCCTGCACGGCGCACAGGACCATGCCGGCGGCGGGACCATCGATCGCGTTGCCGGTCAGCGCATCCGGCGCACCGCAGACCTCTGGCGGTACCAGCTCGCGCGTCTGTCCGGCACACAGCCGACGGAGAAACGCCACGAGCACGACGCAGCGGGGATGCTGCTCGCCCTCGCCTATCCGGATCGCATCGCCCAGCGGCAGCCCGGTCCTGACCGGCGCTATCGCTTGGCAAACGGGCGAGGCGCCGTCTTTCCGAATCCCGATCCCCTGGCAACGGAAGAGTTCCTGGTCATTGCCGGGCTGGACGGCGCCACTCAGTGGGCGCGCATCGATCTCGCCGCGCCGGTCGCTCCGGCCGAAATCGAACAGCTGTATCAGGAGGACATCCGCACGTCGGACTCTGTCGTCTGGGACGAGAAGACGCAAGCCGTCCGCGCCACGCGACAGCGGCAACTCTGGAGCCTGGTGTTATCCGAACAATCGCTGTCAAAACCGGAGCCATCGCTGATCGCTGCGGCCCTGTTGCAAGGCATTAAACAGAAAGGGCTCGACCAACTGGCCTGGACGCCGGAGCTGCAGCACTGGCGGGCACGTGTCCAATTCGTGCGGCGCATGACCGGCCCGGACTCATCCTGGCCGGACCTCTCGAACGAGCATCTGCTGCAGACCCTCGACGAATGGCTCGGCCCCTATCTGGACGGAATCACGACGCTCGAACGGGTGAAGCGGCTCGATCTCGCCACCCCGCTGCACGCCCTGCTGACGTGGGAGCAACAGCGGCAGTTGGAACGTCTGGCTCCGGCACAGATGACCGTGCCGAGCGGCTCACAGGTCCGCCTCGACTACGAATCCTCCGACCTGCCGGTGCTGGCCGTCCGGCTGCAGGAAATGTTCGGCTGTACCGACACCCCGCGCGTGCTGGAGGGGAAAGTTCCCGTCACGTTGCATCTCTTGTCGCCGGCCAGACGACCGGTGCAGGTGACGAAAGATCTCGCGAGCTTCTGGAAGTCCGCCTATGTGGAGGTCAAAAAAGAACTGCGCGGCCGCTACCCGAAACACCACTGGCCCGACGATCCCCTCACAGCCCCGCCCACGGCGAAAGCAAAGCGGCGCGCTTCGTAATTCCGCTTCGTTCGTAGGATAGAGGCAGCAAACCCATCTCCATTATGGTGAGGGCCTATGCGCACCCTTGCCGGTCTCACCCTGGGGCTGCTCCTGATAGGCACAACCCCGCTCACCCGGGCCGACGAAGGAACGGCCCTGCTGCCTCCCGTCTATGCCATTCCCTTCGACGACTATGACGAAGCCGCGATGCAAGCCGAAATGGCGGCGCAGGTCACGGCCTTTCTGGAGACGATGCAGCGGAATCATGGGCGCAGCGAAGAGGCCCTTCGCAACGCTGTGGATGGTGAATTGGAGAAAGAGGAACGCGGCAAGCTGATCTATGGGCGGCACCTGGCCGACCACGGAATCCTTGAGGGGTATGAGTTCAGGGACGGGGCACTGGTCCGGGGCGAGTATCGCTGTCTCCAGCAGCCGATCAACCACCTCAACGAATTCATCGGCTACTATGGAGCGGTCAAGACCGCGCTGACGAGCGCCTTGGGAGCGCCGCTTCAAGATGAGACCCTGTGGAGCAACGACCTCTATCAACCCCTTCCCGACTACTGGGGCGTCGCGGTGCTGATCGGCCATTTGCGCTATGCCGCCCGCTGGGAGACCCCGAACGGCATCATCTCACTGGAACTCACCGGCAATCGCCACAGCCGCCTCGTCATCGAGTATCAGAGCCCTGAGTACCTGGCCAACAAGCAGCAGACCTGACAGGTTGAGGCCAAGGTTGAGGTTCAGCGAAGATCCAACGTATTTTATCCCAACCTGAACCTTAGCCTTCTGGCCGGCTGCCTACTGTCCCGACTCTCAATACCCCCGCCCCGTGCTGCCGCCGCGGCCCATCCGATCCAGCGGAAGCGCCTCATAGCGCGCCTTCAGATCAGGATGCTCGCCGAGATAGCGCTTCACCGCCGCATCATCGGCAAAAACCTCCGGGCTGCGCTTGCGATACTCTTCGACCGTCAGCCCGTACTTCCCTAAGAGAGCGCTCAGTTTCGCGTTGATGTCCGCGCCCATTTCTTTCATCTGTTCAGGCGAGGGCCGCTGGCCTTCCTTAAACCGCTCGCCGCCCTGAAAGTAGTTCGTCATCATCTCGCCGATCTCGATGCGGGCTTTCACAAACTTTTCCACCTCAGCCGGATCAGCCGCCAGGCCGATTCCGGCACAAAGCACAACGCCCAACGAGATGCCGATGATGTGACGCAGTAGATGCATGGTCATGATTGCCTCATAAAGAGTGGATAAAGAATTCGATCCGCCGGACAGACTCCATCATAGCATCCCGGCTGAAGAAAAATGGATGGGGCACCTTCCCGCCGGCCGGATCGCGTTCCTTAATCGCAGACGCCATCGAACAGCGGATCGCAGACCAGAGAGCCGATTGTCGAAGGACGCATGTAGGAGGAAGAGGGGTCCTGATATCCCAACGAACCCTTCAGCGGCGGGCCGCCCGGCATTCCCGGCAACCCCTGCCCCGCCGAGCGCAAGGATCCCGAACGGCTCGAACTGGGAACTGTGGCCACTCCCTGAACCGTGCTGACAGACGGGGTCGTTGCAACTGTCGGCGTGACTGCAAGCAGAGAGATATCGACGCCCGCCTGCAGGCTTTGTGTGGATGGATTTTGTGGATTTGCCGGTGTAGGAATCGTCTGGGACAGGCCTGGAGGCACGAAGACAACAGACAGCCAGAGGGCGAGCCCCATCCGACTGAGAGTGGAATTGTGGGGCCCACCTCTTTGTCGGGAGAAGGCCATCTTCATGGAGGAGAAGATGAATCGGGAATCAGAGAAGAAGGTGACCATTGCCGCAACACCCTCGCCTGAGGCCTTACTGATCTTGTTCGTACACAACGTAGCAGGATTCGCGAGGAAAGTGTAGGCACCGGTCACATGGATCACGTTACCCGGTCGGCCATCAGCCATGTATCGGAACCCTCACGCCCTTCTGATCGCGCTGCTGCCGGAGACCCCATCACAGTCGAAAATAGCGGTACAATATGCTTATGGCCACGTTACATAGAATGGCGGTCTTTCTGACGCTCTTAGGGGCGGCAGGGCCTTGTGTGCTTGCTGCCGCTGAGGAAGAGCCGGCAGAAGCCCCCGGCTATAGCGAGCGTTTGGATCAGGCATTGGGGGCCGAGGGTGGAGTCCAGGTGTATATGGACCCCGAGGGGAACGTCGGAACGATCATCGATCCCCCTGGCGGTGAACGTCAGATCACCATACAGCTGCCGCAAAGTCCCTGGATCAACCTCGGGCCTCCCCTTCAGTTGCACAACAGTCCCTTCCATGTGCCGCCGACCGTAGGCCCTGGCAAACCTCCTGCTCAGGAGTTTCCACGGAAGGCGCGCTAAGGCATCGCGCCTGAAGAATACAGGCTCAAGACTATGAGGAATTGGGATGGATCTTGGTGCCGGAGGCCTGGATTGAACCGGCACGGGCCGCACGGGGCCGACGGTGTGAAGAGCCCCCGGCAGGGAGACGGTAAGGGACAATCGAGAGGATGTGCGCGAAACAGGCCCCAGATGCTGGTAATAGCTTCCAAGGCTAGTACCGATTGGATGGATAGAAGAAAGTGTGCCTAGGGCGAAGTCATATCCATCAGAAAACCCGCTGGTCTTATGCGGGGCGTCGGGCTTACCAACTTGCGATGTGCCGTTCGGTCGTCCAACCACAACCGTCACGATTGGCGACCCCGCGTGCCGTGTAAGTGGCCTCTCCAAGGTTAGGCCCTGCCTCTTGGCATCAAATTTCAGCACGCGTCCCTTGGTCGTCACACCGGAGTCATAAGCGCGGCACCCCAACCGCGTGTGAGGTTCAGCATAAGACCACCGGTCACTTGTTAACCCCTGTGGCAAATCCCTGTGCTTATCGAATGGTCACGCATCTTCAACAATCAATACGGACGTTCGCACACTCCATCGCCTCCAAACCAAGACCGGTCATCACGCCACCCCTTTGTCTTTCCATAGGCGTCGCCCGCGACCTTGCGCTGCTGGTTCATGATTCGAGCGCCCCTCCGACAGCCAGAGGTTCCATCTCCATGTTCGTGACGATGTCCCGGCCGTTGGTGACCTCCAGAATCCTGAGATAGATCTGCTGGGCATTACGTGACCATTGAGGGTTCAAAGGGAGACCACGAAATGCCGCTTCGGCAGCTTTCTGTTCGTCATGAGTGAGCACAGCTAATGTAGTCAGGGTGCACCTCCTCGTGCTTATGAACAATACTTCCTGCTTACTTATTTAGAGCCATGGCCTGCGAGAAGGATTCAGCGCATACGTCATTTGTCCACGCGGAAACAAGAAACCGGACAGCCCGGTCTCCCATGTGTTTGATTTCATATGCGTATTGAGGAGCCTGAACAGCAGACCCTGCTGACGGAGAAGGATTGGGTCAAAACGCCGCCGGTTCATCGCTTCTTTCTGGTGGGACCTCTCGCGATGCGATAGAGGGCCGCTCCCACCATCGCCACGATCACAAGACCAGGCCAGCCGCCGAAAGGAGGCGAATCAAAGAGGGTAAAAGGATCGGGACTGAGGCTGGGCCATAGCACGGTCAGCGCAATCGGGATCGCCAGCATGATGCCCATCAAGGCTTCACCGGTGATCAACCCGGCTGAAAAGAGGAGCCCGCGCCGCGACGGTTCCTCGCCCTTCAGAGCCGCTCTTCCGGCGAGGGTGGAGATCACGCCACCCGCACAAATGGCGGCCGACAGTTTCAGCGGCAGGTAGATGCCAAGAGCAACGGCGAGCACGGGCAGACGCAAGTCGCTTCCGCGCGCTTCCTGCCGTCGATCTATCAGAATGACGACCATCCCGATGGCCGCGCCCAGTCCTACGAGATGCCATGGCAGCCCGGCTCCGAACACGCTTTTCGTCAGGTTGGCCATCAGCGTGGCCTGCGGTGCGCTGAGGGGATGCGGGTGGCTCATCGTCGGCTCTCCGATTCCGTACTTGGCTTGGAGCAGCGACAGGACCGGAGCAAGGACCACGGCGCCGGTCAGCACACCGACGACCTGCATCACTTGTTGTTTCCATGGCGTCGCCCCGACCAGATGACCGGTTTTCAAATCTTGCAGGTTGTCCCCGCCCATGGCCGCCGCGCAACAGACGACCGCCCCGATCACCAAGGCCGCAGCCGGCCCCGCCGGATGTCCGGATCCCATGAAGAGCACGAGCAATAGAGCGGCACACATAATCGTGGCGATGGTCACGCCCGACACGGGGTTGCTTGAACTCCCGACCAACCCGGCCATGTAGGCCGCCACCGAAGAGAAGAGAAACGCCGCGACCGCCATCACGATCGTCATCAGGAGGCCGATCATGGGGCTGCCCACGACCGAGGTATAGATCCAGGCCATCGGGACCAGTGACAGCCCGAAGGGCACCACGATCCAGAGCAGCGAGGCATCCTGTTCCGTCCTGGCCGTGATCGGCGCACTTTTAGAAGACCGCGCACGGTAACTGTCTCGCAGCGTCTGAAGACTCTTCCACACCGGTTCGCGCAACTTCGTCAGCGTCCAGAGTCCCCCGGTCAGCATGGCGCCGATGCCGACGTAGCGGATCTGGCTGCTCCAGATGGCCGTCGCCGCCGCCAGTCCGGTCAGATCGGGCGGCAGACCATTCAGGAGCCCATAGGCCGGCATCAAGATCATCCACCCCACGACGCCGCCGAGGAAGACGACCACCGCCGTGTTCAGCCCGATGATGAAGCCCACGGCGAGCAGCGCGGGCGACAGATTGAGGCCGGCATAGAGCACGGATCGCCCGACCTGCGTGGCCCCTTCCAGCGATTCCGCCCACAAGCGCAGGCCGCTCTCGCCGAATTTCACCGCCCCGCCAAGGAGGGCGGCTGACAACAGGGTCCGGAGATCGCTTGTCGAGTCGACCGGGCCGGCCTCGCGTCTTTCAGCAGCGGCGACTTTCAAGACTTCCGCGGTCGCCACGCCTTCGGGGAACCGCAGGCGAGCGGTGACGATGAGCGCCCGACGCAACGGGATGGTAAAGAGCACGCCGAGGAGGCCCCCGACCGCGGCGATCAAGGCTGTCTGCCAGTAGTCGAAGGCCGACCAATAGCCGATCAGAAGCAGGGCTGGAATGGTGAAGATCACGCCGGCTGCCAGCGCCTCGCCCGACGAGGCCGCTGTCTGGACAATATTGTTTTCGAGGATGTTGGACCGGCGGAACAAGCGAAGAATGGTCATGGAGGCGACGGCGGCCGGAATCGAGGCGGAGACGGTCATTCCGGCAAACAGCCCGAGGTAGGCATTGGCGGCGGCCAGGATTGCCGCGAGGATCACCGACAGCACGACCGCTTTGACGGTGATTTCAGGAAGCGTGACGGTGGCGGGGACGACGGGCTGGTCGTCCTTCATGAGCCATGCCGAATAGAGGAGACAACGAACATAGATGAGGCCGCTGCCGGTGGAACTCTCCGTGCCGATCGACGAGGCGGTCTCATCATAACTCAGCGTTTGAAAAATGCAACTGAGCAGGTCAGAACCACGGCTCAGGTTTCAGGCCACAACAAGAAGGAGCCCCCTCGATGCGTTCCGGCCTTTCGCTTTTCCGGTGGACTTCTTGTCGGCCAAACCACGACAATCAAATCAGACTACAACCGATGGTGCGGCCCGGTCTGGTCCGGTACATATGCCTTCGCATGAGATCAGAGACTCGTCCTGCCATTTTCAATTACAGATAAGGAGAAGAAGAATGAAACCTAGGTTCAGCGTCACCCTGTCGCTCCTCGCACTCGTCATGGCCCCGACGCTTGCGCTCGCCCAAGTCAATTTCACCAAGCACAACTACTACGTCGGGATGGGCGACAGCGTCGCCGCCGGCGAAGGGGCGATGCCCGTCACGAACGGCTACGTGTACCGGCTGTACGACGAAAGCGCGTTCGGCAACAAGCAGGAGATGGACTTCTCCAACATGGCGCTCCGCGGCACCAGAAGCTGGGATCTGCGCGATCACCAGGCTCCGCAGGTGGTCTGTGCGGAGCCCGAGCAGCGCCCGACCGTTGTCACCATCACCGCCGGGGCCAACGATTTTTTTAGAAATGATCCGGATGTGGTCAGCAGCGCGAACCGCGTGGCGCAGGCCGTCGACTTGTTGCTCAATAACGACGGCGTCCTGAGTCCGGCTCTCGGGGCCACGCCCGTTCTCGATCCTGTCACCGGTCAGCGATGCCGCGCCCTCCAGAACGTCACGATCCTGGTCTCGAACTACTACAACATTCCGCACCCCGTCCCCGCGGTGTATCAGTTGCTTGATTCAGCGGTACAGGGATTCAACCAGGCGCTCAGCTCCTGGCTGCAGGCTGTCGTCGTGCCGGCCGGGTCCAGAATCGCCGTCGTCGATCTGTACACACCATCCCTGGGGCGGCAGGGACTCGTGACGATCGACCGGAGGCTTGGGTATAACGGACCCTTCGACTTCGACATCCATCCGACCAACCTGGGCCACGCCTTCATCGCCGGCGAATTCAAGAAGGTCTGGAACAGCCTGCCGTAGCGCGCCCGCCCCCTCAGCATGCTGTACTTTCGGTACGTCGGATGCGTCGAAGATACTCTGTTCCGCACGATGGGATCAGGCAAGCCGTGGTCTGCGGGCCCGTGCTTGTCCTGGCCGTGCGGCTGGTTGGTGAATTTTTAACCAGAGATAGATTGGCTAAATCATTCTCAGATGTGAACCGCCGGGAGCCGCGAACAAGGGCCGGGCAGCCTCACTCCTCGGCGCACAGTCAGAAACGGCTTCCAACCCCCTTTATTTCTCCCCTGCTTCTTCGAGCGGAACGTCTAACAGTACTTGCCATCGGCCCTGCCGAGCGCAACGAGAGCCGATTGCAAGTCGCAGGCGCCTTGCCCTCATGT
Organism: Nitrospira sp. NS4; assembly: GCF_049546785.1. Lineage (NCBI taxonomy): Bacteria > Pseudomonadati > Nitrospirota > Nitrospiria > Nitrospirales > Nitrospiraceae > Nitrospira > Nitrospira sp. NS4. Next base: position 1,043 of record NZ_JBMWAN010000010.1, on the reverse strand, counting down.
TGAACTGGGGGATTATCAACCGCTGGCAACGGGCTGGAGACCAATTGTTCCACCCATCCAACGGTGAATCTTTTATTCCCGTCTAGAACCTCTTCAGATTCAGTGCAAGGCTTCTTTTATTTTTAGATTTCGACATCTCCTTGAAATAGCAACGCTTTCTACAATGAACCCAGAAGGCATGATGCTTGCGCATAATTAGGGGGTAGAAGGACTGCACATAAATAAGCGGCGGCCACAATGATGCGTAAGCCAGAAGATATAACTGGTGTGGCGGTGTTCCTCAGTGTCGACGAAGAGCTGTCGTTGTTTGCCTTGCTCGCGGCTGATGGTTCTATGAATCGATTGGGAACCGGCACCATAGATAATGCTGAGAAGAAGATGTGCATCGAGCCGACACGACTGACGAAGACAACCGGGATGGGATTCCGTCACGCCAGCGTCGAGGGAGAAGGACAACACCGAACTCCCACATGCCGCCCCATCACTGGAGTGACGGGTGAATGTGGGGCTCTGCCTCTTGACCGGAGCCTTCGAGATGGGCGACCCCGTTCTTTCCCCCATGGAGCAAGCGCTGCCTCGCGCACGCGTCCTGAGCCGGTCATCACAATCAGCAGGTCGTGGCATTGCGGATCAAAGGCGCAGGTTTCCTGCCCTCTTTCTTTCACGGTCTCTATCAAAAAGGAGATCATGATGTATCGCACCCACACGATCAGGAGCATCATGTGTCTCATGCTGCTGGGCGGAGTCCTGCTGCTTGGCGGCTGTAACAACGACAACGCCCCGGACACTACCGCCCAGCTCCCGACCTCGGTGAGCGCGGCCCTTAAGGCTTATGTGAAGGCCTCCAACAGCGAAGCCGGCGACACCTTTAGCGGTAGCGTCGCGCTCAGCGGCGACACCCTGGCGGTGGGGGCTATTGGGGAAGCCAGTTGCGCCGACGGGATCGGCGGCGATCAGACGGATAACGGCTGCGGCATCGCCGGCGCGGTCTATGTCTTCACGCGCACGGCCGGGGTCTGGACCCAGCAGGCATATGTGAAGGC
>NZ_JBMWAN010000014.1:0-1198 GCF_049546785.1 Nitrospira sp. NS4 | reverse complement strand
ATTCGAAGGTGAACCCGGCCGATACGCCGATCGTCACGCTTGCGCTGACATCCAATACGCTGTCGCTCAGGTCTCTCTCCGATCTTGCCGACACGTTGCTGGCGCAGCGCCTCAGCTCGGTTTCCGGCGTCGGCCATGTCTCGATTGAAGGCGGCATCAAGCCGGCTGTGCGCGTCGAGGCGGACGTCAGGCGACTGGCGAGCTACGGCCTCAGCATGGCTGATCTCAGTGCCGCGATCAGCGCCGCGAACGTTGCCGGGCCGAAAGGCTCACTCGACGGCGACAAGCAGTCCTTCACGATCGCTGCAAACGATCAGATCGTGGATGCCAAGGCCTACGACGACGTCATCGTTGCCTATCGCAATGATGCGCCGGTGCGCGTGAAGGATGTCACTCGGGTCAGCGACGGCCTGGAGAATACGCGCGTCGGTGGCTGGTATCAGGGCAAACCGGCCGTCATCGTTGATATCCAGAGGCAGCCCGGTGCCAACGTCATCGATACTGTTTCCCGTATCAAGAATGAGCTGCCGCGCGTCCAGCGCAGCATGCCCGCGGGCGTCAACCTTCAGATCGTCAGCGACCGTACCGGCACGATCCGCGCGTCCGTCCACGACGTACAGTTCACCCTCGTCCTAAGCGTCGGCCTCGTCGTAATGGTGGTGTTGCTGTTCCTGCGCTCGATCCGGGCGACGATCATTGCCGGCGTCGCACTTCCCGTGTCGCTCGTCGCCACGTTCGGCGTCATGTATTTCTGCGGTTTCAGCGTCGATAACCTGTCGCTCATGGCCTTGACGATCGGCACGGGCTTCGTCGTCGACGACGCGATCGTGATGATCGAAAACGTTGTGCGCCACCTCGAAAAGGGCGAGAAGCCGATGAAGGCGGCTCTCGAGGGCGCGCGTGAGATCGGCTTCACGGTCATATCTCTGACTCTGTCGCTGATTGCCGTCTTCATTCCGCTGCTGTTCATGACGGGGCTCGTCGGACGCATGTTCCGCGAGTTCGCGCTGACCCTCACGATCGCGGTTGTCGTCTCGGCCGTCGTATCCCTGACGCTGACGCCGATGATGTGCGCACGGCTCCTCAAGAGCGGCGGACATGAGGAAGGCGGCACCCGAGTCGGCCGCCTGTTCGCCCGTTTCATGGATCGCGTGATCCAAGGCTACAAGCACTCACTGGAATTCGTGCTGCGCCATCA
>NZ_JBMWAN010000009.1:0-22248 GCF_049546785.1 Nitrospira sp. NS4 | reverse complement strand
AGTCCGGTGGCGGCGGGGACGGCGCCGAGTTCGGTCACGGTGGACCCCACCGGGCGGTGGGCCTATGTGGCGAACCAAAGCTCCAACGACGTTTCGGCGTACACGATCAATAGCGCAACGGGGGCGCTGACGGCGGTGAACGGGAGCCCGTTTGCGACCGAATCCCGTCCGGCGTCGGGCGCTGTGGACATGACCGGCCGTTGGGCCTATGTGGCGAACTCTACCTCCAACAACGTGTCGGCTTATAGGATCGAAGGGACGACAGGGCTGCTGACGTTCATTAATACCTTTGTCGATGCGCCTCCGGTCGGTGGCTCAGTCAGCATCGTGACGGCCGGCGTGTTGCAGTAAGGGGAGCGGGATGGGAGGAAAAGCAACTGTCTTGATTGGCAAGCCTCTTTGCCAACCGTAAGACGCCCCCAAAACTTCGTCGCAGCATAAGAAGGGACTCACTTGTGACTTCCCCCTCCCCGGAGGCCCCCCAGTGAGTCGCGATTCCAACGAAATCCCTGCAAGCGACTCTTCCTTAAGAGCTCACCTATTGCGTTTCCGATCAGGCGGCTCCCATCCTGAGCAGAGCGAGCGGCAAGGGCTGTTCCATCTGGTAAACACAGCAATGGCCGACCTGATCTGCCTGATACGCTCGGCCCAAAGAACTGCACAGTAATCACTCGATACCCCTCTTTAGTACATACGTGGGTTTACCCATGTTCAAATTCTTTCAATTCGACTAACGTGCGCATCGGGTGAAGGAAATACTGCGGCTCATACACGAAGAGTCAAGCGGAAGGGAGGTGACGAGCTGTCGCATTGTGAGTGCCAATGTGTCCCGGCAGTTATTCACTTTATTTAACCGTTAGGAGGATGCCATGAAGAAAGTGATGATCACGACGGCAGCTATGGCGTTGGCCTTCGGCCTTGCGCCCTTCGCGGGAGCCGCCGATCCAACTTCTATCACCGACAGTCAAAATTCAGGGACTCCCACAGCCAGCGGGGCGAGCAGCTCTGCGGCATCGGGTGAATCGTCGTCTCAGGTGAATACCGATAACAGCACGAACACCAAAACCCTCACGGATAGCAGCACGACCACCAAGACCAGCACGAAGACTATCGATAGCAATAACACCACAAACAAGACGAAGACCATCGATAGCAATAACACCACAAACAAGACGAAGACTATCGACAGCAATAACACGACGACCAGTGATAGCAATAACACCTTGACGAAGACACTGAATCTGACCAACGCGTTCAACCGGAGCACAGTGGTCGCTGCCACCAAACTCGACGGGTCAGTGTCAAATAACAGCATTTCAAACATTGGCAATATTGGAGGCGCGGCCACCAATAGTGGCAACGCCGGGGGTGGCGTAGCTGGCGGCAATGCCAAAGTCATTGCCCATTCTGGGAAAGCCGTTGCCAACGGCGGGGATGGCGGCAGCTCTAAAACCTACGCCGATGGTGGCAATGGCGGGAAGAGCCTGAGCCTGCAATCTGGAGATGGCGGGAAGAGCTTCACCGGGTCCAGTGATGGTGGCAACGCGAAAGCCACCCAATCCAATAGTGATCCAAGCAGCAGCACCCCCGGCCAAAACAACTCAGCCAGCCAAAACGGAGGGGCGGGTGGTACCTCAACTGGCGCGGCTGGTGGGAACGGTGGGACTGTGACTGGCGCGGCTGGTGGAGCCGGTGGAAACGGTGGGACGGGCGGAACCGGTGGGGCCGGCGGTGCAGGCGGGACCGCGACCAGCGGAGCCGTGACCGCGAATGCCACGGGCGGCAACGGTGGAGCGGGCGGTGGAGTGACCGTGAACGGCGGATCTGCAGGGACCTTCAATGCCTCGAACACGCTCTCTGCATTTACCGGCGCCAGCGGGATCAGCGTCGCCATTCAGAACACGGGGATGGCCAGCCTTCAGCAGGTTGGTGTCACCACGATGGCGACCGTCAACACTCACTGAGCAGGTTCTGGCTGGAGGAGCACCCGCTCCTCCAGCTTGACGCACCATTCACGGCCAGAGTGAGGGCATCATGCGCATGTACTTCTCAATATTGGTGAGTGTTCTTGGACTTTCCATGAGCATGGCTCACGCCGGCTCGCCGGAGACGACGGGGGTCACGTCCTGGGGCCATCCCGTCCCCGCGGCCCAGTTAGACACTCAACGAGGGGGAACGGATACCGGTCCGGTCACGATCAATGCGAACATGCTGAACGCCAGGATGTTCAACAATTCGGCCACAGACAACGTGACCGGCAACAATACTATTACTGAGGGCGCCTTTGCCGGAGCGAGCGGCCTTCCGATTGTCATCCAGAATTCGGGCAACAACGTCATCATTCAGAATGGCACCATTCTGAACTTAACATTGAAATAAACAACGATGCTGACGAAACCCGCTATCGGATATGTGGTCGCCTTGATGCTGTCAGCCTCGACCGGAGCGCTGGCGGCCACGGTTGAGGTGACTCCCGGAATAGGCAGTCGCATGCTGCTCCACGTCTGGAGTCTGCGCGAACTCAAAGTCCGGTCTGTCATCATCCAGAAATATGATTACAGCTGCGGCTCGGCCGCCCTTGCCACACTGCTGACCTACCACTACGGGAATGCTATTACAGAAGAAGTGGCGTTCCGCGCGATGTTCGAAAGCGGCAACCAGCAAAAAATCCAGCAGGAAGGCTTTTCGCTCCTGGACATGAAGCGGTTCTTGGAGGCTCAGGGCTATCTCGCGGATGGGTTTGAGGTCTCTTTGGATGACCTGTCGAATGCAGGAATTCCGGCGATCGTGCTGATCGTGGATAACGGCTATCACCACTTTGTGGTGATCAAAGGCATGCGGGACAATAAGGTGCTGCTAGGCGATCCGGCAGTCGGACTGCGGGTGATGCCGCGCGAGCAGTTTGAAGCCTCATGGCCGAACCGCATCGTCTTTGTCATCCATGACTCCCTGACACGCGGCGAATTTAATGCCGCCCGCGATTGGAGTGTCCGTCCGAGAGCCCCCCTCGGACAACCGCTCAGCGCCGACACATTAAGCAGCATTATTCTTCTTCGTCCGGGTGGAGGTGATTTCTGATGAGCCTCTTGATGCTGTCCATTCGCCATATGACGAAGGTTCTAATGCTCACGCTCCTCTGCGCGCAGTCTACGCCTCCAGCCGTGGCATTCGAGGGAGACGAAGATTTTATGCGACGGACACCCGTGAGCGAGGATGCATTGGACCGTATGCGGGGAGGGTTTCAGAGCAACCCGAATGGCCCCGTCATGTCATTCGGGATCGAGCGGAGTGTGTTTCTCAATGGTCAGCTGGTCGGTTCAACGGTGCTCAATATCCCGAATGTGATACAATTCGCCGGCGATCCGAACAACAGCTTCACGCTCATCCAAACCGGAGGCGGCAATGCGGTGACCCCCGGCACGTCCTCGCTCCCGCCATTCATGACCGTCCTGCAAAACTCTCTCGACAATCAACGCATTCAGAGCCAAACCGTCATCAACGCTACAGTGTCAGCGCTCAGTATGGCCCGATCGCTCGCCCTCGGAAACGCGCTCTCGCAGGCCACCGTAGACACCATCCGTCATTGAGGACTAATTCCTCGAAAAGACGGTCGTCGGGATCCTGATCGTCACCTGGAGATCCGGCGCTTCCCGTGTCGCGCCGACACCGACTGAGAAGTTCACAAAACTTCGATCGCTCAATCGATACGAGCCTCCAACAAGCAGTACCCCGACATTCGTGACGGACGGCGTGGTCGTGAGGAGCAGGTTGGTGTTAGCCGTGGGTCTCTCAAAGAAGGTATGGTCGTACCCCAGACTCAACGACACCTTTTCATTCAGCGAAATGCCAAGACCCACATTGGCATTGGCGCCACTTCCGGGATCGATGCGCCCGATCTGGCCGCCTACATCACGCGGCATATTCCAGATGTAGCTCAGGCTGCTGAAGATGACGACCGGATCGCTGGGCAAGAGGAAGGTAAGGCCCGGTTGGAGAATGTAAAAACCGGACCCCGTCGGTAAGTCCGTTTGGAACCCCGTGACCGGGTCTGTAGGCACGGCAAACGGGCCTGTTCCGGTGGTGCTCTTAAATCGTGCGAATCCCACAAAATACGGGTCGGCGGCCCCGCCTTGGTTGATCTGATACCGGAGTGTTGTTTCAACGTCTCCGAGACCCGAACCGGTGTAAGTCGATACGGTATCAGCCGTAGACGGCGTGGCAAGGGGTCGTGTCGCGATCGAGTCCGCCCGATATAGATAGGGCACTCTCACCTCGAGTTCCAGCCGATTCGTCAACCCGTAGCGCCCTACTAATGCTGCCGTATAAATGTCCCGGGTGAAACCCTGGACGTTAATGAGACCGATCGTAAGGGCCGGGACAATGGTAAACCCGGTGAGCGTCACTCGATTATTGGTGAGATGGGCATATTGCAGATACGGCTCTACAACGAGTGTGCCCTTGGGGGTCAGTACCCCGGCCCCGGGCAGGTCGAATACCCGGAAAATGGATGGAGGAAGCGTATCTGGTGGAGTCTCCGGAGCAACCCCCACCGGGTTTTCAGATTTCGGATTGTCCGCAGGAGGCTCTTGTGCAGCGGGGGCCGCCTGTTCGGGGCGCTGAGGTCCGATCGGCTGGTCGTTTGCGGCGAGATAGCGGGGTGTATCGGCCGCCCCTCGAGGCCTCGGCTTGAGAACATTCTCCCACTCGTCTGTACCTGACTGATCCGCGTGCGTGTCGACTAGCCCGGGCTGGGCCGCATTGATCTCAGAGGCCATCAGGCTCAAGGTGAGCCCCAGAGAGAAGAGTATCAGGACGGCTTCACAGGTTGTTCCGGCAGTCCTCGGCATTGCGATAGATTGTCCCTGTTCGGATCGATACAAATGCATCATCCGTCGTTCCTCCGGTGTCTCTTGTTGATGTGGTCACCGCCGATGGTAGTCCCCGTGCAATACGGATGCAGCTTGGGACTCGTCCAAGGTCGGCATAAAAGTCGCCCTGATGATCCGAGTGGATGAAAGAGAGGGTCGCATCCGTTTCACGGATGCGTGCAATGGTGAACCGTAAGTCTTTGCCGACCGTGTAGCGACATTCAATACTTTGGGGGGCGATGGCCCGGCAGCTCTTGCCCGCCAGAACCACATCGTAGATCGTCCTCTGGAGGGTCGCCTCAGACAGGCCGGGAGAGAGAGGGGAAGGCTCGGACGGAGCGGGAGCGGAGTTCCGCTGGGCGTTCGTCACTGAGTAGCCTTTTATTTTGAGACAGTCTACAAACTGGCTGTCATTTGTCCGCACCCTTCGCACTGCCGCGAGCAGGTCTCCCGCTGGCACGTAGGCGGTAGAGGATTCTTGAGCCTGCTGCCGGCATGCCGTGTAATCGCGGCTGACTTGATCCGGCGCCGTCGCGACCGGCGGCACAATCGTGACGCTCGACAATGACCGAGCGCAGGCCACAGGACTCAACAGAAGGAGACTGATGAAGTATCCTGCAAAGATGCCTGCAGCCCGGCCCGTCTCATGAGTGTGTGCAGGGGAGGAACCCAGGAGAGAGGAGCCATGTGCGGAGTCTCCGGCCCGGTGAATTGTCATTATGCCCTATGCCCTGCCAGGATCTGGTCGGAGACAATGGTTGCGTGGCTGCATCCCAGGACGCGTTGCTCAAGATGCCGGATGGTCAGGACCTGATTCGTTGCGATGATCCGAGTAAGTCGTTCCATCGTCATCGGTATTCACCTCAAGTCGTCCCGGGGAGTTGCGGTGTACGCGACCTGTTGTTGTCGTCGAAGTTTCTCACGATACTCTAATCCGGTCATGCCAGAACATCACTCTTAAGTATTATGGCAGGACTTATCCATCGAACGGCTCCTCACGACACACCAACACGGAGTGGTTAACTTGTTGGTTGAGGAGATAAAATTCTGCGGCGGCTGCGGTGCGGGTTTCTACGCCAAGATGCTCGAAGATCCGCTCGAGATGTTTTTCCACCGTACGAGGACTAATAGCGAGAATGGTTCCAATGTCTTTATTGCTCTTGCCGGCGGCAAGCCACTGCAAGACCTCCATTTCGCGTTTCGTCAAGCCATGGGCCTGCATAGGTGGCTCATTGAGCGGGAGGGAGCGCTCATCCAGAAGGAACCACAGTCGTCCATTATCTTCGACAAGACGCACCAGGAGAGAAGCCCCGTTCCTCTCCACCATCAACTCTTCTTTCCTCAGCTCTGTGGGTGACGACACGCGGGTGCGTGATCGGCGGAAGAGCATTTGACGCAACGCGGTCGGAAGTTGCGCTGAATGATCAGTCCAATCCCAGTAGGTGCGCAATAATGTCAGCGCCGGCGAGCTAGCCCACAAAAGTTTCCCTTTTGCATTAACATGAAGGAGAGGCGGAATGAAGGTTTCTAAATCCTGTTCGCGCCGATCCTGCGGCAGTTCCAGCTGGGCAAGATTTGCAGCCGCCTGGAAACCGTCTACGATCTGAGGTGTCGTCACCGCGAATAGTGAACGTTCCTGCCCGGGGTGCTCAATGTTGGAAGGAGGCTTTGGTAAGGTCACAGCGAACTGCGTTCCTCTTCGAAAAACGTAAGCTATTGTCTTTTATAGAGTCTTGACGCGAAGAAAACTATCGGCGTCAGTTCGATAGTCCTGTCGTGGTTTGCACGACAGGACTATTGGATGTATTTCTGATGACGAAAGGGGGGCGGGATGAGCTAATCCGTGTTCTGGGAGTAGCGGAGCAGCAGCTCGCAACCTGGTGTCCGTCAAATCCGGGCCAGCTCATCCCGCCCCCGTTTCGTCTCCGTCTCGATCCGCGAAGAAAACACTTGGCGTGAGGCTGCACTCCCGGCAGACTAGGGCATGGGGCTTTTCCAGCCTCCCAAGAGCAACGGGATCTTATACAGAACCAGATAATACGTAGGTACGCCGCACAAGGGTGAGCGCCCGGCAAGCGAGGAAGAGGTCCATGAGACACACGCGCATCATCGTCAGCCACCATGGCGGGCCCCATGTCCTCCAGGCGGTTGAAGAGGAGCGCCCCGAGCCGAAGGACGGTGAAGTGCGGGTGAGCACGCTGGCCGCAGGTGTCTCCTTGCCCGACCTAGAGTAGTGGTGAGGGCTTGATCACGCGCATGCCGGGTTTCACACACCAAGGAAATAGATTGGTGTGGCGCGTCGGCAAGAGAAAGAGGCGCGGCTGACCGCTGCCCCAATGGCCTGCGCCCGTCAGCAGAGCCTGCATATCTTCCTCGCGTTCGGCGACGAAAGACGTCAAGAACGGGGGCGTGTCTCTCAGTTCGTTCGTGCGTGCGATGCCGTGTATGTTCCGGCACAGCTCGGAAAGTCGGAGGCGTATTCATCACTTTCGGGATGATGGTCCTGGGGGAGGAAGAGGTGGCCTGCCGCGCGGGGCGATGAATCCTCCGAGACACATGTCATATTCTAGAACTCAGACAGAACCAGCGGTTTCTTGTTTGCGAGTCAACTTCGATTGGGTGCGGAATCGCGCGGGCGGAAGCGCGAACTCACGTTTGAAGGCGCGGTTGAATGCGGGCTCCGACTCATAGCCAACCTCTGCTGCGATCTCTGCGACGCTCTTGTGCGTGGACGTGAGTCGTTGCGCGCCGAGTTGCAACCTCCAGCGTGTGAGGTACCCGATGGGCGTATCCGATAGATAATGCCGGAACCGCTCGGCGAGCACGGAGCGGGACACTCCGACTTCGTCGGCGAGTGTCGCAATCGTCCAAGGTTGGGCGGGTTGTCGATGGAGTAAGCCCAGGGCTTTTCCCACCTCCGGGTCACGCACACCGGCCAGCCAGCCGGTCTGTGCCGGCGGTAACTGGGCGATATACCGGCGCAATGTTTCCACGAACAAGGCTTCTGATAATTTGGCGACGACTGCCGCGCCGCCAGGGCCTGAGGCCTCGGCGTGACCGACCGAATAGCGGAGGGTGTCTTCCAGCCATTGCCCTGCTGCGTGATCGCGAATGTTGATCTTGATGATCGGCGGCAACCCGGCAAGAAACACCTGACTCAAGTGTCGCTCGCAGGTCATATAGCCGCAAATCACCTTGGTGAGTTCCCCGCCTCCTCCGAATTGAGACAACACCCGTCCCTCAGCAAGCACCTGTTGGAGTTGGCGGGTACTGTCCACCGGCGTGACGGGAGGACCGTTCCCCATCAGGTGCGCGTCGCCGTGCGGAAATATGACGATGTCGCCGGCTACAAGAGGGATGGTGCGGCCGTCTTGCTCCACGCGGGCATGGCCACGACCCTCGGCGATGAGATGAAAAATGATCACATGTTTGGAATGGGCAGAGAGAAATGACGCCATGGTGTGGGCGTCTGGTTCTCGCATGCACCAAGGCGAAGAAAATTCGCCGTTGAAAAACACGGCGCCGTCGAGCTTGACGGCCTTGAGGACTTCAGACAAGACATCCATACGGGTCACTCACTGTAGCGGCGGCGTGTCGGCAAACGGAACCGGACGCTCGATCAAGTCACATGCAGCCTAGCACGCTCCGGCTAAGAGAACCAGACTCCCGGATAAGGGTATTTCCTCCACCTCGTACTACAGTGCGCCATGCGGTTGAGCGGCGTGCCAACCGTTCTGGAATCAACGAATTCACAAAGGAGGAGTCTCATGTCTACGAGTGCGGTATCGCCGGACCTGGAGAGAATGAAGGAGCGACTGAAGAGGATCTGGATGGCCGGAGACTACGATCGATTCTCGCGGCACCTGGAATCCAGCGCGCGGGAGTTCTACGAGCGTCTGCAGACTGCCCCGGGATGCCGGTTGCTGGACGTAGGGTGTGGATCCGGCCAGCTGGCATTGATGGCCGCAAAGGATGGGCTGGAGGTGACCGGCGTGGATATCGCGAGCAACTGGGTGGAGCGGGCACGGGCCCGCGCGCAAGCGGAGGGGCTGCCTGTTCGTTTCGAGGAAGCGGACGCGGAGGCGCTGCCGTTCAAAGAGTCGAGTTTCGATATTGTGGCCAGTTTGATCGGAGCAATGTTTGCCCCACGGCCGGACCTGGTGGCAAAGGAAATGCTGCGGGTGTGTGTGCCGGGGGGAACCATTGCCATGGCGAACTGGACGCCGCAGGGATTCGTTGGGCAGATGTTCAAGGTCGTGTCAAAATTCATCGCGCCCTCCGGCATGCCGTCGCCCGTGTTATGGGGCGACGAAGCCACGGTTCGCGAACGGTTCGGGGGTGGGCTGTCCGAGCTTCGGCTTGAGCGGCGTCAGTACCTATTCAGTTATCCCTTCCCTCCGTCGGACGTGGTCGACCTCTTCCGTCTCTACTACGGACCGGTTCATCAGGCGTTCGCGGCCCTCGACGGCGCGGAGCAAGAACAACTGCGCCGGGAACTTGAAGCGCTCTGGTCTGTTCACAACAAATCGGGACGGGATTGCACCACAGTCTCAGCAGAATATCTGGAAGTCATCGGCATCCGAGCGTGAGCGCAAGAGAAAAAACGGAACCACAGGAGGGGCACTATGACACCAACGAATAAACAGACGAACGATACCGGCATACACGAGGGAGCGAGCCTATCCCGACGGGATTTTCTGGTCAGGGGAGGCTCGACACTCGCCCTGTTGGCCATGATGGATTCTTCACTCTTCGCTCAGATGGCCGGTGCGGCTGATGACGGGGAAGTCATCCCGTTTATCGACCGGCCACCTGCCGCTCCGGAGGCGGCTGTAAAAGCGTACGGGGAACTGAACCGGCTGGACTGGCAGAAATTGACTCAGTGGATCACGCCGAACGATCAGTTCTTCACCGTGAGTCATTACAACCGGCCGGTGATCAAACCGGAGGAGTACAAGCTCGAGTTCACCGGGCTTGTCAAAAATCAAAAGACCTTGACCCTTGCCGAATTGAAGCGGCGTCCGCGGCAGGAAGTCATCTTTACCCTTGAGTGTGCGGGCAATCACGGATTCGAATGGTTTACCGGCGGCATCGGCACAGCCAAATGGGCTGGGACTCCACTCGCTCCTATTCTTCAAGAGGCGGGTCTGAAACCAGAGAGTCTGGAGGTCGTCTTCTTTGGCGCAGACGCGGGGGACGAAGAGGTGCGGAACGTCAACATGCGCCAGGAATTCAGCCGTAGTCTGTCCGTGTCTGATGCCCTGCGCCCCGAAGTGCTGCTGTGTTACGAAATGAACGGTGAACCGCTGCCGCATGAGCATGGATTTCCGGTCCGGCTCATTGTGCCTGGCTGGTACGGAGTAGCAAACGTGAAGTGGCTGTCACGGATAGACGTCACGGACCGGCGGTGGGCCGGGCGCTTCATGACGCGGGACTATGTGACGATTCGTGAAGAGGTACTAGCTGAGGGGAAGACGGTCTGGACGCAAAAAGTAGTGGGACCGGCTCGTGTGAAATCCATCACGGCGAGGGTCGTTTTTCTAGGTGGCCGGTATCGGATCGAGGGCGCGGCCTGGGGAGGGCCGATTGACCGGGTCGAAGTTCGGGTGGATAACGGACCCTGGGTTTCCGCAACCATCACGCGCGGCAAGGAGCAAGACTTCGCCTGGAAGTTTTGGACTCTGGACTGGATCGGCGTCACGTCTGGTGAACATACGATCACATCACGCGCCGTTGGCCGGCAAGGGACCGTTCAGCCCTCCGCGGAGGATCCGTCCTTGACGAAGAAACATACCTACTGGGAGAGCAACGGACAGATCACGAGGCGGATCCGGATCGCGTGAACGGGCCAAGAAAATAGCCGTCAGACCAGGATGTAATCGGGAATCGGTCGCCGGGTGGCGGCGGTTCGGCCTGCCGGTGCGGCGATCACCCATGGTACCCATGCGTTGAAGAGGACCTGAGCGGCATTGTCAGCTGAGCTTGAGAAGAGGGAGTATTCTCTGTGTCGGGCGAGCCGATACTGTAGTTGTGTGGAAATTGCGGGGAGGATGGAATGCACCGGGATGCGCCGGGCCAGCTCATCCTGACCACTTTTCCTGTGCCATCCACTTCGGAATCTTGATCGGGTATCGAGATTCCGGTTGTAGCGGATGCTGATCGAAAGGGGTCTTACAATCGCTGCCAAGTTATCAGGCTATAGTCAGGAGGTGCAATGGTGATTCATGTTGAATGCCCAACGAGAATTCAGGCGGCTGGAAACAAACCGAAACTGATTGACGAATTCATTGGCCGCGTGAATTCCGGCACGGCGTCCGTGAGCATCGCCCGCATGCAGAGTCCGTCCGGGTGGGAAGAACCGGGGCAGACTCCGGAGTTCGATGAATACACGGTGGTCTTGCGCGGGATGTTGCGGGTGGAAACGCGGCAGGGGGTCCTTGACGTCCAAGCCGGCCAGGCGGTGGTGACACCACGAGGCGAATGGGTGCGGTACAGTACGCCAGGGCCTGACGGAGCCGAGTATCTTGCTGTATGCATCCCAGCGTTCTCACCCGCGACGGTGCATCGTGACGGGGGGAACGCCTAATATGGCGTTCCCCCTACAACGTAAGTGCTGTGTTCGCCGCAAGAGAAGAGTAGCGGTCCGGAGTCATTGGAGCATAGCTTTGCGAGACTGCTAAATTATGTGCCAAGAAATAGGGCTTGATACCGTGCCGCCGGCCTTTTATCCCCTTTCGGCTCGTGTACTGTGAAAAGCGTAAAGAAAAAAAGCTGCGAGTGTTAGGTCGATGAGTCCAAATCCCACCACGAATACCGCCAGTCGTCCTTGAGCATACAGTGCAAGCGTGGCGAGACCCCAGGTGAGTTTCTCAACGACAGCAGGAAGCATGAAGAGGCGATAGCGTCGTACGTCACCCGCGATTAGCAAGAAGGCAAGCTGCCAGGCCAGCGCCACACCGATGAAACCATAAAAGTACTCGGGATGGCTGATTGGCGGCGGGAAGTCCCGGCCAACTTGTGCTTCCATGAAGTATTGGGGAAGCAGGGCAGCAATGCCGTAGATTCCGGCGACAAGAAAAACTCGTCTAGCGAAGGTTTGCTGTGTGGTCATGCTTTGGGCAATTCTAGCGCAAAGGCGTAGGCGTATTCATCACTCCGAGAAAGGAAAGGGGCGGGAATGTGTTCTCACGATCCCTTCGGCCGTCCGCGTGGCCGGAGCCTCGATTCCATGCCAAAGCGTTTGACCATGCGTTTCACCCAGGCCTCGTCCCCGAAGGGCCGACCTCGTTGGACGCTCACTCGGCGCGATTCCAACTCAGAGGCAGACTGAGGCCGATTCACCCGCGCGAGCCAGTCTCGGGGCCATTCGACCGGCCAGTCACTGAGCCAGGATGTGAACGTCGGATCTTTCTGTGTACGCCGCCAAAAGCTGGACCACCGCCAGTCTTCGGCTCGCTCGACCAGCTTCTCCCGCAACGCAGTGCGCTCCACGTAGCGCGCGCCCGTCAGGAAATGGTCATCGGATTGAACGGGAAAGGATTTGAAACGGCCTTGGTAGACCGGGCCGGTTCCTGCCGTGTGGTGATGGGCATGCCAGCGTTGGGTATGCGTTACTGTGATCCAGCGCAGGATGTCCGACAGTTCGCCGTCATGCCGGAGCCAGAGGAGGAGATGCCAGTGATTCGGCATCAAGCAATAAGCGGCGATGCGGATCTTGGTCTGAGCCTGGGCTTCGGCGAGAATCTTCTCAAAGGCGGCGTAATCAGCGGGTGTCTCAAACAACGGGAGCCGGCCCACAAGACGGTTCAGGACGTGGTAGGCGAGGCCTCCGGCCGCGATGCTGTCAAGAAAAGACTCCCGAACCGTTTTCTTGTTCCCTGGTGAGGAGCGGGCGATTAGGACAGGCTACGGGAGAGGATTGTCATGCCGTCAGGTTTGGCGTATCGTGCGATCCAACCAACAGGAGGTCCTATGCGCTACATCGGGATGGCGATGATCCTGATCCTGATCGGTTTCGACTTGAACGCCGCCGAAACTGTAGCTCCTGCTGCTCGTGAATCGTTGCGAGGGTTGCCAGGGGTACATGTGCTCATCGAAGACATCAGCCCGGATGCACAAGCGGACGGTTTGTCAAAGGGGGAGATTCAAACTGCCGTGGAACTCATTCTCCGGTCCGCCGGCATTCGGATCCTCACGGTATCAGAAACCCTGGCGACGCCCTCCCAGTCATACCTCCATATACACGTCGGCACGAACAAGTCTAAGCCAGAGCGGTATGCTCTCAGTGTAAGGCTTCAGCTCTGGCAACAAGTGTTTTTAGTCCAGCGGCCAGCGCACACCATGTCTGCGCCGACATATATGGAAAGCGGTACGGGGACTTTCAGCAGTCGCATGTTGAGAGATGCTATCTCTGAGGTGATAGAGCCAATGGTCAAGACATTCGCGAACAACTTCCTGGCCGTGAATCCTCGATAAGCGAAAAGGACAAGGGGACTGGCAGGACGCGATGAAACGTCGAGTACGTCACTGAGTTAAGGACGCTAGACGGTGCTCCACTCCGCTTGCTGTAGGACGACGCGATAGCCATCGGGGTTTTCGTACGTTCGGCCGCGTATGTCCCAGTAGGGATTGAACGACGCCATTTGGGTGAATCCCGCCGCCAGCATGCTGCACACCTGGCCTCCCCTCGGCTTCCGCCGGTGCAACAGGGTGAGGCCGGCAGTGGATGAACTCGAAGTGAGCGCTCGACCCCGCGACCCCGAGCATGACGCCGTCGAATCCTTTTATGCGTCTGGTGAAGCCCCTTGCCGGGCGGCGGCTCCCTGTGCGGCCGGGATCAAACCGTATCGGGACATGACGCCAAGAAGCTTCGCTCGGTCAGGAGGTCCGCCCGCATTCACGATACCAGCCACATCCCGAAAGTACTGGGCACCGATGTCCGGGGTCAACACGATGAGCGCTCGGGCTGTGTCACCGTGTGGATTACTGAACTGATGGACCGCCCCGCGAGGTGTGAACATCCATTCCCCTGGGTGCAAGTCGCGCTCGACGCCATTCACCGAGTAGCGAAGCGTTCCCTCCAACACATAGGCGCACTCTTCATTGCGCGTATGGCTATGGGGAGGCGGGACATTGGAATTCGGCGGCACGCTCAATTCGAAGATGCCCATCCCGCCAGTGGCTGTGCCGTCAATAAGATACCGAATGCACATTTGACCGACCATGATGGATTCTTGCGGTGATTCCGGAGAGCCGACAGTCATGCTACCCTCCTTGTTCAAATTGTCCAAAGTGTGTGGCAGCCGCCCAGCTCGTAACTGAACTGTACCCACGCATCGGTGTTGCCGCGAATGAACATATAATAGGCGTGTGCCGACCACTTGTCCAAGAGGAATGTGGGTATGGAAGCATGGCCTCGTTTCCTTGTTCCGGACCGGCACGCGCCGGGAAATGCCGGATTGCAAGACCTGACGCTCTTTCTTAAGTTCTCAACGGCATGATGCAGCAGCAGTGTTCGTGGCGGCTTACGGCGAGTGCAGAGGTATGACAGTCAAGACAATTGCCTTTCTTTCTTTCAGTTCTTGTTGCCCGAGTGTGTCACATGATGCGAGATGCTGATTTCCGGAGATCGGCGAAGCGTTTGATAAACGACGCAGTAACGCTCGGTAAGGCGGAGGAGTGTGGTAAGTAGTTCTTCTGTCGCGTCTGTCTCAAGATCGAAGAGAAGTCGGACGCGCTGAAGTCCTACCGGTGTATCCTTGGATACTCCGAGTGTCCCTCGAAAATCCAAATCGCCTTCCGCCCGAACCGTTCCTTTGCGAATTTCAACGCCGATGGCGGTTGCGACGGCCCCCAGGGTCACCCCGGCACAGGCGGCTAGCGCTTCCAGCAGCATGTTGCCAGAACAGGCCGAGAGGCCGTTCCCGCCTGTGGCAGGGTGTAGTCCTGCTTCAACCAGCGCCTTTCCGGTTTGGACCGCGCACGTAATTCCCTTTTCGATCCGACCTTCTGCCTTCAGGGTTACGAGTGCTGCTTCCGGCTGTTCCCGATAGCGGTCCTTGAGTGGCGCCTGGATCGCTCGAAGTTCTTCCGCCTTCATCGCGTACCTCAATTGTCAAAGAGAGATGCCTAAATAAGCAGTCTGCTTCGGCGAGTTTACTGCAAACGCGAAGGCGTATCCATCACTGGGAAATCGATGGGGGAGCGGTGGAGGCGGGGTGGCGAGGAAAACGCCGGACCGCCTCCACCGGGAAATAGTTTGTCAGAAAAGACTCACGACGACTTTTATCGGTTCACTACTGAATCAGAGCCCATCTGGAATCTTCGATCGCATCATCGTCCTTCGATCCAGCTTGCGTCCGTCCACGACGAAGGTGCCATCACCGATTGCGTGAATGGTGCGCTGCTCTTTTCGTGAACGATCCAGGTGCGCGGCGACACCCTCGAGGACAACGATATTGTGCCTTCTGATGATATCGATCACTCGACATTCGATATTCGCCAGGCATTCCTTAATCAAGGGCGGCCGGACGTATGTGCCCTTCACCGGAGTCAGCCTGAACTTGGCAAATTTATCTGTGTCGGCGCCGGAACAGGTCCCGACGCCAACGACCTGGTCAATAAGGTCTACCGTGGGAATGGCAATGACACATTCCCGATATTTACGAAGCGCCGCATAGGAATAGTTCCAGGGGCCGGTGGTTATGGCAAATAGGGGCGTAAAGTCCACCACCATGGTCCATGAGATGGTCATGATGTTGTGCTTCTCGCCATCACCGGTCGTGACGAAGACAACCGGGCCTGATTCCATCAGCGTGAAGGCGGTGCTGATCTTCATCCGTTTCATGACCGCATGCCTTCCGTTCCGTTTGCCTCCCGTGAATGAGGTGCGAAAACAGGCAGGAGGCAAACCGCCTGTGTGTCACAAGGTTGCGTCATCGCTCTTCACCTTATGGGCAGCGGAAAAGGGGGGCAGGAGTCTTGTCTCACGATCCTTTTGGTCTCCCCTTGGGCCGGATCGTCGATTCCATGCCGAAGCGTTTGGCCATGCGTTTTACCCAGGCTTCGTCGCCGAACGGGCGGCCTCGTTGGACACTCACCCGGAGCGATTCCAATTCCTCGCCGGTTTCAGGGCGATTCACCCGCGCCACCCAATTGCGCGGGAGGTCCACCGGCCAGTCACTCAGCCAGGCGGTCAGCTTGGCATCTCCCTGATCCCGCCGCCACAGGCTCGACCATTGCCAGTCTTCCGCACGATTCACCAGCTTCGCGCGCAACGCATTGCGCTCCACATAGCGCGCGACCGCCAGGAAATGCTCATCGGTCTGGACGGGAAAGGATTTGAAGCGGCCTTGATAGACCGGGCCGGTCCCGGCGGTGTGGTGATGGGCGTGCCAGCGTTGGGTATGCGTGACGGTGATCCAGCGGAGGACCTCGGAGAGTTCTCCATCATGCCGTGGCCAGAGGAGGAGATGCCAGTGATTCGGCATCAGGCAGTAGGCGGCGATGCGGATCTTGGTCTGAGCCTGGGCTTCGGCGAGAATCGTTTCAAAGGCGGCGTAGTCAGCGGGCTCCTCAAAGAGCGGGAGTCGGCCGACGCGACGGTTCAAGACGTGATAGGCGAGATCTCCGGCAGCGAGGCGCGGGCGGCGTGGCATGGGGAGTCTCTACCAAAACCGCTGCGAAGCTGTCAAGGAAAGACTCCCGACCCCTTTTCTTGTCCGACCCCTTTTCTTGTCAGGGGAGGACGAGGAAGCTGCTAGAAAAGTAGCCGTTCTTGTCCGAATGTCAGCAATTGGACTACTAGACGGGTAAGGACCGAAGAGGTGTGTGCACCCGCGGCTGAGCGGATACCGATCGAGCCTACTTCAGCATGTGCGTCTTCTCGGCCAGCTCCTTCGTCACACGCTGCATGTCGTCGGGGACGATCTCCTTCTTCTCGTCGTCGACGCGAACCATGTAGGTGCCGTGGCCGACCTCCTTGCCTCCGGGAAATTCGAAGAGCTGCGCGATCACTTGCATATAGGAATAGTTTTTGAAGAAAAAGCTCTTCTGGCCGTTGGAGGTGAC
Organism: Nitrospira sp. NS4; assembly: GCF_049546785.1. Lineage (NCBI taxonomy): Bacteria > Pseudomonadati > Nitrospirota > Nitrospiria > Nitrospirales > Nitrospiraceae > Nitrospira > Nitrospira sp. NS4. The sequence goes on along the minus strand of NZ_JBMWAN010000009.1, from coordinate 5,311 downwards.
CGACGGCGCCCAGAGCACGTAGAGGTAATCGGTACCCAAGTGCTTCTGCAACTGTCTGACCTGGGCGAGATCGGTCTTGGCGTAATCGACGTCGATCTCAAAGTAGGCCGAGTTGTACGGCCCCTTGATCAGCTGAGGGTAATTGGGGACCGCCTGGGCTACCTGCTTCTGGGGCGCGATCTTGAACTGGCTTGTCTTGCCCAATTCATCGGCGAGATCGTACGCCGCCTGGAGGGAGCTGGGATTCGTGAGCCCCGCGATTACCGCGAGCTTTGTCCCCTTCGGTGTGAATGGCTCGTCCGTCAGTTGAAACGTGGAGCAGCCTTCGAGGATGAGCACTGCACCGACCAGGATCAAGGCCCAGAAATACCGCTGCCGCATGATGCCCTCCCGCCTCATTTATTCCTGCCGGTGTTGGTCACCTTGATGAATTCGTCGACGATGTCTTCCGCGGAATCTTTGAGCAGCTCGTCGACGTAGTACCCCTTCGGTCTGAACAAGGCCAGGAAGCTGTCGCTGTTACTCTTATTGAAGGCGGTGTGCGAGATGATTTGTCCGGCCGGGTATTCGAGCATGTTGCCGTAAACATTGGTCGAATAGGTATTGGTGCATCCCCCGCGATTCGAACAGACAGTGCTTTTGGTCAGTCCCTTGCTCCAGATCACGAACACATAGTTGGTGTTCAGCTTGGCTTGGATCTTCTCGATCTTGGGTTTTTCCGACGGGTCGACCCACGCCACCTCGCCGTCTTTTTCCTCGACGGCCTTGATGGTGATGGGGTAGCTGGGTATCACTTTGCTGACGTCGCTTTGATCCACCACTTGCAAGGTGGTCCGTTCCTTGAGTTCTTTGGTGAGGTACTCCGCCAGTTTAAGGTCGGACTCTTCCGACCCGCCGGTGATCACGGTGATCGATGTCGGCTTGATCGTGTGGTTGCCGTCCTTGAGCGCGAACATCGTCCCGCCTCCGCACCCTCCAAGGAGAAGACTGACTGCCACGAGTGCCAGTGAAGGGATTCTCTTGAACGATGTGTTGGACAGGATCGTCAGCATGGTGCCTCCTCTTTGCTGCCTCTACCGGGATCCAGTATTGTGCCCCGCTGTTCCAAGGCGTACGGCGGGCCATGGTTGCTCGCCGTACGCCCCTCAAAAAATCTAGCAGGAACTCTGATTCCGTCAAATGAGCGTTGCTTTGTGAATTGAGGGGAGGGGCATGGCGACAAATTGGCGCCGGGGTTGCTTATTGTTGGCTTTTCTCACGGTTCGGACCTTGTCGGGGCCCTGAGGATGGTGTGGCAGCGAACCGCATGGGAAAATGGCGAACTTCGGCAGGTGCTGGTGCAGATTCCAGCGAGGAGAAAAAAGGGGCGGGAGCCTTGTCTCACGATCCTTTCGGTCGGCCCCTGGCCCGCAGCGTCGATTCCATCCCGAAACGCTTGGCCATGCGGTTCACCCAGGCTTCGTCACCGAACCGGCGGCCTCGTTGGACACTCACCCGGAGTGACTCCAATTCCGAGGCGGCCTGAGGCCGATTCACACGAATCGTTTCAACGGTAGCGTAGCCTGCGGGCTTCTCAAAGAGCGGGATTCGGTCGACACGACGGTTGAAGACGTGATAGGCGAGGCCTCCAGCAGCAAGGCGCGGGCGGCGCGGCATGGCAGATCTTTTAGCGAAACCGCTGCGAAGCTGTCAAGGAAAGACTCCCGACCCCTTTTCGTAACTCATGCAGGCCGTGATAAGCGGGGGCTCCATCGGCGAGGTAAGGCGGTCTGACAGGGGGGGCAAGACTGGACGTCAATGCGTGTAGGGTGTTATCTCGTCCGCGTACGCCCGAAGGATGCACCGATCCGCGCCGTCACGATCGACGGCACGGAAAGCACACCGAACACCACCACGCCAAGCGGCAGGAGATTACCCGGCCCTTGAGTCACCAGCATCCATGACAATTGGCCGACAAGAGGAGCGACCCCCCATCGCCACGGCCTGCTCGTCTCAATAAAGCCAAGTGCCGCAGATACGATGCAGATGACCGGCACGCCGATGAGAAAGTACCACTCGGAATCCCACGCTTCTCTCCTGCCGGAGAGCAAGGAGACGACAATCCACACCACAATTCCAATCCCGACGGCCAACCCGTACAGCCAAGAGTCCTTTGTCATAGGCAACCCCTTGTCAGCGCTCCCCGTGTTCCAACCAGTCTGGCAGTGAGTCTATCCCTTGCTCAGGCGATCGGGAACAGTTATGAGAGTTTCAACTCTCCGGCAACACACGTCGAGAGGTCGGGTGTTCTGCAAACGGGTCGGGGGAGTGGTGGACGACCGATGAGAGGCAAGCGAGAAGGATGAGCCGGGCGCTACGCGCCTGTAGATGTATGATTACAAGACCTGACTCCCTATTTTGTAGCCGGCCCTCATTGCTCCCATCTCTTTCTTAGGCTCTCGTTACGATCCTCATCATCACCAGAGGTAGTGAGGTTGATCTTCGCCACGCATGAAGCGCAGGGCATCCCAGGTATCGATCGCCAAGGAGACCGCGTTCGTGGCGATGAGGATGACGAGCCACGCATGGAATGCGGGTTCCCCTTCCGGGAGCGTGTTAAGACGCAGGGCCATCCACGCCAGCATGGGCACCCAGATAATATGGGTCACTCCGAGCAGCCGAATGAAGCGCTTGCGCTGATAGATCAGCGCTTGGGCGAGCAGCGCCATGCCTACGGCTGCCAGGGCGATCTGAGCTTCAATGTGCGTGATGAACAGCAGGCAGGCCCCGTTTACGGCAATGAGCCACGCGCCCCACATTCTCTGGACGGGCCGGAACCGAACCAGAACGATTCCGAGCAGTTCAAAGACTGCCCGCATGAAGCCGATTCCACTCCTTGAGATGTCCTGCTCGGATGATAGTACGTTGGTCCTCATATCGGTCCTCCTGTGTCTGTGCGTGACTGCACTCGGTGTACTGCTCAACGACGGCTCCCACTATAAGGAGCATTTCTAGTGCTGTCTTATCCGGGAGTCTGATTCTCTTAGCAGCGGTGGGCGAGGGGTGCGTTTACTTATCCAGGCGTCCGGATTCGCTTGCTGAAGCGCCGCGACGTGAGTGCGAATCTATATGAATGCTGCCTCGACAATCCGCCAAGCCGTGAGGTTCGAGAGGGAAGAATCAGAGTGGAATATCTTACGGTGAGGCGCCTGAAATACCCGTCGTGCGCGTGGAAATGTCGGATTGCAAGACCTGATTCCGATTTACGTATGTTTTTCAAACACGGCTGAGGATCCAATCCATGCGTCAACCAGAGGTTACTCTGTAATATTTTGAAACACATTGATGGCAAAAAGAACCACGGAGGCGCCAATGATGACGGAGGCGACCCCGATGAGCGGATCAAGCGCTGTATTGCCGCGCAGTAAGCCGATCAATAAAACCATGGCCACCAGCAGCCCGACATTGTGCAACCAGAACTGCACCGTCGCCAATCGATGAGATCCCGCTTTGGGGAACTGGCGATAGATCAACCCAATCAGCGCCAACGACACCCAGCCGAGGAGATTGAAATGAGCGTGAACTGGAATCAGGACGTGGTCACCAGACGCACCCATATAGATTCCTAAGCCAACGCCCATAATGAAGTAGACCACTGCAGCCTTGATCCACATCACGCCAAGTCCGCTCGTCATAGCAACCTCCTACATGAGAATCAGTTCAACGGAGTCCGACAGGCAAGTTTGTTGGAAGGCAAGTTTACTGCAAAGTAGAGCGAGGAGAAAAGGGGACGGGAGTCCTTTGTCACGATCCTTTCGGCCGTCCGCGCGGCCGAATCGTCGATTCCATGCCGAAGCGCTTGGCCATGCGTTTCACCCAGGCCTCGTCACCGAACGGGCGGCCTCGTTGCACACTCACTCGGAGTGACTCCAACTCCGATGCGGTCTGTGGGCGATTCACTCGGGCTACCCAATCCCGTGACCGCTCCACAGGCCAGTCGCTAAGCCACGTCGTCAGCTTATTGTCGTTCTGAGCCCAACGCCAGATGCTCGACCACTGCCAATCTTCCGCACGTGTGACCAGCTTCGCCCGGAGCGCGTTGCGTTCCACATAGCGCGCGACGGTCAGGAAATGCTCATCGGTCTGGACGGGAAAGGATTTGAAACGGCCTTGGTAGACCGGGCCGGTTCCCACCGTGTGATGGTGGGCATGCCAGCGTTGTGTATGGGTGACCGTGATCCAGCGGAGGACTTCGGAGAGTTCTCCATCATGTCGCGGCCAGAGGAGGAGGTGCCAGTGATTCGGCATCAAGCAGTAGGCGGCGATGCGGATCTTGGTCTGAGCCTGGGCTTCGGCGAGAATCTTCTCAAAGGCGGCGTAGTCAGCGGGTGTCTCAAACAACGGGAGCCGCCCCACGCGACGGTTCAGGACGTGATAGGCGAGGTCTCCAGCGGCGAGTCGTGGACGGCGTGGCATGGCAGATCTTTTAACGAAACCGCTGCGAAGCTGTCAAGAAAAGACTCCCGACCCCTTTTCTTCTCCTCCGTTCTTTGTGCGAAGCCTCGTAGAGGCAGCACCTCAGGCTGTCTACTGCAGTGATGTTTACGGATTGAGCAATATTGAGCAGACGCCCATTTATCCATTGGATAGATTGAGCCTCAACATGCGCACGAATCGGTGCTGTGGCCACAATGATACTGTTCGATGAAAGGAGTCATGATGCACATCCGAACTGAATCGCAATCGCAAAATCTTCCCGGTACGCCGGCAGGGGGTTATCGCGTGGTGGGTGTTGGTTCCGAAAGGAGGCAGGAAGTATGCGGCAAATAGCAACCATAAATCCGGTTAGGGGCTACGGAATGGCTATGCTCGTTATGACGTTTATTTGCACCTTCCCGGTGCTCTTGAATGCGGCGGGGAATGAGGATGACCCCATAACGGATCAGGTGAAGAGTGGTTTGGCGGCAGACCCCACCGTGGGTAAGCAGCAGATTCGCGTCAACACGAACAAAGGACGCGTCCTGCTGGACGGGGTTGTCGAAAGTGAAGGGGCGAAACGGAAAGCCGGTGAGATTGCCATCAATACGGAAAAGGTGAAGTCGGTTCAGAACAACCTGATATTTCCCGAGCAAACAGCAAGTCCTGATCCCTCTCAAGATGGTTCCATAACGGATCAGGTGAAGAGTGCCTTGGCGGCAGACCCCTCCGTGGGTAAGCAGCAGATTCGCGTCAACACGAACAAAGGACGCGTCCTGCTGGACGGGGTTGTCGAAAGTGAAGGGGCGAAACGGAAAGCCGGTGAGATTGCCATCAATACGGAAAAGGTGAAGTC
>NZ_JBMWAN010000013.1:0-1305 GCF_049546785.1 Nitrospira sp. NS4 | reverse complement strand
AAGGAGGATTGACAATGCCTGAAGTGTATAACTGGCAGCTGGGGCGGAAGATGCTGTATCCCTACGAGGAGCGGCATCCGAAGTGGCAGTTTGCCTTTGTGTTCAACATCAATCGGTGTTTGGCGTGTCAGACCTGTTCGATGGCGGACAAGTCGACCTGGCTCTTCTCGAAGGGGCAGGAGTACATGTGGTGGAACAACGTGGAGACCAAGCCGTACGGCGGGTATCCGCAGTTCTACGACGTGAAGATCACCCAGCTCATCGAGCAGGTGAATCCGGGCGGGCAGGTGTGGAACGTGCGGGTGGGCCGCAAGCACCATGCGCCGTACGGGGTGTTCGAAGGGATGACCATTTTCGACGCGGGCGCCAAAGTGGGCCAGGCGGCGATCGGGTACATTCCGACGGACCAGGAATGGCGGTTCGTCAACATCTATGAAGATACGGCGACCTCGATGCGCGCCCTCGTGGAAGGCATCGACAAGACCGGCTTTTCACGCGACGAACCGTGGAAGATGACGGGCAGCAGTCTGCCGGAGCATGAGACGTTCTTCTTCTATCTCCAGCGGATTTGCAACCACTGCACCTATCCGGGCTGCCTCGCGGCCTGCCCGCGCAAGGCGATCTACAAGCGGCCGGAAGACGGCATCGTGTTGATCGACCAGAACCGGTGCCGCGGGTACAAGAAGTGCGTGGAACAGTGCCCGTTCAAGAAGCCGATGTACCGGGGCACGACCCGGGTGTCGGAGAAGTGCATTGCCTGTTATCCGCGTATCGAGGGCAAAGACCCGTTGACCGGCGGCGAGCCGATGGAAACGCGCTGTATGGCGGCCTGCGTCGGAAAGATCCGCATGCAGAGCCTGGTGCGCATCGGTGAGGACGGGCTCTGGGCCGAAGATCGGTGGCATCCCCTGTACTACGCGATCCGCGTGGAGCAGGTGGCGCTCCCGCTGTATCCGCAGTGGGGCACCGAGCCCAACGGCTACTACATTCCGCCCCGGCACAGCCCGCGCGGCTATGCCCGGCAGATGTTCGGCCCGGGCGTGGACAACGCCATCGAGAAGTATCTCGTGCCGAGCCGCGAACTGTTGGCGGTCCTCCAGCTCTGGAGAGCCAGCCAGCAGATCGTCTTCCGGTACGACGTCATTCCGGGTCCGAAAGTGTTCGAAACCCAGATCCACGGGAAGCGGTTCGAGATGTACAACGATACCGTCCTGGGCTTCAACAAGTCGGGCAAGGAAGTGGCGCGTATTCAGGTCGAAGAGCCGATCTACATTCGGCCGGCCGAGCGCGTGACCTGGCTGTAAG
>NZ_JBMWAN010000012.1:0-1449 GCF_049546785.1 Nitrospira sp. NS4 | reverse complement strand
GGCCTGTGCGACGCGGACAAGCGGCAGGCAACGCTCATGCGGCAGGCCGCTTTCATGAGCAACGATACGTGCTTCGGTATCCATTGTTGGGAAACCGAATTCCATGGCGAGAAAGCGCTGCCGTGTGCTCGGCTTCAGCGTCTTGAGTACGTTCTGATATCCGGGATTGTAGGACGCGACCAACATGAACTCCGGCGGCGCTTGCAGCAATTCGCCCGTGCGCTCGAGCGGTAGCGTGCGCCGGTCATCGGTAACCGGATGCAAAACTACGGTCACGTCCTTGCGGGCCTCCACCACCTCGTCGAGATAGCAAATCGCGCCTTCGCGAACAGCCCGGGTAAGCGGGCCATCCACCCACACCGTGTCGCCACCTTTCAGCAGGTAGCGACCGGTGAGGTCTGCGGCGGTCAGATCGTCATGACACGAAACGGTGTAGAGCGGGCGACCGAGCCGTGCCGCCATATGAGCGACAAAGCGGGTCTTGCCGCAACCTGTCGGCCCCTTCAGCAGGACCGGCAGGCGATTGCGGTAGGCGTGCTCGAAAATCTCGCATTCCGAGCCAACCGGCGCATAGAACGGTAGGTCCGGTTGTTTCACCGCCGTGCCGACGCTTTTCAACATGCGATCATCCTTCGTTGCATGTGACCTGTTCCATCAGTTTGCCGGCTGCAACGGCATACTCATGTGGGCCGGCTGCTCTTCCTTTGCCGGTCCAAAGATGGAGTAGAGGAAGAGCAGGCACGAAATCAGAACGACGAGGCCAGCGCCGAGACGCATCCAGTAGAACAGCGCGAGCTGATCTTGCACTTCCATGTAGCTCATACCCAGGACACGCTGCAGGTGGACCTGCACGACACCCGCGAAGGTCAGCGTGAAGGTCATGAAGGCCATACCGGAAGTCATGATCCAGAAGCTCCACATGTTAAGCACCTGGTTGTAAGGCGTCCGCTTGCGTAGATAAGGCATGGTGTATGTGATCATCGCCAGGTTCAGCATCACATAGGCGCCGAAGAAGGCGAGATGGCCGTGCGCTGCGGTGACCTGAGTTCCGTGGCTATAGTAGTTGACGAAAGACAGTGTGTGCATGAAGCCCCACACACCGGCTCCGAAGAAAGCACCTACGGTGCAGCCGAGCGACCACAGCATCGCCGCCTTGTTGGGGTGGTCGCGGCGCCCCTTCCACACCATGGTGAAAGCAAAAATGACCATGGCAAAAAACGGTGCAACCTCAAGGGCTCCGAAAATACTGCCGATCCATTGCCAGTACCCTGGAGCACCGATCCAGTAATAATGGTGTCCTGTACCGAGCACGCCGGAGAACAGCGCGAGGCCGACGATGGCATAAAGCCATTTCTCAATCACTTCTCGATCGACGCCAGTCATCTTGATCATCAGGAAGGCGAGCACGGATGCCATCACGAGCTCCCACACACCCTCGACCCAGAGGTG
>NZ_JBMWAN010000005.1:0-281868 GCF_049546785.1 Nitrospira sp. NS4 | reverse complement strand
CGCGTCCTGCTGGACGGGGTTGTCGAAAGTGAAGGGGCGAAACGGAAAGCCGGTGAGATTGCCATCAATACGGAAAAGGTGAAGTCGGTTCAGAACAACCTGATATTTCCCGAGCAAACAGCAAGTCTTGTTCACCAAATGATTCCTCGATAGAACACCTGCCGATCGCCGGGGTATAAATGTCTTCGGCCAACAAGTTCCTGTCGGGTCGTAAATCCCCCGGCAGGAACTACCGATCCGTAAATCGCTTCAGGCTGCTTCTACTACTCCTTGAAATGGAATTCCCCATGCGCTGCTGATGGAAAGGAAAAAGGGGGCGGGAGTCTTTTCTCGTGATCCTTTCGGCCGTCCTCGTGGCCGAATCGTCGATTCCATGCCGAAGCGCTTGGCCATGTGTGTCACCCAGGCTTTCACCGCATCGGGCGGTGAGCTGTCAAGAAAAAGACTCCCGACCCCTTTTCTTGTCCTCACTCCCACCCAACTCCCCACCCATCATTTTCCCGCTACCCGTTAAAGCGGATGTTTCGTCTGCGGTTCACTCCCGCGAGGGGGCATGAAAACGCCACCGCGTGAGGGTCCCGTCGTCGCTTGTTTGGCCGCCATCAGCAAATCTTACCTCATTACCTAACTTTGATACTGGGGTAAAACACGTATTGCTGTAAGCGGTATACAAGCCTACAAGGCGAGAGGGGATTGGGAAATTCGGACAGTGTGCTAAGTGGTAGCCTGGCTTCACCCACCCCACCGAGGGGTGGTCGACGAAAGGAGCGAGGCGATGAAATGAACGAGACGGAATCATGGAGCCACCTTCAAGGCCCAGGTGGCCTTGGCGGCGGTCAAAGGTGATAACACTGTGGCGGAAATGGCTGAGCAATTCCGTGTCCATCCCACCCAGATCACCGAATGGAAGCAACAGCTGCTAGCCCGGGTGGCAGACGTGTTTGGCGGGACGAAACCTGTAGCGGAGGCGGCGGATCTGAAGATCCTGCACGCGAAGATCGGTTAACTGACCTTGGAGAATGATTATTTAGAAGGGGCGCTCACCAAGGCGGGCTTGCTGAGTGCAAAGCGATGATCGATCGCACGCGCACATTACCAGTGGCGAGACAATGCCAGCTGCTGAAGCTGGCCCGCTCGACCGCCTATTACCACCCGACGCCGGTCTCCGAGACCACGCTGGCGTTGATGCGGCGGATCGACGAACTCCATCTGCAGTATCCGTTCGCCGGAGCCCGGATGCTCCGGGATCTCCTCCGACGCGAGGGGCATGGCGTCGGACGGCGCCATGTGGCCACCCTGATGCGGCGGATGGGGATCACGGCAATCTATCGCATGCCACGGACCAGCCAACGGCATCCCGGCCACCGGATCTACCCCTATCTGCTAAGCCAACTGACGATCGCGCGGCCGAATCACGTCTGGGCCGCCGATATCACCTACATTCCCATGCGGCGCGGCTTCGTGTATCTGTGTGCCATCCTGGACTGGGCGGGTCGCCGGGTGCTGGCGTGGCGGCTGTCCAACACGTTGACCTCAGACTTCTGTCTGGAAGCCGTGCAGGAGGCGATCAGCCGGTATGGCTGCATGGCGATCTTCAACACGGATCAAGGTTGCCAGTTCACCAGCCAGGAGTTTACGGGACTTCTGAAAGCCCGCGGCATTCAGATCAGTATGGATGGGACCGGACGGTGGCGGGACAATGTCTTCGTCGAACGGCTGTGGCGGAGTCTCAAATATGAAGAGGTCTATCTGCACGCCTATTAGACCGTCGGGGTCGCGCGGGAAGGCGTGGCGCGGTATCTGATGTTCTATAACCAGCAGCGACCACATCGGGCGCTTGACGGCCAGACGCCTGATCAGGTGTACGGCACCAACCTGACGACACGGCTCACGGCCGCATAGTCAGTCACCCGCGAGGCGCCACTTACGAACTGAAAGATTTTGTCCAAAGAAGCGGGACCACCTCTCAAGCAGCTTTCGAATCCTTGCGTTGCTCTGACACGAAGTCAGCTAATTCTGATTACTGAGAGAATTAATAAAGGAGGTTACATAATGGAACTGAAGGCGACGTTGCAAGCCACGCCAACCAATTATGAGGGTCCGGTCCCAGCTTTGATCACGTTTGAAGGCACAATCGAGGTAAACGGCTTGGCTGCTGACTGCACTCTTCAGTACCGCTTCCTTCGAAGTGACGGCGCATATGACCGCAATAAGCGCTTGATCGAGGTTAAGAAGCCAGGAGGCGTTTTTCCTGTTTCCACAACATGGACGCTTGCCCCGCCACAGTACACGGGTTGGGAAGCAATCGAGGTTGTCGCTCCCGAACGAGTCGTATCAAATCGAGCATCATTCTCCGTCAAATGCTGGCGTCCGGACCTGACTGTGAATACCTTCCAAGTCCACGTCAATACACAGGACCGTTCGGTAAAGTTCGCCGCGGTGTTGATGAATGTGGGTAACGTAGACGTCAGCGGTCCGTTCAAGGTCATCATAGGAGCGGGCATAGGGTTATGGACAGTTCAAGATACAGTCGACGTGCCCGCTTCTGTTGTCATCCCGCCGAATGGCAGATACGTAACCGATTACGGCGCTACGCAAGAACTGTTTGAAAACAATGAATACTGGGTGGACATCATTTTGGACCCCGATCGAAAGCTTAAAGATCTCAATCGAGCGAATGACCGCCTCCAGGCAAGGTGGATATCACCCGATATGTGAGCGCGACACGTCCCAGTGTATCTCTTGATCCCATGGCGAACATGCCTGACCTGCCCAGGGGAAACCGGTCTAGCATGAGTGCGACGTCACCCCCATATTGAGTAGCGCGACGATTTAGAGTCCAATCCCCTAACCGAAAGGAGATTGGATATGAAGAAGCGGTTTTCAGAGGCACAGATTATCGGGTTCCTGCGGGAGGCGGATGCGGGGGTGGCGGTGCAGGAGCTCTGTCGGCGGCATGGGTTCTCAGACGCGAGCTACTATCTCTGGCGGCGCAAGTTCTGTGGCCTGGAGGTGTCGGACGCCAAGCGGCTGAAGGCGCTGGAACAGGAGAACGCGCGGCTGAAGAAGTTACTGGCGGAGGCGCTGCTGGAGCAGGTGTCAAGGGGCACCCAATTCTCCCCAGTTCGGGGCATCGAAAATTCCCCACCTCGGTTACGTTGCCGGTGACGCTTCTTCGATGCGCACAAGTCCGGCCTTAAGCTTCTCCTTGAGCCGGTAGGAGTGGCCGCGGATATTGATCGTGATCGCGTGGGGGAGCACCCGATCCAGGATCGCCGTCGCGAGTACCCGGTCACCAAACACCTCGCCCCAGGCCCCACGATGAGAAAAGGGGTCGGGAGTCTTTTCTCACGATCCTTTCGGTCGTCCTCGTGGCCGAAGCGTCGATTCCATATCGAAGCGCTTGGCCATGCGTTTCACCCAGGTTTCATCACCGAACGGGCGGCCTCGTTGGACGCTCACCCGGAGCGATTCCAGCTCAGAGGCAGACTGAGGCCGATTCACGCGCGTCATCCAATCGCGTGGGCGCTCGATGGGCCAGTCACTGAGCCAGGCCGTCAGCTTGGCGTCTCCTTGAGCCCGTCGCCAGAGGCTTGACCACTGCCAGTCTTCTGCCTGTGTGACCAGCTTCGCTCGAAGCGCATTGCGTTCGACGTAGCGTGCGACGGTCAGAAAATGCGCATCGGTCTGCACCGGAAACGATTTGAAACGGCCTTGATACACCGGGCCGGTCCCGGCGGTGTGGTGATGGGCATGCCAGCGTTGCGTATGGGTGACGGTGATCCACCGCAGCACATCGGAGAGTTCCCCGTCATGCCGGGGCCAGAGGAGGAGATGCCAGTGATTCGGCATCAAGCAGTAGGCGGCAATGCGGATCTTGGTCTGGGCCTGGGCTTCGGCGAGAATCTTTTCAAAGGCGGCATAGTCAGCAGGCTTCTCGAAGAGGGGGAGTCGTCCAACACGACGATTCAGGACGTGATAGGCGAGGTCTCCGGCGGCGAGGCGTGGGCGACGTGGCATGGCGGGCTTTTACCGAATCGGGCGGTGAGCTGTCAAGAAAAAGACTCCCGACCCCTTTTCTTGTCATCGCTCCGAGGCCTTGATTCTGATGGGTGACTGGTGCGGCTCAGTATGGAGCCGACACGACTGACGACGGCAACCGGGGTGCGAGTCAGTCACGCGAACGGCGCAGTGACGGGAGCGGTCGTCGTCTGGCACTCTGCCCCACGAGCCGCGTGAGGGGGCACGAGGTGTTTTGCCCTCTTGACCAGAGGTTTCGAGATGGGCGACTCCTTATCTTCTCGACCCCTTGACTGCCTTGTCTTCTCTAGGCTATCAGTGCTTTTCTTGCTGGCATTATTCGTAGTCACCTAAGAAGGATTCCCATGTCTCGAATCAATCCATTCCGTCCGAATGCACCAATTGCACCTGGAATGTTCGCCGGGCGTTTGGCACAGGTTGATGCACTTGAAGAAGCCCTTCTACAGACCCGCGCCGGTAACCCAAAGAACTTCATGGTCACCGGCGAACGTGGTATTGGAAAAACGTCTCTGCTCCAATACTTCAAGTGGGTCGCCCAGGGTCACATACCTACCGGAAGCGGGGACACCGTCAATTTCCTAGTCGTAGAGCTCGACCTTGATTCGTCGAGCACTGATGTTGGACTGATTCGCCGAGTCGAGCTCGGATTCAACCGGGAGCTTGCCAAGACAGAACGCGCGCGCTCCTTCCTCTCGCAAGGATGGGAATTCCTCAAGCGGATTGAAGCGTTTGGCATGAGCCTACGCGAGGGCGAACAGATCACTGATCCAGAAGTGTTGCATGACGAGTTTGCTCATTCATTGGCACTGACAACCTCCCGCATTTGTGAAGCGGATGCGGAAACTATGTTCAAGGCGAAGTACGACGGCGTAATTCTTCTCATCGACGAGGCGGACAACGCTCCGAAGTCCATGCGACTCGGCGCCTTTCTCAAGTTGTTGACAGAGCGAGTGCAGCGTGAAGGGTGTAATCGTCTCATGGTGGGTTTGGCCGGCATGCCATCTCTTCGGGAGGTATTACGCGAGGGCCATCCTTCCTCGCTTCGACTCTTTGACGAACTTCCGCTCGACACCCTCTCGCGTGAAGATGTGAGCACGGTTATTGATCGCGCGCTCGATAAGGCGAACAAAGAAAATTCAGAACAAACCTCAATTGACGATGCTGCGCGCAACGCCCTCATCACCCTGGCCGAAGGTTATCCGCATTTTATTCAGCAGTTCGGTTACTCCGGTTTCGCTGCCGACACGGACTTCGTCATTGATATAGAAGATGTTCGTAAGGGGACATTCGGTCCCATGGGAGCGATGGATAAGATAGGCGATCGCTACTACCGAGATGACTTCTACAACAAGATACAGAAGGACAGTTACCGCCAGGTGCTTCACATCATGGCAGATAGCGAAAACCGCTGGGTGAAAAAAGTAGACATTCGGTCGCGATTTAAAGGAAAAACAACCACGCTCGACAACGCCATTCATGCCTTGGTTGAGCGCAAGATCATCCTCCCTAAAGAGGGTGAACGTGGTACGTACCGACTACAGCATCGGGGATTCGCATACTGGATCAAGATGTATACGTCCACCCCGGCAGAAATTCAAACACAGATCGAAGCCAATCAGCCCGGCGAGACCTAGAGCTGGAAAAGGGGAGAGGCTACTTATTCTTGTGCCTTGGTATCTGCTTAGCGTGCTTTACTGATCCATGCCTCGGATTCCGCACGGACAAGTCGCTGGGCACGCCTACCAGATTCTGAATTGAGGTAAGGGGGCGACCGTCTTCGGTATAGATCGATCCCCGCATTTCGAGCATGAACGGGTCACGTTGCGGGCCTGTGTGAATCGGCGGTAGCCATTCGGTAGGGAAGACTGGCAAGCAGCGATAGCTGAGACGTTGGGGTTGGAATCGACGATGCGGTAGCGGGGGAGGCTGAGGAAGCCGCTAGAAAAGTAGCCTTGTATCTTGCCTCCAGGATGGCAATCATACAGCACATTACTAACTGGGGCATGATAGACCGTCGTAGCCGAGGTCCATCGAGACCGTGGGACAGCCAGGGTCGTCATGCCCTTCTCCTGAACGAGCCCGAACAGTTGCATGGGCCGCGGAGCCCGCATGCTGCAAGGCTGGGCCACCAAGGAGGACATGATGACGCACACATCGGTCTTTGTCGGGATTGATGTTTCCAAAGCGCAGTTGGACCTGGCTCTCCGACCAGAAGGCAGGTTCGCCGCCCCCAATACTGAGGCGGGCATTGCCCACGTACTGACGCGTCTGCAAGCCCTCTCTCCCACGCTGATTGTGATGGAAGCCACCGGTGGGTTGGAACTTCCGTTGACTGGGGCATTGGCCGCCGCCGGGATGCCCGTGGTGGTCGTCAACCCACGGCAGGTGCGCGACTTCGCGAAAGCGACGGGGAAATTGGCAAAGACCGATGCCCTGGATGCCCAGGTATTGGTGCACTTCGCCGAGGTGATCCAGCCGGAGCTACGGCCCCTGCCGGATGAGCAGACGCAGCTGCTCGCCACGCTCTTGACGCGTCGCCGACAACTCGTCGAGATGCTGACGGCGGAGAAGAATCGGCTCGCGAGCGCTCGTCTGCCGATCCGTAAAAACCTGCGGGCGCATATCACCTGGCTTGAACGGGCCTTGCATCAGGCGGACGCCGACTTGGCAGAAGCCATTCGGGACAGTCCGGTCTGGCGGGCGAAAGAGGAGTGGTTACGGAGCGTGCCTGGCGTCGGGCCGGTCCTGACCACGACCCTGCTGGCCAATCTACCGGAACTGGGGACGCTGACGCCGAAACAGATCGCCGCCCTCGTCGGCGTGGCCCCGTTGAATCGAGATAGTGGAACCCTGCGCGGGAGACGGACGGTGTGGGGTGGGCGCGCCCAGGTACGGATGGCCCTCTACATGGGTGCCATCGTGGCGGCCCGCTTCAATCCGGTGATTCGGAATTTCTATCAGCGGCTCTGCGCCGTCGGCAAGGCCAAGAAAGTCGCGCTCGTGGCCTGCATGCGAAAATTGCTGGTCATCCTCAATGCCATGTTGAAACACCGGGCTCCTTGGCAGCCCCATGAGACGCAGCATGCTTGACAGTCAAGACAGTTGCTGTCCCCTTTTCTTGTTCTCATTCCGACCCCTTTTCATCGACGACCCATAGTTGTCCGGCGCCGGGAATGGTTCCTGACACCGCTTTTCTCTCCTTATTGTCTTGGCCCTCCGATGATGGAAGGTTTTGTTGTGGTTACCTTCCATCGATCATGCTTACTGACTAATTGCCATAGCAAGTTTGCGACACGTCCTTTGTAAATGTCAGTGTGGGAAGAGAGAATCTTAGAGGCATCGATGTTCCACACATTTAAGTAACGCGTGTTCTCGATTGTAGCCTCATTTGGAAGTGCTCCGCCTTCATCAACTTCTACGCGCGGGGCAAATGGCAATCCGCAAGCGCCAATTGAACAAACTGCCGGATCAGCTCCGTACAACGCTCCTAGAGGGAATAAGAATCGATTTGCCCAGTCATTGCTTGAGTGGACTACGTATATTTGAAGGCCGGGCAAGGAGAGATCTAAAGCGGGACGCGGTTCGTCGTTAGCTGAGTTGCCTCCCGTTGAGAATAGGGGCTCTTTTAAGACTACTGTAAACTGCCTAACGAGTACATTGTTTGACGTAACATCCCTAGGCGAAACAGCTGGTAAGAGTAGTACGAGGTTTATGCCATCAAAAGATTCAAAAAACTTCTGCTTGCTCTCTCCAGTGGCTGCGATTCTCAGTAGCGCTTTGACCAGAATTCTGCCCCCAAAACTATGTCCGATAAGGTGCAGTCTTATCGGAGCATCCTGTTTTCGAGTGATGGCTACCTCGTAGATGGTTCTAAGGATGGCCTGCATTCCCTCTTGTTCAAGATGGTCAGCGCGGTGCCTGATAACAGGATACGAAAATGGCTTAAGTAGGTCTGGATCTGAGATGCTGGGGAAGATTGTGGAAGGCCAGAAGAGGCCAACCATGATTGCATTATCCATCTCTGCTCGTGGTTTTACGGCACCTGACTGACTTCTTTTTCCACTAATGTAGAACCTGCAGATGAAGTCTTGGTAGTCGCGTTCGGCAGTATGTGCGGTCTTGTCCCACCCATGAAGGAATATATAAACATCCTTCAATGATTTATCAGCCCGCAGCCTTTGTTCAAACTCAGTTTGCTGGTCCTGATAAAGAAAGCCTCCTACATCGTTGAACTCGATAGGGAGGAAGAATCTATCCCTGCCCTCGCACGAAAGACTTGTAAGGTCTCTGCTGGTGTAGGTTCTATTTACTAGGAGTGGCCAGGCAATGAGGCCGATTATGCAAGTAACAGTGACGCAAATTGTGATGATTCTCAGCGTGTGTCCGTGATGAAATTGTCTAGACGAGGATAAAACGTTTGTAACCAAAGTCCTAAGAAGTGCCAAGGCTATTCCATTAATTAGCTATTAAGATAGCGTCCGCGTCGGGAATTGGGGCCGGAGGGCGTGGCGTCTGCTGCAACACCTGTTCATTCCTTCACGGTTCAGCAACATGAAATAAGGGTCAAGTCTTGCAATCACACATTTCTCGTGCCCAGCCATCGTTGTCCATGCATGACGCGGCGTGAATTCCTGATCCGATCGGGGTCAGGCCGATGCCAATGCGGCTTTGACGCGTTGGACTTTGATCTTTCCAGCGTGCTTTTCCACTTGCGCCAGGTCATAGGCGGCCTGCATCCGCAGCCAGGTTTCAGCGCCACCCCCAAATGCCTTTTCCAGTCGGAACGCCATTTCGGCGGAAATCCCAGCCTTGCCGCTGACCAGATTGTTCATGGCCTGCCGGGTGACACCCAGTGCCTTGGCCCCTTCCGCAATAGAAAGTCCCAACGGTTCGAGGCAGTCATGTCGCACGGCCAAACCTGGATGGGGAGGGTTCTTCATGCGCATCGTCGGCCTCCTTTAGTGATAGTCCACAAGATCCACATCGTAGGCACTGCCGTTCTCGAATCGGAAAATGATCCGCCAGTTACCGGATACAGTCACGGACCAGAAGCCTGCCAGTTCTCCCTTTAAGGGGTGGAGCCGATAGCCTGGCAGCCCCATGTCTTGCACGGTCATCGCTTCATTTAGCCGCGCCAGGATGCGGGCGATCTTGTCGATCTGTGATGCCGGTAATTTTCGCCGGTCATCGTCCTCAAAGAATCTTGCAAGCCCCTTATGCTTGAAACTCTCGATCACGTCTACCATCCTGCTCGTGTCAGGCGTGACTGTCAAGCATGCCTTTACAGCGATACCGGCCCTTCTTCAGTGCACAGACCATTTCAGTCCCGCCCTTGAATATCCTTCTCTCGCCCCCTTACAATGTGTCCTCCTATAGCTAACCCCTTGGCATTCTTTCGATTTATGAATGCCGGTGCGATAGACGAGGAGCCTCCTTCATGCGCATTGAGTATACGAAGGGCGAGCGGGCTTCCAAAGAACTGATTCTCCTCAATCGTCAGAGTTTCGAAGCTTCCAGCGGCCGGAAGATGAAGGTCATGCTGATCTTCCCGCCCGATTGGTTTCCTTCTGAACCCTATCTGAGTCTTCCCTCCCTCACAGCCGTCCTCCGCCAGGCCGGCCATACCGTCATCCAAAAAGACATCAATCTTGAGATGTGGGACTGGTACTTCAGCGAGGACTTTTTGAAGAAAGTCCTGCGCCGGGTGCCGCAGCAGCTCGACCGGCTCCGCAAGGCCTCGAAGAAGCGGGAACTGAGCGAAGCCGAGATGGATTTGCAGCTCGCGCTCTGCGACGTGACACGCCAGAAGATCGATGAGCTGATCAAGAAAGCGGAGAAGGCGAAAGCGATTATCAGAGGCGAAGTCTTCTACGAAATCGATCAGTTAGAGTGGGCTATTCAAGTCTTCCGTGAGGTCACGTCGGTGATCTCGATGGTCTATGCTCCGGCGCGGATCTGCATGCCGCCGATGGAGACGGATCTGTCCTACAAGGTCTTCGTTTCCTCCGAAGTGATGGAGGCGGTGAACGACGAGCAGGTGAATATCTACCGCGATGTGTTCGACCATCTGGTGAAGCCGGCGATCGAGCAGGCCCAGCCGGATGTGATCGGCATCTCGATCGTCTTGCAGCAGCAGATGTTCTCCTCCATGACCTTCTGTGCCCTCATCAAGCAGCACTTCCCCCATATCCACGTGACAATCGGCGGCAATACGGTGACGCGATTGCGCGATGTGCTGCCGCAGTCGCCGTTGTTCCAATACTTCGACAGCGCCGTGGTCTATGAAGGAGAGACGGCCTTTGTCCAACTCGTCTCGGCGGTGGGGGCGAAGCGGAGCCTGGCCGACGTACCGAACACGATCTACAAGGACGCCACCGGCGTGCATACGTCGGCGACCAGCTACGCCGAAGACATGCATGCGCTGCCGCCGCCGGATTTCGACGGTCTGCCGCTGGAGAAGTATTTCGTCCCGACGAAGATCCTGCCCTATCTGGCGACGCGCGGCTGCTACTGGGGCCGCTGCGAGTTTTGCGACCATGGCGAGGGCTATACCGCCGGATACCGGAGCAAGAAGATTCAGGACATTCTGGTCGAAATCAAACATCTGCGCGACAAGTACGGGGCCAAGCATTTCCACTTCACCGATGAGTCATACCCGCCGGCCCTGTTCCGCAAGCTGGCGCGTGGCTTGATCGACACGAAGATGGATATCGTCTGGACGACGCATATGCGGTTCGAGAAGAGCCTGCTTGAGGATCAAGTCTGGCAGGATGCGAAGGAGTCGGGTTGCAAGTATCTCCACTTCGGCTACGAGTCGGGGAACGAGCGGGTGCTGAAGCTGATGGACAAGGCCACGACGACCGCCATCATGACCGAGCATCTCAAGCGCACGGCGGAGGCCGGCATCTGGAACCACTGCATGGGCTTCTTCGGCTTTCCCGGCGAGACGAAAGAAGAGGCCTGGTCGTCGGTGGAGTTCCTGGAGCAGAACAAGGACTATGTGCATTCGCTGGGCTTCGGCACCTTCGACCTGGGCCGGCATAACCCGGTGGCGAAGCATCCGGAGAAGTGGGGCGTGACGGCCTACAAGAACCCCGAGTGGGACCTGGCGCTCGACTACTACTACACGGTGAAGGACGGGATGAGCATCGAAGAGGCCGAGCGGGTGTTCGAACAATTCGAGCGGAACCATTACTCCGGCTGGGACCTGCGGCTCTACATCCGGGAATATATCTTTCTGTATATCGCGAAGTTCGGGTTGGAGAAGTTGCGGGATCTGCAATATCAGTCAATGAAAACGGCTGGTGTAACGCCGACGCTCGCGGGGAAGATGTGATGAATCGTCGCTCGTCGCTCGTTGTTCGCATCTCGCGAGATACGCTTCACGAACGACGCTTCACGAAAGCTGAGCATGAGTAATTTGGTTCAAATAGACGGTCTTGCTCCACTGGCTAACGTCGAGCGGAAGAAGAGCAAGGTGATGCTGCTGTTCCCGCCCGAGTGGGTGCCGACGGCGCCCTATCTGGCGCTGCCCTCGCTGACAGCTGTCCTCCGTGAGGCCGGCCATACAGTCGTGCAGCGCGATATCAACATCGAGATGTACGACCACTTCTTCACCACGGAGTTTCTGATCTGGGTAAAGGGCCGATTGGGCATGCAGCTCAAGCCGCTGCAAGACAAGGAAAAGGCCGGGACGCTCAATGAGCGTGAAGCGGACCAGAAAGCCGTCGTCGAGCAGGCCTACGCGGTGGATGTGTTCGACCTGGCGGAGCGGGCCGAGGACTCCAAGCGGATCGTGCGGGGCGAGCGCTTCTACGAAGCCGAGAAGCTGGAAGGCGCGCTGAATTGCTTCCGTGAGGTGATGCAGTACATTTCCGCCGCCTACTATCCGGCCTCGCTCGTGTTCTATCCGATGGAAAGCAACCTGGGCTACCGTCCGGGAGTTTCGAAAGAAGTCTTCGCCTGTCTCGACGACGAGCAGGTGAACGTCTATCGCGACATCTGCAACCAGCTCGTGCTGCCGTCGGTGAGCAAGGAGAAGCCGGATGTGGTCGGCGTCTCTATCGGCACGCAGATGCAGCTGCTGGCGGGGCTGACCTTCTGCAAGATGATCAAGGAGACGTTCCCGCACATCAAGGTGGTGGTCGGGGGCAACGTCATCACGCGATTGCAGGAAGAGCTGCCGCATCACGAGCGGTTCTTCACCGAGGTGTTCGACGCGGCGATCCTCTACGAAGGCGAGCATGCGCTGCTCTGGTACATCGAGGCGCTGAACGGCCAGCGGGCGATGGAGTCGGTGCCCAATCTCATGTATCGCCATGCCGACGGGGTGAAGCAGAGCAAGGAAGTCTATACGGAGAAGACGGCGGCGCTGCCGCTGCCGGATTTCGAAGGTCTGCCGCTGGACCATTACTTTGTGCCGGAGCGGATTATTCCCTATCTCGCCACGCGCGGCTGCTACTGGGGCCGCTGTACGTTTTGCGACCACGGGCAGGGTTACTTCGATCAATACCGGGGCATGACGGCGCAGCATGTCGTCGAGCAGGTGACGGCGCTGCGGGACAAGTACCAGTGCAAACACTTCCTCTTCTCCGACGAGTCCTATCCGCCCGCGCTGTTCAAGAAAGTGTCTCAGCTACTGGTGGATCAGAATGTCGGGATCAAGTGGACGACGCTGATCCGCTTTGAAGAGACCTTACAAGACCAGGCCATCTGGGATCTGGCTGCCAAGGCCGGCTGTTGCACCCTCTACTACGGCATGGAGTCGGCGAACGAGCGCGTGCTGAATCTCATGGACAAGCACGCGAAGAAGAGCGTGATCCAGAACAATCTCCACCAGGCGGCCAAGGCGGGGATCTGGAACCACGTGATGGCCTTCTACGGCTTCCCCGGTGAAACGCGGGAGGAGGCGCTGGAGACGCGCCAGTTCGTGATCGACAACCAGCCGGTAATCCACTCCGTCGAACTCTTCTACTTCGTGGCCTACCGGCATACGCCGATGGTGCGCAATCCGGAGAAGTTCGGCATCACAATCCACAAGCAGGAGGAGTACGACCTGCCGCTGGATTACTACTACACGCTGAATGAGCCGAGCACGCTGTCTTGTCTCGACGCCATGCAGCTCTGCGAAGAATTCTACAAGAACGACTTTCAGCCTTGGGCGGTGCGGGTGAATTCCCGCGAGCATGTGTTTCTCTATATCTCCAAGTTCGGGACGAACAAGCTGCCCCAGATCTACGCGCGACAAACTGCGATGGTTGGCTCGCCGGAAGGCGTGTCAGGGCTGGTGACCTGGCCGGTGGCGCATTCGGACGGAGATGAGGGGATGAGCCGGGTGACGAGCCACGACGTGGGTAACGGCTGATGAAAACGCCATATAACTTCGTTCTCGGTCGCATGTCTCCTTGCGACGTACCCCTGAGGGTACGCCTCAGTTGCCATGCTTCCTGCGGCCTTGTTCTATGACGTTTTGCTCAGCCGGGGGGATTCTGTGATTTGTCGTCTGATTCGTCCGGGACGAGTAGCGCTGAGAGCAGGGCGTAGGACGCTTCGACGACCTTGGTCATCTCTTCGGCCTTCTTGTAGGCCTGCATGTAGGCTTTGGGGTTGTTGGTCAGATTCGAGTAGCGGGCGGGGTTCCAGTTGTACAGCTGCACGCGCCTGGCCCGTTCCAGGTCGTCGGAGGTCACGGGGAGCGTGAGCCCCAGGATTTCCAGTGCGTGGGCCACTTCTTTGTGGATGACATCGTCAGTCATAACCGTACTGTGACAAAGCATCGCTAAGCCTGTCAAACAATGCCAACGCCGATCCCAATGCTCCAGGCCGCTCCGATCTTCACGAGGAAAGATTATCGCGAGGTGCTGCGCCGTGAGATGGACGCGGGGAAGATTCCGCTCAGTCTCGGGCGCGATTGCCCGGTGAAGTGCGAGTTCTGCTACGAGCTGGACCATTCTTACCGCGAAACGCTCGATCCGCCCAAGACCAGCGACGAAGACTGGAAGTACATCCTCGACTACATCAGCAAGAAGCCGACCGACCCGAAGCAGTTCTGGTGTCTGGGCGGCAACGAGTACATGGAATGGACCGACCTCTTTCTGCACCCGAAGGCGATGGAGTGGGTCGAGGACTTTCTGAAGTACACGGACAAGAGCATCCAGTTCTTCACCGTCGGCTTCGTGCATGTGCCGAAAATCCACCAACTCGTCGCGCAGTATCCGGGGCGGATCAACTTTGAACTCTCGGTCATCACGCTCAGCGACTATCGCCAGCGGCTCATGCCGCACGCGCCTTCGGTGAAGCATGTGATGAAGGTGCTCGACGGGCCGGCCGTGTCCTCGGCGAATTTCTACTCCTTTGATGCCCATACGATGTCGAAGGACGCCATCGCCATTTCCAAGATCAATCAGAAGTGCGTGCTCTGGATGGGGACGCTCACGCCGGTGCGGGGGCTCAAGGAAGAGACGGCCAGCCTTATGCGCCAGGGCAGGAAACATCTGGCGGACGAGGCGCTGCGGATCTACGACGCGGCCTTGCCGAATCTCCAGACCATCCACACGGAAGCCTATATCACCGCGTTTCTGAGCCGGAAGCGGATCGTCAGCCTCTTCGATTCGCTTGAATTAGAGAAAAAGGATACGATTGTCACTGCCTGGAGCGTGTACAAGATTCTCTCGACGTACCGGAAGAACAAGGCCAGGTTTCTCTATGTGCCGAACGCGATGCTCAGCGGGGACTCCGATTGCACGGTGCTGCTGACGTTCGACGACATCGTGCGGCGCCTGACCACGGAGAAGGTCGTGCACATTCCGAAGTGCATCATGCAGTCGGGGCGCGGGCCTTTCACCGACATTACCGGCGTGACGCTGGAGCAGTTCACGCAGAAGACCGGTGTCAAAGTAAAGGTGCTACACAAGGTCGATACGCGCTTTGCCAACGAGCAGCTCTATCGCAACGGCTCGCTGCAAAATTATGTCGAGAACTATGTCCGCAATCCGATGGTGCAAGCGTATGAGGCGCTCCCGCGCCCCGCGTAAGCGCCTCTCCGTCGTGCGTATCTCGTGAAGCGTATCTCGCGAACGACGAGTGACGAACGACGCTTCACGCTCCCGGAGGCCCCATGCCTGATCGCCGCTCGCTGAAGTTCTATCAAGCCGACGTCTTTACCGCCGAACCCTTCGGCGGCAATCCCGTGGCTGTCTTCCCCGAGGCCGAAGGACTGTCCGATGACCAGTTGCAGCAGATCGCCCGTGAGATGAATCTTTCCGAGACCGTCTTCGTGTTTCCCCCGACGGACAAAGCCGCGGTGGCGCGGCTCCGCATCTTTACCCCGACGCAGGAGATTCCCTTCGCCGGCCATCCGGTGCTGGGCACGTTCTATGTGCTCGCCGAGTTGGGGATCATCCCGGTCAAGGGCGCCGTGATCCGCGTCATGCAGGAATGCAACATCGGGCTGTTTCCGGTCGAGCTCCATGCGGATGAGGGGCAGGTGGAACGGGTGGTGATGACGCAGCCGAGGCCGGAGTTTTTGGGGCCGGTGGAGGAAACGGAAGACCTCTACAAGGTCGCCAGCGCGCTGGGGCTCGCCAAACATGTGATCGCCGACACGAAGTGGCCGATCGAAGTGGTGTCCACCGGGCTGCCGGTGATGATTGTGCCGGTGCGGACGCTGACGGCGGTGCGGTCGATCCGTCCCGATGCCTCGGCGATCACGGATGTGTGCCGGCGATTCGGGGCGAACGGGATCATGGTGTATACGACAGTCACGGTGGAGCCGTCCTCGACGGTCCACGCGCGCATGTTTGCCCCGGCCATCGGGATTCTCGAAGATCCCGCCACCGGCAGCGCGAGCGGAGCCCTTGGGGCTTATCTGGTGCAGAACGGCGTGGTGGATGTGGCTCCGACGACAGAGATCATTGTCGAGCAGGGCTATGCCATTGACCGGCCTTCGCGCATTTTCGTCCAGGTGGATTCGGACGACGACATCATCCAGACGGTCAAAGTCGGGGGGGAGTGTGTGATGGTGATGGAAGGAACCTTAAAATTCTAGCAGGATGATGAAAACGCCATCTCACTGCGTTCTCAGTCGTACGTCTCCTTGCGACGTACCCCAGAGGGTACGCCTCAGTCGCCGTGCTCCCTGCGGCCTTGCGATATGACGTTTTGATCATCCTGTAATTCTGGTCTTCTGCTGCGGGCGGCCGGGCGACCATGTTGGGGCCTTCCGCCACTTCAAAAGTCCTCTTGTCAGGTGGAGAGGGAACGAGATGAAAGCTGTACTCTTTCGTGCGCATGGTGGGCCGGACAAGCTGTCGTACGAAGATTTGCCTGTTCCGTCGATCGGGCTGGATGATGTGCTGGTGCAGGTCAAGGCTTGTGCGCTGAATCACCTCGATATCTGGGTCCGGCAGGGCAATCCGGCCTATCCGATGCCGCTGCCGCATGTGTCCGGGTCGGACATTGCCGGGATCGTGGAACAAGCGGGGGCGCAGGTTGAGAGCGTCACGGTCGGACAAAAGGTGTTTGTCTCGCCGGGGATCAGTTGCTGGAAGTGCGAGCAATGCCTGGCGGGGCGTGACAATATGTGCCGCACCTACGGCCTGATCGGGGCGATGACGCACGGCGGCTATGCGGAGTATGTGAGGGTGCCCTTCCGCAACGTGCTGCCGATTCCTGGAAACCTGACGTTCGAACAGGCGGCGGCTTTTCCGCTCGTGTCCGTCACCGCGTCCCATATGCTCTTTGCCCTGGCTGGCCTTCAGCACGGGGAAACGGTGTTGATCATGGGCGCTGGGAGCGGCGTCGGGATGATGGCGGTGCAGATGGCGAAGCTGGCCGGATCGCGGGTCATCACGACGGTCGGGTCCGACGACAAGATTCCCAAAGCCGTCATCCTGGGAGCCGATGCGGTGCTCAATCATTCCAAGGAAAAGGTGGCGGACCGGGTGAAGCTGCTGACCGAAGGGCGCGGCGCCGATGTGGTGATCGAGCACATCGGTCCCGAGGTCTGGGAGAGTTGTCTGGCGTCTCTCGCGAAGGGAGGACGGTTGATTACCTGCGGCGCGACGACCGGCGCCGAGGTCAAACTGGATCTCCGCTACGTCTATTCCCGCCAGCTGACGATCAAAGGCTCCTATATGGGCACGCGGGCGGAACTCGTAAAGGCGGCGGAACTCATGGGCCAGGGGCGATTGATCTCGGTGATCGACCGGACCTATCCGCTCAAGGAGGCCAGAGCCGCTCAGGAGCAGATGCTGAGCCGGAAGTTTTTCGGCAAGATCGTGTTGACAGTATAAGGAACGCTGAAAACAGTCCCTTTCTCAGTGCCAACGACGGCGCGCCGAGATGCGCCGTCCCGCACCTTCGTTCTCCGTTCATTACACTCCTCAACGTGCTCTACCGGGAATGAGCTGCTGTTATAGCCAGGGGCGGGTGATGAGAAGGGCATGTCTCCGGTTTTGCCTTGCCTGCGGCCTCGCTGGCCAAGCGTTTTGAGCGTTCCTGTCCAGATGTGATAATCTACGTTAAAAGTAACTGAGCGTGCCCGGCGTCCTTCCCGAAGATCACGTTCGCGACGAAAGGAGTGAACCATGTCCACAGTTGCGCAGATCATGACGAAGCGTCCCAAGGCCATCGGGCCGAAAACCTCGATCGTCAGTGCGGCCAAGACGATGCGCACGGCGCGCGTCGGATCGCTGCTGGTGAAGAAGGGGAAGCAGTTGGTCGGGATCGTGACGGATACCGACATCGTCCGCCGGGCCGTGGCCACCAGCAAGCCGCTCGGCAAGCTCACGGTCGATAAGGTCATGACGGCTCCTTTGTGCACGATCGAGGGGAGTCAGCCGGTGGACGACGCTCAGGAAATGATGGGCGATCTGGGTGTGCGCCATCTCGCCGTGACGAAGGGCGGGGCCATCGTGGGCGTGGTGTCGGTACGGGATGTCATGATGTCGTACCGGAAGTATGCGCAGTCGCAGATTCGGCTGGAGCAGGAGTATTCGGAGCCGAAGATCGGGCAGGACTGAGGGAGGTGCTGGGGGTCGGGTGCTGAGTTCTGAGCGAGTTCTCAGAAATCTCTCTGCCTTAACTCAGCACTCAGGACTTAGTACTCAGCACTGTCGTTACTTGGTCAGTTCTTTGACCAGATGTCCGAGTTCCGGAAGTATCAGTCGTTCCATCGCCAGGCGGACGGCGTTTTCAGAGCCGGGCGTCGAGAAGAGGACACGGCCCTTGATGATGCCGGCGGTGGCGCGGCTCATGATGGCCGGTGAGCCGATGTCCAGATAGGTCAGATAGCGAAACACTTCGCCGAATCCATCCAGCCGTTTTTCCAACATCGCATCGACTGCTTCAAAGGTTGAATCCCGCCGCGAGATGCCGGTGCCGCCGTTGATGATGATGGCCTGCACCGCGTCGTTGGCAATCCCTTCCGCGATCCGTTCCTTGATCTGGGCCGGCTCGTCTTTCACGAGATGGTAGGCGGCGATGGTGTGGCCGTTTCCCTTGAGCAGCTTCTGAATGAGCTGGCCGCTGGTATCCGTTTCCGGCGTGCGGGTGTCGCTGCAGGTAATGACCATGCACCCGATGGATCTGGGTGCATGGTGTTTGTGTTCATGAGGCGTCACGCTGGCCATGATTCAATCGGGGAGGCTTACTTCCAGACGGCGTCGGGGTTCAGCTTTTCCGCAGGCTTTCCGCCCTTGATGTGTTCGTCAAGGATCGTGGCAACGTCGGCTTCGGTCACCTTGGAGTACCAGGTGGCGTCCGGATACACGACGACGGTCGGTCCCTGCTCGCAGGGGCCCAGACAGCCGGTCGCGCTGACGAGGACCTGGCCGGGCATGACCCCGCGCTGCATCAGGCCCATGTTGAATGCCATGAGCAACTGGGCGGCGCCGGCGCTGCCGCAGGACGGCTTCGGGTGGCCCGGCGGACGGGAGTTGGTGCAGACGAGGATATGGTGCGTCGGTTTCGGCATGTCGGCTCCTTCGTTATAGGACGAGCTGTCAGCTCTCAGTGTCGGGTGTGGGAAGTTCGGGTGATGGCTGATTGCTTCCCTGCTTCATTTCGGCCGATAGGCTTGCCATTGTTCGATGGCTTCCTCCGGCAGTTTCCACTGTTTGAGCCCTTTGAGGACCCAGTCGAGGTAATGGTCTTTGGGTTTGAATTTGCCGATCGGGTTGGCGGCATAGGTCGTGACGAGTTCCTTGTCTCCGGCCTCGTTCACGACGGTAATCTGGAGGTGCCGGTACGCACCCTGCGGCACGTCGTCCTCAAATTGATCCATGATCTTCAGGTCTTCGTCGGTCAGCTCGAACACGCCGCCCCACACTTTCTCGCCGGGCGAGGGCGCGATGCTGGCGAGGCCGCAGCGCCATTGCGACGACCAGCGGCAGAACTTGATGGTATGGTCCGCCAGGGTCGCCAGATACAGGAACTTATGTTCCGGGGCTCGCCGCTTGAGTTGGGTGGGATTCAGGTTATCGGCGTACAGGAAGAATTTCATGCAATGTGCTCATGGTGTGTCGATGGTTTTGCTTCAAGGTGTGCGGTACTTGTAACACACCCGCTTTTGGTCAGACAAGCGGCTCACACGGCCGGTTGAAACAGGTCGTCAGCAGGACCTGTGAAGCGTGAACGGTAAAACGAGGGGCCCGGATCTCCGGCCTTGCCCGTGGAGCGGCGCGTCTTGGCGCGCCGGGGTTGGGCGGGTGGAAACGGACGATCGTTTGAGCGGCCTGTGAGCAAATTCCTAGCCGTCCATTGACAACCTCCCGGAGGGGTTCCTAAGATGCCGAGGTGCCGTTCAGCGGTCTACTCGCCTAATGTCTGTGGAATTATTTGGGGGGTCATGAGTACCGATTCATCTCGCGCCGTCTCCGACCAACCGCGGTCATCCTCTCTCGTCAGGACTCTGCACTATGCCGTTGTGGCCGTGTTGGTTTTTGGGGGCCTGGCCTATGTCTGGATGAAGCCGCCCTCTCTGAATCCCATGGCGGACAAGCGGGCAGCCGAAGCGCTGGCGCTCGTGCAGACCCATCGGGCATTGGGATTTCCGACGATTCTTCAAGCGATGAATGAACATGTGCGCGCGAAGAAGGAACGGGGTGAAGGGGTCCGGCTCGGGGAGTGGCGGGTCAAGCAGGTGGAGGGAGATCTGTACGAGATCCGTGTCCAGCTGCGGGATCAGAGTGTGAGCGGGCAATGGTTCGAGCGGGAATTCATCTGGCACGCGCATCTGGGGGTGAAGAAGGTCAATGCGGCCTCCTTGCCTGCTGATGGCGTGACGCCCAAAGAGCCGGATTCCGAGCGCCCGCAGACGCCTGCGCCTCCGTTGCCAGGCGCGCCGCCTATGCCACCAGGTCTTCCGGGAGCTTGATCTGAATCTGGCCGTCCTCGACGCGCACTTCGCAGCAGGCCACCGTGAAGTTGGGATTGTTGACGCGTTGACCGTTCCGCACATCGAACTTCCAGCCATGCCAGGGGCATTCCACGATGCCCTCTCGCATCTTGCCTTCGCCGAGCGGCCCGCCTGCATGCGGGCAGGTGTTATCGACGGCATAGAGCGTTCCGTCGACATTGTAGAGCGCGATCCAAATGCCCTTCACGTCCACGGTGCGTCCGGTTCCAGGAGGGATGTCGGCCAGTTGTGCGACGGTCACGAATTCACTCATGCGGCGCAGTTTCCCAAAAAACAGCGCTCTCGTCTAGATGGCGCGGGGTAAGGGGTTGCTTGATTTCACCTGGGGCTTATGGCATACAGAAATGAAATATGCCCCTAGCCCTCTCGATGCCTGTTCGGCAGAGGAGCCCGGTTGGGAATGAGGTTGCTGCATGGAAATGACTCTCCTGCTCAACTCGACGTACGAACCCCTGCGGGTTGTGCATTGGCAAAAAGCGATTGCCCTTCTGTGGCAGGGTAAAGTCGAAGTCCTCGAAGTCTACGACCGTGAAATTCACGGCATTACCCTCTCAATCAAACTTCCCGCAGTCATGCGTTTGCTCAAGCTGGTCCGGCTGAAAGACAGCCACCGGGCGGTGAAATTTTCCCGTATCAATATTTTCACGCGCGACGGCTACACCTGCCAGTATTGCAACCGCAAGTTCAGAACGGAAGAGCTGACTTTCGACCACGTGGTGCCGATCGCGAAGGGCGGGAAAAAGACCTGGGAGAACATCATCACGGCCTGCTGGCGCTGCAACAACCGCAAGAGCGGGCGCACGCCTGAGGAAGCCGGGATGAAGTTGAAGAAGAAGCCGGTGAAGCCCCGCTGGAGTCCGGTCATCACGATCACGATCGGGATCCGCAATACGCCTGAAAGCTGGCGCGACTATCTCTATTGGAATATGGAGCTTGACGCCGATCCCGCCGAAACGTAGCGGGATGTTGAACCAGGCTTCCAGCGGCGTTCTCGCATCGTTCAGACCCTCAACGTAGCCCAAGGGTACGCCTCGGCCCTTCACTCGCTGCGGCCTTGCTGGAAACCTGCTTGATCATCCCGCTTTTCATGTTGCGTTTCTAGTGCACAGAATCCAGAACGATTTCCAGATCGCGTCCCCCCGACAGGGTGGGGTTCTTGGCGTAGCGCCCTTCGATGTCGCCGGGCTGCGCCGGTCCTGCCTGGCCGTCCCGATCCAATCGCGCAATGACGTCGACCATCCCGCGCAGTTCCGATCCCTCCACCATCACATCGGCGTTGGTAATTTCGAACGAGACCGGAAAGGTCGGGTGTTCGATGCGCTTGGCCGCAATGGGTCTGGGAGGGCCTTGCGGCCGCTTGACGATGACGAAGAGCACGTCTGTCGGCTTGACCTGATCGGCGAGGTTCGGGGCGATGGTGACTCGCCCGGCGATGACGCCTTCCCCCGCGGGCGGATCGCAACTGTGCGCCAGGCCCAGCCATGCCGCCATGGCCGCCAAGCCGATGATGCCTCCTGCCATTCCCACTGCTTTTCCTGACATGCCGGCCATTGATCCTCCACGCCAAAAAGAAAGAGCCCATTATAGATGGGTGGAAAAGAAAAAGGGAGGGCACGGTTTACGGTTCCGAAAGGCCTATTGTATGATACGGCCCTTGCAGGATGCTGACACACACCGCCGGCATTCTGCTCGTGTCGCGTACCGGTTCAACGATATATGGGAATTACTGAGCCGTGGGACAGATGGGGGGTTGGATCCCTTTCCCGGCGGCTTAACAGCGGACGGCTCATACGACGTGCGTGATGGAGGAATAGGTTATGGCCCCGAATCCTGGTTTTCCCCTGGTGCTCGATGTCAAAGGCTGGCCGGTCGTCGTCATCGGCGGCGACGAGGAGGCGGCTGAGAAATCTCAACGGCTGCTGGAGTCCGGTGCGAAGGTGACGGTCATCAGCCCGACCTTGCATGAAAAACTTAAGCAACTGGCGGCTTCGGCGAAGGTGATCCATCGCGGGCGGCATTTCCGCGAAACGGATTTGGAGCAGACTATCCTGGTCCTCAATATGATTCGAGGGGACCGGGAGTTTGCGAAGATGCTGCTCGGGAAGGCCCGTGAGAAAGGGTTCCTCCTCTGGTCGGTGGACCTGCCCGAGGCCTCCAGTGTCACGATGCCGGCGGTGGTGGCGTCCGGGCACGCCCGGGTGGCGATCAGCACGAGCGGCGTCGCGCCCGCCTTGTCGGGCTTTATGAAAGAGGATTTGGAGCGGATTCTCGATGGTGAGTTCGCCGCCTTTGTCGAGTGGTTGGGGCAACTCCGTGAGCAGGCCAAGGCCAACGAACCGGATGCGGAGAAGCGCCGGACGTTGCTCCGTGAAGCGCTCGACGGGTTCCGCCTGTTGGGCAAGGTGCAATATCCGAAGGTCTGGCAGGAAGAACGGGCCAAGACGGCGGCAGCCGGCCAAGACGTGAAACGTGCGGAGTCCCAGAGCTGATGGCCGATGGCAAACGTATGACGAAAGAGAGGTCCCGCAACATGGTCTTACTGGAATTCAGCATGTCTCCGTTGGGGAAGGGCGAGAGTGTGGGCAAGTATGTCTCCCGGTCGCTCGACATTATCGATAAGAGCGGCGTGGAGTATCGGCTCAATCCCATGGGAACTGTGCTTGAAGGGGAATGGGATGAGGTGTTCGAGGTCGTCAAGAAGTGTTACGAAAGGATGAGAAAAGACTGCGGCCGCATTTCGTGCAGTATCAAGGTCGACTATCGCAAAGGGCAGTCCGGAAGGCTGGTCAGCAAAGTGGCCAGTGTCGAGAAGCGGCTGAAGCGGCGGGTGAAACAGTAAACGGCCCGGGGCCTCTTGTCTGCTGACGTTTGTATCTCTGTCCTGATAGGTTCTCAGTATCAGACCGGATACTGATCCAGACTCACGGGTTGTGCAACGTTCGGCCGACATGAATACTCAAATGGGAAATGGTCTGTATGTTTTTCAGCACATGGGGGCATATACCGTGCCGACCCTTTCATCATAACCCGGCTTGATGCTGTCCGTGAGGCTGTCTCAGTGTTCATAGTTTGAGACGGAGTGGAACAGGTCTTGTGGGGGCGCTGTGGGGACAAGACGGCGATTGAATGAATGTCAGTCAAGGGGCAGTCGGTCGACAGGCTTGCCGGGTCAATGATCCGGCAAGCCTGTCGCATTTTAGGGGGCTGGAGTCAGACGAAAGAAAGGCGGGCGCAGGATGATACGTGCGCAACAATCCTCCACAGTGCTGCCCTGGATCTTCCGTCTGATCAATCGTGTGTGGCCCTGGCACAAGCTTCCGTTCATCAAGAGCCGGATTCATTTGCTGGCTGCGTTGAGTCCTCAAGTGCTGAATCTGCCGATGCTTCGCCACGACCTGCGTCGCTGGAATCTTCATGACACAAGGACCCTGCCGACTGTGGCTGAGCCGCCCGCGTGCCCTTTCCACGAGCGCGATTTGACGGCTCGTCGGGAAGACGGCACCCACAATGATCTCGCGGATCCTGCGATGGGGCGTGCCGGGGCGCGATTCGGGCGGAATCTTCCGCTCGATCGGGGATGGCCTGACACCCGTCGCTTGATGACGCCAAACCCGCGCGAGGTGAGCCTGAGGCTGATGACGCGCCGGCAATTTACCCCCGCCACGAGTCTGAACCTGCTGGCGGCGGCGTGGATTCAATTTCAGGTGCATGACTGGATCCGGCACGAGGTAAGTGAGGAGGAGTTTCACGACGTTCCCCTTCGCCCGGACGATGTATGGCCGAACGCCGAAGACCGACGCAATCCGATGAAGGTCCGGAAAACGCGTCCGGATGGCACCAGGCCCGGCGGCTGCATGGCCGGCCCGCCGACCTTCCGGAATCTCGAGACCCACTGGTGGGATGCGTCGCAGTTGTATGGCAGCTCGAAGAAACGATGCGACGCGCTCCGCCTGCACCGGGACGGGCTGATGCGGATGGAGGTCGCGGGAGAACATCATGTCCTCCCGCAGGAAACCGACCCGCTCTTGCCGGGCGTGGATTTGACGGGCATGAACGACAACTACTGGGTGGGATTGAGTCTGCTCCACACCCTGTTTACACGCGAGCATAACGCGATCGCGGCCCGCTTGCAGCGGGACTATCCGGACTGGACCGATGAGCAGTTGTTTCAAAAGGCCAGGCTCATCAATGCGGCGCTGATTGCCAAGATTCACACCGTCGAATGGACCCCGGGCATTCTGGCCCGTCCCTCCATGCAAATCGCCATGAACGGTAACTGGTGGGGCGGGATCGGTGAACGGTTGCATCACATGCTGGAGCCGGTCGGGGAGAACGAAGCAATCTGGGGGATACCGGGAACGCCCACCGATCACCACGGCGCGTCCTACTCTCTGACGGAAGAGTTTACGTCCGTCTATCGGCTGCATCCTTTGATTCCGGATGAGTATCGATTCTCCTCGCTGACCGATCCCTCCATGGCCATTTACAGAGACTTCGCCGAGGTGCAGGGCAATGGCACGCGGCCGGTCATACTCCACCCCGAAATCGGGATGGATCATGCGCTCTATTCGTTCGGGCTGATGCATCCCGGCGCGATTACGCTGGGCAACTTCCCGCGGGGCCTGCAGCACTACAAGCGGATCAAGCCGCTGCAGGGACAGGCGGAGTTTCTCGATCTCGCCGCGCTGGATATCCTGCGCGACCGCGAGCGGGGGGTGCCGCGGTATAACGATTTTCGCCGTATGTTGCGGATGAAGCCGGTCACCTCGTTCAAGGCGCTCAATGCCGAGTGGGCGGATGAGATGGCCGCTCTCTACGGGGGCGACATCGAACTGGTGGATACGCAGGTCGGGTTGTTTGCGGAGCAGCCGCCGGCGGGATTCGGGTTCAGCGATACGGCGTTTCGCATCTTTATTCTGATGGCCTCGCGGCGGCTGAAGAGCGACCGGTTCTTTACAAAGGACTATCGGCCGGAGGTCTATACGCCTGCGGGCATGGATTGGATTCGCGAGAATACGTTGACCTCGGTCTTGCTGCGGCATCATCCGCAGTTGGCTCCGGCATTGGCCGGATCGGCCAATCCGTTTGCGCCCTGGCGCAACGTGCACTCACCTGCGCTGCCGTTGTCTTAAGCTGTACGGCATTCGGGAGGCCGGGGGTGTTCTGACGTCGGCGATTGCGGCGCTCCGGCTTGAAAGGGTCTGTGGCGATGAGGATCTGGGGAGGTCTGCGGTGGAGTCTTCGCCGGGGACTCTGGAACTGGATCGCGAGGACGAAGTTCAAGCAGAATCGACCGCTCGCGATCCTTCCGGTGCCCCGCTCGTTTGGGCTGGTGGTGCCGGTGCCGCTCAGCCGCGTGTTTCCTGACGTGACGGTCTCTTCTGTGTTCGTGGCAAGCCGGATTCCCGCTGATGAAAAGCGCCCCTACGGGCAGTATCTGAAGAAACGGTTGATGTTCGCGGTGCAGCGGCTGTTGTATCGGATCTTCCCGCCCATGGAACGAGGCCTTCCCATGATTGAGTCCGACATGCATGCGGCGCTGGCTCACGGCTATCGCTCGCGCCATGACCGTGCGGCGAAAGCTGCGGCGGCGAAGGCGCGTGTGCCACGGGAACTGGTTCTTGCACGTCCGGTGCTGCCCGCGGAGCTCTGCGGCAAGCCGGATCTCGGGCTGCTTGCGGTCCGCGGGCCCTATGCCGCCTACCTCCAGCGTGTGACGGACGAGGTGTACGAATGGAACCTCCAACAGTTCGCCGAACCGGCTATGGTTTGCCATGAGGGGCTCTATCGGCCCTGGGCGCATGTGCGGTTTCGCCGCGATCCGGGAGCCAGGACCATTCGGGCGGCCGAGATTCGCACGGAGCTGGGGACGGCGCGGCCCGGAGATGCCGCGTGGCCGCTGGCGGAGCGGATCGCCCTCTGCGCGGTTACGACGCATACCGGCCTGGTTCGCCATTGGAATTGGCTGCATCTGATGGCCGGCGAATCTCTGGCCATCGCGACGCGGAATGCCTTTCGCCCGGATCACCCCGTCTGCCGTCTGCTCTGGCCGCACATCTATGGGACACAGCAGAGCAACCGCTTCGGGAACGCGGCCCAGCTGGTGCCCCGCGGGGATTTTGAGGAGACCTACAGTCTGACCCATGAGGGGATGTGTTCGTTGTTGGAGTCTTCCGCCAGGGAATTTCTCCTGGAGATGGGAAATCCGTGGCTTGATGCGGAGCGGCGCGGGCTTGCTGACAGCGGGATCGACTTGCCGACACAGGCCAATCTGGAAGCACTCTATCGCGTCATGCATCGCCATACTCAGCGGTACGCCGGGCTGTATTACAGTCAGGATGCCGAGGTCCATGCGGATGAGGCCTTGCGCGCCTGGGTGGATATGCTGCATCGGCTGTTGCCGCAGGCGGGCCTCGAAGGCCTGTGGCCGCTGACGGCGGCCGGACTTGCGGATATGCTGGCGCGCGTCATCTATCTGGTGACCGCCTATCACGAGTCGGTCGGCGCGTTGCTCTGGAATTACCAGCTATGGACATCGCTGAATCCGGTCCGTGTCTATCGGGACGGGCGGCGAGAGCCGCTCGATGTCTATCAACGGATGGTCAATACGAACTATCTGCTGCAGGTGATTCGAGCCCCGTTGATGGCCGACTATTCCGGGGTGGCGTTGGATGAGCCGAAGAATCCCCGGCGGACGGAGCTGGCCAAGGGGGTGTTTCGAACCTTTCTTGCAGAGTTGGAGGCGCTCCAGCGGGCGATGGACCTGGAGCAGCCGGGTCTGTGGACACTGCATCCCCGGATGCTCGAAGTGAATATCAATGCGTGACGAACGCGGGCGGAATCCGGGCGGCAACCGCAGGGCGGTGCGATCGCGCGGAGCCGGGTCTTCACGCAGGAAGGCCGATTCAACGCACAGGCGATTCTGATTATGGAATTGTTATCTCCTGAACATACCATTCTTGAGCGGCCCTTCATGGCGTATCGCCCGTTCGGGGTCGATGACCGGGGCGAGCGGATTCAAGATTTCGGCGGTATGGTCATCCGCGATAATGTGGAATATCTCGAAGAATGCGTCCGGCAGGTTCGCGGCGAGGCGGAGGCGGCGACGGTGGCCGAGGAACTCTGCCGGCGGCTGAACGCGCGTATCCGCGAGTCCGCCTACCATGTCACGCCGGCGTTTCTGAAGACCGTCTGGAATAGTTACTCGTATGAGTTTGCGTCCTACCTCCGGGAGTTCTGCCGACAGCTGTCCGGGAGTCCGACGTTTCATTACGACGTGGGCAAAGAGAAGCACATCTCGCCCTTGATCCAGACGCTGGGCCGGCCGTTCCGCCTCTCGCAGATCCATCGCATGTATCCCTATTTTGCGCAGAAGTTCGCCCGCGGGCTGGAGTGCACGGTCGTTGAGGTGACGGATCGGTCGGCCGTCTTACGGTTGCAATTTCCCGAGCGGATTGCCAGCCAGTTCGGCCCCTATCGGCGCGCCTGCGCCGCGCAGACCTGCGAGTCTTCCAAGGGACGCATCGTGATGGTGCCGGTGCGGTTGCACGGGTTGCCGCCATCGAGGGTGACGGATCGAGCCTGCATGGTGCGTGGCGACGCGTACTGTGAATGGGACATTCAGTGGACGCCCGAGCGGTCTCAGCCTATATGGCCCTATCGGGGCGTGACGGCAGGCCTGGCGGCGTTCGGCTATCTCATGCTCGCGCATCCGGCGATCAGTGCGCCGGAGGCCCTGGCGGTCGCGCTGGTCCCGACGCTCGTGTCCGGCTTCATGACCAGCCGGAGGATGCAACGGGAAACCCGAAAGCGCGAGGCATTGATTCAGGAACAAGTGGCGTTCGTGGAGGCGCGCCATGAGGAATTACGTGAAGCCTATCTTGAGCAGGAGCAGACGCGGGTGGAGTTGCGCCGGAAGGTGAATCAGCTGACGGCCCTCCACCGGTCCGGTTTGTTGTTCAGTTCGACCCTCGATCGCGAGGCGTTATTGCAGCAGGTCCTGGAAACGTTGATACGGGATCTGAACTATGACCGTGCCATGATCTCTTTTTTCGATCCTGTGCGGCAACTCGTCGTCGATGCGCGGGCGATGGGCGTTGCCCCAGAGGTACAGGCGTTTATCCGGTCGCGTGAAATTGCGGTCTCAGATCCGGAGACTCCTGAAGGCATGGTGGTCTTACAAGGAAAATCCCTGCTCATCGGCGACGTTCAGGCGGTCTGGGAGCGGTTGCATCCCCTCAATCAGCAGCTGATCGCGATGGTCAATACGAAGGCGTTGATCGCGGTGCCGCTCAAGACCAAAGACCGGATCATCGGCACGCTGACGGTGGACCGGATGCAAGAACATAGTCTGACGCGCGACGACCTCGAACTGATGACCACGCTGGCCAGCCAGGTGGCGATCGCCTTGGATAATGCCGCGGCCTACCAGCAGATCGAGGAATGGAACCTGCGTCTGGAGATGAAAGTGCGCGAACGGACGGCGGCGCTGGAGCAGGCCGACCGGTTACGGTCCCAGTTTCTCTCCCATGTGTCGCATGAGTTGAAGACCCCGTTGACCTCGATCACAGGGTTTATTCAGAACCTGCTCGACGGGCTCACCGGTCCGCTGAATGACAAGCAATACCGCTATCTTTCCCGGATGCTGGAGAACTCCGACCGGCTGATTCGCATGATCGACGACCTGCTGGATCGGACGCGCATCGAGACCGGCCGCTTCGAGGTGCTGCCCGCAGAGGTGGATCTGGAGGCCTGCCTGGCGGATGCGATCGAGCAACTGCGTCCATTGGCTCAGGCCAAGCGGCAGCAGATTGAGTGCGTGTATCCGTCCGCCACGCTGATTGTGTGGGCGGATCGGGATCGGCTGATTCAAGTGGTGGTGAATCTCGTCCAAAACAGCGTCAAGTTTACCCCCGAAGACGGCCTGATTACGGTGCGGGTTGAGATGGATACGCCGCGATCGGCTTGCATTGCGGTCCGCGACTCGGGGCCGGGGATCCCCGACGAGTTTTTGGACAAGATCTTCGATCCCTTCTTCCGCGTCCAGCATCGCCAGCGCAGCGGCCCGAAGGGATTGGGGTTGGGGTTGTCTATCGTGAAGACGTTAGTCGAGTTGCAGGGCGGTGCGGTCACGGTGCGGAATCATCCGGACGGCGGGGCGGAATTTTCCGTCACTGTTCCGCTTCTGCCCACGATGGCGCTTCCGGGATCGTCTATGCGGACAGCCGGGCGGCAGGTTCTTGTGATCGAGGGGGATGCCGGCATTCGGCAGCTGCTGGCCGATCGGTTGCGGGCCAACGGTCTGCATCCGCACCTGGCGGCGGATGGAGGCATGGCGTTGGAGATGCTTCGAACTGAGCCCTGTATCGGGGTGATCCTCGAAGTGGATGCGGCGCTGACCGATCGAATGGACCTTGTGCGCGAGATCAGAGCGTTCAACCAGCGGATTCCAATTCTGCTGCTGTGCACCTCCGCATCTCAGAAGCTGGCGGCCCGGGCCATGGGCTTGGGGGCGCACGCGACGTTGCTCAAGCCCTTTGAGGGGGGCGAACTGCAATCCCTCATAGACTATTGGTTCCGTCCTGGGTAGAATGCCGCCGCATTCTCTGGCATCGGTTATTTAGGGATGCCAAGGAATGAGAGGGGTGGCAGAGTGGCCGATCCAAAGTCTCGTCAAGCGGTGTCTGCTTCGATCTGCGCAGGTTTCATCTTCATATTCAGTGTATTGTGCGGGACCGATCTTCTCGCACAGGTCCCCCGCATTCAGGGGCAGGGAACCGCCGCATCGGGGCAAGCCAACGCGTTCGCCGCCCAGGCGGACGATCCGTCTGCGCTCCACTACAATCCCGCTGGTATGACGCAATTGCATGGCCTCCAAGTGATGGCCGGCGGGTTGTTGTCGGGCGGGACGACGGACTTCACCAGTTCCTATCCTCCTACGGCAGGACAGAACTCAACCGGAGACCGCAACGGAGCGCTGGCTTGGCCGCCTCCCGCCCATCTGTTCATTGTCGGGAATCTGGGAGATTTAGGCGTACGGGAACTGAGCGGGATGAGTGTGGGCATCGGGTTGACCGTACCGTTTGGCTCTCTGAGCCGGTATCCGGATAACGGGCCGTTGAGCGCAAAAACCACATTCACCGCCATGCCGCTGATGGACATTAAACCCACGTTGGCCTATCAGGTGACGCCGGACCTTTCGCTGGGGCTCGGGATGGATATCTATACGTTTTCCGATATGTTGGGAGAAGGACATTTCGAAAAGCAGTTTATCTCTTCCGGCGGCGCACTCACCCCGGTATTCGGGTCTCAAGGGGCCAAGGTGGAACTCAATGGCAAGGGCACAGCCGTCGGATACAACCTCAGTCTTCTGTATACCGCCTTACGGAATCCGGACGGAAAACCGATCGCCAACATCGGGCTGGTCTACCGCAGTCAGGCCGGTTTGCCGCTATCAGGCGTCGTCTTGTCAAACGGCGTCAAGACCGCGGGTGCCTCAACGACGTTTGTCCTGCCGCAGGTCATCTCCGGTGCGGTTGCCATCTGGCCGACCAGAACGGCTGCGCGCGAGTGGAAGCTGGAGATGGATATGGATTATGTGGGTTGGAAATCGGTTAGAAATTTGGATATCCATCTCGCCAACGGCACGGTGATTCCACAGCCCCAGAATTGGCGCAGCACCTATACCGTGATGCTCGGGACGGAGTATCGATGGTTGAAGGTGGATGCCCTTCCCGAGTGGGAGTTGGCCTTACGGACAGGATATTCACATTCGCCCGCCCAGGTGCCGGACTCGTCATTCGATCCCGCCGTGCCGTCCGCCGACGTGCATGTTCCGTCGTTCGGGTTCGGGATGCTGTGCAAACAAGGCGGGACGCTGTTCGGTATCCGCTGCGGCAATATGGGGATCGGGTCGATCAAGCCCCAAGCCATTGGTCTGGATTTGTCCTATCAGGTCTCGCTCTATGAACAGCGCACTGTGACGTGCGGGTGCCTCTTGCCGGTGGTGAACGGGCTCTACAAAACGACCTATCATACGGGCGGCCTGTCCGTTCGCGTCAATTTCTAGCAGGGTTTGGGAGGTCTGATCGGGCGTTACGATGTCTGATAGAGGCGGGGTACGCGCGGACCGATCGAGCAGAGGATTTCGTAGGGAATCGTACCCGTCCACTCGGCCAGGTCCGTTGCGGTAATTGCGTCCTGCCCCTGGCGGCCGATCACGATCACATCGTCGCCGACCGCCACGCCGGGAATATCTGTCACGTCGATCATCACCATATCCATGCACACCAGGCCGATGACCTTCGCGCGCCGGCCGTGCACCAGGACTTCCCCGCGGTTCGAGAGACGCCGGTTGTATCCGTCGGCATAGCCGATGGGGAGGACGGCCACGCGTGTCGCGCGTTTTGCGACAAAGGTGGCGTTGTAGCTGACGGTGCCGCCGGCGGGGATCGTGCGCAGTTGGGCCAGGCAGGTCTTGAGCGTCAGAACCGGCTTCAGATCGGGTGCCGGGATGGACCGGGGCAGCGTGTGGTAGCCATACAGCATGATGCCGGGGCGGACCAGGGAGAATTGCGCGTCCGGAAAACGCA
Organism: Nitrospira sp. NS4; assembly: GCF_049546785.1. Lineage (NCBI taxonomy): Bacteria > Pseudomonadati > Nitrospirota > Nitrospiria > Nitrospirales > Nitrospiraceae > Nitrospira > Nitrospira sp. NS4. The sequence goes on along the minus strand of NZ_JBMWAN010000005.1, from coordinate 249,819 downwards.
CGGCGGCGCCGCTGTTGGCTGCATGGATGAGCGGAGCCCGGATGCCTTGAGCCGCGAGCGTCGTCACTACACGGGTGAAAATGGTCAGTTGATCACGGGTCTGGTCGACGGCCTCTCCATCGGCATCCGCAAAATGGGTCATCAGTCCTTCGAGCTGCAGGGACGATGGCAGCCGCCGTGAGAGGAGAAGCTCGATGAGTTCGTCGGCGGCCAATCCCAGCCGGCCCATGCCCGTTTCCACCTTCAGGTGCACAGGGTATGGACTCGGGAGTGTCGCGGCACGCCGGGCGAGACCCGGGAGGACAGTCGCATCGCTGACAACGGGGGTCAGTCGGTGGCTGAAGAGGTCTTCAACCTGGTTGTGAAAGAGCGGACCCAGTACGACAATGGGGGCAGTAATCCCGGCTTGCCGGAGGGCGATGCCCTCGTCGATCGAGACGACGGCCAGACGGGCGATGCCATGTTGAAGCAGGGTTCGTGAAATCTCACCGGCCCCGTGGCCGTAGCCGTTGGCCTTGACGACGGCCATGATGTCGCATCCCGGCGAGAGGAACCGTCGAAGTTGCGTGGCGTTGTGTGCAAGGGCAGCGAGATCGACCGTTGCGGAGGTGGGGGAGAAGGTTGAAATGATTGCCACCTGACGATGGAAGGCCGCGGCTAAACTTCCAGGATTTCCTGTTCCTTCTTCTTGATCACGTCGTCGATTTTTTGCACATAGGAGTCGGTCAGCTTCTGGGTATCCTGCTCGGCCTTCCGGAGTTCATCTTCGGTCAATTTGGTGTCTTTCTGCAGTTTCTTCAACTCCTCGTTCGCGTCGCGCCGAAATCCGCGGATTTGCACCTTGGCGTCTTCTCCGTGCTTCTTGCAGATCTTGCCGAGTTCCTTCCGGCGTTCCTCCGTGAGGGGCGGGAGGGGGAGGCGGATAATCTTCCCGTCATTCGAAGGATTCACGCCGAGCCCCGAGTTCGAGATCGCTTTCTCGATTTCCTTAATGAGGTTCGGTTCCCATGGTTGGATGGTGATGAGTCTGGCTTCCGGCGTGGAAATGTTCGAGACCTGTTTGAGGGGAGTCATGGTGCCGTAGTAGTCCACCCGCACGCCGTCGAGGAGGGCAACCGATGCGCGGCCGGTTCGCAGTCCAGCCAGATCGCGCTTCAAATGCTCGAGGGCATGTTCCATCTTTTCGGTCAGTTTCTGGTGTATGGGGGCGGCGTTCGACATAACAACACTCCATGAAATGGGCTAGCGCGGACCGGTCGTCACCAACGTGCCGATCGGCTCACCGAGCGCAACTCGTTTGAAGTTTCCTTTTTCTTTCAGATTGAAGACGATCAGGGGCAGTTGATTGTCCATGCAGAGACTGATCGCCGTCGAATCCATGACTTTGAGGTTCTGGTTCAGAATTGAAAGGAAGGGGATCTCGGTATATTTTTTTGCCGTAGGGTGCTTGACGGGGTCGGCATCGTAGATCCCGTCGACCTTGGTCCCCTTCATGATCACTTGCGCTCCGATTTCCATGGCACGAAGGGCTGCCGCGGTATCGGTCGAGAAGTAGGGATTGCCGGTGCCTCCGGCAAAGATGACGACGCGTTTTTTTTCCAGGTGCCGGATGGCTCTCCGGCGGATGTAGCCTTCAGCCAGCTGGCGCATTTCAATCGCCGATTGAACTCTGGTGATCACGCCCAGGCGTTCCAGCGCGTTCTGAAGGGCGAGGGCGTTCATGACGGTCGCCAGCATGCCCATGTAGTCGGCGGAGGCCCGTTCCATGCCCGAGGCGCTGGCCGCGAGGCCTCGAAAGATGTTGCCTCCGCCGATCACCACGGCGACTTGAATGTCGAGGGCGACGACGGAGGCAATTTCTTCGGCCAAGCCTTCGAGGATGGACGGCTGAATACCGTAACCCTGCTCACCGGCCAACATCTCCCCGCTGACTTTCAGAAGGAGGCGCCGGTATTTCGCAGGGCTCATGCTTCGCCTAGTTGATAGCGGGTGAAACGCCGGATGTTCATGTTTTCGCCGATCTTGGAGATCTTCTGCGAGAGCAGATCCTTGATGGTCACGGCGGGATCTTTGATGAACGATTGTTCCATCAGGCAGCTTTCCTGATAGAACTTTTCCAGCTTGCCGTCCACGATCTTGGGCCAGGCAGCCGGTGGTTTCCCCAGTTCCTTCGCCTGTCCCTCGTAGATCTCCTTCTCTTTTGCCACGAGATCCGCGGGGATGTCTTCGCGCTTCACGTAGGACGGCTTGGCCGCGGCGATCTGGAGCGCGAGGTCATTGACGAAGGCCTTGAACTCCTCATTGCGGGCGACAAAATCCGTTTCGCAGTTGACTTCGATGAGGACACCGATTTTTCCGCCCATGTGGATATAGGCGTGGATCAATCCCTGATTCGTTTCCCGTCCGGCCTTCTTGGCGGCTGCGGCCAACCCTTTTTGACGCAGGTAATCGATGGCTTTGTCGACGTCGTTGCCGTTTTCCGAGAGCGCTTTCTGGCAATCAAGAATGCCCGCGCCTGTTTTTTCTCTGAGTTCTTTCACCAACTGACTTGATCCTGCCATGATCCAATATCCTTACCGTTATGATGAACAAATCGTGACCAATGTCATGGGGCCAGAGCGATTAGGATGCGGGTGCGCCCTGCGCGCTCATGGCCGCCTGCTTGTCTGCTCCCGCCGGTGCGGCCTGGAAGTCGGCTTCTTCGCGCTGAGACTTCAGATGCGCGCCCTCGATGCAGGCGTCCGCAATCTTCGACGTGATGAGCTTGATGGAGCGAATGGCGTCGTCGTTTCCGGGAATCGGGTAGGTGATATGATCGGGATCGCAGTTGCTATCCACGATGGCGATGACCGGAATATCCAGCCGGGTCGCTTCCTGTACCGCAATGTGCTCGATTCTCGTGTCGAGGATGAACACGGCGCCGGGGACCCCCCGCATGCTCTTAATGCCGGACAGATACTTTTGCAGCTTGACGATGTCCTTCTGCATCAGAAGGATTTCCTTTTTCTTCAGGCCGTGCTCGCTGGGGTTCGCCAGGATGCCTTCCATCTTCTTCATCTTGTCGATGCTGAGACGAATGGTCTTGAAGTTCGTCAACATCCCTCCGAGCCAGCGCTGGTTCACAAAAAACATGTTGGCCCGCTTGGCTTCTTCTTCAAGGATTTCCGCTGCCTGCCGCTTGGTGCCGACAAAGAGGACGGATTCGCCTGCGGCGACGGTATCACGCACGAAGGCATAGGCCTGCTCCATCCGCGTCAGCGTCTGCTGCAGGTCGATGATGTAGATGCCATTGCGTTCGCCGAAGAGAAAACGCTTCATCTTCGGATTCCATCGATTGGTCTGGTGCCCGAAGTGCACACCGGCTTCCAGTAATTCCTTAATTGCGACCACTCCCATGCCTTCACCTCCCCTCAGGGCTTGCAGCACACCCGTAACCGATACGGGTGAGGGGGACCAGCCCCCTTGTCTCAAGCCAAGCAGCGTCCATGCGCTGATGTGGATTTTGTGTAAGAATCCGGTTCAAGCACAATGCTCGACCCCGGGCTGTCTTGTGTGACCCGTAAAGCTTCGGCACGCTATCATAGTCAGGGCGTGTTTTCAAGCCGCCAACGAGAATTTCATTTTAGGATCGATAGCTTGCGTTGATCCTGACATAGTCATAGGACAGGTCGGTGGTCCACATGTGGGATTTGGCGGAACCCTGTCCGAGTCGCACCCGGATGGTAAATTCCTTCTTCTTGAAGACCTTGGCTATCCGGCGCTCGGCAGCCAGGCCCACGCCCATGCCTCGTTGCACCATAAGGACATCGTCAAAGTAGACGCTCAGTTTGGTCTGCTCAATCGGGACGCCGGCGCGGCCGATGGCACCCATAACCCGTCCCCAGTTGGCGTCTTCCCCAAAGAGGGCGGTCTTCACCAGGTTCGATGTGGCGATGGTTTGCGCCACCTGTCTGGCGCCAGCCGGTGTCTCGGCACCTTCGATTGCGATTTTGACAACCTTGGTAACCCCTTCTCCGTCGCGGCAAATGGAGAGGGCCAGGGTTTGGGACACGGTCGTCAGCAGCTTCACAAACTGGCGATAGGCCCCGGTGCCATAGGTAATGGTCGAGTTCTTGGCCAGGCCATTGGCGAGGCAGAGCACGGTATCGTTGGTGCTGGTATCGCCATCCACCGTGATGCAATTGAACGATTCATTCACGGCGGCCTCAACGGCCCGCTGGAGCGTCGAGGGCGCAATGGCGGCATCGGTTGTCAGGTAGCCCAGCATCGTGGCCATATTGGGGTGAATCATGCCGGATCCTTTGGCCATGCCGCCGATCGTGACCATCCGGCCGCCGATCCTGGCGCGCACCGCACATTCTTTGGGGCGCAGGTCAGTCGTCAGGATGGCCTGTGCCGCCTTGTGGCCGCCCCGGGGGCTCAATTGCGCAAAGAGCGTGGGGATACCGGACTTGACGCAGTCGATGGGCAGGCGCCGGCCGATGACTCCGGTTGATCCGACAAAAACCTCGTGCGTCGGGACCTTCAGCCGCTTGGCGACAAGCGTGGCCATTGTGAGCGCGGCGGCCATCCCGGGTTTCCCGGTGCAGGCATTGGCATTGCCGCTGTTGACGAGGATGGCGCGTCCGATGCGCTGTTTCAGGTGATCGCGATCGAGAATGACCGGAGCGGCGACCACCTGGTTCTTGGTGAATACGCCGGCGATCGGTCCGCTCACATCGGATACCAGTAACGCCAGGTCAAGGATGCCGGGCTTCTTGATCCCGCAATGAATGCCGGCGGCTTGAAATCCTTGTGGCGCTGTGACTCCTGTCGCACGTGACGATGTGGTCATGGTCATCTCGGTGTAGTTGATTGAAGGTGACGGTCAGATGTGCGGGCCTCAGGGGTACATGCCCGGAGCCGTCAAGCCGGTTTCTTCGGCGATCCCCATCATAAGATTCATCGCCTGGATTGCTTGACCCGCGGCACCTTTGACCAGATTATCGACAGCCGCGACAGTCACGATCCATCCTGCCCGCTGATCGGCGTAAATTCCGACGTCGCAGTAGTTCGATCCTTTGATGTAGCGGGGATTGGGGACGGAATCCTCATGCAAACGGATAAACCGTTCGCCTTTGTAGAAGTCCCGGTAGAGTGCGCGCAATTCCGGAAGGGGCATGGGCCGGTTCAGTTTGCAATAGGCCGTGCTCAGAATCCCTCGATTCATGGGGACGAGATGGGGTGTAAAGGCGATGGTTACGGCGCCGGTGTTCCCGCCTCTCTTGGAGAGGACTCCAAACAGTTCCTGTTCGATTTCAGGAATATGCCGGTGTTGGCCGATCTTGTAGGGTTCCAATGACTCGTGGGCTTCGGGAAAATGGTAGGGGAGGGCCGCGCTGCGTCCCGCCCCAGAAATGCCGGACTTGGCATCGATGACCACGGTGTCTGGCTGGACCAACCCGTTTGCGAATAACGGGGCAAGCTGGAGAATGGCCGCAGTCGGATAGCAGCCAGGAGAGGCAACCAGCTGTGTCTTGGCGATCGCGTCGCGGTGGAGCTCCGGAAGTCCGTAGACCGCATCTTTCAGCAGTTCTGGATGGGTATGCGGAGTCTGGTACCATTGCTCGTAAGCACCGACATCTTTGAGCCGGTAATCGGCGCTCAAATCGACCACCAGTTTTCCTGCTTTCCTGCACAGCGCCACAGGGTTCTGCGATTTCGTGTGAGGGAGTGCGAGGAAGATCGCGTCCGCCCGTTCGGCGAGCGCCTCGGGTGCCAGTGCTTCAAATGTGTGAGGCACCAGACCCGCGAGACTCGGAAATACCGCAGAGACTTTCTGCCCGGCTGATTTTTCCGACGTCACGGCGGTGATATTGTAGGCCGGATGAGCCGCAGCGAGGCGGACCAGTTCTGCTCCCGCATAGCCGCTTGCTCCCGCGATTGCGATCCGAAGTTTTTCCGTCATGGTGCCATGCCCATCAAGCTAATGAGGATAGGTGTGCAGCCGCCAGGCATAAAAAAAAGGGAAGGCGAGAAGCCTTCCCCTTTCCGGATGTCGGCTTCTTTGTTTACCGCTTCGAGTACTGGAAGCGCTTACGGGCACCTTTCTGACCGTACTTCTTCCGTTCTTTCACGCGCGAGTCGCGCGTCAGCAGGCCTTCTTTTTTCAAAGGTGTGCGAAACGTCGGAGTCATGGTCACGAGCGCTCGTGCGATCGCATGGCGAAGGGCGCCGGCCTGGCCGGTCGGGCCGCCGCCGTATACTGTCGCGTTGATCGAGTATTTGCCCATCACGCCGGCCATTTCCAGCGGGAGCTGGATAATCTGCCGGAGGGTGAGTCTCGGGAAGGCCTTCTCAAGAGGCTTCTCGTTTACGGTGATGTCGCCGGCGGTTCCGGTGACCCACGCCCGTGCGACCGCGCATTTACGTCTGCCTGTTGCGTACTGTGTGACCACTGCCATGCGATTACGCCTCCTTCTAACCTAATTCGCTAGAGAGTAATGAGTTTCGGATCTTGAGCCTGGTGCGGATGGTTCGGGCCCGCATAAACTCGGAGTTTCTTGGCCATATGGTTTCCCAGGGGATTCTTCGGGAGCATGCCTTCGATCGCGCGAACCAGAAGTTCCGTCGGGTCTTTGCGGAAGAGGTGCTGGGCCGTGGTGGTCTTCAGTCCTCCCGGATATCCGGAGTGATGGATGTACAGCTTGTCTTCCATCTTATTGCCGGTCAGATGCACCTTTTCCGCGTTGATGATCACGACATGGTCGCCCATGTCCACATTCGGCGTGAAGGTGGGCCGGTGCTTCCCTCTGAGAATGCTGGCAACTTTGGCAGCCAAGCGTCCCAATGTGTGTCCCTCGGCATTGACGAGGTGCCATTGTTCTTTGACGTCGGCTGGTTTTTCGAGATAGGTCATCATGGTCGTCTTCTACTCCTCGCGATAAGTCAAACTGCGTGTCCTAGACTTCTTGTGTGCCGATATTTTTTGTATCGAGCTTCGTCAGCCAGGCATCTAGGTGTTGCCCGCTGCGTCGTTTCCACACATCCGGTGTCGTGTAGATGGGGGCATGGGTTCGAAGGGCGAGCGCGATGGCATCGCTCGGTCGAGCATCGATCACCCGCTCGACCCCTTTGTTTTCAAGATATACGGTCGCGTAGTACGTGCTGCTTTTGACGTCGGTCAGGACGACCCGCTGGGTCTTGATGCCGAAGTGCTCGCCGAAGTTCTTGATCAAGTCATGGCTCATCGGGCGCGGCGGAATCGTCGAGTCCAGCGCACGACGGATGGAGTCTCCCTCTGGCGCGCCCACCCAGATCATAAAGGTTTCGGTCTCTTCCGGCCTCGTGAGCACGACGATTCTGGTATCCGTGTTGGAGTCTTCGACCACGCGATTCACCGTGAGCGGGATCAGGTCGTCGAGAGAGTGGTGTGGTATGGTGCTCATGATCAATGTCCCGGTTACGAGTCCAGCTTGCCGAAATCTTCCGGTTTGAGATTTTCCAGCCACTGTTCCAGTTCTTCCGAGCTTTGCTTGCGAATGACCGAATCGCTGGCGAAAATCGGGGCGTCGGACCGGATGGCGAGCGCGATGGCATCGCTTGGTCGGGAGTCGATGGCATATTCTGAATCTTCGTACATCAGATGGACTTTGGCGAAGTAGGTATGTTCGTTCAGATCCGTAATCACTGTGCTGATCACTTTGGCGTTGTACGCGTCGAGGAATGATTTCATGAAGTCGTGTGTCATGGGGCGCGGCGGCGCCACGTTTTCCAATGCCAGGCTAATGGCGCTGGCCTCCGACTTTCCGACCCAAATTGGCAGCATCTCCGCCTGATCTTCATCGCGAAGGACAACTATATAAGCGTTGTTATAGGGGTCGAACATCAACCCCTTTACGTGCATTTGTGTGATCATGACAAATTCCGCAGGTTCCTCAATCTATTGAATAGAGCAGATCGGAGAACGGCGGGGAATGAAGGAATCTATCACTTCGGAGACAACCCTGTCAACGAAGTCGGCGACAAGACTGAAGAATCACGGGTCTGGCTCCGATTGGATTCGCACGGGAGAGCGATGCGGAAGCACGGCCACTATATTTGACGCGGCGCTTGCCGACGCTCATTGACCCTGCGGGCGGAAATTTTCGGCAATCTTCGAGGTGTCTGCCTGCTCTCCCAATTTCAGGAACGCTTTCATTTGCTTCCGTACGAGCTCGCGTCCGCTTTCGTCACCCAGGTTCACCTGGTATTCATTAATGACCATTACCCGCATGCCTTCCCATTTTTTCCAGCAACTCGTGCAGACCTTGGCTTTGATTTCGGCTTCCAGCTTGCCAAGGAAGAGTGGGGTGGTAATGGCTTCGCCGGTTTGTCCGCAGGTAATGCATGCTACGTCTGCCATGAATGTATCGGGCTCCTTGTGAAGGTTATAAAGCTAATATTGCAGATTCAACACTTTTGTGGGCGTCTCACGTTTATTTGTTGTGTTGATCCCTCGGTTGTTCGTGCAATCCGTGACTTAAGGGTCATCTTAGCATTCAATTTCTGGTGAAGAAAAGAGGCCAACATGATTGACCCCGATGATTTGTCGTGCTAGAAGAATTCCCGCGCTATTCTATTCGCTGGGGTGAGCCCGGATGGCGGAACTGGCAGACGCGCCGGACTCAAAATCCGGTTCTCGCAAGAGAGTGGGAGTTCGACCCTCCCTCTGGGCACCAAACGAGCTGTTAGGGTAGCGTTGGTACTTCGTGAAGGCAAGTTCTCGTCCCGGTGTCGACCATGCTAATGGCTCAATCTAACCTAACGGCTCAATTTATTGGGGTAGGACTACTTGACAGACCCTGGATATTGGCCTATAGTGCGCCCGTTCATTAAAAAAGACTCATGCACACAGTCACTCAAGGAATCTCGTTGTTCATCACCATCATCCCTACACTTCATCATTTAACTCACAAGGAGGCAGCACATGCGTAAGGTGTTGGCACTAGGAGCTGCGGTTATCATCGTAGGCTCTGTGAGTGTTGCAGGAGCTCAAGAGCGGCTGCAGCAGTCAGCTGGTGGGTCTGCTATGGGCGTTGGAACCGGGGTCGGCGATGTGTCAGGAAGCGCAAACCGCGTTTCGGCGTTTGATCGGAACAGCTTCCTTGATCGTCTCTCTCAGCCAGAGACGATCTATGGTCGTGTGTTGGCGATCGATTTGCCTGGCGGGAAGTTGCACCTGGAGACGGGCGGAAGCTCGCATGACGAAGGACGCGCTGGTGCCGGGTCAATGAATTCCCTTATTGTGTTTCTTGACGACAAGACCAATATGGATCAGCTCAGGACGATCAACTCTGGCGATGATGTTACATTGCAGGTGGTTGAAGCGACGTCCAATGCCCAGCAGTTCGGTGTAGGCCGGAAGCTTGTTCGTGAAATCACTGTGCTTCGTGGTAACGAGAAGCTCGCCGGTTTCGGTGGATTGGGCCAACGCCCGAATCCTTCCACCGAGCGTGCAATTGAAACCAACAGCGGCAGCACAACCGGCGGTGTTGCTGGTACGGTGCTTCCAGGGAAGATTTCAGGAACCGTTGACACCACGATCGGTGAGTTCACTGGTACTGCTCCCTGCTGGAACTGCGAGCCGCAGCCAGGATGGGGCTATCAGACCGTGGCTCCAGAAACAAAGGTTCAGAACAAGTCTGACTATGGAACCGACGCTGCAAAGCCAAATCTCGTGAAGGGGCTCAACTAAGACATCACGAGGTCATGTGTTAGGAAGGGGGCAGCTTCGGCTGCCCCTTTTTTTTGTGGGTGCTTGTTGGGTATCAGTCTTATCTAGTAGGATTAGCGAACTCAGTATCCAGTCGCTGGCCATTTTCTCATTAGCCGATATCAAAAGGTGTGGTATGGATGAGCAACGGCAATCAGAGCCTAGATTAACATCAGACACTGAACTTGATCTGCGCGGGGTCATTTGCCCCTATAATTTCGTGAAGACAAAACTCAAGCTGGAGACGATGGACGAGGGGCAGGTGTTGTCGGTGCTTCTCGATGATGGCGATCCGATCAGGAATGTGCCCAGAAGTGTGGAGAATGAAGGGCACACGGTGTTGCTTCAAGAACGTGTGGATCATGCCTTTCGAGTCCTGATTCGTCGAGAGGAGACTGCCTAAGAAGAAGTCTTTTTGCGTGCGGCCGTTGTCCGTTTCCTTCTCGCTCTCCGTCCTTCCAGGATGATCGTTACCGCACTGGGTGGATTCATTTCGTTGATCAGCTTGAGTATCTGTGGGGCTGTCCCTCTCTGAATCATTTCTCGCGAAGTCGTTAAGTCGTATGCCGCGGTTATCTGCCGCCTTTTATTGAGCCGCGCGAGTGTTTCTATCACGCCCGTGAGGGATTCTGATGAGCAGAAGAAAATGCTCGGGACAGTGTGTTTAAGAGTTGCTGCCAGCCATCTTTTCTGTTGCATCGTTCCATCGGGAATCTGCCCCTGGAAAAAAAAGGAATCTCCTGACCAGCCGGATGCGGCGATGGCGGCAGTGACTGCTGAAGGGCCTGGCACCGATCGTACGGGGATATGTTGCCGGTGAGCTGCATTGATCAGCAGGCATCCGGGGTCTGATATGACGGGCGAGCCGCAATCCGAGACTAAAGCAACATGCGTTCCTCGCCGAAGCCGGTCGATCAGGAGCGAAACTTTTTCCTTCAGATGCCCCGGGCCATAACTTGTCAGGATTGCCGAGAGGCCATGGTATTGCAACAGGGCTTGTGTGGCTGCGGGGGACTCAGAGACCACGATGTCGGCATGACGGAGAATGCGGAGGGCGCGGAGCGTGATGTCGTCAGGATGCCCGATGGGAACACCGACGATAAAGAGTGTTCCCGGTTGCTGGACAGGTATCTTGTCTTGTAAGTTGGCTCGTGAGCTTTGTTGACTCCCTTCTCGTCGCATCGCTATAATTTCCCGCTAATCCCGCAATAAACAGTCTGAAATCCGTCGAGAGTGAGGGAAGACCCATATGGCAGTCGTCTGCTTCATGGTGACAATGGGGATCTATTTCGTTGCCACCATTTCGTTCCTTGCCTATCTCTTGCGACGCTCTGAGGCCTTATCAAAGGTATCACTCGGAATTACGGCTGCCGGATTTGTCGTGCATACCATCGCGCTGGTGGCGCGGATGTTTGCGAGTTCGGCCCCTTCACCTCCAAGCGTCCATGAGGCGCTCTCGTTTTTCTCCTGGATGCTGATTCTCGTGTTTCTGGCCGTGGAATTCCGCCATCGCATCCATGTGCTTGGTTCGTTTATCGTGCCGCTGGCTCTTGTCTCTCTCGTTTCCGCCGCCGCGCTGCCCGATACCGTTCCTACCTTGCAGCCGGTTTTTCGGACCCTGTGGCTGCATGTCACGTTGAGCATGTTGGGGACCGTCGGGTTCGCCGTCGCGTTTGTCGCTGGTGTGATGTATCTCATTCAGGATCGCCTTCTCAAGTCCAAGCGATTCAACGTGTTGTATGCCAAGCTTCCGGCCCTGGATTTTTTGGATCATCTCAACCAGCAATCGATTGTCATGGGGTTTCCTCTCCTCACCCTTGGTATTGTGACTGGAGCGATTTCGGCTGAATTCGCCAAAGGGGCCTATGTGAGTTGGAATCCGGAGCAGACCTGGGCCTTGGTTACGTGGCTGTTCTACTTTGTCGTGTTGCTGGGACGTCTGACGGTGGGCTGGCGTGCCAAGCGGGCGGCGTATTTGACGGTGATTGGATTTGCCGGTGTCATTTTGACCCTGGTGGGCGTGGTGCTCAAGAGTTACGGAACGGTGTCGTGAAATGCATCTGATAGTCGTCGGGCTGAGCCACAAGACCGCTCCCGTCGAGATTCGAGAGAAGCTCGCCGTTCCAGAAAGCCGGATCGGCGAAGCCTTGAGCCGTCTCTGCACCTATCAGGGGGTGAAGGAAGGCCTGCTGTTGTCCACCTGCAATCGGGTTGAAGTCTATTCGGTGGTGGACGATATCGATCATGGCTATGGACGCATCCAAGAGTTTCTCGCCGATACGCATCTCGCGCTCTCCTCGGAACAACTGACGCCGCATTTGTATTGGCATACGGGCGATCGGGCGATCGCCCATCTGTTCCGGGTTGCCGCCAGCCTGGATTCCATGATTGTCGGGGAGTCTCAGATTCTGGGCCAGTTGAAAGACGCGTTTGAAGTGGCCTTGGCGCACAAGACGACCGGCGTGATCATGAACAAGGTCGTCAAAAAAGCCATTTCAGTGGCCAAACGAGTCCGGACGGAAACAAAAATCGCCGAAATGGCTGTGTCGGTGAGCTATGCGGCGGTCGAGTTGGCCAAGAAGATTTTCTCAGATCTCGCCCACCGGACGGTGTTGTTGGTTGGCGCGGGGGAAATGGCGAAGCTGGCGGCCCAGCACCTCATTGCTCAGGGGGTCGGACAGGTACGGATTACGACCCGCACTCCGCAGCATGCCGTCGAGTTGGCGGAGCAATTCGGCGGGACTCCGGTGCCGTTTGAGCAGTTCAAGGATGATATGGCGTCGGCGGATATTGTATTGGTCTCGACCGGTGCCTCGCACTACTTGATCACCGCCGACGATGTTCAGCGCGCCGTCGATGCGCGCAGAAATCGGCCCATGTTCCTCATTGATATATCAGTGCCGCGCAATATCGACCCCGCCGTCCGCCACGTGGATAACGCCTTCTTATTCGATATCGACGATCTGAAACAACGCGTCGAGCAAAATCGCGCCGAGCGCCTGCAGGAGGCGGAAAAGGCCGAGCGTATGGTGGTCGAAGAAGTCGGCGTGGTGCTGGAATGGATGAAATCACTCGAAGTGACGCCGACGATCGTGGCGCTGAAGAATCGGGCGGACGACATCAAGCGGGGCGAGGTCGAGAAAACGATGAGCCGGCTGGCCCATCTTTCGGCCCAAGATCGCGAGATTGTCGAAGGGCTTGCGTCGGCCATCGTGAACAAGCTGATCCACAATACGATGGTGACATTGAAGTCCGAGGTGAACTCCTCAAGCGGAGCGGCGTTTATTGAGGCGGCCAGGCGTTTCTACAACCTGGACAGCCAGCCGTCTGGAGAGGGCCTGAGCGGAGACGCCGCCGCCCGGCCGCCATGTCTCTCGCCTCAACCGCAGGAGCGACAGGGGGAAGAGGCCGCTCCTCAAACGGGCGGTCGCAAGCGGACGAGCTCATAGCGGATTCGGTTTAAGATCAAGATGGGGGAGTGAAGGGTGTCCAGATCAACAGGGCAGCGGTCCACATTGGTGCTGGGGACGAGAGCGAGCAAGCTTGCGCTTCAGCAGAGCGAGATGTTTCAGGCGCGGGTGCAGGAAGTGGCTCCCGGGGTGGCGGTTACGCTGAAGCGGATTCAAACGTCCGGCGACAAGATCGTCGATGTGCCGTTGGCGAAGATCGGCGGCAAGGGGCTGTTTGTCAAAGAAATCGAGGACGCCCTGTTGAGCGGTGAGATCGACTTTGCCGTCCATAGTATGAAGGATGTGCCGACGCAGTTGCCCGAGGGACTGGAAATTCTCTGCGTGCCTCCGCGCGAAGATGCGCGCGATGCCTTGATCAGCCGTGAGGGGCGCTTGTTTAAGGATCTGCCGCCTGGTGCGCGGGTCGGGACGAGCAGCTTGCGGCGGCAGTCGCAGCTTCTCCATGCGCGGCCGGATCTGCGGATCGAGATGTTGCGCGGGAATCTCGATACCCGCTTGAGGAAATTAAAGGAAGGGCAGTTCGATGCCATTGTGCTGGCTGCCGCCGGGTTGCGGCGTTTGGCCTGGACGCAGGAAATTACGGAGTACCTTGATCCGCGACTCAGTCTTCCCGCCATCGGCCAAGGGGCGCTGGGCATCGAGGGGCGGTCGGACGACGGTTTCGTACGGGATATTCTAAACCGGCTCAACCATCCGCCGACCAGGGTGGCGGTCAGCTCCGAACGGGCCTTACTCCACCGCCTGGAAGGCGGCTGCCAGGTGCCGATTGCAGCCTATGCCACCCTGGTCGATGACGAGATACAGCTGGAGGGGCTGGTGGCGAGCGTGGACGGCAAGACGGTCATTCGCGATGCGATTCGCGGCACGATCGCCGAGGCGCAGGCTTTGGGCACGCAGCTCGCAGAGCGATTATTGTCGAGGGGCGCGGACAAGATCCTCTGCGCCATTTACGGGACGGCATAACGTTGAAGAAGACGCGACAAGGCATCGTGTATCTGGTCGGGGCGGGGCCTGGCGACCCGAAGCTCCTCACGCTGCGGGGGAAGGAGTGTCTCGAGCGGGCCGATGTCGTGTTCTATGATTACCTCGCGAATCCTGCCTTGTTGGCTCATGCCCAGACTCAGGCAGAACGCGTCTATGTGGGACGGCGGGGAACGGGACAGTATCAAGCCCAGGACGCGATCAATCGCATGCTCGTTGAGCGGGCCAGGCAGGGTGCGATCGTGGTACGCCTGAAGGGCGGCGACCCCTTCGTCTTTGGTCGTGGCGGAGAAGAGGCTGAAGCGCTGGCGTCAGCCGGCGTCGAATTTGAAGTCGTTCCGGGTGTCACGGCGGCAGTGGCGGCTCCTGCCTATGCCGGTATTCCGGTCACCCATCGAACCATGGCGTCAACCGTGACATTTGTCACCGGTCACGAAGATCCATCCAAGACGACCACGGCTCTTGAGTGGCCCAGGTTGGCGAGCAGTCACGGCACGCTCGTATTCCTGATGGGGATGAAGAACCTGCCTTCCATCGTCGCGAACCTCGTCGCCGAAGGACGCGCTGCCACCACGCCGGTGGCCCTCATTCGTTGGGGCACCAGGCCCACGCAGGTCACGGTTGTCGGAACGCTGGCAGACATTGTGGAGAAGGCCGCCCGCGCGCATCTGGAGCCTCCGACGGTGATCGTCGTCGGCGAGGTGGTGCGGTTGCGCGAGCAGTTGAACTGGTTTGAACATCGTCCGCTTTTCGGGAAGCGCGTGTTGATGACGCGGGCGAAAGAGCAGGCCGCGGAGTTGGCTAACCTGCTCGCTGAGTTGGGGGCGGAACCGGTGGAAGCGCCGACGATTCAGATCGTCGATCCGACGGATTGGACCCCGGTCGACCGGGCGATCGACGGGCTGGGGACCTATGACTGGATGATTCTGACCAGCGTCAACGGCGTGGTGCGTTTCATGAATCGGTCTCGTGAGAAGGGCGCTGATGCGCGGAGTTTTGCCGGACGCAGGATCTGTTGCATCGGTCCGCGGACGGCGGAGGAGTTGGCGAAGTACGGGATTACGGCGGATGTGGTGCCTGCCGAGTTTCAAGCCGAGGGCGTGTTGGCGGCGCTCGCTAAAACCGATCTTACGGGCTGTCGCATTCTCATCCCGCGCGCTGAAGTGGCTCGGGAGATCTTGCCGGACGAACTACGGGCCCGCGGCGCCACGGTGGATGTCATTCCGGTCTATCGGACACAGATCCCCCGCGAGGCTGTTCAGGGCTGGCGGCAGCAACTGGAAGACCGTCAGATTGATGCCATCACCTTTACGAGTTCTTCGACGGTGCGGAATTGTATGAAGTTGTTGGGGGGTGAAGCCCGGGCGCGCCTCCTGTTACAATCCGTGGCGGTGGCCTGCATCGGCCCGATCACCGCGCAGACGGCGCGGGAGTCCGGCCTGACGGTCGCGATCATGCCGGGAGAGAATACGATGCCGGCACTGGCGGCGGCGATGGCGCAGTATTTTGGAGCAGGCACACGCGTTGCGTAGGCGGCGTTCGTAGGGCGAAGTCGGTAGGTTCTTGAATTGTAAAGGGAGGGCACAGCATGGTTCCGGTGAAATCGTTCATGATTCCTCGAGAGAAGTTTGTGACCGTGGCGCGGGATACGGATGCCCAGACCGCGGCGCGCATTATGCGCGATCACGGGATCGGCAGTCTGTTCATCACGAATGACAAGGAAATCATCGGCATACTGACCGATACCGATATGATGCGCCGGGTTGTGGCTTCGGGATCTGATGCGACGAAGACGACTGTCGAGCAGATCATGTCGGCTCCCATCATGACGATCGAGGAGAACAAGACGTTGCTGGATGCCAACGACCTCATGGCGCAGGCGCATGTGCGCCATCTCGGAGTGACGCGTGACGGCAAGTTGGTCGGAGTGATTTCAGTGCGTGATCTCGTCGTGTTTTTGACGAATCTTCCTAGAAAGTAGGGGCTATGGCGTTTCCGATTCAGCGACTCAGGCGCCTGCGGCAGCACGAGGCGTTGCGGCGGATGGTGCGGGAGACCACGCTGTCCCCGGCCGATTTCATTTATCCCCTCTTTGTGGTGGAAGGCCGTGATCGCCGCGAAGAAATCACCTCGATGCCAGGCCAGTTCCGGCTCTCGATCGATCTCTTGATCAAAGAAGCCGCCGAGATCAAAGCGCTGGGAATTCCCGCCATTATCCTGTTTGGGATTCCCAATAAGAAGGATGAGCGGGGGACGTCTGGGTACGATCCCAACGGGATCGTGCAGCGGGCGATCAAGGCGGTGAAGGATCATGTGCCGGGCCTGGCAGTGATTACCGATGTCTGCATCGACGAGTACACCGATCACGGCCATTGCGGGATCGTGAAGGACGGCAAGATCCTTAATGATGAAACGCTGGATTGTTTAAGGACCATGGCCAGGACCCATGCAGAGGCCGGAGCCGACATGGTGGCGCCGTCAGACATGATGGACGGCCGCGTGGCGGCTATCCGGGCGGAGTTGGATCAGGCCGGGTTTTCCGAACTACCCATCATGGCCTACGCGGCCAAGTTCTCCTCCTGTTTTTACGCGCCTTTTCGCGATGCGGCCTATTCGAGCCCGCAATTCGGCGATCGGCAGTCCTATCAAATGGATCCGGCGAACGGACGGGAAGCGCTGCGGGAAATCGATCTGGATGTCGAGGAGGGGGCGGATATCGTCATGGTGAAACCGGCCATGCCCTATCTCGATATCATCGCCAAGGCGCGAACCAGGACCTTGCTTCCCATTGCGGCCTATCAGGTCAGCGGCGAGTACAGCATGATCAAAGCGGCGGGCCGCGCAGGCTGGCTCGACGACACCAGGGCGATGATGGAATCGCTCCTGGCGATCAAACGGGCCGGAGCCGACTTGATCCTGACCTATTTCGCCAAGGATGCCGTCCGGCAGCTTCATTGATACAGCGATGAAGGTGACGCGCGGATATTCTGACGGCGTGACACGGCCCTACCCGGTGGCCACCATCGGCAATTTCGACGGGCATCACCTCGGCCACCGGCAGTTGCTCCGGACGGTCGTGGAGACCGCCCGCCGGATGAACGGCACGGCCATGGTGCTCACCTTCGATCCGCATCCGGTCAAGATTCTCGCTCCACATGTGGACTTGAAGTTTTTGACGAGCCCGGAGGAAAAACTTCAGCATTTTGAAGAAGCGGGGATCGACGAAGTCGTCTTTCTGGAGTTCAGCCATGGGTTCGCGGGCCTCTCGGCCGAGGTGTTCGCCGATCAAATATTGTGTCAGGGGCTTGGAATTCGGCAGATTTTCGTGGGGCAGCATTTCGCCTTCGGGAAGGGCCGGGCCGGGAAAGTCGCTGATTTGGTGGCGTTCGGCCGGCGGTTCGGCTTTTCCGTGGCGCCGATCGAGCCGGTGGTTGCCGACGGAGCCGTTGTGAGTTCGACGCGAGTGCGGAAGCTTGTTCAGGAGGGCTGTGTCGATGGGGCGGCCCGGTTACTGGGACGCCAGTATGCGCTCGCCGGTGTCGTGATGCCTGGATTTCAGCGGGGGCAGGAATTGGGGTGGCCGACGGCGAACCTTCGGCTGCCAACCGAGCGGGTGATTCCGCCGGATGGGGTGTACGCCACGGTGACGGTGTGGAGCCAGCGCCGGTTCGATTCGGTGGCCTACATTGGAACCAGGCCGACCTTCGATGCCGGAGAACGGTTGCTTGAGGTGTACCTGCTCGATGAGCAGCGCAATCTGTACGGAGAACGAATCGAGGTGCAGTTTCTCCAGCGGCTGCGGGGCGACATGCAGTTCGCGGGCGGGGAGGAACTGAGCAGGCAGATCGCGATCGATGTGGCCCAGGCCAAGGCGGTCTTGCAGGCCCATCGGAGTGCGCGACAGGCAGGATAATGGCTACAATGGCCGGAGTCGAACAACGAGCGGTCCGGACCCCCTGGGTGCCGCTGCTGCATCGGGTGGTGAAGACGGTCCGGTCTCGCCGGCTCTTTGAGCCGGGACATCATCTCCTCGTGGCTCTGTCCGGGGGACCCGATTCGGTGGCGTTGCTGACGCTGCTGCATCGGCTTGCCCCGCGGTGGCGGCTACGACTGACGGCTGTGCATTTCAACTATAGGCTGCGCGGCACCGAATCGGACGAGGATGAGGCCTTTGTCGTCTCCTTGTGCGAGGCGCTCGGGATTTCTCTTCATTGTCGGACGTTGGACGTTCGGGCCAGGGCCCGGCGTGTGTCTCTGCAGGCTGAGGCGCGAGAGCTTCGCTACGGGGCGATGATGACGCTTGCCGGGGAATGCGGGGCCGACCGCATTGTGCTGGGGCACACGGCCGACGATCAGGCCGAGACGGTTTTGTTGTGGATGCTGCGTGGCTCAGGCCTGGCGGGACTGGCGGGGATGCCGGCGGTGCGAGAGGGCCTGATTGTGCGCCCCTTGTATGAGGTGCGGCGGCGGGACATTGTGGCCTACCTCACTCAAAGTGGCCAGTCGTATCGGCAGGATTCCAGCAATAGGAAGCCGGTGTATGTTCGCAACCGGATCCGGCATGAACTAATCCCGGTGATGAATCAGATTGCGCCGTCCGCGATCGACGCCCTGTGCCGGCTGGCTGACCTTTGCCGAGATGATGAGCAGTATCTTGAGGCGCAGGTTGCCGGGCTCGCTTCCTCTATGCTGCGTGAAGACGGGCAGGGCGGCTGGTCCGTTGAGCGAGGCGTTGTGCAGGCTTTGCCGGTAGCTCTCCAGCGGCGCCTGCTTCGTGAAGCGTTGCGCCGATGTCATACATCCCGCAGGCCGCCCGCGTTCGCGACGATCGAGGCAGTAAGGGCGTTGCTGTTCAAGCAGACCTCATCTGCCCGCCTCTCTCTGAAATCG
This sequence comes from Nitrospira sp. NS4, assembly GCF_049546785.1. Taxonomy (NCBI): domain Bacteria; kingdom Pseudomonadati; phylum Nitrospirota; class Nitrospiria; order Nitrospirales; family Nitrospiraceae; genus Nitrospira; species Nitrospira sp. NS4. Next base: position 230,745 of record NZ_JBMWAN010000005.1, on the reverse strand, counting down.
GTACAGGCTGCTGTGACCGGAGAGCGCCTGCATCTGGCCCCGCGATTCATTTTAGCCGGCCCGGTGGAGAGGGAGCCTGCGGCTATCGGGGTGATTCTGCCCGTTCCCTCGCACACTGAGTGGGCTGGAACAGGGCAGCAAATTCGGGTACAACTGGTCACAATCGAACAGGTCTGTCGGCCTCCGCGGTCGCAGGCCTGGTCGATGGTGGTGGATGCCGATCGCGTGGGCGGTCCGTTGAAGCTGCGATCGTGGCAGCGGGGGGATCGATTCTTTCCTGCCGGAATGAAAGGCCGTTCGAAGAAGTTGCAGGATTTGTTCGTTGATCTGAAAGTCCCGAAAGCGAAGCGAAACAGGATTCCTCTCCTGGTATCACAGGACGGGATCGTCGGAGTGTTGGGCTATCGGCAGGACGAACGGTTTGGAGTGGGGGCCTCGACGCGGAACTGTCTGATCATTAGCATCGGTGACTCTTTGGTGAAAGAAGGAGTGCGATAGGATGGAACGAGTGTTTGGCCGGCCGGTTGTGACTCAGGAGCAAATGCGTGCCCGTATTCGCGAAATGGGGAAGCAGATCAGCACCGACTATGCGGGAAAGGATCTGGTTCTTGTGGGAGTGCTCAAGGGGGCCTATGCCTTTTATGCCGATTTGGCCCGTGCGATCCGTATCCCGATTCGGGTGGACTTCATCATCGTCACCAGTTACGGATCAAAGGCGAAGACGTCGGGGAAGGTCAAGCTCGTGACCGAGCTCACCGAGGAGATCAAAGGGAAAGATGTGCTGTTGGTTGAGGACATCGTTGATTCCGGTCTGACGGTCCAGTATCTCGTGAAAACCCTCTCTAAAAGGAAGCCCAGGTCGATCAAGGTTTGTACGCTGCTGAGCAAGCCGGAACGCAGGGAGGTTGAAGTTCAGATTGACTACGAAGGGTTCAAGATCCCCAATAAATATGTGGTGGGGTATGGGCTGGACTACCAGCAGAAGTACCGCAATCTGCCCTATCTCGCCGTTCTTGATCAGGTGGATGAAGAGGCGTAGGCTTTTGTCCCGATATTGTCAGTTTTGACAGGCCTGTGTTAACATCACCCACAATCAGTATCGGGAGTTGTGCTCGCTTTTTTAACGTTCCCACAAGGAGATCTGGATGAATTCCAGGGTCAAGAACCTGCTCTTTTGGGTGGTCGTCGGGTTGTTCATGATTCTGCTGTTCAATCTGTTCAGCGTCCCGACTCATGCCCCCGAAGAAGACGTCATATTCAGCGATTTCATGGCCAAGATTGATAAGGGCGATGTTGAGCGAGCCATTATCAAAGGCAGCCATATCAGCGCGGTGCTCAAGGATAAGACGAGGATCAGAACCTTCACACCGGACTATCCCGATCTGGTCAAGGTTCTTCGTGAGAAGGATGTCCAGATCGAGGTCAAGCCGCCGGATGAAAGCCCGTGGTACATCACGTTCTTAGTGACGTGGGGACCGTTTATTCTCTTCCTCGGACTCTGGTTCTTCCTGATGCGTCAGATGCAGATCGGAGGGAATAAGGCCCTGTCGTTCGGCAAAAGCCGTGCGCGGCTGCTGACCGAGGAGCGGAAAAAGGTCACGTTCTCCGATGTCGCCGGGGTCGAAGAGGCGAAGGAAGAAGTGCTGGAGATCATCGAGTTTTTGAAGGACCCGAGAAAGTTTCAGAAGCTCGGCGGGCGCATTCCTAAAGGGGTTCTGATCGTGGGGCCTCCTGGAACGGGGAAGACTTTGTTGGCCAAGGCCATTGCCGGGGAGGCGGGGGTCCCCTTCTTCAGCATCAGCGGGTCGGACTTTGTCGAAATGTTTGTCGGCGTCGGTGCGTCGCGGGTGCGTGATCTTTTCGAACAGGGGAAAAAGCATGCTCCCTGCATCATCTTTATAGATGAAATCGACGCCGTGGGGCGTCTGCGCGGAGCCGGATTGGGCGGCGGACATGATGAGCGCGAGCAGACGTTGAACCAGCTCCTGGTTGAAATGGACGGGTTCGATACGACCGAGGGCGTCATCCTGATCGCGGCGACCAACCGGCCTGACGTGCTGGATCCGGCGTTGCTGCGTCCAGGACGGTTCGACCGGCAAGTCGTGGTCAATCGCCCTGACCTGCGTGGCCGTACGGAAATTCTCAAGGTTCACACGAAGAAGGTCCCGGTTGCGGCAAATGTCGAGCTGGAAAAGATTGCCCGGGGGACGCCGGGATTCTCCGGCGCAGATCTTGAAAACCTGGTCAACGAAGCGGCCTTGTGGGCTGCCCGTCTGAACAAGAAGGAAGTCGAAGTCATCGATTTTGAGATGGCCAAGGATAAAGTTTTGATGGGCGCCGAACGGAAGAGTTTGGTGCTCACCGACGAGGAGAAACGGACAACGGCCTATCATGAGGCGGGCCATGCGTTGATGGCCAAGCTGTTGCCGGGAACGGATCCCGTCCACAAGGTCACGATTATTCCCCGCGGGCGAGCGTTGGGCGTCACGATGCAATTGCCGACGGACGACCGGCACAACTACTCCAAAGACTTTCTCTACAACAATCTGGCCATCTTGATGGGCGGACGGGTTGCCGAAGAACTGGTCTTGCATCATGTCACCACCGGCGCCGGCAACGATCTTGAACGGGCCACCGATTTGGCCCGCAAGATGGTATGCGAATGGGGCATGAGTGAAAAATTGGGGCCCTTGACGTTCGGCCGAAAAGAGGAAGAGATTTTCCTGGGGCGTGAAATTGCCACGAAGCGTGATTTCAGCGAGCAGGTTGCGCTGGAAATTGATCATGAAGTCCGGCGTCTGGTAACGGAAAACTATGAGCGGGCCAAACGCCTGTTGACCGAACATATGACGAGTCTCAAGGCGCTGGCCGAGGCATTGCTCGAAAAAGAAGTGCTCGATGCGCCGGAGATCGACCAGATTCTCTTGCAAGCCACCTCTCAGACGGTTCCCGCCTAGGCTCTATCAGCTTTCGCTGCGCTTCACGGGGGCACCTGAAGCGCGGCGACCGTATCGGGTCAGACATCATCAGTAGGAGAGAGACTCAGGTCTTCTCTCGTTTGAGGGTGTCTGAAGCGATGCAAATCCTGCTCGGCACGATCTCACGCATGTCTGCCGATTTTTGACTCTTGACGGGGGCACAGTGGAGCGCCGTACGTGGCTGGCGAGAGGACGGCGAATTGATGTCGGCGCGAGGCCCCTCATTATGGGTATCGTGAACGTAACGCCGGACTCTTTTTCTGACGGAGGGCGGTTCCTCGATCCCGAGAAGGCCTTGGGCCACGGGATGGATTTGGTCGCGCAGGGCGCGGATATTCTGGATGTCGGTGCGGAATCTACGAGGCCGGGTGCGTCCCCGGTCGATGCAGACGAGGAGCTTCGGCGGCTCATTCCTCTGATTACAAGTCTTGCCAAGCGTGTTCCTATTCCTATTTCAGTCGATACGATGAAGGCGCGGGTCGCCCAGGCCGCGATCGATGCCGGTGCGTCCATTGTGAACGATGTGACGGCCTTACGATTTGATCCGGAGATGGCGTCCGTCATAGCCCGTACCGGGGCCGGAGCGGTCCTGATGCATATGCAGGGGATGCCGGAGACCATGCAGCAGGCACCACAGTATGAGGATGTGGTGTCGGAGGTCTGTGAGTTCTTTGCAGCGCGGGTTGATGCCGCCGAGCAGGCAGGAATTGCCAAAAGCCATATCGTGCTTGATCCGGGGATTGGTTTTGGTAAGCTGCAAGACCATAATGTGCAATTACTTAATCGGCTGTCGGCATTCAGGGGCTTGAATCGCCCGATCCTCGTCGGGGTTTCGCGCAAAGCGTTTCTTGGAAAGATCCTGGACCGGCCTGTGGAGGACCGAATCTGGGGAACTGCCGCTGCGGTCGCATTGGCCGTGGATCGGGGGGCGGACATTCTCCGGGTGCACGACGTGGCGGAAATGCTGGATGTGGTGAAAGTGGCCGCTGCAATGAAAGCGGTTGCGGTTTCCTTGAAACGGGAAGGTTATGCGTAAATTATTTGGAACTGACGGGATACGAGGGGTCGCCAATCTTGAACCGATGACCAGTGAGACGGCGATGCAGCTGGGGCGGGCGGCTGCCCATTTGTTTATGCGGCGCGCCGGCCGGCATCAAATAGTCATCGGGAAGGACACGAGAATTTCCGGGTATATGCTGGAGTCGGCCCTGACTGCGGGAATCTGCTCGATGGGCGTCGATGTGTTGCTCGTGGGTCCGATGCCCACCCCGGCCATTGCTTTTTTGACGAGAAGCCTCCGTGCCGACGCGGGGGTGGTCATTTCAGCCTCGCACAATGCCTACCAGGACAACGGGATCAAGTTTTTTTCCAAGGACGGTTTCAAGCTGCCGGATGAGATGGAAGCGCGGATTGAGGAATTGATTGTCTCCAACGAGATCAGTCACCTTCGTCCGACGGCGGATCTGATCGGCAAAGCCTTTCGTATCGATGATGCGGAGGGGCGCTATATCGAGTTTGCCAAGCGGTCGTTGCCGAAGGACCTTGATTTTCAAGGCATCAAGCTGGTGGTCGATTGTGCGAACGGAGCGGCGTACAAGCTGGCCCCAAAAGTATTGCGCGAGCTTGGAGCCAAGGTCGAAGTCATCGGGAATGAGCCGAACGGCATGAACATCAATGCCGGATGCGGCGCGGTGCATCCGGAACAATTGCAAGAGGCGGTGCGCCGCCATCAGGCGGACATCGGGATTGCGCTGGACGGCGATGCCGACCGGGCCATTTTTGTCTGCGAACAAGGGACGATCATCGACGGCGATCATGTGATGGCCGCCTTGGGGCTCGACTTGCACCAGAACGGGCTCTTGGCCAAGCAGACCATGGTCGGGACCGTCATGAGCAACTTCGGCCTGGAGTTGTCGATGGCGAAGGCAGGTATTACGTTGCTCAGGACTCCGGTCGGAGACCGCTATCTGCTCGAGCGGATGCTGGCGGACGGGTATAATTTTGGCGGCGAGCAATCCGGCCACTTTATCTTTCTGGATCATAACACCACCGGAGACGGTCTGATTTCAGCCTTGCAAATGATTTCATTGATGAAGCGGTCGGGGAAGTCGCTGTCGGAACTGGCTTCGGCGATGTCGGCGGTTCCCCAGATTCTCCTCAATGTGACCGTCAAGCAGAAGCCTAATCTGGAATCCGTGCCGGATATCGACCGGGCGATTCGGGAAAGCGAGCGTCGTCTGAATGGCAGCGGCCGCATCGTGGTCCGCTATTCGGGGACGGAGCCGCTGCTTCGAATCATGGTCGAGGGTGAGCGGGCTGCCGAGATCAAAGAGGTGGCGGAGGATCTTGCCCGTCTTGTGCGCAGGCATCTCTGCTGAGGTTCATTCTTTCTTGTTGCGGGAAGGCTTATGCTGCCGTCCCTCTGTGCCGCCTTTCTCACCGGTCTTGTTCTCGGGGCTCTTCTTCCGTTCTTTCCCGTCTCAGTCGCTCTCGTTCTAGTCCTGTCGATCCTGGGCATGTGGATTGCCGAACGGGCCGGGGTCATGGAGTCATCGCCTGCGACGAAAGGATATGCGGCACTGCTGCTGGGTATCGTGTATTGGGTATCGGTCGTCCCGCCACCCGCCATGCCTCATCCTGTCGATGAGACGCCGGTCGATGTGGGTGAGCTAAGGACCGGGCGAATCATTGGGCCTGTGCAGCATGCACCACATCGTGTCACTCTGCTTGTCAGAATCGAATCGCCAGGGAAGCACAAGGTTGCGCCGAAGACGGTTCGACTCACCTGGCGTGATCCGGGGAGTCCGTTGTTCCATGGCGATCGAATTGCCTTTCGATCCAAGCTGAGGAGGCCTACGGGATCCTTGAACCCGGGAGGATTCGATTATGCCGCCTACGTAGAACGTCAAGGGATCGATGCCGTGGCAACGGTAACGGGACGTGAGGCGGTCCGGGTGCTGGAGCCGGGATCGACGAGTTGGTGGTGGGCCGGATGGGGGCTGATCGATCGATGGCGAGGGACTATTCATGAGGCGGCCTTACGGACGTTGAGTCAGCCGGCACTCGGGATATTTCTCGGGATGATCATCGGCGAACGGGGGTATTTGCAGGAAGATGTTCAGGAATGGTTCATGGTGACGGGGACGGTGCATCTCCTGTCGATCTCTGGGTCGCATCTGGGATTGATCGCGATCGTTCTGTTCGGCCTAGTCAGATGGATGGTGGTGCAATTGCCGGCACCGGTGCTTCTGGATCTGTCGAGACGACTCACTCCAACCCGCTGCGCCATCTTCGTGACGTGGGCTGGAGTGGCCCTCTATGCGCTGCTGGCCGGGGCAGAGACCGCCACGCTTCGCGCGTGGATCATGATTACCGCGGGACTGGCGGCGGTGTGGGTCGGTTCAGAACGGTACCTGTTTCACGCGCTAGCCGGGGCCGCGGTGGTGATCGTTCTCCACGACCCTCGCGCCATCGGTGACATTTCTTTCCAGCTTTCATTTCTGTCTGTGCTTGCGATCGTGCAGGTGGCGGAGTGGCACAGGTCTCGACCGGCTGATGCGGACCAGCGAGAGGAGACACGGTGGGAACGCTATCGTCGAGCCGCTCGTGAAGCTGTGGTTCTCAGTGTGGCGGTCACGATTGTGACGACTCCGCTGGTGGCCTGGTATTTCAACCAAATTCCTTGGATCGGGGTGCTGACCAATATGGTGGCGGTGCCGTTGACAGGGTTTGTGTTTGTCCCCCTTGGATTACTGACGGCCGCCTGGACACTGGTGTTCGGGATCGACGGGCTTTCGCTCGGCATGGTGCAGCAACGGCTCATCGAATGGCTGGTGGGAGGGCTTCACTGGATCGCGTCTTGGCCTGTGACCGACTGGCGAGTATCGGCTCCGTCTGTGCCCGTCATCGGATTGTTCTATGGAGGACTCCTGATGGCAGTGGGGATAACTGCGGGGCAACGATGCCGTGTTTTTGGTCTAACCATGCTGTTCAGCGCGACGTGCCTGTGGGGGTGGGAGGGGAGTCCCGCCTTCGACGAGGATCGGTGGCGGGTCACGTTTTTAGATGTTGGTCAGGGAGACAGCGCCGTGATTGAATTGCCGGATGAGAAGGTCGTGCTGATCGACGGCGGGGCAAAGTACGAGCGTTTCGATGTCGGGCGTGGGGTCGTCGGGCCCTTTCTCTGGAATCACGGCATCCGAAAACTCGATGCTGTCATCGCCACGCATCCCCAACTAGACCATGTCGGGGGACTGCCCTGGATCCTTCGCCACTTTGAGGTCCGGGAATATTGGCATGCCGGTGTTGAACGGCACGAGCCGCTGTTTGAAGATCTTCGTCGCGTAGTGTGGGAGCAAAAGGTGCTCGATCGCCGGGCAAGCCGCGGTCAGGATATTGTGTCTTCCGGAGGCTGCCAGCTTGCCGTCTTGAATCCCTTTGAGAGCGATGCGGCAAGGCCGGTTGCTTCGTCAGTCAGCGGCACGCAGCTGAATAATCACTCGATCGTCACGCAGCTTGAGTGTGGTGCCCATGCCATTCTGTTTGCGGCGGATGTCGAGTCCGAGGGGTTGCGCCGGTTGGCTGCGGCGGGAATATCTCCGGTGACGGTTCTGAAGGTTCCGCATCATGGTGGCCGGAGTTCGCTGGATCAGGAGTGGGTGGCGCGTGTTCATCCTCGCCATGCCGTCATTTCGGTCGGTCGGCATAATGCATACGGACATCCGGTTCAAGCCGTTCTCGACGCCTATGCGGGGAAGGGGAGTGAGGTTTATCGGACAGATCTCGACGGCGCGATCATCGTCACCGGCCGGATTTCGACAGCTGAGGTTCGTATCCAGCGGACGCGCGATGTGATCTTGCGTCCCACTAACCTGGAGAGCCCTGTGTGGCAAGCCGAGTTGGAGAATTGGCAGCGACTCTGGCGCCAGCGGAGCGGCTTGTAGGTCTCCAGCCAGCTAAACTCGTATCCCTAACGTATGGATGGTTCAAGGTTCGCTTTTTGAACAGTGCAAGAGGCGAGATGACGAAGTTTGTCCATTGTTCTACCTCCTCCCAAGTGAGACTCTCGCCTAAGTGCCCATGTTTCCTCACCTTACCATGCGGTTAGCCCTGGTTGTTCCAAGGCATGGCATGTGCAGACCTGCCTCTTCATAGGGATGTAAAGATCGGAGGAGCGTGCGTATCATGGCCAATCTCGTTCGTATTGTGATCCAACTTCCGGAAGAACTGAAGCACCAGCTCGATGCGCTCAAACAGCAAGGCTACACGGCCAGCGGATTTATTCGCGCGATGCTGGAGCGGGAATTGTCCAAGCATACTCCGGCCCCGTCTCCGGTGCTGCAGGTTGTCCCACACAAGAAGCGGATTGCGCGGGCGTAATCCGCTGACCGCGCGCGATACGGTTCGAACGCCCGGTTCTGACGAACCCTCTCCCGTCTTGCACTTCTTCACTAATCACGATACAAGGGCGCAATGGTTCCCACTGTTGAATGGAAAGACGGCGTCGTCCGGTTGCTTGACCAGAGCCGGTTGCCGGAGCATGTCGAGTTTCTTGACTGCCGGGACTATCGGGCAGTCGCCGATGCTATTCGGGGATTGAAAGTGAGGGGCGCGCCTGCGATCGGAGTCACGGCGGCCCTTGGGGTGGCGCTCGGTGCACAGGCTATTGGGGGCGCAGACTTCTCCGGTTTTTCTCAGGCGGTTGCGGCCATCTGTGATCACCTGGCTGCAACCAGGCCGACGGCCGTGAATCTCTTCTGGGCGATCGAGCGCATGAAGAAGAAGCTGGCGTCCCTGGCCGGCCAGCCGATCGCCTCCGCCAAAGCCTCGCTCATCATTGAAGCGCAAGCCATTCTTGAGGAAGACATCGCTCTCTGCAAAGCGATTGGTAAGCATGGCGCGGGTCTGATCAAGGACGGGCAAACGGTCCTGACCCATTGTAATGCCGGTGCATTAGCCACGGCGGGATATGGCACGGCGCTTGGGGTGATCCGGGCAGCCTGGGAGCAGGGGAAACAGATTCAGGTGATTGCCGATGAGACCAGGCCGGTGTTACAGGGAGCGAGACTCACGGCCTGGGAGCTGATGCAGGATCAGATTCCCGTGACGCTCATCACTGACAGTATGGCCGGCTCGCTCATGCGCCAGGGAAAAATTCAGCTCTGTGTCGTGGGCGCCGACCGTATCGCCGCCAACGGCGATGTGGCGAATAAGATCGGCACCTACTCGGTGGCGGTGCTGGCCAAGGCGCATGGAATCCCGTTCTATGTCGCGGCTCCGTATTCTACAATCGACCTCAAAACCAAGACCGGTGCGGATGTTCCGATCGAGCAACGCAACCCCCTCGAAGTCACCACCATTCACGGAAGCCATCCCATCGCACCGACCGGTGTGGCCGTCTACAATCCCGCCTTCGATGTGACACCGGCCGAGTTGATCACCGGCATCATCACCGAACGGGGCGTCTTTAAGCCGAGTGAACTGGCCCGGCAGTTTGCTTTGTGACACAGAACCATCGGCAGGTCTAAGAAGCCGAGGGTTGCGGCTCATTGGCAGCTACCGGTTTCACCAGTTGCAAGCCCGATTTCAGCCACTTATAATGCGCCAGCGCTGGTGAATTTATCTTTTAACTGTGTGGAGGAATCGTAGCAACAATGAGCGAACGGACATTAGCGATTATCAAGCCGGATGCGGTGAAGAAGAATGCCATCGGGGATATCATCAACCGCTATGAGCAGGCGGGGTTGAAGCCTGTGGCGATGAAACTCATGCAGATGTCGAAGCCGGTGGCAGAGGGCTTCTATGCCGTCCATAAGGCGCGGCCGTTCTTTGATAGCCTCTGCACCTTCATGTCGTCCGGTCCTGCCGTCGTCATCGTGTTGCAGGGCGACAACGCGATCAAGAAGAACCGGGAACTGATGGGGGCGACGGATCCTGCCAAGGCTGAAGCGGGCACGATTCGCAAGGCTCATGGGGCGAACATTGAATTCAATGCTGTGCATGGATCCGACTCCCCTGAGACTGCGGCATTTGAGGTCAGCTACTTTTTCCCCGGCATGGAAATTTTCAGTTAAGCCTGCCTCTCGGAGGGCAATGGTTTCTCTGCCCTTCAATCAGACACAACGCATGATGCGAGGGGTAGCGCTCGCGCTATCCCTCGGTTTCTTGCTAGCCTGCGCTCCAAGAGTGGTTCCCTCGCTTCCCGCGCCATCCTCGGTCGAGGAGGCTCACAATGATCCGGCTCGCGACGCTCACCTGAAATTGCTCCAAGAGGCCCATCGGGCGTTTGTGCAGGAGCGATACCCCGCTGCGGTGCTCTTCTTTCGGCGTTTTGTCGATGTGGCGCCAGGAGCGCCGAGGATGGCTGAAGCGCGCTGGTGGTTGGGGCGCTCCTTCGAACAGCTTGGCGATTATCGTGCTGCGATGGCGGAATACCGGACACTGGCCGCTGCTGAGGCAGGGGGTGAGTCCGATCAACAACTGTATCGTGCTCATGCGCTCCGCCGTTTGGATGAGTTGCGTCAAATGCCGTCCGTGGCTCAAACCGCGCCCGGGCGTCAGATTGCTGTGGGGCTTTCTGTCGCACAGGTTCCGGCTGTATCGGAGTGGGTCTCGTGGTTTCAGTCGTTGATCAAGTCCGGTGTGACGGCGTTGCTGGTTGATCCGGCTTTGTCCGATGGCGTAGCGGGAGAGGAAGTCGAGCGTGTCCAAACGCTGGTGGGTGCAGCTCATCTGGCCGGCCTTGCTGTGTGGATTTCGCTTGATCTCCATCAGGGGCGAGGGCTGCCGGTGCAGTCAGAGTGGATCACTATGGCTGTCGGCAGGAGTCAGGGAAGCTCCAATTGGAGCGTGGCCGATCCGACGAGCATGGTCCATCCCGATGTGCTGCATCCCGGTTACCAAGCGGCTGTGGAAGAACGGGCCAAGGTGCTGCTTCGAACCGGGTGCGACGGGATGCTGTTGCAGGCGCGGGAAGGGCAAGGTTTTGCCAAAGAGTATTCAGAGGCTTCGTATCAACTGTTTGCCTCCGCTTTTGCTGTGACCATTTCTCCCCAGCAATTGCTTGGGGGGAGTGGAGGGGGAAGCTTCTTGAGTCCGGAAGAGGAGGCCATCTACTGGCGGTGGGCTGGTTGGAAGGCGAGAGGCTACGCCGTTCTGGCTGCGCGCATCAGAGCACGTCTGCGCGAGGTGAATCCGACCGGGCGGTTGCTGATCGAGACGCATAATCCGATGGTGAACGGACCCCTTGCGGCGCTAGAACAGTACGGTGAGGATCTGGCCGAATTGCTTCAGCGGACCGGTGGGACCATTGTGGTGCGGCGTGAGGGGGCGGGAGACCTGTCTCTTCTGGATCCGTTGGCTCAGCAAACTGGTGCAACTGATCGATTGTGGCTCGGTGTTGCCGCTCTGGAGCCTGAAGGGGCTTCACTAGGGGAACGGGTCAGGGCGACGCTGGCAACGGTCCCGGAACAAGGGAGTTGGAACCTGGTCGTTCGCCTGTCTGACGCTGCCCGATTTCCTTGACAAAGGCCGGTCAGGCCCACTACGATCCGGTCACATTGCGGCTGATTTTTCATCAATTCACGAGCATGGGGAATGTATGATTCCGACAGATTTGCGGTATCACAAGGAGCATGAGTGGGTGCGTCTCAGCGGGACACAAGCGACGGTGGGCATCAGCCACTTTGCCCAGGATGCGCTCGGCGATATTGTCTTCCTCGACATGCCCAAGGTGGGAACGGTGGTGTCTTCCGGGCAGCAGATCGGGGAAGTGGAATCGACAAAGACCACCTCGACGATCTACACACCGGTCAGTGGCACGGTTGCAAAGATCAATGCCGATTTGAAAGACCATCCGGAAGTGGTGAACAGCGATCCATATGGGAAGGGGTGGATTGCCGTGATCGAGCTTTCCAAACCGGCTGAGGTGGATCAGTTGATGACCGCGGCTCAGTACGAAGCCTTTCTTGCCAGCCAGAAACATTAAGCTCTCCCATGGCGACACACATCGCGATTCTGGGTGCCGGCCCCGGCGGATACGTAGCGGCCATTCGGGCGGCTCAGCTGGGTGCCCGTGTCACGGTGATCGAGCAGCAGGCACTCGGTGGTGTATGTTTGAACTGGGGCTGCATTCCCAGCAAGGCCCTCCTGTCCGTCATTGAACTCGGCGATAAACTGAAGAAGGCGGAGGAGCTGGGCATTCTCCTGCCAGGCCCTGCGCGCTACGATCTCGCGCGCATGGTGGCACGCAAGAACAAAGTGGTGGCGTCGCTAGTGAAGGGCATTGCGACGCTGTTCAAAGCCTGGAATATCGAGGTGGTCGAAGGCCGCGGTGCGCTGCTCGATGCACGGACCATTGCCGTGACCGCCGGTGATGGCTCGCAGCGGCAGGTGCAGGCAGACGCGATTGTCATCGCCACCGGTTCCTCATGGCCGCAACTCGCGCAGTTTCCGATTGATGGCAAGATCATCATCACGAGCAAGCAGGCGTTGGATCTGGAGTCTGCGCCGCCGAGGATGATCATTCTTGGAGCCGGGGTGGAAGGCTGCGAGTGCGCCTCGCTGTTTAGCGGGCTCGGAACGCAGGTGACGATGGTGGAGCTGCAATCGGCGGTCCTTCCATTGGAAGACGAGGAGGTTTCCGTGCTCATGGCACGGGAACTGAAAAAACGCGGCGTCGAAGTGAAGACCGGGACGACGATTGAGCAGGTTGCCGTGCGAGACGGGGTCGTGACGGCTCATCTGAAAGACGGGAGCACCATCGAAGCGGAGATTCTCCTGGTGTCGATCGGCCGTGGATTTCAGTCTCGCGACATCGGGGCGGAGAAGGCCGGGGTGGTGCTGGGGCGGCGCGGGGAAATTCTGGTGGACGAGCGCATGCAAACGAACGTGCCGGGTGTGTATGCGATCGGCGATGTGGTTGGGAAGGTGATGCTGGCGCATGTCGCTTCGGCGCAAGGCAAGGTCGCAGTTGAGAATATTCTGGGGCATCCGGTGACGATTCGATATGATGTGATTCCGGCCGGCATTTTCACATTGCCCGAAGTGGGGCGGGTCGGGCTGACCGAGGGGCAGGCCCGTGAACAGGCGCAGGCGGCCGGTCGTGATCCGGCGCAGGCGATCAAGGTCGGGCGCTTCCGGTATGCCGCCTTGGGCAAGGCTCAAGCAACCGGTGACGTCACGGGGCTGTTCAAAGTGATTGCGGATGCGGCCAGCGGCAAGCTGCTGGGGGCGCACATTGTGGGCGCCCATGCGGCCGATCTCATTCATGAAGCCGCGCTGGCGATGGAGTCCGGAGCCACGGTGTCCCAGATAGCGCACATGATTCACGCCCATCCGACGTTGGCGGAAGGATTCCTTGAAGCGGTCGAAGACCTTGAGGGGAATGCCATTCATCAGGTGAAGAAGAAAGCATGACCCTGCTCCAATCCTGCTTGCTCAAGCTCGGCATGTTTGCCATGACAATGGGAGTTGTGTTGTGGATCGGTTGGCAGGTTCCGCAGGCCCTGCCGCGCCCGGCTCTCCCACAGCAAGCGCCTGTCGAACAATCTGAGAGGCTGGATGCACGATTGGCGCTCGGTGGAGTTCCACAGGGTGTTTCTGATCCTGCAAACGGATTGCCGGGTGTTTTAAATGAGCCGCAGCGCATTGATCTCAATCGTGCGAGCCTGGAGGACATTGAGCAGCTTCCCGGCGTCGGACCCGTGCTGGCCAGACGCGTGGTGGCCTATCGCACCTCGATGGGGCCGTTTCATAAGGTGGAGGATTTGCGCGGGGTGAAGGGCATCGGCCAGAAGAAGCTGGAGCGGTTGAGGCGGTTGGTGACGGTCGTTCCATTGGCCGAACCGGACAAGGGGGAGAAGGCCTCGATATGAGCGAACTCAGTCGGCAGCTTGATTTGATTCTGCGTGGAACGGTTGAGGTGATTCAGCAGGCTGAATTGGAGTCGAAGCTTGCCCGGTCCCTCAAAGAGAATCGGCCGTTGCGGGTCAAGGCGGGATTCGATCCGACTGCGCCGGATTTGCACCTCGGCCATACGGTGTTGATCCACAAGTTGAAACATTTTCAGGATTTGGGGCATCAGGTCTTGTTTCTGATCGGCGACTTCACGGGGATGATCGGCGACCCCACCGGCGTGTCGGAGACCAGGAGGGCGCTGACCAAGGAGCAGGTGCAGGACAACGCCAAGACCTATCAGCGGCAGATTTTCAAGATCCTGGATCCGCAGAAAACCATCATCGAGTTCAACAGCAGGTGGATGGGATCGATGACGGCGGAGGGTTTGATTCAGTTGGCCGCGCATTATCGCGTGGCCAGGATGATGGAACGGGATGATTTCCATAAACGTTTCCATGATCAGAAGCCCATTAGTGTGCACGAATTCCTTTATCCCTTGGTGCAAGGGTATGACTCGGTGGCGCTGAAGTCCGATGTCGAGCTGGGAGGGACCGACCAGAAATTCAATCTGCTCGTCGGCCGGGAATTGCAGCGCGATTTCGGCCAGGAGTCGCAAGTTGTGATCACCATGCCGTTGCTGGAGGGAACCGACGGCGTCAAGAAAATGAGCAAGAGCGTCGGGAACTACATCGCGCTCGAAGATAAGCCGGAGGAGATGTTCGGCAAGGTCATGTCGATCAGCGATGCCCTGATGGCGCGGTATTATGAATTGCTTACGACGGAAGATCTGGAACGTGTGAAGACTCTACATCCCATGGAAGCCAAGCAGGTTCTCGCGCAGTTGATTGTGTCGCGCTATCACGGTGAGGAGGCGGGACAACAGGCCCGAGCCGCATTCCAGCACAAGTTTTCGGAGCGCGAGTTCCCTGACGAACCGGATGTTCGTCTGGTTCTTCAGGTACAGGATCTCAAGGACGGCCAGTCCATCGGCCTCGTCGAGATTGTGGCCAAAACCGGGCTGGTGCCGAGCAAGAGCGAAGCCCGTCGGCTGATTATCCAAGGCGGGGTCGAGTTCGATCAGCAGAAATTGAGCGATGCCAATGCCATTGTCACGCTGGAAGCCGGACGTCAGTACCGGATGAAGATCGGTCGTCGCAAGTTTGCGCTTGTCGAGCGGGCTCAGTAAGCAACCTCTTTCTTGACTTGGCATAGAGGCCACGGGTAGGATGCGACTCAGCGAGCGGGCGTAGCTCAGTGGTAGAGTCCTTGCTTCCCAAGCAAGTTGTCGTGGGTTCAAATCCCATCGCCCGCTCCAAATAAGACGTACAACGTGAGGCCTGATACCTCACGCGCAAGTGACCAAGGACTTGAGGAGCATCTGCTTCCAGGTCCTTTTTGCTATTTGCCTGAAGATGAGACACCTTGGGGAGTCATCGGGCGGTATCGAAGGGCGCTATTCTTTCGAGCATTGGTTCATGAGCGATTATTCGATAGTGCGCATATAGTGGACCACCTCAAGGGGTCCTTAACCAGGACTTGGCGAGGGGTGTGGCTAGACGTACGTGATGGGTTTGGACTGGTGCTGGCTCGTGGAAGGCAACAGCAGAACCAGGCCGTTTCCCGCATGGTCAACTCTGCTTCCGTTGACCGCGGGAGCCTGGTTCTGTTTTCAATGCCGCAGAAAATCCCGGGAGTAGCGAAGAGGAGGACTAGACGGCCTTCTTGACCAATCCAGAACGCAGGCAGCGAGTGCACACCCGAATGCGCAAATTCGCGCCGCCGACAACTGCACGAACGGTCTGAATATTGGGATTAAACACCCGTCTCGTCTTGTTGTTGGCGTGACTGACATTATTCCCTGATTGGCGACGTTTGTTACAGAGATCGCATGAAAATGCCACGGTAACACTCCTTGTAAAGAAACCATTCATCAAGAACAGTCAATACTAACACAGCTCTGAGACGCATGACAAGCGGGAAGTCTGAATAGTGGCCGCGGTTAGCATGACACCTCTACCGGGAGTGATCGGTTGAGGCCGTGGTGATTGGGAGGGGCACGCTAATGTCGAAGCTCGGATCTCCTCCGTCATCCAGATGATCTTTCCCCACGCTATAAAGTTTTCGCTGTGTGGGGCTCCAGAGCATCGGGAGGCCCGTAAAGGGGTCGAAGTATCTGGATCCGACTTCCGCCAACCGGGTGGGAATCGTGGCCGTGGCGGTCGGTTTACGCATCAGGATCTGCAAGGAAACCAGCCGGAGGCGTGCGTCCGTTTCTACCAGCCGTTGGCTGAACGGCGTCCATTCCGGCTCAAACTCCAGCGGGTTCGCGACACGCTCGAAAAATGTGCGGTGCGAGTTTTTGGCGATGTCCTGCAGCTTGGGGAGGGGGCTATGGA
Source organism: Nitrospira sp. NS4 (assembly GCF_049546785.1). Classification (NCBI taxonomy): domain Bacteria; kingdom Pseudomonadati; phylum Nitrospirota; class Nitrospiria; order Nitrospirales; family Nitrospiraceae; genus Nitrospira; species Nitrospira sp. NS4. The sequence continues at coordinate 214,475 of NZ_JBMWAN010000005.1, read as the reverse complement.
CGGAATCGGCCGTCGTGATAATGGCCTCATAATAAGCAGCGTAGGTATTCCATGTTTGCTGACTTTGAGAAGAGGCTGTCAGGGCTGTGCGGTTCGGCGGGTGTTCCACTTTCTGGAAGGCGTCAGATCGCAGGCGGGCACTGTGTGCAATAGACTCATAGGGGTTCCAGTCGATCCGGGGTTCCGGGAGGGGCGCCAGTTCCGCGGCACGGTTGCGTATATATGCGAGGGTGAAGTGGCTTTGAAGCGGCCATCGGAGCGAGTACTCGCCAGGGGTAAGCGGCTGAAGGAGATCGAGGCCTCGCGCCAACACGCTCCGGTCGACCGAATCCTGGCTCAGGATTCCGGATAATAGTTGCACATCGTCTTCGATCATGACGGTCGCCATGATCTTGAGGGGGAGTGTGCGGGCATCACGCAGGACCTTGCGCCATTTGCCAAGGTCAAGGGAGAGCCGCTCAAGGCCGGAAGCGGTCTGTTGCGTGAATCCCCCGGCAACGTAAAGGCGATGGGCTCCCAGCAGTTCTTCGATACGCGGGGTTCCCTGGTGCGCGTATCCCCAATCTTCAAAGGGCATCTGAAGCCATTGCTCGTAGCGTGTCACAAGGAGCCGATAACGGTCGGCCGAGGTGCGGTACAGCGCATCCTTCTTTTGCAATTCCTCCAGGGGATTGGACGCATGCCATTCGGGAACCACTTGATCGACTGCGACTGGGAGGCGCAGTTCGGATCGCCCTGACTTGGTGAAGTCGAAGCCGGTCTTGGTCGGACGGGTGTCAGATTCGAGCCAGATGTCATAGCCGGTCTGGATCGGGTCTTGCCCCCGTGGGGCCGCTATTCCCAGGAGGAGTAAGTAGCCGTTCTCCAGGGGATGCTCGATGACGCGAGGAGGCGGTTCTGTCAGGGCTAAGAAGGTTTCGCTGGGGTTGTCCTTCTTGAGCGACCACAGGAGTCCTGAGAGCTCTAAAAACAGACCGATCATGCAGACGCTAATAATGACATTTCGCATAGCTTGTTCGAGGCCTCTTACCCGCTGGTTTGGAGAAGGTTTTCCAAAGGATCGACGGAAATGCTTACTATAGATTGGAGCAAACGTCATGCCCATATCGCACAGGTGAAAAGTTGTGATGTAACGGGTACTTCTTGCCATGAGCAGTGCCGCAACAGATGCAACATGTACAGTGTTGAAACATTGATCGGACAATATGGAACTTGACAAATTTTGGCCCCGTCTCCTAGAGTGCCGACAACATATCGTGACTCCGGGGTAAGGGAAGAGGGTGCGACTCCCTCGCGGTCCCGCCGCTGTGAATGGGGACGAAACCCGTGAATGCCACTGTCCGAAAGGATGGGAAGGCACGGGAAGTAGGACGAACCATGAGCCAGAAGACCTCCCTGGAGAGTTGACCATCGTTCCCTCGAGGGCTGGGGAACAGGCGAGGATGAAGAAGCGGGGCAATCCTCAGGGTCTTTCTCAGGCCTTGGGGATTTTTTATTTTTGGCTCATTGAAAACGGTTTCCAGCGGATTCTGCAGTCTGCTCCTCTGTCTTCTCTGGATACCAGTTGGCACTGCACTTGCGTATTATGATGAGATGCCGGATATGAAGCGTCGACAGCAGGGCATTCTGACGGGCATGCCGTTTATGGCCCATGTCTCATCTCGGTCGTTCGTGGATGACATGGGGCGGAAGATCTACCTTGCCAAGGCTCCGACCAGGATTGTGTCGCTGGCGCCCAGTGTGACGGAGACGCTGTTTGCGATCGGCGCCGGTGCACAGGTAGTTGGCGTCACGCAGTTTTGTGATTATCCTCCGGAGGCAACTCAGAAGCCCAAGGTCGGGTATGCCAACCCGAATCTGGAATCGCTGGTTGCGCTCCAGCCTGATTTGATTATCTCGCCGCAGGAGTTTCTGAAGCCGGACCTTCTGGGAAAATTGGAACAACTGAAGATTCCGGTCTTTATTCTGGCCGATAGGAGTGTTGAGGACATCTTTTCGCACATCCAGACGCTGGGGCGTATGTTGGACCGTTCGACGGAAGCCGTCGCCCTGGGAATGGATCTGCGCCAGGAGATCGCGCGTCTGAAAGCCAGGACGCAGGGTCAGCCTCTGGTGCGTGTGCTCTATGTCTTGAACAGCCAGCCGCTGATAACGGTCGGGCCAGGCAGTTTCATTGATCAGCTGATCGGTCTTGTGGGCGGAGTGAATATTGCGGCCAAGAGTGCCACACCTTACCCGAGGCTCAGCATGGAAGTGGTGCTGCAGGAAGACCCGGAAGTCTTGGTGTTTCCGATCGGCAGGGCTGAGGGTATTTCTGACGGTGAACAGCAAGCCTGGCGGCGGTGGACCACGCTCACGGCTGTGAAACAGGGCCGGTTGAGCCAGATCCCTGCCGACCTGCTCAATCGGCCTGGTCCCCGGATCGGGAAGGGCCTGGAACTCTTGGCCGACATTCTGCATCCCGCGTCTGCGTCATCACCAACGACCGGCGGGAAATAATAGAGCCATGACAAACGGTCAAGCCACTCCCGCGCACCTGTCAGTCCCGTCGCCAGAGCTCGCTTCATCGGCTAGCGGGGCGGCAATATCGGATCTGAAAGGGCCGTGGCAACGCTCCGGCGCCATCCTAACCAGGCGTCGCTGGGGCGTCATTCTGGTCGGACTGCTGATGGCCAGCCTCGGCGTTCTGGTCTTCTGTAGCCGATTCGGAGCAGCTTCGGTTCCGGCGGGAGAGATATTCGAGGCGCTCTGGCACGCACTCAAAACCGGAGCATTGGATAGCGCTTCGATCGGCACATCCGGCGTGATCCTGCTGCAAGTCAGGTTGCCTCGCGTGCTGATGGGATTCCTGGTCGGCGGCAGTCTGGCGGCGGTGGGCGTCACGCTCCAAGCGTTGCTGAGAAATCCGCTGGCCGATCCCTATGTGCTCGGCGTCTCAAGCGGTGCCGCGTTAGGGGCGGCGGTGACCATGCTCTTGGGAATCGGCACGACCATGGCGCTGCTGCCGGTCCTCCCCCTGTGCGGATTTGCCGGGGGACTGCTGGCGTTGGTGGTGATCTATCGATTGGCGCAGTCACAGGGTCGGCTGCCGATTCACAGTCTCTTGCTGGCCGGCGTGATCCTCAATGCCATTCTCACGGCGCTCATCATGTTCATCACCTCCATCATGGAGCCCAACCGATCCGCGGGTCTGATGGCCTGGCTCATGGGCTCGTTGACAGCACCGGGATATCCCGCATTGGGTGTCCTGGCCGGATATGTCCTGCTGGTCTCGGCGATCTTGATGCAAAAGGCCCAGATGCTGAATGTGCTGACGTTGGGGGAGGAGACGGCTCGTTCGTTGGGGGTCCATACGGAGCGTGTCAAAAAGCAATTGTTCGTCCTCACGGCCTTGCTCACCGGGGCGGTGGTGTCGGTGAGCGGCATGATCGGTTTTGTCGGGATGGTCGTACCTCATGCTGTGCGCTTGGTGCTGGGGTCGGATCACCGGCTGTTGCTACCGGCCTCGGCCCTCGTGGGGGGGATGTTTCTGGTTGTTGCGGATACCATTGCACGCACGGTGCTTGCTCCTGCGGAGATTCCTGTGGGGATTGTGACGGCCCTGACCGGTGGGCCGTTCTTTTTGTATCTCCTGTTGTGGCGAAAAGATCGGATGTTGTGAGGTCGCCGTTCAAATGACAGCGGATGTATCTAGCCCGTCGACCACGACTGGTCTTGCAATGGAAGTTGAAGACCTGTTTTTTCGCTATGACACCGATCAGCGGGGGCGGACGTGGACGCTCGAAGGATTGTCATTCGTGGTTCAGAAGGGAGAAGTGTTGGGGATTGTCGGGCCGAACGGGTCCGGGAAGTCGTCCCTCCTGAAACTCCTGGCAGGGCTGTTACGGCCAAGCCGTGGAGACCTTCGGCTTGTCGGGCGATCCATTGGCCGGCTCGACCCGCGGGAGATCGCCCGTGCGGTGGCGGTGGTGCCGCAAGAGTATGCTCAAGTATTCCCATTCACGGTGGCGGAAACGGTGCTGATGGGACGCTTCCCGCACCGTCGCGCAGCCTGGTGGAGCATGGGTATTGGGGATGAGACCGAACAGGATATCTTCTGCGCTCAACGTGCCATGGCTGAAACCGACGTGGTTCTGCTGGCCGATCGATTGGTTTCCGATCTTTCCGGCGGAGAGCGGCAGCGGGTGGTGATCGCGCGAGCCTTGGCCCAGGAGCCGAGCATCCTCTTGCTCGATGAGCCGACGGCGTTTCTCGACATCAATCATCAGATCGAGATTTGTGCGCTCATCGGCCGGCTCAAAACGGAGCGGCAGTTGACTGTGGTCCTGGTTTCACATGATCTGAACATGGCGAGCCAGGTGTGCGATCGGGTGCTGATGTTGAAAGAAGGGCGGCTCTGTCAGATCGGGTCGCCGGCGGAGACAATCAAGCCGGATGTCTTGCGAATGGTGTACGGGTGCGACGTGGTGGTCGATCTCCATCCGCAGACCGGTCAGCCGCGGGTGACGATGCCGTCAGTATCTCCGGATCGCTAACACATGCCTGGTCGCCACGTCCCCGGCCACCAGGACCATGCAGGACAGGGGACATGTGATATTGGAGGAAGCTGCGTTTTGTAGAAACGACGCGGGTGACGGGGAAGATGGTGCAAATCCATCACGGTGCCGCCACTGTAAGCGGGGAGTATTTCTGCAAGTTGCCACTGTGCGCTCCGGTGCATGGGAAGGCGCAGAGACACGACGATCCGCAAGTCAGGAGACCCAGCCGGCTGTCGATTCGACTCAACCCTTCGAGCACAAGGGAGATGTGTCATGCTGTTGTTTGTCCGCTGGGCGTTGTGCGTCTGCTTTTTGAGTGCCTGTATTCCTTCCCCTGCCGCGTTCGCGCAAGACGTGGCGCTGGCCGATGAGCCCGACATCATTGAAACTCCGGAGGTTGTCGTCAGCAGCACACGTCTTCCTGACGCCCCTGTTGATGCCAGAACGCTCCCGGCAAAAGTAACTGTCATCACCGCCGAGGATATCCGCAAGTCTGGCGCCAAGACCGTCCAGGAGGCGATTCAGGGAGCCACCGGTATCGTGATGTACGATCTGGTCGGTAATGCATTCCAACAGACCATTGATCTGAGAGGGTTCAACGGCCAGCCGGCACCTTCCACGAGCGTTTTTGTGGATGGTCAACGGATTAACGAGCCAGATTTCAACACTATCAACTTCGACCTGATACCATTTGACACGATTGAACGGATCGAAATTATTCCCAGCCCCGCCACGATTTATGGGAAAAATGCATTGGGAGGTGTCGTCAACATCATTACGAAGCGTGGCGGGGACAAGCGCCAGGTCACAGGCGAGGCCTTGTTCGGCAGTTGGGGCCGCCAACGCTATACCATCAACGCGAGCGGGCCAATCGGCAAGTTCGACTATTATTTCAATCTTGGCAAGGAGAAGGAAGACGGATACCGCAACGACTCTGGCGGCAACATCTCGCGTGTCTATGGGAGGGTCGGCTATCGTCCGGCCGAGGAGACCGATATCACACTCTCATACACCTATGTGACGGACAAACTGTTTCAGGCAGGCACGCTCCCCATGAGTGTGGCAGTAGTAAATCCGAGATCCAATTTTACACCAGGTGACTTCGTCGACAATAATAGTAACGTGGTGAGGCTGACGGGACGACAAGGACTTCCACTGGGGTTCTCGTTGAACGTCAACGGCTTCTACCGTCAACTAGATCAAACACAGTTCGGAGTCGGGCAACCTTTTTTCCCAGGGTCTATTCTTTCAACAGCCCAAACCATTTCAACCACGCAATCGTGGGGTGGAACAGTCCAGCTAGCGCAAAACACTCCGCTTTTCGGGCACCACAATAACTTGGTGTTCGGGGCTGACGCGCAGCGAAATGATTTCGGGAGTCGGTTGGCCTCTACCTCTGGCTTCGGACCATTCAATAATAGGACCGCCACGAATGAGGATATTCTCGGATTATACGCCCAAGATACGTTGAGCCTTCTTCCGCAATTGCTTTTAACAGCCGGTGTTCGCTACGACCAAGACAGAATTTCGTCTGACTTTGAGGACACCTTTACTCCGCCCGGCGTCGGCACAAAGACGTTCTATCGGACGAATCCGCGAGCCGGTCTGACGTATCTGATCCATTCTGATGCCAGCGTGTACTTTAATTATAGTCAGGGGTTTCGGGTTCCCACTTTTCTTGAACTCTTCCCGGTCATCGGTCAGTCGAACCAGTTATTGAAGCCGATTACATCGAATAATTTTGAATTCGGGGGGAAGACGAGGCTGTGGAATTGGGGAGAGGCCAGCCTGTCACTCTTTCAATCCGATGTTCGAAATGAGATCTATTTTACCTGCACCAACTGTGATGTGTTCAGTGGAGGGTATGATGGATTGAATCGCAACATTGATAAGACGAGCCGCCAAGGGATTGAGGCGAGCTTCAAAGGCCGATACAACGAATACTTCGACGGGCTCATCAACTACACTTTTACCGAAGCCACCATCCAGTCCACGTTCAACATTTCCGCGACGAAGTCGGTCATGCCGGGAAGTACCATTCCGCTCGTCCCTAAGAACCGATTGAGCGTGACTGGCAACGTTCATCCTCTGGATGGGACGACCATATCTCTGACAGGATTGTACGTCGGGTCGCAGTATTATCTGAACGATGAAGCCAACGTGCACCCGCGCCTGCCAGACTATTTTCTGCTTAATGGCCGGCTTGCCTACGAGCGACTGGTTCCAGGGGGGCGGCTAACCGCTTTTCTGTTGCTCAACAATATCCTTAACAAAAAATACTTCACCTCCGGTACCATGGCATCCAACACGCTCACGGGAGGAGGGGGCCTGGAGCAATTTGTGATGCCTGCGCCAACGTTCGCGATCTACGGAGGACTCAGCTACCGTTTCGAGGGATTATGAGCGCTGGCAGTTTCAGTTCGAGCGACAGAGGAGGAGGCAACAATGCGCATAACGAAGGTCTATACCCGAACGGGTGATGCGGGGAAGACACGATTGGCCGGCGGACAGCAGGTTTGGAAGGACAGTCTGCGTGTCGACGTCTATGGAACGGTCGATGAGTTGAATGCATCAATCGGGGTCGTGCGCGCAATGAATGCCGATATGGTGGATGAGTATTCTGCAGCGGCGCTCCTCGAAGAGGAATTGCGCTGGGTACAGAACAAACTCTTCGATGTGGGGAGTATTCTGGCTACGGCACCGGGCCAAACCTTTAAGGACATGCCGCAGGTGGCGGCAAAGGATGTCACGCGATTAGAAAAACTGATTGATCGCTGTCAGAAAGATCTGGAGCCGCTCAAGGAATTTATCCTGCCGGGGGGAGGGAAAGTGTCCGGATTTCTACACCAGGCCAGGACGGTCTGCCGCCGGGCCGAGCGTCTCTGTGTGCGGCTGTCACGGGAAGAACCGGTCGATCCCCTGATCATCAAGTTTGTGAATCGGCTCAGTGATGCGTTGTTCGTTCTGGCTCGTTGGGTGGCCAAAACGCAGGGTGAATCGGAATTTCTCTGGGAGCGGGATACCGCAGGGAAAACCATGTAATCCCCTACACAAGACGGCGGTAGTGTCAGGACGGATCATGTTCTTGCTGGCCAATACCTCGCTTCAGAGTGCCGTGATATAGCGGAACCCATAGGGTCATCGGGGCACTCATCGGACACGTTGTGGCCAGCTGCATCACTCATGGTTTAGCCAAGGCGGAGAAGTGGCAGGAGCGGCACACATGAGGGCACGTGCATTGGCGGTTCTGGGGACAGGATCGGATGTCGGGAAGAGTCTGCTGACGTCCGGGTTGTGCAGGCTCTTCCTGCGAGCCGGGGTACGGGTTGCTCCGTTCAAGGCGCAGAACATGTCGAATAACTCCTATGTCACGCCGGACGGGAACGAAATCGGCCGGGCGCAGGCGTTGCAGGCGCAGGCTTGTGGACTTGACCCCGATGCGGACATGAATCCGGTTTTGATGAAGCCGGAGTCGGATCGCAGCGCGCAGATCGTTGTGCAAGGGAAGGTGTGGGGGAAGGCGGAAGCCCGAACCTATTTTCAGCAGCGGGCGGAACTGGCCGAGCGCGTGCGGGAGAGCTACGAACGACTGGCGAACCGCCATGAGTTGATCGTCATCGAGGGAGCGGGGAGCGCCGCAGAAATGAATTTGCGGGATCGCGACTTAGCCAATTGGTCCATGGTCGAACTGGCCGACGCACAAGTCGTGCTGGTGGCGGACATCGATCGCGGCGGCGTGTTCGCGCAGGTCATCGGCACGCTGGATCTTCTCGCTCCTCAGGAGAGGCAGCGGGTGATCGGCATCATCATCAATAAATTTCGCGGTGATGCCACATTGTTTGAGGACGGGGTGACATTCATCGAGCAGCGGACCGGACTTCCTGTGATCGGGGTTGTGCCCATGTTGCGCGACCTCGTGTTGGACGAAGAGGATAGCGTGGAGATCGAGCGAGCCCGTCACCGCGCATTTGCGCCGGATCGGATCAACATTGCCGTCGTTCTGCTGCCGCGAATGAGCAACTTTACGGATTTTGCCCGGTTGGCAGCCGAAGAAGATGTGATCCTTCGCTATGTCGCTGAACCGCGCGATCTCCCCGGGGCCGACATCATTGTGATTCCCGGCACAAAGAACACCATCGATGACTTGCGCCATCTCCGGCAATCTGGTTTTTCTGAGGCCTTCCGTGCGCATACTGCCCGGGGCGGTGAGTTACTTGGAATCTGTGGGGGGTATCAAATGCTGGGGCGCAGCATTGCCGATCCCGAAGAGGTGGAGTCCGGTGGTGTGGCGGAGGGATTTGGGTGGCTGGACGTGACCACGAGGATGCTGCCGACAAAAGTCACTCACCTGGTCGAGGCGCAGGCGCTGCATCTTGACCCCGGAACCGCCGGTGTCGTCCGGGGGTACTATATTCATATGGGTGAGACGGAACGCGGAGAGGCTCGTCCCTGCTTCCAAGTGCGTCCTGCGGGCAGTCCAAACTACAGCAGTTCATCATGGTCAGATCGTCTGGATGGGGCCATGAACAACACCGGATTCATCTGGGGTACCTACATCCATGGGGTGTTCGATCAGCCGGGCTTCCGGCGGGCCTGGTTGAATCAGGTTCGTCGGCGGAAGGGATGGCCGCCGATCAATGAGGAGGCTTCTGATAGGGTCTCACGCCGGTTCGATCGTGAACTGGATCGTTGGGCGGACCATTTGGCCAGCCATCTCCGTCAGATTGACATTCTTCGGATCCAGCCGGGCTCTTAGGCTGCATTCTCATACCGCTGCCGCGTTGTTCTTCATTTCCGTAACTCCCTCCGGGTTCCTCATCCGTCTCCTGAAGTGACAAGAATTGTCTGTCTGCGGGCAACAATGCGCCGGAAATGCCGGTCTTCAGTATTTGTCTGTTCCTGCCGATATTGATAGCACGGTGGGCCGATTGCACAGCCTGTGACAGCATTTGCGGCAGGAAGACCCAGTCAGAACCGTCCCGGGGCGATGGCGGCACAACAGTTGCGATTGTAGATGTGTTCCATATGTTCGTGCCTGAAACCAGGGCGTGAACAAATCAGCGATGACGGCGAACGTGAGGTAACGGATGGTAAAAACCAACCGTTTTCTTGCCAACCTGGCATAAGCGGCTACACTTGCTCATGACCAATGGTGATTTGGTCGCGAAGGAGGGGGGATCTATGAACGTGAAGATAGCGGCGCTCATTGTAGGGGCGGGGCTCTGTGTGATGGCGATGGGAATGCCGTCGTCTGTACGAGCAGGCGATGAAGCCGAGACGGCCGAATTGTTGATCGATCTGCTGAAGGCCGGGCGCGCCGTCGTGTCCGAGCACCAAGAGTTGATCAACGATGCCAGCAAGGGCAACAAGGGATTCACCGATGAGTTTCTTGCTCAACAAGTCATCGAGAAGTTCAAGGCCAAGACGCGCGTGGACCTGAGTCGCCCGAATGGCGCACCCCAAAGCGGCGTGCTGCTGGCTCTCTTGGAGGCGGAACGTGAAGTCGTCCTCGATGGGCAACCGGTCATCAATAAGCAGGGGGTGGGCTTCAAGGGATTCATCCCTGCCGTGTTCGGCCGGAAGGCAGGAGAAAAGTTTTACAAAAAGACCGGGATTCGATTGAAGCTCACCGGGATCGACTATCGCTATCCGGGAAACAAGCCGGATGACTTTGAGTCGGAAGTGTTGCACATGTTTGCCGATGCCCGGCATCCGAAGGGCCAGCAATATGTCAAGGCTACGATGGCCGGCGGGAAACCGGTGATGCGGGTCATGGACCCCGAATACGCCGGTGCCACCTGCCTGAGCTGTCACGGCGGGCCGAAAGGCGAGCGGGATATCACGGGAACAAAGAAAGAAGGCTGGAAAGAGGGAGATCTCGCCGGCGCAATCAGCGTGGTCATCCCTATGCGATAGGGTGTGTCATTTAATTCACGGATGGAGGCGGAGGAAGGACATTATGAGCAAGATTGTCGTCGTAGATGATTCGTATGCCGAACTGCAGATGATCGAAGGCTATTTGAAGGCGGCCAACCATACGGTGGTGTCTTTCCCGAATACGGACAAGCTCGAAGACAAAATCGCGGCTGAGAAGCCCGATCTCATCGTGATGGATGTGGTTATGCCGGGACGCAACGGGTTCCAGGCCTGCCGCGATTTGAAAAATGACGACCGGTTTAAGGGGATTCCCGTTGTGCTCTGCACCTCTAAAGGGCAGGAGAGCGACAAGTTTTGGGGCCAGCAGCAAGGGGCCAACGGCCATGTGGTCAAGCCTTTCAAGGCTGAGGATCTGCTCGCCGCGGTGAAGCGGGCCATGAGTTAACCCTTCGGAAGATTGCGTCCAGCGGACATTCTTGAAGGAAGCGATATGGAACCAGCTCTCGAACTCGCACAGGTACCAGATACGGCTCCGGACCAGACCGGACGAGCAAAGGCCACGGTCTCCTCTCGCATTTGCCTGATGAGCCTCGGGGGAGAACTGTTTGCCGTCGATCTTCGCCAGGTTCGAGAAGTGTTCGAACCGGAATCTGTGACGCCCGTGCCCGGCATGCCGGCGATGTTGGTCGGCGTGGCGAATCTCAGAGGAACGGTGATGCCCTTGGCGGACTTGCGCCCGTCCCTGGGCGTGTCGTCGCACGGAGATCAGAAATTCGCGGTCGTCTTGCGGCACGGGCAGCAGCAGGTCGGGATCCTGATCGATGAGGTGCCGGAGATCCGGACGATTCATTCGGACGATCTTGTAAGTGCCGCATCTCGGGGACTGGCAGAAACTCGGCCGTTTGTCTCAGGCCTGGCAAAAATCGAGGAGCGCATGAGCAGTGTGATGGACGTATCTAAATTGTTGGCCTGTGTTGAAGGGGTAGCCGAGTAAACGCGCGCGACGCGGACAAACTGTCACGAGAGTCTCTAACGGTCTGGTCAGGAAGGATCACCTCGAGGGGTGAGAGGAGGACGGTATGGCGAGGAACGGTAAGTCGGGGTTTTCGGTGCAGTCATGGTTTCGAAACCTGAAGACGCTGCCGAAGCTCATTATGGGGTTTTCGGCGGTCGGGGCGATCATGATCCTGGTCGGTCTGGTCGGTTTGATCGGTTTGAACCGTCTGAAAGGCGAGTTGCAGAACATTTACCACGGATCGACCCTGGCGCTTTCAAATACCGGGGTGAGCAGTACCAACCTGGGCTTGTATCACGATGCGCTGCTGAACGCGGGGCGTCAAACACGCAAGAGCGATTTCGAGGATGCCATCGCTCCGCTCGCGGAATTGAAGAAAGAGACCTTGAGCCCGCTGTCATCGTATCAGGCGAATGAAGCGCATGAGTCGTCGACGGGGCGCAGCGAGGCGAAGGACGTCGCAGCGCTCCGCACTGCGCTGGCTGAATATTTTTCCTCGACGGACGGTGCGGTGAGCGCCTTCGCTGACAGCTTTTCCAGCGGGCTGTCCGACGATCAGAAGCAAAGCATGCGGGACCTGGGTAACTTGGCGCTTAACGTCGAAGTGGCGAACAAGTACAGCACGGCGACGCTTCGGGTGCGGGAATTGATGACGACCATTCGGGAAGTGGCGAAGGATCTGAACGACAACGGGCAGGCGGAGGCCGCGTATCGTACGAACGTTGTGCTTTTGGGAGGGCTTCTGGCCCTCATCGTGGGAGGTGCGATCGGGTATTTCCTGGCGAGATATATCGCCCGCAACATTGTGCATGTGGCCGATGTCGCTGAGCAAGCCGCGGCGGGTAATCTGCAGGCCCGGGCGAAACTCGAGAGCGACGACGAGGTGGGCCACATGGCCAAAGCGTTCAACTCCATGTTGGATCGAATCACAGCCCTGGTATCCACCGAGGAAGAACGAGACATCATGCAAAAGCGGTTGATGCAGTTTCTCGTGCTGGTGTCTGATGTCGGTAAGGGGGATCTGACGAAGCGCGGTGAAGTGACGGCCGACATGTTCGGAAACTTGGCCGACGGTTTCAACCTCATGATTCAGCGGTTCGCGCAGTTGATGCGCCAGGTCCGCGAAGCGGCGGAACGCGTCAATAAGTCAGCAGGGACGTTGCGTGATAACGCCGGACAGATGGCCGGGACGGCCAAACATCAAGCCGATGAGTCGGTCAAGGCCCTGGGCGCGGTCGAACAATTGGCGGCCTCGATGCGTCAGGTGTCGGAGACCGCCGGGGCGTCTTCAGAATCGGCGCGCCAAGTGTTGCAGGCCACCGAACGAGGCCGTGTCGCGGTGCAGGAAACCGTGCAGGACATGCAGAGCATCCGTGCAGCGGTGCAACGCATGTCGAAGCAGGTGAAGGCCCTCGGCGACCGCTCCCTGGAAATTTCGCAAATCGTGTCGACGATTCGAGACATTGCAAATCAGACGAACCTCCTGGCGCTCAACGCCGCCATCGAGGCCGCCGGCGCCGGAGAGGCCGGAGCGCGGTTCGCCGTCGTCGCCGACCAGGTCAGAAAACTCGCCGAAAGTTCGACGCAAGCGACGCGCGAAATTGCCGACCTCGTCAAAGTCATTCAGAGTGAAACGCAGGATGCCGTGGTGGCCATGGAACATGAAACCCAGGCCGTGGAAGCGGGATCCGCCTCGGCCCTGCGCACGGGCGACGTGTTTAAGGAAATTTCCACGATCGCGCAACGCTCCGCCGAATTGGCCCAGAGCATTGCGTCGTCGGCCGCCGATCAGACGGCGTCGACGGATAAAGTGGGTCGATCGATCAAGGACTTCACCGGCGGTGCCGTGGCCACCCAGAAGGCGACGGACTCGGCGCGCATGACCGTCGAAGACATGGCCAAGCTGGCCGAGAGTCTGACGGCGTCGGTGTCCCAATTCAAACTGGCCTAACCAGACTACCCGGAGAACCATGCGTTCTCCGGGTAAGAAGGGATTCGGATGAGCGCGGAATTCGACCAAGAGAATCTGATCGGCATCTTCCTGGCTGAAGCGTCGGATGGGATGGCCACGCTCAAGACGGCGCTCCATCCGGTGGACGGAGCGGTGCCCAGTGCCCAGCAACTACAAAGGCACTACATCGTGGCCCATCGTATTCGCGGTGCGGCGGCGCTCTACGGGTATCAGGGTATTGCCCAGCTGGGGGAACGACTGGAAGCGCTGTGCGAGCAGGCGGAGTCTATCTCCGGGTCCGAATGGCTACGCGCCGTAGGGGCGATGCGGGAAATTATTCAAGCCGTGCAGTCGCAACTCGATGTTATCGGGCAAGGCGGGGCAGAAGATCAGGCCACCATTGAACGGTGTCTGGTCGTGTCGTCCGGCTTTCTTCACGAGGAGTCCACGGGGCGACAGGTATCCGCTGCTCAGCTCGAAGCCAGACCAGCCTGCAATCCCGAGGCGGAGCCGCTGAGTCGACAGTACCTGATTCCCGATTTGGATGAGGAGGTATTGTCCTATTTTGTCCCGGAGGCGGTTGAGTATCTCGATACGATCGACAGTCTGATTCGCGCCCTGCAGGCGCGTCCGGCAGACGATGAGGCGATGTACCGGTTCTTCAGGACGGCGCATACCCTTAAAGGGTCCGGTTATACAGTCGGATTTGCCGTGATCGGCGATCTGGCTCATCCGATGGAAGAATGTCTGGTTGCGGTGCGGGAGGAACGGCGACAGCTCACTGATGAGCTCTTTGAAGGGATGACGCGGGCGGTCAATACGCTTCGGGTCTTGCTGCGCCGGGATCCCGACCAGTTTCAGCGGCTTCAGCAGGAAGTGCCCTCGACAATCTGCCGCTTGCGTCAGATTCGGGACGGAGAGGCGATGGTGATGGGTCCTCAGGTGTCTGTGCCCCTCGCCCAGCCCGCAGCCGCCGCTGAAGTGTCGGGGCCGGATCAAGTGACATCGCCGGTGAGAGGGGCGGAGGAGCCATTGCCGGGCCTTTCTCCCGAGTACCTCGTTCCTCAGCTGGACTCGGAGGTGTTGTCGTATTTCGCTCCTGAAGCCCAAGAGTATCTGGAGACACTTGAGGCAAATTTCCTCAAGCTGGACAAGGATCCTAGCAATGCGGAACTCATTAATCAGTTGTTCCGTACTGCCCACACGTTAAAGGGGTCCGCGTATACCGTGGGATTCCAATCGATCGGCGACCTCGTTCACCATGTGGAAGATTTCATGGGGGCGGTGCGCGACGGGATAATGGCTGTATTGCCGGGCCACACCGACCTCTTGCTCCGCTCGATCGACGTGGTGCGTGTGCTTATGCGACGCGATCCGTCCATGCTGGCCTCCACGCAACAGCGGTTTGCGAAGGCGCTGTCCGAACTCAAATGCCTGCATGAGGGCGGGCTTCCATCAGAGGCTGCGGTGCCGGCGACGGCTGAATCGCTTGAACCATCGGCGCAACAGAGCAGCGGAAACCAGGAGGCGCCAGCGCAGGCTAAGGTTGCCGATGGAAAGACCTCGGAGGATCGAGAGGTCATCCGTGTCAGCCGGGATCGGTTGGAGCGGTTGCTGAATCTGGTCGGCGAGCTGGTGATCGGCCGTGGCCGCTTAGAGCAACGCTTGCGGGTCCTGGAACAACTGTCTCAACAGGTCTTGGCATGCAAGACCCGGCTGGTGGATGCCGTCCAGTCGTTTGAAGAAAAGCACACCTTCACATTTCCGACGGCGCCGTCGAGCCCGTCGGAGCCGAGCGGGCCGGGAATCGCCGGGCTCAGTGATTTCGGGAGTCTGGAATTTGACAAATACGACGATTTCAATATTCTGGCCCGCCGGATCAGCGAAGTGACTGCGGACATTTCCGAGTCCATGTCGCAACTGAGCGGATCGATCCGGCGGTCGCATGACGACATGAGCCAGCTGCAACAGTTGACGCTTGGTATGCGGGATGAGATCGCTCGCGCCCGCATGGTGCCCGTCGGCACGCCGTTCACCAGGTTCCGACGGGCGATTCGCGAAATAGCCCGCGCCTCAGGAAAAGAGGTGTCCCTTGTGACCTCGGGCGAACACACTGAAGTGGATACCGGAGTCGTGGAACGATTGGTCGACCCCTTGGTGCATCTCGTCCGCAATGCGGTGTACCACGGCATTGAGTCTGCCGCGGACCGGCTGGCAAAAGGCAAGCCGGCGGTCGGCACCGTGTATCTGCACGCGGCCCATCGCGGGAACTCGATCATCATCGAAGTGGAAGATGACGGCGCCGGCCTCGATCTCAAGAGGATTCGTGAGAAGGCGGTGAAGTTGGGGCTGGTGCGGGCAGAGCAGGCGCTGTCCATGCCGGATGCCGAAGTCTTGAAGTGTATCTTTGCCCCAGGGTTTTCAACCGCCGACAAAGTGGGCGACCAGGCCGGGCGCGGTGTGGGACTGGATGTGGTCAAGCGAGTGATCGAAGGGATGAACGGGCATATCGACGTCGAATCGGTTCCCGGCGTCGGAACGAAATTTACGCTTGATTTGCCCCTTACCCTGCTCATTGCCACCGCGTTGTTGGTGCGCGCAGGGTCTGAGCGGTATGCGATTCCGCTGCCGAGTGTCCGCGAGGTCACGATGCCGACTGCCGCATCACTCCAACATATGGGCGATCGTGCCATGCTGCACATCGGTGAAGCCGCGGTGGATCTCTATTCGCTCCGCCATCTGCTGCGTCGTGAAGTCGGGACGGTGGATAGCAGCATGCCCGTGGTGATTGTGCGGACCGTCTCCGGTCCGGTCGGGCTGGCGGTCGATGAGTTGCTGGGGCGCCAGGAAATCGTCATCAAGACGCTGGGGGCGTTGAAGCCGATGGAGCGATCATTCTTCGGCGGCGCCACGATCGATCCTGAAGGACGGGTTATTCTGGTCATCGATCCGGGCCGCTTGTTCGCCCGCGAATCGAAGGAATCGCTGGCAGTGACGACCGTGACGGAATCCACGTTGCTCCCGGAGTACGAGGGCGGGCATGGAGCGGCCTCTGAAGAGAAGATTCTCGCCCCGATTCTTCTGATCGACGATTCCCTCAGTATTCGCAAATTCGTCGGACGGATGCTGGAGAATGCGGGGTATCAAGTCGAGACGGCGGTGGACGGGGAGGACGGTTTGAGAAAGGCCTCTGCCCAGGCGTACCGGTTGATTATTACGGACCTTGAAATGCCGAAGCTGAACGGGTTTGAAGTCATTCAGGCTCTGAGGAGCCGTTCGCAAACGCAGCAGACTCCGGTGGTCGTGATGACCACTCGTGCGGGAGACAAACATCGCCAAATGGCGATTAACATCGGGGCCAGCGCGTATATCGCAAAGCCGGTTGAAGAGCGTGCGCTGCTGCAGGAAGTGGAACGGTGGGTGGGGCAGGCGCAGATCGTCCGCCAGTAGTGCGAACGGTGCCGATGGAGGATCTGTTGTGGGCAGGGAGGCGGGAACCCATGGCTGATGAGGCTGCGGCATGAGTTTGCGTGGACAGGGAGCAGGCACTCGCTCGCTGGTGTCGATGGATCGCTATCTCATCGCGACGGTCGGCGCGATGAGGATTGCGGTCTCTGCTGAAACCGTAGCGGGTCTCCTGACGATCGCAGAGAGTGGCTCGATCGAGGCCCCGATGGTACAGGGGCAGCTGTATGCGGCGGTGGATCTGGCCGCCAGACTGGGAGTTGTTCCGGAGGAGGATGGGCCGGATACGAGAGTGATTCTCCTGGCACAGGGGACTGCGCGGGCCAGCGTGCGAGTGGCTTCTGTCCATGGCCTGATCGAATGTGAAGGACGGCGGGTACTTCCCCTTCCGCGTCAGTTTCGCGGGGAGGAGCGAGGCTGGTATGGCGGACTGCTGCTCTTTGGCGAGGGGGTGGCTATCGTGCTGCAAACCCAGTGGCTCTTGGGGGGGGCTGAAGCCCTGTCGTCTTCGGGGCGTGTGTCCCAGGGGTACAGTCAGTCGCTCGTGTCGAACACGGCGGCGCCGGCAGTCGGGAGAGGCATGTCATGTTGAGAGGAACGGTCGGTCGGCAGCAAAAAGTTGAGCCCCGCTCCTGTCACCTCCTGGTGTTTACGGTTGGCGGACGGCGGTTGGCGGCAAGGACTGATGAAGTCGGAGGAATCTCCCCGTGGACAGGGAGCCTTCCGGTTCCCAGTCGGACGCCGTTTGTGTCGGCGGTGGTGAGACAGGACCGCGGCGTCTTTCCGGTATTCAACTTAGCCGGATTGCTGCAGGTGACGGTGCAAGGGGAGTTCACGTTGTGCCTGCTCGCGAAGCAACCGTGGGGCCCGATGGCCATTTGCATCGATGAGGAGATGCCTAGCCTGCATACCCTCGATGTGGCCTCGGTGCGCCCGTATCAGGGGAACGAATTTCCTGCTGCGGGGACGTTTTCAGTGGGGTTCGACGAAATCCCCATCATTTCTCTCGCACGATTAGGAAACGCATAAGACGCATTCAAAGCGGGATGGCGGTAGAAGGGAGCCGGTATGCCGAAGATCCTAGTGGCGGACGATAGCATTGCAGTCAGGAAAGTGGCCGAGCGGTTGCTCACTGAGGCCGGTCTCGGGGTTACCTTGGCCGCGAATGGCGAAGAGGCCTTGGCGTACCTCTCAAAAGAGCACCCGGATGTGATTATCTCGGATGTGATTATGCCCGACAAGAGCGGGTACGAAGTCTGCGCGTTCGTTCGCGGCAATGCCGCGTTGGCGGAAACCCCGGTCCTTCTGATTTCGGGTATTGTGAATGAGGACGTGACCAGGCAAGCCGAGTCATGCCATGCCAACGGGGTGTTGAAGAAGCCCTTTCAGGGGACCTCGCTCAAAGATCGGGTGCTAGAACTCATCGCCAAGCGTCAAACGCCTGCCGCCCGGCCGGCGCCGTCTGTTCCTCAGCCCGCCGCAGCTGTTACGGCTGAACCCTGGGCCGGTCCCAGGATTACCGAAGAGCAATTGGAGACGTATCAGCAAGCGGCAGCTCGGCTGCAGGAGATGGACGCACAATTGAAAGCCGAGCGGGACCGAGCGGACGGGCTCGCCAGGCGTGTCTCCGAACTGGAGGCGGTGGCAGGACGCGCCCAGGAGCTGGAAGGCGCCATGGAGTCCGAGCGTCAGCGAGTGGCGGAACTCAGTTCGCTTTCCGAGCGGGCGGCGTTGCTGGAGGCCGCCTTGCTTGAGGAGCAACAGCAGGTTGCCGCTTTGCGGGTGGAAGTCGCTTCGGGTGAGCAGGTGCAGGCGCAGGTTAAGGAGCTGCAGTCGGCATTGGAAGCTGAACGGGCAGCCGCGCATCAGTATCGGGAGCAATTCACCGATTTTCAAAAGGCGACGGCTCAGGTTGACGCGCTGGAAGAGGCGCTGCAAGCCGAACGTGCGGCGGCGGCCCAACTGGTGCAGCAATTAACCGCGCTGGAAAAGGCGGCGGCTCGTGCCAAGGAATTGGAAGCGCTGCTGGCGCGAGAGGAACGTCGCGCGGCCGATTGTGAACTGCAAGCGAAAGCCGCGGAGACCGCGTTGACGGAGGACAGGGCTCGTCTGGAGGAATTGAGTGCGCGCCTGGCGACAGCAGAGCGCAGCATCGCACGCGTAGCGGAGCTTGAAAGTACATTGGCAGAGATGACGCAAAGGGTCAGTGCAGGGACGGCCAGGGTTGAGGAGCTGGAAAAAGCTGCCGCCAAAATGCAGGAGGTGGAAGGGCTCCTTGCGACCGAGCGGGATCGGAACGGGTTATTGACCCGGCGAGTTGCGGAAGCTGAGCACGCCGCTGAGCAGGCCACCAAACGATTTGAGGACATGGCCCGCAAACTCGGTGAGATCGCAGGATTGGCTTCCCAGTTGGGCAATGGTAAGGGACGGGCTTGACCAGCCGGACCGGACTTCCCGCCTGACCTGTGCTTCGCAGGGGACTACGTACGATGTCCGTCGATGCAGATGATGAATTTCAGAAGGAGCTGATTACTCTCTTTGTCCAAGAGGCGCAAGAGTGGTTGCAGCAGATTCATGTCGCGCTGGATGAACTGCAGCAGGGGCCGCCGGCAGACCGCCATACCAAACTCGCCCAAACCATGAAGGCCGGTCTCACGAATCTTGGTGGGTCGGCCGCCATGATCAGTCTCAGTGAGATCGAACAGGCCAGTTTCGCCGCACTGTCTTTTGTCGAAGCGGTGGAAAATCCGGCTGCGGCGTTGTCCGCAAGCGCCTTTCTTGCCCTCTGTAAACAACTCGGACACATTCACAGTGCATTGACTCGCGCAACCGGTGTGACATTCGATGCCGAGTCATCGGTCTGCTCCGAAGCGGTGCCCGCCACGATGTCCACATCGGATTTGCTGGCCGCGCTGCAGAGCTTGTTATCGCGCCAAACCGGGGCGACCGACATGGCGCGCAATGTAACGCGGACGTTGATTGCCCAAATAGAAGGATTGATACAAACCGGTGTGACGGAATGCGACGCGCATTCACTGCGAAGCTTTCTCATCCGCGTGGCTGACGCCGAGCAGACATTCTTGGACGCGGTTCAGCAACAGGGGCCGATGGTGGTCGATGGCGTGGCACAGATGAGTCGCGGATTACGGGAATCGGACGGGATGTCGACGGGTGAAGGGCAAGCCCTGGTGGACCAGGTCAACGCGTTATGGGCGGCCTCGCAACAGGTCAATGCTCTGCAGGCCATGACGTTCTTTATGGGATTGCAGAGCTTTCTGACAATTGTGACGCAGCGGCGTGTGCTGCCGGAAGCCAGGCAGTTCGAATTGGTGGAACAGCGGCTCCGGGGCATACTGGGTCAGGCTCAGGAGTGGGCCGAGGCCGGCCGTATGGAGCGGGACGCGATCGACGCCCTTTTGCCGGCGGTCTAGATGGTCCATCTCCATGCTGGCACGCACGGGTCTGTCGATGGGTAGCGGTGGGGGGAAGTCGGTTGCAGGAAACGGGTGCTGCTGTATGAGCTTCGAGCGAGTGGTGTGCAACGGGAAGTGAGCATGAACAGAAGGGACCGGATGTCGATGCCGTGGTATCGGGAAACTGAAGCAGAATTGACGCGGTTGGCGTCGGCAGTTCACTGCCAAGATCACATTTGTCTCGATCGATTGACGTCGTTGTCCATGGACTTGGTGTCCTCGCTGACGCGGAATGATGAATTGATTGTGATGGCATTGTCGAGCCCGGCCGGTGATCCGCTCATGACAAATCTCCTGAACGTGGCGATTGTTACGACCAAAATGGGGATGAGGCTGGGCTATTTTGGCAAGGAGTTGGAGCGGCTGGCCCTGGCCGGGCTTGTCCACGATGTGGGATTGTGTGCGGTGCCCCGATCACTGGTTACGAAAGAGGGGCGTCTGAGTCCGGAAGAACGGATGGTCATTGAGCAACATCCCGAATTAGGATACGGGGTCATCAAGCGGGTCGGGCCTGAGTATCTGTGGCTGGCTCAGTTGGTGCGGCAGGCGCATGAGCGCACGAACGGTTTGGGCTATCCAAACCGGTTGAAAGGCCGACAGATCAGCGAAATGGCTCAGATTATCGGGGTCGCGGATGTGTTCGATGCGCTAATCAGCGAGAGGCCCTATCGACGCCGGATGCTCCCGCACGAAGCGATGAAGGAGTTGATGGTCGCAGAACGCCTGACCTTTCCGCGAGAGATCATCAAGGCGCTGGTCGAACAGTTGTCGGTGTATCCGCTGGGGACCACGGTTCGATTGACGACCGGAGAAACCGGCCTTGTCGTGGGGAGCAATCCACGGTATCCGCTGAGGCCGATTGTGAAGGTGGATGAGTCCCGGCTAGAGGATGGACATGCGAGCCGTCAGGTTGATTTGAGCCTGACCCCGCTCGTGGCTGTCATTGAAGCACTGAACCCTCCGGTTGTCGGGGACGTCATATTTGATTCGGAAATCGATGCGGTTGACGGACCGTTTCCTGCCAAGCCTGGGTCAGCTTCCGATCAGTTTTCCTCCTTGCTGGAGAGTCTTGATGTGATTGCCTTGGCCATTCAAGGCGTTGTGCAGACAAAGGAGGAGGAGTCCTCCAATGCGGAAGCAGATGGCAGTATGTCGGCACCGCGACAGGATCGGCAGGATGGGTCCGGTGAAAACAGCAATCCTAGTGCATTTATTCTTGAAGCTCGGGAATGTCTGGGGCATATAAAGCGTGCACTCGCCGAGCTTGCTTCGTGCTCTGGAGGAATTGATCGAACGCCTCTCTATGACTCTGTATTCAATGGAATGATCCGTCTTGTGACGGCGGCATCTAGCTCCCGCATGGAAGAGATCGAAGCACTTGCAGTTCAGGCGCTTCCTCTTTTTCGCCAGGCGGTCGGAGAGTGCCATGAATCATTCCGTGAGTTTGAAGCTGCTCTGGCAGGGATCGTGGCGGCGATCGATCGCTTAGCTTGCGAGGAGCATCACAAACAGGAAAATGCCTCAGCTCTCTGATCTGTATGAGGAACCTATCCTCCCCTGCGGAGTGTATCTTTCAGAATAGGTGCACAACTCCTCGATGTTATTGTGGGGCCCAACAGCTTGTGGCGTGATGGCCAAGCCGGCCGACGCATCTGATCGCTCTGCTAAATCGACTAAAAGTCTGCCTAATAATTGGGCGTATTGGTAGGAAGCGCGTCCGGGAAAGATCTTCCATCCCCATCCACACGGATATCCACAGGTCGCACACAGTTTTTGTGGACACAGGCTTCGGCGTGCCTTGTCCGAAATGCAAAACGCGTTATTGGCGCGGATGTGTACTCCAGACGACAGGCTTGCCGGAATAGACGAGGTACGGTATTCGCTGAAGAGATTTTTCTCGGCACCATCTTCCGATGAGAAATTACCAGCCGGAACTATCGGATGTTCAACGCAATCATGGCAAGCTGCAGGTCAGACGTAAGACAGTTGTGCAGACTGGATCGCGTCATATTGCTGTGTAGGTGGCATCGGATTGTCCGTTGTATCCGATGATGAACGGTTTCAAGATCATCACGGGATCGTTATAATCGGCTCCGGCTCACTTCCATTACCGTATCGTTTTACAGCGAGGATCCCGTGCCAAAACTGATTACCAGACCGCGACCTGAACAAATCGTGCAGCAGGCTCAAGATTATGTGAAATCGTACATCCTCCTTCCATCCGGGATTGTGGGGTTGATTTGCATGATCGGCGGCGTCGGTGGCCTGGGGTATCAATTGCTTGCGACCGACAGCTACACGTGGGGGACGTTTTATCAAAGTACGGGGTTGATTGTGCTTGGCGTGTTGATGGGCATCGCCCAAACACGCTATCATCAGTTTTTGCTTGCGCAGTTTCCTGAGGTACTTGCCGCCAGGATGAGGACGGCCACGGCAAAGAAGGGGAGCAAAGTCAAAAAAGACGCAGATCTTCCATCCATAGACCATCAAGGCCGGCAGCTTATTCCCGGCGCGTACTTCCTGGGTACGGCGTTGATCCTGGGATCCTCGTGGCTTGCGACTATGATGGGGCAGGTGGACGGTGTGCCGGCCTTGCTCTTGCCGTGGGCTGGTTTCTATTGGGCAAGGCTGTTTTTCTGGCGTGGACGGGTGTAGAGCTTCCGCAAGACCTACCGCTTTGAATGGCGTGACGATTTTTTCGGGATCTGCTTGGGAGGCTGCTTCAGTTTTCCTTCCAGTTCTGCCACGCGCTGCTCGAGATTTCTCACCAGTTGCCGGAGTTCAGGAAGGCGGGGAATGACGGCTTGGGCCTTCATCCAGGTTTCATGGGGCATTACCGGGGCACCGGAGACGATCTGATTCGGCTCCAGGCTGCGATTCACCCCCGCCCGCGCCGCGATCATCACCTGATCGCCGATCGAAATGTGATCGGCCAGGCCCGCTTGCCCGCCGATCATGACATGCCGGCCGATCGTCGTGCTTCCGGCAATACCGACCTGCGCGACGATGATGGAGTGCGCCCCGACCGTGACGTTGTGTGCGATCTGTACGAGGTTGTCGACCTTGGTGCCGGTCTTAATGACGGTCTGTCCCAGTGTGGCCCGGTCGATCGTGACGTTCGCGCCCAATTCCACATCGTCCTCGATGATCACGCCGCCGAGTTGTGGGATCTTGTGGTGCCGCCCTTGATGCTGAACGTAGCCGAACCCGTCCGATCCGATGACCGTTCCGCTGTGGATCACAACCCGCTTGCCGATCAAGCAGCCTTCACGCACGACGACGTTGGGGTAGAGGATCGAATCATCTCCGATAGTCGCGCCTGATCCGACAAAGACCCCAGGATAGAGGGTCACTCGGGCCCCGATCGTGACGCGGTCCCCCAATGCGACGAAGGGCCAGATGGAGACGTCTGCGCCGATCTCGACTGCTGTACCCCGTACCAGATCGTCGGCAATGCCTCGCGGGGGGGCGGAAGCGACAAAGAATTTCTGAGCTGTCTGGGCAAATGCCAGTTGAGGGTTGGCAACCACAATCTGAGGCACGGGAAGCTCTGCCAGATGGCGATGAACCAGGAGGGCTCCGGCGTTGCCGGCGCCGGGAGTCTTGCCGGCTTTGTCATTGGCAATAAACGATAGCGAGTGCGCATTGGCGTCGCTCAGCCCGGCAAGAGCGGTGAGCTGCGTATTCCCGTCGCCGTGCAACTCGCCACCCACCAGTTGATGCACCTGAGTGAGCGTCAGCTGAATCGAAGCTGTTGAGGCAGCCATCGGTCAGGCCTTCCTTTTCGGCTTCGGTTTGGCCGGTGGTTTTTGAGGCTTGGCCGCTGGAGCCCTCTTGGCCTGGGCCCGTTTTGGGTTGGCCGCCGGAGTCTTCTTGACCGTGGCCGGTTCGGATTCGGCTGCCGGTGCGCTCTTGGCGGGAGCCAGACGCTTCCCGACATAGGCTGCGACCGATCCCACCGTGGTCATGGCCGGAAGATCCTGGTCAGGGATTTGGAGGTCAAACGTCTCTTCGATCTTGTAGAGCAATTCAATGACCGCCATCGAGTCGAGACCCAGGTCGTCGCGTAAATGGTGCGTCTCTTGAATCGTCGAGGCGTCCCGTTTCAAATAGTCCGCGAGCGCCTGAGTAATCTTGTCAAGGATGGTACGGTGGGCCATGGTGCTGGTTCCTTTTTCGTCGCAGGGGCGTGCTAGGCTTTGAATTGTTTGAGCACAACAGCGGCGTTGTTGCTGCCGAATCCGAAGGCATTGAGCAACGCGGCTCTGATCTTGCGCTCCTGGGGAGAGCGGCTGATGCCGCCCAGACGGCAGGCAGGATCGGGATCATCGTAGTTCGCAGTTGGATGAATGTGACCGGACTGAATGGCCAGGGTCGTCGCGATTGCGCCGATCGCGCCCGCCGCGCCCAAGGTGTGTCCGACCAGAGATTTCGTTGCGCTGATGGCAATCTTGTCCGCTCGATTCTTGAAGAGGATCCGGATGGCTTTCGCCTCTACTGCGTCGCCGATGCTGGTCGAGGTGGCGTGCGCGTTGATGTAGTCCACTTCCGAAGGACTGACGTCGGCGGCCTTTAAGGCCAGTTTCATCGTGGTGGCGACTTCTTCTCCGTCTTCACGGGGAATGACCATATGGTAGGCTTCACTTGTGGCGGCATAGCCTGACAGTTCGGCGTAAATTCTCGCTTTCCGTTTCTTGGCGTGTGCCAGTGATTCGACGATCAGGGCTCCCGCGCCCTCTCCCATTACGAAACCGTCCCGTGCCAGGTCGAACGGGCGGGATGCGCGTTCAGGCTGGTCATTGAACTTGCTGGAGAGCGCGCGAAGCGAACAGAAGCCGGCGAAGACGAGGGGAGTAATGCTGGCATCCGCTCCAACGGCAATCACGACGTCGGCCTGACCGGTGCGAATGCATTGCAGCGCCTGGCCCAGAGCATGGGCGCTGGATGAGCAGGCCGTTGAAATCGTGAGGTTGGGACCTTTCGCTCCTGACGCCATGGCGACGATCCCCGAGGCTGAATTCAGGGTGATCACCGGGATGAAGTTGGGATGCACTCGATGGGGCTTCTGGGACTGGTAGAGTTGCGTGATCTCGCGCTCGCCCATCACCATGCCGCCCATGCCGGCCCCGACAATCACGCCCACACGATGCGGCGCTTCCTGCTCGATGCGCAGGCTGGCGTCGGCGATAGCCTCGCGGCTGGCGGCGAGGGCAAACTGGGCATAACGGTCCACCCGGTCGCCGTGTTGCGAGCCGATATGGAGCTCGGGGGAAAAATCTCGAATCTGGCCCGCGATCTTTGATCGGTAGCCGTCCATGGGGAACGGGTCGAAAGAGTCGATGGCGGAAATGCCCGATCGGCCGGACAATGCCGCTTTCCAGAAGGCACTGACGCCGATTCCAATGGGGGATACGACCCCCAGTCCTGTAATCACCACACGAGCTGTCACGCGATTCGCTCCTCTTGAGACAATGTCAACGGTCTTTACTTACCGGAAGGTGTTCATGCAGTCAACCGCTCTCCGGCTCGCTTAGTACCGAACTTTCAGCAGGAGGTACAGGCCGAAGCTTGCGAACAGGAGATTGGCCATCCATCCGGCGAGCATCGGGTTCAGCGCGCCGCCGCGCCCCAAGGCGATCGCGATGGAATGGGTGGTCCAGTAGCAGAAGCCGACGACGAACGCCTGGCCGATTCCCATGGCCATGCTCCCTCCGCGAACCCCGCTTCGGCGCAGGCTCAAGGCAATGCCGACGACCACCATGATGAGGGTGACAAAGGGGAACGCCAGGCGTCCGTAATAATCCGTGAGAAGACGGGAGAACGAGAACCCTTCGCCTTTGAAACGGGCCAGGTAGTGCCGGATCTCCCGTGCCGTCATCGTTTCGGAGTCTCCTGCCAGCCAGGTGGTAAAGTCGTCGGGGATGAGCGAGAGTTCGATGGGCTGTTGGGTAAACTCGACCAGCGCCACCGTGCCGTTCGGGTTGAAGCGGCGCTGGTTTCCCTGTGAGAGGACCCACCCTTCCGGAGTGTAATGCGCGGTGGCGGCCTCCGTCATCCGGTCCAGCCTGAAGCCATCCTGCAGGTGGTAGAGATGCACGTTGTGGAGGACGGCCCCGCCGATTTCAATCGCTGAAATGTGCATCAGCGTGTTGGCGTCGGTTCTCGCCCATGGACGAGGCGGCTTCACCGCCAAGGGGGCCGGCTTCTTCTCGATTTTGACGAGGCGAATCTGCTCCGCTTTTTCGGACGCCAGGGGGATGACGGTCGAGCTGAAGCTGAGCAGGATGAGGGAGATGCCCATCGCGAAGATCAGAAAGGGAGAGGCGATCCAGGGCAGGCTGATCCCGCAACTGCGCATGGCGGTAATTTCGTTGTTCCGGGAAAAGAGGCCCAATGTCAGGAGCGTGGCCATGAGGATGGCCAGCGGTGTAATTTGGAACGAGATGGCCGGCGTCTTCAGCGCGAAATAGCTCAGCACGTCGAGCATGCTGGCGTCATATCGAAGGAACCGGCGGACTTTTTCGAAGAAATCGATGACGAGGTAAATGGTCATCAGACCGGAGAAACACATGAGAAAAATCTTGGCGTATTCGCGGAGGATATAGCGGAAGAGAATGGTCATGGCGGCTATTGGCGGCTCATGTTGAAGAAGAGCCAGATGGTGAGGAGCGTGAAGAGGCCATTCGGCAGCCAGGCTCCGGCAAACGGAGAGATCATGAGCGTCGTGACGAGAAACTCGCAGGCGATATTCAAAATGTAATAGGCGACGACGATCAGGACGCCGACGG
The DNA here is from genome assembly GCF_049546785.1 of Nitrospira sp. NS4. Taxonomy (NCBI): domain Bacteria; kingdom Pseudomonadati; phylum Nitrospirota; class Nitrospiria; order Nitrospirales; family Nitrospiraceae; genus Nitrospira; species Nitrospira sp. NS4. Next base: position 187,368 of record NZ_JBMWAN010000005.1, on the reverse strand, counting down.
CAAATCCCCCCATGCGTCCCGAGCGTTTCGAGACAATGCCGACCGGGACGCCCATCAGGCAGAAGACCAGCGACGCGGTCGGGAAGGCGAGATCTTTATAATGCTCCATCAGGCGGCGCAAGGCCTGCTGATCCTTCCATTGGGTGGCATTCAGCGTTGCCAGAATACTGGCATAGGTGGGGCGCTCTTCAGTTGCGGCATAGCCGCTTTGACTCAGATTCATCCTCAAATCATAGTTGGTAAAGGAGACCTGCTGGTACTGATCGACGACATCCGGGCGGCTATGAATCACGCCGTTGACCAACCGGAGGGCGACTTGTTCATGCTCGGCGTCCATCAAGACCTGGTAGCTTTCGGCGACAATGATCCGCGGTTCGTCAGGTGCCCGTTCGTCCGAGACGAAGATGCCGGTAGCGGACTGTCCTGACCGGTCGTCGGGGATGTAGATGACCACATTCGGGATCGGTTCGTTGAAGGCCCCGCGTTCAAGCGCCAGGACGAGTTGATCGCGCAAGAGGTTGAGGGCGACCTTCTTCAGATTGAGCGAACTCCATGGCTGTCCCCATTGGGAAAGCAGGAGCGTCAACCCGAATACGGAGATGGCGAACAGAAGGACCGGTTGGGTCAAACGGAAGAGGCTCAGCCCCGCTGCGCGCATGGCGACCAGCTCTTTATCGAAGGAGAGGCGTCCAAAGGCTGTGATCGACGCGATGATGCCTGCGATGGGCAGCGTCAGCACCAGGAAAGAGGGCAGCAGCGTGGCGAAGACTTTCATCACGGCCCAGAGTCCGACCCCTTTGGAAACCAGGAGTTCGACGAGGCGGAGCAACTCCCTGGTGAGCATGATGAAGCACAGGGCTCCGAGGCTCAGGCCAAAGGGGGAGAGCAGTTCGGTAAAAATATACCGGTCGAGCAGGGTTCGTAGAATCACAGGTGCAATCGTTATGGGAACTGTTTCGCCACTATAGGGGAGTCGTCCCGCCTTGTAAACCGCGGGAGATGGCGCAAGGGGATGAAGTATTGCTTGACAAGGGGGAGTCGCTATGTTACTTCCAGCGCGGTTTTTCTTTCACCGATGGGTTCCGTGAGTGATTAATCTTTTTCCGCAGGTTCCCGTCACGTCTTCTCCTCGAGTCTCCATTTCTTTTCATCGCATGTATCCGGGTCCATCTACGGCTAGTCTAGCCGGCTACGCAACTGCGCGTGGTCGTTGAGGAAAGGGGGGTATTGTGAAGACAAAAGGAACGGTGAAGTGGTTCAATGACCGGAAGGGGTTTGGATTCATCCGGCTCGATAGTGGGGAGGATGTCTTCGTCCACTACTCGGCGTTGCAGGGGGATGGATTCAAGACGCTGAAGGAAGGCGAAAACGTTGAATTCGATATCGTCCAGGGGGCCAAGGGGCCGCAAGCCGCCAATGTCCTGAAGTCCGCCGTGGCAGCTTCGTAACCGCGCCAGACTGAGAGTCCGCGTTTCATGGGGGCCTGTCTTTCCTTCGGGGAAGCAGGCCCCTTTGCTTTTTGCCATTTCCTTTACAAACGGGGGGGAGACTGTTAGCGTTTGCGTATTCCTGTGTAAGGAGTGGCTTTTGGCTCTCGACCGTAGCAAGGTTTTGCACAGCGCTCAATCGCTGGCCACTCGCGGCCAGTATGATGCGGCCATCGCCGAGTGGAAGAAGCTGGCGATGGAGGTTCCGAACGACGGGAGCGTGCATAATTCCATCGGCGACCTCCATCTGAAACGGAACAGCGTCGCCGAAGCCGTGACGGCATTCCTCCAGGCGGCGGCGGCCTTCCGATCGGAAGGCGCCACGCTCAAAGCGATTGCCACCTACAAAAAGGTCCTCAAAGTCGATCCCACCCGCTACGATGTCTATCGCCATCTCGGCGATCTCAATGCCGAACGTGGATTACTCAGCAGCGCGATCCAAGACTATCTGACAGTGGGGAAATATTACCTCAAAGAGCGGAAGGGTAAGGAAGCGCTCGAAATCTATAAGAAAATCGTCAGTCAGGATCCCTCCAACCTTGACGCCCAACAGCGTGTCGCGGAGCTGTGCCTTCAGGAAAATCTCCAGGACGAAGCCACAAAGGTGTATCTCCAGCTGGGGAGAGAGCGGTCCGCACAGGGGCGGTATGATGAGGCGAAGGATGCCTATCTGGCTGTGCTGCGGATTGATCCGAAGAACAGCGAGGCGGTGCAGTTTGTGGAAAGTCCGGCAACAGGAAGCCTGCCTTCCCAGCAGGTAGAATCCTCCGGTCGCCCGGTCACGCCGGCCCTGAAGTCGATGGAGCCATTGGATCTTCTGGCCGAAGCCACTCGCCGGATGGATCAAAAGCAATATGCCGGGGCCGAGGCGATCCTGAATCAGTTGCTCACTAGAGAGCCGGGGAACCCGCAAGTCTGTCAGCTGCTGGCCCGGCTGCATTTGCTGCGCGGCGATATTCAGGTGGCGCTCGGGGAGTATCGCTTTCTGGCCGGAGCCGCGTTGCGCGCGCAGGATTATCCGCTTGCCGAAGCGCTGATCACAGAATTTCTGGCTGCCGAGCCCAATTCAGTTCCTTTGCTGGAACTCTATGCGGAACTCCATGAGGAGCGAGGGGCGGCGGGGGCAGCGGCGGAGCAGTATGCCAAGGCAGTTGAGTTGTTGTTAGCCCATCCCGAGCCGGGGATGGAGAGTTTGCACGAGGAATTGTTCGACAAAGTGAAGGCCCTTGCTCCGGGGTCGGATCTTGTGGCCCGGTTAGCGGCGAGGATGGGAGGGCCGGCAACGGGCGAGAGCGCTGTTACCGGGCCTGCAGCCGATGGCAGCCTGACGGCGGGGGTGGTTTCGCAAGAGGGCGACGCCGTTCAGGCGAATGGCTATAAGTTAGTCGGGGATGAATCTGCTTCTCAGCAGGGGGCGGCCATGCCTGGCGCGGCTTCGGATGAATTCGTATGTTCTCTGGTTGCGGCTGATTCTGAGGAGGTTGGTGCTGTGCAGGGCATGCCGGCTCCCTCATTCGATCATCTGACGCCTCCTCCCGATCACTTTGAATGCGAACCGCTGTCTGTAGCCAGCGGGGTCGCTTCTGATGGAGTGCAGGTAGCAGAGATTTCCGTTGCTGCGGTTGTGCCGCCTGTTGAGGAGATCCCGACGATTCCGGCTGCGGAGCCGGTGATCATCGCGGTTGCGTCGGATGTGGTCTCCGTGTCCCCGCAGAGCGTTCCGGATTATGAGGCCCACTACACACTTGGGGTGGCCTATAGGAACATGGGACTGTACGATGATGCGCTGGCCGAGTTTCAGATGTCGAAGGCATCCGACTCCTTTTATCTCGACTCCTGTCTCATGACCGCCGTATGCATGAAGGATCAGCGTCAGTATCGTCAGGCTATTCGGGGGCTTGAAGCGGTGTTGTCGGATCCGCGCTGCCAAGGGGCGAAGGGCCAGGCGATACGGTATGAACTCGGGATGTTGTACGAAACAGAGTCATTGTGGGAACAGGCGGCACAAACCTACGAAACCATTCCTTCATTCCATGATGTGCCGAAACGGTTGGAATCGCTTCGAGGGAAGTATTGCCCGACCCCCACGGAGTTTCGGTTCGCCAGCTAGCGGGCTGTTGAAAACGTCCGCCAGCGGCGCTCTTGCCTCGCTCAGAGGCTCAACGTCAAGATGGCGCCTCGGAGGTACGGAGCGACGGGTATTCTCCGTTCGCCAAGACATAATAGAGGGGCGAACGGATCGCACGAAGTGTGGTGTGTACCTCCTCGCCTCTTCGCTCGCTGCGACCTTGCTGGACGGCCGCGTTGAACATCTTTCGGGGAATCAGGCCGAATACTCTTGTGCGTTGTCATGTCTGAAGGGGGCGTTAATCATCAGCTGATCGAGAGTGCTGGCCCACGGGGTTGAGGGGGGCTTTTCCAGCAAGGACCGCCTCAATATTCTCTAAGCAGATGAGGCCCATCTTGATTCGGGTCTCCTGCGTCGCAGAACCTAGATGTGGCAGCAGCACGACATTTGAAAGCTGTTCCAATCCGGCCTGTATTTTCGGTTCCCGCTCATAGACATCCAGCCCTGCGCCGGCGATCGTCCCTTGTTGCAGCGCCCCCAACAGCGCCGCCTCATCGACTACGGGGCCGCGCGCGGTGTTGAGCAAGATGGCCGTCGGTTTCATGGCGGCGAGTTCCTGCGCCCCGATTAAGTGGCGAGTTGATTCAGTGAGGGGCACGTGCAGCGACAAGAAGTCTGATCGCTCGATGACCTTCTGAAGCGAGGCCTGTTCCCATCCGGCATAGAGCACGGAGTGAGGGAGTCTGTGCCGACTGGTGTAGAGCACGCGCATATCGAATCCCGCTGCCCGTCGCGCCACGGCCCGGCCGATGCGTCCCATTCCGATGATTCCCAGCGTTCTCCCTGAGACATCGGTGCCCAGCATCTGAGTGGGCGCCCAGCCCGGCCAGCTGCCGGAGCGGATCCAGCGATCGCCTTCAACCACGCGCCTGGCCACAGCCAGCATCAAGGCCCAAGTCAGATCGGCGGTGGCGTTCGTCAGCACATCCGGCGTGTTCGTCACCATAATCCCGCGCCGCGTGGCGGCCGCCACATCGATGTTGTTGTAGCCCACCGCATAGTTCGCCACGATCTTCAGGCGGGGAGCCGTTGCCAATAGGGCATCTGTGACGGGATCGGTCAGGGTGCAAATCACCGCATCGGCCTGGGCGAATCCTTTCCGGCGATCCTCGTCGGTGGGAAGGTGGTCTTCCGCCGGTTCGGACACCAACGTGTACCGTTTGCGCAGGGCGGTCATCACCGGTTCCGGCAGGAGCCGGGTCAGGTACAGCAGCGGGTGGGACATGAGACCTCCTAAGTAAGGCGCTATTCTAGGGGATTATCCGCTGAGCCAACAAGCGTGCTCTTGTTCTCCAATGGCCGGGCGTCTAGAATGCCCCACGATATTGCCATGAGTGCACCAACCCTCATTCTGCCGGATCGTTCCCACGCCATTGCCGCTGATCTTCGCGCGGCGCTTGGAACCGACAAGGTCAAAGACGATTTTCCGACCAGGACCGCCTATGCCGTCGATGCCAGCATCTATCGCATGGAGCCGAAGGCGGTGGTGCTGGCGGAGTCGGAGGAGGATATTGCGGCGACCATCGCCTATGCGGTGCAACGCGGCATTCCGCTCACGCCGCGCGCGGCGGGCACGAATCTCACCGGGTCAGCCATCGGTAGTGGGATCATTCTCGACATCTCCCGCATGAATCGCCTGCTCGAGGTAAATCGGGAAGAACACTGGGCCAGGGTTCAGCCGGGCATCGTGCTGGCGGAGTTGAATAAACAGCTCGCGCGACAGGGGCTGCTCTTTGGGCCCGATCCGTCCAGCGGCGAAATGTGCAAACTCGGCGGGATGCTCGCCAATAATTCGTCCGGACCGCACACGCTCCGCTACGGGTCGGTGAAGGACAATGTCCATGGGCTTCGTGTGTGTCTGGAGTCAGGCGCGTGGCTGGAGGCGCGGTCGTATGCGTTGGGCGATCCGGCGCTGGCAGGGCTGCTTGCCTCGACGTCGTCGCTCCGGGACCTGCTGGCCTTGACACAGTCAAACGCCGATCTGATTGCCGCCAAACGACCGACTGTGAGCAAAAACAGCTGCGGCTATAACTTATTCGGGCTGGTCGATGGGCTGGCCCAAGGGCAGCTCGATCTGCCCAAACTCTTCGTCGGCAGTGAAGGGACGCTCGGGGTCGTGAGCGAAGCGACCTTGCGTCTGGTTGATAAGCCGAAGGCGACCCTGACCGCGCTCATCCATTTCCGGCACCTGGAGGATGTGGGGTCGGCTGTGCCGCAGTTGCTCGCATTGCATCCCAGTGCGCTCGAAGTGATGGATGGCAATACGCTGGATCTGATCGGGAGGGCGAAGCATGGCATTCCTGTCGATGCGGCAGCCACGTTGCTGGCCGAACTCGATGCCGATTCAGTCGATGTTGATCTCCGGGAGCAGGCCGGGCGCATGGCGGCGGTCTGCCGGCCTTTCCGTTTGGCCGCCGACCTGACGCTCGCCTTCGATCAGGAGCAGCGCGAGCAACTGTGGAAGGCCCGCAAGGCCTTGTACCCGACGCTTTATCGGTTTGATCCGCGCAAGAAGCCCATCAATTTCGTTGACGACGTGGTCGTGCGCGCCGAGCGCATCAGCGAACTGATCCGATATCTGGAAGAGTTCTTTGCGGGGCAGAGGGTTCCGGTGGCGATCTTCGGCCATATCGGGAATGGGAACGCGCACATTGTCCCGCTGCTCGACGTCAATGATTCCAGCGACTTCGAGAATATGGTTCATGGATACCATGAAATCCATAGCGCCGTACTGAATCGATTCGGCGGGTCGATCTGCGGTGAGCATGGCGATGGGCGGGTTCGCGCCGAATATGTGAGGAAGATGTTTGGAGACGACCTCTACAGTCTCTTCATCCAGGTGAAAAAGAGCTTCGATCCTGCCGGTGTGCTCAATCCCGGTATCAAGATCAGTGAGGCCTCGTTCACCGAGCACATCGATTACACCAGGCTCTCCAAGTCCTGTGCGACCTGCGCCAAGTGCAATGCCGTCTGTCCGGTCTACGACGTGTTTCAATCGGAAGACATGAGCTCGCGGGGCTGGTTTGAGATCGTCACGTCGAAGGACTACAGCTATCTCAACTCGAAGCGGGTCGTCGAGTCTTGTCTGAACTGCAAGTCCTGCCGGACGGCCTGCCCGGCTGGCGTCGATGTCTCCGATCTCATCTTGAAAAAGCGGGCGGAGCATCCCAATCGGCTGGCGGGGTTGATCTTCCGTTGGCAGGCGAGGGGAAAGACCTTCGGTGCCGTGTTGCGGTTGCTGGGACACACGCAATCCTTCTGGGATCGACCAATGTTCCGGCGAGTGCTGGAGTGGGTGTCGAACCCCATCATGAAATTCCTCGCCCCGACGGCGAAATTGCCGCATGACCTGCTGCTGCCTCGATTGGCAGCGCTCCATTTACGGGAGCGGCATGCCGGCCTTGTTCCCCGTGACGGCGCGAGACCGGCTGCGGGAGGCGTCGCGTACTTTCATGGCTGCGCCGCAAATTATTTCGACGACGGGGTGGGTGAGGCGGTGATTGCGGTGTTGCGGAAGCACGGTGTCGAGCCGGATCTGCCGCCACAGCGCTGTTCAGGCACGCCGATTCAAACCTACGGACATCAGGATCTAGTGCGGGAAGGAGCGCGCTTTAATCTCGCCTCGTTTGCTTCATATGACACGATTGTGACAGGCTGTGCCTCCTGCACGCTGATGTTGAAGGACTATCCGGCTCTTTTCGAAGAGGGGGAGGAGCGGAGGCAGGCCGAAGCATTGGCGAAGAAGGTCGTCCATATCGCAGAATTTGTCGCCCGGTCTCCGCAACATCCTCCGATGGGCGCCGCCGCGACCGGAACGAAGCGCGTGACGTACCATTCCTCCTGCCACTTACGAGCCGCCGGCGTCACGAAAGAGCCGCGGAAGATTCTGGCAGGATTGCCCGGGATGGATTATGCGGAAATGCCGGATGCGGACCGGTGCGCCGGCGGCGCCGGCACGTTTCTGGTGAAGGATTACGATACGTCGCAGAAGATCTTCGAGCGGAAAGCCCGGGCGATCGAACAGGTCGGGGCTGAAGTGGTGGCGACCAGCTGTCCGGCCTGCATGATTCAATTAAAACATGGCTTGAAGGGCAGGGCGGACGTAAAGCATGTGGCGCAGCTTCTGCGGGAGTCCTACGAAGCGGCAGACGCTCAGAAGGCGACATCGACATGAAATTGAGAAAAGTGGATTGGCTGTTTGTGCTGTTTGCCGTGGCGGTCGTGGTGGGTGTGTCGTTGTTGCCGACGCCGAAAGACCGGAATCCCATGATTCCCGCCACGCCCGAACATCGCGATGTCACCGTGGAGAAAGGGTGCGTCCAATGTCACCAGGCGGGTGGAGCCAAGCCGGTCCCGGATCGCCATCCCAAGCGGCAGGATTGTCTCCGTTGTCATGCGCGCTCATGAAGGCACGCGCTCTCCGCTCATTGCTCCTGAGTAGGAAGGAACGAACATTGATATGGTAACCGTACTGGTATTCGGCAGAACTCTCCAGGATGCCGTGGGGGAGAACGAGTTCTCCATCGCGACGAGCGAGGCCACAACGGTCAGAAAATTGATCGAGGCCAATGCCGGTCAACTCGGTCCGCTGCTCCGGTTTATCGCCAGCCGCGAAGCGCTGATCACGGTGAACAAGAAAGTCGGGACCGAAGACACCGTTGTGAAGAATGGGGACACCGTCAAGGTCTCGTTCCAGTCGCACAACGCCTACGATGGGACGAGGGACATTCCCATGTAGCCGGTGGCACAGATTGCCTCTATTCCGAGTCTGTTGGAATGCGCCGCCAGTGCGGCCATCTCTGAGTATCCACGAGACAGCGAGCGATTCATGTCGTCACAAGGGTCTTTGCGGTCTCTCACCGCGCTCGGTTGTCTCTCGGCAGGTCTGGCAGTGGCCGCCGGCGCGTTCGGGGCGCATATGCTGAAAAGCGCGCTGGAGCCGTCGATGCTTACGGTGTTTGAAACGGCGGCGCGCTATCAGATGTATCATGCGATCGGAATGGTGGCTGCCGGGTTGGCCGGACGGGCTTTCGACCGCCCTCAGGCAGCGCGCGCGGGATGGTGCTTCGCCGCAGGGACGGTCTTGTTTTGCGGGAGCCTCTACGGCGTGTCGTTGCTCGGCATTCGCTGGCTGGGCGCGATTACACCGATCGGGGGACTGGCTTTTATCACCGGATGGAGTCTCTTCGGCTGGTCCATTTGGCGTGGGCCGATATCATCGCACGATCGAGAGTGTGGCCGGTAGCCGGGCTACGGTTTGCAGTCGCTGGTCCGTTTTCCGCTGATCGAACCCCATCCGCCCTGCGAGTTCACAAAGGTTCCTTCCAACCCCTTCCCTTCTTTGGTGAATTGCAGGCTGTCTTCCTGGACCTGGCCGTTGATTTCCCAACGGAGATAGACATTTTCTCCGAGAACCACGGTTTCGACCAGTCCTGATACCAGAGGATAGTCAGGCCCTGGAGGAGGGAAGATCAAGGAGAGCTTTTGTTCTTGGTGATGCTGCTGATGATTGTGAATGATCCATTGCCAGGTCCCGCAGAGCCGGCTGCGGCCCCGCACCGTTCGAACCCGATCTTTCCATGTTTTGAGTTGGTACCATTCCGTGATTGCCCGCTGTTGTGCCTCGAGCGCCAGCCGTCCCGCTGACAGGGCGAGCGGCGTGCGATCGGCTGCGGCTGCGTCCGGTTTCACCTCGGCCAGCTGCGTCAATTCCTTGGTTGTCTGAGCGAGAGCGGGGAAAGGCAAAGCGGCCTGGATCCAGTCTATCAGCGTTGCCGGAGGAGTGACGACGGGGTTGGTGCGCTCACTGAGGGCTTGCGTCACCCGCTCGGCCGTCTGCCAGGCGGCGAGGCTGGCGATGAGCCGTTGGGCGGAGCCCGTCAGTTCCTGGATGGCCAGCTCTTTGGCGATTTTGGATGGAATGTTTTTCGCCGCGAGCGTCGTGGCAACATCGTGCAGACCGAGTGCCGGACCGATGTGGGCCACGAAGAGCCCCATGGCCTGTGGATCGCCGGTGATGGTGCTGAGCTGCTCGCCGTACTTCTGCATCACGGGCACGAAATCAACCGGCCCGGCCGGCTGCTCCGTCGCGCTGACTGGTGTAGGACCGATGAGATGGCCGGACAGGAGCAAGAGGTTCGACAGGACAATGACGGCGACAATCATGCGGGTTGAGGCGTGCATAGCTCAGGGGTGAGGGTTGCGGATCTGCTCGTTGTGATCTGAATCAGGTTCCCTGGAAACAGGTTTTGAGGAACAGGGCGGTCCGTTCCCAGGCGGCGGCCGTCAGCTCCGGCCGATAGCTGTCACGCTTCATGTCGTTACAGAAGGCATGGGGGGCGTCCGGATAGGTCTGGATCTCGACTTTCTTCCCGTACTCCGTACCGGCGGCGCGCAGTTGCTCGGCGTCGTCGGCTGTCGCCCAGGTGTCTTGACCGGCTTGATGGTACAGGATGGGGGCCTGCACGTCTTTCATCAGCTCGCGGGGCTGGAGCATTTTTCCGTAGTAGGCGACGGCGGCGCGCAGGCGCTTCCGCTGGGTGGCGAAGCGCAACGCGAGCGATCCGCCCATGCCATAGCCGACGACCCCGTGAATGTTCCGTTTGGCAAAGTCGCGCGTATTGAGATATTCGCAGCAGGAATTGATGTCCTGCACGACCAGCGCCTCATTCATTTTTCCCATCAGCGCAGCCGCCACATCGTCGTTGGCCGTGACCATGCCTCCCAGACGGCCATAGAGGTTGGGGATCACGACGACATAGCCTTCACAGGCCAGCCGCGCGCCCAGGTCTTTCATTTGTCCGGTCAGTCCCCACCAGTCATGGAGCAGCACGATCCCCGGATACACGCCCTTTTCCTGCGGCCAGAATAAGAGCGTCTCGACCTGCACTTCCTTCGGCATGCGCGTCTTGATATAGGGGTCCACCATCGCGTCGCTATGGGTGGGGATCGGCACGCCGCTGGGGAATCGGGCGGTTCCGGTGCCGATTTGTTCCAGCGTAAAGGGTGCCGAATGTGTCGTCGTCATGGCGCTCAAACCTTTCCCAGGGGTCTCTGGTGCGGAGAAGAATATGGGGCTGAGTGTCTTGAGAGACCGACTATAGGCAACCGTTTGCGGGAATGTCAACGGAGCGAGCGCACGGTCTCATCGTACGGATGCATTGACCCGGTTTCCCTTCCTGTCTACAGTGTGGGCAACCTGGAGGGCGCATGTCTTCTTCCGTTCCCATCGGTCTCGGCCTCATCGGCGCCGGCCGCCACGGCATTCGCTATGCCCGTCACATTATTCAGGATATTCCACAGGCCCGGCTGCAAGCGGTCTGCCGGCAGCATGCCCAACAGGGGCTCGATCTTCCGGGAAGCGAGCATGTCACGATGTACGGATCCGTCAGCGAGCTGATCGCCGATCCGCTGGTCGAGGCGATCATCGTGGCGACCCCGCCCATGCTGCACAAAAATATCTGTCTTGCGGCGGTGGCCGCAGGGAAGCCGCTGCTGATCGAAAAACCGCTGGCGACGACCTATCAAGACGCCAGAGCCATGGTCGAGGCGGCGGCGAACGCCGGGGTCCCGCTCATGACGGCGCAGACGCTGCGGTTCGATCACACGATCCGGTTGCTGCGGGACGCGAAGCCGAAGATCGGCCGCTCCCATCATCTCGTGCTGACGAGCCGGATTGAAACGAAGGGGCGCGACCCCGCTCATGCGGATGGCTATGGCAGGCGGGGAGCGTTATTGGAGTTCGGCGTGCATCTGCTCGATCTTGTCCGCCATGTGACGGGGGAAGAGGTCTCTGCTGTCCGGTGTATCATGGACCGGCTTCCGCCTGCCGATCCGGAGACCCTGGCAATGGCGCATCTCCTCACGAAGGGCGGCACGCATTGCGTGATCGAGGTGGCTCGCGTCGTTGCCGGCCGCGTCGGACGCGCCGAATGGATCGGTTCGGAAGGGCAGCTGACGGCCGATTGGGGCAACCGTCAGCTGCGCGCGATCCTGCAGACCGCAGTCGTTGAGGAACAGGCGGTTCCTCAAAGTCAGACCGTGCTGGTGACTGTCCGGGAATTTCTGCGGGCGCTGGGACAGCATGCGCCCATGACGATCACCGGTGAAGACGGCTGCCGCGCGGTGGAACTCGCCGAAGCCTGCTACCGGTCCGCACAATCCGGCGGAATTCCGATCGTCTTGCCGTTGGCCGACTAGCCTTCCGCGACGATATGCGTATCCGTTTCCTCCACTCCTTCGATAGAGTGGACTTTCGTAATCACCACGTCCGAGAGGGCCCGTTCGTCCGGCACACTGATGAAGACGAAGATATCCGGCCGGCCGAAGCAGGAGTGGGCCTGCTCAACTCCGGAAATCTTTTTCAGCGACTGGACGACATCTTTGGTTTTGCCGGCCTTCACCTTGATCAGAATGTACGCTCTGGTTGCCATCGGAACCTCCTTGTTTCACATCGAGACGCGATGTCGTTGAACATGATGGATGCCTAACTCGAACCGGCTCCCGGCATCTCCTTCCTGCGTGAGGCGAACACGGTCCGGAATTCGAGCCCGCGCTGGTTGAATGACCGTCGTGCCTCGCGCACGAGCTGCATGAAGCCGTGAAAATCTTCCACGGAGAGATTGAATTGGCCGAATCCTGGGACGAGGGTTTGTCGCACGTCCTCGCCCGTGCGGGCGTCCTCATCGGCGAGCGCCTCCAGCATCTCGGCTGTCCATCCGGTCGAACGGAGCGACGCCAGCATACCTGCCGCCTGCTCCCCGTAGGACGGCGCGAGGGCCCGGCGGGCAAAGGCCTGTACGCTTGCATCCTCGCTTTTCATGAAGACGGATTGAAACTGGATCACCCACTTGACGATGTGATTGGCTTCGGGGGTTCCCTCAGGGGGCAGCACCTCGGCATCCTGCAAGGTGGCCAGCACGGCCATGACAGATCCGATCTGCGGAGAAGAAGCTTTTCCTGATCGCGGCGTCTGAACAAGCTGCGTGGCGGCGTGGCCCGGCGCGGGGGACAAGCCTATGGAGAGGGTGCAGATCAGCGCGAGTTGCGCCAGGCAACGGGCAGGATACAGTCGTCTGATCATGAGGGCGGGGAGATCGAGACGAGAATCCCCTGGGAGAGCCGTCCAGAGGTACATGGACCGCATTATACAGAGTTGGCCGGAGCGGAGCTACCGACCGGGTAGTGCCGGGTCTGTTCCCTTGCAACCAATTCCAGGACTTTCTATAATTCCGTGTCTCCCGGGCACAGAAAGGCTGTGTATCGCATGCTGGCCAAGGTCGCGAGCGCTGCGCTCGTCGGTCTCGATGCCCATCTGGTCGACGTCGAGGTCGATATTTCCGGCGGACTTCCGCAATTTTCCGTGGTGGGCTTGCCCGACGCGACGGTGCGAGAGAGCCGGGATCGTGTCCGCGCCGCGCTCAAGAACACCGGGTTTCATTTCCCCGCCAAACGCATTACTGTCAATCTTGCTCCCGCCGGGATCAAGAAAGAAGGCTCAGGGCTGGACCTGGCGATCGCCATCGGAATTCTGGTGGCAGAGGACATCATTCCCCAATCCGCGCTCGACCGGCGTGTCCTGCTGGGTGAGCTGTCGCTGGATGGCCGGATCAAGCCGATTGTGGGGGCCTTGTCGTTCGGGCTGGCCTGCCGCAAAGGCTACGAGCTTCTGCTGCCGGCGGAGAACGGGCCGGAGGCGGCGCTTGTCGAGGGGGTGACGGCCTATCCGATCCAGGCCCTTCCGGAGGCAGTCGAATTTCTGAAGGGGGCTCAGGCGTTGCCGCCCTGTGTCTCGAATCGGGTGCATCGGGAGTCGCTCCGTCCGGCGGAGGATGAAGATTATGCCGATGTGCGGGGCCAGGATCACGCCAAACGAGCGTTGGAAGTGGCGGCGGCCGGCGGCCATAATCTCCTGATGGTCGGGCCGCCGGGATCCGGCAAGACGATGCTCGCGCGGCGGCTGCCGTCGATCCTGCCGATCATGGAATTGGATGAAGCGATCGAAACCACCCGAGTCCATAGTGTGGCGGGGCAACTGGCTCCTGAGAAACCTCTCTTGATGGTACGTCCGTTCCGGGCTCCTCATCACAGCATTTCCGATGCGGGGCTGGTCGGCGGGGGAGTCATTCCCAAACCGGGCGAGGTGTCATTGGCGCACAACGGGGTGCTCTTCCTTGATGAATCTCCCGAGTTCAAACGGCCGGTGCTCGAAGGGCTGCGGCAACCGCTCGAAGACGGCCATGTCACGCTCACCAGAGCCAGCGGGTCGTTGCGGTATCCCGCCCGGTTTATGCTGATCGCCGCGATGAATCCCTGTCCCTGCGGCTATTATGGTGACCGGTCACGGCCCTGCGTTTGCACGGTGCCTCAGATCCGGCGTTATCGGGCGAAACTGTCCGGCCCCTTGCTGGACCGGCTGGACCTCCATCTGGAGGTTCCTCCGGTGCCGGTGCGGGAGCTGCGGACGGAACAGCCGCCCAGCGAAAGTTCTGCGGCGATTCGCTCGCGCGTGCTGGCCGCCCGCGACCGCCAGCGGGCCCGGTACAAGTCGGACGGCATCTATACGAATGCCCAGTTGAAGCCCAGACTCGTGAAGCGGTATTGTGGGCTGTCCACGGCCCCCCAGGAACTCTTGGAACAGGCAATGGCCCGGCTCAATTTGTCGGCGCGCGCGCACGGACGGATTTTGCGGGTGGCCAGGACGATTGCCGATTTAGCTGACGCGGAAAAGATCGAGGCTGTGCACATCGCCGAAGCGATTCAATACCGGGCGCTCGATCGGGCCATTGAGGTATAACACCAGGCGTGTTTCCCACAATGAAAGTCTTTTTGTGGTGGTTCCTCATCGGAGCAACGATGGCGTTGGCCGTCATCATGCTGCAAGGCGGCATTCGTGAAGTCATGCAGGCGCAAGGGTCTGTGTGGGAACTCAAACTCGTCGAACTGCTGACGACGATCATCGGCGGGGGACTCCTGGGCGGTTGTATCGCGTTGATCCTCGATCGGATCAAGAAATCGTAGGACAGGTCCAGTTACATAACGAACGCGCAGCAGGTAAAGGGGAATCATGGATCTTCAAATCGGCTCGAATCTCTATCGCAATACCGACGGCACGATTGAAGTGGAAGGCGTGCCTCTTATGCAAGTGGCGCAGCATCCCTCGACGGGAGCGCTGCTGGTAAGTTTCGCTTTGTTCGATCAGACGGGGAAGATGCTCGTGAAGCTGGTCGATAGCAACATTACATTCAACGAACGGCGCGCGTACGACGTGACGAAGACTCCCAAGACCGTCGTCCTGAAGGAAACGGCTTCGGGGAAAGTGCTGCTTCAGTTGGAGGCGAAAGCGCCCGATGTCGTGATGTTTTCCAAAGGAGAATTCCGCACCATGAAAGGGCATACCCTGGAAGTGTCGGAGAAGGAGTGGAAGCTCGACAAGCTCAAGGCCGGCGGTGTGACGCAGGACCAAAAGGGCGGGTCGGTCACGATTGGCTAGCAGGATGCCGGCAATCCAGCCGGCTACTGAGCGACTCCTGCTTTCCTGAGCACACCGGGTTTTCGCCGCATCGGCCAGGGGAGGGCATCAGCCCTCCGCCGTGACCGTCGGAGTAATGACCAGCGTATTCTCTTTCCTGTCCACGGAGGCCGTGTCTCCGTCGCGCAGTTCGCCTTTCACCAGGAGCCGTGCGAGCGGCGTTTCGAGTTCCTGCTGAATGAGCCGCTTCAGCGGCCTGGCTCCGTACACCGGATCGTAGCCGCGTTCCCCCAGATAGGCCAGCGCCGCAGCCGTGATCGCCAGGGTGATGCGCCGCTCGGCGAGCCGCGCTTTCAACCGTTCCAGCTGAATTTCAACGATCTTTACCAGCTGGCTGGAAGCCAACGGATGGAACACCACCGCTTCATCCACCCGATTCAAAAACTCCGGACGGAAATGCTGCCGGAGCTCACCCATGACGACCTCTCGCATCTGCTCATAAGAAGCGCCCGTCTGCTGCGCTTCGAGAATCTGCGGGCTGCCGATATTCGAGGTCATGATGAGGACCGTGTTCTTGAAGTCGACGGTCCGGCCCTGAGAATCGGTCAGGCGCCCGTCGTCGAGCACTTGAAGCAGCACGTTGAACACATCGTGGTGCGCCTTCTCGATTTCGTCGAAGAGCACGACACAGAAGGGCCGTCGCCGCACCGCTTCGGTCAGCTGGCCGCCTTCTTCGAAACCCACATAGCCCGGAGGCGCTCCGATCAAGCGGGCGACCGTATGCTTCTCCATGTATTCGGACATGTCGATCCGGATGAGGTTGCCTTCGTCGTCGAAGAGAATTGACGCCAGGGCGCGCGCCAGTTCGGTCTTGCCCACGCCGGTCGGGCCCAGAAAGAGGAAGGAGCCGATCGGCCGGTTGGGGTCTTTGATGCCGGACCGCGCGCGGAGCACGGCATCGGCCACGGCCCGGACGCCTTCATCCTGGCCGACGACCCGCTGGTGCAGCAGTTCTTCGAGCTTGAGGAGCTTATCCGATTCGCCTTCCATCAATCGCGAGACGGGGATACCGGTCCACCGGCTGACGACGGCGGCGATCTCATCCTCGTCGACCTCTTCCTTGAGCAATCGACTTTCATTCTGTTTCTTGCCCAACGACGTTTGTTCGATCGCTAATTCCCGCTCCAGGCGGGGGAGGTCGCCATAACGGAGTTCCGCCACCCGATTCAGATCGTAGGCACGCTCCGCCTGCTCGATCTTCTGCTTGACCTCCTCGATGGCTTCGCGGGTTTTGCGCAGACGCCCCACGGACGCCTTTTCGGAGTCCCACTGCGTCTTGAGCGCCTGCACCGTCCCCTGCTTCTCGGCGAGTTCGCTCTCCAGCGCGCTCAACCGCGCCGCGCTGGCCTGATCCTTTTCCTTCTTGAGCGCTTCGCGTTCGATTTCCAGCTGGAGCACTTTGCGTGAGACTTCGTCCAACTCGGCCGGCAGGCTGTCGATCTCCGTCCGGAGTCTTGCCGCCGCTTCATCGACGAGGTCGATGGCCTTGTCCGGCAGGAACCGGTCCGCAATATACCGATGCGACAGCTTCGCTGCCGCCACCAAGGCCCCGTCCTTGATGCGCACGCCATGGTGGATTTCATAGCGCTCTTTGAGCCCGCGGAGAATGGAGACGGTATCCTCGACCGACGGTTGATCCACCAACACGGTCTGGAATCGTCGTTCCAGTGCCGCATCCTTTTCGATGTGTTTGCGGTATTCGTCGAGCGTGGTGGCTCCGATCAGGTGCAACTCGCCGCGGGCGAGCATCGGTTTCAAGAGATTCGCCGCATCCATCGCTCCTTCGGCCGCGCCGGCGCCGACGACCGTGTGCAGTTCGTCGATAAAGAGGAGAATTTGCCCCTGCGAGGATTGGATTTCCTTCAGGACCGCCTTGAGACGCTCCTCAAACTCACCCCGAAACTTGGCCCCTGCGACTAAGGCGCCCATATCGAGCGAGATGACCCGTTTTTGCTTCAGACCTTCGGGCACGTCGCCTTTGATAATGCGGATGGCCAGTCCTTCCACGATGGCGGTCTTCCCGACGCCCGGCTCGCCGATCAGGACGGGGTTGTTCTTCGTCCGGCGTGAGAGAATCTGGATCACACGGCGGATTTCGTCGTCCCGGCCGATGACCGGATCGAGCTTTCCCTGCCCGGCCAGCTTCGTGAGGTCCCGGCCGTATTTTTCGAGAGACTGGTAGGTGCTTTCCGGGTCCTGACTGGTCACCCGTTGATTGCCGCGGACCTGTTGCAGTCCTGACAGGAGGCGGTCTCTGGTCACGCCCAGCTTCTTGAAGATGCCGCCTTCCTGCACCATGGCGAGGAGGACATGTTCAACGCTGAGATAATCATCCTTGAGTGAGGTTCTTTCGTCCTCCGCCTTGGCGAGGACCTGGCTGAGCCGGCTGGTGACGTGGATCTGTCCCGGTCCGCCGGTCGCCCCTTGCACCTGAGGTAATTTATTCAGTGCCTGGTCTGCCGCCTGACGCGCCGCAGAAACGGCCACCCCGGCTTGTTCCAGCAAGGCGGAGGTCGTGCCCCCTTCCTGCTCGATCAAGGCAAGGAGCACATGCTCCACGTCGATCCCTTGATGGCTTCGCCGCATGGCGTGGGAAGAGGCGGTCTGTAAGGCTTCCTGTAATTTCACCGTCATTCGGTTCATATCCATGGGTGTCTGCTCCGGGTTCGTTTCGATAATTGTCCTATAGGTGTCACATAATCACGGGCCGGAACGAGTCAACCCATAAGGACGGGAGATTACGATTTCCCGAGCCCGAATCTTGACCGCCGGCACGATCCGGACTATGGTGGCCAGCGCATCCTGGCGTGAGTGGTCGGCTCCGTGCGGCCTCTTCAGTTCATCGGTTGAGGGATGCCATAGAGTGCTTCCTCCGTCTGTCGGGCGGGCGGGGCTGTTAATTAGGGGCAACGAGGAGGGGGCGCCTTGAAAACCGCTTTTTCCGGCCTGCGGGACGTGAATGCATAACCATTGGTCTTCAGTGGTCTTGCTGTATCGTGACGCTCTGCGCGCGACCGGCCGGTCCATCTCCCGTGGCTGGGTCGCGATGATCGCGCTGGTCGGATTTGCCGCCTTGTTTGTGGTCATTTCCCAGATTGCCGGCCCTTTGGGGATGGCCGGAGGATTTATTCTCGGAGCGGCCAATGCGCTGCTCGTCGGGGCCACTCTTCATCTGATCGAGCAATCGCTCAGCGGGGCGCGCACACTACAATTTCAGGACATTCTCGACAGTCTGGGGTATTACTTCTGGGATGTCATCGGGGTGGGCTTTGTCCTCTGGCTCCCCATCATGGCCCTGGATATGGGCACGCAAGCCAATCCCTATGGTCAGTTTCTTTCTTCTGCCTGTCTCGTGCTCCTCTTTATTTTGCTCAATCCTGCTCCCGAGGTCATTTACCAGGTTCGGCATAACTCCCCCCTTGATGTGTTCAAGACCTGCTATGAGTTTGTGCTGGAAAACTGGATCGAATGGTTTCTCCCCTTCGCCGTCTTCTTGCTCCCTGTGGTGCTGTCGCCTACCGGTCTGCGGGAGTTTGTTTCCTTGTCCAGCCGGCTCGGTCGTGGAGCAGGGCTCGATTTCTTCCAACTGCTGATTCTGCCTTTCACGGTGCTCGGTGGATGGTTTTCCTACCTGGGGCTTCCTGCCGACGCCTATTGGATTCTCGCCATTCTTCTCACTCCTCCTGTGGCCATGAGCATTCTCCTATTTCGTGGCCACCTCTTTGCATTGCTACACGGATCCTCTCGCCGTCAGCGGCTCTTCGCCCGTGGGTTCGACCCAGGGCGTTAGCGCAACCGCGAGAGCATAGGCTGTCAGGATTCCCTTATCCATGGCGGCGTTGCGGTAGCGTGCCTCCACGTAACGTTGGTTAACAATAATCCGCCAAGCGACCCTGAGGCAGGTAACGCGCTTGAGTCGAGAAGTGAAATAGTGTATGGGTTTAACTACACTTCAGTCTGGTCTAGCATACACTCCACGGACGGAAGTTTCCCGGAGCGTGCAATTGTCGATTTTTTGGCGACTGGTCCTGACGTGCCTGGTGATCATTGTGGTGATGGCCGGCGTGAATTTGTACGCGCTGTTTCAGCTCCGGCAGCTGACGGCGCTGAGCACCGAAATGGCCTTGTCCCATTACCCGGCGGTTGAGGCCGCGAAACATCTTCAAGCGGCGCTGTATGAACAGTTAAACAGCGAGAAGAAATATCTGGCGACCAAGGACCAAACGTTTCTCACGAACTTTCATGAAGAGGTTGAAGAATTCCGGAAGAGTCTGGAGCATTTGCGGACGCAGGAAACCGGGTCGCCGGGGCTGGCGCTGTTGCAGGAAACCGGCCGCATGTTTCAGGAGCGGCTGGTGCTCGCGCATGATGAAATGTCTCAAGCCAACGATCAGTCATTTACGGCGTCGCCGGCCTATGAGGAACGCCGCGATCTCCTCATGGATCAGATGACCGCTGCCATTCAGCGCTACATTGAGCTGCATGAGGCCCGCATCAGCGCGGGAGTAGGCGAGTCGCGCGCGCGCGCCGCTCAGGCCGAAGCGGCGACAGAGCAATTGGTGCTGGTCGCCTTGGTGTTCGGTCTCGGATTGGCTGGGATTGCGAGCTACAGCATTCTCTTTCCGCTTCGCCAGTTGCAGGGCCACATCAAGCACATCGGCCAAGGCCATTTCGGCACGCCGCTTAACATTGCCGCGCCGCCCGAGCTGCGCGAGCTCGTCGATACCGTGAACTGGATGGGGGAAAAGCTGCAGGAGCTGGACGATATGAAAGCGGAGTTTCTCGCGCACGTCTCGCATGAACTCCGCACGCCGATGGCGTCCATCCAGGAGGGCACGCATTTGTTGCTCGACGAAATTCCCGGTCCTTTGAAGGCGGAGCAACGCACGACCTTGCTCATCATGGCGGACAGCAGCCGGCGTCTGATCAACCTGATCTCGACGATTCTTGACTTATCCAAGATGGAAGCCGGTATGATGGAGTATCGAATCGTACCCACCGAATTACGGCGGGTGGCTGATATTTCCGTCAAAAAAGTGCAGTTACTGGCTGATTCCAAGCATGTGCAGGTGTTTGTCGAGCATCCGGAGGAACGATTGTGGGTGAAAGCCGATGCGGCACGCATCGAGCAAGTGCTGGATAATCTCCTCTCCAATGCCCTGAAATTCAGCCCGGACGGAGGCATCGTCAAAATTCAGATTAGGCCGGACCAGAAGGCCGGCACGTTGGAAGTCGCGGTGTCGGATTCCGGTCCGGGCATCGCGGCGGAAGACCTGCCATACATTTTTGAGCGGTTCTATCAGGGGAAGAATAAGTCGAAGCATAACTTAGCCGGCAGCGGACTGGGGTTGGCGCTGGCCAAGAGGGTTGTCGAGGCGCACGGGGGTCGAATTTGGATCGAGAGCGAGGTCGGAAAAGACACGACGGTTCGGTTTGTTCTTCGCTTGACCAAGCCCGGTGGAGCAAGCTGAGCATGGCTGTGCTGAGAAGAGCGGGATGGGTACTGCCGATCCTGTTGAGCGGATGTACCATGTGGACCACCCCCTTGCCCATGCATCAGCCGTATTTCACTGCGGATCCCTCAGACGTCAAGGCCTATCAGGCACTGGTCAAGAAGCAGGACGCGTTAGCGATGAAATGCAACGAGAACAACTCGTGCGATCACGTGTATTTTACCCGAGCGCTGTTGGGTCTCTACGAAAGCCGTGAAGTCGCAGAGAAGTATTTCGGGAAAGTTCTGGCTGTGGCACCCAAGAGCCGGCTCGGAGCTTCGAGTCAAGCCTGGCTGCAGCTGTTGCAGGAGCGGAACGTTCAAAAGGAACAATCGTGGGCGCAAGCGGTATTCAATGCGCCGGCGCTGGCTGACACGCATGCATCGTTGAGTCAGGTGGCGAGTCGGCTGGTGCGGGACTTGCTGGACAAGGAAATCATCACGCAACAGCTGCGTGTTCTCAAAGAATCGGATGCGCAAATGGTCGAGTCGCTGCAGCGGGAAGTCGCCGAGCTGGAACGAAAAATTGAGGTGCTGACGTCGAAGAAAGAAAAGGACGTTCCAAAGCCTGCGTCCGAACCAGTCCCGGTGCAATCGTTACAAAAGCAGTTGCAGGAACGTGACAAGAAGATCGATGAGTTGTCCGCCCAGCTCGACGCGCTGAAGCGGATTGATCAGGAGATGCGAGAGAAGGTCCGCCCGATTCGTCCACCAACAGGGGGTATCCCGGTCCCAAACCAGGAAAGCATTCCCCAATAAGGAAGATCATGGAACACGAACATATTCTGGTTGTTGACGACGACGAGGGCTTGCTGCATCTCCTGAAAATGCGCCTGTCGGCCATGGGATTTGCGGTCACGCCCTGCACAACAGGAAAAGAGGCGCAGGCCGAGGCGAAGAAAACGATGTTCGATCTCGCCATTACCGATCTGCGTCTCCACGGAGAAGACGGGCTCGAAGTGACCGAAGAGCTGCTTCGTCTTCATCCGGAGCTTCCCGTGATTATCCTGACCGCGCACGGGAGCATTCCCAATGCCGTGGAGGCCATGCAGCGAGGAGCCTTCGGCTATCTCACCAAGCCGTTCGACGACAAAGAATTAAAAGCCACCATCGAAAAAGCGCTGTCACAGCAACGGATGAGCCGGGAAATCCTGCGGCTCAAATCGCTGGTCAAGGAACTCTACGGGCTTGAAAATGTCGTGGCCCGCAGCCCGGCCATGCAGCAGCTGTTTCAGCAGGTCGCGCAAGTCGCCGATTCGGATGCCACGATTCTGTTGTTCGGCGAGACCGGCACCGGCAAAGAAGTCATGGCGCGCGTCATTCACACCAACAGCCGGCGCAGCAAGGGCCCCTTTGTCGCGTTGAACTGCGCCGCGATCCCAGAAATGCTGTTCGAAAGCGAGCTCTTCGGCCATGTCCGGGGGGCCTTTACCAGCGCGCATGGTCCGAAAAAGGGACTGTTCCAGAGCGCGAACGGCGGGACCCTGTTCCTCGACGAAATCGGGGAGATGCCCCTCTCGATGCAGGTGAAACTGCTGCGTGCCGTTCAAGAGCGGGAAGTGCGCGAGGTGGGGTCCGAGCTTTCCACCAAAATCGATGTCCGCATCATTGCCGCGACCAATAAGGACCTCGGCGCAGCGGTCAAGAACGGGAGTTTCCGAAACGATTTGTATTACCGCCTCTCCGTTGTGCCGTTGTTCATTCCGCCGCTTCGCGAACGGCGTGATGACATTCCGCTCCTGGCGCAGCACTTTCTAAAGATGAGCGTCAAGCGGGCGAATAAGGATGTCCGCGGTTTTACTCCTGCGGCGCTCCACCGGCTCATGGTCAATCCCTGGGCCGGCAACGTGCGTGAATTGGAGAACGCCGTTGAAAAAGCCGTCGTCCTGTCCCGCCAGGACATGATTACGCCGGAATTGCTTCCGTCGGTCAGCGTGTCTGCGGAGACACCGTTGAAGCCTCTCACGGAGGCAAAAGAGGAGTTTGAGCGCACCTACCTCAAGAATGTCTTGCAGTTGACGGGAGGAAATATCTCGCGGGCGGCTCAGTTCGCAGGCCGCTATCGAGCGGACTTCTATAAGATGTTGCGGAAATACGGCCTGCATCCGTCGTCCACCAAAGACGCGGCGGCGGAGGAGGAGATGGAGGACATGGAGGGAGAGCAAAAGCTGATCAAGTCGTAATCGGCGAGCGAGGTCTGGCGTGCAAGGTACTGAAATCTAAGCGCAAGATTGAAGTCTTCTGATTCGGTACGGCACTGAGAGATGTGTGGAGCTGGCGAGAGGAATTGAACCTCCAACCAGCGGTTTACAAAACCGCTGCTCTGCCATTGAGCTACGCCAGCCCGCTATGTTTCATGCCGCGCACGATGAGCGCAGAAAAACACCCTAGCAACTCCCGAAAGATCCTGTCAAGAAAGTCTCCCTTCCTGCGATCTGACGCGATCGGATAGCCTCCCTTGCATTGCTGACAGCGGCGCATTATTCTAGCCCGAATTTCAACCGCGCTGCACCGGAACTAAACACCATGGCTCAGACGCACATTCTCATCATCGATGACGATCAAGCCGTTCGCGAGGTGTTGGAAGAAACACTCGTAAATGAGGGCTATGCGGTCTCCGTTGCGGAGGATGCCACGAGCGGCGTCCAAATGGTGAGGGATCACCCCGTTCAGATCGTCGTGACAGACTTTCAGTTGCCGGACTTCGATGGTCTCGAGGTCATTGATCGGATTAGCCGAATCGACGCGAAGATTATTCCTATCGTGATGACGGGGTTTGGAACGGTGGAGTGCGCGGTTCAAGCCATGAAGGCCGGGGCCTTTGATTTTATTACCAAACCGTTCGATCCGGAAACCGTGATTGTCGTTGTGCGAAAGGCGGTGGAGTTCCAGCGCCTCCGTCAGGAAAATCATCTCCTTCGAAAAGCGGTCCGCGATCAATATCGGCTTGAGCAATTGATCGGGGTGAGCGAGCCCATTCGCCAGGTTCTTGATTTCGTGGAAAAAGTGGCCGATAGCGACAGTACGGTGCTTATTCAAGGAGAAAGCGGAACCGGTAAGGAGCTGGTCGCGCGGATGCTTCACTTCAACAGTTCTCGAAAAGACCGCCCCATGGTGCCTGTGAATTGTGGCGCGATTCCGGAAAACCTGTTGGAGTCTGAACTGTTCGGTCATGAAAAAGGGGCGTTCACCGGCGCTGCCAACACCAGAATGGGGCGATTTGAAATGGCCAACGGGGGGACGATCTTTCTCGACGAGGTCGGTGAAATGAGTCTCCCGCTTCAGGTCAAGTTGCTGCGGGTCCTGCAGGAACGGGCGTTTGAACGGGTAGGGGGAAACCGGACGATTCAGGTCGATGTGCGTATCGTTGCGGCCACGAACCAGGACCTTGAGAAGATGGTGGAGGAAAAGCGGTTCCGGCAGGATCTCTACTATCGCCTCAATGTGATTCCTATCGTGACCCCTCCGTTGCGCGATCGACGGAGCGACATTCCGCTGCTGGTCGAGCATTTTCTGGCCCGCTTTAATGATACGAAACACACCCAGGTGACGGGATTTGCTCCCGAAGCGATGGGTTTCCTTGCGGCGTATGACTGGCCCGGGAATATTCGAGAGTTGGAAAATATGGTTGAGCGGCTGGTGGTCCTGAAAAAGCAGGGGCTGTTGACTGTGGCCGATTTGCCCGAGAAGATCAGGCACAAGCCCGCGCGTCCCGCCGAAATGAAAGAGCACTTCATCCGATTCACGGAAGACGGGATTCATCTCTCCAACGAAGTAGAACAGTACGAGAACCAGTTGATCGTCGAAGCCTTGCGGAAAGCGAACGGGGTGACGGCCAGAGCCGCACAGCTGCTGCATGTCAATCGGACCACTCTCGTCGAAAAGCTCAAACGTAAAGGTTTTGACGTCAAGGCTCAACTCGACGCGCTCTCCAACTAGTCCCCCCCTTGTCAATTCATTGACTGTCTCATCCGGTGCACTGTCGAGAGTTCTGACAGCGCAATGGATGGTCACCAGGTCAGAGCTGCCGGTTGCTCAATTTTCCCCAGTTATTGCCGTTCCTGCGAAGGGGCATGGTCTTTGCTGATCAAGTCCAGCTGTGAACTCGTTACGATTGGTTTGGAAACAATTCACGCCTGTTCTGCTCCTATGGTGCATCGAGCGTTCCCTTGCGTTCGGTGAATCCCCAAGCGCCACCCAGGAATTCTCACAAGCCCCAGGGCCAGCCTCGTTCGTACAGCCGGAGCCGGTCGATATGCCGGGCGGGACGTTGTCTGATAAAGGGCCGCGTTGTAAAGGCCTTTCCCAAGGGATGGAGAGCCTGGCCCTGCAGGAAGGCATCAGCGCCTGCAAAAATGAGAATGGGCGCGGGTCCGGCATTATTTCGGGAAGGTGCCGGCGCAGTGGCCGGGGATCGCACTGGCTCCCTCAGTCCTCGCATTTACGGCAGAGGTGTTTCTGCGCGAAGGCTTATCCAGCACGCACCGTCTCAATGCCATCAACCTCTATAAGACCATGGCGGTTGAGTCCCCTCAATCAGACAATGCGAAACGCGGCGAGTGGCGCATCGCGGATCTTGACCTCCAACAGGCCTGGTACCAGGAGCGCAATCCACGTATGAGCGCGCCATGGCCCATAGGCGGCACCAGCCGGACGGCCATCGCGTCTTGCTGGCCCTCGGGTGCGCTTTTCTCGCCAGGAAGAAAGGGAACAATGCCGGAAAGGCGATCACTCGGATCGGACAATAGGTCATACAGTGACAGAGGTCTGTGTTCTCCAAGAATTCCGTGCATTTGCTGTGGGAACGATTGATCCACACCACCTCGGCAGTCTGATGGAGCGATAGCGAATCTATGATGAGCAAAGCCGCAGTCAGTCGAGAGCATCCGGCAATTCCCAGCGGAATGGTTTATCGCGAAGAGCTGATCCGGGAGTTCGCGTATGTGATACGGGCCATGGCCAATCGTCTGGCCTTCAGGCTTCCCGCCTATCTGGATGCGGAAGATTTGATTTCAGTGGGGACGATCGGCCTCATGGATGCCATGGACAAGTACGATCCGTCCCGTGAGGCAAAATTCAAGACCTATGCGGAATTCCGCATCCGCGGCGCCATGCTGGATGAAATTCGTTCAATGGATTGGGTGCCGCGATCGGTGCATGAGCGCATCGGGATTTTACAAAAAGCGCATCTCACGCTATTAAACCGGCTGGGGCGTCCGCCGTCTGATGAAGAAGTAGCGAACGAACTCAAGATGCCGATGGAAGAGCTTGACGGTTTTCTCTCGCGGGCGAGAGGAGCTGTCATGATCAGCATCGATGAACTGGGGCTGCAGGAACCGGACGGGCACAAGGTCGTCAAAATGCTCGCCGACACGCATCAGCTTGATCCGCTCTCCAGTCTGGTGAACGGGCGTGAGCGGGAATCGGTTGCAGAAGCGATCCAAGACCTTCCTGAGAAAGAGCGGCTTGTTCTGACGCTCTACTATTTTGAGGAGCTCACGATGAAAGAAATCGGCGAGTTGCTGAAGGTCACGGAATCTCGGGTCTGCCAAATCCATACGAAAGCGATCGTGCGGCTGAAAGCTCATCTTCACGTTAAACAGTGACAGGGTAACATCTCGCGTCTCGCCCTCGCATGCGCGGATGGCGCATTTCAGCCATAGGGTGCAGGCGCTGTTGCAAGTGCGTAACCGGTCGAGCTCTTGTTTGTCTAGCGGATCCGCCGGAGCTTGAGTTCGTACCAGGGTTGGAGGATTACTCTGCGGAGCCCCGTTGGTGTCGATTCTTGCTCCTTGTGTTACGACCTCAAGTCCTTGCTGGATCAGCCGATAAGAATGACAGTCAATCTACAGGCGTTGACGGAGGACATGACGGCCTTGGTCCCGGCCTCTAATAAGCTCGCGAAGTTCATCAATGAGCGGAATCAGTATCATGTCACAACGAACAAATGATCGTGTTTCATGGGATGCCGAAGGCCGGGAGTGCCACGCGCACAAGACGGTTGCGATGGTGCCCGGACATCCGGATAAACCAAGGAAGCCGTGAACATTCAGGGAGACATGATGCCGTCGACTGTCCTACTGGTCGGCACCTCGGCCCTGCATCGAGATCGACGCTGGCATCATCTGGCCGATCGCGGCATATCCTTCGTGCCGGTGCCCCGCGCCGGGTTCCGCCTCGATCACTCAATTAGGGCGGGTGTCCATGCCATTCTCTATCAGGTGGGGCCGGACACTGACGCCACCCTGGCGTTTCTGGATGAAGCCGCCGCAGGCCCAAGCGATCTCTGCATCATTCTGTTGGGGCGAAGCAGCAAGGCGGATTCTGTGGCTCTCTACCTCAGGCGAGGTGCGTATGACTATATCAGCTGGCCCTGTTCGATCGGCCGTCTTGCCGACTCGATTACCAGCGGCCTGGCCAAGCGACGCATGTCCATCGAGGTCCGGAATCTGTCAGGAACACTGGCCTCGGCAAACTCCACGCTGGCGCATGACCGGGATATGTTGAAACAATACAACCAGCGCCTAGCCGGGTTGAACCAGCTGACGCAAGCGCTCGCCGGATCGCTCAAATCCGAGGACGTGGTACAGGCCTTGTTTGCAGGCCTGCCGGCATTGATCGGCGCCGACCTCATCGGGGTGGCTCGAAATACTCGTGCTCAGATCTGGACCTGGTCACGTGAGGCCGACCCTGTGCGCGAAGAAGCGGCCCGCGCGCACCTCCTCAGGAGCGTGGAGCATGCACCCAGCCGGATCACCTCCGGTGCGACGACCTTGAGATTGATTCATTCACGCCCCCTGCCGATTGTATCGTCTGCGACAGATCCAGCGGGGAAGTGCCGGTTCCCGCATGGGGTGGCCTACGACATTCCCCTCGTCTTTGGACCGCATAACAATGGTGTGTTGCATGTCGCGAGATCCGGATCAATCCCTTTTAGCGAGCAGGAGCACCAACTCCTGGCCACCGTGGGCACGTCATTGTCCCTCAGCCTGCGTAACGCTGACACCTATCAGGATATTCAGGAGCTGGCCTCGCGCGATCCCCTCACAGGGGTCCTCAATCGTCGCTCCCTCGACGGTCCTCTCACGCGCGAATTCAAAGCCGGCCTGCGATATGGTGCCTCGGCCTGCCTGATGCTGCTGGATCTCGACTATTTCAAAACCGTGAATGACCGGCTTGGCCATACCGCCGGCGACCGGGTGCTAAAAGATTTGGCGAAACTCATGACTGATACGGTGCGCGATGTCGATATCGTCGGCCGTTACGGGGGAGAAGAGTTTGCCGTGATTTTGCCGCACACGTCGCTTGAACAGGCGAAGAGTCTGGCGGAACGGCTGCGCAGCCTCATCGAACGGCAGGCCTTCAGCCTGGATGATGGAATGGTACGCACCACCGTCAGCATCGGCATCGCCGATGCACCCCATCCTACGATCGCCTCGATCGCCGACTGGGTGAACGCGGCGGATACGGCGTTGTATGCGGCCAAGGCCCAAGGGCGTAATTGCGTTGTCGTTTACAGCCCATTGCATTTGGCGCCCGTTCAGGCGGCGGCGCTTTGCGCGGCGGCCTGAATATCATCTGAAGGAGGAGGGGAGGGCGGTTCCGGCGCATAAAGCATCTCTCGCCCGTATCGCGGAGACTGCGACGAGGATCGTGAGTGGATGCACATCGATAACCGACTCTTAATGGAAGTGCCGTGTCGTGAGCGATTGCCCCTGTGCGACGGATGCAATCCCTGCCGTGATGACAGGTTCCTGTCGGTTGACAGCGGATACCGGCACTGTCTTCGGTTCCCCGTCGGCAAAACCCGAACAGGCATGACCCCTCTCTCGATGGCTCATCCACCGGCAGGCGACACTGAAATACCACTCGCCGCATCAAGCGCCATCGCACTCTCAAGTTTTCCAGCGGTCACACCGATACTCTATTCACTATGAATAATTCTGAAGCAACTCCAATCATGCTCCATGCATCCACAACGGATGGCGAGATCATGACAGTGACGGAAGTGGCACAATTTTTACGGGTGCCTAAATCTACTGTCTACAAACTCGCCCGGATCGGCGAATTGCCGGCGTCAAAAATCGGGAAACATTGGCGCTTTCTCCGACGCGACATCCACGAGTGGATGCATACCCGGTCCCTGGCAGCGTAACGTCTCCCTGCTGTTCCGAAGGCCGACCGTACAAGCCGATGAGGGGGAAGTCTGTCTTCCCGGCGTCAGACAGGTGTCGTTGCGTAGCATTCCTGCGGTGACAAGGGAATGCGATCTGTTGTCCTCTAAGCAATGCAGAAGGCGAACACCGTCGGCATCACCAGAAGTATTGGCTCGTAAGCCGGCTGACATCGCGATTGGAGGAACACAATCTTTCTGCCTATGCCGAATGCTGAACTATCTTCGATTCGAAACCTACTCCAGTTAGATCGGGAGCTAGTCCGCTATACAGGCTGATTGTCACGAATGAGGCTATTGCCATCGTGATCAAGCCCTGCTCGATATCTTGCTTAATAGTATTCTGCTGGTGGTGATCGACACGAATACCGCGTCCCGCTCATTATGCATGTGAAGTGTCGCCCGTTCGTCTGGCGACACACTCTAGCAGGCCGTTGAAAAAGTCCGCCAGCGGCGTTCTCGCGTCTGAGCTCACTGCGGCCTTGCTGGACGGCCTTTTTGAACGGCCTGCGGGCGGTCCTGATGTGGCACGTAACCCCATGCGGATCTGGAATGCACAGGGTACAGAACGGTTCTTCAGCAGCCTGCTACATGCCGGCAATCGTGCTCATCGAGCATGCTCCGCTGGTCAACGGAAATATTGAGAATAACGCCGTCGATATCCGCGAGCCAACTTGCAGGTTGTGTGCGCACGATAGCCACGGTGACGAGAAGGCCAAGCAGCAGATCGTGAGCGATCTGCTCGCCTTGCCAAGGCTGAATGGCTCTCCCGTTACAGGCTTTTCAGAATCGCTCTCGAATCTGGGCCAGGTGTGTTGTGCGGAACGGGCAGGTCGTGTCGGTTCTAATGATCATTCACGAGTCCTATCCATTCCGATGCACTGATCAATGGACTGGTACGTTCCGGTACTGCTGCCACTATCGCCAAGATCGGGTTCTGATTGTGCTGAATCTGAATCTCGCCCTGCTCCCCAACAGGCAATCGGCGATGGAGGATGCGACGAACTAGATGGGCGGCTCACTTGGAGGAAGGTTCTGAGAGTGCCGGTGCTGGGTCTCGATGACACGCTCCAGCAGCTTGAGAGAGTCGTTCAACAGGTCTGCGGCGCAACTCATGGTCGTCTGGAATTGTTGCCTCGCCTCGGCCCATCTGCCTTCCCGTTGGAGGGCCTGAAAGCGGCGATGCTGCTCTTCAAGTATCGCCTGCTTTGCGTCGAGGATTAGACTGTCCGACGAGTTCATGCGGTCCCCCATCGTGCGACCTGGCAACACCGTATCAAAGACCGGATTCCGGGTACAATAGCTCAAAAGTAGTGGTGAGGAATCAGTTGCTTCCATCGCCCTGAGCATTGTCCCGACAGAACCATTTCAACGTGAATATCGCGACCATGGCCGGCATTGCGCCTGCCATCGGGTCGACCATCGAAGGACAGGTCCTTGAAGGGGCACATATCGACTCCATCCTGCAGCTCACCACCGTTATCCTTGTGATCGGGGCACCATCGTTGCGTGTTGTGTGCAACACCCACTGCCCGTTGTTATCGACGCAGTCCGGCGGCATCTTTTCGCACAGGTCCTCTTCTCTCGCAAAGAAGGGTGCGGCCGGCCTCTTAAAGAACGGATAACAACACGATAGAAGTCCAGAGGGAGGGTATGTCATGAGAGGGGAGTGTTTCTCGCTCCGGAGTGCCGGTTCGAATGGGGAGGAGGATCTATAGATCTGAAGACACTCCGTTTCGAGTAGCAAGGATGGCATGACCTTCTCGGTTCTCCTTGATTAACGGGCGGGCTCCGGTCCTCTTCGCCGTGATCAACCTCGATTCTCTCACCCCGCTGTTCTCTCTGGCCTTATGCGGAGGGCCGCCGCTTTGCACCGGTCTGGTCGGGACGGAGTTTACCGGGAATTAACCAGGCCGTGACGTCCCCGGAATAGGGCTCCGGTAGAGTCTCTCCAAGAAAGAAAGCAGACTTCCGCTTCCGGGTAAACAGGAGATCGGAATCATGGAGCATGAGCCCTGGATATTTGTCGCGGTGTGGTGTCTCGCCCTTCTCATTCCACTGGTTTATGCCTGCAACACGCTTCTGGGACTCCGGAGAAAAACCATCATCCCGCTCCTCCGCATCCGCGATGCGGACGGGCTCTCACAGTGCCTGAGTATTCCCGTTCCGCCATCGATTCACAGGAGGTCTGCATGATTACTGTCAGCCACGTTATGACTCAAGGCGTGATTCACGTCGAGACGGGGACATCGGCTATCGAAGCGGCCAAGACGATGACTGTCCATAAAATCGGCAGTGTCTTTGTCAAAAAGAACGATCGTTTCGTCGGGATCGTCACCGAGCTGGATATTGTGAGGAAAGTGGTCGGAGCGGAGCGGGCGCCCTACTACATACCTGTCGAAGAGATCATGAGCAGCCCGATCGTCGGCATCGACGAGCGGCGTCCGATTACGGAAGCCGCCGATCTGATGGAGCAACATGGCACCAGGCATCTCGCGGTACTTAAAGCGGACGAGATCGTGGGGATTCTGTCCGTCCGTGATTTGCTGCATCCGGTTTCGATCGATGAGTTTTAACCGGAGGGAAGTGTATTCATGGCAGAACTGATCGGTGAAGCGATGGGCCTCGGCTTGCAGGGACTGGCGGTGCTGGGACTCTTCCTGTTTGCGCAGTCCTTCTACAAGGATCTAGCCAACTTCTGTTCAGGAAAGGACGGGCGATGACCGGCGCTTCTATGCCTGCCTGGCTCCAATTGCGCTTTCCCAAGCCGGGGCGCGAAGCCGGTCCCTCCGATCTGGCGGCAATCTGGGAGAAGGGTACCCAACTGGTACTGAGCCTGCTGATCGTGACCATTCTGGTAGGGCTTGCCGGAGGCGTGATGAAGACGTTCATCGGCCTGCGTCTGTTATGGACCGCCGACCTTGAGATCGGGCTCCGGCATCTCATCGTCAGCACGCTGACCCTGCTGGCGGTCGTGGAAGTGCTCAAAACAACTCTGGCCTATTTTTCGGAAGGGCGAGTCCGTGTCACCTTTATCGTCGATACGGTGCTCGTCGTGATGCTGACGGAGGTGATCTCGCTCTGGTTCACGGGAGGGGAGTGGGAGAAGCTGGCGCTTCTCGCGGGTATTCTGCTGACTCTCGGATTGATCCGGGTCGTGGCGGTGCGCTTCAGTCCAGCACAGCCGGCACAAGCCGGGCAGACACAGCCACCTGGGCTGTCATTGCCTTAATACGTTCAGGAGGATGCTATGACAACCAATGCTTTGCTGGATGCACCCCTTTCACGTGCGACGTCCGCGGACAGGATTGAAGGAGTCATTCTCAAGCACCTCGACGAGCAGGCCGTGATTGGTCTGGATGCCTTGATCGTCCTGATGCCCGAATATGGCTGGAGTCAGATCTTCCACGCGATCGATCGTTTGGCCCGCTGCGGCCAGATCACCCTGCGCCGGCATCGCTCCGAGTACACCATATTCGCCTCCCACTACGCTGCCTAACCCCCTGCTACCGCCGGTAGAGGCACGCGAGCAGCATGAACCCGGTGCGATCCTTCCCGCCTTTCCTGCTTCTTCAATGAGTCGTATCAGGGTGTGCGGAGGAGGTCATGTGGCGGATGATCTTGCCTTCCACCATGTAGATCACCAACTCTGAGATATTGGTGGCATGGTCGGCAATTCGTTCGATGGACTTACTGATGAAGGTCAGGCGGATGGCACGGGAGATCGTTCCGGGATTCTCAATCATGAAGGAGAGAAGTTCCCG
This sequence comes from Nitrospira sp. NS4, assembly GCF_049546785.1. Taxonomy (NCBI): domain Bacteria; kingdom Pseudomonadati; phylum Nitrospirota; class Nitrospiria; order Nitrospirales; family Nitrospiraceae; genus Nitrospira; species Nitrospira sp. NS4. Next base: position 154,795 of record NZ_JBMWAN010000005.1, on the reverse strand, counting down.
AAAGAGCTGATGCGTCAGATTATCGACAAAGTCATCGTCGGCACAGACTTTCCTCGCCAGCGCCGCATCCGACCGGACGAAGGCATCAAGGCATTCCCGGACCATTCTCATCGCCCAATCGGCCATCCGGGGAATATCGATGTAGGGCTTCAGTTGCGGCTCTTCGTTCAGTTCAATGACCCGCTCGCAGATGTTTTCCGCGAGGTCGCTCATCCGCTCGAGTTCCGTGGAGATTTTCATGGCGGTGGTGACAAACCGCAGGTCTCCCGCGGTCGGCGCCTGAAGCGCGAGCAGCCTGATGCACCGTTCATCGATGTCGACATCGAACCGATTCACCAGCGAGTCTCGCTCGATGACCTGAGAGGCCAAGGCGACGTCCCGATCGACCAAGGCCTTGATCGATCGCTCAATTTGCTCTTCGACCAGGGCGCCCATGCGTAGAATTTGCGCTCTCAGATCGGCGAGTTCGTCATCGATGTGTCGGTGCATCTCCGTCCTTGTTTCTGCCGTCGTTAGCCGAACCGGCCGGTCACATACTCCTCGGTCAGCTTATTCGAGGGGTTGGTAAAAATGATTTCTGTGCGGTCACGCTCAACCAGCCGGCCCTCATACATGAAGGCCGTGTAATCCGAGATGCGCGCCGCCTGCTGCATGTTATGAGTCACGATGACAATCGTGACCTTCTCTTTGAGCGTTGTCACGAGTTCCTCGATACGGGCCGTGGCGGTCGGATCCAACGCTGATGTCGGCTCGTCGAAGAGCAACATTTCCGGGCCGGTTGCCAGGGCTCGGGCGATACAGAGCCGTTGTTGTTGGCCTCCTGAGAGGTTGAATGCGAGGCCATGAAGCCGGTCTTTGACCTCAGACCAGAGCGCGGCATCGCGCAAGGCGCGCTCGACAATATCGTCAAGCTGATCGCGTCGTGAGGTGCCGCGGATGCGCAAGCCGTATGCCACATTTTCATAAATGGATTTCGGAAAGGGGTTGGGCTTTTGAAACACCATGCCGACGCGCATACGGATTTCAATGGGGTCCACGTCAGGGCCGATAAGATTGACCTGATCGGGATAGAGCAGGACTTCTCCCTCGTACCGATTGCCCGGATACAAATCGTGCATGCGATTCAGACAACGCAGGAAGGTTGTTTTTCCGCATCCGGAGGGACCGATCAGGGCGGTCGCCCGTCGGTCGGGAAGTTCCAAGGAGATCTGCTTGAGGGCTTGGACGCTGCCGTAATAAAAACTCAGGTTCTTCGCCTCGGCTTTGAGCAGCGCGTGCGGTTCGGTTGCGATCGTCATGCTGTCACCAATGGATCCGTTTTCTGAAGCGCGCACGGATCACGATCGCGAGCGCATTCATGGCTAAGGTCATTAGGAGCAGCACCATCCCGGCCGCGGCGGCATTTACATGAAAGGCCTCCTGCGGCCGTGACACCCAGTTGAACATCTGAATGGGCATCACGGTAAACGGATCGAAGATCCACTCAAAGGACAGGAAAGGCATCTCCGACTGCCACGGAGGGTGCGGGAGAAAGGCGATAAAGGACAAGGCCCCTACGGTCAGCAGCGGCGCGGTTTCGCCGACAGCCCGGGACAGCGCGAGAATCAATCCGGTCAAGATACCGCCCATTGAGTAAGGGACCACGTGATCCTTGACCGTTTGCCATTTGGTGGCGCCCAGCGCATAAGCCGCTTCCCGAATCTGCGGCGGCACCGCCCGAATGGCTTCGCGCGTGGCGATGATGACCATCGGCAGAATCAACATGGCCAGGGTCAAACCGGCCGTGAGGAAGCTCTGCCCAAGATGAAATTCATACACGAACAGGCCGAGCGCCATCAGGCCATAGACGATCGACGGGACGCCCGCCAGGTTCGCAATGTTAATCTCGATCAGGTCGGTCATCCAATTCCGGGGGGCATATTCTTCCAGATAAATGGCGGCTCCCAGTCCCAACGGAACCGCGGTCAGTGCCGTCAGGAACATGACCAGAATAGTTCCTATCCAGGCGCTCAGAATACCGGCCTGGTCTGGAAAGCGTGACGGGAAGGAGGTCAGGAATTGCCATGACAGGCGACCGGCTCCGTCCAAGGCCAACCGGCCCAACAGGGCTAGCAGGACGACGAGCGCCACGAGCATGGCCAAGAGTCCTGCGACGGCAAAGAGCAGATCGGCGCGCTTGTGGCGCGCGATGATCCCTTGCAGCGGGGCGGGTTTAATAGACTTGTCGATAGCGTTTTCTGAGGACATGGCCGGCAATGTTAAATACCAATGTCATAAGTAAGAGTGTGAGACCTGTCGCAAAAATCGTTTGATAGCCGATGCTGCCGTGCGGGACATCGCCAAGGCTGACTTGTACAATGTAGGCTGTCATCGTGGCGGCCGGTTCAAGCGGGTTCCAGGTCAATGTCGGCTGCATGCCGGCGGCGATCGCCACCACCATGGTTTCCCCGATCGCGCGTGACACCCCCAGCACATAGGCGGCCGCAATCCCCGAGAGTGCGGAGGGAAAGACCACTCGAAGGGCGGTCTGCATCCTGGTGGAGCCCAGCGCATAGGCGCCTTCTCGAAGATAGACAGGAACGGCTCGCATCGCGTCTTCGCTGACCGAACTGACGTACGGCACAATCATGATGCCGATGACCAATCCGGCGCTGAGCATGTTAAAACCGGGTAGATCAGGCCAGATCTTCTGGAGAGTCGGTGTGACAAACAATAACGCAAAGTACCCGTACACCACGGTGGGGACGGCGCTCAAGAGTTCCAGGGCTGGCTTCACCGCCTCGCGGACAGAGTGCGGCGCATATTCGCTCAGGTAAATAGCCACCATGCTGCCGACGGGAATCGCCACGAGCAGTGCGACCGTCGTCGTCACCAACGTGCCGGACACCAGCGAGAGCATGCCATAATGCGGCTCCGCAAAAAGCGGAGTCCATTGCCGATCAGTCACAAACTCGAGGAGAGAGACATGCCGGAAAAAGGAGAAGGACTCGTAGGCGAGCACCCCGACAATGCCTACGGTGATGGCGACTGAGGTCAATGCCGCCAGGAATAACAGCAGCTCAATGCCCTTTTCCTTGGCTCGTGGGAATAGGGGAGTGGCGATCCGAAATGCAGCGGGCTTTTTGAAGGCCGCGGTTTTCACAACATCAGCATCCATAGGGTACCGTTACAGTGTCGCTTCCCGGCGCAGGAGATCTTCGATTTTCATGCCGATGGTGGAAATGCCCTGAAAGGCCGTTCCCAGTTTCCCCTTTTGAAAATGCGAGACCGCCAGGTTATAGGCTTCCTTGGGGAGCGGCACATACTTTACCTGAGGCACCAGGAGCGGAGCCTGTGCCAGATAAAACTCGACGAATCGTTTCACCTCCGGCTTGCCCGCTGCCGTCGCATTCACATAAATGAACATCGGACGGGACAGCGGCTGGTAGGAGCCGTTCTCGACTGTCTCTCTTGACGGGAGCACCGGGCCATGGCCTCCATCCACCGCGACGGCTTTCAATCGCTTCTTGTTCGGCTCGAAGTAGGCGTAGGGGATATAACCAAGGGCATGTTTGTCGTTGGAGATGCCCTGAACCAGCGTGTTGTCATCTTCGCTCGCCGTGTAATCGCCGCGACTCGCCTTGGCCTTTCCGACGACTGCTTCGGTGAAATAGTCGAAGGTGCCTGAGTCTGAACCGGCTCCGAACAGTTTCAGCGGCTGGTCGGGCCAGGTGGAACGGATCTGATTCCACTTTGTCACTTTTCCTTGAGCCGGTGGTTCCCAGATCTTCTTCAGTTCTTCCACAGTCACTGTATCAATCCAAGTCGCTTGAGGACTGACGGCCAGGGTCAAGGCGTCGAACGCGACCGGCAATTCGTAATATTGAATGCCGTTGGCGCGACAGGCCTCCATCTCGCTTGCCGAGATAGGGCGGGAAGCATCCTGCACGTCTGTTTCACCGCGACAAAACTTCTTGAATCCCCCGCCTGTGCCGGAGATTCCCACCGTCACGCGGACCGTTCCGCGAGTCTCTTTCTGAAACTCTTCGGCGACTGCCTCGGTAATGGGGAACACGGTGCTGGACCCATCGATTTTCACGAGGGTGGTAGGTTCAGAATGTGTGGGACTGACGGGCCAGGCCAAGAGCCCCAGGACAGCGAGGCTCATCGCCACTCTCATTCCATTTATTTGCCCAAACCGCATAGCGCTCCTCCTCAGATATGTCATTCCCTAGCCAAGCCAGTATAAGTTCTAGATGTGTCCAAGATAGCCGGAGCCTCTTCCATCTCTGTTACGCGGATGTTAACTCTATGTTAACTTCTCCTGACGAGCAGGGGGCAATCCTTCATATCAGCGTGTAGCTAGCAACCAGGCGTAATGAGCACAGCCATCTCTTGGAAAGGCTCACCCGACAGTTGGGTTGGAGGAGGTTATTGGGCAGGAGATTTCCGTGAGGGCTGCTTCTTGGACCTGGCTGCATCAAGTTCAAGGCGGAGCTGCTCCATTTGCTGATTCAGCTGTTCCATCCGCTTTGTCTGTTCCTCAAGGCGGCTGCGAAGCTCCAGATTGGAACTGGTCAGTTCGCGAATTTGGAGTTGCAGATCTTCCGACGAAACACCGGCCGGAGCCGTTTTCGGGAGCAATGGCGCAGGCGGGGGGAACAGTGGCGCTCTTGCTTCTCTATTTATGCGGGCAGGGAACGGTTTGGCCTGCCTGGCCAAGGTGTCTTTGACGTTCAATGACACATGCACGGTCTCGAAGGGCGCCCATCGCGGCTCTTCGAGGTCGGGCACTGTTGCGGCTTGAGCCTCGTTTGAGACCCAGAGGTTCATGCCTTTGGTGTCACGAACGTCCCGAAGATCTCCCCCGGCCGTGTCGGCAGTGAGGAATGCCGAATGGTCTGTGACGACCACGTGCAAGTAGCGTCCTCGGAGAAACAGGGCCCCGGCTGTTCGATCTTCGCTATAGGAAACGTCCGGTTTGGGTAAAGAAAAGAAGACCCGTTCGGTTGGTTTTGCCTCGCGGAAGGCGGCGACAAGCGCTGATGAGATTGTCGAGAGCTGCCGCTCGGTAAACAGGGGGACCGGTCGTGGTGTTTCCACCATGCCGAGAATCGTTCCGCTCCAGCCGCTGACAAAAATGACGTGGAGCAACGACTGGATTTCTTCTGACGTGAGAATGGCCGGGTGATCGTTGACTGGCTGATTGCCGGAACGAGCTATCGTGGGATCGGCTTCGAGTCCGATGCGAATGCCTTGCTGGTCGTACACCAACCGTTCGGGGTTCAGGAGGCTGCATCCTGAAAGGACTTCAATGCTCAGGATAAGCGCACAGGCCAAAAGGAAGGGTCGAGAACAGGCGCCTATTTGCATGTGAATTGAATCCCCCATATTCGATCGGTCCCGATCTGGGGTCCCCAGGCGCGATCGGCGGCCCGGCTAACTTTGGGGACTCCACCTTCCTTGACGATCTGATAGCCGGACGGACATTTGTCCTCCATGATGCGTAAGGCTTCTTGCCGGCCGTCAGAAGTGAGTACGTCGGCCTCAGATTGAATGGCGAACGTCACCAGGCCTCCGTTTGGGGTTTCGCGTTGGAGCGTTGCATCGTATCCGCAGCTGGCCAGACCGCTCAGGCACATGGCGGCGGTACAGACCCGCCATATGTCGAACGGAACGCGCAGCAAGCATCGTGAGAAGAGAAAAATATCACGGCCTCTTAGGGCTTGGTTGCGCACATGGTCTCTTCCTCAAGCGTTTCATAACCGCCACCGTACGACGGAAAATCCGCAATGTCTCGCCCGCCGGTCTTCCAGAAATGCACACAGGCCGCTGACACGGTCGGAAGACTTCTCGGAAGATCATCGACGTTAACGACCATCGGCGCATGGGTCGTGCCGATCACAATCAATCGATTCCCCGGCTGGAGAAATGCTGAATTGATGGTGCCCTGGTAGGAAATCGCAAACTCGCCGCTCCTCTTTCCGGTATCCTTCGGACCATAGGCGGGATGTTCGACGATAGGAAGCTGAGCGACCACGATGGTCACCGTGTCACCTTTCGTCTCGGCATTCACAATGCGGCCGCCAAGCTGAATCTTTTTTGCTTCGGCCTGGTTCGGCAGCATGCGCCAATGAGCAAAGTCGAAGTTAGGGTCCACGTCCTTTACCACCTCAGGTGGAAACACGGCCTTTGCTGTGCAGGCGCTAAGTGCCAGGCCTGCGAATAGTACTGCGCCCAAGGTGATCGATTTCATACCGTTCCTCCTTACTCCGAGCCAAGGAACAATGCAATGCCAAACTTCTGGTCAGGCTACATTGCCCAAATTATCTTTACATAAACCGAACCTGGAATTGGACAAAGAAGGCGTTGTTCGCAAACGGGTCTGTTGCCGAATTATAACCAGCCGCTGCCGGTCCCGTTCCCAAGCCAGAGTGGTCACGGAATTCATAGTTGAATTGGATCTTGGATTGGATTTTGGGCGGAAAATTCTCGAAGTAATAGGTGAGCCCGATGATCGTTCTCGTGTACATGTCATTGGACATCCACGTGTTGGGATCGAATTGTTCATACATCACTGTCGGTTCAAAGTTCTCAAACGGGCCGCTTGTGATGAGATACTTCGAAAGGACATACCAGGTGCGCCGGTGCATGCCCGGTGCGCCAGACCCGCCGCAGCCGACAGGACAGTCTCCGTTGGCGCCTGTGCCCACCGTCGTGGCGTTGGCCCCGTCGTGCCCCTGCCAATATTCTCCCTGAAGCACGAAGCCGGGGAGTATCTTGGATGTGTAGCGGAAATCGATGCCATACCGGTCGAAGTCGCCTTTGCCGCGACCATTAATCAGGGTCCCGGCGTTGTTCGATTCACCTAGAATCGTCGTGAAACTGATAAACGACACATCATTTCCAAAAAGTCGTACCCGTGTATAAAAGGCTTTGGGCTGGTTGGCCCCGCCAACGCCCGATGTCGTGCTCACGAGAGAATTAGCCTGAAAATTATTATTGTTCATGACGCCAACCACATATTCGAGCCGGTTGGCGATTTTCCCTCGCACATCGATAAAATAGTCGCGCTCTTGGATGAAGTCGATCGCGCCACCGGTACCATTTCTATTTTGTCCCGGTCCTCCACCGCCGCCAACCGAGGTTAGATAGGGGGAACTGATGATATCCCGCAACCCACCGGATGTTTCGGTAAAGATACCGAACGGCATACGGAAGATGCCGAGGCGAATCATATTGAGGTTGGGGGCCCAGGATTGAATCGGACGGACATCGATATAGGTTTCCCGAAAGAAGGTCGCTGAAGCCGGCGACCCGGATCCGCTGGTTGGTGTGTTGCTCGTCAAACCGGTGCTCTGGAACTCCATCAGCACGTGCCAGCGGGGAATCGTTTCACTGATTTTTCCCCAGAAGAGCATTTCTGAGCGTCTGATGGAAAAACTGTCCTGGCTTTTGCCCTCTGGAACTTTGGCGTCGACATGGCCATAGAGGAACTGCAGGGCGTTCAGGCCGAAATTGACCTTGTCTCTGAGCATCGGTAAGAGCTCGGTTTTCGATTTCCATTCTTCCACCGAATCGAGCCGTCTGGTCTGGTCGGCGATTTTATATTCCTGCTCGGCACGGATCTGAATCCATTCATCCATCGTAATCGTGCCCTTTTGGAGGAGCAGATCCTCGACGGAGATTCCACCCGGTGGAAGCTCTCTGGCTGGTGGTGCAGCCTGTATGGTTGAATCCGGGGCGGGGGGCTGAACGGGCCGTGGTTCTTCGGCGTAGGCCGCCGACAGTCCTCCTGTGATCATGGCAAGTGCCGCCACCTGGGCGATACCAGCCATCCTGCGAAATGCTCTCATCACGATCTCCTTCTTCCGTTCCATGAGAAATATGCGTGGCTGCGAGACGTATGTGCCGTTGTCGCTCCTTGCCGCATTACCGGACCGGTGCCGCAGCGGGCGTCAGCCCGATGGCCACGGCGCTCTTTGCCGCTTGGGTAGGAGGCAAGGGGAAAAATCCGGCTTTGACCACCGCCTCTTGTCCGTCCTGGCTCATAATAAAAGTCAGGAATTCTTGCACGGCAGCCGGGAGCGGCGTCTTCGGATCCTTATCAATGTAGAGATACAGCACTCGCCGCAAGGGATAAGTCTGATCCGCGACCGTCGCTGACGACGGGGTCACAAACGGCATACCGGTTGTTTCCGCGAGCGGAACGACCCGGACGGCAGAGGCTTGCAGCCCGAGCCCGCTATAGCCGATCCCCAATTGATCGCGACTCAGGTCCAGAATCACGGAGGCGGCGCCCGGATCTTCGTGCAGGCCAGGCATGAACTCGCCACCGGCTAGGCAATGTTCTTGAAAGAAGGCTCTGGTGCCTGATTTGCGGTCGCGACCATAGAGCTGGATCGGAGCCTTCTCCCATCCTTCTGTCAGCCCAAGCTGTCCCCATTGGGTAATGGCCGATTTGTATCCCCGATTGCGGGTTGTCGAGAACATGGCATCCACCTGATCGAGCGTGAGACCTGTCAGTGGATTGTCCTTGTGCACATAGAGTGCGACCGCATCGACGGCAACCGGAACCGCAGTCGGTTCATAACCATGCTGGGCCACAAACTCTTTCGTTTCGGCATCGAACAACTCACGCGAGGTGGTCATGATAGGGAAGTTCTTGGTGCGTTCTTCGAGCAGCATGACCTTGCCGGTCTTGCTGAGAGGCGGCTGGAGGAACTCTGCAATGGCTTTGGTCGATCCTCCTCCCTTGACCTCAATCGCGACTTTCGGCTGACGCCGCTGAAATTCCATGCTAAGGCGATTCAGGAGCGGATACATGGTTTCGGATCCCTGCACTTTCAAACTCCCGGACACTTGGGCCTGAGGATTGTATCGGGGCAGCGAGGAATCGCCTGGGATAGCCGCCAGCGGCCCAGCGATTTCGGCCGGGGCTTCGCTGACCCAGGAAACCAGCACGAGCACGATGGTCAGAAACATCCCTGCAACTGATCTTCCTTGAAATGATCGGTGATCTGGGTGGTATCGCTGCATCCCGTGTCCTCCCTGTTTGGTGGTAACGTCTCGTAACGGTGCCAACTCTACCGACGGAGGGTTGCGGGGGAGTAACCTCAATGTTACAGGACTGTTAATTATTCGTTTAGAAATGGGGAATGGGCTCGGGAGGTGGAAAAACCGATGGGCAACCGCTCATATGAGTGCTCGGCCGGGGGAGGGAGAAAACGCTTACTTGCTGATAGCCTGTGGCTGGCTTCGGCCAATTGAATATTCACGTGCACGACCCCCTCGTTCAGATTCCGGTAGGATAGTCGGACCTAATCAGCGGGAGGGTATTGGCTTGGGCCTGTTTGGTAATGATGGGGAGGGCCGGCACATAACGGCCGAGGCGACTTTGACGCCGATGAGCTTGGCGCCAGGCTCGACGACCACATGATCGCCCTGCTCTGACCGGATGACGAGCGCCTGCATGCCCACGAACGTGTCGTCGCCGACTTTGGCCGGTCCATGCACCTGCGATTGATGAGCGAGGAGACGCGATTCCCGACATAGACGGAATATTTCTTTCCGTCGACCTCGACTTCGTTTTCGGACAGCTCGTGATCGCCTTCAAAGGTTTCCAACCCGTGCAAGACCACCCCATCCTGGACGTTGCTTTCATGGCCGATATGAATATGCTGGCCTTCGTCGCCGCGCACCGAGGCGGCAGGGGCCACATACACATGGTCGCCGATCGCGACAGATCCGATCACCGCCGCCAACGGACGAATGCGTGTATGCTGGCCGATGATCGGCGTTTCGATGTCCGGCATGAAGGTCGTTTTGACATTCGGCGTGATCCATCCCACCAGGAAGACACTGAGGAGCAACACGTTCAGACTGATCGACAGGGTCAGCCCTCAAGTCGCGAGGAGCTCCTTGCTGGTAAATACGTCAGGCTGAGCTGAGAGCCGAGGAGGGGGGACGCGAACCGTTAGAAGGTCTGTAGATGCAGTACGGCGCTCTCGCCTTTGCCGGGATCGCGGCGCAGGACCGCCCAGGCCGTCTTGGTCGTATCGTTGACCGTAACCGAGAGATGGGTGGAAAAGTAGTCGCTTTTGACGTCGTATCCGCTCTGTGAGGCGCGTAATTGTGCGCCGATCTCCTGGAAGCTGCCGATTCGATCCAAGTCCTCTTTTTTCTTATACGGTCGACCCTGGACAATTTCCATCGCCATGGATTGCGAGATGGCAGGATCGAGCGATTGGATCACTATCAGGTCAGCCGTATTCAGATTGACCAAGGCCCCGCCTCCCGCGGGAAAGACCGTGGCATAGCGGGAGAGCCGGTCGATGATGTCCGGAGTAAACCCTTTGACCAGCCGGAGATCGCCGAGACCGGTGAGGGGTGCATTGGCTGCGCGATAGGGCGGGCGTTGCGACTGGTAATAGAGACTTTCCGCTCCCGCCGGTTCCTGGGTTTCGTCCTGATCGACCCAATCGATCAGGGCCTCCACCAGATCAGGATTGAGCTGCAGCAGCTCGAACAGTCGTTTGTATCGTTGGATCTTGGCCTTGCGTTGCAGCTCGTCTCCGGGGTTAGCGGCCAACTCATTGAGGTTCAATTTTCCGCTCTCGTCTTCAATCTGAGCGTTCAACAATCCGTCGCCGATGGCGTAGTTCTTGATCGGCATGGCCCAGAGGTCGGTGGGCGCATCGTAGGCTTCGCCGGCCATTTTGTCCTTCAGAAAATCCTGTTGTAAGACCGCCCGCGCGGCCTGGACCGCCGCCCGCGTCAGCGTCCTGGCTTTGAAATTATCGCGGAACGCGGCGGCATCGCGATATTCTCGCCGGGCCTCCGCGTCGAATTCGAGGATAAGGGCCGTGAGGAGGGTGAGAATCAGGAGGGCGAGCAGGAGGGCGACGCCCCGTTCATCATCTCGTCGCATGGCTGAGTGGCCGGAGGGTGGCATTGAGACTCACCGGGCAATTGAAAAGGACACTGATCTGGAGTGGCCGGACCGCAATCGTTATCCTTTCACGTAACTGAGCACACGGATCGTCGCGTCCAGGTTCATGGGGTTGTCGAATTTTGGCCGCACCTGGAAATGGCGAATGTGAAGATCGTACGGAGCTTGCTCAATCTCCGTGAGCAAGGCCAACAGTTCAGGCAATTGGACTCCTTCGAGGCGCAAGTCGACCGCCGTCTCTTGATAGCCTTGGGGCAGCGTTTGCATTTGCGGCTGCATGCCGGCAATCCGGTCGCGGATATGCGCCGTGTTTGCGGCATCCTCCATGAACGCCAGGAGGGAAAATCCGCTGTCGGCGGTCGGCATGCGGCTTTCCGCCTTGGCGAGGCGCGCATGCTTGGCCGCATACTCCTGCGCCAGCAGGGCCAGCTCACTGCTTTCCTTTTGCTTCTTGCTCGCCTGGCGGTCCAATCGATCCATGGTCGAGAGGAGGGGATCGACAGCCAGAACAAACAACAGGCTGACGGCGGTGATCACCCCACCGATCATCAGCATCGTCCGCTCGCGCGGAGCCAGGTGTTTCCAGCGGTCACGAAGCTGATGCATCATGGCTGCACCACCGTGGCGCTCATGCGGAAGACGATCTGATTCGGCGAGGCGCCGACCCGGGTCTCGCTGACCGCCACTTCTTTGAATTGGCTTCCGGATGAAAATGTCTGTTTGATTTTTTCCACACTCTCAAACGACGTGGTTTCTCCCTCCAGGAGGACGATCCCTCCGTCCACGGTCAACTCCCGCACCTTGACGGGAAGGCCGGCCGGCATCTGCTTCATAAAGATGGCCATCGTCGCCAGGATACGTCCTTCCGAACCATCGATGGCAGAGAGTGATTTCTCGACGGCGGCCAGGCGGAAGCGGGCCTGATCCAATTCCTCGCCCGGCGCCGCGCCGGGACCGAACCCCTGCTCGTACTGGCTCTGCAGCGTCCGCTTCAACTGGCCCAGGCGTTGTTCCTTCAGGGTCAGATGCACGACGCCGTCGGCGATAGCCAGTGTGCCCAGCAGGACCGCGCCCAGGAAGGCCAGCCGGCGATCCCGCGGCGAGGTCTCCGTTTGAGGCGCTGCGGCATCGGACACCGCCTTCAGATCGACCGCGAGCCCGGCCGGAGTCGGCTTGAAGCGCCAGCGCGGCCGGACGATCTTCGGATGAATCGCCAGACCGAAGGCAATGGAAAATGCGCGCGGGCTGTTGGCCCCGAAGCCCTGCCGCGGGCCGACCGGATAGAGGCCCAGGTGCTGCGCGACGTAGCCGCCGATGTCTTTGAGTTTGGCGCCGCCGCCCGATACCCAGCAATGGGTCAGCCGTCCCCGTTCGGTGCCTTCGTAGGCCTGCAGGGTGACGCGTAATTCTTTGAGGAGGGGTTCCAGCCAGGCCTCGACCTGTTGCACCGCCAGGGTCCGTTTGCGTCGTTCGGCTTCGGCAAAGCTACAGGCGTGCCGCACCGCCAGCGCTTGGGTCAGATGATTGCCGCCCCAAAGGATCGTCCGCAACACGACCGGCCTACCTTCCTGGATCAAACACAGCGTGGTTTTGGAGGCGCCGACATCGATGATCGCCAGATCGCGTGGAACCGTGCCCCCCTGCTCACGCAGGTATTGCGTGACCGAAAACAGGGCCATGGCATCGACGTTGATCGCGTCCGGCTCCAGGTCCGCCTCGGCGAGGAAACGAAGGTGTTCCGATAGCTTATCCTTCGGGGCTGCGGTGACCAGGACATCCGATCCTTTTGTGGTGCGCAGATCGCCTGCGGCATCCATGCCGGGCGGCAGGAGGAGACTGCCGATTGCCAAGTCCTCCAGGGGCATCGGGACGAGATTCTCCATCTCAAACGGTACGACTTGTGAGAGCTTATCGGGGTCTTTGAAGGGAAACGACAAGGTCCGTACGAACAGATCCTGGCAGGGGATTGCCGTTACCAGCCGATCCGTCGCATAGAGTCCGTTCTGCCAAAGAAACCCGCGCAACGATTGCACGCGGCGCGCCGGCTCGAGATCTTCCGGCCTGGCGAACGGCATGGGATGATGGAAATAGTCGATCGTTTCCCGCCCGCTCAACCGGCGGCGAAAACGCACCGCTTTCAGGCCGGTCTGGCCGATATCCAACCCCACACATTCAGTGGCAATGCTCATCGTCGCTCCGATCGTCCCTGCGTATCTTTGCCTACTCTACAATGCCAGCCTGGCCCGTGCCAATGTTCCCTGCACTTTAAACGTGAACGGGGTCCCCGGAGGAAGGGGAGGAATACCGAGGCTGCCCGCCTTTGCCGCAAAACCCGCCCCCGGAATGACCGTCAGCGAGAGGGCCAGCTGACTCTGCTGGACCGGAAGTTGTACGGCAATGGTCCCTTCTCCGGAAAGGGACCCGTCGATGCCGTCGCCCTTCAGTTCCGTGACGGTACAGATCTGCTCTCGACAACTGAGTCCGACTGAGAGGGTGTTGACGGCCAGCGAGAGGGTTCGGCCGTTGCCGACCGGAACCTCATCCAGCGACAGGTCTTTAACGTCCATTCTCCAGGTGCCTTCCCCGAACGAAGCCGGGGAGGCGGCAGGCAGAGTGTCCAGTCGCTGTGTAAATTCGCCTGTGAGCGTCCCTCGACTGACATACTGGCCGACCAGCTTTGAGAGATCGATCTGCTTGATGTTTCCGGTGACTGTCAGCGGTCCGGTCAATGACCAGGAGGGCGCCGTGACGGTCGATGACACCGTTCCCTTGGCCGGGGATTGCGCGTCCAGTTGCGCCGTCAGATCGAGGGCCACGCCTCCGGTCAGGGCCTGAAGGACGCCGAGCCGCGCGCGCATGGCCCCGAGCTCAACGGGAGCCCATCCGGCTTTCGACACAGTCACGTGGCGCCATTCCAAAGCCAGCGGGAATCCGACCGTCCAGTATGCGGCATGGACTTCGATTCCGGTTCGCCGCTGTAATTCACCGATGACCCTGGTGTGCAGGGCCTCATAGGGGAACGTGAGCCCGAGCCAGAGCGCAAACACTACCACACCGCCGCAGACCCAGATCACGGGTTCTTTCCATGCCGCCATATTCTTGAAAGGCCAGCCCGTCATGAGACACCCACAGTGATCCATTCACGGATCGTATAGGGTTCGGCCCCGGCCTCCTGGAATGTCACCTCCACGAGGACGGCCGTCGGCATCGGCCCGTTCGCCGTCCATTCATCGGCCCAGACGCGGCTCTGTCCGCTATAGTAACGGACATTGAAGCCCGTGACTTTGTTCGCCAGGTCTATCTGCTCGAGGGACTCGTCGGTCAGGCCGTAGAGGTTGCGCCGGACAAACCGGATGAGACGATCACCTTCCCTGGTATAGATCACCCGGAGCCGGTCGCTCTCTTGTGCCCCCTGTGCCCCGAGGCCGTCGCTGAGCGTGACGAAGGCCAGCGTATCCGCCGGTTGGCCATCCTGCGTCCCGTTCATGCCTGTCCAGGGATAGATCGGTTCCTGTACTCCGATGGAGAGCTCTTCGGCCATCAGTCGAAGCACGCGCCGGACCGTTTGTTCTTTGGTCGCGGCGGCACGCCCGGCCTCGACGACCCGCGTCGTTGTCACCAGGGAACCAAAGACAATCGCTCCCATCGTCGCCAGCATGGCGATGGCCAGCAGGGCTTCGACCAGCGTGAAGCCGGCTTCCGCGCTAGAACGTGAGACCGGCAAAGACATACGTGCTCACCTCGAGGGTTTCTTCGTTCTGGCCGCGTGGCCAGACAATCTCAATGCGCACTTCCCGGATCAATTGCAGAGGAGTCGGCAGGATGCTCCGCTTCCACCGATACCCGCTGGCCCGATCCGCCAGTTCCGCGGTTGTCGGCACTCCGGGCGGCGGGGCCTGAAAATCGCCCGTGGTCTCGCCGATGGGGAAGGCACCGGAGAGTTCCGTTTCCAGCAGCTTTTCCTGAGCCAGGAGTGTTGCCCTCATGAGCTCGGCCGATCTGGCTTGCAAGTCAAGATCGAAATTCCTGAGACCCAACAGTACAGGCAGGGCAATAGCCAGAATCGCCACCGCCAGTAATACTTCCAGGAGGCTGAAGCCTTGTTCGTTCTGCGGGTCTCGTTTGCACATTGTCGGTTCCATATCCTGACGACGTCAGCGTCTGATCGACCCCGGCGTTCCTCCAGCGGCAATCGCGGTGGATGGCGTCAGAAGGGTTTTGACTCGATCGGGAATGGTCTGCAGCCGCTTCGGTTCAATCCGTTCATCGCTGGTGCGGATCGCTCCGGTCGCGGACTCGACGGCGATGCCCAGGATGTTATTCGCAGTATCGGTCAGATGGAGAATAGCCGGATCGATCCGGCCATTCGGATAGAGCATCAGATCGATGCGACCGGATTCCCGCTTGACCGGGCCGGCCGAGATGTCGGCAAAACGAATGCTTTCCGGAAGCGACCGAGGCGTGACCCAGCTTGCATCCGGCAACGGCCGTTCTTCCTTTCCCTCAAGCGTCACGGCCCAGTAAGTGTTCTGATCGATGTTCATGGAGAGCTTCACCGGCTTTTGAGTGGCCATCGCAATGCCCTGGAGTGTCCGTACCGTCCCGATCAGCTTCCGGCCGGTCGAGGCCAAATCCTCGCCCAGATTCACCCGCGGAATGACGATGCCCAGCACCGCGACAAGGAGAAACATGACGATGATCATCTCCAGCAGCGTAAAACCATTCGCTGCAGGCACGGGGCACGGGGCACGGGGCGAGGGGGCCGGATGTTTTCGGTAGCCTCCTTCGATATTCCGCCTCGTGCCTCTCGCCTCCCGTCTCGAAGCGCTCAGCATGGACTAATCCTTGTCCAGGTTCCAGTTGGTGATGTCGGCATTCACGCCTTCGCCGCCGACTTCGCCGTCCGTGCCGAGGGACATGATTTCATAATCAGCCTTGATTTGCCCGAATTGCCCCTGCTGGACCGGTGCCGGACTGAGATACTTGTAAGGGTTTCCCCAGGGATCTTCGGGAAGCTTGTCGATATATCCGCCGATCTTCCACTTCTTGGGGACCACACCCACCGACGGCTTCTGGACCAACGCCTTGAGCCCTTGCTCGCTGGAGGGATAGACCCCGTTGTCCAGCTTATACAGCTGGAGCGCTCCTTCGATGTTCCGGATCTGCACTTTGGCTGCTGTTCGTTTCGCGTCATCGGTGCGGCCCATGATCCGCGGCACCACCAGCGCGGCAAGGATGGCAAGGATCGCCACCACCACCATGATTTCGATAAAGGTGAAACCGGCGGCTCCGCCGCCGGCGCGAGGCATAAGGCGTGAAGGGAGACGCAGCCGTCGCTTTCTCATCCAGTGCTTCATGGGTTCCGTGCTCCATTCCTGACGATCACTCATTCTCAACCCTCCCTTTCAAACACTTCACTGTCCACTCATCACGCATTCCCGGTTACCGAACCATTTGGCCCATTTCGAAGATGGGCAGGAGAATGGCCACCACGATGAAGAAGACGATCACGCCCATCACGAGAATCATGATCGGTTCCAGCAACGAGGTAAACCGTGTGATGACCCGTTCGACTTCTCCGTCATAGATCTGGCCGATCCGGCGCAGCATCTCCTCCATCTCGCCGCTTCGCTCGCCGACGGCGATCATGTGCGTCACCAGGGACGGGAACTGGCCGCTGCGCTTCAGGGGATCGGCGATGGTTTCGCCCTCCCGGATGTTCTGCCGGGCTCCTTCGACGGCTTCTTCCAGGATACGATTGTTCATGACGCGCTTGGAGACATCCAAGGCGTCGAGTAGCTGGACCCCGCTGGACAACATCGTGGCCAATGTCCCCGTGAGCCGTGAAATCGACACCATGCGGGCGACTTCGCCGATCAATGGGATGCGCAAAATCAGCCGGTCCGCCATGACGCGTCCCGACTCGGTCTGTATGTAGCGGCGAATCATCAGGCCGCCGCCGATCAGCGCCAGCATCATCACAGGCCAGTAGGTGGAGCAGAAGTGGCTGATCGACATGAGCACGACGGTCGGGAAGGGGAGCGCCTGTTTCATGCTGGCGAACACCGCGGTGATTTTCGGCACCACGAACGTCATGAGGAAAAATAGCACACCGACCCCGACGGTCAGCATGAGGGCCGGGTAGAGAATGGCGTTCGTGACTTTGTTTCTGAGCGCCAGTTGTTTTTCCAGAAACTCCGCGAGGCGGAACAGAATTTGATCGAGCGCGCCGCTGGCCTCGCCCGCCCGCACCATATGCACATAGATGGGAGAAAAATCCTTTTCGTACAATCCAAGGGTATGGCTGAGCGCTTTGCCGCCGCGCACCTGTTCGCGCACGTCGGCCAGCAGCGCTTTGGCCGGCTTCTTTTCCGTCTGATCGATCAGGACCCCCAAGGCCTCAACGAGCGGGAGGCCGGCGACAAGCAAGGTGGCAAACTGTCTGGTGAGCATCGCGAGTTCTGAGGAGGACAGGACTGCGGACCGGCCGAGCGGCGGACCGCTCGTCAGCTGGTCCCGCGACACCTGACGGCCGCCGGTCTGGTTCTGCTCCACGACATCCGTGGGGAATACGCCGTCTTTCCGCAGTTTCAGGCGGGCGACTTTCACACTTTCGGCGTCGACAATGCCGGCAGCCGCACCGCCATCGCTCCGATACCCTCGGTATTGATAGACCGGCATGACTACAGTTCGATCTCCTGCTGCGTAATTCGCATGACCTCTTCCATGGTGGTCACGCCCTGCGCGACCTTGGCGGCACCTTCCTGCTTGAGCGTGATCATGCCCTTGGCAATCGCCGCCTGTTTGATCGCAGCCGCGTCGGCCTTCGTCCCGATCAGCCGGCGAACCTCATCATCGAGAATCAGCAGTTCGTAGATTCCCGTTCGCCCCCGGTACCCGGTTTGGGAACAGGCCGGACAGCCCGCGCCTCGATACAACGTCATCGGGGTCTTGCTGTCCAGGCCCAGCCGGACGAGTTCATCTGCACTGGCTTTGTAGGGGCGTTTGCAGTCGGGGCAGATCTGCCGCAGAAGTCGCTGCGCCAGCACGGCCACCACGGACGAGGCCACGAGGAACGGCTCGATCCCCATGTCGATCAAGCGGGTCGCCGCGCTCGCCGCATCGTTGGTGTGCAATGTCGAAAAGACCAGGTGGCCGGTCAACGACGCATGGATGGCGATTTCCGCGGTTTCCCGATCGCGGATTTCCCCGATCATGATGACATCGGGGTCCTGGCGGAGAATCGAACGCAGCCCTGCGGCAAAGGAGAGGTTGATCTTGGGGTTTACCTGCATCTGGCCGATCCCGAGGAGCTGATATTCGACGGGATCCTCGACGGTGATGATGTTTTTGTCCGGCGCGTTGATCTGGCTCAAGGCGGCATAAAGGGTCGTGGTCTTGCCGCTTCCGGTGGGCCCTGTGACCAGAATAATTCCGTGGGCCAGTTGAATCATCTGTTGAATGGCCGCGAGCCGGTCGGCGGAAAATCCCATCTCCGTCAAATTGAGCAGGCGATTTTCTTTTTCCAGGAGCCGGAGGACGACACGTTCGCCGTGAGAGGTGGGGAGGACCGAAACACGCAGGTCTACGTCCTTACCGGCCGTGCGAATAGCGAAGCGCCCGTCTTGTGGCAGGCGTTTTTCGGCAATATTCAGCCCGGCCATAATCTTGATTCTGGCCACGATGCTTGCCTGGAGCCGTTTTGGCGGGGTGAGCACGGGATACAGCACTCCGTCGATCCGGTAGCGGACCACCAACCCGCGTTCGAAGGACTCGAAGTGGATGTCGCTGGCCCGCTGGCGAACCGCCTGGAAGAGCACCGAATTGACGAGACGGATGATCGGGGCTTCATCGGTCGAATCGAGCAAATCCTGTGGTTCATCGAGTTCGTGCGCCAGCTGATCCAGATTTTCCGTCGCCGCGATGTCTTCCATGACCTGCTCGGCTCCGGCGGGACTGGCGGCTTCATCGTAGACGCGATTGAGACAGGCGAGGAGGGCGACCCCGGTGGTCAGGACGGGCCGAACCGGCATCCCCAGGAGCAGCCGAAGATCGTCGATGGCAACGGTTTCCAGCGGATCACTGGTCGCCACGACGATCGCGCCGCTTTCCTCCCGAAGGGGCAGCACGCGATAGCGCCGCGCGAACCCGATCGGAACTCGTTTGATCAGAGCATGGTCGATCTCAGCCGTTTCAAGTCGCGGCATCCAGGGCAGCTCAAATTGCAGCGCCAACGCTTCGAGGAGCTCTTCTTCACGCAACATGCGCAAGTGGAGCAGGGCTTCCCCCAGCCGGCCGCCTTTCTCGTGCTGGTAGGCGAGCGCCTCATTCAGCTTGGAATCGGGCAGATTGAACTTCTGGCCAAGAATCCTGCCGAGAAGCGGTCTCCCGAACCGTGCCGGTTGTTCATCGTTTTCGTCGCTCACAGTCCCTCGCACGCCCTGTCACAGTCCGGAGTCATGACGAAAGTCCTCAGCCTGACCATTCATGTTTCGTGGCACGACCCGATAGAGGAGTGGGGCTTAACACCAAGAAAAATAAGAACAACTGGATCAAACATACTCTCCAATCCCCATACGTAGCAAGGAAATGAGCAGAGATAACCAGCCTACTGCGAATGAGTCAATGAGGTGAAACCTGAGAAAGAGAGATTCTCTGCCCTGCGGAAGACGTCGAGCATGACACATGATCATGCAACCCGGAGCGGAAAGGAGAGGAGACTTACCGCAGGTCGTAGGTCATCGTCACCCGCTGATTATTCCGCACCATATCGACTTTGACCGTCCGTTCATTCTTGAGCTGTTGGAAGAGGCTGAGCATCGTGGACGGATCGCGCACATCAACCCCGTTGACCCGCTGCAGCACATCGCCATATTGGATGCCGATCTTTTCGTAGAAGCTGGCCGGGGCAATGTAGTCCATCCGATACCCGCTGGGAGTTCCGTTGACCATGTAGGGAACCGCGCGGGCTTGCGTCAGGAGCTTGGGCAAGTCCGCCATGGCCTGCTCGACTTCCCGCCGGTCAAGTACTTTTCGCAACGGAGCCCCGGAGGTGGTGACCGCCGGAGGAGCGGCCGCCACCGCCGTCTGGGTGGGCTTGTCGGTAGGCGCCAATTCAAGCAGTTCCTGAAGGTCGCCACTGCGCACCACGATGCCATCGCGGCGAATCTCACTCACCTCTCCGACGTCAGGGATCTGGGCATGCAACCGATAGAGCGACTGTCGTTTGCTGGCCAGCTCTTCGACAATGGCAAAGGCCCCCTGTTGATTGCCGACGACCACTCCGATCAGCCGGAGCTTCGTGGCCACTCCCAGGGAGGCGCGCACCGGCGCGTTCGCCTGTCCGGTTCCTAGGCCGATCAGGGCGGGGGGCAGGACAAACAACCCGCTCGATCGGATTTGATCGATATACTGGTGAGACGAAGGAGCGGCGACGGGTACAGTCGAGTTGCCGGCGGCAGACCCCGACGACTTCAAGCCGGGCAGATAGAGTGACTCGGCCACGAATGCATTGATCGAATGAGCGACAAAAAACAACCCGACCGACAAGTACACCGCCAAAATAACACGGCGAAGATGATGATAATGAGCGGCTTCAAAACCCATAACTAGGTACACCCCATCTTGCAATATATATTTTTATCCTAGCCCATCGGGGGAGGGTCAAGCAAGATTCCTGCCGATTTGGGAAGAAGAATCCAGCCTCTGATCAGGAATCATGGCCAGGAGAGACGCAAGAAAGCGGGGTGAATTTGAACGCCTTCGGCAAAGAATGCGTGCTGATTTCAGAGTCTCTAGTAACGATAACTTGTAAAGCATTGAAATGCCGACAGCTCTACGGCTTGATTTACCGGCTCAATACTTGCTGCATTTGTCGAGTGGTGGTTGGTTTGGGGAAAAAAGGAAACGGTACCGTGAATCATTCTGACGGAATGTTCCCGATTCAAGAAGTTCCAAATGTTTCAAGTCTAACCTCCCTGAAGCATGAACTCACGCCGGCGCCTTCTGTGCCTGAGGTACCGGGGGATAGAGCGCGCGAACCGGTGAACGCAGAGTGCTCACTCGCGCACGAGGCCTTTGAGCGGGGAACCGCCCTCAAGCGGGCAGGGCTATTCAATCAAGCGGCTGCGCATTTTGAGCGAGCGGCGCAGCACCCGGATTATGCCGTCAGAGGTATGGCCCAGATGGGGTTCTGTTTCAAAAGGTGCAGTAGAAGGGAAGAGGCAGTGGCTGCCTTTCAGCGGGCTGTGCAGATCTCTTCCGGATCTTCAAACGAACGTGTGCCCATTTTGTATCTCCTTGGGAAAACGTATGAATGTCTCGGGCGCACATTTGAGGCCTTGGAAACCTATCGCTGGATCAGACGTGAAAGCCCCGGTTACCGGGATGTTGCCGATCGGATTGTCCGCCTGAGCTCACGGCGAGCCAGCACCGGTTCAGGGAAGCCACCGGCGGCTCTGTCCGCGCCTTGGGCAGAAGATTTTCTCACGACATGGTGGGCCATACTTCGCCCACGCAAGTAATCCCACGAATCTTTTCCGGACGTCCGGACTCACGTCAGAAAACCATCATGTCGCCGGGCTTGAAAGCGGAGCCGACGACATTCCGGCGAAGCCTTGTAGTTCGCGTGAGCTTGTGGCGCGCATTCATGCCGTCCTTCGGCCTGTTGCGACGAGTGCCCACGAGAATGTCGGCGATCCCGACACAGAGATCACCCTGGAACAGACTTAGCACGGTGCGACCTTTCTTGGCCAAGATTTGCTGTGGTGCAAACCGGAGTGGCGAACGCTCCTGCGTCCGGCAAAAACGACGGACAGGGTGGTGCCATCTGAGGAGGTTCGGACCATCCTGTGGGGGAACGATAGTTGGCGACACGATCGGGATCTCGATCAGATCATCACTTCACTCAATCTCAAACCGGCCCCTCAGCCAGGAAGCCCAAAGCACATTGCCCAGGTTCCCGGGACCGGGTATCGTCTGATCCGCAAAAAACAGGCTCTCCCCCTCAGCACCTAAACCAGGGCCATCAACTTTCGGGAGGAAGGTGCACGGCGTCGGCCGTCTGTGGTAGCGTCATTCCGATTCCGGAGCACGTTTATGGACTGTATTTTAATGCGCCACGGCATCGCGATTGACGGCGAAGCCTGGGACGGCCCGGACGAGACCCGCCCCTTGACCGGACAGGGGAAGAAAAAGCTGCGGGAAGCCGCCAGGGGGCTTGCAGCGATGGGACTTTCGCCCACGCATATTCTGAGCAGTCCGCTGACCCGGGCACGGGAAACCGCCAGGCTTGTGCGGGAGAGTATCGGTTCATCGCCCGATATCGTCGAATGCAAGGAGCTCGCTCCGGGAACTTCTCCGGAACAGCTGACGGCGTTGCTCTCAGGCTTGCCGTCGGACGCGCTTGTCTTGTGCGTCGGCCATGAACCTCTGTTGGGCGAAACGGCTGGCTATTGGCTCACGGGGCGGTCGCGCAAGAACTTTCCTCTCAAGAAAGCCGGGGCACTCCATGTCCGCTTCGATCAGACGGTCGCAGCGGGACAGGGTATCCTGCGCTGGTGCTGCCAGCCCGCGCAGCTTCGCCTCATAGGGGAGCGACATCCGGACGCTCGGTGACCGTGTTCTCTGATGCCGGACCCAGGGTGTTGTCGATCTCGGGCTCTCCTGTAACAGGGTGATTATCGGGCAAGGTGTCCCATGCTGTCGATGGGGCCGGTCAGGATTTTTCTGCCTGCTGCGACACCGCTGTAAACTGGACCCGTCGACGAAACACCTGTTCCAAGAGATCGGTCCGCTGTTTCGCGGTCCACAGTTCCATCTCCGCATCTCCGCTCACGGTTGCCGCAATCGTCAATGTCTGACCGACTTTGACATGCACTGTCTGAACGACAGAAAAGTGGGTGCGGTCCAGTGCATCGGCCACGCGGAGCAGCGCGGCCAACACCCGCACCGTTCGTTTCAACTTGAGTGAGAGGTTGCCGAATCCCTCGTGCTTGGTCGCGGGCAGGGCCCGGCGATGATACCGGGCCACGTTCGCGACCACGTCGATCTCTTCGGCGGTCAGCCCGCCGATGTCGCTATACTTGATCAGATAGTACGCATGTTTGTGATGCTGCCGGGGATTAATGAGATAGCCGATGTCGTGCAGCACGGCGGCATACTCGAGCAAATTGCGCTCTGATTCACCCAGGCCATGCAATCGCCTGGTTTGGTCAAAGAGCCGCAGGGCCAGACCGGCCACATGCAGCGAATGAACTTCAGGAGCCCTGCAGCGTCTGGCCAGTCCCATCACATTGCGGCGGCGCACGTCCGGAATGTCACGCTCCGCTTTCAACCCGTCACGGTGCCGTTCGATAAAATCGTAAATGACCCCTTCCCGAATGGCCTTGTCGCAGAGGGTCATCTCATCGGACCCGGACAGCTCCAATAGGCGGCGCAGCACGACGGCCGCTGGCAGTAATGTGTCGACGCGTTTCGGGTCCAGCCCGGGAATGGCCAGCCGGGCTCTGATCGAGGATCGTCGAAGCTCGGCCTCGACGGCGCGGACGTCTTTAAGACTCACGGTGGCCAGATTCAATTGCGGCAGGGGACGACCCGTGTGGCGCAGGTGAATCACCTCGGCGAGATTGCCGGCCATCCCGGACGTCGCAACGACGGAGTCGAACGTCTTCACCTTGAATCTTTCGAGCGCCGGTTCAAGCGAGGAGGTTACCTCATCTGACAGACTCTTCATCATGGCTTCCGTCGGCGGTGTCTTTGCAAGGTGCCGCTCGGAGAGCCGGATGGCCCCCAGCTTCAGACTTTGCACTTGCTGCAAACCATCAGAGTTCCCGACGATGAGTTCCACTGACCCGCCGCCCACATCCACCACCATGGCCGGTTTCTCGGAGAGGGCGATGCTGTGTTTGACGCCGAGAAAAATCAGCCGGGCTTCTTCGCCTCCGCTGATCACCCTGATCTTGATTCCTGTTTGCTCCTCAACGAGACCGACGAAATCGCCTCCGTTCCTCGCTTCGCGCACCGCGCTGGTGGCCACGGCCACAATGCGCTCAAAGCCCTTATTGCGCGCCAGCGTCACGAGCGTCTTGAGGACCTCCAAGGCCCGGCCTATCGCCTCGTCGGACAGCCGACGCGTTTCAAACGCTCCGTTGCCCAGGCGTGTCATATCCTTAAAGCGGTCGAGAATTTTGTAACTGGCGTCGGGAAGAATTTCCGCCAACACCATATGAATGGAGTTGGTTCCGATGTCGATCACGGCGAGTTTTGCCATAGGAAAGATGCTCCGAAATCGCAGCGAGAGGGAGGCACGGACCTTAACGAAGGACCGTCATACTGTCAAGGCGCAGTGGCATCCCCGAGAAGCTGGCGTTGTGCGACGGGCACAGGAGAAGCCCTGAACAGTCCTGTGAGAAAGACTGCCGCCGTTACTCTTTTACGACGAAATGGACGCTCCGGTTCTTTTGCCAGCAGGTTTGGGTATGCTCAAAGCAGAGCGGCCGGTCTTTCCCATAGCTGGTTGTGCGCAATTCGACGTTGAGGCCCAGTTGTTGAAGATAGCCCTGCACGCTCTGCGCACGTCGTTCGCCCAGCACAAGATTGTAGGCCGCGGTACCGATTTCATCCCCCCGGCCCTCCAGGAGAATCCGCTTGGTTCCTTCCTCTTTCAAGCGTCGGGCGTTGGCTTCCAGCACCGGCAATGCGTCGCTCCGCAGCGTGGCGCGGTCGAAATCGAAGAGCACGTCTGTAATGGAGATGCTCGCCGCGCCGGTCGCATTGCGAGCCGCCAGTTCCGCTCGCATCATCGGACTGGTACGCGAGGCCGGCGTCGCCAAATCGCTCTGGGCCAGATCCCGGATCCCCGGATCGACAATCCGCTCTTCGTCCGGGGCGTGCGCCTCTCCGCCGGACCTTCCGGACTGGGTCGCGCACCCTTGTGCTCCGAGGGCGATGATGATCACAAATAGTCCCGAGGTGATCAAGTATGAAGGTGTTCGCATATTGCCTCCTGACGTCATCGCACTAGCGTACTGCAATTATTAGGGAAAGGCGACGGCTTTGAACTTTTCATAAAGGGGTCTCACCGGGTGAAGCAGAGGCCATTGCAACACCGCCATCGAATCATCGACATAGCCCGGTGTCCGCATGCCGTTCAGCACACTCGTCACGCCCGGCGTGCTGGCCAGGACCCAGAGGGCTTTGCGTGAGAGTGATTCGCGACGACGTTCTACGGGCAGGAAGGGGTTCAGCGCTTCGGCCACCGCTGCCGTTCGTCGTCGGCTGCGCTCCGTCGCTTCGCGTCGCAGCCCGCGCAGCAGCGTCAGCAGCTCGGGCACGTATCGGTCGCGCCAGGCTTCCCATTGCTCGGCCACAGCCCCGGACAGATGGCGCGACAGGGCCTGCAGGACCTGGTTCACATGCGGAGCGATCATCTGATGTTCGATCTGCTCCCAATGCTCCAGGCCCTGAATCTGCGCGTGGATCCGTTCGAGTTCCTGGGCCCAATTGAAGAACTCCGACGGTACCATGCCCTGACCGCCATGTTGGACGGACGGGGCAATCACGCGTCGGTACTCATCCTCCAACTCCGCGACGCGCTGACGTTGTCCGGGGAAATCCACCGGCTGATCTTCGAGCGGAAAATCAGCGAGACGCAGCATGCCCCCACGCCCTGTCGGCATCGCATTCAAGGGCCGATTCACCAGCACGGCCAGCCCCTCCTGCTGCGCGAGTTCGAGCACCGTCTGGCTGTCGTTCCCTCCGGTATTGGCTTGGAGCGCGGCGCCGGATTCGAAGAGGTTCATCGGACATTGCAGTACCCTGCAGTGATGGGTCGGGTGACCGGCCTGCTGCGCTGCTGCCTGGGCCGCCTGGAGCATGCGACTGAGCGAGGTGGCTTCCGGATCATCCGGAGCCGCCGTCACGGTATTGGACGAGACCCCGTAATACTGAAGCCGCCCGGCGGCAACCTGGGATTCGAAATAGGCGAAGGCTCGCTGCAATCGCCCGTAGAACCTGTTCCGGAGGTCGGCAAGAGGTCCCTCTCCACGATGGGCCGCTTCCGACAAGTAGTATTCGGGATTATGCAGTAGACAAACATCGAGCGTCGCCAGGCCCAATCGATCCAGTGACAAGGCCAATTGATCCGCGAGAAAGTCTGGATGCAGGCAGTGCCAGATCCCTTCCCCGTACTTCACCATATCGGGATAAGGGCGGCCGGATTGTTCCCGCGCCTGAGCCAGCTTCAAATTCTGTCCCTGTACGTAGCCGATCTTGGAGACGACGACGACTGCTTCGCGGGCGAGTTGTCCGGTCTTCACCAGTTCGGCCAGCACCGAGCCTACGAGGCGCTCGCTGTCCCCATCCATGTAGTTGGTCGAGGTGTCAACGAGATTGCAGCCGCCAGCCAAAGCGTTCTTCAATGCCTGACGATGCTCCGATTCCTTGGCGTCTACCCGATAGGTGCCGAACCCGAGCCGCGACGTGGTGAGCCCGGTTGACCCGAAGGAGGTTAACCCGTGGGCCAGGGACCCGGAGGGCGACAGGCCGACCATGCGCGTCGCATAGGCCGCCGTGCCTTGTACCGTGGCCCGGCCGGGCAGCTGCGCTCCTCGCAGCATATTCCCTGTGGCATGTTCCGCGGAGTTCGCGTTTATTCGATTTGCATGAAGGGTTTCGGCCACAGCCTGGGGATCGGTGACGGGTCGCTGGCAACTGAAATTCCGGCACACATACAGAGCCGGTTGACCCGCAACCATCGTCTTGCCTTGCAACAAGGGGAGGTGTGAGCTGTGATTCGGCCCGCTCGTCGCCATAATGCGATTCGGCAGATATTCGTCCGCCACCGCTCGTCGCAGGGATTGGAACGTCGCCTCCTGCTCGTCGCCCACAAGGGCCAATTCCACCGGACCTTCCATCAAAAAATCGACGACGGCCAGGCTCTTGGCAAAGGCGCGGGGATAGCGGGTGATCTGCCGCCCATAGGCCCGCACGGCGCCCACTGCGGCGTCCCGCCAATCCTGCCGATCAAAATGACTCGCCAGCCGTGCGAGCGCCGAGGCTGCGACGGCGTTCCCGCTGGGTGTTGCGCCATCGGCTCCTTCCCGACTGCGGAGAATGAGCGGCTCGTGCCCCTTGGCGGTGGTGAAAAACCCGCCCTGGTCGGCATCAAGAAACTCGGTCATGACACGGTCGGCCAATCGAGCGGCGGCATGCAGATACCGTTCGGATGCACCGGCTTCGTACAGATCGATGAGTCCCTCCGCCAAATATGCGTAGTCCTCAAGATAGGCATCGAGATGCGCGCGTCCGGCTCGAGAAGTGCGCAGGAGCCGGCCATCCTCCCGCATATGGTTCGATAACAGGAAGTCGGCTGTGCGCACAGCGGCTTCGCGATAGCGCGGGGCATCGAAGACGCGGGCCGCCTCGGCCATCGCCGAGAGCATCATCCCATTCCAGGCGGTGATCACTTTATCGTCGAGACCGGGGGCTATACGCTGTTGACGGGCGCGATACAGCAGCGGCGTCACGCGGGCCGCGGTCTCCAGCAATTCGTCGCTCGTGAGATCGAGTTCCTTTGCCACGTCGGGCAGCGGGCGCAATCGATTGGGGATGCTGGTGTGTTCCCAGTTGCCGGATTCGGTGATGTCGTACAACACGCAGAACCGCCGCGCGTCTTCTGTGTTTCCGATCGCGTCCAGCACCTCGGCCGGTTTCCAGACGAAGAATTTTCCTTCGACCCCTTCGGAGTCCGCGTCGGTCGCCGAATAGAATCCGCCCGAGGGCCCGGTCATGTCTCTCAACACATAGTCGAGGACCTCGCAGGCCACCCGGCGGTAATCGGCCTTCTTGGTCACCTGATAAGCTTCGACATAGACGCGAGCCAGGAGCGCATTGTCGTAGAGCATCTTCTCGAAGTGCGGAACCAGCCATCGGGCATCGGTCGAATAGCGTGCAAAGCCGCCGCCGATGTGGTCGTAGATGCCGCCCGCCGCCATCATGTCGAGGGTCTTTGTGACCATGGCCAAAGTTTGAGCGTCGCCGGTCCGCCGATGGCAGCGGAGGAGCAACGACAGTCCAGCGGCCGGTGGAAACTTGGGCGCCCCGCCGAATCCGCCATAGGTCTTGTCGAAGTCCTCTTTGAATGAGACAACCGCATCGTCCAGGACAGATTCACCGACCGAGACGGGGGAGGGGATCCGGCCTTCGCCCTTCAAGCGCTCAGTCATTTCCCTGGCCTGCGTGCGTACGCCCGCCGTATCTCGCTTCCAATAGTCGGCAATCTTTTTGAGCAGCGTCGGAAACCCGGGCCGGCCCCAGCGATCTTCCGGCGGGAAATAGGTGCCGGCAAAGAAGGGCTCTTGATCGGGTGTGAGAAACACCGTCATCGGCCAGCCGCCTTGACCATTGTTCATCGCCACTGTGGCGGCCATGTAAATTTCATCCAGATCCGGCCGCTCCTCGCGGTCCACTTTGATGCAGATGAAGTCGGCATTCATCAGCGCGGCAATCGATTCGTTTTCGAAGGATTCCCGCTCCATCACATGGCACCAATGGCAGGAGGAATAGCCGATTGAGAGCAGGATGGGTTTATCGGCAGACTTGGCTGCCCTCAGGGCCTCCTCACCCCAGGGATACCAATCCACCGGGTTATAGGCATGTTGAAGGAGATAGGGGCTGGTTTCGGAGGCAAGACGGTTCGGCCGTCGAGTTGGTGATGAAGTAGTCATGGTCAGGACGGTACCATCGGTGGGGAGAGGGGGTCAACGGACTCAACATTGAAGATGGAATACCCGCAAGGGGACGCATAATAAAAAGGCCCACGATCCGAAGATCGTAGGCCTTTCGAGACTTAGAGTCAGGCTTGTCTGATTCAGACAAACGACGTATGTCGTAATTACTTGCCGCCCTTCTCTTCCTTCTTCTTCTCGTCGCCGAACACGACGTGGCCGCCCTTCTTCTCTTCCTTCTTCTTCTCTTCACCGAACACCACCACGTGGCCGCCCTTCTTCTCTTCCTTCTTCTTCTCTTCGGCAAAGGAAGGAGCGCTGAAGGTCACTGCCACTGCCACCGCCATGATCGCCATCAACATGCTCTTCATAACCAATTACCCCCTGTTTGGTTTGGATGATGTGCCCGTCAATGCCGGGCAAACTGGCGACGGAGGTTAGCCAAAACGAGAGATAAAGTCAACTCTTCAAATCCTCAAGCCAGCGAACGAGCAAGCGAAAAGGGAAACCGAATATCAGAAGCAAACGTGCGACTTCTCCTCCCGAGTCTGAGGAGACCGTCCACTCGCCTGAGTGTGATAGGCTGAATGCGTGATTGCACAAGCGGAGGCTCAATATGGCGGAAATTGGACCCTATTCGAATTATCGCCTGACGGCCAGGCTGGAATTGGCCAATAAGCCCGGTATCTTTGCCCGGGTTGCGGCCGCTCTGGCCGAAGAAGGGGCCAACCTTGGGGCCGTCGACATCGTCTCAGCCACCAAGACCCGGATGGTTCGGGACGTGACCTTCGATGTTCACAATGAAGACCATGGTGAGAAGGTCCTGGGCCGATTAAGCGCACTGCCCGATGTCACCGTACTTTCGGCTTCCGACCGGATCTTTCTCCTCCACCTCGGCGGGAAGATCCGTGTCGAGGGCAAGTTTCCCGTCAGCACCAGAAATGTCCTTTCAATGGTCTATACGCCCGGCGTCGGCCGTGTGGCTCAAGCCATTGCGAAAGACACATCAAAGGTCTATGCGCTGACGAGCAAGAGCAATAGCGTGGCGGTCGTCACGGACGGGTCCGCCGTGCTGGGACTCGGCAACCTCGGCCCGGAAGCCGCTTTGCCGGTGATGGAGGGCAAGGTGATGCTGTTCAAAGAGTTGGCTGGAATCGACGCCTGGCCTCTGTGTCTGAACACGCAAGATCCGGATGAAATCGTGCGCATTGTGGAGGGCATCGCCCCGGGCTTCGGGGCCATCAATCTGGAGGACATCGGCGCCCCCCGCTGCTTCGAGATTGAACGAAGGTTGAAAGCGTCGCTCGACATCCCGGTGATGCATGATGACCAGCATGGCACGGCTGTCGTGATTCTCGCCGCGCTGACCAACGCCCTTACCGTGACAGGCAAACGGCTGGGGAGCATCCGCATCGTGGTCAACGGTCTGGGAGCGGCAGGCACGGCCTGCTGCCGGATGTTGCTGGCTGCCGGTGTGTCGCACCTGGTCGGGTGCGATAAGGAAGGCATCATCCTGCAGGGAGAGGCCGATGAACTGCGCGCCTGCCGGACCAATCTCAGCACGTGTCTGACCCGTGATAAACCGACCGGTTCCTTGCGCGATGCGTTGAAAGGGGCTGACGTGTTTATCGGCCTCTCGGTCGGCAATCTTCTGACCGGGGAAGACCTCGACGTAATGGCCGCGGATCGAATCGTTTTTGCCATGGCCAACCCGGACCCAGAAGTTCCGCCGGAACTTGCGGCTTCGCACTGCCGCATCTTTGCCACCGGTCGGTCCGATTATCCCAACCAAATCAACAATGCGCTCGCGTTTCCCGGTATCTTCCGTGGCGCGCTTGATGTCCAAGCGACCGACATCAACGAACCGATGAAGCTGGCCGCAGCCAAGGCGATCGCGCAGACCATTCCACAGGGCGCCTTAAGCGAGGACTACATCATTCCCAGCCTCTTCGACAAAGACGTCGTCCCGTGCGTCGCCCGCGCCGTCGCGGCTGCCGCTCGCGACAGTGGTGTCGCACGCAGGCGAGCAAAAGCGGACGACCTGCCGTTTCCGGTGTAATTCCGTACCTCGGAGAGACAGGCCGGCAGGCGGAATTCCTCGCCGTCGGCACTCTTCTGACTACGAATCCCACTGTGTTACAATGCGCGGCGCCGGGAGCGCACACAAGCCATGCCGTTTTCACAAGCCAAATTCATCAAGTTCCAGGGCGGTATGCGCAAGCGGATCGATTCGCTTCGCATCAAGACGGAAGACAGCCTTGAAATCGCCGTCGACACGATGATGGAAGAACGGGTGGACAGCTTTTTCCGGGTTGAACAGGGGTTGGAGGAGATTATCAAGTCGCTGTTGGAGATCGAGGAGGAACTCGGCCTGGTCCGGGATCTCTCCGGGGCCATGCGGTTGGAATCCCGCCTGGAATTTGTCGAAGACCGGTGGGACGAGTTCGATAGCGAGATCCGCGAACGGCCGCGCCGCCGCCGCAAAAAAATCAGTCTCGCCGACATGTTGAAAGCCGCCAGCGGCGACCTGTCGCAAGGCTCCAGCGGCATCAACAATGCCATGGATGCCTATGCCACCATGGGTGTCGAGTTCGGCAGTTCCCTCGCCGATGTGACCGCGGCCTTCAGGCAGAGGGCCAAACAACTGCATCCGGATGCGAACAACGGGGACCGCAGTTCCGAGCCGGAATTGCGGCGCATGCTGGAAGCCTATCAGTTTCTGAAAGAATATTTGAGCCTTAGCAATGTGGAGCCGCCACGGCAGGCTGACGCATCTTACAACCCGACCGAATAATGGATAGGAGTGCCGTGCATTCAACCAGATATATTAAGACCACCGACGAGCTTGAACGGTTGTGCGATCACCTGGCCACGGCTTCCCGCCTTGCCCTGGATACGGAGTTCGTCGGCGAAGAAAGTTTTGTGCCCAGGCTGGAGCTGATTCAGGTCGCCACGGAACAGCACTCGGCCATCATCGATTTTCCCGCGTTGCAAGAATCCACCGCATTGGCCCCGTTTTGGGAGATCGTCCGCAATCCGCAGGTTGAGAAAATTGTGCATGCCGGGCGGCAGGACCTGGATCTCTTCGCCACCCATGCCGGTGCGATTCCCAAACCTTTCTTCGACACGCAGATCGCGGCCGCGATGGTCGGATACGGCGCTCAGGTGGCTTATGCCAACCTCGTCTTGCGGGTGCATGGGAAAAAACTTGCCAAGGCCCATACCTTTACCAATTGGAGCGCGCGACCGCTCACCTCCGATCAGCTGGCCTACGCCCTGGAGGATGTCGAGTTTTTGCTCGCCATTCATGATCACTTGCGCGCGCGCCTCCACAAACTGGGCCGGCTGGCATGGGCCGATGAAGAATTCTCACGGCTGGAAACCGCAGTCGGCGACACCCGTCGGGAACCTCAAGAACGGTACCAACGCGTTCGCGGGTGGGACAGCCTCAAGCCCAAATCTGCTGCGGTGCTCCGGGAACTCGCGGCCTGGCGTGAAAGCGAAGCCCGGCGGCGGAATGTGCCCCGGGGCCGCGTGATGCGCGACGAAGTCCTGCTACAGCTGGCGCGGCATCCGCCGCGCTCGGTCGAGGAACTGCGCGCCGTGCGCGGCCTGCATGGATCGGAAGTCGACCGTCACGGCGAGACGTTGCTCGCCACAATGCAATCCGCTCTGGCGCTTCCGGCTTCCGCGTGGCCGGATGTGCCGAAGGAGCGCAAGGTTGAACCGGAATCGACCGGAATGGTGGAACTGCTGCAGGCGGTCATGAAGGCGCAAGCGGCCCACCATGAAATCGCCCCGACGCTCCTCGCCACCACCGCCGATATCCAGGCTTTGGTCGATGCAAGAGCGCAAGGCACCACACCTGACCTCCCGGTCATGCGCGGGTGGCGGCGGATCCTGCTCGGAGACCTCTTGTTGCAGGTGCTGAACGGGGAGGTCGCCGTGAAGATTGACCCCTCCTCGGGGAAGCTTGCCTGGTCGTAGGCCATCACGCGGCCCCTTCGGGGGCCTCATCGCTGTGATCAGAGCAGCTTCTTGACCGACTCCGCGGGCCTCGCGAGGATGGCCGTATCGCCCTTCACCACGATGGGACGCTGAATGAGATCGGGATGCTGCACCATCAGAGCGATCAGCTCGTCGTCGCTCAGATTCTTCTTTGCCAGGCCGAGCTCTTTATAGATATCCTCCTTGGTGCGGAGCACGTCCTTGGGCGACAGTCCTGCTTTCTTCAGCAACCCCTTGAGTAACTCTTTCGTAAACGGCTCCTCATAGTAATTGATCGCCTTGAAGTCCATGCCGCTGTCACGGACCAACTGCATAGTCTGGCGGCATGTGGTACAGGTCGGTTTTTGATAAATCGTGATGTCGGACATGGTCACTCCTTTGTCATTTCTGTGGGGACTGCCTTGACGCCATTTTTCCGGCTGTGCTAGACCTCAGTCAAGTTTTCATTCACTGGGCCCTCGTGTGAATCCTATGCCGCTTGTTGGAACCAGCTCTTCGGGGCAATTCTCCTGTGCCACGTCCGCGCACCACACCTTGCGTGAACTCCGCACGAAGCGGAAGGGGCAGCCGGTGTTTGTATTGGGCCATCTCCTGCAGCGGAAAGGACAGGAGGCGACCTTTGAAGTTTTTAACGACCGCATTGCGCTGGTGAAGTTTTCCGATGGAGCGGTGGTCGGATATGATCCGATTGAACTCTTGCTCCCGACGGAAATCGACGACAAAGGTGTGGCCTATTTCGAAATCCGGCCCTGTGCCCAATGCGAGATTCTCTTTTCCCTCACCGCCGAAGAGCGCGACGCAGAGGTTGAGCCGACGCACTGTCCCGAATGCCGCGGATAAACTAATCCACCAGCGGCGCGACGTCCAACGCCTTTTTCAGCAAGCAGTCTCCGGCAAATCCCTGCAGAACCATGGGCAGAAGTGAGGCATCGATTGCGCGCACCGAACTCACACGGAACCCGTCTCCGGCCCGCTGTCCCTCCAGTTTCAGTGCATGGCAGATTTCCAGCTTCTTCCAGATCAGATTGCCAAGGATAGTTTCTGAAGCCAGCAGCTTTATGTCTGAGACGGTTCCGTCGATCGCCACTTTGGCCGGCACTTTGGCCTTGTCTTTAGGGGCTTCGCTCACCACGGCATAGGCCAACTGGTCTTCCTCGGCCATGGCCAAGCCCGTTCCCACGCATCCCAATCCGACCAGCAGACATCCCAGGAGGGTCAGCGAAAGACGCATGTTATGGATTTCTCCCCGGCCCCTCCGGCTGTGCAATGCCGATCGGTGGGGAAACGGCCGATCGCTCCGGTGAAACCGGTCCGCCGTGTCCGATGGTGCTCGTTCCGACCGTTCGTGAAGGCGGTCCTGTCTGCGCGGGAGCCACGGGCGTACGATCCCGTGTGCGCCAAAAGACAATGGCTGCCGGCACAAGGACCAACACTCCCAAGATCAACAAGACTCGCAACATTGAGACTCCTGAAACATCTGCGCGTGGAAGACAGTATGCCAATCGACCGGGATCAATTCAAGGACAGGCGCTCCTTGGACGGCTATTTCATGGTATTGTAGCCAGGAAGCGATTTGTGTCGATCATTTTCCGGAGGTCGTCGCATGCCACACGATTTCATGCCGGGGTTGGCGGGAGTGCCGGCCGCCACCTCCTCGATCAGCGATGTGGATGGTCAGCAGGGTGTGCTCGAGTATCGTGGAATTCGTGTCGAGGAACTCTGCGCACAATCGTCCTTCCTGGAAACCTCCTATCTTCTCCTGTTCGGCCGCTTGCCAGCCGCATCGCAATTGGAACAATGGACGAGTGATATCTCCCATCATCGCCGTGTCAAATTCCGTATCGTCGATCTTTTGAAATGTCTTCCGGAACACGGCCATCCGATGGACGCGTTGCAGGCGGCAGTGGCCGCGCTCGGCATGTTCTATCCGGGACGGCAGGTGAAAGATGCGGAGACTAATTATTGGTCTGCCGTGCGGCTGATCGCGAAGCTCCCCACCATCGTCGCCGCCTGGGCGAGACTGCGGCATGGAGATGATCCGATCCCGCCGCAGGACGATCTCGAGTTCTCCGAAAACTTCCTCTATATGCTCACGGAGCGTAGGCCCCATCCGCTCTGGAAAGAGATCTTCGACGACTGTCTGATCCTGCATGCCGAACATACGATGAATGCCTCGACCTTTACAGGCCTCGTCACCGCCTCCACGCTCGCCGACCCCTATACAGTCGTCGCGTCGTCGATCGGTGCCTTGAAGGGGCCGCTGCACGGAGGCGCCAATGAGGAAGTCGTTCAGATGCTCAGGGAAATCGCCAGCCCAGACCACGCACAGGCTTATGTCGAACAGCAATTGGCGGCCAGGCGAAAACTCATGGGCTTCGGCCATCGTGTCTACAAAGTGAAAGATCCACGCGCGACGGTGCTGCAACGGCTCTGCGAACGTCTCTTCCAGGAATGCGGTCCTTCGCCCCTCTACACGATCGCGCTGGAAGTGGAACGGACGGCAGGGGAGTCGCTCAATGGGAAAGGGATTTATCCGAACGTCGATTTCTACTCCGGCATCATCTATGACAAGATGGGGATCGATGTGAATCTTTTCACCCCGCTGTTTGCCATGGCCCGCGTGTCCGGCTGGCTGGCGCACTGGCTGGAGCAGCTTCAAGAAAACAAGTTGTTCCGTCCCGATCAGATTTACTCGGGGGAACACAACCGCCCCTATGTCCCGCTGGCCCAACGCTAGCGATCGATCTTCGTCCCTTCCCCTTGACTCTCCCGGAGTCGAAATTATCTTTCGTCCAGGCAGAATGACAGGCGCGCGCCGGCTTACACCATCATTAACGTGCGGAAAATTCTGACAGGAGGTTTGCCATGAGTGCACTGATGCGCTGGGATCCGTTTCGTGAACTTGAAGATGTGTCGGACCGGTTGAATCGCATGTTTGCCCGGCCCGCGGTGCGTACGAACGGCAAAGAAACGCTGACGGTCGCCGACTGGGTGCCCACGGTGGATATCAGTGAAACCGACGGGGAGTACCTGATCAAGGCGGAACTCCCGGAGGTCAAGAAAGAGGATGTGAAAGTGACCCTGGAAGAGGGCGTCCTGACCATTCAGGGACAGCGCCGTCAGGAGAAGGAGGAGAAGACGACGAAATACCACCGGATTGAACGGTCGTACGGTACGTTTCTCCGGAGCTTCTCTCTGCCGGATCAGGTGAACGAGAGCGGGGTGAAGGCCGAATTCAAGGACGGGATGCTGAATCTTCACATCCCGAAGTCGGAAAAAGCGAAACCACGCGCGATCGAAGTGAAAGTCGGGTAAATCTCCCGATGCCAGTGCTCTGATGAAAGGCCCGCTCCGGCGGGCCTTTCTTTTTTTGTACGGGTCGGACTCCGCATTCCTGCCTCCAATACTCTTGAGCTTCCACGCAGCAACCGTTTAAGATGCGCGGTCCTTTTGTCCACACGACTCTTTAGCGAGGAGATCAGGTTATGAAGAAGTCTTCCGGTAAGAAGTCCGCAGCGGCCTCAACGCACACGGCTCCGGTCGGCACCCGCATCGAACGAGATACCATGGGTGAGTTGGCCGTCCCGTCGGACGCGTACTACGGAGTCCAGACCGCCCGGGCGATTGAAAACTTTCCGATCAGTTCCTTGCGGATGCCGCGCTCAGTGATCCGGGCGATGGGGCTCATCAAACGCGCGGCAGCTTCGGTGAATCACTCGCTGGGTCTCCTTGATAAGAAACAGGCGGATGCGATCAGACAGGCCGCGACGGAAGTGGTGGATGGCAAGCTTGACGCTGAGTTTCCCGTCGATATCTTTCAGACCGGATCCGGCACCTCCACCAACATGAATACGAACGAAGTCATCTCGAATCGGGCCACCGAACTTCTGGGCGGCTTACGCGGCAGCAAGCTGGTACATCCCAACGACCACGTGAACCTGGGACAGTCCAGCAACGACGTCATCCCCACCGCCATCCATATCGCGGCCGGGGAACTGATGCAGCGGGAACTTCTCCCGGCATTGACCCGCTTGCACAAGGCGCTCGATCGCAAAGCCAAAGAGTTCGACAAGATCGTCAAGATCGGCCGCACTCATTTGCAAGATGCCACGCCGGTCCGGTTGGGGCAGGAATTCGGCGGCTATGCGCGCCAGATTGAACTTGGTATTCAACGGGTGAGGCGTGCTCAGGACGCCCTGAGCGAAGTGGCGCTCGGCGGGACGGCTGTCGGTACCGGATTGAACTGCCATCCCAGGTTTTCCTCCAAAGTGATGGCGATCATTTCCAAAGAAACCGGCTGTACGTTCAAAGAAGCCAAAAATCACTTTGAGGCCCAGTCGGCTCAGGATTCATTGGTTGAAGCGAGCGGGGAGCTGCGGACACTTGCCGTGAGCCTCATGAAGATCGCCAACGACATTCGCTGGCTCGGCTCAGGCCCGCGCTGCGGATTAGGAGAAATCAATCTGCCGGAGACGCAACCGGGTTCCTCCATTATGCCGGGGAAGGTGAACCCCGTGATCGCAGAATCCGTCACGATGGTCTGCGCGCAGGTGATCGGCAATGACGTGACGGTCGCCATCGGCGGACAGGCAGCCAACTTCGAGTTGATCGTGATGTTGCCGGTGATGGCCTATAATCTGCTGCAATCCATCGAATTGCTTGCCACGGTTTCAAATAACTTCGCGGCGAAGTGCATCGAAGGCATCAAGGCGAATGAAGAACGCTGCAAGAGCCTGATCGAGGAAAGCCTGGCGATGTGTACTGCTCTGGCGCCGGAGATCGGCTACGAAGCGGCCGCGAAACTCGCGAAGGACGCCTATAAGTCCGGCAAGACCGTCCGTGAAGTGGCGAAGGAGCAAAAGGTGCTCTCAGACAAGCGCCTCACCGAACTCCTCGATCCCTGGCGCATGACGATGCCAGGGGGACCGGTAGGGAGTGCGGGGGGATAAGCCGGAGGCTGGAAGGGTGTGGTGCTGTGTTGACCATGGATCAAAAAGGGACGGCTCAGAACGCCGAGGATTATCACACGGAATCTTTGACACCCCAAAACGCTCTATGCTAATGTCCGCGAAACTGTTGGGGTTCTAGGCACTTTCTATCCACTTTTCCCAGGGAACATCGCATGAGCGCACAGAGCAAGCACGTGATTATTGTGGCCGGAGCCGGACCAGCCGGGATGGCCGCTGCGAATATGCTGGCGAAGGCCGGCCATGAAGTCATTATCTTGAATCGCGACATCAAGTTCGGCGGACTGGCTGAGTACGGTATTTTCCCGGCCAAGCTGAAGCTGCGTGGCGGATTGAAGAAACAATATTGGGAGATGCTGGAACAGCCGAACGTCCATTATTTCGGGAATGTGTCGATCGGCAAGGACAAGGATCTGAGTGTCGAAGATGTTCGTGCACTCGGGGCCAGTGCAGTCGTGTTTGCCATTGGTGCGCAGGGCACGAAGGCGATCGGTGTGGAAGGCGATTCAGCTCAGGGTGTATTTCACGCCAAGGATGTCGTCTATCACTTCAACCGCTTGCCGGGTTTCGGCGATCGGCCATTCGACATGGGGAAGCATGTGGCGGTGATCGGTGCCGGTGACGTGATGGTGGATATTGCCCATTGGCTCATTCGCTACAAGAAGGTGGATCGGGTCACGGCGATTGTGCGGCGCGGTCCGCTTGAGAGGAAATACAATCCGAAAGAGATTCGGTCGGTCTGCGCGAATATGGATGTCGAAGGGATTACCACGGAAGTCGCGCGTATCAAGGATCGTCTTGCGGCGGTGGGACAGAATGCAGACGAAGTCTTGAAAGGACTGACGGACGAATTTACGAAATGTGAACCCGCAGTCAGCGAGACCAAAATGGGCTTTAAGTTTCTGGCCTCGCCCAAGCGGATCCTGGTGGATGGAAACAATCGCGTGCGCGGACTGGAGATGGAAGACAATAAGCTGGAGCCCAAAGGCAACGATACGGCGGCGGTCGGGTTGAAACAGTACTATGAGTTCCCCTGCGATGCCGTCGTCTTCGCCGTGGGCGATCGAGTCGATGAAACAGTCGGTCTGCCCTATAAAGGCGGCGTGTATGTGACCAATCCCAACAAGACGAACAACGATCCTGACGATGCGCTCTTTCAGGCGTATGACGAAGCCTCGGGAAAAGTGGTAGAGGGCGTGTTCCTCGCGGGGTGGGCACGAAAGGCGAGCGAAGGACTTGTCGGCGTGGCCAAGCGGGACGGGGAGTGGTGTGCGGAAGTCGTCACGCGCTATCTGGATACCAACCCATCCGGCAACCCGTCTTCTGCGAAATCCGTGTTGGATAAACTGAACGCGCTTCTAAAGGAGCGCAAGAGCCATCCGGTCGATCTTGCCGGTCTGAAGGCGCTCGATGCGGCAGAGAAGGCCCACAGCGGTGCGACCGATTGTATCGGAGAGTTTAAGTACGCCACGAACCAGGACATGCTCAAGTTCATTGAGCAACGGACTCGGTAAGCGGTTCTGCAAGAGAAATTGGATTTACCCATCCCCCCATTTCAACTTTTCTCGTAATACATCGTAGTAGCGAGTCTCAGGAAACCGGATCAGCCTGGTCCGGTGTTCTGAGACTTTCATCTCCACGGAGTCTCCCTGGGACAGCGCCACGCCGACCTGTCCATCCATGGTGGCCATAGCTCCGTCATCCTTGCTGGTGAGCGTCACTTCAATTTCAGCGTGAGCTGGCACGATTAACGGGCGATGCGTGAGCGTGTGGGGACAGATGGGGGTGAGCATGAGTGACTGCACGGCCGGCTCGATGATGGGACCGCCTGCCGAAAGAGAGTAGGCCGTCGATCCCGTCGGGGTGGTCACGATCAATCCGTCGCCGCGCAAGTTCGTGACGAATTCGCCCTGAATCGCAATCTTCAACTCGATCATCCGGGCCAGAGTCCCCTTGCTGACTACGACATCGTTCAATACACCCCCCTGCGCGACTGTTTCGCCATGGCGATGGATATGCGTCTTCAACATGAGCCGCTCATCCAATACATAATCGTTGGCGAAAACCCGTTCGAGTGAAGGGTAGAGATTATCCAGACGCACTTCAGTGAGGAACCCCAGCCCTCCCATATTGACGCCGAGAATGGGGATGCTCCGCTCGCCCGCCAGCCGCGCGGCATTGAGCATGGTTCCGTCACCCCCAAGGACGAGCAGAACGTCCGCCTTTCCCGCCAGCTGAGTCTTCTGTATTCCCCCCGGCTCACCGAGGAGCGATGCCGAAGTGGTATCCAGCAGAACATCAATGCTTCTGGCCCGCAGCCAGTTCACGACATTCTGCAGCGTGGCCTTGACCTCTGGAAACTTGGGCTTGATCAGAATGCCGATACTTTTGCTTTTCATGAGAAGTGTCCAGCGAGCCGTTGATGATGGGACAGCGTGAAAGGTGCGGGATTGTATAGGGACGATTCTTTTTCTGTCAACGCGACACAGACCGTTCTTCCGTTCATCATCGAGTAGCAACCCCTCGTCTCCAGAGGCATTTCATGCCGCCGTGCGATTCGCGCCGAACCTTGACACTCAAAAGACCTCTGGTTACAATCAGACCAAGGTTTTTCATAGGTTTGCGCGAACACACCTATTACCAGCGTATACCACAAGGAGGCAGGATGTTCGAACGATTCACGGACAAGGGTCGGAAGATCATCATCCTCGCACGAGAGGAAGCCGAGCGACACCAGAATGATTACCTAGGGACGGAGCATCTCGTCCTGGCGATTCTCCGTGAATCCGATGGTATCGCTCTTATGATCCTCAAGAAAATGGGGCTCTCTACGGAGCAGATCCGGCTTGAAATCGAGCGGAATCTGCCCGGTGGCGGAACCACTATGACCTTCGGGGAGATTCCCTTCAGCCCTCGCGTCAAAAAAGTCATTGAATACGGTGTCGAGGAAGCCCGGCTTCTCGGCCACAATCATATCGGCAGCGAACATCTTCTCCTGGGATTGCTTCGTGAAGAAGAGGGGATCGGTGGAAAGATTCTGCGCAGTCTGGGGGCCAACCTGCTGACCGCCAGGCAACTGACCGTCACCTTCCTCAGGAAATCCGCGCCACGTGAGCGTGACAGGAAGAGCAACACGCCGGCACTTGATGAATTCGGGCGCGATCTCACCCAACTTGCCCAGGAGGGCCAGCTGGATCCGGTGATCGGTCGGGCCGACGAAATCGAACGAGTCCTCCAGATCCTGAGCCGCAGAACGAAGAACAATCCGGTGCTGATCGGGGAGTCGGGCGTCGGCAAGACCGCCATCGTCGAAGGTTTAGCCCAGCGAATCGTGCAGTCGGAAGTGCCGGACAATCTGCTTTCGCGCCGGGTCATCGCCTTGGATCTCGGCTCACTGGTTGCCGGGACGAAGTATCGTGGCCAATTCGAAGAGCGGCTCAAAGTGGTGATGAAAGAGATCGTCCAGGCCGGCAATATCATCATTTTCATTGATGAGCTTCATACCCTTGTGGGGGCCGGCGCAGCCGAGGGCTCAATCGACGCCTCCAACATGCTGAAGCCTGCGCTTTCCCGCGGGGAGATCCAGTGCATCGGCGCCACCACCCTGGATGAATATCGGAAGCATATTGAAAAAGACGGCGCGCTCAAGCGGCGGTTCCAGCCGATTCATGTCCAGCCGCCAAGCCTGGACGAGGCCGTGAGCATCATCCAGGGATTGAGGGACCGCTACGAAGAGCATCACGGCGTCGAAATTACCGAGGACGCGATCGTTGAAGCGGTGAAGCTCTCCGACCGGTACATCACGGACCGGTTTCTGCCGGATAAGGCCATCGATCTGATCGACGAGACCGGGTCGCGTGCCAAACTTCAGACTTACGCGCTGCCGTCGGAGCTGAAGGCGATGGAGCAGGAGTTGAAGAAGGTGTCCCGCGACAAGGAACTCGCGATCTCGATGCAGAATTTCGAGGAAGCCGTGCGTCATCGGGAAGAAGAGGAACGGCTGCGGAAGCTGCTCGAAGAGTCGAAACGCGAGTGGAAAAAGAGCCAGGAAAAGAATAAACCGACGATCACCAAGGAAGATGTGGCTTACGTGGTTTCGAAGATGACCGGTATTCCGCTCTTCAAGCTTGAAGAAGAGGAATCCAATAAGTTGCTCCGGATGGAGGAATTTCTCCATAAACGCGTCATCGGCCAGAATGAGGCGATTTCGGCCATCTCCCGTGCCATCCGTCGCTCGCGTGCCGGGCTCAAGGAGGCCAAGAAGCCGATCGGCTCCTTTATATTCCTTGGCCCGACTGGTGTCGGAAAAACGGAATTGGCGCGAACCTTGGCGGAATTCCTCTTTAACAGTGAGGACGCCTTGATCCGGGTGGATATGTCCGAGTATCAGGAAAAGTTTACCAGTTCACGACTGTTCGGCGCTCCTCCGGGGTATGTGGGATATGAGGAGGGCGGCCAGCTCACCGAAAAAGTCCGCCGCCGTCCGTATTCGGTGGTCCTTTTCGATGAAATTGAGAAGGCCCATCCGGACGTGTTCAACGTGCTGCTTCAAGTGTTGGATGACGGCGTGCTGACCGACAGCTTGGGCAGAAAAGTGGACTTTAAAAACACCGTTGTCATCATGACGTCGAACATCGGGACAAAGATGATCCAGAAGGGTGTCTCGCTCGGGTTTCAGAGCACGGACGGGGAACAGGCTCGCAAGAAGAAGGAAGAGGTCTTCGGCGAATTGCGCCGCTCGTTCAGCCCTGAGTTTCTGAACCGGATCGACGAGATCGTCATTTTCCATCAGTTAGACAAGGAGCACCTCAACAGCATTCTGGACATCCTCCTACGCGAGCTGAATACGCGCCTTGTTGACAAGGGCGTCGAGATCGAGGTCGACGACGAAGTCAAACAGTGGCTCATCAAGGAAGGCTATGAGCCGCTGTATGGCGCACGCCCCATGCGGCGCACCATTCAGCGCGCGATCGGAGATCCGCTCTCCGACGAGCTCATCAAGGGCCGCTTCAAGGAGAGCCGGAAGATCAAGGTGGTGCTCCGGGATGGCGCTCCCACCTTCATCGAGCAGGAGGCGATGGCCGGCGTCTAAGCACAAGCCCGTGGACACCGTCTCGCACAGGTTGGCATCACGCGGCACCCCCTGCGGCTACAAGCCGCAGGGGGTGTCTTCTTTCTCCTCAGAGCGCTAGGTTGTTATGATTAACCGGCATGCCGTCTAGACTCACGAGAGAGGCCACTCTCTCCACACCCTGGCACCCGCGGCCGATACTTGGGATCGAATCTTCGTGCGATGAAACGTCTGCTGCCGTCCTCGACGAGACCGGGCGTGTTCTCTCAAACGTCGTCACCTCACAGGATGCCGTCCATCGGAAATATGGCGGCGTCGTTCCGGAGCTGGCAGCACGCGCCCATTTGGGAATAATTGATCGCGTCGTCAGGTCGGCACTGGTCCAGGCCGGTCTGACGAGGCACGATCTCGGCGCGATCGCAGTCACACAGGGGCCTGGTTTAGCCGGAGCCCTCTTGGTCGGGGTGAACTACGCGAGAGCGCTCGCGTACGGGATGAAGCTTCCTCTGGTCGGAGTGAACCATCTTGAAGGCCATATTGCCTCGGCCTGGTTGGCCGACCCTGAATTTCCCCTTCCCTGCGTCGTTCTGGTGGTATCCGGGGGGCATACGCATTTGTATCGCCGAGAGGCCGACGGCCGGAATACCCTTCTCGGATGCACCCGTGACGATGCTGCCGGTGAAGCGTTCGACAAGGGAGCGCAAATGCTCGGCCTGGACTATCCAGGCGGCCCCGCGATCGATCGTGTGGCAAAACAGGGCAATCCACGAGCCATTCGATTTCCATTGTCTCGTTTGCGGAAAAGCAGTTTGGAATTCAGTTTTAGCGGCCTCAAGACCGCACTCCTATACCGGCTGCGTGACATGGAGGCATCGGCGCGCAGCGCACAGGCTGCCGATCTGGCAGCAGGGTACCAGGAGGCTATCGTACGAGTCTTAGTGGATCGAGCCTTTGTTGCCGTTCGATCCTGCGGCACGACAGCTCTTGCGGTAGTGGGTGGGGTCTCAGCCAATTCCAGGCTGCGCGCACTCCTTACAGAGCGGGCGGGACTTGAAGGCGTCAGACTCGCCTTGCCTCCGATGGCCTACTGCACCGATAATGCGGCCATGATCGCCTCTGCCGGGCGGCAAATGCTGCTCAGCGGTCAAGAGATCAGTAGAGATATCGACATTTTCCCAACACTCAGGCTCGGTACCCGTGCAAATGTCAACATGGCCCGGGCCGGACGGTAACGAGGCTTCCTATTTCTGACATCCATGGACAGATTACCGGACTCCGGGCCAGCCACGTCGCCGCCATCGAACGACTCTATCGCCGCCGCGTTCCCGCTGATCAGATTCTTTCCCCGGAACTCGCCAAAGCGGTTGCGCAACTGTCGCTCGAAATCCGGCGCCCGATCTCGCTCCTCCTCACCAGACGGGGAGTGGTGCAGGAAATAATTGTGGGAACGGAGATGGTCTTATCGCCCACCACGCAGGCGAAATTCAGGACCGGTCCTCGATCGCTCCGGGGACTCAGACTTATCAGGACCCAATTACAGGACCGGCCGTTGAGTCAGGAGGACCTGACAGATCTCGCCTACCTGCGCCTCGACCTCATGGGAGTACTGTCCGTCGACTCAGACGGCCTTCCCGGGAATCTTTATCTCGCGCATCTCCTTCCGCCGAATGGCAGCGGCCAGCTCTGTACGATTCTCAAACCGACGTCGTTCCAGCAATGCCAGATCGAGTTCGATCGATTCATTGAAGAACTTGAAGCCGACATCCAGCAGGCACTGAAGCACCACGCGGTGGGGGAGAAACAGGAATCCGCCATGTTGGTCAGCGCCTCTTCACGTGGGCGTGCCGAGCAGGAAGATCGCCTCGCTGAACTCGCCGAGCTGGCGGACTCCGCTGAAGTCACGGTTGTGGATAAAATGGTTCAGCGCATTCCCGCCGGTCACCAGCGCTATCTGCTCGGGAGCGGAAAACTGAAAGAAGTACTGATACAAACCCTGCATAAGGGCGCGGATATGCTAATCTTTGATCAAACGCTTTCTCCTGCCCAGGCGCGGGCGATTTCAGAGATGACCGATATCAAAGTAATCGACCGTACCCAGCTGATTTTGGATATCTTCGCCAGGCGGGCGCACAGTCGGGAAGGCAAAGTGCAAGTCGAACTCGCCCAACTCCGCTACCTGCTTCC
This sequence comes from Nitrospira sp. NS4, assembly GCF_049546785.1. Classification (NCBI taxonomy): domain Bacteria; kingdom Pseudomonadati; phylum Nitrospirota; class Nitrospiria; order Nitrospirales; family Nitrospiraceae; genus Nitrospira; species Nitrospira sp. NS4. The sequence continues at coordinate 109,909 of NZ_JBMWAN010000005.1, read as the reverse complement.
GCGTCTCTCCGGTCACGGCACACAACTCTCCCGGTTGGGAGGAGGGATCGGCAGCAGAGGACCCGGTGAGACCAAGCTGGAGACGGATCGCCGGCGCATCCACGATCGCATCACGCACTTGGAGCGGGAGATCAAAGATTTCGCCCGCCATCAGGATCAGCGCCGTGCCCGGCGTGAACGGCAGGGGCTTCCCGTGCTTTCGCTGGTTGGCTATACCAATGCCGGGAAATCGACGCTGCTGAATGTCCTGACAAAAAGTCAGGTCTCGACGGAAAACCGGGTCTTTGAAACGCTGGATACCACCAGCCGCCGCCTGCGGTTTCCGGAGGATCGGGAAGTGATCGTGACTGATACTGTGGGGTTCATTCGCGACCTGCCGCAAGAACTTGTCGGCGCCTTCCGCACCACGCTGGAGGAGTTGAACGAAGCGGATCTGCTGCTGCATGTTGTCGATGCGAGCGCACCCGATATTGATGCGCAAATGAAGGCTGTCCTGGACATTCTCCAGGAGCTTGGTCTGGCGCAAATTCCCCAAGTCCTCATCTTCAATAAGTGCGATCGGCTCCCGGCCCAGCAAACCGAGGCTCTCTGCCGTCGTTATCAAGCCATCGGGATTTCAGCGTTGAATCCCGCCACGGTCAAACCCTTGATCGAACATCTGGCGACCCGTGTGCATGCGATGATGAGCGGGCAGGATATCGCGCACCCTCCCTCGGATCACCCCGAGCCGGCGCTTGCATCTCCTGTCTAACCGCTGCACAATTGTCCCCATCGTCCATGAACGCCAGATCTGCTCGCTCCAAAACCTCGCCGGACCGAACTGCGAGAATCGCACGCATCTTAGTTCAGCAGATGCCCGTGGCCCGAATGGAATTGACGCATCGCTCACCATGGGAACTCCTGGTCGCCACCATACTGTCAGCCCAATGTACGGACCAGCGGGTGAATCAAGTCACTCCTGTGTTGTTCAAGCGATTCCGGACCCCCCGGGATTTTGCCGCTGCCACTCAGGCTGAGCTTGAAGCGCTGATCAAGTCCACCGGCTTCTACAAAAGTAAAGCGAAGCACTTGATCGGATGTGGCCGGGCAGTGGATGAACGATTTGGCGGCATCGTACCGCAACACATGGAGGAATTGACCACGATTCCCGGAGTCGGGCGCAAGACGGCCAACGTACTGCTGGGAACGGCCTTTGGAAAGCCGGCCATCGTCGTGGACACCCATGTCAAACGGGTTGCCAATCGTTTAGGTCTCACGACATCGGACGATCCGGAAACGATCGAGGATGATCTGCAACGCCAATTCCCCCAATCACAGTGGACCGATGTGTCCCAACGCCTGCTCTTGCATGGACGCTACGTCTGCCTGGCCAGGAAGCCGCGGTGTGCTGAATGCTGTCTGTATGCCGAATGCCATTGGAAAGGAAAGGTGCCGCGATGATTACGAGCATGACTGGATTCGGACGGCGACAGGGCACATGGGAAGACAGTCACGTTACAGTCGAGATCCGGTCGGTCAACCACCGGTTTCTGGAGACAGGCATCCGTCTGCCGAAATCGATGAGCCATCTCGAAGAGCATTTCAAAAAAGCAATTCAAGGCCATTGCCGGAGAGGCCGGGTCGATCTCACTGTGCTTATTCAAGGCGGGCGGGGGGGAACACGCTCCTTGCAGGTTGACGCTGTCCTGGCGAAACAGTACCATCAAGCCCTTCGGACACTTCAGCGCACCCTGAAGCTCAAAGGCGCGATTGATGTTGGACTGCTGGCAGGTCTTCGCGATGTCATCACCATGTCCGACCAACCGGCCGACGACCCGCAGCTCGCCAAGCTGGTCACCAAGTTAACCACCCAGGCCGTTCAAGACCTGGCCAAAATGCGCAAGAAGGAGGGGGCGCTCCTGGCCAATGACATTCAGGCACGCATCGAGATCTTGCGAGGTTTGAAGGGCCAGGTGGCGACTAAAGCGCCTCATGTGGCACAGGAAGCCTTCGACCGGATGAAGGGGCGGGTCGAGAAACTGTTATCGAGCGAGGTGCCGGATTCGGCCAAACTCCATCAGGAATTGGCGGTCTTTGCCGATCGCAGTGACATTACAGAAGAATTGGTCAGACTGGATGCACATATGATACAGTTTGAGCAGACTCTCCAAAGCACGGAGTCCGTCGGGAAAACGCTGGATTTTCTTATCCAGGAGATGGGACGAGAGATCAACACCATCGGCTCCAAAGCCAACGACCTCACCATTACTTCTTCGGTCGTCCAGATGAAGGCCGAACTTGAACGGATCAGAGAGCAGATCCAGAACGTGGAATGACAACGGCGATGACCACTAATGGTGTGACAGCAACTTCCGAACAGGGACATCATACCCCGGAGCGTCGGGGCATTCTTTTTATCATTTCCGCTCCGTCGGGAACAGGCAAAACCACCCTGTGTAAACAAATTGCGACGACCGTTCCGGGGATTTGGCATTCTGTTTCCTATACCACCCGCCAGCCCCGTCCCGGGGAGGAAAACGGACGAGAGTACTTTTTTATCGAAGAGAAAATCTTCCAGGGCATGGTCGAGAAAAATGAGTTCATGGAGTATGCCCACGTTTACGGCAACTGGTACGGCACTCCCCGGAAAGCGTTGATGGACAAGATGGAGCGGGGGATCGACGTGCTGCTCGAGATCGATGTGCAGGGCGCCCTCCAGATTAAAAAAAAGGTCCAGGATGCCGTCTATATTTTCATCCTTCCCCCATCGATGGATACGCTGCGTAGCAGACTGCAGAGTCGAGCCTCCGATACTCCCGAAGAAATTATGCGCCGGCTGCAAAAGGTCAAAGAAGAGGTGTGGAGCTATCGCGAGTACTACTACATTGTCCGGAACGACGATCTGGCGCAATCCTTGCGCGAGTTGCAAAGCGTGTTTCTCGCAGAGCGCCTGAAGACGAAACGGCTCGACATGAACTGGCTCGAACAGAATTTTATCCTCGAGAGAGAATCCAAATCGGGAGAGCGCGACGCCTCTTCCACTACCAAAGGGAGTACCGTTCACCATGATTGACATGCTCAATTTGCTGCCGCAGTACGCGACGGGCCAGTTCGATTCACGCCACCGGCTGGTGATCATCGCCGCCCAGCGGGCCAAGCACCTGATTCAGGGCGCCAAACCATCAGGACCGCTGCGGTTCGCCAAAGAAACCACGTGTGCGCTGGATGAAGTGCTGCGTGGACAAGTGAAGTACCTGATCGGCAAAGAGGCCCGCGACGCGATGAAGGAAGCGAAACGCGGCAAAGAAGGCGAAAGCGAACGGCTGGCGATGATGACGGGCGAAGACGCCCGCGAAATCAAGAAAGAGCTGAGCGTCTATGTCGATGACACCGTGGCGCCGGTCGCTAAGGAAGCTGAGGAGTAATCGTTGGACGGCGACAGGCAATCGCGCCTATTGATCGGCAAGCGGGTGGCGCTGGGTGTCACCGGCAGCATTGCCGCCTATAAGGCGGTGAGTCTCCTCCGCGCTCTGACGAAGGCAGGGGCCTCGGTCTCCGTCGTGATGACCAAGGCGGCGACCAAGTTTGTGACGCCGATGACCTTTGAGGTCTTATCCGGCCAGGCCGTCACGACCGATCTCTTCGAAGCCCATCATGAGATGAAACATCTGTCTATCCCCGAGCAGGCCGATGCGATCGTCGTGGCCCCGGCCACGGCAAGTTTTCTCGCAAAGGCGGCGGTGGGACTGGCCGATGACGTGCTGTCCACCATGCTGCTGACCACACGGTGTCCGTTGATCATCGCGCCTGCCATGGATGGCGACATGTGGACCCACCCCACTGTGCAGGAGCATGTCGGCACGCTCCGGTCGCGCGGTGCCATTATCCTGGATCCGGAAGAAGGCCCCCTGGCCTCGGGACAGATTGCGCAAGGCCGGTTGGCCGGGGAATTCCGTATTCGTGAGGCTGTTGAGCAGGCGCTGCTTCCGCGGCTCGACTTCAAGGGGCAGCGGGTGCTCATTTCAGCAGGTCCTACCCAGGAAGCCATCGATCCGGTCCGGTATATCTCCAATCGTTCATCGGGAAAGATGGGCTACGCGCTTGCGGAAGCGGCGAGAAACCGGGGAGCCGAAGTCACACTCGTTACCGGCCCCGTATCACTCCCTGTGCCCGCGGGAGTTCTGGTGATTCATGTGACCACCGCTCAGGAGATGGCCGCTGCAATGTCGGCCCATTTCGAATGGTCCACAGTTGTGGTGATGGCCGCGGCTGTCGCAGATTTCCGTCCCAAAGAAGTAGCCTTGCACAAGTTAAAAAAGGGCGCACAGGCCGCTCCGACTCTCGAACTGGAGCCGGCTCCCGATATTCTGGCCATGCTGTCGGCCAAGCGAACGTCGCAAATTCTGGTGGGGTTCGCGGCGGAAACGCAAAACCTCCTGGCCCATGCCCAGACAAAATTGGTCGCCAAAGGGTTGGACTTGATTGTGGCCAATGACGTGACTCAAAAGGGGGCGGGATTCGGCAGTGACCGGAATGCCGCCGTGATCCTCTCCCGTACCGGGGAGCAACAGCCATTGAGCCTGAGATTAAAATCAGAAATGGCTCACGATATTCTTTCCGCCATTGTACAATTCCCCAGGACTATACAGGGTACCAACTCGCCGACATCCGTATCCTAAGGAGGCGACGATGGCTTCAGGATCACACGCCGGAAATGCAGCCGAAATTGATCGGCTTGCGCTGGCCCTGGCAAAAGATCCAGGATCAAAAGCGTTTATTCCGCTGGCTGAGGAGTATGGAAAAGCCGGCATGTGGGCGGAAGCGGCGGGCGTACTCGAAGACGGGCTTAAGTATTATCCCGCCTTTATCACCGCCATGGTGGCTCTGGGACGGGCCTACGACCAGTTGGGGCAACCTACCAAAGCCAAGGCGATCCTCGAAGAGGCGGTGAAGATCAGCCCTGAAAATCTTCGTGCCCATCGAACCCTCGCGAAAATCTACGTGGCCGAAGGGGCGAAAGAAGCGGCGCTTCGTTCCTGTAACGTCATTCTTGTGGCAAATCCCTCTGATCAGGAGTCGTTATCGCTTCGCGCATCGTTGGGCCTGTCAGAGAAACCCGGGAAAAAATCGACCCTAGCCGGCCCAGTTCAGGCACAAGCCGAAAAGGCTGAGGCGGACATTCCCGCATCTCTCGCGCCTCGTGAGTTCTCCGAGGATTCCGTCGAAGCAGCGGATACCCAGACGCAGCCGGTTCTGCACGCGGCGGAAATCAGCCATGCTGATCTGACCACTCCGGCAGATACCGGAGTCGCGTCAGTTGCCTTCTCCGACAACCAAAGCGATCCAATCGTGCCGGCCGAATCGGACTGCCTTGCCGACCAGGTATTTCAGGGGGATGGGCCCGTGACCCCAAAAGCCACACTCGCAACAGCGAATGCATCGCAGTCGGTTCGCCGCCGGGCCACCGTGCAGAAACTCGAACAGTGGCTTCGAACAATTCAAGCGCGGCGACTCGACCGGCCCTCCACCGGCCAGACCGCGTTAATTTCTTAATCTTAATCAGAGGTTTGACCCGTTCTGAGAGGGCTGCTAGAATGCCCCCCGCTGCTCGCTGACTACAAGCTTGCAACCCTCGTGTTTACGTCGGAGGCGATTCGTACCTGACATGGTTCGTGTCCTTGTCTTGCATGGCCCTAACCTCAATCTGCTAGGGACCCGAGAACAATCCATCTATGGCTCGACCAGCCTCGACGCCATCGATGCCTCCATTTCCAGCTTGGCTGAAGAACTGGGTATTGAGGTCGATATCCGCCAATCCAATGCGGAAGGCGAATTGGTCACCTGGATCCAGGAGGCGCGCACAGGATATCACGGCATCATTATCAATCCGGCCGCCTACACGCATACCAGTATCGCGATTCGGGATGCCCTGGCCGCCGTCGGTGTGCCGACCGTGGAAGTCCATCTCTCGAATATCCACCAGAGGGAAGAGTTCCGGCACCGGTCATTTATCGCCGGTGTGGCGCTGGCACAGATCGCTGGATTCGGTCCCACAGGGTATACGCTGGCTCTGCGCGGCCTGGCGGAGCATCTGGCGGCACAGGGGACCAAGGCGGGAAGAACAGGATCGAAACAGCCCCGCCGTACTCGACGGGGTATCTGATCAACGAGCACATAGATTCACCGTGCCAGGATGAAGGGGGTCTGGAGTGATTTCGACTGTTGATTTTCGCAGCGGGGTTCGTCTGATGGTTGAAGGCGAACCGTATTACATCGTGGATTTTCAGCATGTGAAGCCGGGCAAAGGCGGCGCCTTCGTCCGCACCAAACTCAAGAGCTATCTGTCCAGAAACCTGGTGGAACGCACGTTCCGCTCGGGTGAACGGTTTGAAGAGCCGGACCTTGAAGAACGGGAAATGCAGTTCCTCTATGCCACAGGCGACGACTATACCTTTATGGATACCGAGGCCTATGACCAGCTGACCTTTCCCAAGAGCCAGCTGGGCGAGAATGCCGACCTGATCAAAGAAAACATGATCGTGAAGATCCTGGTCTATGAACATCGGCCGATTGATGTGGAACTGCCGAACTTCATCGAACTCAAAGTCGTCGACGGCGAACCGGGCGTGCGCGGCGATACGGCGTCCGGCGGAACCAAGCCCGTCGTGGTCGAAACAGGGGCCACCATAAAAGTTCCCCTCTATCTGGAGGTAGGCACCGTGATTAAAATCGACACCCGCACCCGATCCTATGTGGAGCGTGTCCGGTGAGCACGCGGCGGCCGACACGTTCAAAGAAACAGGGCCGTCCGATTATTCTGCCGCAGACCTTTCCCGGTGGGCAGGCGGCATCCGATGCGTTGCTCACGGGGAATCAAACCAAGCAGATTCAGGACCTCATCGATCTGCTCCGCCGGAATAATCTGACCGAGTTGGAACTTGAGCGGCAGGGTGTCCGCATCAGGGTCCGGCACGAAGTCGGCGTCAAGACCGTGACGTCCTCTGTTCAGGAATCCGCGCCGGTATCATCACAACAATCGACCCAGCCAGGCTCCTCCGCCGGGCCGTCGGCCGAAGAGACGGCCGGGATGATGACAATTACTTCGCCGATCGTCGGCACCTTCTATCGGTCTCCGTCCCCCGACGCCGATCCCTATGTCGAAGAGGGCGACTACGTGAAGAAGGGGCAGGTCCTCTGCATCGTCGAAGCGATGAAGCTCATGAACGAGATCGAATCCGAAACGGACGGGCGCATCGTCAAGATCCTGGCCGAAAGCACCAAGTCGGTCGAGTACGGCCAGGCGCTCTTCCTCATCGATCCGAAAGCTACCCAGTAGACCGCCTCATCCAAGCCACATCGGAGCCACTGCGTGTTCAAGAAAGTCCTTATTGCGAATCGTGGAGAGATCGCCCTGCGGGTGATCCGCGCCTGCAAGGAACTCGGCATCAAGACGGTCGCCATCCATTCGGAGGCCGATGCCGCGAGTCTGCACGTGCGCGCGGCCGACGAAAAAGTGTGCGTGGGGCCGGCAGAAGCCGCCCTGAGCTACCGGAATATTCCGAACGTCCTGAGCGCCGCTGAAATCACCGGCGCCGACGCCATCCATCCAGGCTATGGATTCTTGTCCGAGAATGCCCACTTTGCCGAAGTGTGCGAATCCATCGGCATCAAATTCATCGGCCCCTCGTCTGAGAACATCGCTATGCTGGGCGACAAAGCCAAGGCCCGCGAAATTGTGATGAAGCGCGGCCTTCCCGTCACGCCCGGCAGCCCGGGTCAACTCAAGAGTGAAGAAGAGGCCCTGCAGGCCGCGCAGAAGATCGGCTTTCCCGTCATTATCAAGGCCACAGCCGGCGGGGGCGGACGCGGTATGCGCGTCGTCAACAAAGCCGAAGACCTGGCCCGCGCATTCCAAGCTGCACAGGCCGAAGCCAAATCCACATTCGGGAATGAAAGCGTCTATCTCGAACGCTATTTTCTCGAACCGCGCCATATCGAAGTACAGGTCATGGCCGACCATCGCGGCCACGTCATCCACCTGGGCGAGCGGGATTGTTCCATCCAGCGGCGGCACCAGAAGCTCCTGGAAGAAACCCCGTCGCCGGCGGTGGATGAAAAACTGCGAAAAGAAATGGGGCGGGTGGCTGTCGAGGCCGTCAAGGCGGCGCATTACCGGAACGTCGGGACCGTCGAGTTTCTCCTCGACAAGGACCGCAACTTCTTCTTCATGGAAGTGAACACCCGCATCCAGGTCGAGCATCCGATCACCGAAATGGTCACGGGCATCGACCTCATCAAGGAGCAGATCCGCCTGGCGGCCGGTCTTCCCCTGACCATCCGGCAGCAAGACGTTGTCATGAACGGCCATAGCATGGAATGCCGAATCAACGCCGAAGATCCGGAGAAGTTCACCCCGTCTCCGGGGACCATCACCAAGTACAGCCCGCCGGGCGGGTTCGGTGTGCGCGTCGATTCCGTCATGGAAACCGGCGCCGTCGTGGCCCCGCACTACGACTCGATGATCGCCAAGCTCATTACGCACGGCCGAGACCGGCAGGAATCCATGGCCCGTATGCGCCGCGCCCTCGACGAATTCGTCATCGAAGGCATCAAGACCACCATTCCGCTTCACCGCCGCATCCTCGACGACCCCGACTTCCAAAAGGGCCATGTCTCCACGACATTCCTGGAACGGTTCCTGGCGAGCTGACCCGCCTAGCTATCTACAGCAGCGGGTGTTCTCCGTCTTCTTTCTGGATATTTCATCCAAACCGGCAGTCGATAGATTGCACCGGGCCAGGAAGAATGAGATGAGAGAGCGACTCTGTCTCAGAGATACTTGCGTTGTCTGGCGGTTTATACGAGGACGCTTTCCGCTAACCAGAACCCTGCGCGCGGCAACGGAGCCCCTGACCGGTTCATTCCCCGTTGCCGCTCTACCCGTGAGAGAGGGAAACGATTAGGCGGAATAGCCTTTGGAACGCAGGCAGGAGGTGTACAGGACTTTGTATCGTTCGTCGCTCGTTTTATTTTCGTTCAGGCCGTAGAGCGTGCCGCCGGTCGCGCCGACGATGCCGCCGATCGCCGCACCTTTGCCGGCTCCTTTCCCTCCATCTGCGATCGCACCGCCGGCTGCGCCCACCGCAGCGCCAAGGACGGCACCGATTCCCGCATCCTTTGCGACTTCGGTCGTTTTGTCGGTCATTTGCTCATTCGCGTATCTATTGCAAGCTTCAATCACAGTTTGTGAAGGCCTTGCATGTTCGGTGGAATTACTCGCTCGTTGAACCTTCTGCGCCGGGGCAGTCTGTGGCTGAACTTTGGCTTCCAGCCCCGTCTCCACGGAATGTTTCTGGCCCAGCACGAAGGTGGTCACCAATACCGTCGCGCCGATGCCTAGCAACCCGATGGTTGAGAGCTTCCATAAATTGATCGTGATGTTGCTGTCTGCCATAGATCCTCCTCAGTAGTGAATTGGTTCACCGTCCACATTCCAATGAAAAAGACATGTGCATTCGAGAGCCCTCTTCCTTGAGCAAAGAGAGTGCCATCAAGAAAATTTCCAATCCCCGGAGATGCCTCTTGGCCGACCTCCTCAAACCCACATGAATCATAATATTCCGACTCTGCCTGACAGGAACGGTCGAGTGACAGTCGGAAACATGTCAACAACAGGCGCTCAACCCAGGCCAGCCGTGAATCGCTTTTTGTACACAATTCGCGATTTTTGTCTCCACATCGTACTATCGGTCTCCGGTCAAGCATTTCATGTCCTGCGCTAGTCTTAGACAAGCGAACCGCGCTACAATTTGCCACCTATGACTTTCCCGAACCGATCGAGACTGAGCAGCCTGTACGTCATCCTTGACCCCTCCGTCTGTCCTGATCGTTCTCTGGTCGATATCCTTCGGGATACAACCAAGGCAGGAGCCACGATCTTTCAGTATCGCAATAAGACCTCCTCGATGAAGGAGGCCTATGAAGAGGCTCTGCCGCTGAGGAACCTTGCTGCTGAGTTGGGCGTGCTCTTTATCGTCAACGATCGCTGCGATCTGGCTCTAGCGGTGGATGCGGACGGAGTGCACCTGGGACAAGGGGATCTGCCGCTGGATCTTGCGCGAAAGGTCATGGGACCGGACAAGTTGATCGGGATCTCAACACACAACCCGGCGCAAGTCCGGGCCGCGAGTGCCGGGAAGCCGGACTATCTTGGCTTCGGCCCCATCTTTAAGCCGGGATCAAAACAAGATCACGATCCGGTGGTGGGCATCGAGGGGCTCCGGGCGATCCTTGGGCTTACATCGCTACCGATCTTCGCCATCGGCGGGATTACAGTGGAGAACTTAGGGGAGGTAATGCGCGCGGGGGCCAACGGCGTCGCCGTCATCTCGGCCATTCTGAAAGCACCGGATATCAAACGCGCAGTTAGCGACTTCCTCTCGCAGATGCCAGCACCAGCTTCGTAAGCTTCTTCATCTCGCTCCTCGCTGCCAACTTCTCTACCGCTCGTTCGAATCGCGCATCCAAGCCGGACAAGTAGGGGAGTGGTCCGATCACGGGTACTCCGGCAGCTTCTCGTAGCAGACTTGCAGTCGAACGTTCCTGGCGTTGTGCCATAGCGGCCTTTGCCGGCGTTGTCCGATTCAGTACCAAGGCGAGGATCGTAACCTTTCGCTCGCGTAAGGCGTTGAGCGTGAGCAGGGCGTGATTCACTCCGCCTAGCCCGGATCGCCCGACGACAAGGACCGGCACCTTCATCGTCTCGATCAGATCGAGCACATCGGCCCTTGGGGTAATCGGCACATGCACACCGCCCACGCCTTCGACGAGGAGAAGATCGTGCTGCGCTTGCAACTCGCGATAGGCTCGCATGATGGTATGGAGCTTGATCGTTCTCCGCTCCGTCCTCGCCGCATCGAGCGGAGCAATTGGAAGCCGGAAGGCATAGGGCCTGACGAGTTCGAGCGAATCCAAGACATGCGCCGCTCGCTTAAGACGATCGGCATCGGAGGGGCGGCCCTTCACCACGCCGGTTTCGACCGGCTTCATCACCCCGACATCAAGCCCTCTTTCTTTCAAGCTCTGGGCAAGAGCCGCAGTCACGAGCGTTTTGCCGACCGCTGTATCGGTCCCCGTGATGAACATTTCGGCTGTGATATATTTATGGCCTTTCATCGAATTCTTCGTTCCTGTCATATATGGGCTAGAGGCGAGGGCGAAGATTCTTCCCGCCCATTGCCTCTTGTCCCGTGCCACTCGCCTATAAGAGCCGGCTATCGCAATTCCAGACCTGGCCTGACACATCCTTTAGCTGAGACAGGTAGACAATTGTTCGCGCGACTTCTTCAAGCGCCGGCGGCCGGCGGAGTGTATGGTCTTGCCAGTCACGCTCGTCGAGCTTCAGGCCTTCGCACATACCGGTCTGCTGCCAGCCAGGCAACACCAGATTCACCCGCACGTCCTGCGGACCCCATTCCTGTGCGGCCGACTTCACCAATCCAAGCAAGCCGGCTTTCGATGAAGCATAGGCCGCTTGTCCGGTTGATCCGCTAAATCCCGCATGCGAGCCGATCACGACGATCGACCCGCCGCCTTGAGCCAGTAGGGGAGGCGCCATCGCCTGCAGGCAGTGAAAGGTGCCGGTCAGATTCGTCCGCACCAGATCGGCCCACTGGTCGTCCGATTGGCGCAACAGAAGGCTGCTCGCTGCGACACCGGCATTGCAGATGAAGGCATAGGGTGGAGGCGCTTGCCGGCAGAAGGCGTCGACCATGCGGCGAACTGGTTCAGCTTCCCGGATATCAGCCTCATAGAGAGCGCCGGTTCCTCCCGTGACCAGAACCGCGCGCAAGGTCCTTTCCGCCTCGGCCTTTCTGCCATGGTAGTGTACGCCGACGTACCAGCCGGATGCGGCAAAGGCCCGGCACACAGCCCGCCCGATGCCGCCTGACGCGCCGGTCACCAGGACGGAAGGGCGTGCCGATCCCGTTCCTCTGGATTTCCGTTTCATTGAGCCTGTCCGTTTGGGGGAAGCCATAGGGAAGGGGATTATGAAAGCAGCCTCTCCGCAACGCAAGCCCGGACGGATCGATCCGCGGCTCTCCTTGCTGCATCTGTAAGTCCTGTGGTACGGTCATTTTTAACAGAGGAGGGGATGCATGCGGCATATACCAGGGACATTCTCGGCATTGGTTCTCACAGGGCTGCTCGTGGCCACGGCAGCAGTCGATGGCCGCTCCTGTTTTGCGGCTGAAGAGGCCTTGCCGATCGCCCAATCCGCCGACTATTTTCCCGACCAGATCGGCAATCGCTGGCAGTATCGCGGACAGATTTCCGAAGGCCCGATCCAAACTATCGACCTCAAGTATTTTGCGAATGTGTCTGAAGTGACCGGAACCAAGAACCTCAACGGCATGACGGTCACGGTGTTCCATGACAGCAATCCCGGCAACCACGGACCGTCGGACAGTTACTACCGGCGCGATGTGGTGGGGATCGTGTATTACGGGTCCGATCCCGGCACGCCGCTCGAAAAACAAATCACGCCCTATCAGATTGTCCGGTTTCCGATGAAGGCCCCGTCCTCCTTTCAGCAGTTCGACCGCGCGGGGCTGGACTTCGGCGCCGATATGGATCGCGACGGCACCGATGAAACCGTGGATGTGAAGGGCTGGACCAGCGTGGTGGCGCGCGAAAGCGTCACGGTTCCGGCCGGCACCTTTCAAGATGCCGTCAAGGTGGAAGCGCGCATGACGATGGAGATTCATCTGTCGAGCGGCGAAAAGTCCACCCGCGGGACCGATGTGATGACCGCCTGGTTCGCCAAAGGGGTCGGGCTGGTGAAATATGTCGAGCGGCAGGAACTCTCGGCCGTAAAGGAAGATCGAGGGGTCGTGACCGAGATTATGGAGGAACTGGAAGAGTACCGCATCGCGCCGGCGCGCGGCTCAGTCAGCCGCCTCGAACCCGCGCCGGAGGGTATTTTCACTGATGATCCGGCTGATCATGAATTGCGTCAGGTAGTCGTCTCCTCCCGCCTTCGCGCCCACTCCTGAGAGTCGATGGCCGCCGAAGGGCTGGCGGCCGACCAAGGCCCCGGTGATCGGCCGGTTCACATAGAGATTTCCCACGTCGAACCGCTCACGCGCCAGCGCCAGGTTCGCAGGGCTGCGTGAATAGACGCCGCCGGTGAGGGCGTAGGCCGTCGAATTCGCCAGGTCCATCGCCTCCTCCATGCCGGCTGCTTTCATCACCGCCAGGACCGGGCCGAATATTTCTTCCTGGGCGATGCGATGGTGCATCGTCACATCCGCTAAGACCGTCGGTCCGACGAAATAGCCGGGCCCGTCTGTCGGGCGGCGCAGGAGAAGGCGGCCTTCCTGTTGTCCCAGCGCAATGTAATCCTCGATACGTTGTTTGGCTCTGGCGTCGATCACGGGACCGACCTGCGTGCCGGGATCGAGCGGATCGCCGATCGTGAGACTCGCGACGGCGTCCTTCAGGCGAGAGAGGAATTGCTCATACACGGACGCATGAACAATGGCTCTCGAACAGGCTGAGCACTTCTGGCCCGCGTACCCAGTGAAGGAGGACACCACGCCCAGGATGGCTTCGTCGAGATCCGCCGTATCATCCACGATGATCGCATTCTTCCCCCCCATCTCCGCGATCACCCGCGTGACCAGTCGTTGTCCCGGCTGGATGGTCGCTGCCCCGGCGACGATCTGAAGCCCGACCTCCTTTGAACCGGTGAAGGCCACCGTCGAGACTTCCGGGCGACCGACCAGCGCCCGTCCGATCTCTGGTCCACCAGGCAGACAGAGCAACGCGCCCGACGGGATGCCGGCCTGCATCAAAATATCGGTCAGCAACCGGCCCATCAACGAAGCGCGCTCTGACGGCTTGAATAAGACGGTGTTCCCGGTGACCAATGCCGCCGCGACCATGCCGGCAGGGATGGCGAGCGGAAAGTTCCATGGTGCGATGACTGCCGCCACGCCCCGTGGTCCATAGACCCGGTGGTTGAGTTCTCCGGGCCGGTCTCCCAGCTTGAGCGGTGCTGCCAGCCGATCCATCCGGCTCGCATAGAATTCAAGGAAGTCGATGGCCTCGGCGACGTCTGCATCCGCTTCCCGCCATGGCTTTCCCACCTCGAGGATTTCCCAGGCAGCGAGTTCATACCGCCGCTCGCGCATCAGGGCCGCCGCACGCCGCATGACGGCAGCCCGTTCGGCTGCAGGGCGACGATGCCAGGATTCACTGCGGGAGAGGGCCAGGCGCACCGCCGGATCCACATCTGCTACCAACGCGGCACGCACAGAGGCGGTGACTTCCTCCGGCCGCGCCGGATTATGAGACTCCAGCAACGAGCCGCTGAGACGGAGGTCGTTCGGGGCCGATTCCCATGTGCGTCCTAAGTCCAACCGCACCGCGGCGATCGCGTCATGCATGGCAGTCCGAACCGACGGGCGTGAGAAATCGCTGTGCGGTTCATTGTTGAACTCGTTCGACGGTTTCTGCTCACCCGGATGACGGATCACCGCTGGGGGTGATAGGAGCGTCGGCAGGGACTGCGACTCCACATACTCTTTGCGCAAGAACGATTCGTTCGACGTATTTTCGAGCAGACGCCGGACCAGGTATGCCATGCCCGGCAGCAATTGCCCCACCGGGGTATAGAGCCGCACCCGGCGGCCGAGCGTCACCATCGCCTGCTGAAACGGCTCGGCCATGCCGTAGATCATTTGATATTCCAGCGTCTCCGGCGCAAGCTTCTGCGCCTCTGCGACCGCCTCAATCACCGCGAGCGTGCGCAGATTGTGTGTGCCGAACGCAGGACGGATGAGCTGTGGCTCTTGCAGCAGCGTAGGGATCAGCGCTTCATAGTTCTCATCGGTCTCGGCCTTCTGCTCAAACAGCGGGACGGGCCATCCGGCTTGGCGATACCGGACCGTATCAGAATCCCAATAGGCTCCCTTGACGAGACGGATCGTGATGGGAGTCCCGCGCGTGCGCACCCATGCCAGGAGGTCCTGAATGTCCTGTCCGGTCGCGCGATGATAGGCTTGCAGCGCCAGGCCCGCATGCGGGTAGGAGCGATAGGCCGGCTCGGCGAACAATCGCTTGAAGATCAAGAGGAGCAGGTCTTTGGTGTCGGCCTGCTCCATATCGAAGACCAATCCGCAGGATTTCGCTGCGGCGAGATCCACGATGGGCCGAAGCCGGGACGCCACGCCGCGATAGCAGCCCTCCGGATCGATGGCATCCAGCCGCGAGGTCAGCGCAGATATCTTGAGCGACAGCTGTGCCCGCGGCAATGAGCCGAGGTGATCCCGCTCCAGCAGCGGGGAGGGAGGCCATGTGCCCACCGCTTCACCCAGCCCGGTCAATGCGTCCAGGCAGCGATTACGGTAGTGATCCGCCTCGGTGTCGCTGATGGTGGCCTCGCCAAGAAGATCCACGGACCAGGCGCGCCCCTCGCTCCACAAACGGGACAATGCCGGTGCGGCCTCCTCTACCGTCGCTCCAACGATGAACATTCTTGCCATCTGCTGGACTTGATGACGGATCGCCTTACCGGTCAGTCGCGCACCGAGGCCGGTCGATGCGAGCGTCTTCAACCCCCACTGGAGTCCGAAGAGGTCTCCGTCCAGCCGGCCAAAATATTCCTCGGCCAGGGACACGACACGCGCATCATCGGCGACCGCCGGCAGCACATCGATGAAATGGAACAGGTGGGCCTTAAAGGCCTGGTCCTTCATCGCCAGATTGATGGCCGACTGGGACCACCAACGGCGGTCAAAGAGAGTCGGGGAGAGGCCGGCGGAAAGTCGGGAGAGGTGGGTGCCGATTCGGAGAATGGCCGGTTCGAGTAAGCGCGGCAACGTCATCAAGGTTCCCTCGGGGCAGCTCAGAACTCGGCTCAGTATACTCCAGTTGCACAGATTCGTTGCTCGTTTCCCTCATCAGATGGCGGGTGGAAGACCGGCAGTTTACTCTGCGATGGTTGAACAATGTCGTATTTTTCGGTACGATGTATGACTTAGTCGGTGTTCACCGGAGGCCGGTAGGGTGAACTGCATGAATCTCATATTCAGGAGGACGAATGACCGCGACCGATCAACCTGTCTCCTCAAGTCAGAGTGCCTTTTCCTACATGAATCTCATGCTGTTTTGTGCCGTGGCCGCCGCGACGCTGATCGGCATCCCGCTTTACGGGTACTACGTGGGCTTTACCCTCTTTGATTGGCTCCTCTTTTTCGTCATGTACATCGTGACCGGCATGGGGATTACGGTGGGCTATCACCGGCTGGTCTCCCACCAGAGTTTCGAGTGCCCCGACTGGGTCAAGCGCATCATTCTCGTTGTCGGTGGCTGGGCGTTGCAAAACTCCGCGCTCATCTGGTGTGCCGACCACATCCGCCATCATGCAAAAACCGACACGGACGAAGATCCCTACAACGCGAGCAGAGGGTTTTGGCACAGCCACTGCGGCTGGCTCTTTTACGAAACGCCCCATCGCACCGACAAGTATGAAATCCGTCTCCGCCGCGATCCGGTGATTCTCTGGCAGCACCGCTACTACTGGCCGATCGTCATCTCCGGCCTGGCCTTGCCCTTTGCGCTGGGCATCTGGTGGCATGGCAGCTTGATGGGCGGGGTGAGCGGGCTCTTGATGGGCGGGCTTCTGCGCATGTTTATGGTGTTGAACTCCACGTTCACGATCAACTCGCTCTGCCACATGATCGGCAGCCAGCCGCACGGGACGCAAGACAGCAGCCGCGATAGCTGGCTGATTTCTTTCGTGAGCTTCGGGGAGGGGTATCACAACTACCATCACACCTACGCCCGCGATTATCGGAACGGTCCCGAGTGGTATAACTTCGATCCCTCGAAATGGATCATCTATACGCTCTCATTGCTTGGATTGGCGACCAACCTGCGTCGCCTCGATCCTTCGGTATTCTGAAAACCACGCTGGTCTTCCCCGGTCGGGCCATAGGAAGCTATGGTCCGACCGGCCCATTTCCTTTCTCTCGCTCCTTCGCTTATGATGCCCTCACACAGGGTAGCATCCAGACGGTCAGCGGCCGCGTGGCTGGTTGCTGCACACACAGAGATCGGGAGGATTCCCTTATGGCAGACGAACATCCGGGTGGAGCCCCGCAGGCTCAACCGAAAGATGCGCTCATTTCCGGCGTGAAACACATCATCGCGATCAGCAGCGGCAAGGGCGGCGTGGGGAAATCCACCGTCTCCGCCAACCTGGCCTGCGCGTTGGCACTGACCGGGGCCAAAGTGGGCCTCTTGGACGCCGATCTCTATGGCCCCAACATCCCGATGATGATGGGGAGCACCACAGGCCCCGAGCAGAAAGACGGGAAGATCGTTCCGGTCGAAAGTCACGGCGTCAAGCTGATCTCCATGGCCTTCCTCGTTCCGGAAGAAGCGCCGCTCGTCTGGCGCGGCCCGATGGTCCATCAATATCTCCAGGCCTTTTTCAGAGACGTCCTCTGGGGCGAACTGGACTATCTGTTGATCGACTTGCCGCCCGGCACCGGCGATGTCCAGTTGTCGCTATCGCAGATGGTCCCGCTGGCCGGCGCCATCACCGTCACCACCCCGCAGGAAGTGGCTCTCTACGATGTGCGCAAGGGCATGGCGATGTTTCAAAAGGTGAATGTGCCGCTGCTCGGCATCGTCGAAAATATGAGCCACTTCGTGTGCGGCCATTGCGGAGAGCGCACGGAGATTTTTTCCTACGGCGGCGGCGAGCGGGCGGCGGAGAAACTCGGTATTCCGTTCCTGGGCCGCATTCCCATCGATCCCGCGATTCGCGACGGGGGAGACACCGGCCACCCGATAGTGACGGCCAATCCCGACTCGCCCCAGGCCGCCGCTTTCCGCGACATCGCGCAGAAGATCATAGCGGCCGTCGGCGGCCCTGCCGATCAGGGCAAACCGTCAATCGGGAACTTGCTCGACAAGCTGAAGCAACCATTCACCAAGAGCTCATAACTCGATGGAGGCATTCGATGGCAGAGTTCGTACGTGTGGCGGGCACAGCCGATGTGAAACCGGGCCACGGTATGGTGGCGGAAGTGAGCGGCAAAACTCTCGCGGTGTTCAACGTGGACGGCACGTTCCATGTGATCGACAACACCTGTGTGCATCGCGGGGGACCGCTCGGCGAAGGCGACCTGGAGGGTAATGTCGTCGCCTGCCCCTGGCACGGCTGGCAATTCAATATCACGACGGGCGAATGCGTGAAGAATCCCTCGGCCAAAGTCGAGGTCTACCAGGTGAAGGTCGAAGGCACCGACATCATGGCCTTACTCTAGGCCTTCTACAAGAAAGGGGGGCGTATGGCCACCTCGGCGAAAGAGCAAATCGATATCGCGGCCGCACTCGTCAGGCTGTATGTGTTTCTGGCCCAATACCTCGACCGCTGCTTCGACGAGGCGGCGCGCAAGAGCTATCCCGACTCCGAGCTCCAGGGGCATCTGACCGAGACCAGACGGCAGCTCATGGAGATTCTGTCTGTGAATCCCGTGGTGAAGAAAAAGCTCGGGGAAGAGTGCGACCGCATCCTGGCGCTCGGCGCCTCCTGCCTGAAGTCGGGCCCCGCGGACGCCAAGACCCGTGAGGCCATCCAAGCAGAGCGGGCGATTCTCAAGAATAAGACCATTGCCTTGAGCGATCTTGTCGCCGTGTTCCGCGCCTTAGAGTAGTCACCTATGGGGCAACCCGGCCTCGATAAACATCAACTCGCCGGACTCGATGTCCGGGAACGCGGCTTCAGCCGTCCGATCGAATTTGCGCAGACCGAGGAGGGATACCGCGCGATTCTCCGCTATGAAACCACGCGCGTCGAGACCGACCTGCACCCGACGCAAGACGAGGCGCTCCATCTGTTGATACAATTACTTCATGCCCACGGGTATCGGCAATTGCGTACGCAGATGAGCTTTCGCGGCGGCGTGTACCTTGGTTCGCAGGAGATCTGGGTTGAATACCCGGATCCCCGACCGGAACCGGAGCCGGAAGGGTTCCTGACAAGAGTCATGAACTGGTTTCGTCCCCGTACAATCAACGAATAGTGATCAGCCATGAGCTTTATCCCGCTCGACCAGCTTCGATCTTCCCCCCCTGGCTCGTCCCGGACTATCAGCCATCAGCCATCGACTATCGGTTCTTCGAAACGGCTTCCATCCTGGTTCAAAGTGCGAGCGACCACCGGTCCTGACTATCTCGATGTCAAGCAGACGATGGACCGGCTCAAGCTGCATACGATCTGCGAAGAAGCCCGCTGCCCCAATCGCTGGGAATGTTGGAACGCCCGTACCGCCACCTTTCTTATTCTCGGCGATATTTGCACCAGGCGCTGTCATTACTGCTCTGTCGAAACGGGGAGGCCGCAGCCAGTGGATCACGCAGAGCCGCAACGGGTGGCTGAAGCCGTGCTGGCGCTCGGCCTGCGCCATGCCGTCATCACGTCGGTGAACCGGGATGAGTTAGCGGATGGCGGCGCCGGGATCTTTGCCGAGACGATCCGCAAGACCAGACAACTGAGCCCGGCTTGTACCATTGAAGTGTTGATACCGGACTTTGAAGGCAATGAGGCGGCGCTTGCGACCGTCTGCGTCGAGAAGCCGGAGATCCTGAACCATAACATTGAAACCGTGCGTCGGCTGTTCCCGTCGATCAGACCGCAAGGGAAGTATCAGAGGTCGATTGACTTACTTAACAACGCCAAACAGCTAGGCATGACGACCAAATCTGGACTGATCCTTGGGATGGGTGAAACGCTCGACGAAGCCCGCGAAGTCATGCGCGATCTGCGAGTGGTCGGTTGTGACATCATCACCATCGGACAATATCTCCAGCCGACCAGAGATCATCTCCCAGTCGCCCGTTTCTATGATCCTGCCGAATTTGCGCTCTTGAAAGAGGAGGGGGTTACGATGGGATTTACTCACGTCGAATCCGGCCCCCTGGTGCGGAGTTCCTACCACGCCGAGCAACAAGTCTCTTCAAGTTAGGCTCCTGCCCATCCTGATAGGACGCAGCGTTGTGCGATCAGTGGGACAAATCGAGGCACCTCCTCTGAGATCCCGGTCATGAATTGGTCGGCCAGGTTCTGATCCTCAAAGGACTCATACACGTCATCAAGGAATCCGCCACGGAGCAGGGGGTGGTAGAGAAACTCATGGCCCGGGCCAGTCGCGACTTCGAGCGGGTATTCCACCGCTTCGATCCGTTCGAGCCCTTGCGACTCCAGCCAGCCTCGAGCCTCATGCACAGAGGGCCGCTCGGCAAGATACTCCTGAAAGCGTGCCCGTTCTCTTGGCAAACTCCGCCTCACCATTTCCTGATCGACTCGTTGCCAGAGCGAAGCAAAGGTGCCCAGCGAAGGAAACGTCAGCACGATCTGGCCACCGGGTGTGAGATGTTCAATCAATCCTCGCACGGCTTCAACCCGCTTGGGCCGGAAGAACATGACGGACAGATTGCCGGTGATGCGATCAAAAGTAGGGAGGTCGGCAGGCAGCGCCCGCATGTCGGCGCAGTCAAAGCGAAGCCAGGGGAGCTGTGAACCCTGAATGGCTCTGGCGCGAGCCACCTGATGCTGGTTCAGATCAAGGGCCAGAACCTGTCCCGTCGGCCCAACGTGCTCCGCGAGGTAGAAGGCGGGGATTCCATGCCCCGAGGCGACATCGAGAATCCGCAACCCTGGACCGAGATCCAGGTGCAGGAGTAACGATTCCGCAAAGGGCGTGGACCAATAATCGTGCTTGGGAAGAGGCCAGCGAAGAGCGCGATCCGTCATCATCTCCCTACATCATACCCATACAGAGCCGATCGACTCGAAGACGAGTTTGCAGATGAGTAGAGCCGCGCTACCCCATTCAAACATTCTCGATACTCATGTCCGTTAACCGCCAGGCCTGCGGTAATCTCATGTGGCAGAGGCCAAGGCCTTGGTGATGAGTGCTTGCGCTTCGTCTTGAATCTGCTTGAGGTGATCTTTCCCGCGGAAGCTTTCCGCATACAGTTTATACACATCTTCGGTCCCTGATGGACGGGCGGCGAACCAGCCTTGGTCAGTGACGACTTTCAATCCGCCAATGGCTGCGCCATTGCCCGGCGCGGTGGTCATCATGGCGACGATCTTGTCACCGGCGAGTTGGGTCGCTTGAACTTGGGCGGGGGAGAGCTTCGAGAGCACGGCCTTTTGCTCGGGCGTCGACGCGGCATCGATGCGCTCATAGACCGGTTCGCCCAATTCGTCGGTCAGGTCGTGGTAGAGCGCCGCTGGATCTTTGCCGGTCTTGGCCATCACTTCGGCTGCGAGTAAATCCATGATGATGCCGTCTTTGTCGGTGGACCACACGGTGCCATCCTGGCGCAGGAACGACGCGCCCGCGCTTTCCTCGCCGCCGAAGCCGAGAGAGCCGTCGAGCAACCCGCTGACAAACCACTTGAAGCCCACCGGCACTTCGACCAGCTTCCGCTTAAGCTTGGTGGCGACACGATCGATGAGGCTGCTGCTCACCAACGTTTTGCCGATGCCGGCGCCTGGATTCCATCCTGGACGATGGGCAAAGAGGTAGGCAATCGAGGCGGCTAGATAGTGATTGGGATTCATCAAGCCGGCGGTTCTGGTCACAATGCCATGGCGATCGTTATCGGCATCGTTTCCGAAGGCCACGTCGAAGCGGTCTTTGAGCGCAATCAGATTTGCCATGGCATAAGGGGAGGAGCAGTCCATTCGGATCTTGCCGTCCCAATCCAGCGGCATGAAGCGAAAGGTGGGATCGACCGTCGGATTGACAATCTCGATATTCAATCCGTAGCGGTCGGCAATCGGCTGCCAATAGGCGATGCCTGAGCCGCCCAGCGGGTCGATACCGAGCTTCAGCTTGGCGGACTTAATGGCGTCCATGTCGATGACGTTGCCGAGGTCGCCCACATAGGCGCGGATGTAGTCGTGCCGATGGGTGGTCGATGCCTGCCGGGCTTGATTGATCGGCAGGCGCTTGACGCCTCGGAGATTCGCAGCAAGGAGCGCATTGGCCCGGTCTTCGATCCACTTGGTGACCTGGGTATCAGCCGGGCCGCCCTGCGGCGGGTTATACTTGATGCCCCCGTCCTCGGGAGGATTGTGGGAGGGGGTGATGACAATGCCATCAGCCAGCCCGTCCTTCCTCCCTCGGTTGTACGAGAGGATGGCGTGGGAGATGACTGGAGTCGGCGTATAGCCGCCGTCCTCATCGATCATCACGTCCGCGCCATTCGCAGTCAGGACTTCCAGAGCCGTGATCCAGGCCGGCTCTGAGAGTGCATGGGTATCCATTCCGAGATAGAGCGGACCGGTCGTGTGTTGGGAGGCTCGGTATTCGCAAACAGCTTGAGTTATAGCCAGAATATGATCTTCGTTAAAGTTTCCCTTGAGGGATGACCCGCGATGGCCTGAAGTTCCAAAGGCCACACGCTGGCTTCGGACCGTGATGTCAGGCCTGCGGCTCGAGTACTGATCAATGAGTGCCGGAATATCCACGATCATGGATGCCGGCGCGGGTTTGCCTGCAAGTGGATGGAGTGCCATAAGAAGACCTCTCAACCTAAGTGGATGACTCCGGTGGTGTAACCTTCTTCGATAGGCGTGTCAACCAGAGAGAGCGGAAGAAGCTCAATAGAACTGGATCACGGAGTTTTCTAGGGATCTTGCGGATCGATGAGAGGGAGAGGTCCGAGGAGATAGGTCTATTTACATTCTCTCCATTGGAAGACATTGGAATCTTTACAACTCCTATGCTGGACCCTTGAATGGCCCCTGGGAACTCTGCGAAGTCAAACTGCTGACAGAGGGTCGATCGGAAGTAAATCTATTCACAAATCGTGGCTGGCGTATGAATTCAACGCGACACGTTATGCTGCCTTCCTTTCGCGTCTTGAGCACTGTACGGGTCTAAGGTGCACACTTAGTCTGCAAGGGGGATGACGAGTCTCACACGCCCCTGCGGGGCTGACTCCAGCAGCATAACGGTGATCGAGCAGGAGAGTTGTCCTACATCACCTCGCGCCGACGCAAGCTGATCGCTTACCTGCCCAGACACTTCCCCGGAAAACATTCCTGTTTGCATCTGGAGTTCCCATGTCCCCAGATATGTACACCCGGGCCGGACTGTGAATGCGGCCGCAAGGTTGCTGTGCCATTTGCCCAGCGCATCGTCGAAGCTCAGGGCCGTGATCCGGTAACGTCCAATCGGGAGTCTTAGGATGTATGGGCCCTCGATGGGAAGATCGTCGATGAAGAAACGCATTCCTCGGGTCTCCTCGGAAATCCACCATTCGACGTCAGTGGGGTAGCGGAGACCGGTGTGCTGATCTTTCCCGTTGAGCATCAGATGGATCCGGCCAAATACCAGGGCATCTTCAGCCTTCTCGATCTGAAGGTTATCCGGATTCAGCGGCCGCACCGTAGGGGTGCATCCGAACGATGTGATAAGCAGTGCGATGGTTGTCGCAATGACGGGCGCGGTGATGATGCCAGTGGCTATCATATTTCTCTTATACGATCGCATTCCACAACACCCTCTGTGTGAAGAGTACACGGCAGTGGAAAGGCGACTACCATTGCTTCTTCAGCGCCTCAGCACTCAGCATGATGACTTCAATCTCTTCAGTAATCTCCTCCTGGCGCAACGCGTTACCGCTGAGAACAAGTTCCGCCGTCTCCTTCTCCAGCCGGTGGATGGCTTGGTCCATGTGTTGGAAGCGGCGGAGATTCTCGGCCATCAAGGAGCTGTAGAACACCTCATGTAAGAGGCTGAACAAGTGCTGGTCGATGAGATCTTTGGCGAACGTGAACGGGGCTTGGTTGAGAAGCGGGGGGTAGGCGAATCGGGCCGAGTGATGCGGGGATGGTTTCATCGGCTCGTGCACGTGGATCTGGTCTCCTTCGGCCGAGGCACTCCGATGAACAATTGTGAACTCCAAGTGGATCCCCGGTTTCTGGCGTGTCTGCAAGTCTCTGAGCGTCTCCATCAGACTGATGAGCACAGAGGGAACCTCCTCGGCCACAGTAGGACCAGCCAGAGAAGCCTCAACACGTGGGTCATGGTCCAGCTTCGCCGTGAGCTTTCGACCGACAGCGATCAGGAGTGGTTGTTGGAGTGCACGTTCTTTGAAGTGTTGCTCTGCACCATCCAGCAGGCGCTCATTGTAGTCGCCACAAAATCCGCGTTCGGACCCGATAATCAGAAACACCGGTGTGCCCTTACCCATGTGTCGTGTGGCTTCCGGGTAGAAGGTAAAGAAATCCACGGCGGCGGCCTCAATGCTCTCGACGACCCGGCGTTGCGTGGCGAGAAACCGCGTCAACTTTTGTGTCTCCATGAGCGCAAGGTTTCTCATGGCGCGCAGTATGCCGCTGATCTCGCGCAAGGCATGGAGATGGTCTTCCAGTTCTCGACGCCTGCTCACGTGGCGGAACCCTCCTTGAGCCAGCTTGTCACGGCCTCAATCCATTGGTCGTCGCGATTATCCAGAGTGAGTGAACTGTCGCTCAGTTTGGTCGCGATCCGTTGGAGCCACTGCCCGATATGTCCCGGCGGCGTATCGTCAAATAACCCCCGGTTAAACCCGATGAGCCACGCCATCTGAAACTCGATTGGCAGCGGGGACAGCCGGTCTTGTTTCAAGAGTTCCCGCAGGACCCGACCGCGTTTGATTTTGGCTTCCATCGAGGCTTCCAATCGGGCCCCGAAACGGGTGAAGACTTCCAGCTCGAGAAACTGCAGGTAGTCCAGTTTCATGCGTCCTGCCTGTTCCTTTATCCGCGGATGCTGTCCCTTCCCCCCGATCCGTGAGACCGACTTGGTGACATCGATGGCGGGCACCACGCCGGCGGAATAGAGACGGGCGTCGAAGTAGATTTGTCCATCGGTGATGGAAATCAGGTTTGTGGGAATGTAGGTGGCGATTTCTCCCTGGGTCGTCTCGACGATCGGCAAGGCGGACATACTGCCGCCTCCCAGTTTTGATGCCAGACAGGTGGATCGTTCGAGCAAGCGTGAATGGAGAAAGAATATATCGCCCGAATAGGCTTCACGCCCGGGCGGGCGACGCAACAGCAAGGACAGCTCCCGGTACGTCTGCGCGTGGGTGGTGAGGTCGTCGTACACCACCAGCGTATCTTTGCCCTGCCACATCCATTCCTCAGCGATGGCGCAGCCGGCAAAGGGAGCCAGATATTTAAGGCCGGGAAGCGCGGTTGCCTCAGCAGCGACGATGGTGGTGTAGTCCATCGCGCCATAGGCCCGCAACGTCTCCATCGTATTGACGACGCTCGACCGCTTCTGACCGATCAAGGCATACACACAGCGCACGTCCTTTCCCCGCTGATTGATGACCGTGTCCAGGGCAAAGGCCCGCTTCCCGACACCGTTATCTCCGATGATCAGCTGCCGCTGTCCTTTGGCGATGGGGATGAGTGTATCGACGACCTTGCTCCCCGTGTATAGGGGACGGTGGACAAAGTCCCGGGCGACAATGGGTGGCGATGGAGCGAACAGTTCTCGTCGGCTAGGACACTCCGGCGGGGGCTGTCCGTCGAGTGGATCGCCTAACGGGTTGATGACGCGCCCGATCAGCGGGTCTCCGACTGGAAGGCTCAGGCGTTGTCCGGACAGGTGGGCGACCGTGCCGGCAGTCAGCTGGGCTGTCGTTGTCAGCAGGATCCCCCCGAGCCGCTCCTTCGACAGGTCAAAAACCAGTGCGCGGCTTCCGTCTTCGAGAGACAGAACTTCTTCGATGGCGGCGGAGGGGAGTCCCTCGATCCAGACGATGCCATCCCCCACGGACCCCACGCGTCCTTGTTCCAGGATGCGCAACTCCAGGCGGTAGCGTTCGAGCCAGGCTGCTTGGGTGGCGAGGAGCGAGTTACGAGGCATGGGTGGGACTCACAGGGCGCAGTGCCTCGGTAAAGAATTTCAATTCGTCCTGCAGGTTTGCGCCGAGCATCCAGGGACCAAGACTGAGACGGATACCGGCCAGCAAGTGCGCATCTTCCCGCCACTCGCAAGGAATGGCCCGGCCGCTTAACGACTCGAATGTCTCCTGCAGGGACTGCCGCTGGCTTTGGTTGAGTGCATGGGCGCTACTGACAATGACGGCAATGTCAGCCTTTGCGCAAGCCGTCCGGATGGCCTGCCGTCGTTCCTCGGAAAGCCGGCGCAGATCTTCGATAACCAACTCGACCAGCCTTGCTTCCAGTTCGGGACTCGCGAATCGTGACAGGAGCCTGGTTGCGAACTGTCCCCCCTGGGCAATAGCCGCATCTTCCACTTGGCGTGTCAGCTCGTTCAGCCGTCGTTCTTCCAGCGCCTTGGTTTTTTCACGTTCCTGTTCGAGCGAAGACCGGAGAGCGGCTAAGAGGCGAGTTCTTTCTGCGGCTACCTCTTCCAGCATCTGGTTCCGAGCCTTTTCCTTCTCCTCATTCCATCCGGCCTGGCGATGCTCATACTGTTCTCGGAGGGTTTGTGCCTCCTGACGCATCGTGCCCGCGTCGGAGAGGCTGCGCTGGATCTCTGCCTTGCGCTTGGCGATGGCATTGAGTACCGGTTTATAGAGCAGGCGCTTGAGCAGCCAGACCAGAACCAGGAAGTTGAGAATTTCCAGCGCGAAAGTTGACCAATCCAATTCCACGTTTCGCCTTTCCGGATTCGTGACGCGCACGATGACGTCGGCCGCTCGGCTGACCAGTCTTACTTCAGCATGTACTCCAGCAGCGGATTTCTGAAGAGAATGATCAGGACGATGACCAAACAGTAGATGGCTAGAGACTCGATCATGGCCAGGCCGATAAACAAGGTGCGGGTAATGGACTTTTCCGCTTCCGGTTGCCTGGCCAACGCCTCCAGGGCTTGGGTAATGGCTCGTCCCATCGCAATGGCCGGCCCGAGGGTGCCGATCGCGATCGCAACGGCGGCGATTACCGTGGACGTTATGGTGAACCACGTCATGTCTCGCATAGGTCATCCCTTCTCTGATTGTAATCTCAACTCTTGTGTCTGAATGGCGCCGGCCAGGTATATTAATGCCAGCACGCCGAAAATATAGGCCTGGATCAACGCTTCAACGATATGCAGCATCAAGAGAGGAATGGGCGCCAGAAAACCGGCTACCAGCAGAACCAACAAAGCCGCCATCTCGAGGCTCATCATATTCCCGAACAGACGGACCGCCAAGGTGAGCGTGCGTGTGATCTCACTGATGAGGTGAAACGGAAGCAGAAGTGGCGAGGGGGTTAGGTAGTGGCGAAGGTACTGCTTCACTCCCTCGATGCGGATGCCGAACCAGTGCACCGATAAGAAGACCAGGATGGCCAGAGCCGCTGTCACCGACAGATCACCTGTCGGTGCATGCAGACCTGGAATGAGTCCGATCAGGTTGGCCAAGACGACGAAAATCCATAACGTGGCAATGAAGGGGAAGACTCGGTCCGAATGGCCGGGCAGGACAGCACGAATGGCATCGTCGATGGCTTCGACCGCACCTTCGCAAATCACTTGCAGCGGGCTGGGCTGGAGGCCAAGCTGTCTCGTCCCAAGCCAGGAGAAAAGCGCTAACGCCAGCATGATTCCCCAGGTCACGACGACCGACTGCGTGATATGGACTGGACCAATTTGCAGTATGATCTCCCGTGAGGCACCGAATCCCGTCATCGTTCACTCCTTTATAAAGAGATAGGCGTTCACCACTCCGATACCCACCCCCAGAATAATCAGACTCAAGGTCCAACGGAGCGAATACCCTTCTACCAGTCCGTCGAGCCAACGGCCCAGATACGCCCCTACGATGACCGGCACAACGAAGAGTAGACCGAGCGTGCCCAGGTAAGCCGTTTGCGCAAGCAGTGTCGGACGATCCTTCTCGGCCTGTTGTATGCGACTAAGTTGTTTCGTCACTTGCTGCTTCAATTCGTCATGGTTCTTCATAGGTTCGGTTCTCGGCCGCGGCCCAGACTCCACAGACGCTTGAACATTTCCTCTTCCAACCGCCGCAGGCTTTCCTTGACCTGATGTAATGAAACTTCCTCGGCCCGCAATTGCTCGTCCAACGCGAGCGTGATGCGGGTGCAGTCGCGATCGCGAAGGTATCGTCTGGTACTGAGGAACAGTTCGTTGTTGGTGAAGTACACTATCGCTCCCGGGAGGGCGAGGAATTCCCACTCGTCGTTCGCCATGCGAAAGCGAGCCAAGCCGAACAACAGTGGTGTCATCGTGCGTTCGTGGCCTGCCATGATGCCGAAGCTCCCGGAAGCATCCTGCCCCACGAAGGCGGTCACGTTGTCCAGACGCTCATATTGCGTGGCGCTTTGCAGATGGAGGACGAAACTCCTCATCGCGACGCCTCCCTCATCCTGCCGCGCATATAGCACTGATCTTCCGGCACATCGTCGAACTCGCCGCGCAGGAAGGCTTCACAGTCCTGAAGGGTCTGCTGCAGTGAAACAGAAGCACCGGCGATGCCGGTGAAGGCGGATGTGACGTGAAATGGCTGCGTGAGATATCGTTGCAGTTTACGCGCGCGCACCACAATCCGGCGGTCCGTCTCAGAGAGTTCTTCCAGACCGAGCATGCTGATGATGTCTTCCAGTTCACGGTACCGGGCGAGGTGCTCTCGTACCCCCTCGGCTACGCCATAGTGCCGGTCTCCGAGGAAATGCCGGTCCATCAGTTTGCTACTGGATTGAAGCGGATCGACGGCCGGATAGAATCCCTTGCTGGCTTGGGAGCGCGTGAGTATCACGCTGGTATCAAGGTGGTTGAGGATGCTGGTGACGGCCGGGTCGGTCATGTCGTCCGCCGGCACATAGATGGCCTGCACGGACGTAATCGCACCTTGGGTCGTCGAGATGATCCGGTCTTGGAGTTCGGCGACCTCGCTCATCAATGTCGGCTGATAGCCAACAGTCGCAGGCATCCGCCCCAGGAGTCCGGAGATCTCACTCCCGGCCTGGACAAAGCGAAACACATTGTCCACCAGGAACAACACTTCTTTACCCAGGCTGTCTCGCAAGAATTCGGCATAGCTGAGTGCCGCGAGGCTGACCCGAAACCGTACCCCTGGCGACTCGTCCATTTGGCCGAAGACCATCAGCGTGTGCGGCATGACTCCGGCCTGCTGCATCTCATGCCACAGTTCGTGCCCTTCGCGGATCCGTTCGCCGACGCCGGCGAATACCGAGACACCCTGGTGGAGTGCCACAATGGCATGCATAAACTCAGTGATAAGGACCGTCTTGCCGATTCCGGCTCCGCCGAACAGGCCTGTCTTGCCTCCCCGGATAAAGGGACAGAGCAAATCGATGACCTTGATCCCTGTCTCAAGAATTCCGCTCGCGCTGACCGTCTGGTGGAGAGGCACGGGTTGACCGAGGATGTTGCGAAACTGCTTGCTGCTCAGAGCCGGTCCCCCATCCAGCGGTTCGCCGAAGACGTTCAACAAGCGACCGAGACAGTCCGGAGACACCGGCACGCGTAATGGTGCGCCTGTATCAAAGACCGGCATTCCCCGCTGCAACCCGCCTGTGCTGTGAAGGGTAATCGCTCGAACGTGACGCTCGTCGAGGTGTTGGTAGACCTCGAACGTGTAGCGCTCGCTGTCGAGGGCGGAACAGAGCGCCCGATGGAGAGGAGGTAAGTGGTCGCAGGCGATATCGACAACCGGCCCATGGACAGCAGCAATTATCCCGATGGGATCCTCGTCAGACGCTCGCGCGTGTATCATCATCTCCGCCATCACGCTGAGGCTTCAGCTACGGGTGATTGAGCAGTTCGTTCTGCTTCGGGCCATAAAAGAGCGGTATCTCTGTCAGCGGAGAAGCAATTTCGATACCTTTGATGCGCTCAGCTTCCAGGATCACGAAAAACAACAGGTTCGATCAATTGCGCTCCCTCAGCAGGTCGGAGCGGAGGGAGTTATGTGGGGAATTGTTCTACGGGGGGCATTTCCGGGGCTGCCCAGAAAAGCCTCAATATGTCTCCAAGGAATGCAGGTTTTTCAATGTCGGTTGTGAGCCATCGCTGTTTAGTTATGTCGAGTTGAGTCAACTTGACACAGTCGCACGCTTTTTATTGTGATGGGGTGGCCGAGAACAGTGGCAGCGAGGTAGAGATGAATACCACGATCGGATGCCGATGGACGATTCGTTAAACAAGAGGAAGCTCGATTCTTGATGCGTCAAGCAGTTTCTGCAGGTCATAACGGAGCAAATCGCCGATACGATCGATGGTCAGGTCTGCCGGAGGAAAGCTCGCCAATGTCTTGGGATTGTGCGCGTAGTGCCCTTGACGGGGAAACACGGTGGTCACCCGGGATCCCCAGCGTGTCTTGATGGCAGTGAGGATGCGAAGCTTGTCGTCCACCAGTACATAGTGATCGGCAGGGTACCGATGTTCGACGTCGTTCAACTCTTGCTCCTTGTGAACGTATATGAGTACATGTTCATCGACAATCTCGAACAGTCCCGATCGTTCAATCTTCCGCGGCTGGAAGACGACATCGCCATCGGAAAGGATCACTGGCTTGCCCCATTGCTTGAGATGTGTAATGACGCCGAGCGTGCCGGGAAACAAGCGATCAGCGAAGGGGTAGTTCACGAGAAAGCGAGACACCGTCAGCAGGTGTGGGTCGCGCGGGTATTCGAGACGATAGCGCTGTAGCGCACCCAGGTAGTCGGCATAGCCCAGTTCACTCCGCAACTGCTCGAAGATGGTCCAATACAACTGCTCCCGCGCGTGGCCGACTTCCTGCTCCAGATGGCGTTTCAGATCGGCCGTGACCCGATCGTTGTCCAGCAGCGTATTGTCCACATCCAGCAGGAAGACGACGGTCGGCGATCCCATGCAACCTCCTTATATGCGAATGATCGGGCGGCCCTCTCGAGGTATTCTCGTCGGGTTCTCTCGATTCATACAGGAGCACTTCATATCAGTCCCATCCCGTTCCCTGCAGGGCGGCAAGAGTGCTGATCGAGCCATCAAGTGATTCTTGTCTGGTTACCGTCATGGCTGCCATCACGCAGAGCCTTCAGTTACAAGCGATCAAGCAGTTCTTTCTTCTTCGCAGCATATTCTTCCTCTGTGACCAATCCTTGCTCCCATAATCGCTTCAGTCGCTCCAGCCGTTCTTCCACCGGGCCGGGCTGAAGTGTCGGTCGCGGCGATGAAGACACTGTGGGGGGCTCCGGTCGCACGATCGATCGGTATTGGATCACCACCTGGCTCGGTTGCGAGGAGCTGAATAGAATTGGGCCTTCGCCCTTGGTGTGCACCAGAGTCTGATATTCACCGGGAACCAGCTCATACCGGAGTCCAGGCTGTCTACGAAGTGGCTCCTCCCATAGGAGCGCACGGATGCCAGGCAGCGTGACCGCTGTCCGGTAGTTAGCCAAAACCAGATGGAGCGAGTTTTCTGTGACAAACCAGCTGCCCGTGGTGATCTCGGTGAGTTCCGGTGTGCGTGAGCGAGCTATGCCGAAGACCACCGCTTCTTCCGGTCGAGCTTCAGCAAAGGCTTTGCTCAAGGCGATGCTGAAAAACTGGATGTCCTCAGCCGTAAAGGCTTCGACGATCGGTCCTGTCGTGCTGCCGAATAGAAATCCTTCGGACCGGCTCTGGACGCGAATACCTTGTAGCAGTCGGGCCCAGGCAACGGAATCTAACAGGAGGGGATGGGAATAGTGTGCTCCCTTCTGTTCCGGTGTCTGGCCCACATCGACCTGAAGCCGGACGAACCGATTGTGTTCTTCACACATCCCACAGGGGATGCGGGTTTGCGGGGAGGCAGCCAGACTCGACGCTCTGCCTACGAGTGCGTTGGACATGGCTATGAGAAATAGCACAAGGATCATCCGGCATAGTCGGGAACGCCTCATGCTCACAACGGCCTCTCTTCCCTTCATAACCGTTCCTCTCATACCCGCATGAAGATGCGGCGTCCTGTCAATCAGGCCCTCGGCGAAATGCCGGACCTTGATCAGAAGGCGAAATCCAACCCCCCGAGCAAGGTCTGACCCAGCAAATCGCCGCCCGCTGTCCCGACTCCCTTGGATCGATAGGTGTTGTATTCGACATGCAGAGCAATATCGGTTCGGCTCGATTGGTGGATGTAATACCGGGCCAGGACCGTCTGGGAGTCGACGTTGTTGTAGTGTTTGCTGAAGGTGGGATCCCCTTGGTGCTCGTTCCGGATCACATCATAGCGATAAGAAAATAACCAGCCAGGCATCTCGAACAGCGGAAGGAGCGTCGGGTACCAATCCAGTTCCACGAAGGCCCCGTTCCACGATGCGTCCTGCGCATTGACGATCCCTTGTGACACAAACAAGTTTTTGCTGTCGTTGCCATGCATTACAGCGCCAAAGAGATTCCACTCGCCGTCGAAGGTCGTGCTTACGTCGAACCCCACGCGACTAAACGGTTGTCCGCTTCCCGCCACCGCCTGGCATGTGGGGCAGGTGGCATTCACCATGGTCGGCGCGTTGCCATAGGCGCCAAAGACTCCGATCCGGTGGCCGGTCACAATCCCATAACCTCCGAACGACTGGGTCATATGGCCATAGAAATTGACGTTGCTACCTCCCGTGCCGCAGCTGGTCCCCGTGGGGCATCCGCCGAGCGGGCCTGAGAATGTATTCGTGCTGAGCCCCGCGAGGCTGTAACGGAAAAACCCGCCGGTGGCCGCCGTTTTGGTGATGCCGGCCAGTTCGACGCCCGGTGAATTTTCTCCGATCGAGAACGAGTTGGGGTTTGCGTAGGTACTGGTCGATGTCCCGCTGATTGTGGCGGTGTACGGGGTCCCAGGGATGTAGTGATACATCACGAAGGGCGTGTTGAGAGTAGGACTCCGCTTCTCACTGAACGGCACATCCAGTTCAAACTTCCCGACCTTCAGATTCAGGAGATACGTCCCAGGCTCCCCTTTGACACCCAGAAACCGTTCAAGCCGATTGATCCGGACATACGCAGACTCCAAATCACTGTCCGACGCGCCTGTGCCAAATCCGGCGCTCCCGAGGCCAGGTGTAAACACCAGGCCGAATGAGATGTCGCGGTGCAGGGTGCCAAAACTTAAAATGTCCAGCCCCGTAAACCCGAATCCACCGGTCGTGACTCCACTGCCATCCGTTCGCACATTGGCTGCCTGGTAGCCGACGGTCGTTCGCAGCGAGACCGGCCAGTATCCCATGGTGATGCTTTCGTGAGTGGGCAGGTCGACATCCGCGCCGAATTGATATCCCTGGTCGCGAAATTGGTTCCCGAAATCGTTGAGCTTCGGAAATCCCGGGACGTGGCAGACGTTGCATGCGATTCCATACTTTCGTGCAAATGCGGGAACCGCATTGGCCGTAGGCACCAGGCCGCTGATTTCGTAACTGAGCAGACCGATCAGTCCAAGCACACAGACGACGAGGCCGCGTCTTGTGATTGTGAGACGGTTCATGGCTCTATCTCCTCCATGTAGACCCGCACGGTTCGACCTATTGATGACGCCGCGGATACTGTGCTCCTCGATGGGCCGGCCAAGCAGCCTGATGCTATGAATGTGCGGTGCAAAAAGTTCTGATATACGCCACGAGTTTCCACCCGTCCTCTTCCGACAGCATCCCGGGAATCATTGGCTTCATTCCCGTGCCCGGACTGCCGTTTTTGATAATCCAAAACAATTCCCCGTCCTCCCGTTCTTTCTGAAAGGCGCAATCCGTGAAATCGCGTGGCGGATGCGGGGGGTGCATATGCGCAGCAGGCCCGTCGCCTTTGCCGCTGGTCCCATGACAGAGAGCACAACGCCCTTTGCCCTCGTAGAGCGCTTTACCCCCGGCCACGATTTCTGGCTGGGCTGTACGAGCGTCGCCAAAGGGGGCCTTATAGCTGAGGGCCTCCTTCATGGCGGAAGGGGGGACTCGGTCTTCCGTAGGGTGGCGCGGGGCACAGGCCGCTACGGTCACCACGGCCACCATGGCCGGGAGTATGAAGTAGCCTAAAGCGGTTCGGTAATGCATCGATACACCTCCTCACGTGCATGAGCAATGCCGTATGGCTTTGAGCGGCGCTCTTCTCTGACAATTCTCTCCACAGGCAAATCACATTCCTGGCGACTGTCCAGTCTCACGGGAAATACAACGCCAGGGTAACCATGTGGTCTTTTCTAGGAGGGGATAGTGCGCAATTCTAAAATCCCTCAGAGGTGTAGCTTTATGCGCCAGATGCTTCGCTCAACATGCCCGGAATGCCACAGTAATTTTGAGGGCAAGGCCGGATTGGAAAACCCTTACTTTGCTTGGGCAGGGCCTTGGAAGCCAGGGGAATGCTGTTCGGCTCAGGGTAGGCGATGGCGGGCGATTATTCACTGTTTCCATAATATGAGTGACTCCTCCAGCGGCACCTGTGCCTCAGGATGAAACGGTATGATGCGAGGCGTAAAGTGGTGGGCAGGGCGAGTGGATGGGCAATCTGCCAGGAAGAGATAGCCGTTAACGGCACCGGGGAGCGCTTCCTGCCTCCGCATAACCAGCCGTGTGGGGCGGTCATGTTCGTTCACGGGATCGGCGTACAATTCCACTTGGAGACGATCCGGATACAGGTCTCCAAAGTAGACCTGTGCTTCGAAGTGCCAGTGTGGATCTACCCTGGTCACATGGACGTCGCCGAACCGGACTCCTTTCCATCCATCTCGTACCTCCGCATGCCACTCTTCCAGTTCAATCGCCAGCTTCCCTCCATGGTCGAGACGATGTTTCAGTGACGTACTTGCCGGAGCATAGATCGTGTCCACATATTCGCGCACCATCCGGTTGCCGCTGAATTGCGGGGTGAGACGGGACATGCTGGCTCTGATACGCCTCAGCCACGCGTGCGGGATGCCTGCGTGGTCGCGCTCATAAAACTCCGGGACGACCTGTTGCTCCAAAAGCTCGTATAATTGTGTGGCTTCCGCCGCATCGTGCCCCGGTTCATGATGCTCTCGGCCGTCCCCCAGCGCCCAGCCGACATCCGGTGCATAGGCCTCGGCCCACCAGCCGTCCAGTTCTGACAAATTCAGTCCCCCGTTGACGAGCACCTTCATTCCGCTGGTCCCGCAGGCTTCCCAGGGCCTCCGGGGAGTGTTGAGCCAGACATCGATCCCGGCCACCAGGAATTGGGCCAGCGTCATATCGTAGTCCTCGAGGAACACAATACGGTCCCAGACATCGGACCGTACGGCGAAACGAGTCATCGCATGCACCAGGCGTTTCCCTTCCTCATCTTGAGGGTGCGCCTTGCCTGCCACGATCAACTGGACTGGACGGTCAGGATGACACAGCATACGGGCAAGCCGATCTGGATCCTGCAGCAGAAGGGTCGGCCGTTTGTACTCCGCGAACCGCCTGGCAAATCCCACGGTGAGCGTATTGGGATTCAGAATGTGTTCGGCTTGCTGGACATGTGCCGGCGCCGCGCCGCGCTCTTGCATCTGGCGCACCAGACGGTGGCGCGCATAGCGGATCAGCGCCTGCCGATGGGAGGCGCGGAGAGCCCAGAGATCTTCATCGCAGACCTTCTCGATGGAAGAGCGCACGTTATCGAGGTTGCCTCGCCAGCGGTCTTCGCCGCAAGTCTGCGTCCAGAGTGTATCCGCCTCCTGTGAGTCCCAGGAAGACACATGCACGCCGTTGGTCACATGTCCGATCGGGACTTCACGCTGAGGCCAGTTCGGAAAGAGCGGCTGAAGAATGCCCCGGCTGACAGATCCATGGAGGAGACTGACGCCATTGACTGTTCCACTCCCGTGCATGGCGAGGTATGCCATGTTGAAGGGCTCCTCTCCGTTGCTCGCATCCTTGCGGCCCAGGGCTAACAGCTCGTCGAGCGGCACACGGAGCCAGTCTGCAAATGCGGCCGCATAGGGGCGAATCAACTCCTGGGAAAACCGGTCGAAGGCGGCTTCGACCGGTGTATGGGTGGTGAACACGTTGCCGGCCCTGGTTGCCCGGAGCGCCACCGGGAATGGCTGCCCTGTCTGACGCATGAAAGTGAGTGCGCGCGCGAGCACCGCAAACGCGGCATGTCCCTCGTTCAGATGACAAATCTCTGCCTTGATGCCGAGTTCTTCGAGCACGCGCCAGCCGCCAATCCCGAGAATGATCTCCTGGGTCAGGCGCGTCCTCGGTTCCGAGGGGTAGAGATGAGCCGTGACGCCGCGGTCGGCAGGGGTGTTGAGGAGATCGTTGCTGTCCAGCAAATACAGCGTCACCTTTCCCACACGGGCCTGCCAGACCCGCAATAAGAGCGGTCGCCCCGGCAAGTCCAGGTGGATTCTCAATCCCCGGCCTTCGCGGTTTGGCGCCGGAGTGATTGGAAGCATCATGGGATCGTTATAGGGAAAGGCCTCGCTTTGCCGGCCATCCGGATCCAATATTTGTCGAAAGTATCCCTGTTGGTAGAGGAGTCCGATTCCCACGACCGGTACCCCTAAATCGCTCGCGGCTTTCAGGAAGTCGCCCGCCAAAATGCCCAGGCCCCCGGAATAAATCGGGAGCGCCTCACCCAGCCCGAATTCCATACTGAAATAAGCGATGCGTTTCAGCTCGCGTTCTCCATGTTCGCGCCCGAACCAGCCTGGGTCTTGCTGATAGCGCTGCCGTTGCGCCAGCCAGTTCCGCAGCTGCTCTTTAAAATCAGGATCTGCCGCCGCCTCGTCCAGACGAGCCTGAGAGACATTCTGAAGAATATAGTAGGGATTGCCGGTACGCTCCCATGCCTCGGGATCCAGTGCGTCCCAAAGTCTGTCCGTGGAATGGCTCCAAGTCCAGCGCAGATCGAGTGCGAGATCAGCCAGGCCCTCGAGCCCTGGCGGGAGAGGCCGGTTAAAAAAATACGCTAGCATGCGTTCCTGCTCCTTGGTTCCCGCCCGAGTGCCCCGCTTGTGGGGGTATCGCGTGTGGAGGTGTTCTCGGCCATCTTCAGCGCCCGTATCCTCTAGTAGATAATGGGCGGCCGCTTGTCACCAATGACCAGCATCAGCCGGCGGTATTTCAGCGGTCGATCTGGATTGCGGGTGTAGTGGGACAGATCTTCAGACACTTCCGTCCGGTTGAGCGGCACTGAGATGCGTTGTGTGATGTGAGGCACGCGAGTTTCTATGGCAAGGTCGACCAGCTCCGTATTGCAGCCGGTCACTTCGGCGTTCAACCCTTGTTCGTCGAGGAAATGCACCGTGACCCGTTCTTCATGGTCAATCCACGGCTGGATCGCCGCCATCTTTTCTTCAGTGGTCATATGCGCCTCCTTTCCCCTTCCCAAGGACTCCGACCGGGAACCATGCTCATATGAAACGCCTGTTTGATGAGTTCGTCAACCGGGGAGGGCGCGACCCTGTTCGAGCTCTTGGGTGATGCAGCCACCAAGCCTGGATCAAGCCTCCCGTGAACGGCGCAACGCCGAGCACGGCACGCTTCCAAACAGGGAACGGTGAATGCCCGTGCCATGAGAGAACATGGGTTCCAATGCGCATGTGTGCTCCCGATGGCCACGGCGATGATGGGGGTGGCCCGCTTCAGAAGAAGCCGGCCGGTGCATCTCCATGTCCACACTCCGCGACCTGCAACCTATGCCATCGCTGCGGGAACGCGCCATGTAATCATTGCGACCTTGACGGCATCGTTCACGACGAGGCACGAGATCATCGCATAGACGAATACCACTAGCGTCTTCCACCAGGGCAATGGTATGAGACTCGGAAGCCCCACAAGCGTGAGCGCCGTGCCGGCCAGCACGTACACCGCGAGCGCCGCCACGAGGGTCTTGCTGGGCATCGTCGCCCAGAACCGCCGTCGTTCTCTCGCGGATAGGATGGAGAACGCGGCGAAGTAGAGCAGTGTCAGAAAGCTGAAGCTAAAGAGTGCCGGGTCGTTCGTCGCCAGACCGAATCGCGACCAGCCGATCCATAAGAGGAGGACCGCTGCAAGCGTCACGGGAACCGACGCGGCGGCAATAGCCGGAGCCTTCCCATCTGATGGCGACGAACGATACAGCTCCAGGCCAGATATCTTAGTGACCGTTTCTAACGTCACGATCCTCCGTTCCTTATGACCCCCGACCGGTTCTAGCGAACCGCGCTCGTTCCCTTCCGAATCTCGGATGGTCAAGCGCTCCGATTCTGAGGAGTGGCCCGTTCGGGCCAGGCTTGAGGACCGGCCCAAACGGGCCACAGGCGTTTCACCCCGGTATCCCGCACCTACGAAGTCGGATGCAGGCTTGTTATGTGATACAGGGACCGCGCGTGACCCTTATCGGTCACGTAGGCTTCGACCTTATCCCCGGCTTTGAAGGTACCCTCTAGGTGCGTGGTCTTGTCGACATGGAGACGCACTTCATGGCCGGCGGTATCGTGCACGGTATAAAACTCCCCCTCAATCTTTAGCACGTCCCCTTCGACAATCTTCGAGCCAGGGGTGGCCATCTTCCCGGCCGCGGTTAAGTGGATCATGGACCGAGCGTGGCCCTTATCGGTCACGTGGGCCTCGACCTTGTCCCCAGCCTTGAAGGGACCGCCCTCCAGATGCGTGGTCTTGTCGACATGCAGGCGCACTTCATGGCCGGCCGTATCATGCACGGTGTAAAACTCCCCCTCAATCTTCAGCACGTCCCCCTCAACAAGCTTAGAGCCTGCTGCATAGGAGAAGGTTGCGATTCCGATACAGCTGATCAGCGTGAGCCCGAACAGAGCGGTAAGCCACTTCATACTGTCTCCTTCCGGTTAGTGAATGGGTTTAGGTTGATCGGCGCTGACATGTTGTCAGCGTATCTCCTGTTATCGGTGCAAACTAGCTGCGGAGTCTCCTGGCGATGCAGTAAGGACAATGAGCGGCCAATCCGTCCTCATTTGTATGACTCATCCACTTTTCATGCCGGTGTTGCTGCGAGCTTGTAGATTTCCCTCGCCCCGCAGGACTCCCGTCATGGAGTCCTGCCGTAAAGCGGACAGGTACTAAGTCTGCAACGAGGATGCCACTGCCACGATTCCAGACGTCGACTCCAGGAATAGAACAAGAATCTCACTACTGAGAACTTATCGCGCTCGGTGAGCAAGCAGCCAGGCAGGACTGCGGGGGGTTGTGCCGAAACAAAATGGCACGGCATGTCAGAATGGCACACATGCAAGGGAATGACGGACCTCATGCGCGACAGATTGGCAGATCGCGGATCTTCG
This sequence comes from Nitrospira sp. NS4, assembly GCF_049546785.1. Lineage (NCBI taxonomy): Bacteria > Pseudomonadati > Nitrospirota > Nitrospiria > Nitrospirales > Nitrospiraceae > Nitrospira > Nitrospira sp. NS4. Next base: position 70,666 of record NZ_JBMWAN010000005.1, on the reverse strand, counting down.
ATGCCGGTCATGTTTTCGGAGAATCCTCCGGCGGACGGCATCCCTGCAGTCCTGCTCCTGGATTGGGTCTCGTCTGCAAATCATTCCATCTCACAACGCTATCTACTGTGCTGAAGCTGTGCGAGCAAATGTTCATACGGCTTGGAGGTCATATGCCAAATACCGGGGCGAAGGGGATGATCCAAATCGTCGATCACCAGATAGACGACGTAGGCCAGCAGGGCGATGCTGAGGGTGAAGAGATAATCGAGCCACAGATGTTTCACGCCGATGAACAACGACAGCACGATCACCAATCCATCGGCGAATCCCACCGTGGCTTTTAATATCGTCGGCATGCGCCGCTGGCCGGAGTGTAGGCGGGCTTCCCGGTGACGCAGAAGGTCACCGATGATCCCAACGGTGGTCATTCTGAGTTTCGTATGCTGCAAGAGTGCGGACGCCTCTTGCTGGACTACGGCGAGAGCCTGTCCGGCGGCCTCACCCTCGCCTGACGCGTTGGCCCGCCATTCGTGCTGAATCGTGACGGTCAAATATTGGCTCATCGCTTTTCGCAATTGCATTCCAAGATCGGGGACATGCTGGGACCACAACCAGAGGGACCGTAGCGAGCTGACCTCGCCCTTGATCGCCTCCATGAAGTCGTTCCATTGATCCCATTCATGCTGGATAACAAACCCGGCCAGGATGCTGAAAATGAGACAGACCGCAGAGTACAACCAAGGGAGGCCTCCCAGGTCTTCCATGTCATCTCTGATCACGGTCCTCGTCACATCCGCCGCATGAAGGAAAAAGAACATAATTGAAAACAGCACCGCAAAGATCACGATCTTTCCCGCGAGTCTCATAGGGCTCGGTCCTCTCCTGATGGTGAGCACACGTTGTTCGGAACCGTTCATCGTGTTAACGCGCTGAGCGAACCAGTTTATAAGAGGCGTTCAAGCCGGCTACCGTATGACACTCGGCAAGGGTGGGGTAGTTGAACATCGTCGCCAGAAAGGGTATTCACTGAAGCTCACGTTCGACCAACCGGGCTTCCACCTCCAGATGGTTACTTTCCAAGTGTTGTCGTTGGCGGCGCAATTCCTCCACGGCTTTCACCTATTGCGGCCGGTGTTGGCGCCACTGGTCCAGCAGTTGTCCTTTCTCGTCAGGGCTTTGGGAAGCCCGTTGAAGCAGGTCACGCGCCAAGACGAGATGGTTGCGCTGTAAGATCCATTGCTCCTGATGCCTTGGGAGGAAACTTCTCGCTGGTCAGCAGAATAGTGTCCACGCTTGCACATGCAGCGAAGAGCAGGCAGGGGCCGAGGATCGACAGAGTCGCAAAGAATCCATTTCCGAGAGGCGGCTTCAAGATCCCGTACGGGAAAAGACTCATATGTTCCTCGCTCTCCTCCGGTTCACGTCCCGTAATCATGTCGACAGTTTATTGAATGCGTCCAGGGCCGCCACCTTGTAACATTCCGCCAGCGTCGGGTAATTGAACACCGTTCGCAGAAAATAATTCAGTCCGCCGTTGAGATCCAGTACGGCCTGCCCGATATGAATCAGTTCCGTCGCGCCGGTTCCGATCGCATGAACACCAAGAAGGCGCTTATCTTCCCGGTGAAAGAGGAGCTTGACCAAACCGCTATCGTCCCCGAGAATTTGTCCCCTGGCGATCTCTCGATAGCGGGCGACTCCGCTTTCATAGGGAACGCGCTGTTCGGTCAGTTCGTGCTCCGGCGGTCCGGCCATGGAAATTTCCGGAATGGCATAAATGCCAACCGGTAAATGCGCGGGAAGAGGTTCGACCTCGACCCCAAACGCGTGACAAGCCACCTGCCGTCCTTGCGAGGCGGAGGTGGAGGCGAGGCTCGGATAGCCGATGATATCGCCGGCGGCAAAGATGTGCGGGACCTCCGTCCGAAAGTGAGCATCCACAGTCAATCGTCCCCGCTTGTCCGCGGTTAAACCGGCGGCGGCAAGATTGAGTCGATCGGCGGCTCCGGTTCTCCCCACCGAATAGAGCACCGATTCGGTCACGATGCGCTTTCCTGACTCCAGAGTTATCACGACTCGGCGTGGTCGCTCCTCCGCCAGTTCCAGTCGTTCGACTGCTTCGCCCAGTCGGAAAGTCACGTTACGACTCCGCATTTGATGCATCAACTCATCCACGATCTCCGAGTCCAGAAACTCCAGGAGTCGCGTCCGCTTGTCTACCAGTGTGACGTTGATCTTCAATGCGGCCAGCATGGAAGCATATTCGATGCCGATGATGCCCCCGCCAATGATGGTCATCTTGCGGGGGAGCGTCTTGAGTTTCACCATGTCGTCGCTGGTCAGAATTGCCTCTCCATCAACCGGCACGCCCTCCGGTTGCGCAGGAACAGTTCCGACCGCGATGAGAATGTTTGCCGCTGTCACAATCCTGGATTCCTGCCCACCGATCACTGTGACGGTATGCGCGTCTTGAAAAGATGCCTCGCCTTGAATCAATGCGACATCGTTCCGCCCAAGCTGATCCGCGACGACCCCGACTTCCCGCTTCGTCACGTCCGCGACCCGCGCCAGCAGTTGCTCCGCCGTGGGCCGACTGTCGAAGTGCGTTCCTAGATGTTGTTCCACATGGTGGGCGGCGCACATAAAGGAGAGCACGGCTTCGCGAAAGGTCTTGCTGGGGATCGTGCCGGTTTCTACGCAGACGCCTCCGAGGAGCCGTCTGCGTTCAATGACCGCAACACGTTTGCCCAATTTGGCAGCTTGAATCGCCGCCCGCTGCCCGGCCGGGCCGCTCCCGATGCATAACAGATCGAAGTCATAGGCCTGTGTCATTACTGAGCACCCTCGTGTTCATCTTAGAACGGGATGAACCGCGTCTGCTGCTTCCACGAAAGCCCGTGGGACGGTAATCCGACGGTCGGCCGGCTGGATATCGTCTTGGGCCGCAAGGAGCCTCGCGGGCGCTCCCGAAGTACAATCCAAAGGCGCCTGTGCTCGCCATTCCGTAAGATTTCCACTTCGACTTGTTGTCCTGCTGCCAGAGGTTTGATGGCTTTGGCGAACGTTTCGGGATCGATTGTGGGATGCCCATTGAGGGACAGCAGAATATCTCCACCCAACACCCATGGAACATCTTCGACCGTCAGGCGAAGGGTTCCCGACTTCACCCCGGCCTCCGCTGCAGGACTCCCGTCCTCCACATCTTCAATGATCAAGCCTCCGGCCAGGGGAATCGCAAAGAGCGCAATCATCTGATCCGCGGGAAACTTGCCCCCGATGCCCAGCCAAGGCCGCGTGATGCTTCCCTTGGCAGTGAACTCAGCCAGAACTTCTTTGGCAGTGTTGATAGGAATCGCAAACCCGATGTTCTGCGCTCCCATCAGGGTCGCGGTTGTGATGCCGATCACCTCTCCTTTCGAATCCACGAGCGGCCCGCCGCTGTTGCCGGGGTTGATCGGAGCCGTGGTTTGGATGATGCGGGTCGGAGTGGTATCCGGTAGTCCGGTTGCCGGTCCCAGCCCGCTGATAATGCCGCTGGTGAGGGTGAATCCCAGCCCAAATGGGCTGCCCACGACGAGGGCCTGCTGTCCGATGTGAAGGGTTTTCGAGTCACCCAGCGCCACCGTCGGATAGCCGTGCTTGGCCGGCGGGAGTCGCAGAATGGCGATGTCCTGAGCTGAATCGAGGGCAAGGAGCTCGGCGGTGACCCGATTCCCGTCGAAGAGCGTGACGGCGATGATGGTGGCACCGTCCACGACATGGGCATTGGTCAGCACAGTTCCTGATTTTTCGATTATAAACCCGGCGCCGACACCTGTGGTACTTGGATCGGAGAGCGGGTGGAGCGAGTCATAGATGACGGAGAGATAGACCGTGGCCGGGGCAAGATGTTGGTAAAGACGGACGAGCTGGTCTTCATTCCGGTCATGCGCGAGAACAGTGATTGGGGCGGATGCGGCCATGCACAATATTCCGCCTAGGAGCAGGGATATGGCTGGGTGTTTCATCATGAATCTCCTATGTAAGTGGTGGCGAGCGATCTGTGTTCCGCTCCTGCACATACGTGGTCACCAAACCTGAGACGTATCAGCCTAGATCCGTGGGTCTCAGCGCTCCCCTGGGGCATGAACAAGGGATTCGATGAGGACGGGCTATGCCATCTGTATCTGTAGAGGTTCACCGCAATACTCATGGGATAAAAAGGGATCGTGCATAACCCTGAGGGATAGCCGATAAGCCGACGCCTGCTGTCGACAGGGGCGGCAAGGCCGCTCTGGTCAGATTGATGGGAGAGGATACGCAGAGCCACGAACGTAAGTCCGATGATGGAGCAATAAGATAAGACATGGTCATTACAGGAATGTTGTTGTGACGGGCTGTTGCCAGCGCTCTTGTGCAGATGTGTCGACAGCTGCTTGAAGGATCTGCAGCAAGTCGTTCGATTGGTATGGTTTTGTGAGCCAGGCGAAGGCTCCTCGTGGAATACCCTCAGCAGAAGGGGCAGCCTGAGCTGAGACGATAATGACGGGAGTGCCCGGCCAGAGGATTCGGCTAATTATAAGGAGCTCCGATCCGTTCACTCTGGGCATATCCCAGTCCGTAATCACGGCATCGAAGATCGCTTTGAGCATGTGCTCCAACGCTTCGTGTCCGTCACCGGCCAGACAGACCTCGTACTGGGCTTGTTCGAGCAGTAGTGCTAGCATTGTCCGGCTGCTCTCATGATCTTCTGCAACCAGAACGGTTTTTCTTTGGCCAGCCATAGTGCGCTCCTTGTGGCAGTGCGGTCTGCCATTGCGAACAGTCTGCGGTTGCCCATACGCACGATCCTCAGTCTGTACCCTACACCATAGGAAAGAGAGCCTGGTTCCTTGAAACCGGTTGCGTGGCTGTGCGTAGCACGCTCAGGAGCACGGAGACCTCATATGGTTTGCGAATACAAGCGACCGCTTCATATTGATCTGTGGATTGCGCGAGGTAGTTCAGGTCGCCCGAAAGGAGAATAACGGGAGTGTCAGGCCACGCGAGCCCGCTAAAGGCGGCAAACTCGAGGCCGCTTAATCCCGGTGTGTGACCATCCGAGATGACCGCATCAAAGCGTCGGTTCCCCATCTCATCTAAACCTGCCAGGCCATCGCAGGCCGTTTGTACGGCATATCCTTCGTGTTCCAACTGGGCCCTCAACACCTCTCGGCAACCAGCATCATCGTCAATGACAAGTATTCGCTTTCCATAGCCGTCCATATAGCCTCCTTCTTGCGAGGGTCTCTCTCTGAGTGGGATGTGTCACGTTGTCTCCGCGGTGATGTCGGCCACTTCGCGCCTCCCCGGGAATGCGGCCGCTGGGAGATAGAAGCCCGCCGAGGGGGCGAGCGTGGGGCGTGCGGCGTAGCGCAGAGAGGCTAGAGTTTGGGTAATCCGCTCCTTGTTTCCCCAGTCACTCCATTGCATCTGTCGAATTGGGGATACCAGTAAGTGATCAGGCTGATGCGCAAGTACTGCGGCAGAGAAGTTTAGCGATGGAATGACGCGATAGACCTCGTCTGTGACCGTCTGTTCCGCTCGGGTCCCTATAGAACGTTGCAGTATTTCGAAACAGGCAACGAGCTCGGGTAGCGCACTTCGGAAACACTGTAGGAGTGAGGCTCCTCGAGCCACGATGACCATCGTATTCCACAGCCATCGTTCACGGAGCATCGTTATGGCATCGTGGTACTGAGGCTTTTCGGCGAACTGCTTCACACGGAAGATGGATCCTGCTTCCTCCGATGAAACGGAGACTCCCGGTGCGACCCATCCATACTCCGTTTCAGGATAGGAGGCCTCCGCGGCCAGGAGGATAGGGGAGTCGGAATTCGTGCGTCGGAGGTAGGCCGCGGCATGGCTGACGGCGTGCATGAGGCGTCGGCCTGGCAGAACAAAGTGATCTGAGGGGAAAATGGCGACGAGGGCACGGGGCGCCGATTTTAAAATATGGATGAGTGGGAAAAGGATACCCGGCGCCGTATCCCGGTTCGCCGGCTGAAGCAAGACAGAGCCAGGTGGGGTGTTGCCGAGACTCTGGAACAGGTAGGGGCGATGGTGGGCCGTTCCACTGACAACCAGCTGTTGCGGGGGAATCAATAGCCTCGCTCTTCGCACCGTGCGTTCCAGCATCGTGCGCTTTCCCACGAAGGCGCAAAACTGTTTGGGCGCATCGGTACCGACCTGTTCACGGACGAATTGTTTCAGCCGTACGCCTTCTCCGCCTGCCAGGATGATTCCCCACAGAGACGCTCCGATCGTTGTCATGTTGACCTCCCCGGTAGATAAGCGGTGGATGTGTCTGCTCTGGCTGGCGCGGTGACACATTTAGCGTTGCAAGGGAGGGCAGTCTTCCCGCGATCGTGCTGCGTACTGGCGTGGCCGGAGTTTCTGATTGGGCCATCAGGAGTTGTCATTCGCCTCCAGCAACTTGGTTCAGCGGGGAGGATCGTCCCGGGCATGCTGCGGGGGCGATCTGGTCGTTGTCGCGCGTTGGAAGCGAGCCTGTTGCTCAGAATGGTGGTGTCTTCACAATTTCCGCAATTCAGGCATCGGGCTGTCGGTATGCCACGGTGAAAGTCTTTCTGCGCACTCTCACGAAACATGTCGATCACCATCAATCCCCCGCATCGTTTGCACGACATGCTGTTTCCTCCCTGATATCTCTTGCGCTCCTGTCAGTATCCAGCGGGTGTGTGTGTCCTGCTGGTCGGGTATGAACGAATAGAAACTACAGCAATACGCATACCAACGACGTGTGACCGAACGGTTAATGAGCGGAAACGATGTTCACGCCCAAGAATTAGGCTTACATGAGATCGGGTTAATCGAAAGGACTGGTTGCGACTGAGACAGTCTGTCAGGGCATGTCAAACCCGCACAGGGGGGATGTGCGAATGCGCGCAAGGGGGGGGGTAATCTAACGGGTAATCTAACTTGTTATGCCGGGGTCAGGTGAGATGGGTTCGGACGGGGACGGACTGTGGAACAGTCCGTAACGATCGAGAAAGCGGTACAACGTCCGCCGGCTGATGCCCAGCAAGCGAGCGGCGCGTTCTTTGTTGCCTCCCGTGGCCTCCAACACTTTTAGCACGTGTTCACGCTGAAGGGCGCTCAGCGTTCCGGGAAGGCTGCTGGTGAGATCGCTCCGATGCCCTTCGGCACTGCGCATTTCTGAAGGGAGGTCATCCACCGATAGGACACTGTGGCTGGCCAGCGCGACTGCGCGCTCAATCACGTGCTGCAACTCGCGCACATTTCCTGGCCAGGGGTAGCGGATGAGGGCCTGCATCGCATCGGGCGAGAGCGATGCGGTCGGGGCTTCTTGCTCCCCACTGTTTCGAGCAAGAAAGAACTCGGCGAGGAGAGGAATGTCCTCAGGTCTCTCTCTGAGTGGGGGGAGCGTCAGGGTGACGGTATTCAGCCGATACAGCAGATCTTCCCGAAACCGTCCGGCAGTCACGAGCTGCTGGAGGTTGCGGCGAGAAGCCGCGATCACACGCAAATCCAGCGGGATCGACTCGTTGCTCCCGACCCGCCGGACTTCTCCTTCTTGGATGGCGCGGAGTAACTTGGCTTGACCGGCAGGGGTGAGATCCCCCACTTCATCCAAAAAGAACGTACCCCCGCTGGATTCTTCCAGCAGGCCGCGACGAAACGAATGCGCGCCGGTAAACGATCCTTTGACATGGCCAAACAATTCGCTCTCGATGAGGGTGTCGGGTATGGCGCTGCAATTCACCGCGACGAAGGGGCGTGCCGCACGGGCGCTGTTGTCATGGATCGCGCGCGCGATCAGTTCTTTTCCTGTGCCGCTTTCACCCTGAATGAGTACGGCTGCCCGGCTGCGAGCGAGCTTCCCGACGACCTTAAAGACGTCCACCATCTTGCGGCTTCGCCCGATCATGGAAGCGGCACGAGGGTGCTCAGTGAACGCCTTTTGCAGATGACGATGGTCGCGCACGAGCCGGCAATGGTCAACGGCGCGCTGCGCGACCAGCACCACTTCGTCCAAGTTGAACGGCTTGGTGATGTAATCGAACGCGCCCTGTTTCATCGCCTGAATCGCGGTCTCGACGGACCCGAAGGCCGTGAGGAGGATCACCGGGGTTTCGGGGGACATCGCGCGAAACGCGGTCAGGACGTCGAGGCCCGATACAGAGGCCATCTTGATATCACTGAACACGGCATCGTAGAGCCGTTGTCCTCCTCGCTCGATGGCTTCTTCGCCGCTGCCCGCGAGATCCACACGAAAGTGTGCCTGCCGGAGGGCTTCGGCGAGCATCTCCCGGTTCCGTTGATCGTCATCGACGACGAGAATGACCGGCTCACCTGTCATACGTCCCCCCTTCCTCTCCCGCTCTGTCCAAGTGCGGCAGATCAATGATGAATTGCGTGCCGTGGCCCACGACGCTCTCTACGCCAATGCGTCCTCCAAGCGAGAGGATCACACGCTGACAAATCGCCAATCCCAAGCCGGTTCCGCCGTCCTGCTGCCTGGTTGTGAAGAAAGGCTGGAAAATATGCGGGAGGTGTTCCGGGGCGATCCCGTATCCGCTGTCTCGCAGAGTCAGACGGACTGCGGCCCCCCTCACACCGGCTCCATGAAACAGGGCTGCTTTGGCCGGACCGTCCTCGATGCAGGGGGTTGTGACGATCTCCAGTTCTCCGCCATTCGGCATCGCCTGAATCGCATTCGTGGCCAGATTGAAAATGACCCCGTGGAGGGCCCGGCGATCACCGGCCACGGAGTGAAGCGAGTGAGCCAGGTCGGATTTCCAGGCAATGCGACGGTCGGAGAGCGTTGGGGCGATGAGGCGGTGAACATCGTGGACCACGGCATTGAGATCGACCGGCACCGGTCTGATCTCCATCCGCGTGGAATCAAGAATATGCTGGATGATCGCGATCATCCGTCCGATCTCGGCACGCACGATCGAAATATGCCGGAGCGAATCAGGGGCGGCAATCTCTTTCTGGAGGAGTTGCAGGTGTCCCCCGATGGCATTGAGCGGGTTGCCCAGCTCGTGAGCCATAACCGCGGACAATTCGCCCAGGGCCGCCAATTTCGACGTCCGCTCGGTTTGGATGCGTGCTTCCACAAGCAGCAGATTGGCCCGGTGCAGCTCCTCCTTTGTCTGGGCGACCGTTGCGGTCAACGTGTCGTTGAAACCTTCGATTTCCCCCAGCAGCCGTTCTTTTATGGCAAGCGCTTCGCGGACTCGATCCAGCATGCGGTTGAACTGGCGGGAGAGTTCTTGAATGTCCGCCGGTCCCTTGAGAGGCGCTGTACTCGACAAATCGCCCGATTCCGCTCTTCTCATGGTCCGCAACAGCGCACCAATCGGCCGGTGAATCTTGAAGTGAATGAGCGCAAGAAACACCAGAGAAGTGGTGAGAACCGCGCCGACGCCGATATGCTGGGCGAGCCGGCGTTGCTGCCGAATCAGCCCGTCGTATTTCCAGAGGGAGAAACGGCCGCGAAGTGCTCCGACGACCTGTCCGTTCACAATGATCGGGGCAGTGATCAACCATCCGCGATCGGTTCCTTCGAGGTCAAAGTGTGCGACGGATCGGCCGGCCGCGATCTCGTTCCGCTCGTTCTCGGGCAGTGTCGTCGGCGCAGACGCGGGGTCACTGCTGTAAATGCGGGCCCCGGGATTGGTAGAGACATCAAAGACCGAGAGTCTCCGGATGCCGGGGCGTAGCTCGAAGATGTCTTGAAATGCCTCCTGGACGGCGGCGACGTCGTGAATATCGCCGGACTTACTGATAATCCGGCTCACGGAAGCCGCGGCGCGCAGAAATTCCGCGTGCAGGTTGTTCGCGCCGGCCTGTTCGATGATCTGTGTGTCCAGGACAGAGATGAGGACAATCGCCAGGCCGACCAGCGCGATCCCGGCAATCATGACCCAGCTCAGAATGCCTTCAAACCATCGGGCTCTCATGGCCTGCTCCTCAGGCACGCCCTTCATGATACTCGCGGGAGTCCTGGCGTTGCCAGTGTGCTGTGCCGGCATCAGTGTTCATGTGGCTCCGCCGGGAGCAGCTGGTGCGGCTGATCGAGCCCGGGATTCACGAGAATCGGGAGGTTCAGTTTGTCCGGTAAGAGCACCAGCTTGGAATTCGGGCTGTCATACAACTTGTATCGAAGATAGTCGGCGGTCAGCGTCTTGGTGATCGTTTCCTGGGCTTTCGCCTGGCCGACCGACCTGATGCGCGTTCCTTCGGCTTCACCTTCGGCACGGATTCGAATCGAGTCACCCTCGCCCTTCGCTCTGGTTCTCATGATTTCCGCATCTTTGGCTGCGATCAACAGTTCGAATTCCTTCTGCTCTTTTTCTTGCTCCTTCGCCTGCTTCTGTTCGATGGCGCTCAAGACGATTTGCGGAAAGTCGACGTCGGCCAGCGCCACGCTTTGAATCTGGAGATGGCGCCCCTTGAGCTTCTCCACGACGACGGCCTGAATCTTACTGGCGATCTCGGCGCTCTTTTCAGGCACTGTGACCATGTTGTAGCCGGACACGACACTGCGCACCGCTGCCAGGAATTCCGGCTTCACAATACGGGAATAGAATTCCGTTCCCACTTCATGGGCAAGAAAATACACTTCGTCCGGGATTGGTTTGAGGATGATCGCCGCTTTGACGAGCACCTGCAGGTCATCCGCGCTGAGGGCATCGACGTTCTCGGTATAACTCTGCCACCGGACATCGTACAGGTAGATGTCATTCCAGGCCGCTCTCCAATAAAAGCCGTCCTTGAGAGGTTCTGTGGACAATCCTTCCGAAAAAGGGCGCCACATCAGCCCGCGCTGACCGGGCTGCACGCTGGTACCGGAGCAGGCGCTGTTCAGAAGGATCAGGAGGGTAGTGAGAAGCATCACCGTGTATGGGATGGGGCGAGACATGAGGGACTCCTTCAATCAACAGTGGTGACCGTTATCACGGGTTTGTGGGACGCGCCCGTGGAACAAGCCGTTGTTCGTGACCGGCCAACCCACGATGCAGGTTGGCAAGTCTTTCCTGCTCCTGTGCGGCATCTTCATAGTACCGCTCTAACAAGCGGGCACCCTTGACCCATTCGGAGTTAGTTCCGAACAAGCCTTCATACACGAGAACACGTTGTGCGAATTCTTGGGATTTGAGCCTGAAGAAGGCGGCCTCCCGACTATAATAGGCGGCGATCTTGGTTTGATCGTACGTGGGGTCCGGAGAAGCGAGGTCCAGCGGCACAGCTGTGCGGACACAGCCCACTGCGGCAAATGCCAGCGGCAGGATAAGTACCATGGTCGGGTTACACGTCTGTCCTCTCATCATGATCACGTTCATCGTTTCGTTCAGGACTAGGAGAGGCCGGAAATAGGGGGCCAGTGTTGCCCAGGAAAAGCACTTCATAATCCCAAGGGTGCGCCAAGAGCTCGACATAGTGCTGTTTGCGTAGGTGGGTGATGGCGCTGAACAGCATCTGCCAAGTGTAATCAGGTAGAGCCTTGGCGAGATCGGAGAACATCATACGCGGGCGAGTTTGGCAAAAAGCCAGGATGCGTGGTTCGATCCTTTGTGTGAGATCAGACGACGACAAGGGTTGGTGAGCCATAGTGGGCTTTCCTCAACTGTTTCCTGCATGCGGGCTACATGCAAAGTCGGAAGGCAGGAGCAGCGGGTCTCACGGTGTATGACCACTCTGATGAAGTCAGGGCAGAGTATCAGAGGTGCAATTCTTGATCCATTTTCTTGGCGTGGACGATAATTGTGATGTGCCGGCGAGTTTTTGTAGCCTGGGCGTTCAATCAATTCATCGCGACCACGAAACAACATGACTCGTAAGACTTGCCGCACCGTCTGTTCTCCCATTGAGACAAATGAATCGCACGGTGCGCGGTGTGCGATAACGAGCAGTTGCAAGGTGCAATCGTGCGTCTCTCTCGGTGAGCAGGAAACGGCGTGGTGTCAACCCGTTATTATTGGCATTGTTATTGCTCAACTACTTTTGAATTGGAGTCACTGGAAGAGCGGCAATGTCCGGCAGGCAGTGGAAGGAGGGGCTGCGATAGATGGGAGACCATGACGCGTCATCTATCATCCATCGCGAGATGCGGCAAAGGCCGTGTGTCAATCTGACACGAATGCGTCATTGTGGCACAGAGGCGTGGTTCACATCCCGTTCTTACATGGGTAGGACTCATAACGTCAGATCCTTGAATGGGGAGGCGTCACCGTGGCTGAACCGGGGTCGGATTTACCGATGTTCCTCGTCCCCCATATCCTGCTGGTGGAAGATAGCCCCGGAGAAGCGGAGTTGTTTTGCCAAGCCCTTCAATTGAATTGGGATGGACGCAATCCCCGAGGCCGTATGTTGTGCCCCAGGATCGACCTCGTACAGAGTGGGCAGGGCGCGCTGGGCTTGTTACGGGAGCAAGCCGAGATGAATCCGCCCGCCTTGCCAGCATTCGTTGTGCTGGATCTCGATCTTCCCGGCGGGAGCGGTGTGATGTTGCTCCGTGAACTTCGACAGGACACGCGTTTCAGCGATCTGCCGGTTATCGGTCTCCTCTGGGCTGAAGACGAGGCCCTAATGCGCTCACTGGATGGCCTTGGTCTCCTGGCCCATGAAGTAAAGCCGGTCTTCTTCGCCGACCTGCTCACCTTGGTTGGTCGGTTCTGCCACCATTTCTATCCAATCACTCCAAGGCTGGAGTTCAGCGGAGGGGAACGGGGACCACACCCGTGACCCTGCTCCTTCCGGGCTTTCGGCTGGTATTCGTTCAAGATCTGCCCCCAATAAGTGGGCTGGTCGTTCATTTTGTTGTGCAGCCTCCATCGATCTTTGGCTATTGGGAAGCCCTGCCACCCCCTTCAATCCCATGGGTCGGCCGGGAGCGAACGCAAGGTCCTAATCACGATGGAAGACGGGCCGCTGCTATATGTGGTAGAAGAAACGCGGGTGTTTCGACAACACCAGGCCAAGTAGTAACACGACACCAACATTCTGCTACGGGTCCTTGTGAACGGATGATCTAGGAAGGGTATCGCAAGGTATGGTTCGTGCCGCGCTTAAAAATCCTTTCGCCGTTATCGCCATCAGCCTCATCGTCATCATTGTCGGCGTCGTGTCCTACCAGAAGATGGTCGTGGACATCTTCCCGGAGATCAACATGCCGGTCGTGGCTGTCGCCACGTTTTACAAAGGCATGGGGCCGTCGGAGGTGGAGGGCGCCATCACGTTGCGACTGGAGCAAGCCTTTCTTCAGGCCTCCTATATCGATCACATCGAGTCCCGTTCCTTGCCCGGTGTCAGTCTCATCAAGATCTATTTCCATTCCTCCTATGACGTGAACGCGGGGCTGGCCGAAATTACGAGCCTGACCTATGCGAATCTCCGTTTTCTGCCTCAAGGCATCTTTCCCCCGATTATCATCAAGTTCGGGGCGGCGAGTCTGCCCATCGCGCTGCAGACGACTGCCAGCGAAACGATGACGGAGAAGGAGGTGCGTGATCTCGCATACTTTAATATCCGGCCGCAGCTCGGCAATGTGCCGGGCGTCGCGTTCCCGACCACGTTCGGAGGAACGGTCCGCCAAGTCACGGTGTTTCTCGATCCTGAGCGCATGCTGGCTCGCAGCATTTCCACGCACGAGATTGTGAATGCGGTGAACATGCAGAGCGTCCTTCTCCCGGCCGGCGACGTCAAAATCGGCGACTTCGATTACAACGTGTATACGAACAGCATGATCAAGGTCGTAGATCAGATGAACGACATCCCGCTTAAGGTCGTGAACGGGGTGCCGGTATACCTGCGAGACGTCGGAAAAGCTGTCGACTCGACAATGATTCAGACCAACGTGGTGAGGATCAATGGTAATCGGGCCGTCTATCTTCCCATTCTGAAGCAGGCTGGAGCTAACACCATCGCGGTCGTCGATGGCATAAAGGACGCGCTCACGAAGCTGATCGGCATTCCCAAGGAACTGTCGGTCAAGTTGCTCTTCGATCAGTCACTCTATATCCGGCAGGCAATCCATACGCTGGAACATGAAGGTCTTCTGGGAGGGGGACTTGCCTGTCTGATGGTCCTGCTGTTTCTCGGCAGTCTGCGTTATACGCTGATCATCGCCATGGCGATTCCTTTGTCCGTCACATCAGCCTTCATCGGGCTGTACTTCACCGGTCATTCGGTCAACATCATGACACTGGGGGGACTTGCATTGGCGGTTGGCCGGCTCGTGGATGACGCGATTGTGGTCGTGGAAAACACCCACCGGCACATGGACATGGGCAAGTCGGCGAAGGACGCGGCCGGCGATGCCGTCACCGAAGTCGCACTTCCGATGCTGGTGATCACCATCACCGTGTTTCTCGTCTTTCTACCGATCGCCTTTTTCACCGGGATTATCAAATTCCTGTTTGTGCCGCTGGCCCTCACCGTCGCCTACGCGATGATGGCGTCCTATGTGGTGGCGCTCACCGTCGCTCCCGTCTCAATCGCCTGGCTCTTCCGGAAGGGAGGGCATGGTGTACCAGGGCATCCGGCACCGCCTCAAAGCGGGCTTGTCGCCTGGTGGAATCGGATCAATCTCTTCGATCCATTTGTCGAGCGGTACATTGTTGCGCTGCGCTGGTGTCTCGGCCACAAGGTTGTCGTGATCATTACGGTCACCGCTATCTTCGTCGGCTCTCTGTTTATGGCGCCACGGCTGGCAACAGAGTTTTTCCCAAAGGTGGACGCAGGTTCCTTTATCTTGAACGTCTCAGCACCGGAAGGCACGAGAATCGAGAAAACAGAGGCAATTGTTGCCAAAATCGAAGGCCTGGTTCGAGAGGCCATACCCGCCGCGGAACTGGATCAGGTCGTCTCGAATATCGGCCTGCCGCAGGGATGGATGGTGCTTTACACGCCGGTGAATGGTCCGCATCAGGCCTATGTGCTCGTGAGCTTGACGCGTGACCATGAGATGCATACCGATGACATTATCGGGAAGTTGCGCCAGACTCTTCATCGGGAATTTCCGGGGCTGAAGTTCTCCTTCCAGACCGGGGGGATCGTCAGCGATGTGATCAATTCCGGGCTGCCTGCACCAATCGATATTAAAGTAAGCGGTCCCAAGATGGGAGATCTTGCGGCGACGGCCAACAAGATCCGGGACCTTGTGGCAGAGATTCACGGGACTGCAGATGTCCAGGTTCGACAGGGGATGGACTATCCAGAGATTCATCTCGATATCAATCGAGACAAAGCCTCGTATGTCGGGTTGAATGAGTATCAGATCGTGACGGACTTGGTCACGGGGTTGTCTTCAAACGTCACATTGAACCCGGGCTATTGGATTGATCCCCGGACCAATAACGCCTATTTTGTTGTGACCCAATTCCCCGAGCAGATCCTGCTGGAGTTCGAAGATTTTCTGAACATGCCTCTTGTGGGAACGCACGTGGAGCAGCCGATGTCGGTCAGTACGGGAGGCAGCACGCTCAGGGGCAGTTCATTGGTGCTCGGGCAGACCCCCTTTCCTGAACGGCCCCGCTTACCCGGTGTGACAGCGACCGGGGGAAGCCCTGTCCTGCTGCGAGATCTGGTGGATGTCGTACGAAAAGTCGGCCCCGAGACCGTCGATCACTTCAACCTCCAACGGACGATGGACGTGCTCGTCAGTGTGCCAGGCAACGATCTAGGCCGCGTAGCGGGACAAATCGAACAGGCTGTCGGGAAACTCGACATCCCGAAGGATGTGGTGGTGAGTTTCAAAGGGGAAGTCGACAGCATGAGAGCTGCGATATCGGGTTTCGCAGGGACCCTGCCGCTGGCGATGGTGCTAATCTATTTGGTGATGGTCGGGCTGTTTCGGTCATGGCTCGACCCCTTTGTCGTCATGTTTGCGGTCCCGCTGGGGTTTATCGGTGTCATCTGGATGCTGCTGGTGACGCATACTTCGCTCAATGTGGAATCGTTGATCGGTACTCTGATGATGATCGGGATAGTCGTGTCCAACAGCGTGTTGCTGGTGGACTTCGCCAACAACAGGCTGCGCGAGGGCATGCCGATCGAGGAGGCCGTGGTGGAGGCGGGGCGACTCCGTATCAGGCCCATCATCATGACGTCGCTGGCCACCGTCATCGGACTGGCCCCGATGGCGCTTGGCATCGGGGAGGGGAGCGAGAGCAACATGCCGCTTGCCCGCGCCGTGATCGGAGGTCTGACGGTATCGACGACCATGACGCTGCTCTTTATTCCGGTTCTGCACGCACTTGCTCGTCGGCGATCAGCCACCAGCCCGGCTGAAACTGAAGGAGCGGTTCACTGAGCAGAGGAGTCGTGGGCCTGTCGCCTACGTTCGTTGAGGGAGTGTCCTGAGGGGATATGAGACATACATCACGCCTCAAAATCGTTCTGATGGTTGCAACAGGACTCTTCCTCCTTGCGGCGGTCTTGATGATCATCCAGGGCCAGCAACCGACGGTGTCAGCACCCGAGACAACCCAGGAGGCAGGCCAGGCGCCTGAAGGTGTTTCTCGGGTCCAAGTATTGAAAGTGCAGCGGCGCGACATTCGCCAGACCTTGACGCTTCCGGCGAACATTTCTCCCTGGTATCAAGCGACGCTGTACGGGAAGGTCTCCGGCTACGTGAAATGGATCGGAGTCGACAAAGGTGATGTCGTCCAGAAAGGCCAACTGCTGGCAGTGATGGATGCACCCGAGATCGAAGATCAATACAAACAGGCCGACGCTGATTACCAGATCAAGAAAGTGACGTATGAGCGGTACTTGAGCGTCTGGCAGGATAATCACGACATGATCGCCAAGCAGGATGTCGATGTGGCCAAAGCCGCGGCTGAATCCGCCAAGCATCAGCGAGACAGTCGCCGGACCTTGTTGGATTACACCAAGGTCTATGCGCCATTTTCAGGGGTGATTACGGCTCGGTTTGCCGATCCTGGCGCGCTCATCCAGGCCGCGACCGGGTCAGCGACTCAAGCGGCGCCGCTTTTTACGATCATGGATATGGACAGCGTCCGGATCTATGTGAATGCCCCGCAGGAAGCTGCACGGCTGGCCAGACCAGGACTTCCCGTGACGGTCACCGCACGTGAATGGTCTGAGGAATTAGCGGCTTCGATCACTCGGACCACCGAAGCCTTGGATCCCTCCACCAGAACATTGTTGGTCGAAATCGATGTGCCCAATAAAGACCATCGGCTCCAGCCCGGGATGTTCATCAACGTGTCGCTCCATCTGCAGCAGCATCCGAACGCGCTGGCCATTCCTCCCGCCGCGATCGCTCCGAGCAAAAACGGACAGGAAAAAGCGGTGTTTGTGGTCGATGCCGGCAAAGCCAAACGTGTCCCTATTAAAACGGGCATTGATGACGGTCTTTGGGTCGAGGTCGTGGACGGTTTGACCGGCGAGGAGGAAGTCGTCGTCGTTGGCAAGAGCGGGTTGACTGATGGCCAAGCGGTGCAATCGTCTGATTACAACCTTCCAAACGGAAAAGCAGCCAGGCAGAAAATGTAATGTGCCGACTCGGAAAGGGCGCGGTTCAGAAACTTTCCTGATGCGAGCAGTTATGCACACGTTACTCACGAGAATCATCGTCCTGGCACTCGTTGTGGGCAGTCCTCATCTTGGGGTCGCTCAGGCAGGAGCACAGTCGTCACAGGCGAAACCAACGGTCTCTCGTGCTGTGGAGAAACCTGCAAGCTCTCTGCTGACGCTCACTGAAGCCATCAGAACCGGCCTTGCCAACCACCCCTTGCTCGAGCGTTCGCGCTATAGCGCGCTCATTGCCAAGGCTCTGACCCGTCAAACTCAGGGCGAGCGATATCCCTGGCTGGAAGCTTCTATCGCGGGAAGCAGTGGTTCTTTACGAATTATTACCACTGACGGCAAAACGATTCATGATCGCGGCGGACATGGACTCGATCCTGGCGGCGCCCTTCCAAAGCATAACCAGAACATGCTGACCGGTGGGTTCCTGCTCAATCAATTGATCTCAGATTTCGGTTATACCGCTCACCGCATTCTTGCGACCGAAGCCAATGAAGCAGCCAGCGATAAAGAGATTTTGACGAATAAAGCCTTCGTCATCCTCAACGTCCAACGAGCCTACCTCAACACTTTGCTTCAGCAGAGTCTGGTGACGATCGCAACCGAGACGGTCAAGCAGCGGCAAGCCGTCCGTGATCAGGTGCAGGCGCTCTACAAACATCAACTCAAATCGAAAGTCGATTTGGACTTGGTGCTGGTGGAAGTCGCGAACGCCGAGCTCTCGCTGATTAAAGCGAAGAATGATCTCAAACAGTCGTTTGCAACGTTGAATAATGCGATGGGGAGCGATGGGCAGGACCAGTATGAACTGGAACCGATTCGTATTCAGGTGACTCCCAGCGAATCTGTCGAAACCTTGGTCACCACAGGGCTCAACGACCGGCCCGAGTTACTCGGCAATCGAGACCGTCTGGTTGCCAGCGAAGAGCTGCTCCGGGCAGTCAAGGCGTTGAATTATGGTTCCCTTACTGCGGTGGGCTCAGTTGGCATCACGCAATACGGCGATGTGCATGATGCCGGCATTCCTTCCGATGCTGTGGCCCCATTTTGGGGGTTTGGCATCACGATTAAGTTTCCTCTGTTCACAGGATTCCGGATTCAGAGTCAGATCAAGGAAGCCGGCCATCGCAAAGGAGAAACGGACGAAGAGCTCCAGGCCCTCGCCAACGAAATCATCTTGCAGATTGTCCGGGCCTATCTCACGCGAACTACAAATGCCGAACAAATCGCACTCGAGCAGGAGCGAGTGACCTTTTCGAAAGAAGCGTTGCTGCTGGCGCAGGAGCGCTACCGCCTCGGTTTGAGCCCGATCGTGGAGGTCGTGCGCGCGACGGCGGTGTTGTTCGAGTCGGAATCTCGCTTGGCGGAATCCCGGTATATCTACAAAATCAGTGAGTCAGTCGTCTCCTATGCCACAGGACAAGAGTATAAACGCTTTTAGCTGCTTGGCGTCTCTGCTGGTTTTTATTGCTTGCAGTGGGACAACCTCGCTTGCCGCAGAGACGAGATCCTCCAGCCCGCTCCCGGCGAATGGCGCCCCGCTGACTTGGGAGCGGGCCATACAGTTGGCAATCGAGAAACAACCGCTCATCAAAGTGGCGGAACATGAGGCCCTGGAATCCCAGGCCCTGGTCAAGCAGATCGAATCAGCCAATTATCCGCAGGTGACCGGCATTTACTCAAGTTCCGGAGGCAACACCAGGGTCCTGGCCAACCTCGGGATATCAGGCTCCCTGCCAAAACCTACCAACTATCTCACGACTCCGGGTATTCGCGTAGACCTGCTGATTACGGACTTCGGGCAGACGGCGCATCGCATTCTCTCTCAGAAATCGCTCGCAGCCTCCGCCGAACAAGCCGTGATGACGGCCAAAGCGCTCACCATCCTGAATGTGGAGCAGGCCTATCTCAACTGTCTGAAGCAGCAACGACTCGTGGACATCGCGCGCGAGGTGATGAACGAACGCGAACTCATCCGTCAGCAGACAGAGGCGTTTTACCGACGGGACTTGCGATCCAAGTTGGATCTGGATTTTGCATCAGTCGAAGCCAATCGGGCAGAGGTGGTGCTGATCAAGGCCCAAAATAATCTGGTGTTGGCATTTTCTGCACTGAATACCGCGATGGGCTTTCAGGGGCGGGGGGACTATCTGTTGGACCAGCCGGTCCGTCCGGCGACGCCAAATGTCAGTCCTGAAACATTGGTCCAGGAAGCGCTGAATCAGCGACCGGAATTACTCGGAAGCAAAGATCGGATCCAGGCGGCGGAGGAAGCGCTGCAGGCAGCCAGGGCCCTTCGCTTCGGGTCGGTGACCGGGATCGGCACCGCGGGCTATACCTGGTGGGGCCGAGAGGAGAACCCCGCCGGAAATGGAGTCGTCAATCCGGGCGCCCAACTGGGGTGGTATGGGCTCGGTGTGACCAGCGCCGTTCCCCTCTATACAGGAGGCCGTATCGAAGGCCAAATCGAGGAGGCCGATGCGCGGAGGGGCGAGACCCAAGCCGCCACGCGATCAATCGCGAACGATATCGTGCTGCAAGTCGCGCAAGCCTATCTCGGCCGGCTGACTGCCGAACAACAAATCAAGGTATCGGAGGAGAAGGTCGCGCATGCACGTGAAGCATTGACGCTCGCACGCGAGCGATACAAGGCCGGCCTGGGCTCTATTCTCGATGTGACCACCGCGACGACCGATCTGTTGAGCGCCGAGGTCGGCCTCGCTGAAGCGCTGTACGACTTTCGAGCCAGCGAAGCCGCCCTCGCCTATGCGACCGGAGCCGAATATGCACGGTACTGAATCTCCACGAGGACAGATCGTACGCCAGCTCACTGTAAGTGTCTTGTACGCCTCGATCGTTCTTCCCGTGTTCGGCGGACCCTGTTGGTCAGCTGACCGTGCGTCTGAGGGACCCCCGCCGCCGCTCGTGCGCCCGCCATCGCCGGATGTCCCTCAATCGAAAGGCGCGTTTCTCGGCTACGAGTCCGCGATCCGGATCGGCCTTGAACATCATCCGCTGCTACGCCGCTCAAAGGAGACGGCGCTTGCCGCGGAGGCGGTCACGGATCAGGCTGAGTCTCGCTACTATCCGGAGTTGAATGCCTATGCGATTCAGACAGGAGGAACCGTTCGTCCGCTCAGCGCGTTCAACGTGGGTGGCGCGCAGAACAAGCCCACCTCCTATGTGGAAAGCGCGGGATTCCGAGCGGACCAGTTGATTTACGATTTTGGTCAAACCGCGCACAAAGTGCTGGCGGAGCGGGCCGGCCAGGAGGCCGCGCAAAAGGATATCCAGACACACAAGGCGACGGTCATTCTGAAGGTTCAGCAAGCCTACATCCACTGCTTGCGCCAAAAGCGGTTTATCGAAATTGCAGAAGAAACCGTGCGGGAGCGGGGCGTCCTGCGTGATCAAATCGCGATTTTGTATAAGCGGAACTTGAAGTCCAAATTGGACCTCGATTTCATATCGGTCGAGCTCAAGAACGCCGAGATTCAGTTGTTGCAAGCCAAGAACGAACTCCGTGCCGCGTTCGCAGGACTGAATCACGCCATGGGCGTCCGCGGTTCGGAGGACTACACCTTGCAGGACCTTCCCGCCGCCGAAGCCTCATTGAGCACACTGGAGACATTGATCACCCAGGCGCTGGAGGACCGTCCGGAACTGCTCGGCACGGCTGATCGGATCAAACAGGCGGATGAACGGCTCAGCTCCGCCCAGGCGGTCAACCTTCCGACCATTGTCGCCCAAGGCATGTCCGGCGTCATCCACTTCAGTGATGCCCCGCTGAACCAATATGCCGGTGCACAGCCCGGGCAGACCAATCTCTGGTGGGGAGCGGGAGCCATAGTCTCCGTGCCCATATTTACCGGGTTTCTAATCGAAAACCGTGTTGCTGAAGCGCGGCAACAAAAATACAAGGCTGAACAAAGAAAGGTCGATCTGGCGAACAGAATTGCGCTGGAAGTGACGGATGCGTACCTAAGCCTGCAAACGGCCCGGCAACAGCTCATCGTGGAGGAGAAGGAAGTGGAGTCAGCGCGAAGCGCGCTGACCTTGGCCAAGGATCGATATCGGCTTGGGCTGGCGTCAATCATCGACGTTACGACAGCGACGACAGCGTTGTTGGTCGCGGAGGTGCGCCTTGCCGAGACGCGGTATGCGGTGCAAGCCGGTTCTACCGTCGTCGCCTATGCCACGGGTCAGGCGTACCAACGCTATTGATGTACCTATAATGGGCGGCTGTCTGGCAATAGGTCGACGAGTGGTTACTCCAGCGCAACGATGCGGGGACAATTTGAAGCCGACAGGGGAACGGTGGCGGGCTTTTTGTCTTACCAAGATGAGTTCCAAGCAAGTGTTCGCCGCCTGCCAAGTCGTTGGGGGGGATGAGATGGGCGCCAAGATTACGCGGCGGATCGCCCCGCAGCGAAAACCCGGTCTCCATCGACAGCGGAATTTTACAATGGTAATGACTCCGGAGACGCGCACCGGCGCCAGTTCGCTGACGTGTACCGAGCAATCCGAAGCAATAGATACGTCGGTTGTATAAACGGCATCGGCAGTGTATCGATCAAATGGGGCGGAGCATGTGGTTTCCGATCAACCGGCGTGCACTGAGGATCAAACCGTTCTGCCCTGAAGGGTATGCCTAACTGTTATGGCGAATGTACTGGAGAAAGACTGACGTGTCTCAGAAGCTGGTTGCACGGCGACCGAGCTTAGTTAAGCTGGACCTTGAAGTTTATATTCGATATTAATTGAATGCCGATCACTTTTCTGGCGGGTCAATTCAGCCTCTCCGGGAGAAATGGACCGGTCGAGGATTAAACGAGTCAAACCGGTATGAGTTGCACTGGCGGTGGCCCAAGCGCTGGGTCGAGCCGTTTATATTCCGATCGCACAGCCGAAACCGGAAATACGACCAAGCCCTCATTCCGATAACCTGCTAAATTCCATTCATAGACAGGCTCCTTGAGGATCCGCTTTTTTTGATCTAGAGTACTGTTCCGGGATGTGTCTGCAGAACAATTATTTCCAGGGGGAGGGCTTCTTTGGCATTCTCTTTACTTCCAAAGAGTAGAGAGAGGACTTCCTCTGACAAAAAGGGCAAATATTGAGATCAGAACCGACACGAAATCCATGAGTTTACATAATCAACCTTATCAGACGTTAATAGAATTTAGAACCTATGAGCTTTGAACTGCTTGGCCGCGTCCAAAAGGAATTTTCGATTACCAGCCACGCCCTCTATGAGACCGTTCTGGCAATCTCGGAGCGTGTGAATCGCAAGGTGCAAATCATGCGGCTTCACTGGCAGGCTACCACTCTTCTTGCCCGCATCGACGAAGTCACCAACACGTTGGGCCAGCAGATTGCGGCATCAGTTGCGCCTCGATCCCCTGACCCCGGGGTGGCGGACAGCGCCCTGACGGATCTCGACACGTCGGTCAGCCGGTCTCACCAGCGCGTGCAGGAGCTCAAACGCGAGCTGCTCGGTATCGATGCCGAGATCCGTCAGCTTAAACTGGAAACGATCCATGACGACTTGCTGCGCCTTCAGCAAGACTTGAGTATGCGATCCGCCGGCATCGAACGTGTCACCATCCTGCGTGGAGCCGCGGCGGTCGGCCGCAAAATCAGCGACGTGCCGCGTTCTTCGTCGATTCATGTCGCCACGGTGATGCGCGGACCGTTTCTGCTGGCTCCTGATAAAGATCTGGTATTCCGCACCGGGGATATCGTGGTCTTGCTCGGTGGGCAGACCGAACTCGATCCTCTGACCAACTGGTTTACCAGCCACCGCCGCACGAAGGCCATGGCGCCTCAATCCGCCTAGGCAGTAGTCGCCATGACTCTTCTTCCGGTACAATAAACCCATGGTGAATACGCTTAGGCTTCTCACAGCATTAGTCGTGTTGTGGAGTCTCCCCTTCTCCGTCTCGGCCGAAACCGGAAGCGGTGCCGCCCTGACAGACTCGCCGGGTATCCGCATGCTGGAAGAGATTCAGACGGTCATTACCGATTTGGCCGAACATGCCAAGCCGTCGGTCGTCAATCTGTTTCCGATTCCCGGAGGCGGACGGCCGCGTGACTCCGGAGCCGATCGTTCCCCCAATACTTCCGGCTCCGGTTCCGGGCTGATCGTGGACAGCGAGGGCTACATCGTCACGAACAACCATGTGGTGGGCGACGCGACGGAAGTCGAAGTGCGGTTGTCGGACAAGACCAAGCTGATCGCCCAGGTCATCGGCAAAGATCCGGATACGGATCTCGCAGTCCTCAAGGTGACCGCCGACCGGCCGCTGCCCAGCGCGCGTTTTGGCGATTCGAGTACGGTCCGCGTGGGCCAATGGGTGCTCGCCGTCGGGAATCCGTTCGGGCTCGATCGCACCGTCACACTTGGAGTCGTCAGCGGCATCGGCCGCGAGAACATCAATCTGTCGCGCTATGAAAACTTTATCCAAACCGACGCGTCGATCAATCCGGGTAACTCCGGCGGTCCCCTCTTCAATCTCCGCGGCGAAGTCATCGGGATTAATACGGCGATCATCAACTTCGCTCAAGGCATCGGCTTCGCCATTCCCTCGAACATGGCCAAGCAGGTGATTCAACAGCTCACTTCGCGCGGCAAAGTCGTCCGCGGGTGGCTCGGCGTCGGCATTCAGCCGCTGACGCCGGAACTGGCAAAGAAATTCGGCGTGAATGAAGGCGAAGGGGTGCTGGTCAATGAAGTATTCGAGAAGGATCCGGCCGCGGAAGCCGGCATCAAGCCGGGCGATATTATCCTGACCATCGATGGAAATGTCGTGGACTCTCCCAACAAGCTGTCGCGCTTAATCGGGGTCTTGCCACCAGGCGCCACCGCCAGGATTGAAGTCGTGCGCGACCTGAAACATCTGGTCCTCGCGGTCCCTTTAAGTGAACGGCGGGACAGCCCCGTCGTCGCCTCGCTTCCTCAGTCACGGACGGAGGTCAAGCTCGGGCTGGATCTGCAGGATTTGACCGCCGGCCTGGCCGAGAAATTCAAGCTCCGGGAAACACGCGGCGTGCTGATCACCAGGGTGGACGCCGGCAGCCTGGCCCATGCCGAAGGTCTCCGCGAGGGCGATCTGATCAAGGAAGTGAACCGGGCCGACGTGGCAAGCGTCGGCGAATTCACCTCGGCTATTTCAAAAGTCCGGCGCGGTGACACGGTGTTGCTCCGTGTTCTCCGGGAAAACCGCGCGTTCTACGTGGTCCTCAAATCCTCGGACTGATCGCTCGCGCTAATGGGCCGCGGCCAGCTGCTTCTCGGCCTTATGCGCCTCGATGATTTTCCCTGCTAACCCGCCGGGCACTTCCTCATACCCGGACAATTCCATGACGTAGCTGCCCCGCCCTCCGGTCATGGCGTTCAGGACCGACGCGTACGTGAGCAGTTCGGCCAGCGGCACCTGCGCCTTGATTTGCTCCGCATGATCGTCGGCGGTCACGGTCAGAATGCGTCCCCGCCGCGCGTTCAGATCTCCCATGACCGTCCCCACCGTATCCGCCGGGACGTCGATATCCAGGCGCATCATCGGCTCCAGTAAAACGGGATGCGCCGACTCCAGGGCTTTCTTGAACGCCATCGACCCGGCGATTTTGAAGGACAGCTCCGAAGAATCCACCGGGTGATGGGATCCGTCGTAGACGGCTACTTCGACGTCGACGACCGGAAACCCCGTCATACCGCCGGCCTGCATCGCCTCCACGACGCCCTTCTCCACGGCGGGAATGAAATTCCTCGGAATCGCCCCGCCAACGACCCGGTTCTCGAATCGGAATCCCTCGCCGCGGCCGAGCGGAGCCAGTTCGAGCCAGCAGTCTCCGTATTGACCATGCCCGCCGGTCTGCTTCTTATATTTCCCCTGGGCCTCGGCCTTGGTCCGGATCGATTCGCGATAGGGCACCTTCGGGGCATGGAGGATCACATCCACGCCAAATTTTCTGTGCAGCTTCTCCAACGCCAGATCAATGTGGAGTTGTCCCATTCCGCTCAACACCAGCTCTTTCGTTTCGGTGTTGCGGACGTATTCCAGCGTGGGATCTTCCTCGATGAGCTTATGAAGGCCGAGGCTGACCTTGTCGATTTCCGCGTGGGACTTGGGCTCGATTGCGAACGACAGCACGGGGCGGGGCAGATTCAAGCCGGGATAACAGATCGGATCCTGTTCCTGGCACAAGGTGTCGCCGGTCTGCGTATCCTTCAATTTTCCGATCGCAATGATGTCCCCTGCTTGTGCCGACGGAACGGCGGTATGGTGTTTCCCCAACACGGTATAAAAGTGACCCAGTTTTTCACGGACATGCCTGGTCGCATTGAGCGCCATGGCATCGGCCTGAATCGTGCCGGACAAGATCCGGCAGTAGGAAAGCCTTCCGACAAACGGATCGATCAGCGTCTTGAATACATGGGCCGAAAACGGCTCCGTGATCAGACCGCGACGCTCCACGGTCGTTCGGTTATCAGGATTCGTGCCTTTCAGGGGTGATGCCGAGAGCCGCTCTGCCGGCGAGGGGAGAAGGAATTGAATCGCCTGCAGCAACGGGCTGATGCCCACATGGTGAAGGGCGGAGCCTCCGAGTACCGGCATCACCTGTCGCGCCAGCACGGCTTGGCGCAAACCGGCGATCAATTCCTCTTTTCCCAGATCGGTTGAAGCCAGGTAGGACTCGAGCAACCGTTCATTCGTCTCCGCGACGGCTTCCAATAACTGCGTTCTTGCGTTGCTGGCCGCCGGGCGCAATGACTCCGGAATTGGTCTTCGCTCCACTTTCGGCGATGCAGGACCTGAGTAGATCGCGACTCCCTCCAGCAAGTCGATCACTCCGTCAATTTCAGGTCCCGCCTGTGTAGGCAGTACCAGGGGAACGGGGTTGCAGTTCAGTTGCGCGCGATACGTATTCACGGTGTCTAGAAAGGAAGCGCCCGGCCTATCCAACCCGTTGACAAACGCCAGACAGGGAAGTCCAAGCTCTGTGACGCGCGACCAGGCCCGTGCCAGTTCCGTCCGCACGCCCTCCTCGCCGTTCAGGACCAGGATGACGGCATCACTGGCTCGTAACGCGGCAAGGATGTCTCCCATGAGACTGAGTGCCCCGGGAGGATCAAGGAGGTTGATGCCGACGGGAGGGACTACGCAGTGCAACAGGCTGGTGCTCAGTGAACTCCGATGGCGCTGTTCTTCCGGTTCAAAATCGGATGTCGTGGTGCCGTGAGAAACTGATCCGAGAACGGGAATCGCGCCGGCGGCAAACAGAAGGGCTTCGCTGAGAGACGTTTTCCCTGCTCCGAGGTTTGAGACCAGCGCGACATTTCTGACGGACTCGATGCGAGTGTCTTCCATGGCTGCCTCCTCTCTTCGCGGTGAGTGACTTCAACAGGGTTCCTTTATTTCATGGGCATTCCTTTGCCGTCAGCTCCCGAGTCGCCACGGTGAGGCCTCGCGCCCTAGTCATGCGAGCCATCCCTCGTCGGCAAAACTGATATAGCGTCCATCGCCCACGATCATGTGATCCAGGACGCGAATTCCGAGGACTTCCCCCGCAGCGACCAGTCGCTCGGTCAGACGCCGATCCTCCGCGCTGGGCGTCGGATCCCCGCTTGGATGGTTGTGAAGAAAGATGACGCCGGCGGCGGATTCACGAATCGCCATGGCGAACACTTCTCGCGGATGGACAATGCTCAAGGTCAAACTCCCCTCGGATACGGTGGATTCCCTAATTACCGTATTCTTGGCGTCCAGCAGCACCACCTTGAACAGTTCATGCTTTAAATCCCGTAGCGTGGGATGGAAGTGGCGAAAGAGATCAGCGCTGGACGACAGCTTGGTCCCTGTCGACAAAGGGACGGCCATTGCCCGTTTGCCGAGTTCAAGCGCGGCCTTGAGTTGGGCCGCCTTGGCCGGCCCGATGCCGGGAATGGTGCACAACTCTTCTATTCCGCTCCGGGCCAGTGCGGCCAGGCTTCCCAGGTGGTGCAGGATTTCCATGGCCACCTGGACGGCCGAGGAGTCGCGGCGACCGGTTCGTAGGAGAATGGCCAATAGTTGGGCATCGGAAAGCACCTCCGAGCCCTTGCTCAGCAGACGCTCACGCGGCCGTTCGGTTTCAGGCCAGTGGGCAATGCCTTTCCCCCGCTCCCGCCCCGTCATAAATTCCCCTTCAATGACAAAAATATGACACTTCGAACGCTTTTGTCCAAGCCGGTTCGGCGCTTTTTATCCCCTGGAGACAAATACGTAACCGATAACCCATTGAAATGTCGAAAACTGACAATTTGGTGCAGCTCTTGCTTAATTCCGCCTGCAGCAATACACGCCGTCACCTGGGAGGAATTCATGGAATGTCCAAAGTGCAAAGGCCTGATGATGCTGGAGCGGTTCTCAGACTTCTTCCTCATTTTCTACGCCTGGAAATGCATCAACTGCGGCGCGATCATTGATCGCACGATCTCCAGCAATCGGAGAAAGAGCCTGGCCGCCCGGGATGCGCAGCCGGTTGCCGCGCGCTAAGGTCGATACGTGGAGTTGATCATGACCCGATCGTGATCCGGTCGCGCAAGCAGACCGCCGGTCCGGTCGGGTTCGGTGCAACCCCGGGTTTGGTGTAGCCCATGGCCTCTGTGTGCACGGGAATTATAGCGAGCCCCTGATTTCGGGTCAAAGTGCGCCCGCACGCTCCGTCCTGCTCTCTTCCATGACGATACGTCATGGCGCTTCGTCTCGACGCGACCTCGTTCGCCTCAAGCTTGCTTGACCCCTTCAAAAACGCTGTGTTAGAGTCACCCGCCTTGATGATGCAACACATCTGAGATCATGCGTGTTATTGCTGGAACCCACCGGGGACGACGCCTTCGGGGTCCGCAGGGAACTGCACTCCGTCCTACCTCTGACCGAGTTCGGGAAGCACTGTTCTCCATTCTTGGCAACCGGCTTCCTGACAGTCGAGTGTTGGATTTGTACGCAGGGACCGGGGCCATCGGTATCGAGGCGTTGAGCCGAGGCTCGGCACAGGTCACATTCGTCGAATCACGCGCCGCATCGTTGACGCTCTTGAAGCAGAATATCTCGGATTGCCAGATGGGCAGCCACGTGACCATACAAGCGCGAACCGTTCAGCAGTTTCTTTCTCGTCCCGAGCTTTGGACCGGGCCCTACGATATTGTGTTCGCCGATCCTCCCTATGATGCGACGTATGAGCTCGAGGGCATCTTCAAGAACGTCCCCCCGGCGTTGACCGCGCCGGATGCCTGGCTGGTCGTGGAGCATGCGTCAAAGATGGTGCTGCCGCAGCGACTCGGTCTCGGCTCGTTCATTCGACGCTATGCTTACGGGGACACGGCCTTATCCATCTTTACGTATCCCGCCGAGGAGCCGGCATGAAAATCGGCATTTATCCCGGCACCTTCGACCCGATTACGCACGGCCATACCGATATCATCACCCGGAGCCTCCGGGTGTTCGATAAAGTGGTAGTAGCCGTGGCTCCGAATCCGGCCAAACATCCGTTGTTCAATCTGGCCGAGCGGCTGGAAATGGTCAGGCTGGTGATGAAAGATTTGACGCAGGTCGAAGTCACCGCGTTCGAAGGCTTGCTGGTCGATTACGTCGAACGTTCAGGAGCCCATGCCATTATTCGCGGTCTGCGGGCCATCTCAGACTTCGAACATGAGTTTCAGATGGCCTTAATCAACCGGAAGCTGGCCAAGAAAGTCGAAACCGTCTTTCTGATGCCGAGTGAAGAATATTCGTACCTGTCCTCAACCATCATCAAGGATGTTGCGCAGCATGGGGGATCGCTGACCGAATTTCTCCATCCTGAAGTCGCCCGACGTCTCCAAGAGCGAATCCGGAGTCTGAAAACATGAAACTCGCTGCACGTGTGAGTCGCATTACTCCCTCCCCGACCCTGGCCATGACGGCTACCGCCAAAGCCATGGCGGCGCAAGGCATTGATGTCGTCGATTTTTCATCGGGGGAGCCTGATTTTGACACGCCGGAACCCGTCAAGGCCGCTGCCGAAGCCGCGATCCGGGCCGGTTTCACGAAATACACCCCGTCCTCCGGCATCGATGAGCTTCGCCAGGCCATTATCGACAAGCTGCAGACCGAACTCGGACTCCGGTACGAGAAGCCGCAAATCCTGGTGTCCTGCGGCGCCAAGCATTCGCTCTACAACCTGGCCGAAGCCCTCCTGGAAGCGGGCGATGAGATTATCATTCCGACCCCCTACTGGGTGTCGTATGCCGACCAGGCGCTGCTCAATGACGCCACGCCGGTCTTACTCCCGACCAGGGAAGACCAGGGCTATGCCATCAATCCGGACGAGCTTCAGCGGCTCGTGACCCCGCGCACCAAAGCGATTATCGTCAATAGTCCCTGCAATCCGACCGGCGCGACCTACGACAGACGCACCCTCGAAGGCATTGCCGAGATCGCGGTGAAGCACAAGATCTTGATCATCTCCGATGAGATCTACGAAAAAGTCCTCTATGACGGAGCCCGGCATTTGAGCATCGCCACCTTGAGTCCTGAAGTCGCGGCCCAAACCGTCATCATCAACGGGGTCTCCAAAGCCTACGCCATGACGGGCTGGCGGATTGGCTATGCGGCCGGCCCGAAAGATCTCCTGACGGCCATGGCCAACATTCAGAGTCAAAGTACCTCCAATCCCTGTTCTATTTCCCAGAAAGCCGCGGTTGCGGCCTTGCGAGTCGGCAACCCGTTTACGGTGAAGATGGTCGAGGAGTTCGACCGTAGACGGAAGGTAATGGTGGAGCGGCTGAATGGCATACCCGGCATCAGTTGCCGGTTGCCCGGAGGAGCGTTTTACGCGTTCCCGAACATTCGCGGCGTCCTCGGGCGGCGCGGACCAGGCGGCGTCCTCGATTCGCCGACCGCGCTGGCGAACCATCTGCTGAAGGACGCACATGTCGCCGTCGTTCCGGGAGAGCCATTTGGGAGCGCCGAGCATATCCGCCTGTCCTACGCCACCAGCATGGAGGCGATTATTAAAGGACTAGACCGGATTGCGACGGCGGTGGGGAAACTGACGCCCTGATCAGCGTCTTGACTCACATGAATTCGAGGTTATCAATTAAAGCACTGAACCATCATTGTTGGAGGATGTCCGGTGCCGATTTACGAATATCGCTGTGAAGATTGCTCGTATACGTTTGAGTTGAAACAGAGCATCAAGGATGAGGCTGTCGCCAGTTGTTCGAAGTGCGGCAAGTCCGTCAGCCGGATCATTTCGGCTCCCGCCATCATGTTCAAGGGAAGCGGCTGGTATATTACGGACTACTCCGACAAGATGAAGCCGCCCTCAGGAGAAGCCTCAAAACCCTCACCGACGTCCACGACGACGGCACAAACCGGGTCGTCAGGTGCGCCCTCCACTCCTTCGGCCCCGGCGACGACCGCCGCTCCCGCCTCCTCGTCATCAGGCAGCAGCACGTCCTCTCCGGCAGGCACGAATTCCTCTTCGTCCGGCTCGAGCTAGACCGTACCGGCTCTACATACGTTTGAGCGGCGCTTTTTTCTTCGCCGTCGACTTGGGCGCAGACTTGGCGGCCGGTTTCGCGGCAGCTTTTGCCGGAACCTTTGGCGCCGCGGCTTTCACCGCTTTGGCCCGAAGGACCCCCACCTCATGCTGCAGGCTGGAAATCATCCCGGTTTTTTCCCGGTTCATTCTGTCCAGCTCATCCACACGCGCCTGCAAGTCCTGCTTCGACCTTGCGAGATCATTCAGCTGACTCTGGAGTTGAGTTTTCTCCATATTGCTCGTCTGGACTTCAGAACGGAGCTGCTCGATTTCCGCTTGAAGCGCCGGTGGCCAGTAGTCACAGCCCGACAAAGCCAGTCCCGTGACCACGAGCAGGCTGAATAGCGCCGGGCGATAGAGTCGAATCATCATAGAACGCCTCCTTACCAACAGTATGTCGTCGATGTATAGCACATTTACCTCGTCCGAAGGCGAAATCCTCGCGCTTCGAGTATACGCTGAATCCTGATTCGATCGATCACGCCTTCCCGCAGAAGTTCCAGGCCATCACACACGCTGACAATCGAGGACGGCGCTCCGCCGGGAGTCGCGCCGGCATCAAGAATCAGGGTCACCTCGTTGCCGAGAGACCGGTTCACTTCGGCCGCCGTGCACAGCGCTGGTGCGCCGGAGCGATTGGCGCTGGTCCCGGTCAACGGGCCGACCTGCTGCAGGAGATCAGCCAATGGTTCGCAGGACGTCAGCCGGACTCCGATAGTCCCGGTTCCCGCCGTCACATTGTCAGGCAGTCGCGTGTCGGCCGGAAACACGATGGTGAGAGGGCCCGGCCAGAAGGCATCCATCAACGCCTGCGCGGCCGGGGGAACGCGGGCCACCAGTCCGTGGAGTTGTGCCGGCTCGCCGATCACAAGGAGAAACGGCTTGTCCTCCGGACGACCCTTGATCGCAATGAGTCGGTCGACGGCCGCCTGGTCGAAGGGGTTCACCCCGAGTCCGTAATACGTTTCCGTCGGAATAGCCACGATACCGCCCGCATGCATGACCTGCCTGACGGAGGCGTAGGATGCGCGGCGGTCTGTTCCCGGAAAAGGCTCGATAACAGCCATGAAGCCTGCGAAACGGGTGGATGCGCTAAGCCCGCGGTCCCACGGCTCGGTGCGCGATGTCCGTCCGGAAGTGGCAGCCTTCGAAGGAAAGAGTCTTCACCCGCCGATAGGCTTCCTGCTGCGCCTCGGCAATGCTCTTTCCATAGCCGGTGACACCCAATACCCGGCCGCCGGCCGTCACAATATCGTGTCCGTTGCGGACCGTGCCCGCGTGAAATACGGTGGCCGACGGCGTCCCTTCGGAAAGCCCGCGGATGACCTTCCCGTTCTCATAGGCGCCGGGGTAGCCGCCGGAGGTCATCACCACGCACACGGCGTAGTCGTCATGCCATTCGACGGTACATTGATCCAGCCGGTGTTCCACCACCGCTTCGATGACGTCGATCAAATCGGACTTCAAGAGGGGCAGCACCACCTGGGTTTCAGGATCACCCATACGGGCATTGAACTCCAAGACGTACGGCGTGCCCTTCACCACCATCAAACCGGCATAGAGGACGCCTTGAAAGGGACAGCCCATGCGCGACATCGCTACGACGATCGGCTGCAGCACCTCGCGGGTGACCTGCACCCGAAGGGCGGAGGTGCCTAAGGGCGCGGGACAGTAGGCCCCCATTCCGCCGGTGTTGAGTCCCGTGTCCCCGTCTCCCACCCGTTTATGGTCCTGAGCCGGGAGCATCGGCACGACGGTCTTGCCGTCCGTGAAGGCCATGATCGTCAATTCTTCCCCATCGAGAAATTGCTCGACAAGGACGCGCTCTCCGGCATGGCCGAACACCGACTTCTCCATGGAGTCGATAATCGCCTCTCTCGCCTGCTCGCGAGTGGTCGCGATAATCACGCCCTTGCCCTGAGCCAGCCCGTCGGCCTTGATCACGACCGGCAGCTCATGTTGATCGACGTAGGCCAACGCGGCGTCCATCTTCTCGAAGCTCTGGGAACGGGCCGTGGGGATCTTCGCGGTCGCCATGACGTCTTTGGAAAAAATCTTGCTCGCTTCCAGACGCGCGGCATTCTTCGTCGGCCCGAAAATCTTCAGCTTGGCCTTGCGAAACTCATCGGCGATGCCCAGCGCCAGCGGAGCTTCGGGCCCCACCACGGTCAAATCGATCTGCTCCTTGATCACGAACTCCTTGAGGGCGGCGATATCGTCGGCCTTGATCGGCAGGCATGCGGCAAGCGATTCCATTCCCGCGTTTCCAGGGGCGCAAAACAATTGGGGTTTGCGCGGGCTTTGCGCGAGTTTCCACACGATCGCATGCTCGCGCCCACCGCTGCCGACAACAAGAATCTTCACGGAAAAACCTTTCGTGATAAGTGACGGGTGATGTCTGATGCGTTGAAAGAGAGCGGAAACGGGCAGACCAGGATCAAAGTAACGGACGTACCTTGCTCGCCGGACTGATCACTCATCACACGTCACTGTTTGCCCGTATTCTCAATGCCTGAAGTGCCGCATCGCGGTCATAATCATCGCGAGCCCGTGCTCGTCCGCCGCCTTGATGATCTCCGCATCGCGGATCGACCCGCCCGGCTGAATGACCGCCGTAATGCCGGCCTGCGCCGCCGCATCCAACCCGTCGCGGAACGGGAAGAAGGCATCCGACGCCATGACGCATCCTTTCACCGGCATCTGCGCTTTCATCGCCGCAAGCTTGACCGAATCGACACGGCTCATCTGGCCCGCTCCGATCCCGACCGTCTGGCCCGGCTTCGCGTAAATGATCGCGTTCGATTTGACGTGCTTGCAGACCTTCCAGGCAAAGGCACAGGCCGCGTATTCCTCATCCGTCGGCTTCCGGGCCGTCGGGACTTGCAAGGCGCGAAG
Organism: Nitrospira sp. NS4; assembly: GCF_049546785.1. Lineage (NCBI taxonomy): Bacteria > Pseudomonadati > Nitrospirota > Nitrospiria > Nitrospirales > Nitrospiraceae > Nitrospira > Nitrospira sp. NS4. Next base: position 36,655 of record NZ_JBMWAN010000005.1, on the reverse strand, counting down.
GTCCGTGAGCACGCCCAGATCGCGGTCCTGCACGATCAGACCGCCGACCAGTTTCTTCAGATCGTATCCGACCTGTTTCACCTTGGTGAGCGGGCCGACATCCAGGAGACGCAGGTCTTTCTTGCGCTTCAATTCGGCCAGCGCATCCTCGGCAAACCCCGGAGCGATGACGACTTCGACAAAGGTCGAGGTGATTTCCTTGGCGGCCGGCAAATCCACAATCCGGTTAAACGCGATCACGCCGCCGAACGCCGACACCGGATCGGTTTCGCGCGCTTTGACATAGGCCTCCACCGGCGTCGCGCCCAGCGCCACGCCGCAGGGATTGTTGTGCTTGATGATCGCGACCGCACATTCCTCGTACTCCTTCGCCAATTCAAGCGCCGAATTCGCGTCGAGGAAGTTGTTGTACGACATCGCCTTGCCATGCAGGATCTTCCCGCGCGACACCGACGGCTCATCGGAACTCAGCTCGCGATAGAAGGCGCCCTGCTGGTGCGGATTCTCGCCGTACCGCAGGGTCTCCGCCAGCTCGAATTGCATCGAGAGGAGCTTGGGAAACTTGACCTCTCCGCCCTGCACCTGCTTCTCCAGATAGGCGGCGATCAGACTGTCATAGCGGCCGGTGTGCTGAAACACTTTCATCGCCAATTCGCGCCGCAACGATGCCGGCACGTCGCCGCTCCTGAGCGCATCGAGGGCCCGGCCATAGTCCGCCGGATCGACGACCACCACGACATCTTCATGGTTCTTGGCGGCCGAGCGCAGCATGGAGGGGCCGCCGATATCGATGTTTTCGATGGCTTCTTCAAACGGACAATCCGGCTTGGCAATCGTGGCTTCGAACGGATAAAGATTCACGACGACCACATCGATCGGACCGATCCCGTGCTGCTGCATCTGCGCCACATGCGCGGGCACCGAGCGGCGGCCCAACAACCCGCCATGCACTTTCGGATGCAGCGTCTTCACCCGTCCATCGAGGATTTCCGGCGACCCGGTATAGGCCGCCACATCGGTCACCTTCACCCCGGCCTCGCGCAACGCCTTGGCTGTTCCACCGGTCGAAAGAATTTCCGCGCCCAGGGCTTCGAGACCCTTCGCCATCTCCACCACCCCGGTCTTATCTGAAACGCTGATCAGCGCCCGCTTGATGCTGGCCATGAGTCACTCCTTAGAGTCATACATAGTGAGTAGGTCACGTCTCGGAAGGCGGGGTGAAGAATAGCAAATGGCTCCAGATAAGTGCAAGAACAGGCAATCGCACGCTGGCATGATCCGGCTGACTTTTCAGGGCAGGTGGTTATGGCCGTGCCTGAATCTGCGGTTGATACAGATACTTCTGGAACCCCGCGAAGACCTTGCCGATCTCTTCGGGCTTTCCCAGGTCGGCCACGGCATCGGCGATGGCATTGTGGTACTTGAGCTTGAGCAATGGCGACAGCTTGTCTTGTGCTAGTTCCTCCACCCCGACTTTCACGTATTGCGCCAGCACGAAATCGAGAAAGGTCTGCTGCTTGCTATTGAAGTGACTCACGATGTCAGCCTTCGCCCTCACGGCTCGCTCTTGCCTGGTCAGAGTTGGGAGCGCATAGGCTACATGAGCGAGCACGTCGAACAGGTCGCTGTTCTCCGCATCGATAATGCGCTGCATCTCCGCCATCTGCTCAGCGCCGAACCCTTTTTCGGCAAGTCCTTGTAGTAGCTTGGTGCGTGTATCGGGACTGCTCCAGAGCGCGCGAAGTTCTGCTTCATCCTTGAAGAACTCCGGCAGTTTCCCAAAGAGCATTTCCAGGAACTGTTGCGCGGACATGGGGGTACCGTCCGGGTGCCAGAACGTCGTGACCATCATGTGTTGAATGGTGCGGGCTTTCCCATCGGCCAATTTCACCTTAATTCTCTTCTTCCTCACATACTCGTTAATCTCTTCACGCGTCCCATCGACAGGTGGAGGCGACGGTGGAACCGTCTTGCCCTCCGCTTTCGGCTCCGGCTCGATTGGCTCCCCATCCCACTCAGGATCGCTGAAGTGGTGGTGCGCCTTCACGAAATCATAGATCGTGAAATAGTCCTTGCCGTCATAGAGCCTGGTCCCCCGTCCGATGATCTGCTTGAACTCGATCATCGAATTGATCGGGCGCATCAGGACGATGTTGCGTATGTTTCGGGCATCCACACCGGTCGAAAGCTTCTGCGAGGTCGTGAGAATCGTCGGAATCGTTTTCTCGTTGTCTTGGAAATCGCGGAGGCGCTGCTCGCCCAGCTCGCCGTCGTTGGCCGTCACCCGCTGACAGTAGTTGGGGTCCGTGCTCGTCTTCAGCTGGTTGATGAGGTCGCGCACGGCCAGCGCGTGATCCTGAGTGGCACAGAACACCAGCGTCTTCTCGTTCAGGTTGATCTGGCCCATGAAGATGTCCACACGCTTCTTCTCGCGTTCTTTGATCTCGATGATCTTGTTGAAGTCGCTCTCCGTATAGCGTTTCTTCGCCTCAATCTCGCCTTCCACGAGCGTATCGTCCGGCGTATAGACGTACTCGTCGAGGGTCGTGGAGATCTGCTTGACCTTGAACGGCGTCAGGAAGCCGTCGTTGATACCGTCCTTAAGGGAGTAGATATAGACCGGCTCGCCAAAGTAGGCGTAGGTGTCCACGTTGTCTTTGCGCTTGGGCGTGGCGGTCAGGCCAAGCTGCACAGCGGGGGCGAAGTACTCAAGGATGCCACGCCAGTTGCTTTCATCGTTCGCACCGCCCCGATGGCACTCGTCGATGACGATGAAATCGAAAAAGTCCGGTGGGTATTCACCAAAGTAGGGCGAGGGCTTGCCGTCCTTTGGCGGCCCGCTCATAAAAGTCTGAAAGATGGTGAAGAACAGGCTGCCGTTCTCCGGCACCTTGCCCTTCTTGCGGATGTCGTCCGGCTCGATGCGCACTAGGGCATCTTCAGGAAATGCGGAGAAGGCGTTGTAGGCCTGATTAGCGAGAATGTTCCGGTCGGCCAGGAACAGGATGCGGGGACGCCGTGACGGCTCGCGGCTCAGGTTCCAGCGGCTGTGGAACAGCTTCCAGGCAATCTGAAACGCGATGAAGGTCTTGCCGGTGCCAGTCGCGAGCGTGAGGAGGATGCGCGGCTTGCCCTCCGCCATGGCCTGCATCACCCGCTCAACGGCAATGTCCTGATAGTAGCGGCTGGGATGAGACCCGCCCTTGTCCTCAAACGGGACCGCGGAAAAGCGGTCGCGCCAATCGTTCTGTTTGGTGAAGGTCAGGTTCCAGAGTTCGTCCGGGCTGGGATAGTCCGGCACCTCGCCTTCCCTGCCGGTCTCCATGTCGATGCGGTAGAGGCCCTGCCCGTTGGTAGCATAGGTGAAGCGGATGGCCAGCTTCTCCGCGTAGTTCTTGGCCTGCCCCACCCCTTCGGTCAGCTCCTCATCCCAGGCCTTGGCCTCAATCACGGCCAGCTTGCGGTTCCGATAGACCAGCACATAGTCGGCGATGAGCGGCTTGCTACGCCGCCCGAGGCCTTCGATCCGGCCCAGCGTGATGGGATACTCGCGCAGAATGCGGCTCCCATCGACCACACCCCAACCAGCCGCTTTCAGGGCGGGATCAATGTGCTCGGCTCTAGTTTCGGCTTCGTTCATAAACCTTCTAAAACGCTTTATGGGATCATGTCTCTGCTTGCGCTTCTTGGAGTTGCTTTAATGTCCGTCCAGAAGGGTCCTTCCAATCTGTACGGCCATTAGATGATCGGCCAAGCACAACCGCTGAGGCGAGTGAAGGAGAACTGAAGGTATAGTCTTGTGTGAACCTCAGTGCATTCCCGTCTGAAACCAGGACACCTCTCGATAACAAATCCGCACGTAACTTGATTACGCCAGGAAAGTGCTCTTTCAGCGATTGGACTTCATCATGGGCTGCATAAGAGCCTTGTCGAACAACAAATCCCTGCGGCGTATCATTGCCAGTAGCTGTAACGCCACGCCCTTGGCATGTCAGAATAAAGCCGTTAGCCTTGATTGGGGTTAAAGACGTTTGCTCAAAGGCTGTAATGCCAAGCACCGGAAGTATGCCAAGGATGTTATGAAGAAACACCTCCATGTCAGCGCGATCTGCCTCGGACAGGGTTGGCTCCGCTGGTTTGTTGCCGTTATCGAGAGGTATCCGATTCGCTCTCATCGCACGTTGAACCAACTGTGCCTCAAGGTACTGGACATGGGCTTTATTCAAATGCGCTGGAGCAACGAAGAATACTGCGCTGGTCCAAAAGTCTTTCCTCGCGTAGTGATCCTCAAGCCTCGGACGTACGGGGTCACCTTCGCCGATGTAGAGCATCTCTCCATCTCCATCCGTACGAGGTCCCAATAGGAGATACACCCCTGTCTGCTGGAACTCTGGACGGTTGCGAACTGTGGGGTAGAGTGCACGGGGAAAGACAACTGCCTTTCCAATCCAGTTTGATCGCTCGACCAGACGTAAACCGTCGGGGTCTCCGTCGGCGACGAAGATGCGCAAAGAAAATGGTACTGTGCTGTTCATAATCGCTTTCCTACAGTGCTCCGCTAAAAGCCTGATGCAGCAGCGACTTCTTCAACTCGTCCAGCGCGGCGAGCTTTTGCTGATAGATGGATTCGAGGCGTTGAGTTTCTTCTGAAAGGGAGTCAATCGTGGCCACAACTCTCTGTTGATGGCCGCGCGAAGGGACAGGAATCATCACCCTCTTTAGTTCGTCTGAGTCTATCTTGAGTGTTCCGTGAGCCGCGCTACTCAAGACGTTGTCGCTTGAATTGATTCTGTCTCGTAGCGCGAAAAGGAGATACCGAGGGATCAGGTCTGGCTCAGGATGGATTGCTCTAATGTCTTGATTGAATGCACAGGGAACCATTAGCTCGGCGATTTGAGCACCATGTACCAGGCCCATACCGCGTACAAGAATTAGGAGCGCTCCTGCTGGCGCCATGCGTGTTGAGGACTCGTCAACTGCGGATCGCGAAATGTGTAACAGCGAATCGGACAGTTGGGTTGATTTCATATCACGTCCAGAAACCCAAGGTATCTTACCGCTCCAATAGCTGCGCTTACTTTTTGACGGGGTACCACCACTGCTAAAAGTGCATACTTGGTCTAGTCGTTTCTCTCCCCACCCCTTGCCGCGCTGGGTGAAGACGGATTGGAGGTGGCTTTCGAAAAGGGCGCGGGCGTTGTGGAGGTTCTTTTCGGCGTTGGCTGTGGCGGTGGCGATGCCCTCAAACGCTTCGTCGAGGATGCCGACGATCCGTTGCTGCTCGGGAAGCGGGGGGGTAGGAATTATCAACTCCCTCAAGTCTTTGTAATAGATCGCCGCAACATTGGTTGTGCCGCTTTTAAGCTCGTTTAGTTTTTCAGCAACCTCCTTGGATGAAAAAGCGTATAAAACAAATTTAGATTCAATACCATCCTTGAATCTGATTCGCATGATGTTGTTGTTGAATAGCACGATGTCATCAGAAACTGATTCATACAGACAGCTTTTGCCAACCAACTCGACACTATTCCTTGTATTGAAAAGAAAATCGCCATCCTTGAGTGCTAATTTACGAACCTCTTCATCGGTGGCATCAACGGAGGTGAAATTTGAGAAATCAAACCGGTTGTCGCGCGTGATGTTGTTCATCTTTACGTAAGGCCATGCTCTGTCTTTGCCTTGTTCTCGACTGCTTTTTGTTAAGCCAATCACGTTGGATTCGACAAGATCATCAAGCCGCTTATCCACCCACCCGTTCTTCATAGCAACGCTCTGATGTTGCCCAGCACTTCCGCACTCTCGGCGTCCAGCGCGGCGATTTCGTCCATGATCTCTTGCGGGCTGCGATGCGTCACCACCTCGCCACCGTTCGGGTTCTTCACGGAGAGGTCGAAGGTCGTCTGGTCGATGTTCTTCGCTTCCACGCTCCAACTCTTCGGCGAGTCGGCGAAGGCCTTTTGGAACTTCACGAACTCTTTAAGATCGTCATCGTTCAGCGGATTAGTCTTGCCGAGGTTACGGCCCGGGTCGAGCTGGTAGAACCAGACCTTTCTCGTCGGCGCACCCTTCTCGAAGAACAGCACCACAGTCTTCACGCCTGCGCCCTGGAAGGTGCCGCCGGGACAGTCGAGTACGGTGTGCAGATTGCAACTTTCCAGCAGCAGCCTTCTCAGGCTCACGGAGGCGTTGTCGGTATTGGAGAGAAACGTATTCTTGATGACCACACCACCGCGCGCGCCCGCCTTGAGCATCTTGATAAAGTGCTGGAGAAAGAGAAACGCCGTCTCGCCGGTGCGGATAGGGAAGTTCTGCTGCACTTCCTTCCGCTCCTTGCCGCCGAATGGTGGATTGGCCAACACCACATCGTAACGGTCCTTCTCCTGAATGTCGGCCAGGTTTTCGGTCAGCGTATTGGTGTGGATGATGTTCGGTGCCTCGATACCGTGCAGGATCATGTTCATGATCGCCATGACGTAGGCGAGCGACTTCTTTTCCTTCCCGTAGAAGGTGCGGGTCTGGAGTGTGGTGAGGTCTTTCGTCGTGAGATTACCCTTGGACTTCAAGTAGTCGAATGCCTCGCACAAGAACCCTGCTGAGCCGCAGGCCCCATCGTAGATCTTCTCGCCGAGCTTCGGCTTGACCACCTGCACCATGGCGCGAATGAGCGGGCGGGGGGGTGTAATACTCGCCGCCGTTGCGCCCGGCGTTGCCCATGTTCTTGATCTTGGCTTCGTAGAGGTGCGACAGCTCGTGCTTCTCGGTCTGGGAGCGGAAGCGCAGTTCGTCGATGTGGTCAATGATCTCGCGCAGGTTGTAGCCGCTCTGGATCTTGTTCTTAATCTCGCCGAAGATCTCCCCGATCTTGTACTCGATGGTGTTCGGCCCGCTGGCCTTCTGCTTGAAGCTGTGCAGGTAGGGAAAGAGCTTCAGGTTGACGAAATCGCGCAGATCGTCGCCGGTCAGGGCCTTATTGTGGTCGAGCTTGCCGTCTTTCCCCTTGGGCGCGGCCCAGCTCTCCCAACGGTAGTCTTTGTCGAGAATGAAACTGTATTTCTTGCCCTCCAGCTTGGCTTCGTCGGCCTTATCCTGCTCTAGTCCATCGAGATACTTGAGGAACAACAGCCACGAAGTCTGCTCGGTATAGTCCAGCTCGGTGGTGCACCCGGCCTCTTTTCTGAGTACGTCGTCGATGTTCTTGAACGCCTGCTCAAACATGCGGACCGCCTCCAGGTCGTGTCATCGTGCGAGGGCAATTAGCGAGAGAAGATATCTGGTTAACATGAGGAAATCACCAGGGTTTCCGCTGGCACATCCTTCGTTGCCGGGAAGAACCAGCCAGCTGATAATTCGCTCACGACAGTCCCCTGCTCTGAAAGCCTGCACCTACGCAAAGAGTTCCCGATCGCGAATCTTTCTCGCATCCGTATAGTCTTCGTCCCACCAGGGTTTTTCCCCCGGCTTGCGCGGAGGCCTCGCCAATGCCAGCTTCTTCCTGGCCTTCTCCGCCTCCTGCTGGGCCACTCTGAAATGATAGTGGTCGAAGATGCGGAGGGCCTCGATCATATAGGACACGGCGATTCGTCGGTCGCGGATCAGGAGCAGGTTTTCTCCGTTCTTGGTATCGGCTGTTGAGGAAAAGTTGTAGGAACCAAGATACACGCGAGCGGTCGGCTTGTCGAAATCGATCACCACGAATTTGTGGTGCATGCGGACGCCACCGCCGCCTGTGGGCTCCGCCTTAAACGGCTCAGGAACGTGCTCCGTCAGCTCGGCAGGCCTCACCGGCGCGACGTTGCCGTCGGGTTTCTGCAACGCGAGGCCGCCGACTTTCCGGTCGGAAATCCCGTAGACGAACACCTCCTTCTTATTGGTGACTTTCTTGATGGCCTCCAAGATGGGTCCCGGTGTCTGGTAGAGGAAGGCCAGCGAATAAAACAGGCTCGATGAGGTCTTCTCCCCGATGTCTTTGGCGATCGCGGCCAACAGCGCATTGTTGGAGGCGTGCGGGGAAAATCCTATCCTGGCGTTGATGCCGCTCAATCCGAGACCGGTCAATTTTGCGGAGGCTGTCTTGCCGAACGTGGCGGGGCTTCCAGAGGCCCAATAGTTGTCGAACGCCTCAAGGAAGGTCTTGACGGGTTTCTTGCCCCGCAGGACCAGGGCATTGTTCGATTGCACGTAGAACCCGCGCCAGGAGAAATTCGTCGAGCCGCAGACGACCGCCTGTACGATCGGGCCGTCGATCACGATGGTCTTGTTGTGTTGAAGTTGGCCCATGTGTTGCCGCTTGACGTTCGCGGCGCCGGCAGAAGCCTTCAACCGCGTCTCCGCCTGTGTCTCGGCCGATTGCGGGTCCCCGTGATCGCCCTCGTCATCAATAATGATTGTGAGCCGGGAACCCAGCGCCACTAAGCGCGAAAGCACTTCCGGCTCATTGAGATCATAGGCGACGACGCGAACCTGGGATTTTTTGTCGGCAACCGCTTGATCGAGCACCTCAAGAATGGCACTCCGTGCCTCGAAGCCCATCCAGGCCAGCGCGTCCTTGGTCAGGGGATGGGTCGGAGTGAATGTCAGCCCTTTGTCGGCGCTGGACGGCAACAGCTTGGAGATGGATCCTTTGGATTCGTAGCGGTCCACGAAAGCCTGAGATGAGACAAAGCCGCGTGTGAACGTGACGTTGAGCTGTCCCGGGTATGTTTCACGCCGGAGTTCGATCGCGGCCTTCTGGGACTCACCGTAGCTCAACTCGTTCTGGTCGTTCATGAAGACGGGCGTCACTTTATAGAGGAACTCGCCGGGAAGCTCCGCGTTACGCGGGAAATGCACCCACCGAAACTTTTGGATCGGCGACAGTCGTGTCGACAATTGCCTGGGATCGACGTTGCCGGCGGCATCGGGAAAACTCAGGCGGTTTTTCAGGGAAAAGAACTTACTGCCGGCGGGCTCCTTGTACTCGATGGCAAAGCCGACGAAATCCGCCGGCGGCGTGCCCTTCTTCCAATTCATCGCGAGAAGGGTCATGCCGTCACCGCGATACAGCGTGAGCGTGAAGAGCGCGGCGGCGTTCCCGCCGCTGACCTGAAATTCACCGGCCATGGCAACCTCCTCAGGATGTGAGCGCCTGGTACCGAGTCTACCTTCCCAGAGCGGCAGCCAGGCGATCGAGTGGCGCGGATTCTCCGCTGATCGGCGAAGTCCGTCAAGCCCGTACGGAGGGCGGTTCTCCTCGCGTTGACTTCCCCTTCCCCGCCCTCCTAGAATCCGACCATGGCTTCGTCCTTCGTCCATCTCCATCTGCACACCCAATTCAGCCTGCTCGACGGCGCGAATCAGATCGAACCGCTCGTGCAACAGGTGAAATCGTTCAATCAACCGGCCGTGGCCATGACCGACCACGGCAACATGTTCGGCGCGATTGAGTTTTATCGAAAGGCCAAAGACGCCGGGGTAAAGCCGATCATCGGCTGTGAAGCCTATATGGCGTTGGGCAGCCGCCATGCGAAGAAGGACAGCGGACTGGCCCATAACGATTACTATCACCTGATTCTCCTGGCTCGAAATCTGACGGGGTATCAGAATCTGGTCAAGATCGTCAGTAAAGGATATCTTGAAGGGTTCTATTATAAGCCTCGGATAGATAAGGAACTTCTCAAGGAGCACCACGAAGGGATCATTGCCCTATCAGGCTGTTTGAGCGGCGAGATTCCCTACCTGATCGGCCAGAAGGATATGGATGGCGCGATGGCGGTCGCGGGGGAGTTCCGGGAAATCTTCGGCAAAGACCACTTCTATCTCGAAGTGCAAGCCAACGGGCTCGACCATCAGCGGATCGCCAATGCCGGACTGATCGAGATCCACAAGAAGCTCGGGATCCCGATGGCCGGCACGAACGACTGCCACTATCTCAAGAAGGAAGATTCCCGCCCGCACGAACTGATGCTCTGCCTCCAGACCGGCAAGACGATCAGCGATCCGAACCGGATGAAGTTCGACACCGATCAGCTCTATGTGAAATCGACCGAGGAAATCGCCCCGGCCTTCGCCGAATTTCCCGGCGCCGTGAGCAATACCTGCAAGATCGCCGACGACTGCGACCTTCAGCTTGCACTGAACAAAACCTATCTGCCCCAATACAAGGTGCCGGAGGGCTATACCCGTGAATCGTATGTCGAGGAACTGGCGATTGCGGGTTTGAAGGCGCGCCTCAAAGAGCGCCCCAGCCAGATTCCCTCCGCTTCCTATGAGCTGCGTTTGCGCGAAGAGCTGACGGTGATCTGCTCCATGGGATTTGCCGGGTACTTTCTGATTGTGTGGGACATCATCCGGTTTGCCCGTTCGCGCGGGATTCCTGTTGGACCGGGCCGCGGCTCGGCCGCCGGGAGCCTGGTGGCCTATGCGTTGCGCATCACCGACCTCGATCCGCTGGTCTATACCCTGCTTTTCGAGCGGTTCCTGAACCCCGAGCGCGTGTCGCTTCCCGATATCGACATGGACTTCTGCATGGATCGCCGTGGCGAGGTGATCAACTATGTGGTCGAGAAGTATGGGACCGACCACGTAGCGCAGATCATCACGTTCGGAACGCTCGGCGCCAAGGCCGCGATCCGCGATGTCGGCCGGGTCTTGGAGATCCCCTACGCCGAAGCCGACAAAGTCGCCAAGCTGATCCCCAATCAGCTGAACATGACTTTGCAGCAGGCCCTTGAGCAGGAACCGAAGCTTCGCGAACTCGTCGAGACCGACACCAGAATCGCCGAACTCATGAAAGTCGCGCAATCGCTGGAAGGCCTGGCGCGCCACGCCTCGACACATGCCGCCGGCGTCGTCATTTCAGAAGGCCCCCTCACCGATCACGTCCCTCTCTACAAGGGGGCCAACGACGAAATTGTGACCCAATACTCGATGGGGGACGTGGAGAAAATCGGCCTGGTGAAGTTCGACTTCCTGGGCCTCAAAACCCTCACGATGATCCGCCGCGCCGAAGCGCTCATCAACGAGGGCCATCCGAACGATCCGCCGCTGGCCGTCGATCATGTCCCCTTCGACGACCCCAAGACCTTTGCGCTGCTTGCGTCCGGCAAGACGACCGGATTGTTCCAGTTAGAAAGCTCGGGGATGCGCGATCTGCTCACCGGCCTGAAGCCGGACCGGTTCGAAGATATCATCGCCATCATTGCGCTCTACCGGCCTGGTCCCATGGACCTGATTCCCGACTTCATCAAACGCAAGCAGGGCAAGATCCCGATCACCTACGAGACGCCGGAGCTCGAGCCGATCCTGAAGGACACCTATGGTGTCATCGTCTATCAGGAACAGGTCATGGCCATCGCCAACAAGGTGGCGGGCTTCTCACTGGGACAAGCCGACATTCTCCGCCGGGCCATGGGCAAAAAGAAGCCGGAGGAGATGGAGAAGCTGCGCGTCAAGTTCCTGGAAGGCGCCAAGACCAAGGGGATCGCGGAAAAGAAGGCCGACAAGCTCTACGAGCTGATCCAGAAGTTTGCCGGCTACGGGTTCAACAAGTCGCACGCCGCGGCCTATGCCGTGGTCTGTTATCATACCGGCTACTTGAAGGCCCACTACCCGACCGAGTTCATGGCCGCCCTCATGACGACCGACATGGGCAACCAGGACAAGATCGTCGGCTACTTCACCGAATGCCGCGACCTCGGCATCAAGGTTCTCGGTCCCGATATCAACGCGAGCAAGAAGAATTTCGCCGTGGTCGACGGCGTGATCCGTTTCGGCCTGGCGGCCATCAAGAATGTCGGAGAAGGTGCCGTCGAATCGATCATCGCCATTCGCAATGAGACCGGACCCTTCCCGTCGTTCTTCGACTTCTGCCGGCGCGTGGACCTGCACAAAGTCAATAAGCGCACGCTCGAAGGACTCATCAAGGCGGGTGCCTTCGATTCGACCGGCGCCAAGCGATCGCAGCTCATGGCCGTCCTCGACCAGGCCGTCGAAGACGGCGCCGCCGCCCAGCGGGAACGGGACCTGGGGCAGACCAGCATTTTCGGCGAAGAGATCCATGGCCAGGACGCCGCCGCGATGGCGACGCCTCCGCTGCCCAACATCGCCGAATGGGATCAGTCTCAGCGCTTGAAGTACGAGCGTGAACTGACCGGCTTCTACATCACGGCCCATCCGCTCACGCGCTATGAAGCCACGATCAAGGCCCTGTCCACCGCCACAACGACTACCTTGGGGGACGTGGCGGACGGGAAAGAGGTCAAACTCTGCGGCATCATCGCATCGGTCAAGAGCATGGTCACGAAGAAGGGCGACCGGATGGCCTACCTCACCCTTGAGGACTTGCATGGGACCGCGGAAGTCATCGCCTTTCCGGATCTGTTCAAAACCGCCGGCGACCTGATTGCCCCGGAACGGGTGGTGCGGCTCACAGGCACCGTCGACCGGGGGGACAAGGGCACCAAGCTGCGCGGGATCAAGATCGAGCCGCTGGCCGACGTGCAGACGCAGTCGATCAAGCGGGTCCACATCCGGCTCACCGACCGGCCTGATGTGAGCGACCAGTTGCCGCGACTCCGCGACATCTTCAAGCGTTACCCAGGGGGCACCGCCATCTCCCTGACATTCCGGATGAACGGCACACTCGAAGCCGACACCCAGCCGCTCCCGAATCTGAGCGTGACCCCCAGCGAATACTTTGTGGCGGATGTTGAAGAAGTGCTAGGCAAAGGGGCCCTCTCTTTGCTATCTTAGTATACGTAATTGGGGGTAGGACTGTCGCTCCCCCTACCCATTGATCAACCGGATACGACCACGACCATGCGCGATTACCTTGAATTTGAAAAGCCGATCCGCGAGATTGAAGAAAAGATTGAAAAGCTGGCGGCAACCAATTCCGGTAAGTCCTCGACCCAAGAAGAAATCCGCAAGCTCCGCGGAAAGCTGGCCCAGGCCGAGCACGAACTCTACAGCACCCTGAGCCCCTGGCAGCGCACACAGCTCGCCCGCCACCCACAGCGGCCAAGCACACTCGACTATATTAATGAACTCTGCCGCGGATTCCTGGAATTCCATGGCGACCGTTCCTTTGGAGACGACCGGGCCATCGTGGGCGGGTTCGCCCGGTTCAACGACCGGACGGTCATGATCATCGGGCATCAAAAGGGCAAGACCCTGAAAGAGCGGATGCAGCGGAACTTCGGCATGCCGAATCCGGAAGGCTACCGGAAGGCCCTGCGACTGATGAAGATGGCCGAGAAGTTCGGCCGGCCGATCATTACCTTTATCGATACCCCCGGGGCCTATCCCGGCATCGGCGCGGAAGAGCGCGGACAGGCTGAAGCGATCGCCCATAACCTCATCGTCATGTCCCGGCTGACCGTGCCGATTATCTCCGTCGTGATCGGAGAAGGCGGAAGCGGCGGCGCCCTCGCCCTGGGCGTGTCGGACCGCGTGATGATGCTGGAGCATTCCGTCTACTCCGTCATCTCGCCGGAAGGCTGTGCCGCCATCCTCTGGGACAATCCCGCCAAAGTCCCGGATGCCGCCTTATCCCTCAAGATCACGGCGCAAGACCTCCTGGAACTCGGGGTCATCGACGAGATTATTCCCGAACCACTCGGCGGAGCCCATCGCGATCCCAAAGCCATCACGGATCGCGTCGCCAAAGCCCTTACCAACCAACTGTTCCAGCTCACCGACCTCTCGACCGATCAATTGTTGACCCAGCGCGACCAGAAGTACCGGAAAATGGGCGCCGTGAACGGGTTAGTTGCACTCACCTAGTCAGACCGCTCTCAGACCGCCAGCCCTTCGTCTAGCACTTCAAACAATGGTTCCTGACACCTTTTTCTTCCCTTAGTAACTGAAAAGTGACGTGAACAAACTCGATCGACAGCGGAAAATGAAAACTCGCCAAGCTGCCGTGCGAAGAGTTAGCAATGGAACAGTTCGCTGCAAAAAAAGTACAATAGGACCAATTTTATATATCGTGCCCTTATCGCTAGCCATATAGATTCAGAACACAGGATACCTTGGAAGAAACCAAAAGGGGGGCAGCTTCTGGTCCCAAACCAGTTCCCAAACCTTCGATTCTGGATGGCTGTGACTGCCTGGGCGCATTTTCTGGAGAGAAGCGTTGGGTATCAAAAGATGGTTCACGCATCTATACTTGGGACAAACTGCACGGCGAGATCGAAGTCTTTAATAGGAGGGGGCACCATCTAGGTGCCATAGATCCCATCCACGGAAACTTGATTAAGCCGGCAGTAAAAGGGAGAACGATCAATGTCTAGCTTCATCGATAAGTGCATTCTCGGAGAAGCTCTACTAGAAGATATCGATGACTTTGTCGAAAGGTGGCACGCTGGGGATAGCGTGCTCCCTCTATACAAATTCCTGGGAATGACAAGATCAGAATACTCATTATGGGTAGCAGACCCGGATGTCTTGCCCTTTATAGTCACAGCTCACAAGACTGATCAGGACATTGGAGCATTGCTTGTGGGGGCGCAAGAACTTCCTATGGCGGCGAGAGCTGATGGGCCCGAAAAGGCAAAAAAGCTCCTAGCATGGTTAAAGCAAGAGGGGCTATGGCCATAGCGGAGGAACCCGCAGCTAACTTTGCTCGTCGGGTTATTGAAAAGTATCGCCTAACACCTCCCATTGATGTCAAGCAACTAGTCAGAAAATATGGGAGTCTGAGATACGCTGACATACCATTCGAAGGAGCAGATGGTATATCGGTGAACCTAAAAGTTTCAGGCAAGAAACCCATAGTGATAGTCAATTCGTCAAATCCACCATTGAGAAAAAGATTTACCTTAGCGCACGAGCTTGGCCACATTGTTATCCCTTGGCATACAGGCACGATCATCGACCATGTTGACCCGAATCGCCACGAATCGTCCACCGAGTATTGGGAAATAGAGTCAGAGGCTAATGGATTTGCTGCCGAACTCCTAATGCCCCAAGAATGGGTTAATAAGATACTTTCGGCGGAAAAAGATCTCGCAAAGGCACACTCCGCAATCTCAGACAAATGCGAAACATCGGCTCATGCAGCAGCCCTAAGGCTTTCCAAAATACTTCCCCCAAATATTGTATTCGCATCTGAAAAGCGTGGAAAGGTAGAATTTTCCGGAAGGACACTAGGAACCCTAGCATCAACCCTACCAGTCGACGAAGATTTTCCATCGGCTGCATATACTTATTGCCAACACTATTATCACCAAAAGTCTGGTGATCGCATATTTCATTGGTGGAAACTCCCAACCGGAGTTTCATTGTCGGTCAAGGACAAACGTCCTTGGCGTACCATTCTGCATGGCATACTGGAAGATATTGATGTACCAGCACGGGAGCAAGAAAGGATGACCTTGTCTATTAATGGCGTTTTTGGTGCCACAAACGGCAGGGTTAAAAACACAAAGGACTACTGTGTTGATACTGTAATCGCGGCCTGCATGCAGCGCTTCAAAGACCGGCAGGAGTTTTTAGACTTTTCCAATCACCCCGACTTTGAAGCCTTTATTGCAAAGAGAGCTGCTGACCTCTTTGAAAAATAGGAATAGAACTGCAGGAACTAATTCACCGTGCATCCCTCGCAATCTAATTCCTGCCGCACAGCCGGGGGAAAGAAAAGGTGTCAGTGTGCATTCAAGATCCTAGCGCAACAGTTGTCACCACAAATGGGGTCAGGCATGACTATGGACTCGTATTGCCAATCGACTTTCACTCAAGCGCGCTCGCTCCTACTCTTCCCTATCCCCTTCCATCGCCTCATGTTGGGCCTCATGAGACTCAGGCCATCTCGCTCGGCGCCTGTAATCCCACCGCGATGAACCGCTGTTGAATGGCCGCTAACATCATGGCGCGCATGTCTGCCCGGCAGACATCCAGCTCTTCGTCCTGAAGATAGCGATCAACCGTGCGGGGTAACTTCTTCCACCAGGCCCGCGCCGACACCCTGGCTTGCTCCGCCCCCACCGCGTTGCCCGCGAGGATTTTCCGAAGCTCCCGCTCAAAAAAGCCGACATGCGTTTCCTCGTCCTCCACAATCGACGCCATGTCTGGACGAAGGCCGATCAGCAATTTGGCAAACTCCAATCCGAGCGCTTCATATCCAAAGAGCAGCACGGCCAAAGCCGGCCATTGTTGCGGGACCGTCGGCAGCACCTCTCGTCCGCGCGACTGATGGCCCAGCATCGTTTCAAACTGTTTCAGATGATCCAGTTCGTCCGCTTCGTGCTGCTTCAGGAAGGTCTGCACATTCTGCGGCACATCACGGAGCTGCGCCGCCCGCACGGCCCAGAGTGCCATGGCTTCGGCTCGTAAAAATCGTTCGAGAATCGCCTGTTCACAACTTTTAGGCAGCAGCATGCGCCCACACTACCATGCTGCCGTCAACGAATTGAAGGTGAGGGGCGTCAGAATCTCATTCCGCCTTGCAGGATCATGGGACTCTGAATAGGATGATCCAAGACATGACAGGAGGAGGTATGGCTGTGATGAAGCAATCTGTTGTGGCGCTGCTCCCCGCCCTGACCATTCTCGCCGGCTGCGCGGGCATGGGCGGCCCGCCGGAAGATATCATGACACGTGTCCCGGTCGTTGAAATCGGCAAGCCGGAACCGGCGGATAAGAATTATGTCCTGCATGTGCCCGCCGGAAAAACGATCCCGATCCACGTCTCCGTGAAAGGGCCTTTGGTTCTGCATCCTGGCGAAACGAATCTACAGATCCAACTGACCCAGGGACTCTACATCTATAAGGATTGGTCGAGCCTCGACGGCATGAACTGGACCCATCAGGCCTTCGCCGGCCGGGTCTCACTGGGACTTGCCCCTAAGGGAGGGATTGTCGATATCTATGTCGATAGGCCGAACTAGCAGTGTAGTAACAAACTATTTCAGTACCACGAGACCATGAGGCGTGACTGCTCACAGGCTCATTTTGAGGTCTTCGCAGGCTGTTCAAAATGGCCGTCGGTTTTCACCCGCCCAACCCCGGCGCGCCAAGACGCGCCGTTCCACAGGCAAGGCCGCAGCTCAGGGCCTCCGCTCGTTTCACTTTTCACACCTTACACTTCACAGTTTCTGAGAACGCAGCTGGCGGACTTTTTCAACAGCCTGCTAGCGCGACTTCAGCCATTCCACCGCACCGGCTCCAGCGACGCGGCCGCTCGCGAAACAGGCCGTCAAGAGATAGCCGCCGGTCGGGGCTTCCCAATCCAGCATCTCTCCGGCACAGAACACACCCGGCACATCGCGCAGCATCAGGCGCGCATCCAGCACTTCAAACGCGACTCCTCCGGCCGTGCTGATCGCCTCGTCGAGCGGCCGCGGGGCGATGAGTTTCAACGGCAACGATTTGATCGCCGCGGCAAGCTTGGCGGGATCGGCAAAGTCTTCCTTCGACACCACTTCGCGCAGCAATCCCGCCTTCACGCCGGAAATCCCGACCCGCCGGTCCAGATGCGTCGCCATCGTCCGCTTGCCGCGCGGGCGCGACAGTTCGTTCGTCAAACGGGACAGGTCACGATCGGGCGCCAGATCAAGGCGCAGCAACGCCGTCCCCTTGGCCAGGATCTCGTCCCGCAGGAGCGCCGACATCGCGTAGATCACGCCGCCTTCGATACCGGTCTTCGTCACGACGAATTCACCCTGCTGCCAGCACTCCCCGCCGGTCGGGGTTTGAATCTTCAAGGCCACTGATTTGACCGGATGCCCCGCGAATTTATTGCGGAAATGCTCGCTCCAGGCCACGTCGAATCCGCAATTGGCCGGGCGCAACGTCGTGACGACCACGCCCCTTTCCCGGAGCAGCGGGACCCAGGAGGCATTGGAACCCAAAGAAGGCCAGCTACCTCCACCGAGCGCAAGAATCACCGCGTCGGCTTGAACTGATGCGGTTCCCTGCGGCGTCGAAAAGGTGAGTTGCCCATCTTCCGTCCAGCCTGACCAGCGGTGCCGAGTGTGAAACACGACGCCAGCCTGGCGCAAACGGCGCAACCAGGACCGCAGCAGCGGAGCCGCTTTCATATCTTTCGGGAACACACGACCGGAGGTGCCGACAAACGTCTCAATGCCAAACCCTCCCACCCAGGCACGCAGCGCCTCCGGGCCGAACGAGGCCAGCAGCGGAGCGATCTTTGCGCGCCTGGCGCCATACCGGGCGAGAAACGGTTCGAGCGGTTCCGAATGGGTGAGATTCAGCCCGCCCTTGCCCGCCAGCAGAAACTTCCGGCCCACGGAGGGCATCGCATCGTACAGATCGACGCGCACCCCAGCCGCACTCGCCACCTCCGCGGCCATCAGCCCAGCTGGCCCGCCTCCGATAATCGCAATGGTCTTCACCAGGTCATTCCCCCTTCAAACCGAGCAACCGCGAAGTGTCCGTTGACCAGGCGATTGGTTACAAGCAACCAGGCACGCACATCTCAGAACTGCGGGGATTGTAGCAAAGTCAGGAGGAGGAAAGAGACAACGATTGCCGCAATCGACAGCTGAACGGAAAACATTCCAGCAAAGCTAGAAGCAGAGAAAGCCCTTTTGATCGGCGATTACTCAGCGCCCCGCCGGGGAGTCACGCAGGGTGGTCCTTGATGCGAACGCGTCTTGTACTGGCCATATATTGCCTAACGCTGGCGGTCAGCGGGTCGGCTCCGGTGACAGGCCAATACGCCCCGCACAACCAGACCGCATTGAACGCGCACATGAGTCTCTAACAACCTAAACCCCTGGGCCGCCTCCGCTGGACCGCCTTGTTAGCTGGTCTTCCGCACGCATCACGCCAGCAGACTTGGCGCATCCTACGGACGTTTCAGCCAAACACGCCCGACGAGACGAGCGATTATCCTTTGCCACAACGGAACCGGCGGGCCGATTCGTAGCTCAACAGGACCGTATGTTATGCCCCCGGGCCAGCTACCGTAACCGCAAAGCATACCAGTTGTAGGAGTGGTTTTCGGATCTGCCGGGAGACAAAGCAAGATCGTGCCATATTCAACGACGCTTCGGTCAATGCTGTAGTAGTTCAACACAAGCCAGTTATTGTCTTCAAATCCTCCTCTGAAACGGTAGTAATAGTTCCTCATCTTCGGTGAGCCCGGGTCAACCGGGGCGACCAGTTGAATCTCGCCGCCATGTTCCTTTAGGCCAACCCAATAGCGAATTGTCAAATCGCGAGCGGGGTTTGAGGTCGGCGAGATCTCCTTCCAAGTACCTGTCCACTCATGGAGAGCGAGGAGCTTCCGCCGATCCCCTCTCACCGCATGATAGTGTCTCGTGTTCCACCACGTGATCGCGACTTTCATCACGATGCCACCAACGGCCGCCGCAGCCGAAAGTGCTTTCTCCAAACCGATGACCTCCAAGTGTGAATTGATGTCCGGCATTACGGTCCCTCCGCAGGGTTGCTCCAATCCAGCTAACAATGTTTAGACGGATCCGCATAAGAACCGGATCGGACGGTTCCTGTCCTTATAACACGCCGCTGCCGGTCGCAAACAATACGCCATATTCCACATTCGTTCAATGAGTTGCGACTACAAGATTATGTAGCACGGGGTCTTATACGGATCCGTATAACCAGAATAAATTGGACACATCCAATTCCTATATGCCGTTAAGTCATCACTGGCCAAGCTGTTTATGGTGGGTTTCTTCATTCGAAACTACGGGGCCGCGTACTACTGCCCGATCGTTTCGATCAGCGCCAGTTCGTCCGGCGTCAGCGTGAATCGCTCGCACTGGAGATCTTCCGTCATGTGCTGGGGATTGGTCGTGCCGGTGAGGGGCTGCATGCCGATCTGTCGCGAGAAGCGAAAGACTATCTGGGCCAGGCTGGTCTGATACTTGGCTGCCATGGCGCGGATGGCCGGTTCGATGAAGACTTCCCGATTTGCTGTGAGCAGCGAAAAGCCTTGGTAGATGATGCCGTGCGTCTTGCAGATGTCGCGCACGTCACGGTCCCAGCCAAAGGCGGCATAGCAGCGGTTTTGCACGACCATCGGCTTATGCCGGGCCTTGGCGCAGAGCAAGGACAACTGTTCGGCGGAGACATTGCTGATGCCGATTATCTTCGTGTTGCCGGACTCGTAGAGCGCTTCGATGGCCGCCCAGACTTCCCAATCCGCCTGGCCCAATCCGCGCCTCGAATAGGGCCCGTGCAGCACATAGGAATCGAGATAGTCCGTATGCAGATGGGCCAACGAACTCTGGAAGGATTGATTCACCTGCGTGGTGAGGTCGGCCTTGGCGTCGTACGGGGTCCGGTGATCCTGTCCGTCCACCGGAGTAAACTTGGTCTGAAGAAACAGCGCGTCCCGAGCGAATCCCTGCTTCGCCAGCTCAAGCAGCGCATCGCCGACCAGCGCTTCCTGATAATGGATCAATTGATTGGCCGTATCGATCGCCCGAAAGCCCGCCTGCACGGCTTGCAGGACCAGGCCGGTCGTGGCCTCTTTCTTCCACGCGGTGCCGTACATGAATGCCGGAATTCTGATGCCGTTGTAGACTGTCATCGCCATCGCTTCGACTCCAATCGCACCGATCCAATGAGCACACCTGAAGGAGTGCTTCCTGAGGAAAGCTCCCGTTTGCCTGTGCGGAATACCTGTCAGTATACTGAAGCCCCACACAATCCGAAAGCACGGTTTTCCGGCTCACCGAAGCAGAACCCGCTCGACTGACGATCGGGAAGGGTGGAAATCAGTGGCCGGAGAATGTCATCATCGGCCGGTCCTTCAACGAGTCTTCGTGGCGTAGGTCCCCTGTACCAGAGCAAAAAGGAGCGCTCATGTTGAAACCCCTGCTCGAAGTCCCTGCTGACGATCATGCGCACACCTATCATCAGCTGGGCTACCTGGCGGCCTATGATGCCGTACTGAACAGTGAGTATGCGTTCCTCGTGTACAAAGAGATCGATCGAGATTCCAACGCCTGGCGCATGAAAATCAAATCGACCCACACAGAAGGGGCCACCTTCGAACCGGCGGCGGTGGAGACGAAAGCCCGGGAAGCCGGCGCAAAAGGCAAACCCTATGTCAGATGGGGCTTTTACTGTGAGCCGACGATGTCGGACCCGCGCCAGATCGAATATCGGCTGCATCAGGAGCAGGGGAAGCCGACGGCGATTGAGTTATTCGTGCGGCTGCGCACCTATGAACACCAGGCCGATACCCCGCAGTCGCTTCGTTTTCCCTGGCCGACCGGGAAGCAGGCCGCCTCGTGATGGGGCGCCGGCAATTAACAGCGCGTTTGCCACGGCCGCACCCAGGCGCTACACTCTGCCGGCCATGAATCCCGATACCCCTCATCACAACGCCGAGTTGGCATTGAGCCGGCGCTATCTCAACGACAATCCCTGGGTGCTTCAGGCCGTCACGGGATTCTTGTCGGCCTACTTCATGGAGCATCCGGGATTCCGCGTCCAGCGCCACTTTGATGAACCAGCCTCGGGCATGCACGTCTGGAGCTGCGAGGTTCCCGCCGGACTTAAAGTCCCCCGCCTCCTCAAACGCCTCCAGGCCGATATTCCCCCCTGCAGGATTCTGCAGCCGGACGATCCGGCATCGTCGTCGCCCCGGTACGTGATCGACGCCCCAGGGGATTAGTCATGCGGTCAGACAGTATGGTGTGAGATTAACAAAACGCAGGGAAAACCCGGAAGGCAAGACAGACCTTGTCCGCCGGGTGCAGGACCTGATCGATGTGTGAATGGCCTCATGAGCCTCGCGGTCTGAGCCACTCCAACAGCCGTTCACACGTCGCTTCGAGCGGTCGATCGGCCATGACGGCAATCCCGGCCAGAGCCAGCAGACTCATCACCAAACTCGCTTCTTCAAAGTCCGTCATACGTCCCTCCAGCTGCTCACACCCTATCGCAGCGGCAGCGCAAAGCGTAGTCCTCGAAAGAGGGACACAGGTGTCCTTAGGACCGTTTCCTTGCCACCTGGCAAGGAAATGCTTCCCACAACTCTTGGCAAGGTAATCCTTCCCACAGGATCATGGCCAGCGATAACTCAACTGGGGAGCAGCCCGTTCGTTATTAAAGGGACTACAGGCATAACTTTGCCGATTCGGCAGGCTTATGCCTCGAATTCGATTCCGCAACTTTATGCCTCTAAGATCACCGCAGATTTTATTGCACTGAATTCTCGTACAGGATAGGTGGGTGGAGCGCTTGACCTTAATAACGAGGACAATTCTTGCCGACTGGGACTCTAACCCAGGACCCTCGCATTAAAAGAGCTAATGCGCCTTTTAGGATGGGCAGATATCCAGAGCGACAGATTGCGACAAACCGATTGAATATCAGGCAACTATAGAGGGGAACACTGCCATGAGTTGCTACCTAGATACATTCCTGATCGACACCAAAACCGTGACCGAACCGTAACCATAACCAGTTTTAAATCAGAATCAGTTCACCACCTTGGACATGACCAGCCGGGAGTTTTTGTACCACCTCATGTGTTAGTCCTCAGCTCGTATGGCCGGCCACCCCATTCTTGCCTTCTTAGCTTCTAACTCCAACGCTCCTAACCTTTCATCTTTGGAGTATTTCCGGTGACGTGCCCGGGCAAATTTGATCCAGGCTGAATGTTAGACCAGGTTGGCCACTCGCTGAATGGCCGAGAGCACCCATTTGCCATCGTGATGTTTCACAAACGTCCAGGCTTCAGCAAACTCACCCGATAGCCGGTCACCGGCTTCTCCCGCATCACCCAGTTCACTCGATGGCATGGCAAGAGGTCGGACATAATCCCGTGCCGTCCATTGCATGAGCACGGTCGCGTAGAACCGAGCCTCCTCCGCCCATGATTCGCATACCTCCGTGCGCATCACAACCACGTCCTCCACTCGACTCTCAACTCCCCTGCTGACGTTCTTGGCGAGTTTATCGCTGAAATACTGGTACATTTCGGGGGTCGTAAGCCGGCGAAGCCTTTGCGCATCTTGTCGGTCCCACGCCGCCTGAATCTCGATCAGGAGTCGGCGGAATTCCGCTTCGTCGGCGGCCGTCAGTTTGAGATCGGAAGATGACACCGGACTGAGTACACCAATTGAAGGAGGAACCCAGGCTGGCAACCCGGCCCTTGCATTGCTTGGCCCAGAAAAAGCCGGACTGAGATGTGGATTGCGCCTCTTGTACAGGTAATACGCGCCTAACCAGACCGAAGCCATCATGAAGAGCAGCACGCCAGTCGACGGGCCCGAGGAAGTTGAAACGGCGCCATTTTCTTCTTTTACAGAATTCCCTGATCCGTCGTCATTCACAGCCGCAGGCACGCTCGTCGCGCCAAGGAGCATATGGCCGATCCAAGACCCGACTACCCCCGCCGCAAGGCCAGAGAGGACAGGATTCCGCTGGAAGAAGGAGGGCTGTGCGACCGGTGGCGCAGCGGAAGTCGGAGGGACGGCGGGCCCAGGGGCACGCGGTGTCCCGGCAGCAAACCCAGGTGAGGCGGTGGAACGCTCGATGGGCTTAAAACCGTTTGGCTCGAAAGTCCGACTGCCGCGACTCCCAACGCTGTTGGATGACAGGCTGCCGCTCTCTGAAGAGCTTCGCCCCCCGCGATAGCCGCTTCCGGCTTTCGCCACGCTCAACACCGGGGTTCCAAGGAGTGATACCGCAATACTAAGCACGATCAATCCTATCCTCCTGTCCTTCATATATGTATTCTCCTTGGTATCTCCATCTGGCAGCCAACGCCTAGTTTCAGAGCATGTGCACAATGGCGACCACGACCATCAGTGCCATCCATGCCATCACGCAAAACAGATAGACGTTCAGTATCAAGGGAACCTCTTGGGCACCATACAGTTCTCTATGAAAGCTATGGCTGCGGGCGTGAAACCACTCATCGGCCGCGAAGCCGACATGGCCCCCGGGAGCCGATTACGCAAACACCCCTCTCTCGCCCACGACGACTAGTATCACCTCATTTTCTTGGCCGAGAACGAGCGCGGATCTCGCACTCTCATCAAGTTGATCAGTCCAAGCTACCTAGACGGGTTCTATTACAACCCGCGAATGAACAAGGACTTACTTCGACAGCATCACGAAGGGGCGTTGGCTTCCGCACCAGCGACCATGCGAGTCTTCTCGACAAACTGCTCAGAGGACTCGTCGAGGACACGGGCCTGACGCCCGCGGTCCTTGTGGATATAAATGAGCTGGCCGCCCATCTGCCCTCGGTGCGCCGGCAGGAGTTTCATCTCGTATTTGACCGGCAGCTTGTGGTCGGCCAATTGAAGCTCCGGGTTGTACACGCTATTGAATTTCCACAGCATCCTGATGAAGTTGGTTTGCCCCCGCAGGAGATGCCCGGCTGCAATTGTGGCCGTCCTCTTGAGCGCGTTCCATCCGAGATGTTTCATGTTCAGGACTTGCTGGGTTTTCACCAGTTCCTCATAGAACTCGCGAAGTGACAGCTTCGTGGGTAGGATGGCATGCTGGATATCGAACAGCCGGTAATCCCGCGTCTGAACCCTCCACCCGTCCGTGTGCCAGCTTTCAGTCCCCGGATAGGGCGTATTCACGCTGATGTTGACGATCTCGGGTATGTCCATGCACCACTGCCGAATGACCTCGAAGCGCTTCCTGTCCCAGTCTGGATCGGCGATGAGGTTGATGGCCACGGTGATCCCAAGTGACCGCGCAAACTCTAAGGCTTCGAAGTTCTTTCCCAGCGACACGCGCTTGGGGTGCATCCTGAGCCCTTCCTCGTCAATGGCCTCCACCCCAATAAACATATATTCCAGGCCGAGATGCCTCCACAGTTTGAACACCTCTTTGTTGCGGAGCAGGACGTCGCCGCGTGTTTCGAGATAGTACTGTTTCTTGACCCCTTTCTTGGCAATGGCGTCGCCGATGTCAAAACCATGCTTGGCCTGAATGAACGCGACATCGACCACGATAAAGACGCCCGGTTCCCTGATCCTGGCCAAGTCCTCGATCACTTTGTCGGGGCTCACCGGCCGATAGCTACGCCCGTAGAACGTCCAGGCACTGCAGAAGGAGCAGTCCCAGGGGCAACCGCTTGTGAACTCAATCGAGGCACAGGGATCGAGCACGCCGATGAAATATCTGTGCCGATGCCGAAGAAGGTCGCGGGCCGGCAGCCGGTCGTCCAGACTTTCGACGAACTTGGGCGATGGGCCTTCGCCGTACAGGGTGACGACGCCGGGCACTTTATTCACGGCCTTGCGATCGTGTGCGATGGCCTCCAGAAGAACCGGCAACGCTCCTTCTCCTTCGCCCCTCAGGATACAGTCGATAGCCCCATTCCCATGCTCCAACAACTCCTCCGCAATAAACGATGCGCTGTGTCCTCCGACAAGAATACAACTCTTAGGAGATCGCTCCCTGGTCTGCTTGGCGAGATCAACAATTTCAGGCACATTGGCCAAATAATTACAGGAGAAAACCAGGACGTCGGGCTTCCAACTCTCAACAACCTTGAAGTAGTCCTTGTGGTGTTCTACTTGCAGATCAATCAGGTACACTTCGTGACCTGCCTGGCGAGCAGATTCAGCCACCAACTCCAGCCCCAGCGGCTCTAACCGCAAGTAGATCTTGTATACATCAAGGGACTTGGATGTACGGCCAGGAACTTCATCGATCGAGTACCTCCTTGAGCAAGGTCGTCGCGCATGACTGTGCAGGCATTCGACGTGTGATGTCGGGCAAAGTTCGTCCGCCTTGATGAACAGAGGACACAAACTTATGTATAGTGGCCGGCGTTATCTGGGGTCATCGCGACAATCCGGAGAACACGTAGGTGCCTTCATATGATGTGGGCACTTCGCTGTATCGGCCTCCCTGCTGGTGCGCTCCCATACAACTTAATCCTGGACCTGAGAAGGTCAGCATCGTGACGATGGAACCAACCCGCAAACGAATGGGACGAATTGGCCCCACTTCTGTGGGCAGACTTTCTTGATTCATAAGTGACGCTTTCCCAGTCTACCTACACGGGTGCGATCAGTGCAGGCACGTTGTCGACGTGCCCTGTCCCACTCATTGGAGCAGCAAGTCACATACCACTCCACCCGATGAGTCCGCACGAGAGCAAACTCCACGCAGTGACAAGGGATTAGGGTGTTTCAGTGGTGCGCCACGTGCGTGGTGAATTATTGGACCGCACTTCGCCGCAATTGGAATCGCGATTGGTCGCGGTTTCTCGTGAAGACTTGAGATTTGTCGCGATGGCTGAGGAATCAGATGAGCTGCGCTGATCGAAAGAAGCGAGAGCTGTGGGCCGTGACAGCCCCAGCTTCTGCATGCGACTACGCAGCGTGCTGGAGCTGATCCCCAATCGACTTGGTGCTCCCAATGGACCGTAAATCCGCCACCCGGCTGTTTCAAGAACCTGGCGAAGGTGAAAACGCTCTGATTCGTCCAGCCCTGTGGGTTGTTCCGTGACTGCCGCGGACCTTGGACCGGGAGTCACCACGCGTTCGGCAATTTCGAGGATATGGGTCGGAGCGAGAATGGCCGCTCAATGACGTTTTGGAGTTCGCGGAAATTCCCAGGCCAGTCATACTGCGCCAACCGTGTCAAAGCCGGGTCATGAAACATCAGGTTTCCTCGTTGGAGCTTCGCCCGGCAACGCTGGAGAAAGTGTTGTGCCAAGAGTGGGATATCTTCGCGGCGATCTCTCAAGGGAGGAAGCGTGATTGGAAAGGCATTCAGTCTATAGTACAAATCAGATCGGAAACGTCTCTGCAGGACGGCTTGGGCGAAATCCATATTGGTTGCAGCGATGAAACGCACATCCACGGAGACCGACCGCCCCCCAACCCGAACACACCGTTTTCGAGACTCGACACACTTGAAACCTCGCCGAACCTTTCGACGCAAGCAAGCGACCAGACTACGACAGAACGCGGCCGATCTTCTCGCAACTGCCCATGCCTACCGCTTCACATCGGGCCGGTCAGGCTCCCATCCGTTTAGCGCGACACGCCAGTGGTGACGATACTGAATGGTCCATTCAGCAGAGGCGTACCGACATAGGGCCCTACAGCCGTCGGTTCATCCCTTCCTCTTCGGATCAATGTGTTTCGTCCACTCATCCATCGTCGTGACGGGATGAATGCTCCCGGTTTGGGTAGGAGCCAACGGCTCGAAAAACTCCAGCAGGGATTGATAGTCTTTAGCCTGGACCGTGATGTAGTAGGTATGTTCCGTGACAGCCACATAGGCACTCAGAATCTTGATGCCTTCCTTCGCGGCGAGATCCCGTTTGGCCCAGAATTCATTGAGCATAGTGGCGCCCTCTTTACTTCTTCCTGGACAATTCTCAGGTGTGTGAGTCCAATGGGCTACAAACAACATCCCCTCACCGTCCATCATGACCTCCGTCTGTTTGGATGAAGTATTTCTCTTTCCCTCGACACATCTGACACATAATTGCTGTCCACATTTTATATGAGACAGAATACTGATGGTTTCAGGGCTTCAATTGCGTAAAAACGGCACCCAGGAGTTCTTGGACGCTGAACGGTTTCGTCAGCGTAACGTTGACTCCTAGATGCTTCGCCACGTCGAGATAGTTCCACTCTCCTCCGTATCCCGACATCGCGATGATCTTGCGCGCGGGATGCGTTTTCCAAATGAGTGGGATGAGTTCCAGCCCATCCATCTCTGGCATATAGAGATCCACCAGAATCACATCCACCGCGTGATCCTGCAGGAGGCGCAAGCCTGCTTTCCCACTGTCGGCGCTCAGCACCTGATAACCTGCGCCTTCGAGAGCGGACCGGGAGAACGTCCGCACTTGCGCTTCGTCGTCAATGAGCAGGACAGTGGCCATCGGACTTGCTTATCCTTCCCCGGCCTGTTTTTTTCACTTGAAGAGAGACCATCGGTCGCGCATGCAGCGGAACCTGGAACGGGCTGCGACTGGCTAAACCGCGAGCTGAGAGATCTGCTCCATGGAGCCTTATATGCCATGACTGGATCGAGTACGGTCAGAGCTATCTGACCTGAGTAATCCCCCGTACCTTGTGGGCCTGATGCACGAGAAGGCGTAATGCCTTTTTCACCCCAAAGCGGCGCTTGTCTTATGTATGAAGGACCGCCTTCCCCCTCGGCTTAATGAAACGGCGACGATCACTCCCACTCTCATTTGATGCGTTCATCGTCGCCTCGCTGAGGGCCCCCTTCGAGCGGGGTGCTCCCTGCACAAGAACCGAATCATGAAATGGTGGGAGTTCGGCCATTGACTGTTAGCCCCCGATCTTGATACCGATTTGTCAAAGACGTTCGGGCATATCCTACTCACAAGTTGGCCTCGGAGATGGAAGAGCGAATCGCCATTGGGCTCAAATGCACAACGCCCCGTCGCGGCTTCCCACAGTCACCGCTGATTCCCGCCGAGAAAAACCTCTAAGCCTGAAGGGAAGCCCGATAGAGCGGGCTTCCCCTCGTGATCCCACCCGGACAAGATGAGGCCGCTAGTTTTTAGAATCAGCGAGCGGTGTCGCCTGAGCAGGAAGTTCCACGCTCGCCTGGCGAATGCCGGGCTGGACGCCCATCAGCGGTTTCAGCCGCTGGTCCCCTGGAGGCAGCACCCGGAGATATCCCCACTGTCCCGACTGGGAATAGGGCAGTCTCTGGTTGCTCCAGATATAATCTCCCTGCATGCGGAACGGGCCACCGGCGCTTGGAATAAAGGCATCAATCGTTTCCGATCCTGCAAATTCCACCACACTGATCATGTCCGCCCCTCGCATGAACGGCTCAATCGGCCATTCATGTCGTTCAACGCTGAACATGCCGTTCTGCTCGTTGCTCGCGCCGAACACATGGATACGAACGGGATCTCCTGCATGGGCCTCGATAATCGGGGTCGCCGGATCCTCCGGCTTGTCGGCGACGCACGGCTGGAACATCTTGCCAAGGGTGCAGCCGTTTCCCTCTCGGAACTTGTACGGCTCCGCCCGGTAGTTCACCGCGGTGAGCCCGGCGGTACTCTGCACATAGGGCATGAAACTCGTCCCGATGATGTTGTCTTCGTCCTGGAAGAACAAGGCCACATCACGATAATTCACCCGGTGTTCATATCCCGCTATCGTTCGATCCACAATGACGTCGGCCACCCAACTGTTCTTGTTGGAAAGGTCCGCGCCGGTCTTTGGATCCCGGTACTGCGCACCCTTGGGGCCGATCACCAGCGCCCCGTAGAGCCCGCTGCGGGGATGGGTCATTACATTGCCCCAATCCCACACCAATGAGGCGGTCTCACCCAGGAACGGATCCGCATAGAAGGTATAGGTCCGGCTTTCTCCCGGCGCGACCGTCTGATCGCCAGGATTGTTGCCGACATTCGCCCCCAACGAATCCTTGGGGTCGAACGCCAACCCGATGGCCGAGAAGGAGGCTCTCCCTTCTTTCATCCTGTTCGTCAGCTTCACCTTCAGGCAGTCCCCCACATTGGCCCGCAAAGTGAGCGGCATCGGCTGGGGGCCTGCGGCCACCGTCGAGACCTCTTCCTCCAGCACGTAAATCTTCGCGTTCGGATTGACCATCTGAATGGTCCGTTCAAAGTCGACTTCGATGACATCAGGCGCGTTGGGATGCAACTTCATCGAGGGATGATCCATCGCCACGACGTTGAAGCTCTTCACCGGAGCCTCTGACGGGCACACTGCCAGCGGCTTCGGAATTTCATTTCTCCGGCTATAGCCGGCCGGCAGTTTCTGCAGCTCCGGGACCTCCTTGTCCAAGACTCGCATGATGCTCCAAGCGCCCTCGGAGAGCTTGGAGGAGCGGCCGTTGAAATGGATATAGTCGCCCGGTTGGAGCCGCGGGCCACCCGCTTGCGGCACCACCAGATCGTACCGTTCGGCGATGCCGATATGAATGGAGTTCTTCCGGTTGGCATCCCCCGCATAGCGTTCGGTGAGGTACGTGTGACCGGAGAGTGTCCAGACCATCGTCTCATTCGCCATGGTCTGCAGCAGCCGGAACACCACCGTGTCTCCCAGATAGGCGCGCACCATCGGCGTATAGGGATCGCCGTGGACCGCGCTGCTGAAGAGCTTCGAGGGGTCAGGATTGGCAGCCAAGCGTCCCGAGATCGGCTCGGCCTTGAAGTTCAGGCCGCCACCCGTTGTATGGGTCCCTCCGTTGAGGAAGGCCATCGGCGTCATCGGAATATGCTCGGGCATCGGGAAGGAAATCGTCTTGCCCGCCTCCAACGCCACTTCGATCGGCTGTCCGGGAGGATTGCCCTCCGTCACGATGTTCACGGTATGCGGCACGGTGTCATTTAATTGCACCAGCAACTCCCGGAAGCTTCCGTTTACCCCATACCCGACCGGTTCGGCCGTCCGGATGTCGGCGAGCGGCCCGCTCCTGATCTGTTTGCCGGTCTTCGGGTCATGGTAGGTCGAGCCGACGGGCTCAATGATAATGGTGCCGAAACCTCCATGCGGCCACGTGACCCGACCTAGCGCATGGTCATGCCAGAAGACCGTCCCAACGTCGGAATCCACCCAGAACCGTTGCCGAACGAACTCCACCGTCACGATATCCTTGACCGGGTGGCCGTGTTTCAGCGGTCTGTAGAGGGTGATGTGATTGCCCGTGATGGATTTCACGCGGCCGATCTCATTGCCTTCGACGTTATCCGCCCCGATCAGGATTTCCACATTGGGCTGGTATTGCGCGGCGTTCTTGACCGTAATGACCCGGTCGCCTTTCTTGGCCGGCTTGGTGAAGACGGTATTCATCGGCAACGGCAGACCGTGGTTCACCTTTTTCTCCAGCATCGTGAACGGACGCACCGACTGCTCGTACGAAAAGCCCGTAATGACGCCGTCCGAGGACTGATTGTCGAACTGCAGGAAATGCCAGTGCGTATTGACCTTGGACGCATGGAAGTTAATGTGGTCGTCGTCCTCCCATTCGCTGGTCAGCATCCAGTCAATACAGTCATAAATATTGGCGCGCACGACCAGCGGATATTTGATGTCGCTGTTTCGGACTTGGGCCTCCTCCTCGTGCAGCACGTAAATCAGCCCGCTTTCGTCCACGATAGCCGGCGTATCGCCTTGTTGGTCAGCCAGCTTCATCGACGTCTGGATGAAGTGGACGTTGTACTTTTTCGATCCGGCGTTTTCAGGACACATGCTCCAGCGGCCGTTTTCGCCGGGCTTCGCCGGGTAGGAACTGGGCAACCCATCGTCGTCGAGATGGATCATGTCCAACCACGGGGACGGGTTATGGTTCTGAGAAAACGGCACACGCCGCCCGAAGTGCGGTTTCAAATGGGGCCATGCGATCTTGCCCGTGGCCGCCTCAAAGACAATGGGCAGCCGCTGGCCAGGGTTCCTAGACTGGTACCGTGGATTCAGGACGGTGTTCTCCCGTTCCGTCATCGCACGAGTGCCCTGCCAGACCCAATCCAGGACGCTCGCATCATACGAGAGGGTTTGCCCCTTTTCATCGTCCTTATGACCAGGCTTGCCGTGGGGCGGCAACTGCATTTCCACCCAATCCTTGATCGTGACAACGGCCGGGTCGGCTTTCCAATCGGTCTTGCCTTTCTCGATGATCCGGAACTGCTTGCCGAACCAATCGACCGTCTTGCCGATCAACTCATCGGATGTCACTCCAGGCTTCAGGCGACCAGTCCGATCCGGCAGCTCTCGGAGATCCGGCATCACATCGTTGTGATGCTCAGCTTGCTGAAGGGTGTTGTACACTCGCCAGTAGCCCCACATGCCCGCGATATAGTGATGCGCCACATGACAGTGGAACAAGAAATCACCGGCTAGTTGCTGGCAGAGGCCTGAACCGCATTCCGTTTCGAGATCCATAGTTTCCGACGGCCCGATGACCTCGACGTCTACCCGATCGGACTTCGTCCGAATGACCGGATATTTGACCGGTCCGTTCTTGGCGGTGTGCCAGAGCGGCATCTCGTCGATGGCGCGAGGACTGCGAGGCCAGCGAATGGATCCGCCGTGGGGATGGTGGGAGTGGAACACTTCGGACCCGCCATGGACCAGTCGGAATTTCGCGGGGTCGCCGAGATAGCTGCGCGGCACGGTCGTCGCGGGATCGCCGAACGTATAGGCGCTGTAAGCCATGGACTCGTCTTCGAATCCGAAATACTCGTGTTGGGCTTGCATGTTGTCGACACCGAAGGGCTCGCTTCGATAATTGATGGCCCGGGCCACCGGCCGATAGACGTCGGTCAGGGGATCGCGCTGCGGCAGGAAGTCGCCTTTCTTGTTGAGCGGGCGGAACGCCTCATCGCCGACCTCATGATAGATGATGACAAACTCTCGAAAATCCGGACCCGTGCCGTTCTTGATGATCGCCTGCCACCCGCTCTTCATGGCAGTCGGGTTCCCGCTTCCCAGCGGGTCGAGGTATTCGGATCCCTTTGGTTCAATCACGAACGTGCCGAAGAGGCCCATGACCGTCAATTCACGATCGTTGCTGTAAGAGTGGAACTGTCGTCCGCCTTCCTGCTGGGTCGGCGGGATGTACCACTCCAGATCCACGGTCTTTCCTTTGGCCGCGATGCTGTCCGGATTCGTCGTGGTCGCAGGCTGACCCGTGGACGCGATGACCATGCTGGAGCCGTGGATGTTGAGGCTGACCTCCTCGCCACCCTCCAATTGATTGCGAAGCGCGATCTTCACGCAATCACCCTGGTTGCCCCGGATGACCAGCGGCTGGATCCATTGACTCTGCAAGCCGTTCTTCACCGCACCTGGATCATAACCGTCCTTGTCACGGGACTCGCGGTTCTTCGTTTCCTCTTCGCGCACCTTGTCGAGGTTCTCGGTGAGCACGTACATGTAGCCGGGATAGAAGTCGAGCCACATGTTGAGCGAGATTTCGACATTGATCGCGGAGATATCGTACTGCCGGACCGGTGCAGCTGCGGGACACCGCCCACCCAGGGTCGAGACCGGCTCCACGCCGGAATTCGACATGAGCAGCACGTCCTGATCGCCCGCACCATACTGGTGCATCATATTCAGGTTGTTATAAAACCCGCCGGTGCGCTGCACGGACGCATCCTGCTGCATCTGCTGCATGACGCGGTGATGCTGGAGCTCCACCATTGAGGAGCGCTCCGGACGGCCCTCCAACACATCCTCGACGATCGTTTGTCCCTTGAGCCGCTCGGCCCAGGCCATCTCTGGTGGGTTCTCCGCGGCACCAAGATGCGCCGCATGTTGGGCTACCGCCTCATCCCCGGCCAAGGCGAGACCCACGCTGCACACGACATTTGCAAGTACCCGATGATATTGAACCAGCCTCCGCATCATAATGTCCTCTCCATTTCCTCTTTTGATCTAGCCATGCCGTTGTCGCCGAGGGTGTCAGCAACCCGACGTGCCTGCCTGCGCCCTGTTCACCGCGTCTCCGTCCGAGCTACCGCTGGTTTCTCCGGGTAATGCCGGCGCCGGAGTCGAGCCTAAATCGACGATGACATTTCTGCCGCTGCGCCGGACAATCCCCGACCATACCCGCCTTGTTGACCCATCCATACTCTCAGCCTCCTCCACCACTGTGTCGACGAGTCTGTCTTCAGACGCTCATGTCTCAATCCATAAAGTCTGGCAAAGGCCAACTGCGTTGGAGGGAATGGTGAGGAGGCCAGTCCATCGGTTCCCGTTCCCCTGCCAGACAAGTCATCGTCATCACACACAACACACAGGCCGTCCTGTGTTTCCTCACGGACCGGCGGCGCTCTCGGTCAGCGACTGCATGCAGCCGGAATTACCGCCGTCCAGCAGAACCCCGCTGCGGCGACCATCGCCA
This sequence comes from Nitrospira sp. NS4, assembly GCF_049546785.1. Classification (NCBI taxonomy): domain Bacteria; kingdom Pseudomonadati; phylum Nitrospirota; class Nitrospiria; order Nitrospirales; family Nitrospiraceae; genus Nitrospira; species Nitrospira sp. NS4. Next base: position 2,875 of record NZ_JBMWAN010000005.1, on the reverse strand, counting down.
AGGACCACCCGAGGCGAAATATTCCCGCTTCGTCGCACGTCCTCCGCTCTTGCTCCGCGCCGTGCTCTTGCTGCCGCATGTCTTCCCTCCTCGCGACGGCCTCGTGTACGCTGGCTCGCGCTTCGGTTGTGCGAAATAGACCAGCAACTCGCGTGCCGTGATACCACGCCATGCCGAGCACAGGAAGGCATGCGAAAAAAAGGCAAATCGGTGGCTTGTAGGAATCGGTGAGGGAAGAACGTCAAACCTGGGCGCGATTGTTCGCGGTTCGCCGCGAGATATCGCGGGCGCGTAAGTAGATCCTGGTGTGAATGTCAGCTAATGGGAAGCTTGGCTGGCCGGCTGACTCCAAGCTTTTTCATACGACTGCGAAGAGTGCTCGGGTTCATGCGGAGTTGAGCGGCGGCGCCCTGCGGTCCATAGATGCGCCAGTGCGTGGATTCCAAGACACGGACAATATGTCGGCGCTCCATGTCCGTCAGGTTTGGGGACACTTCATCATGTGATGTCGAGGTCACCAGAAATTGCGGCTCGATCTCGACGACGGTGGAACGGGCCAGGATGACGGCCCGTTCGATGACGTTCTGCAGCTCGCGCACGTTTCCCGGCCAGGCATAGGTCGTCAATCGGCTCATGGCTTCGGTACTCAGTTCCAGGGCCGATCGCTTCAGTTTCACCTGGTACGCTTCGAGGAAATGGCATGCCAACAACTGGATATCTTCCCGCCGTTCCCTGAGTGGCGGAACCAGAATGGGGAATACATGAATACGGTAATAGAGATCCGATCGGAACCGCCCATCGCTCACCGCGGCGACGAGATCGCTGTTGGTCGCGGCAATGACCCGCACGTCCACCGGCAGGGGGCGCGTGCCACCGATCCGATCCACCAACCTGTCCTCCAGCACCCGCAACAGTTTGGCCTGCGCTTCCAGCGGCATTTCGCCGATCTCGTCCAAAAACAGCGTGCCGCCATTGGCGAGTTCAAAACGCCCGGGGCGCCGCTGATCAGCTCCGGTGAAAGCACCGCGCTCGTGACCGAACAGCTCGCTCTCCACCAACCCCATAGGGAGTGCCGCACAGTTCACGCGGATGAACGGTTTGTCTCGACGGGGACTGAGGTCGTGAATGGCCCGGGCCATCAATTCCTTCCCGGTACCCGTTTCTCCCGTGATCAGCACCGTTGTTGACGTCGGACCCACCGCTTCTGCCTGCGCCAACGTTTTGCGAAAGGAGGCGCTGAGCCCCACCATCGCCCCGAAGTTATGGGTCAGCTTCAATTCTTCGACCAGATACTCGTTCTCGCGCGCCAGTTGGTGACGCATACGATCGATTTGCTCGTAGGCCTTGACGTGATCGATAGCATAGGCAATTTGCGTCGCGACCAGCTGGAGAAATTCCAAATGCGCTGGGTCTGGTGCACCCCGTTCTACACTGCCGATGTTCAAGGTGCCAATGCAGCGCTCGCCTATCGAAAGTGGCAGATTGATCATCCGCCCCAGCCCTTCCTGGGCATAATAATGGTCCTCCAGAAACGTGCGTTCCAGGGTGAGATCCGGTCGGATATGGATTGCCCGGTGATCGTAAACCCAACCGACGGCACTGCCTGCCTTCGGAATGACCGCATCGCGCTGTAACACACGGTTCGGCATGCTGGTTTCAACCGCGTAGAAACGAAAGGACTCGGATTCCGGATGATAGAGCGTAATTCCGGCCCGCTCCCAGGGCAATACCTTACGAATCTGTTCGGTTATCGCGCGCCATAGACTGTCGCTATCGGGCTGAGAGTTCAGCACATTTGTGACGGCCAATAAGGCGCGAAAGCTGTCCTGGATGCACCGCATCGGAAATCCCCCGGGCAGGGACACACCCGGCTGATGTATCGATCGCAGCGCCGGTGATGATAAATCTGTAGCCTGGGTAGGTCCGAGAGCAGCGCAAGCTTGTTTCCTGGAGGAGCATGTATCACCCATTGCTTACCTTATAGCTCAGGCAAAGGTTAATCGGCTTGATGAACAGCGGCAGTCATTTTGGACAAATACTTGCGCGTGGCGCAAAGATCGCTTCGGATAAGCATGTTGCCAAGCGATTCATGCTCATTCCGATGACGAGCGTGCCGAGAGTCGTTACTGCGAGGATGAGATGGGTCCACACCCGCACGTCCTCACGATCTTGCATTGTCTTTCTGTCGCGTTGGGCCATTCTGTACTCCACCTCTTGAAACGCCACGACAATGATGTTCTCCAACTCTAGTCCTTCTCCCGTTCGGATGTAGCTCAGGACATCTTCTTCACGTCCAAGTACAAGATCCATTGAGAGTCGCCGTTTTGTCTCAAGGAGTTCTTTCACCTGACCGGTGAGCATCTCAACATGTGCATGAAGATCCGGCCACGGACCTGTCATGGTGCCCAGACGGTCTACAAGACTGGGGATGTCAGATTCGGCAGCAACCATGGGTTTTACAAATCTGCCTTCTTTCGTCAAGACATAGCCTCGAAAGCCGTTATCCACATCAGTTACGAGACGTTCGAGGCGAAGCAGGTCCTGTTTGATATGAACATAGCGGTCTCGATCATCCTGTGCGGTCTGCCATCGACTCATACCCCCTGCTTGGATTCCGAGTACCACACACAGCAAAACCACTACGAGGAAGCTCAGGACCATTTTGCGCTTCATAGGATTGGTCATTGTTTGGCTGTGACTTTCTTCGAGCTCATGGAAGGGGGATCCCCTCCCATGAGTTCGAAAGATCTTACAGCCAGGTCACGCGCTCGGCCGGCCGAATGTAGATCGGCTCTTCGACCTGAATACGCGCCACTTCCTTGCCCGACTTGTTGAAGCCCAGGACGGTATCGTTGTACATCTCGAACCGCTTCCC
>NZ_JBMWAN010000011.1:0-2163 GCF_049546785.1 Nitrospira sp. NS4 | reverse complement strand
GGTCCGGGCCGGCACGCGCGTTCCGCTGCACGGCAGCGCCGCGGGCGAGATGTATCTGGCTTTGCAGGACGAAGACGTGCGAACCCGATTGCTGCGGAGCGTCGGGCACGATGTCGAGTCGTGGAACCAGCCGCGCAGTGACGAAGCATTGCCGACCCATCAGGCAGACGGCTATATCTGCCGCCCGAATGAGCGCATTCCCGGCATCACGGATATCGCAACGCCGATCGTCGACAAGTCGGGCTCGGCAATCGCCATCCTCGCTTGCCCATATCTGGCGCTCTCCGGAGAGGCCGGGGCGATGTCGATCAGGCAGATCGGCGTCGCGCTGTGCGAAACCGCACGACGCATCTCCGCGACGGTCGATCAGCGGTTCATGCAATCTGCGGTCGAGATGCCGGCGCGTGAGCCGGTGCGGAGTGCGCGTCGGACGGGCTGAGGGTAACGCGGAGATTCGTATGGCACGGCGCCCGCGCATGCGATAACGCACGATGCGGGGTGGGCAACCCGGCCGTGGATAGTCGGCATGCCCGGACCAAACTCGTTGGCCAGTCGATGCCATTATGAAAAATTCGTGAAATGGCCTGTTCGCTTTTTGCGCCGGCGCATCGGCGGCCGGCATTTCGTGCGCAAGCGCCGGTAGTCGGCAGGTTGTACGAATATCGATAATGACACTACACTGATTATCAGCCGGCGCCGGGACACGCGGTTATCCATTCAATACGCATCGCCAAGTACTAATTAAACGCGTGCCGACAATCGCCATCGAGGATGGTTGCCTTGTTCCTCAATATCCAGCGGGGGGAAAGTGGCGATGAAAATCGGGGCTGCGCATAACCCGTCAGCGGTTTGCTAGCCGAGCGGCGCGCACATGAGCACGACCGGAAGCATTCAGGCGACGTCACTCGGGCTGCATGGCACGAGCCCGGCGATGGCCGACCTGCGCCGCTATCTGGCGAAGGTCGCGCAGACCGATACGACGGTGCTCGTGACCGGCGAAACCGGCACCGGCAAGGAGCGCGTCGCCGCCGCCGTCCATCGCCTCAGCGCCCGCACCGGCAAGCCGTTCATCGCGGTCAACTGCGCCGCCGTGCCTGACAGCCTGTTCGAATCCGAGATGTTCGGCCACGAGCGTGGCGCTTTCACCAGCGCGCAAAACGCGTTTCCCGGCCGCTTCGTCGAGGCCGACGGCGGCACGCTGTTCCTCGACGAAGTCAGCGAGATGCCGCCCGCCGTCCAGGCCAAGCTGCTGCGCCTGCTCGAAGACCGCACGGTGATGCCGGTCGGCTCGCTGCGCCGACGCGCGGTCGACGTCCGGATCGTGGCCGCCAGCAATGAAAGACTGGAGGACCTGGTCGCCGAACGCCGTTTCCGCCCCGATCTGTTTTATCGCCTGAACGTCGCGCGCATCGAGATACCGCCGCTGCGGGAGCGGCCGGAAGACATCGCGTCGATCGTCGATCACTTCGTCGCCGAACACAACCAGCGGCGTGCGATGCGGGTGGGGCGGCCCGATCCGGCGTTGCTCGAATGCATGCGGCACTACCCGTGGCCGGGCAATGTGCGCGAGCTGCGCAACCTGGTCGAGGCGTTGTTCATCGATGCGCCGGAAGGGCGCCCGTTCGGGCTGGGCGATCTGCCGCCGGCGTTTCGCCGCCTGTTCGTGCAGGACTTTTCCGCCGGCGAACATGAGCGCGAGCGGCTGGTCTCGGTGCTGCGCCAGACCAACTGGAACAAGATGGAAGCGGCGCGCCAGATGAACTGGTCGCGCATGACGCTGTACCGCAAGCTGGCCAAGTACAACCTGGACGCCGGCAACACTGCATCAGTGTGACAGCGCGGCTGTCACATGGTACAGCCCGGCAGCCTTCACGCATTCCGGTCCGACCGGGAAATTCCACGGCAAATCATGCGCTTGCGTCAGCGCGCGCGGGTTGGCCCGCTCCTTGCGAAGATCGACGGACAGACCGCCCGTCGCCATGCAAGGAGGCCGTGTGCACGTCATCGAGCCACTCCAGGACGCCCCGCCGGACCCGGCGCAGCCGGCCGGCCAGCCACGGCCGCTGCTGGCCAGTTATGCGAATTATTTCGTGGTCGGGAATAACGCGTTCGAGTTCCTGATCGATGCCGGAAAGGTCGAGCCGCAGTCCGGCAACGTCCAGT